>CAVVDM010000006.1:0-172500 GCA_963746885.1 uncultured Alphaproteobacteria bacterium
TGACCCCGGCTCCGAGGAGGGCCTCGCCGCAGCGATCGAGCTCCTCGATCGGCTGATCGCGTTCGACACGATTTCGGCGAACTCCAACCTCGCGCTGATCGAGTGGGTTGCCGACTATCTCGGCGGCTTCGGCATTGCCGCGCACCGCAGCAGCGCCGGCGCGGGTAAAGCCAATCTGTTCGCGACGGTGGGCGACGGGGGCCGTGGCGGCGTCATCCTCTCCGGACATACCGATGTCGTGCCGGTTGCCGGGCAGGAGTGGCACAGCGACCCGTTCCGCCTGACCGAGCGCCCCGGGGAGGGTGGCGGCCGCCTCCACGGGCGCGGTAGCGCCGACATGAAGGGCTTCCTCGCGCTTGTTTTGGCGCTTGTGCCGCGGGCGGCGCGGCGGCCGCTGGCGGTGCCGCTGCATCTCGCCTTCACCCATGACGAGGAGACCGGCTGCTTCGGCGCGCCCGCCCTGATCCGCGCCTTGCCGGAAGGCACCGCCCGCCCGCTGATGGCGGTCATCGGCGAGCCGACCTCGATGCAGGTCGCGAACCGGCAGAAGGGCTGCTCGTTCTTCCGCACTCGGGTGACCGGCCGCGAGGGCCATTCGAGCGCCCCCGAGCGCGGCGTCAACGCGATCGTCGCCGCCGCCGAGATCATCGCCGAGATCAACCGCCTGGCGGTCGACGCGCGCAGCCGTGCCCGGCCCGACAGCGGCTTCGACCCGCCGCACACGACGCTCTCGGTCGGCACGATCGCTGGCGGCACCGCAGTCAACATCATCGCGCGCGAGTGCGAATTCGACTGGGATCTGCGCAACCTGCCCGGCGACGACGCGGCGGCGCTGAAGGCGCACATCGACCATTTCATCGCGGCCGACCTGTTGCCGCGGCTGCGGGCGGTCTACCCGGAGGCTTCCGTTGAGACCGAGGCCGTCGTGTTCGTGCCGCCGCTGGTGCCGGAGGCAGGCTCGCCGGCCGAGCTATTGGCCCGGCGGCTGACCGGCGCCAACACGACGACGACGATCTCGTTCGCCACCGAGGCCGGGCTCTATCAGGAGGCCGGCATCCCGGCGATCGTCTGCGGCCCGGGCTCGATCGACGTCGCGCACAAGCCCGACGAATACATCACCCGCGCCGAACTCGCCGCCGGCCAGGCCTTCCTCGCCCGCCTCCTCGACTGGGCGGAAGCCGGCGGCGCCTAGGGCTCAGCGAGCGGCAAAGCGGCCGGCGATGTGGGCGTAGAGGGCGCGCAGGCACTGCGCTTCGGCGCCCTCCGGACGGCCCGGGCGGGTGCGGTTGTTCCACGCCATCACGTCGAGATGCGCCCAGGGCACCCCGGGCTCGACGAATTCCTGCAGGTAGAGCGCCGCCGTGATCGCGCCGCCATGCGGCCCCTCGGAGACGTTGTTGAGGTCGGCGATCTTGCTGTCGATCAGCCGGCGATAGGGCCGATAGAGCGGCATCCGCCAGAGCGGATCGTCCTCCGCCGTGCCGGCGGCCAGCAGCCCCGCCGCCAGCGTGTCGTCGTTGCAGAACAGCGCGCCGAGCTCCTGGCCGACCGCGACGCGCGCGGCGCCGGTCAGTGTGGCGGCATCGACGATCAGCTCCGGGTGCTCGCTCGACCCCTCGGCCAGCGCATCGCACAGGATCAGGCGTCCCTCGGCGTCGGTGTTGCCGATCTCGACGGTCAGCCCCTTGCGCGTCTTGATGATGTCGCGCGGCCGCATCGCATTGCCCGACACCGCGTTCTCAACCATCGGCAAAAGCACGCGCAGGCGCACCGGCAGCCCCGCACTCATGATCGCCTGGCCGAGCCCGAGCATGATCGCGGCGCCGGCCATGTCCTTTTTCATGTTCAGCATGCCGGAGGCGGCCTTGAGGTCGAGCCCGCCCGAATCGAAGCACACCCCCTTGCCGACCAGCGTCACCTTGGGCGCCTTCTCGTCGCCCCACACGATGTCGACCAGCCGCGGCGCGCGCGTGCTGGCGCGGCCGACCGCATGGATCGTCGGATAGTTCTCGGCGAGCAATGCGTCGCCCTCGATGACGCGGTGGCGCGCGCCGGCCTTCGCCGCGACATCGGTTGCCGCCGCCGCCAACTCGGCCGGCCCCATGTCCGAAGCCGGCGTGCTGATCAGGTCGCGCGCCAGGAACACCGCGCCGGCCAGCCCCTTAACCTGCCCGCGGTCGGCGCCCTTCGGCCACACCAGCGCGGCACTCGGCCCCTTCTTTTTCTTGTCGCGATAGCGGGTGAAGGCATAGGTGCCGAGCGCCCAGCCGAGCGCCAGCCGGGTCGGATCGCCGCCTTCGGGGACCGCCTCAACCCGGTAGCTGCCCGGCGGCAGGGTCTCCGACAGCCCGGCGAAGGCCCAGATTGCCGCCTCGCCCTCGGTCATCCCGACCAATACCCGGCCAAGCCGGCCCTCGGCGTCGGGGATCAGCGCGAGCTTGCCCGCCTCACCGGCAAACCCGACCGCGGCGGCCCAGTCGCGCTCGCGCGCCGGCGCCGTCTCGCGCCACGCCGCCAGCCCCGTTTTGGACAAGGCGAGGACCGGCACCGCGCCGGCATCATCGTCGATCAGCGAAAACGCCATGGCTTTGTCTCGAAGAGAGTGCAGTTGCCCGATCGTAGCCGAGCGCGGCGGCGACTACCAGATCAGCCGCGCCGCCACGCCGATCGGGTGTGTGCCGCTCGCGGCGACCGCCGTTTCGATCCTGTCCACGTCGAGCGCCCCGCCGGCGCTAAACTCCGCTGCATGGATGCCGCCGGCGATCAGCAGGCTGTCGATGCCGGCGCCTTTCGCGCCGGCGATGTCGGTGCGCAAGCTGTCGCCGATCGCCAGGATGCGGCGCTTGTCGGCGATGCCGAGCAGCGCCAGGCAGCTGTCGTAGACCGACGGATAGGGCTTGCCGTGCCAGCGCACCCTGCCGCCGATTGCCTCGTACTGCTCGGCGATCGCCCCGGCGCACAATGCCGGCCGGCCGCCATGCATCACGACGAGGTCGGGGTTGGCGCACACCATCGGCAGGTCGCGGGCGCGCGCCGCCTGCAGCACCGGGGCGTAATCCTCATGCGTGTCCTCCCACTCGGCGGGGCCGGTATTGAGGATGAAATCCGCCTCGGCCGGCGTCGCAACGAAGTCGAAATCGAGCCCCTCGCGCATTTCGAGGTCGCGCTCGGAGCAGATGTGCAGGCAATGCCGGCCGAGTGTCGCATAGAACGCTTCCTCGCGCCGGTGGAGGCTTTGCCAGGCCTCTTCGCCCGACGACATGACGCCGTGATAAAGCCCGCGCGGCACGCCGATCGTCTCGATGCGACGCACGACGTCGTCGGCCCGGCGCGGCGCATTCGACAGCAGCACGACGCGCCTGCCCCCGTCGATCAGCCGGCCCATGCAGTCAATGACGCCGGGAAACGGCACGACACCATCATGCACGACACCCCACAAATCGAGGATCAACCCGTCATATTCGGCAGCGAGGGTGCGCATGCCGTCGATCACGCGTAGCGTCATTGGCTCCGCCACATGATATGCAAGCGGGCCATCATATCGCAGTCGAGGGCCGGTGCCGATGCGGTTCGGATTGTTTGGCGGCGCGCAGGCGCGGCGCGGCGTGCCGGCGGCGGAAAGCGCCGAGGGCTATCACGATTTCGTCGACTACCACGTCGAGGCCGAGGCGCTCGGCCTTTATGGCAGCTTCGTCACCGAGCACCATTTCACCGCGTTCGGCCAGATTTCGGCGACCTTGACGCTCTTGACCTGGATCGCCGCGCGCACCACGACGCTGCGGCTCGGCACCGCGATCATCGTGCTGCCGTGGCACAACCCGGTGCTGCTGGCCGAGCAGGCGGCGACGCTCGACCTCTTGTCGGGTGGGCGGCTCGATTTCGGCGTCGGCAAGGGCTATCGCCACAACGAATTCTCCGGCTTTGCGATGCCGCCGGAGGAAGCCGAGAGCCGCTTCGAGGAAGGGCTGGCGGTGATCCTGCGGGCCTTCGGCTGCGACGCGCCGTTCTCGTACCATGGCCGTTACTGGCACTTCGACAATGTGCTGGTGGAGCCGCCGCCGGCGCAGCGCCCGCACCCGCCGCTCTGGCTCGCCGCCAGCAGCGCCGCGTCGATCGGCGATTGCGCGCGGCGCGGCTGCAACCTGCTGCTCGACCAGTTCGCCGCGCCCGAGCTGATCGGCGAGCGCCTCCAGCTCTACCGGCGCGAGCTGGAGGCGGCGGGGCACGTCTTCGACCCGATGCGGGTCGCGGTGGCGCGCAATTTCTGGGTTGCCACCGACGCCGCCGACAAGGAGGCGGCGTTGCGCCGCCAGGCGCAGGCGCACCAGCGCCTCCTCGACCTGTCGCGCGGGCCCGAGAGCCGCCCGACCTCGCACATCCTCGGCTATTCCGACGCACCCGGCGCCCGCGAGGCGCACGCGCTGATCGGCACCCCCGACGAGATCGCCGCTAGGCTCGCGGCATTGCGCGCGGTCGGCGTCCGCTACGTGCTGCTGAGCGGCCAGGGCTCGCGCGACAATCTGCGCCGCTTCGCCCGCGAGATCATGCCGGCTTTTGCCGATTGAGTGAGGCATCGGCGCCGACCGCCGCCGCGACCGAATCGAAGCCGTCGCGGCGCAAGAGGTCAGCCAGTCCGGTCTTGATCCGGCCGAGCAATGCCGGGCCGGCGAACACCAGCGCGGTATAGAGCTGCACCAACGAGGCGCCGGCGCGGATCTTGGCGTAGGCGTCGGCCGCGCTCGCCACGCCGCCGACCCCAATCAGCGGCAGGCGCCCCTCGGTCAGGCGATAGATGTCGGCGAGCAGCACGGTCGACGGCGCGAAGAGCGGGCGCCCGCTGAGGCCGCCCAATTCGCGCGCCGCCGGGCCGCGCAGCCCGGGCGGGCGCGCCACCGTGGTGTTCGACACGACGATGCCGTCGATGCCGGCCGCCAGCGCGACCGCGGCGATGTCGGCGGCTTCCTCGGGCGTCAGGTCGGGCGCAATCTTGACCAAGAGCGGCGGGCGCGCACCCGACGCCTCGCGCGCCGCCAGGACGCCGCCCAGCAATTCCTCCAGCGCCGCCCGCGCCTGCAGGTCACGCAGCCCCGGCGTGTTCGGCGACGAGACGTTGACGACGAGATAATCTGCCAATGCCGCCGCGCGCCCCACCCCCTCGGCGTAGTCGGCAACAGCATCGGCACTGTCGCGGTTTTTCCCGACGTTGATGCCGACGATGCCCAGGTGGCGCCGGCGCCGCCCAAGGCGCGCGATGAGGCCGTCAAGCCCGCCGCTGTTGAACCCCATACGGTTGATCAGCGCGCCGTCGACTCCGAGCCGGAAGACGCGCGGCTTTGCGTTGCCCGGCTGCGGGCGCGGCGTCACGGTGCCGACCTCGACAAAGCCGAAACCGAGCCGCAACAGCGCGTCGGACGCGCGCGCGTCCTTGTCGAAGCCGGCGGCGATGCCGATCGGGTTGGGGAAGTCAAGGCCCCAGAGGCGCTGCGCCAGGATCGGCGAATCGCTGGCGCGAGCGCTGCCGCCAAGACCGGCGGCGAGCCCCGCCACGGTCAGCCGGTGCGCCGTCTCGGGCGGCAACGCCCGCAGCAGCGGGCCGAGCAGCGGATAAAGATCAGGCACGCGCTCAGGTCGCGACGAGTTCGGCGGTGCCGAGCCCCTCGACCTCGACGATCGCATGGTCGCCGGCGGCCGGGAACTGGATCGGCACCATGCTGCCGGTCAACACGACCATGCCGCGCTTCAGCGGGGTGCCGAGTGCGGCGCTCTTGTTGGCGAGCCAGGCGAGCGCGTTCAACGGTTGCATCCGCCGCCCTTGCCGCGGCCGATCTCGCGCCCGTTGACCGTCAGCCGAGCGGTCAGCCGCGCGAGGTCGAGCCGGCGCCAGTCAGGGTTGGGGGCGCCAAGCACCGCGCCGGCGTTCCACACATTGCCGGCCACCATCGCGGCGGCCGAGAGCCGCTTGTAGTCGTGGCGCAAATCTTCGAGCAATTCGATCGCGGCCATGCAGCTTTCGACCGCAGCGGCGATCCGGTCGGCGTCGCCGCCCTGCGGCAAATCCTCGCCGAGGCGTACTGCGATCTCGGTCTCGATGCCGAGCCGGCAATAGTTGGCAATGCGAAGCTCGGCGTGGCCGTGATGCACCTCGCCCGCGAAGATCGCGCCGAAGCAGGGCTCGTCGACGCCGCAGAGCTTTTGCATGATCGGCGTCGTCAGCCCGATCTTGCAGCCGGCGACGGCTGCCGCGCCCGCGTGCCACCTCGATCGCCTCGAATTCGCGGCGGATCGCATAGGCTTCGTCGAGATCGGCGGGGAAGAGGTCGGGCGGCAGGATGTCGATCGGGCGGCGCTCGCGGAACAGTGCGGCGATGCGCTCGGCCTTCTGGCGTGTGTCGAGATCGGCCACCTCATCCTCCCTGCGATGTTCGCCGCCGCCTAAAGCCCCAGCACCTCCTTCATGCCGTAAAGCCCCGGCGGCTTGCCGACCAGCCACCGCGCGGCGCGCACCGCGCCCTTCGAATAGATGCCGCGGTTGGTGGCGCGGTGGGTCAGTTCGAGCTGCTCGCCGGCGGCGGCGAAGATGACATGGTGCTCGCCGATATTGTCGCCGCCGCGCAGTGCCGCAAAGCCGATGGCGCCATTGCGGCGCGGCCCGGTGATGCCGTCGCGCCCGCGCACCGCAACATCGTCGAAACTCGCGCCGCGCGCCGCGGCGGCGGCCCGGCCGAGCGCCAATGCCGTACCGGAGGGGGCGTCGACCTTGCCGCGATGGTGCATTTCCAGGATCTCGAGGTCCCAATCGGGGCCGAGGCGCTGCGCCACCTGCTCGACCAGGCCCAGCAGCAAATTGATGCCGAGGCTGGTATTGGCCGCCCACACGATCGGGATGCGCGTCGCGGCGTCGCGCAGCGCAGCCTCGGCTGGCGCTCGCCAGCCCGGTCGTGCCGATGACCAGCGGCGTGCCGAGGCGGGCAGCGAGCGCAGCATGCTCTGCGGTGGCGGCCGGGGCGGTGAACTCGATCGCGACATCGCTGGCGCTCAGCAGACGCTCCGGGTCGTCGCCGGCGGCAATGCCGAGCCGGCCGAGCCCGGCCAACTCGCCGAGATCCTGGCCGACCGCGCCGCCGCCGGCCGAGCGACGCCGCCGGCCAGCACGCAGCCTTCGGTCGCGACAATGTCGCCAATCAGCATCCGGCCGACCCGGCCGGCGCATCCGATCACCCCGATCCTGGTCTCGGCCATCGCGCCCTCGCTGTCCCGCATCACTTCCGCTATCCGGCCGCGAGATTGCGGCGTCGCCGCGCGCCCCGCAACGACAACATCGCGGTCTGCTGCACGCCCGTTTTCTTGCAGCCGGTTTTCCTCTACACCGACGCGGCATGGCTCTGCTCCGCTCGGTCGCGACGGTCGGCTCGTTTACGCTGGTGAGCCGCGTCTTCGGCTTCATCCGCGACATCCTGACCGCGGCGATTCTCGGCGCCGGGCCGGTCGCCGACGCGTTCTTTGTCGCGCAGCGCCTGCCCAATCTGTTTCGCAGCCTGTTTGCCGAAGGCGCGTTCAGCGCCGCCTTCGTGCCGATGGCGTCGGCCATGCTGGCCGAGGGCGGCAAGCCGGCGGCGCGCGAATTCGCCGAGGAAGCCTTTGCCGTGCTGTTCGCCGTGCTGCTCGTGTTTGTCGCGCTCGGCGAAATCTTCATGCCGACGGTGATGCGGGTGGTCGCGCCCGGGTTCGAGGCCGATCCCGGCAAATTCGCGCTGGTGGTCTCGCTGACCCGCATCACCTTCCCCTATCTGCTGTTCATTTCGCTGACCGCGCTGCAGGGCGGGCTGCTGAATGCGGTCGACCGGTTCGCCGCGCCGGCGGCGACCCCGATCCTGCTCAACCTGTTCCTGATCGCCGGCTTGCTGCTGATGCGGCATTTCGGCTGGCATGACGGGCGGGCGCTGGCCTGGGCCTTGACGGCCGCCGGGGTCGCGCAATTCCTCTGGCTGATGATGTCGTGCGCCCGCGCCGGCGTGGCATTGCGCCTGCGCCTGCCGCGCCTGACGCCGCGGGTCGGCGAGACCTTGCGGATCATGGGGCCGGGCGTGTTCGGCGCCGGGGTGACCCAGATCAACCTGTTGATCTCGACCGCGCTTGCCTCGCTGTTGCCGGGCGGCTCGGTGTCCTATCTCTACTACGCCGACCGGCTCAACCAATTGCCGCTCGGCGTCGTCGGCATTGCGATCGGCACCGCGATCCTGCCGCCGTTGTCGCGGCAGGTGCGCGCCGGCGACGCCGAGCGGCGCCGCCGCGACGCAGAATCGCGGGGTCGAACTGGCGCTGTTGTTGACATTGCCGGCGGCGGCCGGGCTCGCGATCCTGGCCCAGCCGATCCTCGCGGTGCTGTTCCAGCGCGGCGCCTTCGGTCCGGCGGCGACCGCGGCGACGGCGGCGGCGCTGGTCGCCTACGCCTGCGGGCTGCCGGCCTTCGTGCTGGTCAAGGTGCTGGCGCCCGGCTTCTTCGCCCGGCGCAACACCGCAACCCCGGTCAAGGTGGCGGTGGCGGCGGTGGCGACAAACCTGGCGCTGACCCTGGTGCTGATGCAGTTCTTCGCGCATGTCGGGGTGGCGATCGCGCTGTCGGTTTCCGGCTGGCTGCAGGTGGTTTGCCTGTTCGTCCTGCTGCGCCGCCACGGCCATTTCACGCTCGACCCGCAGGACGCGCCGCAAGATCCCGCGGATCGCCGCGGCGACGCTCGGCATGAGCGCGATGCTGGTGGCGTTGCGCCTTGTCCTGGCCGGCGCGCTCGGCGGCGCGCCGGCGCTGCGGCTTGCCGCGCTGGCGGCGCTGATCGCCGCGGGGGTCGCGGCGTTCAGCGGGCTGGCGATCGCCTTCGGCGTCACCGATTGGCGCGAATTGCGCGGCCAGCTGACGCGATCGCGCGGCCAACCGGCTTGACGGCAATCGCAGGGCGGCGATAACAGGCCGGCATGAATCATGAACCGCATTTTTTCCGGCATCCAGCCGACCGGCAACCTGCATCTCGGCAATTATCTCGGGGCGATCCGCAACTGGGTCGCGCTGCAGCACGATTACGAGTGCATCTTCTGCATCGTCGACCTGCACGCCCTGACCCTGCCGCAGGACCCGCTCGAACTGCGCCACTCGACCCGCGAGGTCACCGCGGCCTACATCGCCGCCGGCATCGACCCCGAGCACTGCATCATCTTCAACCAGAGCATGATCAGCGCCCACGCCGAACTGGCCTGGCTGCTCGGCTGCCTGACCCCGCTCGGCTGGCTCAACCGGATGACCCAGTTCAAGGAGAAGGCCGGCAAGCACCGCGACATGGCCGGGCTCGGCCTCTACGCCTATCCGGTGCTGATGGCGGCCGACATCCTGCTCTACAAGGCGACCCACGTGCCGGTCGGCGAGGACCAGAAACAGCATCTGGAACTCGCCCGCGACATCGCCGGCGCCTTCAACCGGCGCTATGAGCGCGAGTTTTCCCGCTGCCCGAGCCGCAGATCTTCGGCGAGGCGACGCGGGTCATGAGCCTGCGCGACGGCACCAGGAAGATGTCGAAATCCGACACCTCGGACTATTCGCGCATCAACATGACCGACGATGCCGACGCGATCGCGCTGAAGATCCGCCGCGCCAAGACCGACCCCGAGCCGCTGCCGGAGACGCTGGCGGCACTCGAAGCGCGTCCCGAGGCCGATAACCTCGTCGGCATCTACGCCGCGCTGACCGGCTCCTCGCGCGAGGCGGCGCTCGGGCGTTTCGCCGGGCAGAACTTCTCGACCTTCAAGGAGGCGCTGTCCGAGGTCGCGGTCGAGGTGCTCGGCCGGATCGGCGGCGAGATGCGGCGGCTGATGGCCGATCCCGGCCATATCGACACGGTGCTGCGGCACGGCGCCGAGCGCGCCGCAGCGATCGCGCTGCCGGTATTGCGCGAGGTCCAGGACATCAGCGGCCTGTTGCGGCCTTAACGCCGGCGCTCATCGGGCATTGCCGCTTTCCCGAGCGGGCGGCGGGCGGTAAGGTCGCCTGCACGCTGCGCCTCGTCGCGGGCACGGCGGACGATTCGCCGAAGCAGCGGCATCATCGCCCGATCACGGATATCTGATGGATATCTACCTGCCGATTGCCGGGGTGTCGCTCGATCTCTTTGTCCTGCTCGGGCTCGGTGCATTGGTCGGATGCGTGTCCGGCGTGTTCGGGATCGGCGGCGGGTTTCTGATGATCCCGCTGCTGATTTTTGTCGGCGTGCCGCCGCCCGTCGCGGTTGCCTCGTCGGCCAATCAGGTCGTCGGCGCATCGCTGTCCGGGGTGCTCGGGCATTGGCGGCGCGGCAATATCGACTTCAAGATGGGCTTCATCATGCTGGCGGGCGGGCTGGCCGGCTCGGCCCTCGGCGTGTGGCTGTTCGCCTTGCTGAAGCGGCTCGGCCAGGTCGAAGTGGCCATCGCGCTGTGCTTTGTCATCCTGCTCGGCGGTCTCGGCACGCTGATGACGGTCGAGAGCGTGCGCGCGCTGGCTGCGCCAGCGCCGGCCGGGCGGCGTGCGGCGCAAGCTGCACCAGCACACCTGGCTGCACGGCCTGCCGCTCAAGACCCGGTTTCGCGCGTCGAAGCTTTACATCAGCGCCTTGTTGCCGACCGGGCTCGGCGTCGCGGTCGGCGTGCTGAGCGGCATCCTGGGCATCGGCGGCGGCTTTCTGCTGGTGCCGGCAATGATCTACGTGCTCGGGATGCCCACCCGGGTGGTGCCGGGCACCTCGCTGTTGCAGGTCATTTTCGTCACCGCGAACGTCACCTTCCTGCAGGCTTATACCAACCGCACGGTCGATGTTGTCCTCGCGGTGCTGCTGCTGCTGGGGGGTGCGGTCGGCGCGCAAATCGGAACACGCATCGGCACCAGGCTGCGCGGCGAGCAACTGCGCCTGCTGCTCGCGCTGCTGCTGCTGGCGGTCGCCGCGAAGGTCGCGTTCGACCTGACGGTGCGGCCGGCACACCTCTACTTCGTCACCGTGGGGCAGGGATGAGCCGGGCGCTCGGGTGGCACGGAGCGAGCCGGCTGGGGCTGGGGCTGGGCGCTGCTGCTGCTGCTGCTGCTGGCGGCGTTTGCGGCCGGGCCGGCGCGCGCTGACGAGATCGTCGCCGACCTGAGCAGCCACATCATCGCAATCAGCAGCGGGTTCACCGGCGCCTCGGTGGTGCTGTTCGGCGCCACGGACGGGCCCGGCGACATTATCGTGGTGGTGCGCGGTCCCGAGCGCGAGATGACAGTTTGGCGCAAGAACAAGATCGCCGGCATCTGGGTCAACGCCGAATCCGTGACGTTTACCAACGTCCCAAGTTTTTATGCGGTGGCGGCGAGCCGGCCGGTTTACGACGTGGTTCTGCCCGCAACCGCGGCGCTCTACCGCATCGGAGCGGAAAATCTGAAGCTGATGCCCCAGCGCAAGGAAACCCCGGCGCGGACCGTCCAGTTCGCCGACGCGCTGGTACGTGAGCAGGAGAGCGCCGGGCTATTCGGCAGCGGCAGCGGCAAGATCAATTTCCTCGGTGACCGACTGTTTCGCGGCACGATCGCGTTTCCCGCCAACGTGCCGACCGGAACCTATCTGGTCGAAATCTTTCTGGTTCGCGACCGCGAGGTGGTCGGCGCGCAAACCACGCCGCTGATTGTCTCGCAGGTCGGGCTCGACGCGGAAATTTCCGATTTTGCGACCCGCCAGTCAGCCCTCTACGGCGTGATTGCGGTGGCCACGGCGCTGATGGCAGGATGGCTGGCAAGTCTGCCGTTCCGCGGCGCCTGAGCCGCAATGAGGCCTGTGCCGATGCCGGAGAGCGTACCCGCGCGTGTCTTTCTTGCGGTCGTCGATGAGACGCCGGAGCATCGCGTCGCGCTTTATTATGCCGCGCGCCGGGCCGCGCATACCGGCGGACGCGTCGCCATGCTCTATGTGATCGAGCCGGCCGAGCGGCAGCATTTCCTCGCGATCGAGGAGTTGGCGCGCGCCGAGCGCCGCGAGGCCGCCGAGGAGGTACTGCAGCGTCTGTGCGACGAGATCGCGCCGGTCGCCGGCGCGATGCCGATCGTCTACATCCGCGAGGGGCGGCGCAGTGAACAGCTGCTGACGCTGATCAACGAAGAGCCGACGATTTCGATCCTGGTACTCGCCGCCGGCACCGGCCCGGAAGGTCCGGGACCGCTGATCTCCTACCTGACCGGCAAGGGCGCAGCGCGTTTGCGGATCCCGATCACGATCGTGCCGGGTGGGCTCAGCCTCGACCAGGTCGACGCGCTGAGCTGAGGAGGATGCCGTGGCAGTCGCGACCGCGGAGCGGGCGACAGAATCGGCCGACGCGCTGCTCGACAGGCTCGGGGCAAGCCTGATCGAGGGTGGTGTCATCGACCAGCGGACGTTGGACCGGGCGCGCCGGGCCGCGTCCGAGACCAGCACCCGCCTCGACCGCATCCTGACGCAGCTCGGCCTGGTCAGCGAGCGCAGCCTGGCCGAAACCCTGGCCCAACTGTTGTCCCTCCCGGTCGCGACCGCCGCCGACTATCCGCAGGAGCCGCTCTTCGTCGACCGGCTCAAGCCGAAATTCTTGCGGCACGTCCGCGCGATGCCGATTGCGATGGACAACGACCGGGTGACGCTCGCCATGGCCGATCCGCTCGAACTCGTTTACCGGGAATGCGGTGGCGGCGGCGCTGGACCGGCGGATCGTAGCCGCCGTCGCTGTTCCGCTGGAGCTCGACGCGGCATTCGACCGGCTCTACGCCGAAGCCGAGGCCGATGACGCCACGGCATTCGAAGAGGCGGTCTCCGAGACCGAGCCCGCCGAGGAGGATGCCGAGCGGCTCAAGGACCTCGCCAGCGAGGCGCCGGTCATCCGGCTGGTCAATCAGCTGATCGCGCGCGCCGTGGAGACCCACGCCTCCGACGTCCACATCGAGCCGTTTCCCGACCGGCTGCGCGTGCGCTACCGCTATGACGGGGTGCTGCATGAAGTCGAGCCGCCGCCGGCGCGGCTGCAGTCGGCCGTTATCTCGCGCATCAAGATCATGGCGCGGCTCGATATCGCCGAACGCCGGCTGCCGCAGGACGGCCGCATCCGGTTGACGGTGCGCGGCCACGAAATCGATTTCCGCGTGTCGACGATCCCCTCGCTGCACGGCGAGACGGTCGTGCTGCGCGTGCTCGACCGCAGCGCGGTCGCATTCGACTACGACCGGCTCGGCTTTCCGCACGATTTGCGACAGGGCATCGAGCGCTGCCTCGATCTGCCGAACGGGATGATGCTGGTCACCGGCCCGACCGGCAGCGGCAAGACGACGACGCTCTACACCGGGCTGCTGCATGCTGAACACGGTCGCGCGCAAGATCGTGACGGTCGAGGACCCGATCGAATACCAGCTCGCCGGCATCAACCAGATCCAGGTCAGGCCGCAGATCGGGCTGAACTTCGCCAATCTGCTGCGCTCGATCCTGCGCCAGGACCCCGACGTCATCATGATCGGCGAGATCCGCGACCTCGAGACCGCGCAGATCGCGGTGCAGGCGGCGCTGACCGGCCATCTCGTGCTGTCGACGCTGCACACCAACTCGGCCGCCGCCACGGTGACGCGGCTGCGCGACATGGGGCTGGAGGATTATCTGCTGACCGCGACGCTGCGCGGGGTGCTGGCGCAGCGGCTGGTGCGCCGCCTGTGCCCCGCATGCAGGATTCCGGCGCCGAATTCGGCCGAGCTGGATGCGCGGTTCGGTCTGGGCCGGTTGGCTGCGGGACGGGAAATCGCGATTTTCGAGGCGGCCGGCTGTCCCGAATGCCGCGGCACCGGCTATCGCGGCCGGCGGGCGATCGGTGAACTCCTGCTGCCGAGCCGCGCGATCGAGCGGCTGATCTTCGAGCGCGCCGACGACGTAGAGATCGAGCGCGCGGCGGTCGCAGACGGCATGCGCCCGCTGTTCGACAGCGGCCTGATGGCCGTTATCGACGGCGAAACGACGATCGAGGAACTGCTGCGCTGCCTCCGCAGCGAGGCCTGAGCGGATTTCTGGTCAGACTGTCTCCCGTAGGTTGATTTGGATCAACGAACGACGCATCAGTTGCCGCTCAAATAGACCGACCACACTCGGCCACACCGGGAGACGGAAATGGCATATCGTCTGACACGCTGCGCACTGCTGATTGCGGCACCGATCCTGCTCTCCGCGTGCGTCTCGCAGAGCAAATACGACGCACTACAGGCGGAAAATCAGCAGCTTCAACAACAGGTATCGACACTGTCGGCGCAGGCGGCCGCCCAGCAGACACAAGTCCACCGACTGCAAGGAGCAATAAAATATACGGTCAATAGCGATTTGCTGTTCCCACCCGGGGGCTGGGAGATGAGCGCGAAGGGGAAACAGATCATCGCGAAATTCGCTGAAAAGTTGGCCCCGACGCAGCAGAACAAGCTGCTGGTAAACGGCTATACCGACAATGCACCGGTCGGCCGTGCCCTGAAGAAGAAGGGCATCGAGTCAAACCAGGTCCTGTCGCAAAAGCGCGCTGACGATGTGATGGCATTCCTGATTTCGCAGGGCGTGAAGCCTGATCTCGTTTCGGCGCACGGGTACGGCGACGCGGATCCGATTGCGTCGAACAAGACGCGACAGGGTCGCGCGCAGAACCGTCGGGTTGAGCTGACGCTCGCCCCCAGTTCGTGATCGCTGCCGTCGGGTCAAGCCCGTCATCACGGTTGTAAGTCAAGGGTGGCAACATGAATAGCAGATCGAGCACGATGCGGCTCGCCACCCTGCTGCTCACGATGGGTCCGACGATTTTGGGGTGCGCCACTGCTGATCCGAATACGGCGGCCGGCAAGGCCGACATTGCCGGGCAGCAGTGCGCCGTCTGCATATACGAAAATCCCGGCGACAGTGCACCGTGCCGCGCAATCTGCATGGAGCGCGAGGCAGACCAGGCGGCGTACATGAAAGCCTACGGACACTGAGGAAAATCCCCGCAGGACGCCTCGCCGTCGCACGCTTCCCGCGATCGCCTCAGCGAGGCTGCCCTGCCTTGGCTTGAGTCGACCCGGAAACGCGCTTATGACTGCGGTGTCCCGCGATCGGGACCCTCGCCGCAATTTGGACGGCGCCGTGTGCGCGAGCCTTTGAAATGCCGCAGTTTCGCTGGTCGGCGGTCGACACCGGAGGCGATGTCGTAAACGGCGTCATGGAGGCGCCGGATCGGATGACGGTCGTCGAGCGGCTGCAGCGCCAGGGCCAAATCGTGCTGCGTGCCGACCCTGCCGACCGCGCCGCCGGCTGGCGCCACCTGCTGCAGCTCGAACTTGGCGGCAAGCGCGGCCTCGACAAGGCGGCGCTCACCGAGGCGACCCGGGAGCTGGCGATCATGCTGGCGGCGGGGCAGGATCTCGATCGCGCGCTGCGCTTCGTCGTCGAAAACACGCGCAGCGCGCGCAGCCGCACGATCCTCGGGATTATCCGCGACAAGGTGCGGTCGGGCAGTTCTCTCGCCGCGGCGCTTGCCGCCGAGCCGCAGACGTTCTCGACGCTATATGTCGGGTTGGTGCGAGCGGGCGAGGCCGGCGGCTCGCTGCCGGCAACCCTGGAACGGATCGCGACATTACTGGAGCGCGAGCGCAGCCTCAGTGCGAGCCTGCAAGCGGCCCTGGTGTACCCGGCGCTGCTCGTTCTTGCCGCGATCGGCTCGGTGGTTCTGCTCCTCGAATATGTACTGCCGCAGTTCGTACCGATTTTCGAGCAGGCCGGCGCACAACTGCCCGCCTCGACGCGCGCGCTGATGACGATCGGCGCGGTGCTCGGGGTCGTCGGACCGTGGCTGCTCGTCGCCGTCCCCGCGGCAGTGTTGGTTGCGCGCCGGCTGTTGACGCAGCCGGTGTATCGGCTGAAGGCCGACCGTCTGCTGCTGCGCCTGCCGATCACCGGGGCGCTGATGCGCGAGACGCTGGCGGCCCGGCTGACCCGCACGCTCGGCAGTCTGCTGCAGAATGGCGTGCCGCTGATCGCGGCGCTCGGCATTGCCCGCGACGCGCTGGGCAATCTGGCGGCGGCGGCGGCCGTCGACGCCGCGGCGCTCGCCGCCAAGAGCGGTGCCGGCCTGGCGCGGCCGCTCGCCGAGGCTGGGCTGTTCCCGGCGCGCACGATCCACCTGTTGCAACTCGGCGAGGAGGCGGCGCAACTCGCCGCGATGGCCTTGAAAGCGGCCGAGATCCACGATGAGCAGGCGCGATTGATGATGCAGCGGCTGGTGGCGCTGGCGGTGCCGATGATCACGATCGTCATGGGGCTGGTCGTGGCGGGCATCGTCGGGTCGCTGCTGACCGCGATGCTGAGCCTCAATGACCTCGCGACATAAGGCGGTACGGCGCGCGGCGGCTCACGCTTCCTGCGGGGCCGCCGGTTTTACCCTGATCGAGATTCTGGTGGTGCTCGCCATTCTGGGCTTTGCGCTCGTTCTTGTGGCGGGGTACCGCGCACCGTGGAGCCGGGGCTACGAAGTCGAGACGACCGCCGCCGAACTGGCGGCGCAGCTGCGTCTCGCACGCTCCGAGGCGATCGTAAGCAACCATCCGGCTGCGCTGGAAATCGACCTTCCCGGCCATCGCTATCGGCTCGGATCGGGTACGCCGCGGCACTTGCCCGCGGCGCTGTCGATCACGCTGTTGACGGTTGCCGGCGAGCGGCTGAGCGCCCATGACGGGCGCATCCGGTTCAACCCCGACGGCAGCTCGACGGGCGGCAGGATCGTCCTCGCGGAGGGCGCGCGTCGCGTCGCGGTCGGCGTGGACTGGCTGACCGGAAGGGTCAGCGTCGCCGATGTCCGGTAGGCGCGCCGACGGGTTCACCCTGCTTGAGGTTCTGGTCGCCCTGGCGATTGCCGGGCTGGCGCTGATCCTGTTGTTCCGGGCCGGCGGCGACGGGTTGTTTGCGGTCGACGCGGCCGCACGCGTCGAAGAGGCGGTTGAGCGGGCGCAGTCGCACCTGGCGGCGGTCGGGCGCGATGCCGCCTTGCTGCAAGGCGAGTCGGAGGGGGATGACGGCGGCGGCTATCATTGGCGGCTGCGCATCGAACCGGTCGCGACGTGGCCTGCCCGGGCGGCTCCCGGCGCCCCCGCGGTCGCCACCACCCTGTTCGCTGTCGAGGTGACGATCTCATGGCCCGGAAGCGGGCACGATCGCGTCGTCACGTTGCAGACGCGGCGCATTGCCACCACGCTCGCCGCCCGGTGAGGCCACAATGACGCACGCGGCGAGTGGCACGCGGCCAGCAGGCTTTACCCTGCTCGAAGTGCTGGTGGCGCTCGTCGTGCTCGGCTTGCTGATGGTGGGCTTGACGCAGGGTGTGCGCACGGGCCTCGCCCTCCGGCAGGCGCAGGTCCACCGCCTCGACGCGCTTGCGGAAACCGGCAGCGTAATGCGGCTGTTGCGCACGCTGTTGAGCCGGCTGCCAGTGATGCCCGACGGCAACACGCTCGTTGCGACCGCCGCCGGAGCGGCGTTCCGGGGTGAGGCCGACCGCGTGAGCTTTGTCGGCGACATGCCGACCGGCCTCGGCACGACCCGCCGCGCCGAGATGACGCTGTCCGTCGTAGACCAGCGTCTCACCCTGTCGTGGGTGCCGCATCTGCATGAACGGCTGCTGACCGCGCTGCCGCCGGCAACCCAAACCGTGCTTCTCGGGGGCGTCGAGCGGCTCGACCTGGCGTATTGGGGTTCCCTCGCGGCGGGCCAGCCGCAAGCCTGGCAGACGCGGTGGGAGAGCGCCGAGGCGCCGGAGCTGATCCGGCTCCGGCTGCGTTTTGCGAAGGGCGACCGCCGCCGCTGGCCTGACCTGATCGTTGCGCCACGGCTCGACTAGAGACGGCGGCGATCACCCTTCGCTGGTGGGTCAATTGCCTTGGTCAGGAATGATGGCCATCCCCGCCGCCATGGCCTCCGTCGCTGGCGCCGCAGCTATTGTTCTCGTTCGGGTCGACGTAGACCGCGACGCATCCGTTGTTGCTGCCGCATATCTGCGCGCTGACGCCGGTCGTGTCGCCGCCGGTCCCCACGACGCTTGCCGGCGCGACCTGGGGCACAAAGATGCGGTTGAGCTTGCAATCGGCCGCCACCGAGTGGGAGCCGCTGCCCTGCGGGATCGTCTCGATCAGCAGGCTGGTCGCGTCGATCACGCCGAGCGCCGGCGAGGTCATCTTGCTGGTGTTGAGCTGCTTCGAGGACCCTGTGTAGTAGCGGCTGTCGCCCGGATTGAACCAGACCTCGTCGGAGCCGGTGATGCCCGCGATATTGGCGTAGTTCTTCGTGCTTGCGTTGATCACGAGGGTGGTCGTGTCGCTCGGATTGTTGCCGGGGGTGCAACCCAGGACAATGTTGCCGTTCGGGCCGACCGTCGCGCCGTTGGGACCGCACGCGTAGAGCGGGACGACGCCGGTATTGGTGGTCGGGTCATAGGCGCCAAGCGTCGCGTTCGGCTTTGTCAGCGTCGTCGGATCGATGACCGCCATCCCGCCGTCGCAGGTGATCGCCCCACCGAGCTGGCCATAATTGCAGCCGGCGGGATTGTTGGCGATGACCGGGATCGAGACGTAGTAGCGCGCGGTATTGGGCTCCCATGTCGGCTGCTCTATGGAGAGGCCATACCCCGACGGGATGATGCTCGGATCGATCGTGACTTTGGTGATGATGCCGACCGCGCTCGCATGCGCATCACCGTTCGCCGCGAACAATGTCGCGAATGGCGGATCCTCGGCGTTGTTGGCCGCCAGCAGCAATGTGCCGTCGGTGGTCAAGGCCATCTCGTCAAGCCGCGTCGTCCCGCCGGTGGAGATCGTCTGTTTCAGCGAAGATGATGTCGGTCCTTTGAGATCAAATACTTTGAGAGTGCTGTCACCGTCACCGCCGTATAACCAACGGCCGTGCGTGACGACGCCATCCGGTCCGGAGACGCTGTTGTTAACGTTGCCGCTGGAATTAAGCACAATGCCAACAAATCCGGGCAACGTCCGCAAGTATTTATTATGCTTGGTGTCGATGATATCGATGCCGGCGTTGGAACGATCGGCAAGGTAGTACTCGCCGCGCTGCGGATTGGCCCAGCTGATATCGAACGAACGCAGCGCACTGCCCGGGATCTGCACCGCGGTCAGGCATTTGGTCTGAGTTGTCGTCGGCGCCCCCGGCCCGGTGCATGGATCGGCAAACGCCCCACCCGCCAACGTCAACGCCACGAGCGCAACGGTTCCCAGTCCCAATACAGCGCGGTGCAACCCTTTCTGCTTGCGCAGGCAATATGCCCTAACGGGGTCTTCCAGCATCCTATCCTCCCAGGTCATCGTTCTACGCCGATAGCAGTACAGCATAGAATTTTAGTATTACAGGAGCATTGTAAAAAATTGTAACAAATTGCAATGCATTCACTCGATTGTCGCGCCGGTCCGCGGCCGGCCGACATCTGACGGGCGCCCGCCGCGAGGACCAGCGGCCCTATGCGGCAGGAACCACGCAACTTGTCACCGAGCGTTGCCCGCTTTAGCGTGCCGCGGCGACACGAAACCGGCGCGCTCTTTCCCCCGGAGGAGGGGTCCGCTACGATGCCGGCTCGGCGTGCTGGGAGTTTGCTGGGCGATTGCCGTCGGCGATGCGCAGGCAGCGTGCGCCGGCAAAGCAGGGTGCCGGAGGTGTCGGCAATGAAATTGCTGCTGGCGACATTCTTGGTGCAACGGCAACGCCCACGGCAGATCCGGCTGAGCACCGCCCGCGAGGCTCATTATCCATGATCGGTGAGTTCTTTGCCTGGTGGGGTGGACAGCTCGCGGAGCTGCTGCCGTCGTGGCTGCACCGCTCCAGCTTGACCGGAGCCGATGCCCTGGTGATCGTCCCGAAGGCTTTGGGTGCGCGCGACCCAAACAGCGCCGACGACGTGGTCGCGGCCAGCCTGCGCCGCAACGGCAAGGAGGTGCCACTCGGGGAGTTCGCGCCCGATGCCCCCGAACTCGGGCAGCTTCCGCAGTCGCCGAGCCGGCCGGCCGTGCTCCGGCTGGCCAGCGCGGATGTGCTGCAGAAGGAGCTGACCCTGCCGCTCGCGGCCCAAGCCGAACTCGATCAGGTGCTCGGCTTCGAAATGGATCGCGAGACGCCGTTTGCCGCCCAGGAGGTTTATTGGAGCCACCGCGTCGAGGCGGTCGATCGCCAGCAACGTCGCTTGTCGGTGCGGCTCTCGCTCGTCCCGAAGGGCAATCTTGCGCCGCTGTTGAGCGCACTCGCACGCGCCGGGGTTGCTCCGCGCTGGGCGGAGTTTGGGGATGGATCGTCGCCGAATGGCTATCTGCCGCTCGACGGCGCTCGCGGTCGCCCGCAGGATCGATCGCAACGCCTCGTCTGGCCGGCAGCGGCGTGTTGCGCGCTGCTGGCGCTCGGCGCGGTGGTGGTGCCGTTCGCGCGCCAAACGGCAGAATTGGCGGCGCTTGACCGCGCCATCGCGGTAAACCGCAAGACGGCAAACCAGGCGGAGGCGCTGCGCCGCGACATCGACGGGCTGTCGCATAGCGCCGAACTCGTCAACGGCGAACTCGACAAGGCCGGCCGCCCACTCGAGGCGCTCGCGGCCCTGACCCGACTACTTCCCGACGACACCTACCTGACCGAACTCGATCTTCGCCAGCGCAAGCTGACACTCAGCGGCCGATCTGCCGGCGCCGCCCGCTTGATCGGCGTGCTCGCTGCCGACCCGGAATTTCGCAACCCGGCCTTTGCGGCGCCGGTCACCCGGCTTGAGGCGCTCCACACGGAGGTTTTCTCAATCGTCGCCGACGTGGGACCCTAGCGTTGGCCGAGCGTCGCCAACGCGGGCCCCTGGAAGTGGGTGCGGTCTTGCCGACCGGGCCACGCGGCCGTTTGCTGGCGATGGGCCTGCTGCTGGTCGCGCTGGCCACGATCTACGCCCTGGCGGTCGTCCCGTTGCTGGATTTCTATAGCGAGCGGGCCGCCGCCGCGGAGAGCAAGCGCGCATTTCTGGCGAAACTGACGATCGTCGCAGGCGAGCTGCCCGCGCTGCGCCAGCGCGTCGCCGAGATCCGCAGGGCGGCAGACAGCAAAAAGCTTTCACTGCCCGGCACCAGCGACGCCGTCGCCTCCGCCGCGCTGCAGGGTCATATCGAGGAACTCGCCGCCGGCGGCGTAACGATCGGCAGCACCGAAAGCCTGCCGGCCAAGACCCAAGCCACATTTCACCGAATCGGCCTTCAACTCGTGTTGAGCAGTCCCTATGAAGGCTTGGTGAAATTTCTCGGCAAGCTGGAGACCACGACGCCGCCGCTTGTCGTCGACAACCTGCAGGTGCACAGCTTCCAGCGGCGGCAGGGCGCGGCTCCGGTGCCCACGCTCGACGCCAGCCTCGAGGTTTACGGTTTTCGGGCGGATCAACCCACCGACGCAGCCAAGCGATGATCGATCCCCGTGCGATGCTGCTGGCTGGCGGGTGCGTGCTGTTCGGGGCCCTGATCCTCGGCGAGCTTTACGGCGGGATCGGGACCGATAGCGGGAAACCGGGAGCCACGCGTGCGGCCCCGATAGAGGAGCCGCGCGTGGTGCCGCTGACACGCCCAGCTCGGCTCGACGACCTGCTGGCAACCAGCCTCACCCGGCCGCTGTTCAGCCCGACCCGCCGCCCGCCGGAAACCGGCAACGATGGCCCGAACGCCGGCGGGATCGCCGACAAGAGATTGACCGGGATCGTCATCACACCGGATCGGCAACTCGCGATCTTCGCCGTCAACGGCGCCAAACCGCTTATGTTGAGCGAAGGGGAGAGCGTCGATGGTTGGCGCGTCGAGACCATTGCACCGCAAGAGGTCTCGTTGATCAGTCCGAATGGAACCCAGACGTTGCGCCCGAAGCCGGATCCGAATGCCGTCCGACAGGTACGATTTCACCCCCCCGGCAACGCGGCGGCCCGCCCGCCCGCCGTACCGGCGCGATCCTTCCCGCCGCCGGGCCCCGCAGCCGAGGTGCTGCAACGGCAGCGCGCGGCGATCAACCGCCGTGCGGTCTTACCGCCCGCGATCGCCGGGGCGCGCCGGCGATGATGTTGCCATTGGTAAACAGCGTGCGGAGCCGCTGCCTGTGGGTAATGGTGATGCTGCTTCTTGCCGGGTGCCAATCCGCTCCGCCGGCCGGACTGGCCCCACTCAACCAGCCGATTGCACTGCAGCCGCCGCCGCCGCGGACGAGCGGCGCAATTCCCGGCGGGCGCGGCCTCAGCCCGGTGTTCGAGGCGCGCCGGCCGGAGAGGGAGGCGGCGATCGCGTCGCCGCCTCCGGCCGCGACCGCCGGGCAATCCGGCGACGTCACCCTCAATTTCGCCGACACCGACATCCGCGAGGTTGCCCGGGTCATTCTCGGCACCACGCTCAAGCTGAACTACACGATCGATCCCGCGGTTCACGGGACCGCAACGATCGATACCGGCACACCGCTGCCGCGCGCGGCGCTGCTGCCGACCCTCGAGACCCTGCTCAACCAGAACGGCGCCACGCTGATCAAGAAAGGCGGCCTCTACGCCGTGGTGCCGATCGCCACCGGAGCGCCCACCAATACCGTCGCCGGCGCGGGAAATCTCGGCGCCGGGGTCGAGGTCGTCGCGTTACGTTATGCAGCGGCGGCAGACCTCGCCAAGCTGCTGCAGCCCTATGTCGCCGAAGGCGGCAAGCTCACCGCCGATCCCGGGCGCAACGCCCTGATCGTCAGCGGCGATACGGCGGCGCGCCAAGCCCTGCTCTCGCTGATCAAAGCCTTCGACATCGATACGCTGGCCGGGCAGTCCCTCGCCATCTTTCCGACCGAAAACGAAGACCCGGCGCGACTTGCCCATGTGCTGGAGCAGGCGCTGCAGGTCGAGAATGGCGGGCCGCTGGCCGGACGCGTGCGGGTTGTTCCCTTGCCGCGGGTGAACGCGGTTCTCGTCGCCTCGTCGCAGCCCCGCTACATCGACGCGGCCAAGCAACTGTTCCGGCTGACCGGCCGGGTCGAGAATGCCACCAACCGCGCCTGGCACGTCTATTACGTCCAGAACGGCCAGAGCGCCGATCTCGCGAATCTGCTACAGCGCGCCTTCACGCCGCACAACGTCACGCCGAGCGCCGAGCCAGGCAGCACGGCGCCCGGCGCCGAACCGGTATCATTGGCAGCGGGTCAGGGTCAGCCGAGCGGTTCGCAGGGAGGCGTTGGCCGCGGCGGCGCAGCGAGCCTCGGCGGTCTGGGGAGCAATGCCGGGGCGACCGGCAATGCGGCCGCGGCGAGCGGCACGCGCGCGACCGAAGCCGCCGCGGCCCCTCCCCCGGCGAGCGAGCCGTTGTCAACCGAAGCCGGCCCGGGCGGCGGCTCAGAAGACAAAATGCGCATTATCGCCAATCGGCACAACAATGCGCTGCTGATCTACGCCACACCGCGCGAGTATGCGTCGATCGAAGGCATGTTGCACAAAATAGACATCGCACCATTGCAAGTGCTGATCGACGCGACAATCGCCGAGGTTACGCTCAACGACGCGCTACAGTACGGCACGCAATTCTATTTCAAGCTCGATCATGTCGCAGAAACCTTGGGGGCGATTCCGGTATTTCCGCCGGGGCCGTTGGCGCCGACGGGGCTAATCGGGTTTGCGATCAGCAAGGCACCGCATTTCATTCTGCAAGCGCTCGCCGACGTGACCAAGGTCAAGGTGCTGTCGTCGCCGCAGGTCCTGGTGATGGACAACGAACCGGCGCGCCTGCAGGTCGGCCAGCAGGTGCCGATTCTGACGGGCACCGCAACCAGCACGCTCACCGCCGGTGCTCCGATCGTCAACAGCGTCGATTATCACTCGACCGGCGTGATCATGCAGGTGACGCCGCGGATCGGCGCGAACGGTCTCGTGACCATGGATGTCGCACAGGAAGTGAGCGATGTCGCACCGCCGGCCGCCAACACCGCGACCGGCTCACCGACCTTCGATGACCGCGTCCTGCGGACGCGCGTCGCCGTTCACGATGGCCAGACCGTCGCGCTTGCCGGCCTGATCCGCGATACCTCGCAGGAAGACAACAACGGCATTCCCTTTCTGAAGGACATCCCCGGGCTCGGCGCCCTGTTGTCGTCGCAGAGCAACACGCGTCAACGCACCGAACTGCTCGTGTTGATTACGCCGCATGTGGTGAACGACCAGCGTGATGCGCGCGCCCTCACCGAGGATCTGCGCAGTCAGTTGCTGAATGCCGCGCTGGTCCCATCCGACCTGAGGCACAAGCGCATTCCCGGGACGGCCAACCCTAACGGGTTGTAGCGGATGGCGGCGCGCCCGCCGTCGCCAGCGCAGCGCCCCCGCGACGGCGGCTTTGCGCTGATCATCGTGCTGTGGACGCTGGTGCTGATCGCCTTCATCGTCGCCCATCTGGTGGGAAGCGGCCGGGTCGAGATCCGCATCGCCGGCAACCTCGCCGCCAACGCCGTGACCGAGGCAGCGGCCGATGGGGCGGTGTCTCAGTCGATCTTCAATCTGTTGGACCCGGATCCGGAGCGCCGATGGCCGCTCGACGGCGGCGCGCACCAATTCTCGATCGGCGATTGCCGGGTGACGGTCCGCATCGAGGACGAAGCCGCCCTGATCAACCCGAACCTCGCGGCGCCGGCGCTTCTCGAAGCCTTGCTGCGCGTCAGCGGCAGCGATCGGGAAAATGCCCGCAGCCTGGCGGCCGCCATCGGCGAATGGGTCGGTACGCCCGGTGCCGCCCGAGCACAGGAGGCGACGACGGCGGAATACCGCGCGGCAGGGCTCGACTACGCGCCGCCGAGCGAGCGGGCCCAGACCCTCGACGAGTTGCGCCGTGTGCACGGCATGACACCGCGCGTTTTCGCCGCAATCCACCCGCATCTGTCGCTGTTCGCGCCGGCCGTGCCAAGCCTTGCGCATGCCGACCCCATCGTCGTGGCGGCGATGGCCGCACTGGTCGGGCCGGGGACGGTTCCTGCCGGCCCGGCGCCACCGCGGCCGTCAGACGTGCTCACCGCGCGCATCATCGCGACCGCCGAAGGGCCGAACAACGCCCGCGCCCGCCGCATCGCGGTCGTTCGGGTCATGCCGAGCGCACATACCTATTCGATCTTGTCGTGGGATCACGGCGACGGCTGACAGATATTCGTGACCGACCCGCTATGGCGGGCATCCGTTCGCCGGTGAGGGTCAGCTCGGCTCGCGCTCGTCGGCATAGATCAGGCCGGCCAGCAGCATGTCGACCCGCTCGCCATCCTTGGACAGCGGCAGGATCAGCGTCTCATAGCGTTGCGACCGCTCGTCGAGCACGCGGTCGCGGGCGGCGCGAAACGGCTCCCCGGTTCGCGCCACGTGGGTAAAGGTCTGCATCGCCAGCTGGCGAAACTCGGCTGATCGGCAGATCGTTCAGCATCTTGCCGGTCAGTTCGTAGCCCGCCCGCTGCGCCAGATTGGTGCCGTGCAGCCGAATGAAAAAGCCGGGCGGGTCGCCCTCGATGACATCGATCAAAATCATATTGCCCATCAGGAACGTAAGATCGAGCGGGTCGATGTCGGCACGGGCCGGGAACCGGCGGCTGCCCCGCCGCTCGTTCCAGTAGGCATACAGGCGTCGCAGGCGCAGGTTGGTGATCGTGTCGATCATCGCCTGCAACACCCGTTCCCCAAGGGACCGCCCCATCGGCCGGCACTCATCCGCCTCGTCTCCTGCTGACCGCGGCGTATCGCCGTAGTTTATATATTCGGTGTTTCGGTTGGCTTATGTAATTAATGTCCCCCGCGCGTTAGCGGGGGTCCACCACGACTTTGGAGATCGGGCAGCCCGGCATTCGCGCGTTCGCGGCGGAACAGCCACGAATCGAAACAAGAAATGCAAGGCTTTGATCACACGATGCCAATTGACAGACAGACGACGACAAGCGCCGCCGAGGTGCGCCTCGTCCACAGCTCCGATCTGCATATCGACGACGAGCGCATTGCCGCGCAGCACGACGGCGACGGCACTGCCGGGTTGCGCTGCGTGCTCGCCCACGCGCGCGCCGTCAGCGCCGATATCGTGCTGCTCGCCGGCGACACCTTTGACAACCACATGGTCACGCCGGCGACGATCGACCGCGCCGGCCGCCTCCTCGCCGAGGCCGCGCTGCCGATTGTGATCCTGCCGGGCAACCACGATCCGGCGACCCCGGATTCGGTCTACGCCCGCGGCGGATACGCCGGCATCGCCAACCTCCGCATTCTCGGCATGACGCATGAGCGGGCGGTTGCGTTCGATCTGCATGATCTCGAAATCTGGGGCAACGCGCATCGCGACTACCAGGACATGGTGCCGCTGCACGACCCGCCGCCACGAGCGTACCGCTGGCATATCGCGATGGGGCATGGGCATTACGAGCCGCCCGAGACCTGGGCCAATCCGCTGCGCCCATCCTGGCTGATCAGCGATGCGATGATCGCCGCAACGGCGGCCGATTACCTGGCGCTCGGCCATTGGGACCGGGCCGCCCAGGTCGGCTGCGGCGCCGTGCCGGCCTATTACTCCGGCTCACCCGAATATGTCCAAACCGTCAACCTCGTCCGCCTGACCGCGGCCGGCGAGGTCATCGTCACGCGCGAGGCGCTGCAATGGCCGGCGTGAGCGACCCCGCGGTTTCGGCAACGCGCGGCCGGACCGGGCCGGCGCGGCCGCAGGAGCGGGAAAACGCGCCGCTCGGGCTGGCGACGCTGAGCGCGCTCGCTTTCGGCCTCGGCATTGCCACCGGCCTCGGCGCGGTCGTCTTCCGCGCTCTGATCGGCTTCATCCACAATTTGATGTTTCTCGGCCAGGCGGTCGCACACTACGACGCCAATCTGTTCACCCCGCCGAGCCCCTGGGGCGCACTGATCATCCTCGTGCCGGTGATCGGCGCCGTCGTCGTGACCTTCCTCGTCAACAATTTCGCGCCCGAGGCGCGTGGCCACGGCGTGCCCGAGGTGATGGACGCGATCTACTACAACAGCGGCCGCATCAGGCCGGTGGTGGCCATCGTCAAGTCGCTCGCCTCTGCCGTCGCGATCGGCACCGGCGCGGCGGTCGGACGCGAGGGACCGATCATCCAGATCGGCTCAGCGGTCGGCTCGACCCTGGGCCAGATCATCCGCATGACGCCGGGCCAGCGAATCACCCTGGTCGCCGCCGGGGCAGGCGGCGGCATTGCCGCGACCTTCAACACGCCGATCGGCGGGGTGCTGTTCGCGATCGAATTGATGATGCCCGAGGTCAGCGTCTCGACATTCTTGCCGACCGCGATCGCCACCGGCACGGCGACGTACGTCGGCCGGCTGTTTTTCGGCGCGCAGCCCGCTTTCATGTTGCCGCCGATCCCGCCGCTGCCGGTCGATTGGACGACGGCGCTGACCCTGGTGCTCTACGCGCTTCTCGGGGTCATTATCGGGGTGGCGGCAACGGGCTTCATCCGCGGCCTGCACCTCCTCGAGGACGCCTTCGAGAAGATCGAAAACGCCTATCTGCGTCACACCATCGGCATGTTGCTGGTCGGTATCCTGATCTATGCGCTGTTCCGCACCTTGGGCCACTACTACGTCGAGGGCGTCGGCTACGCGACGATTCAGTCGATCATGTTCGGTCAGACCTCGGTCGCCTGGCTGCTGCTGCTGCTGTTCGCCTGCAAGCTGCTGGCGACCTGTCTCAGCCTTGGCTCCGGCTCCTCGGGCGGCATCTTCTCGCCGTCGCTCTACATGGGGGCGACGATCGGCGGCGCCTTCGCCGGCCTGCTGACGCTGCTGCCGTTACCGATGGCGATCGATATCCGCAGCTTCGCGCTGGTCGGCATGGGGGCGATGGTCGGCGGCGGCACCGGCGCGGTGATGACCGCGGTTGCGATGATCTTCGAGATGACGCGCGACTACGACATCGTGCTGCCGATGATCATCGCGGTGGCCTTCGCCGTCGGGGTGCGCCGCATGCTGTCGCGCGAGAACATCTACACGCTGAAGCTGTTCCGGCGCGGCCATGTCGTGCCCAAGGCGCTGCACGCAAACATGTTCCTGGTGCGGCGCGCGCATGAGGTGATGGACACCGATTTCGCGCTCGTCCCGACCGGCACCAGCTTCGATGCATTCCTGCGCTCATCCGAGAACCAGGGCGGCATGCGCTACCTGCTGGTGAGCTCGGGCGATCACATCGTCGGTGTGCAGCGGGTCAATACCGGCCTGCACCGCGGCCTTGGGGAAACGAGCACCGGCATCGCGATCGGCGACGTGGTCAACCGCAACTTCGTCATCGCGCGCGAGAACGACATCGTGTTCGATGTCATCCGCCGGATGTGGCGGCACGGCGCGTTCATGGCCGTGGTCGTCGGCAAGAGCGGCGTTCCGCATGTCGCCGATGTGCGCGGCGTGATCAGCAAGGAACACGTCGCCAACTCGGTCGCCGCCAGCATCCAGATCTATCCGGGGTGACCCGACGGAGGAGCCGATGCCGCAACAGATCCGCGCGATCGTCGTCGACCCGACAGCGGCGGGGAAACTGGCGATCAAGCCGGTGGATCTGCGCGACCCCGACCGCGACGAGGTCGCCGTTCGCGTCACCGCGATCTCGCTGAATCGCGGCGAGACCAGGCGCGCGCTACAGGTCGCCGAGGCGGGCTGGCGGCCGGGCTGGGATTTCGCCGGCGTGGTCGAGGGTGCCGCGGCGGACGGCAGCGGCCCCAAGCCCGGCACGCGGGTCGTCGGCATCCTGCCGTCGGGGGCCTGGGCCGAGCGCGTCAATTGCCGCAGCCATGCGGTGGCGGCATTGCCCGACGCGGTCAGCGACGCGCAGGCCGCGACATTGCCGGTCGCCGGGCTGACGGCGCTGCACGCGCTGCGCCAGGGCGGGCTGTTGCTCGGCCGCAAGGTGCTGATCGACGGCGCCTCGGGCGGGGTCGGGCACCTCGCCTGCCAGCTCGCTGCAGCGGCGGGCGCGCAGGTGTGGGGCCAGGTGCGCCGCCCGGAATATCGCGCCGCCGTCGCCGAATGGTGCGGCGAGCGGATTGTGCTGTCGCGCGACCTCGCCGCCGCCCGGCCGCACGGCCCCTACTGGCTGATCGTCGACTCACTGGGCGGCCCGGCGCTCGCCGCGGCATTGTCGATGCTGCAGCCCGGCGGCACCTGCGTGACGCTCGGCGTGTCCGATGCCAGCAGCGCGACGATCGAGAGCCGCGATTTCTTCGCGACCGGCGGGGCGCGGCTCTACGGCCTCACCCTGTTCCACGAGCTGATGAGCGTCGAGCGCGGCGGCATCGGCCTTGCGCTACTCGCCGGCCTGATCGCCGCCGGCAAGTTGCGGCCGCAGATCGCGGTCGAGGCATCGTGGAGCGACGTGGGCACAGTCGCCCACCGCCTGATCGACCGCGACTTCACCGGCAAGGCGGTGCTGCACATCCGATAAGGATTACGCCGCCGGCTGGCAGACGTGGATTTCGCGGTTGGCCAAGAGCTCGCGGGTCTTGGCGCCGTAGGCGGCCATGTGCGGCGAGGCGCCATGCGCCTTCAGATGGTCGAGGCTGGCCCACTTCTCGATCACGACAAACGTGTCCGCGCCGAATTTGGCGCCGGGCCCGCCTTCGGCGTCGACGACCGGACCGTATTCGATGCAGCCGTCTTCGGCGTGGACCGCCGGCATGTTGGCGCGGAACGCGGCCAGCACTTCCTCGCGCTTGCCGGGCTTTGCGGTGATGATGGCGATGACGTGGATCATGGCGATTGCTCCCTCGGTGTTGGGCGTGGCGTACGCTCGGTGATCGCGGCAGGATAAAGGCGCTCTCGGCTGGAGGATAGACGGATGGCGCAGCGCGGCATGAAATTCGGCATCTTTCTCGCGCCGTTCTACAGGATCGGCGCGCAGGACGTCGACCCGGCGGCCGAGGGGTGAACCCGGCACCGGCGGCGCCGCTCGCCGCCGCGTTGGCCCTGCTGCTTCTCACGTCCGGCGGACCGGGGCGTGCCGCCGAGGCCGCCGCTCCGACGATTGCCGCCTACAGCGCCAACTACGCCGGCACCATCGGCGACAAGAACATCGCCGTCAGCATCGACCGCTTTGCCGGACAAATTACCGGCAGCTATTTCTATGCCGGCAACGGCAAGCATCCGCTGACGCTGAAAGGCACCGTGTCCGGCGACGCCTTCGCGGCCGATGAGACGGTCGGCGGCAGGCTGACCGGACGCTGGCATGGCAGGCTAACGCCCGGTTCGATCGACGGCACCTGGTCCTCGCCCGATGGCACGAAAACCTGGAAGCTGCATGCCGCCGACGCCTCGCACGGCAAAGCGTTCCCGTACGATATTCGGCTGGAGCTAACCGCCGGCGTTGACCGGGCCAGCGTGATCAAGAACCAGCTGGGCGGGGGATGCAGCGCCGACGGCAAGGCAACCGCGGTCGCCGCAGTCGAGCTTATCGATCCGGCGACCGGCCATGTCGTGCAGACCCTGGGCGGCGACGTTGCGGGCGTCCTGTCACAGGGCACCTGCACCATGTTTGTGCCGATCGTCGAGGACATGAATTTCGACGGCTGGCCCGATCTGCGCATCGCACAATTTCTGCCGGCGAGCCCGAACATCCCCTATGCCGCCTGGCTGTTCGACCCGGCGACGCGCAACCTCGCGGCAAGCGACGATCTGGAGGAGATCGCCTCGCCCGCATTCGATCCGGCCGCCAAACGGGTGACCAGCGCGGTGCGCAACAGCTGCTGCTCCTATACGAATGAAGTCTACGCGTGGCACAAGGGCCATCTACGGCTGGTGGAGAAGACCGATATCGATTATCTGCCCCCCGACGCCGCGCCAGCCGGCAAGAATTGCTATGTCGAAAAGCGCTACAAGTTGCTGGACGGCAAGATGGCGCTCGTCAAGACCACGAAGGGGTGCGACAAGAGCTAGGCTGCCGCATCGAGAAGGGGACACAGCGTGACGCCCGAGACGATCCTCGCCCACCGCCCGCGCGTGCTGAGCCAGGCGCAGCGCGAGCGCTATTTCGCCACCGGTTACCTCGCCGCCGAGGGGCTGATCCCAACCGATTGGCTGCGCCGGCTGATCGCGCTGTCCGATGCGTTCATCGAGCAAAGCCGCGGCGTCGCCGCCTCGAACGCGGCGTTCGACCTCGGCCCCGAACACCGGCCGCAGCGACCGCATGTCCGCCGGCTGCGCGCCCTCGTCGACCGCCATCCCGATTTCTGGAGCTTCGCGGCGGAGTCGGTGCTGGCCGACATCGCGGCCGATTTGGTCGGCCCGGACGTCAAGTTCCACAGCAGCAAGCTCAACTACAAATGGCCGGGCACCGGCGAGATCGTCAAATGGCACCAGGACATCCCGGCCTGGCCGCACACCAACTACAGCCCGGTGACGCTCGGCGTCTATCTCGGCGACGTGCCCGCCGACCAGGGGCCGCTGACCTGCGTCGCCGGCAGCCACCAGGGGCCGATCTTCGTGCATCGCGACGACGCGGGCGCCTGGACCGGCTCGATCCGCGACGCCGACATGGCGACCGTCGATCTGCGCGATGCCGAGGATCTGACCGGCCGGGCCGGCACGGTCATCGCGATCAACTGCCGCACCGTGCACGCCTCGCGCGCCAACTTCACCGACCGGGTGCGGCCGGTCGCGCTGTTTGTCTACAGTTCGGCCGACGCGTTCCCCTGGATCGCGGCGCCGACCCCGACCAGCCATACCGGCGACATCGTGCGCGGCATGCCGGCGCAATTCGCGCAGCTCGACCCGACGCCGTGCCCGGTGCCGCCCGATTGGAGCCGCCAGGGCTACGGCTCGATCTTCACCGCCCAGGGCGCCGAGATCGACTGAGAGTCCTGCCGGTTACGCGCCGCGGCCGGTGCGAAGAAGCTCGACGAGCGGGGCGACGCTTGCGGCGCGGCGGAAGTCGTGAACGATGTCGAGGATTGCCGCGACCCGCTTGTCCGACAGCCCGGCGAGCGGCATCAGGGCGCGGCTCTTGGCGTCGATGTCGGCCCAGGCGATGCCGAGCATGCCCGACCCCTTCGGCATATAAACCGTATTGGTGAAGCTCCGCCCGTCGCTGGTGCGGATCGTCACCGTGGCGCCCTGACGATAGCGCGCGGCGTCCGCCGTCGGAGGCGGGCCGACCCGGACCTTGTCGATCAGGCCGTGGATCACCGGGTCGGCGATCTTGGCGGGCGTCGCATGGACCCAGGAGAAATCGCGGTCGGCGACGCCGGCGGCGGTGAAATAGGCCGGGCTGTGCGCCATGTCGACCAGGGTTTTGGGGTGCAGCGGGCCGCTCAGCGCGGTCAGGCCCGGGCGCGACACGGTGATGCTCTCGACCTGGTCCGGCGCCGCGCGGGCGTCACGGGCGGCGTTGGCGGCGGCTTCGGCCAAGGAATGGTATGGGTGGCCGCCGGGCACCAGCTTGACCGCCATGTCGGTGACGATGTCCCACGAGGCGCCGAGATCGCGCGTTGCGGCGGCGCCGGCGGCGGCGCCATCGACCCCGCCATAGGCCTCGAAAAACCCGAGCTTCATTTCGAGGATGTGCTCCTCGGCCTTGTAGCCGCGCTGCGCCGCACGCACCGCCTGGATGCCGTTCGCGGTCGCGACGCCGGCATGGTATTCGCGCGCGACGCTGGTATCGGCGGCCTTCGCCAGCCCGCCGGTCGAGGTCGCAGTCAGCGCGATCGCATGCGTCATCTGCTCGGCGTCGAGGTGCAACAGACGCGCCGCGGCGCCCGTCGCGGCGAAAATCGCCGCATTCGAGCCGTGGAAGCCACGCTCGCGGAAGCCGGGCATCCCATCGATGATATGCCCGGCCAGTTCGTAGCCGACGACGATCGCCGTCAGCACATCTTCGCCGCTGCCGCCGTGGTGCTCGGCCGCGGCGAGCGCGGTCGCGACCAGCGGCGTGCCGCAATGCACGATCGTGCGCAGGTCGCTGTCGTCGGAGGCGGCGGCGTCGCTCATCACCGCGTTGACCTGCGCCGCGGCGACGACCGGCAGCTTGGCGCCCCGTCGGAACCGGCGTCGAACCATACCGAGGCGCGCGGGCTGCCGCCGAGGCTGCTCGCCATGTCTTTGACGATCTTGGCGGACTCGATGCCGCTGCCCATCGCCGCGCTGGCGAGCGTGCTGGCGATCAACATCGCGGCGTGATCGAGCGCCTGGGCCGGCAAATCGGCCGCCCGGCGGCTCGTCAGAAACGCTGCCAAGTCGCGTGCCACACTCATCGCATCCTCCCCGCCATCCTGCCGTTGAGTTCGCCGCGTCATGCTGCCAAGCTTCGCTCCGGGCGCCGCGACCGCGGGCCCCAGCGAACCCGTCCGGAGGAAACCAGCATGGCCATGGAAATCGGGCACGTCCACATCAAGACGTACGACCCCAAGAAGACGGCGAAGTTCTACATCGACAATTTCGGCGCGACGATGAAGAACGAGGCGCCCAACGGCAACATTCAGCTCGACCTGCACGGCCTGCAGCTCAACGTCACGACGATCAGCGCGGCGCAGAACCGCAAGCAGATGATGGGGATCGAGCACATCGCGGTGCAGACCGACGACTATGCCGCCGCCATCGCCAAACTGCGCAGCAACGGCGCGCATGTCATGATGGAGCAGAACAACAACGGCCGCCATGTCGCCTTCATCGAGGCCCCCGACGGCGCCCAGATGGAGCTGATCGAAAAGGTCTAACCGCCGGCCCGGGTCATCCCCGCTCCAGCGGGGATGACCCGGCTTTCGAGAGGACAGGCGCATGGCGCTGAAGGACAAGATCAAGTTCGGCATGTCGTTGCCGCACCGCTCGCCCGAAGCGATCGACATGGCGGCGGTGCGCACCGTGGCGACGCGCGCCGAGGCGCTCGGCTTCCAGGATTTGTGGGTGACCGAGAACTCGCTCGATCACGCCTTCTGCTTCGACCCGATCGTGGTGCTGACCTACGCGGCGGCCGTCACGTCAAAAATCCGGCTCGGCGCCTCGGTCGTCGTGCTGCAGATCCACAGCCCGCTGATGGTCGCCCATCAATGGGCCTGCCTCGATTATGTCAGCAATGGCCGCGCCATTCTCGGGGTCGGGATCGGGCGCGAGCACCATTACCGCCAGTTCGAGGTCTCGCAGGAGGGCCGCGTCGCCCGCTTCCGCGAGGAGGTCGACGTGATCAGGGCGTTGTGGACCGAGGAAAAAATCACCTACCAGGGCCGCTTCTATCACCTCAAAGACGAGACAATGGCGCCGAAGCCGGTGCAGAAGCCGCTGCCGATCTGGATGGGGGTCGGCCATCCCAATGCGGTGCGGCGCGCCGCCGGAATCGCCGACGGCTGGATGGGATCGGGCGGCTCGCGCATCGCCGATTTCGGGGCGTCGGTGCCGATCCTGAAGGCGGCGCTTGAGGAGAAGGGGCGCGATCCGGCGACATTCCCGATCTCAAAGCGCCTGTTCATGGCGGTCGACGAGCGCCCCGAGGTGGCGCGGCGCGAGTTGTTGCGCTGGTTTACCGATGTCTACCGCAACCCGCCCGGCACCGATCTGTGCGGCATCCACGGCACGCCGGAACAGGTGCGCGAGCGCCTCGAAGAGGTCATCGCGATGGGCGCCAACCATCTGCTGCTCAACCCGGTCAGCCGCCATGCCGAGCAGGTCGAGGCGTTGGCCGAAGTGGTCGGGCTCAAATGAGCGCGGCGCCGATCGACCCGGTCAAGCAGCAGGTTGCCGCCCACTGGGATCGCCGCGCGGCGCATTTCGACGAGGATTTCGGCCACAGCATCGGCGGCCCCGCCGAGCGCGCGGCGTGGGACCGGATCCTCGACCTGGTCGCCCCGCGCGGCCCGATGCTCGACGCGCTCGATGTCGGCTGCGGCACCGGGTTCCTGAGCCTCGAACTGGCGGCGCGCGGCCACCGCGTGACCGGCGTCGATCTCGCGCCGGCGATGCTCGAAGCGGCGCGCAAGAAGGCGGCGGCGCAAGGCGTCGCGGCGCATTTCCAGGAGGGCGACGCCGAAAACCTGCCGTTCGCGCCGGGCAGCTTCGACCTCGTGATCAGCCGCCATGTGCTGTGGACACTGCCGCATCCCGAGGCGGCAATCGACGACTGGATGCGCGTCCTGCGCCCGGGCGGCCGGCTCGCGATCATCGACGGCGCGCAGTACGACGCCGCCACCGCGCCGCCGCAGCGCGAGAACGCCCGCACCAGCCCGGAATATGCCGCGATCGGCGACCAGCTGCCGTTTTACGGCGGCCGGCCGCGCGAGGAAATCGAGGCGGTGTTGCGGGCGCACGGGCTCGTCAACGTCGCCAGCGACCCGCTCCACGACCTCGTCGCCGCGCAAACCGAGCGGATGGAAGCAGCAGGCCGCGAGGTAAGGCGGCGCCAGCGTTATATCGCGTGGGGCGACGTCCCGCGCTAGAGGAGAATGCGATGGCTTACGAGACCATTCTGGTTGAGGCGGAAGACGGTGTCGGCATCATCACGCTGAACCGGCCGGACAAGCTCAACGCGATGAACCGCCAGCTGAACGGCGAATTGCGCGACGCGATCAAGCGCTTCGAGGGCGACGAGGCGATCGGCTGTATCGTCCTGACCGGCGCCGGCCGCGCCTTCTCGGCCGGCGGCGACATCCACGAGCAGCGCGAGGACGACCGCCGCCACAGCGAGGACGAACTGGAAAAGCTGCGCAGCGGCCGCGGCAGCCTTGATATCGGCATCTGCACCAAGCCGACGATCGGCATGATGAACGGCCTCGCCTTCGGCGGCGCGGCGGTGCTGGCCTCCTCGCTCGACATGCGAATCGGCTGCGAGCACACGAAATTCCGCTTTCTCGCCGCCGCCTATGGCCGCATCAACAGCACCTGGACCTTGCCCAACCAGGTCGGCTGGCCGATCGCCAAGGAGCTGCTGTTCTCGGCGCGGGTCGTCGAGGCCGAGGAAGCCTACCGGATCGGCCTCCTCAACCATCTCGTACCGACGAGCGAATTGCGCGCGAAGACGATGGAGTTGGCGAAGACGATCGCCGGCAACAACCGCGCCGCGGTCATCGGCATCAAGCAGCTGCTGCTGAAGCAGATGAACCAGACCCTTGAGGAACAATGGGCCGAGGAGCGCCATTTCACGACGCATGTCGTGAAGGGCGCCAAGGCCGAAGACGCCTTCCCCGAATTCATCGCCCGCAAGGGCCGCCCGATTTCGTAAGGGCTAGCGCGCCTCGGTCCAGCTTTCCGAGAAGGCCAGCGCGCAGGTGCTGAACGGGCGGCTTTCGCGCTGCATCGGCCAGGGCTTGCCGGCAGCTTCGACGCCGTTGCGCGCGAGCCGCGCGCCGAGAGCCGGGATCAGCAAGGTGCACACGCCATATTTGCGGCCGCCCTCGCCCGGGTTGGTGTGGATCAACAGCGGATCGCCGATGTCGTACCAAGTCAGGCTGATCTCCTCGCCGTGCGCGAGCAGGCTCTCGGTCCAGAAATAGCGCGGATCGCCGGATTTGGCGAAATCCGCCTCGATGACCGGGATTGCCGGATCGGCAGTCTCGGCGTTCAGCATCCCCTGCACCGTCGCCTGCAGCCAGCGCGCCATCGCGATGTTGTCGGAATAGATGCGCCAGCGATCGTCGGTCAGTTCGCTTTTCAGATAGAGCACATGGCCCGGCCCGGCCGGGCAGGTGATGATGCGCCAATAGCTGGCGTTGGTCGTCAGCGCCCCGCCATCGCTGGCGGAGAGCCGGATGAACGGGTTTTCGCCGGTCAGGATCACGCGGTTCGGGTCGGCGGCCATTAGTGCCCTCCCTCGTCGAAAATGGCGACGCGGCGATGCTAGGCCATGCCGCGCCGCAACGCCACCCGGGCTGGTTTCGCGCCAATTGCAGCTTGCGAGGGCAGGACATCGCGGTAATGCTGCCGCCAGCCCGAGCGACCCCTCTAATGGAGCCCCCCGCCGATGAGCATCGAACTGTGGACCTGGAACACCCCGAACGGCCGCAAGATCAGCGTCGCGCTCGAGGAGATGGGGCTGCCCTACACGGTGAAGCCGGTCAACATCGGCAAGGGCGAGCAGTTCAACCCGGAATTCCTGAAGATCAGCCCGAACAACCGCATCCCGGCGATCACCGACACGGACGGGCCGGGCGGCGCGCCGATTAGCGTCTTCGAATCGGGCGCCATTCTGATCTATCTCGGTGAGAAAACGGGCAAGTTCTGGCCGAAGGGCGATTTGCGCCGCCAGGTGCCGGTGCTGGAATGGCTGATGTGGCAGATGGGCGGGTTCGGCCCGATGCCCGGCCAGGTGCACCATTTCCTGCAGGTCAAGGATGAGGCCGACCGCCGCTACGGGCTGGAGCGCTACATGAAGGAGACGCACCGCCTCTATGGCGTCTTCGACAAGCGGCTGGGCGAAGCGGCCTATGCCGGCGGCAGCGAGGTGTCGATCGCCGATTTCGCGATTCTCGGCTGGGCGTGGCGGCACGAGCGCCATCAGGTCGATCTCGCGCAATACCCCAACGTCAAGCGCTGGTACGACGCGATGATGGCGCGCCCCGGCACCAAGCGCGGCTTCGAGGTAGCGCTGAGCTAGGCGCCAACAGCAACCAGCCGCCCGCTTCATACCAGCCCCGAAATTGCGCCTCGCCGGGTTGCGTTGACACGCCGTGGCATGGGGTCTAAGTCAAAAGCCGGTTGGGAGTCGTAATTTGCCGGAACATTACCGATGACCGCATCGGACCCGCGGCCGCTGTCGCCGCACCTCCAGGTCTACCGCTGGCAGATCACCTCGGTGCTGTCGATCCTGCACCGGGCGAGCGGCGTGGCGCTGACCCTCGGCACGATCCTCCTGGTGTGGTGGCTGGTCGCCGCAGCCGACGGGCCCGGTTCGTATAGCCGGGTCCAGGCGTTCCTCGGCTCGTGGGTCGGCCGCATCCTGCTGTTCGGCTGGAGCGTCGCGCTGTTCTACCACCTATGCAACGGGCTGCGGCATCTGTGGTGGGATACCGGCCGCGGCTTCGAAATACGCAGCGTCACCGCCAGCGGCTGGGCTGTCGTCGCCGGCACGGTGGTATTGACCGCGATCGCGTGGGGCGTCGGCCTTTCGCATTGGAGCCGATGATATGGCACCCTCACGCATGCGCTCGCCCTTGGGGCGCGCGATCGGACTTGGCTCGGCCAAGGAAGGGGTCGGGCACTGGTGGGCGCAGCGGATCACCGCAGTTGCGCTGGTGCCGCTGACGCTGTGGTTCGTGACCGCCGTCATCGCGCTGGCCGGCGCCGACCGCGCCGTGTTCGTCGACTGGATCCACCACCCGGTGCCGGCGGTGCTGCTGGTCCTGCTGCTGGTCGCCACCTTCCATCACGGCGCGCTCGGGCTGCAGGTCGTCATCGAGGACTACGTCGAGAACCCGGCGCTGCGGCTCGGGTTCCTGATCGTGATGCGGCTCGCCGCGATCGTTCTCGGCGTGCTCGGCATCTTTGCCGTGCTCAAATTGTCGTTTGCCGCCTGATCCGCGCGGAGCCTCTGAGGACACATTTCCGATGCCTGCCGCCTACCCGATCACCGATCACGAATACGACATCGTCGTCGTCGGCGCCGGCGGCGCCGGCCTGCGCGCGACCCTGGGTGCGACGCACGCGGGGCTCAAGACCGCCTGCATCAGCAAGGTGTTCCCGACGCGCAGCCATACCGTGGCGGCACAGGGCGGCATCAGCGCGGCGCTCGCCAATATGGGGGACGACGACTGGCGCTGGCACATGTACGACACGGTCAAGGGATCGGACTGGCTCGGCGACCAGGACGCGATCGAATACATGTGCCGGCAGGCGATCCCGGCGGTCATCGAGCTCGAGCATTTCGGCGTGCCGTTCTCGCGCACTGAGACCGGGCAGATCTATCAGCGCCCGTTCGGTGGTCACATGATGGAGTATGGCGACGGCGCGCCGGCCAATCGCGCCTGTGCCGCCGCCGACCGCACCGGCCACGCGATCATCCACACGCTCTATCAGCAGTCGTTGCGGAACAACGCCGAGTTTTTTATCGAATATTTCGCGCTCGATTTGATCATGGACGACGAAGGCACCTGCCGCGGCGTCATGGCGTGGAACCTCGAAGACGGCACGATCCACCGGTTCCGCGCGCACATGGTGATCCTTGCCACCGGCGGCTATGGGCGAACCTATTTCACCTGCACCTCGGCGCACACCTGCACCGGCGACGGCAACGCGATGGTGTTGCGGGCCGGCCTGCCGTTGCAGGACATGGAATTCATCCAGTTCCACCCGACCGGGATCTACCGCGCCGGCTGCCTGATCACCGAAGGCGCCCGCGGCGAAGGCGGCTATCTGACCAACAGCGAGGGCGAGCGCTTCATGGAGCGCTATGCCCCGCACGCCAAGGACCTCGCCTCGCGCGACGTGGTCAGCCGGGCGATGACGATCGAAATGCACGAGGGCCGCGGCTGCGGCCCGGACAAGGACTACATCCTCTTACACCTCGAACATCTCGACCCGGCGATGTTGCACCTGCGCCTGCCCGGGATTTCGGAGACCGCGAAGATCTTTGCCGGCGTCGACGTGACGCGCGAGCCGATCCCGGTGTGCCCGACCGTGCACTACAACATGGGCGGCATCCCGACGAACTATCGCGGCGAGGTCTTGCGCCCGACCGACAGCGACCCCGACGCGGTGGCGCCCGGGCTGATGGCGATCGGCGAGGCGGCCAGCGTCTCGGTGCACGGCGCCAACCGGCTGGGTTGCAACTCATTGTTGGACATCGTCGTGTTCGGCCGCGCCGCGGCGCACCGCGCCGCCGAACTGGTCAGCCCCGGCCAGGCGCATGCGCCGCTGCCGGCGGATGCCGGCGAGGAATCGATCGCCCGGCTCGACGGGGTGCGCAACGCCCGCGGCGCGCGCAAGACGGGGGCGATCCGCACCGACATGCAGCGCGTCATGCAGAACAACTGCGCCGTGTTCCGCTCCGCCGCGGTGTTGCGCGACGGGGTCGCGAAGATCGACGCGGTGGCGCGCAATTATGCCGATCTCGCGCTGTCCGACCGTTCGATGATCTGGAATACCGACCTTGTCGAGGCGCTGGAATTGCAAAACCTGCTCGAACAGGCGGTGGTCGCCCTGCACTCGGCCGAAAACCGCACCGAGAGCCGCGGCGCCCACGCCCGCGAGGATTTCCCCGAGCGCGACGATCAGAACTGGCTGAAGCACACGCTGTCATGGCTCGACGATGACGGCAATGTGCGGCTCGGCACCCGCCCGGTGCACCTGTTCACGCTGTCGAACGAGGTGCAGGTGTTCCCGCCCAAGGCTCGGACGTACTGAGATGGCCGAATTTCGCCTGCCTGCCAATTCGAAGATCGGCACCGGGATCACTCACCCGCCGCCGCCCAGCGCGCAGCGCCTGCGCCGCTTCCACGTCTATCGCTGGAACCCTGAAGACGGCAAGAACCCGGCGGTCGACACCTATTCGATCGATCTGGCCGATTGCGGGCCGATGGTGCTCGACGCGCTGATCAAGATCAAGAACGAGATCGACACGACCTTGACCTTCCGCCGCTCGTGCCGCGAGGGGATCTGCGGCTCGTGCGCGATGAACATCGACGGCACCAACACGCTGGCCTGCCTGCAGGCGATCGACGACATCAAGGGCGACGTGCGGATATACCCGCTGCCGCATATGCCGGTCATCAAGGACCTTGTCCCCGACCTGACGCACATCTACGCGCAGTACCGCTCGATCGAGCCCTGGCTGCAGACCGAGAGCGCCGTGCCGCCCGACCGCGAGCAGCTGCAATCGGTGGAGGAGCGGGCCCGGCTCGACGGGCTGTGGGAGTGCATCCTGTGCTTCTGCTGCTCGACGTCGTGCCCGTCCTATTGGTGGAACGGCGAGCGCTATCTCGGCCCCGCAGTGCTGCTGCAGGCCTATCGCTGGATCGCCGACAGCCGCGACGAGAAGACCGGCGAGCGACTCGACGCGCTCGAGGACCCGTTCCGCCTCTACCGCTGCCACACAATCATGAACTGCACCCGCACCTGCCCGAAAAACCTCAACCCGGCCAAAGCCATCGCCGAGATCAAGAAGCTGATGGTGCTGCGCCGGTAGCGATAGGCGTAGACGCTCCTGCCGCGTCGTCGCTAAAGGCGATCCGTCCCGCCGACAAACGGGCGGCCGTCCAGGCGGGCTTTCACTTGGTCGCATACCCAGCGATAGGTGCGCTCCATCCCATCGCGCAACGCGGTCGAGGGAGCCCAGCCCAGAACTTCGCGAACCAGGGTATTGTCGCTATTGCGGCCCCGCACGCCCTTTGGTGCGTCGAGGTTGTACCGGCGTTTCAGGGTCACCTCGGCGATATCCTCTACGATGTCGACGAGCTGGTTGATGCTGACCATTTCCTCGCTGCCGATATTGAGCGGCTCACGAAAATCGGATGCCATTAACCTCTGGGTGCCGGTCAGGCAATCGTCGATATACATGAAGCTCCGGGTTTGCCGGCCATCGCCCCAGATCTCGATCTCGCGATCACCGCAGAGCACCGCCATCGCAACCTTGCGCGCAATCGCGGCCGGAGCCTTCTCGCGCCCGCCGTCCCAGGTCCCGTAGGGTCTGTAGACGTTGTGATATCGCGCGACTCGCGTCTCCAAACCGAAATCCTCGCGAAAATGACGGCACATCCGTTCGCTGAACAGCTTTTCCCAGCCATAACCGTCTTCGGGCATTGCCGGATAGGCGTCCGACTCTCTTAGCGCCTTGATATCGGCATCACGCTGCCGATAGTCGGGATAGACGCAGGCAGACGAGGCAAAAAAGAACCGACGAACGCCACACTCGCGCGCCGCCATCAGCAGATTGGTATTGATCAGTACGGACAGCATGCACAACGCTTTGTTGTTTTCGATAAAGCCCATGCCGCCCATGTCGGCGGCCAGGTTATAGACAATCTCGGCGCCACGGGTCGCGGCAAAGGCAACATCCTTGTCCTTCAAGTCGCCGACTAGGTTTTCGACCTGATCCGCCTGATAAAACCAGTGCTCGCGGGGCTTTTGATCCACCGCCCGCACGGGCTGCCCCTGCGCCGCCAGAGCCCGTACCAGCTGACCGCCGATGAAGCCGCCCGCTCCAGTCACGACAACAAGACCTGTCAAATCACTCTCCCTCCAACCGTGTTGTCCGGCGCCCGCTCAAACGGGCGCGCTGCGAGAAGCAGGGGCTTCGCACGCCGCGCCAGCCGGTCCAGCGCGGCGGCAAAGCCGGCGACATCGCCCGGCTCGACGCGCTCATACGCCGGAAGACCCGCGTCGCGGCAGAGCAGATGGACGTCGGAACCGATCGGACCGACAAACAGGATCGGCCGTCGCGACGCGATACAGCCGAACACCTTTGAGGGTAGGACGATGCCCGCAAACGCCGGCCGCAGCGAAATCAGGTGAACATCTGCCGTAACCAGCAATCGCGGCAAGTCGTCGAGCAAACCCGGCTACGATCGCGCCACAGGAACCCCGGCTGCGCGCAACTGTTGCTCGACGATGTCTGCTTTCGGAGCCGGGGGCGCCAGCGGTTCCTCGTCGCCGGCGATCGCCACCGGAGAGACGTCGCGCTTCACGGAGATTCGCTCGGGCGCAATCCCTCCGGCGATCAGGATCATGCGTTGATCTTCGCCGAGCACCTCGAACGCATCGACCCGCCGGCGCAGGAACCATGTCACGCGTTCGATCGCGCGCAGCCATGCCCGCCCGCCGAGTTCCGCTATCAATACCTCCGGATAGAAATCCGTGATCCGATAGACCAGACGCGCTCGGCGAACCAATTTGGCCACCATCATGAAAAATAACATGAAGGGCGGAGCCCCCGTAAACAGCACCTCGGCTCGCTGCGCGCGCGGATCGCGCAGCACCGCCCAAACCAACCGGCAGTTGGTGCGCAACGTCCACGCCAATCTGTTCACATATTTGGACTTCAGATAGGGCGCGCTACGCAGGCGGGTAATCTCGAGAATGCTGCCATTGCCGAGCATTTCTCTCGTCGTTTCCGGGGCGCCACTGGTAAGACCGATCAGCCGAACATCGCGCCCCGCCGCCGCCGCTGCACGCGCAAAGATCGCACCATATTGGCCGACCGCTCCGAAATCCGGCGGCAACCAATCAACGACTTAGAAAAGCGGGTTATGCCCTTTGCCAGACCCTTCTGCGGCATCAGGCTTTTCGGACGTTTCTCCCGAAACGCCGCAAGACCGTTCGCCACGCGCGCAAACTGCGTAGCTGTTGGCGGGTCCCTTCGCCGATCAGATTGCCATCCTCGAACACTTTGACGATTCCGGGGGCGTCCGGATGCTGCTCGACATCCTCGGTCGGCAAGTCCCGATCGCGACGGACTGCGACAACCTTCTACCGCTGGCACGACCTCAGGCATGAAGCCGGCCGCGCCGTGGTCTCGTCGCGTGTCTGCCCGCCAACGCCCCGCAAGCGCCGGCCGGAGTGGCGATCGAGAGGTTCGCAGGCAGTCCGTGGCCCGGCCCGGCGGAAGGCGACAACCTCCGTGAAAGGCGGCGTCATTCTTGCGGGGTTGTCCGTCGTCATCGCAAGCTGCGCGCTGCCACAGCACGACGACCTCGCCAGCTCGGTGCAGCCGGCGGACATCGCCTACCGCCGATGCTTGCAAAAACGCCACGGCTATGCTGTCACCTGCAAGCGGCTGCGGCTTCCGGACCCAACCTCGACGACAGCCTATGGCATGTGCCTGCAATACCATCGCGTGGAGCCCAAGGCCTGCAACGATCTGCGACTGGCGTATGAAAACGAGCTGCGCGCCTACCTGTCGTCGCCTGAGCCGACAGCAAATGCGCCGACATCACCGACGACCCGGCCCCCGCTCACCCGGCGGCGAGCCCGCGAGTTGTACCAGACCGCCGAGGCGCTCTTTCAAGCTACAAACTCGGATGCCCAGACGTTTACTGCGGCGCTCCTGATCCCCGATATCCGGCAAAAAATGGAGGGTGCCCTGCGCAAGCGCCTATCGGACCAGCAGCTGCACAAGCTGGCCGATCAGGCGCGAGCCGAAGCGCTCTACTGGTACGAATACATGCGGGGGCTGGAGCGGGGATCGACGGCCCCGTAGTGCGCTCGGTGCATGCAGGGAACGCGCGCCGCAGGCCGGGGCCCTTCGGCCGGCTAAGGCCAGCACCCGAGCCGCATTCAGAGGGCCTTGGTACAAGCCGGCGCTGCGAGCGGGAAGCCCGCGGGACCCGAACGACATAGGTCCCGCCGGTTGCCGACTTTCAGTGGTTGGCGTGCCAGTAGCTGTTGCGCAGCACGCGACCGGGGAGCGCGCCGGTGTGCTTCTTGTCCTCGAGCAGCACCTGGCCGTTGACGATCGTGTGCGAAACGCCCTCGGATGTCTCCTTGATGCGCCAGCCGCCGGCCGGGAAGTCGTGCACGACTTCTTCCTTGCCGCACTTCACCGTGGCGGGATCGAAGATCGCGATGTCGGCCGCCATGCCGGGGCGCAACAGGCCGCGGTCGTAGAGGCCGAAGGTTGAGGCCGAGTTCGAAGGTCAGACGCCGCACCGCCTGCTCCAGCGTCATCACCTGCTTCTCGCGCACCCATTCGCCCAAAAGCTTGGTGATGTAGCCGTAGCCGCCATGGAACTGGACATGCGCGCCGCCATCGCCGAGCCCGATCACCGCGTTGGGATGGGTCAGGATCTTGGTCAACGCCACGTCGTCGATGTTGTTCTCGGCCTGCAGGAAACGGGTTTCCAGCTTCTCCTCGACCACGAGATCGAGGAACGCGTCGATCACGCGCTTGCCCTGCTTCTCGGCGATCTCGCCGATCGACTTGAACTGCATCCACTTGTTCTTTTCGAGGACGGGCTCGTTGACCCAGATGTAGTTCCACCAGGTCTTCGAGATGCCGACCGCGCTGTCCGGCTTGTCGACGACCGCTTCCTCGTGCAGTTTCGCGCGGATTTCCGGGTCGGCGTAGAGTCGCAGCTTTTCCTCGTCCGACATCAGCAGGATCGGGTGCCAGGTCGGCAGGCCGCGGAACACCTGGCTGTTCTTCATCGTGAAGTCCTGGGTGATCCGGTTCGGGCTGCACATCGGATAGGCGCGGATGCCGAGGGCGGCGGTCTCCTCAATCCGCGCCATGTGGATTTTCCACTCGTCGGGCCGCCGCATCGTGTGCGACAGGCTGTTGTAGACGACGGTGCGGCCGCTCGCCTCGGCCAGGCGCCGCATCATGCCGTCCTTCAGCTCGACGTACTGGCCGCCACCGGCCTGGATGGTGCCGGTACCCATGTCGCGCAACACGTCGGCGAGCGCAAAGATCTCGCTCTCATCAGCCCACAAGGCCGGGATATGGACCCCCTGCGGGTCGAAGTGCCCCTTCTCGCGCGACACCGACAGGCCGAGCGCACCGGCCTGCATGCCGTCGCGCACGACGTCCTGCATCGCCTTCACTTGCGCCTCGGTGGCGCCCGGCTTCTGGCAATCGTCGCCCATCACATAGTGCCGCACCGCGGTGTGGCCGATCAAATTGCCGACATTGATGCCAAGGTTGTTGTCGAGCTGCTCGATGTATTGCGGGATTGTCTCCCAATCGAACTCGACGGTCCGCAACACCTCCATCGGGATCGCTTCGACATAGGAGAGGAATTCGGCGAGCCGCTCCTCGGTCCCCTTGCGCACCGGCGCCAAGGACAACGAGCAGTTGCCGAAGATGACGCTGGTCGCGCCATGCTCGGGCGAGAAGGTACAGAGCGGATCCCAAGTGACCTGGGCGTCGTAATGGCAATGATTGTCGATGAAGCCGGGACTGACGGCACGACCCGCGGCGTCGATCGTCTTCGTAGCGGCGCCCGACAATTTGCCGATTTCGACGATCTTGCCGTCCTTGACGCCAATATCGCCGCGGAAAGCCGGCATCCCCGAGCCGTCAACGATCAGGCCGTTCTTGATCAACAGATCGTACGCCATGCGTCTCCTCCTCTGCCCGGATCACCCGACCGGCACCCGGCTCTGCGCCAACTTTAACACGCAAAATCGCGGCGACGCGCGCTTTCGCCGCATGGGTCGCAGCGCAGCCATGCAAAAAGGGACACCTGCTTTCTCGGCGGTCGCTGTGGCGGGGCTACTGACCCAACAGCTCCCACACCACCCGGCGGGACACGACCTCGCAAGTGGAGCCGCGCGCATCGCCTGCGCAGTGCTGGCGCGCGACTCGCGCGCCGTCGATCAGGTACTTGCGACGATAGCGCTAGAACGCCGGCATCACCGCCGCCGGCACGACATGCTGCTCGACCTGGCGCACGCCGGGGATGTTCTCCGCTGCGACGCGGATCGCCTGCCGTTCCTCTTCCGGCTGATCGTCGGAGAACCACAGATGCACGACCCGGTCGCGCACGACGATGTCGGCCGCCCAGACCTGGGTCCATTCCTGTCCGCTGAGCTCGGCAAGGAGCTTGGCGCGGATGCTGCGATCGTCCTCGGCGGTTGCCGCCTCGGCCGGAACCGCTGCCAATGCCCGCACCAGGTTGGCCCGGCTGACGATGCCGACCAAGCTGCCGTTGCGCAGCACCGGGACCCGTTTGATCCGCTTCGTTTCCAACAGGCTCGCGATGTAGGCTAGGTCGGTCGTATCGGTGACCGTGATGACATCGCGGGTCATCACGTCCGCGACCTTGCGGGCATGCGATTTGACGTAGTCGCGGGCGAGATCGCGATCGTCGGCCAGCGAATCGAGCCAGCGCGACCGGCGGCGCTCGGTGCGGCGTTCGGTGCCGGTCTCGGCGCGGTGCAACAGATCGCCTTCGCTGACGACGCCGACCACCCGATTGGCCGAATCGACGACCGGCACGCCGCTGATCGCACGTTCGGACAGCAGTTTCGCCACCTCCTGGACCGAGGTCTCGGGGCTGACGGTAATCACCTGCGTTGTCATGACATCCATCGCGCGCATCGGAGCCTCCACATCGTTAACGCAGCATCAATTGCGCGCGCTACGTGATGCGGCATTGATCCAGGTCAACCGGGGTTCAGCCCCCTCGCGACGCTCAGACAGCCGGCATGGCAACGCCGCCGCCGGCGCCCGCCGGCAGCAGGGGCTCGCCCTTCAGCTCGTACCACAACAGGATGTCGCGCCAGATGTCGGCGGCGGTCTCGGCATACCAGAACAGTTCACGGTCCTCGGGGTCGATCGTCCCCTCGCCGACCAGAAAGTCGACGTCGAAGGCACGCCGCCAGTAATCCTCGCCGACGAGGATCACCGGCACCGGGGCGATGGTGCGGGTCTGGGCCAGCGTCAACACCTCGAACAGCTCGTCGAACGTGCCGTAGCCGCCCGGGAAGGCGACCAATGCCCGTGCCCGCATCAGGAAATGCAGCTTGCGCATCGCGAAATAGTGAAAGCTGAAGCAGAGTTCCGGGCTGACATACGGGTTCGGAAATTGCTCGTGCGGCAGGTGGATGTTGAGGCCGATCGATTTTGACCCCGAATCGTGGGCGCCGCGGTTGGCGGCCTCCATGATCCCGGGACCACCGCCGGTCATCACCATGACCCGGCCGCCGATCGCGCGGTCGCCGCATTCGCCGACCAGCCGGCCGAAATCGCGCGCCACGTCGTAATACCGGCTCTTGGCCAGCACGCGCCGGGCGATCGCCAGCCGCTGCTGCAGGGCGGCATCGTCGGGCCGGACGGCCAGCGCGCCCGTCAGCGCATCGACCTCGCGGCACGCCGCGGCGGGCTCGGGAATACGTGTGCTGCCGAACACGACAATCGTGTGGGCGACGTTGTGCTCGGCGAGCAGGGTTTGCGGCTTCAGATAATCGAGCATCAGGCGGATGCCGCGCATGTCGTCGCGGCGCAGGAAGTCCGGGTCCCGGTCGGCTTCGCGGTAGCTCGCGCTGTCGACGATGGTCTCGATGTTGCGCGGGGCCTGCGGGTCTTCCGACCCCGGCTTCGGGCGATGCTCGGGGAGCGGTTGGCGGCGCTGGTGCGGGATGGGCTGCTTCATCGCTGTCCGCTAACGCTGCCACAGGATCAATTCGAGCTCGGCGGGGACGCGCACGCCGGTGAACGCCGGAACAACACGCACCGTGTAGTCGGCCGTCGGGCGGCTCGCGGGGGCGGTGGCGACATAGATGTGGCCGTTGGCGCTGCCGGCGATCGCCGCGCCGCGCCGCATGGCGAGACGGTACGGAGGTGAGTTGCCGTCCCCATCGGCATAGAGCTCGACGCGGACATCGTCGATGCCGATGTCGCCGAGATAAACCGGCACCGAGAACTGCAATCCATCCGCACCAGGAGCGACGATCGGCTCGCCGATATGGAGGAGCGGCCAACAGCGGCGCAGCCGCACCTCCCAGACGCGCATCGCCGCCGCTGCCGCCCCGTGGTCGGCGGCGCGGCGGCGGAATTCCGCCTCGGCCGGCAGATAGAGCTGCTCGATATACTCGTGCACCATCCGCGCGCCGCTGTATGCGGGCGTGAGCCCGGCGAGGCTGCGCCGGATGCGAGCCAGCCAGCGCCGCGGCAGCCCGCTCTCGTCGCGCGCATAGAATTCCGGCGCCACCTCGTGTTCGAGCAGGTCGAGCAGCTGCGCCGCGTCGCGGCGGTCGCGGGCCGCTTCGTCGAGCGCGTCGCCGTCGCCGACAGCCCAGCCGAGCTCGGGGTGATAAGCCTCCTCCCACCAGCCGTCGAGCACCGACAGGTTGAGGCCGCCATTGACCAGTACCTTCATGCCGCTGGTGCCGCAGGCTTCCCACGGCCGGCGCGGCGTGTTGATCCACACATCGACGCCCTGCACCAATTCCTGCGCCAGGGTCAGGTCGTAATCCTCGAGAAACACAATGCGCTGGCGCAACTCGGGCTGCTGCTCGCGTCAGCGCGATCCAGTCCTGGATCATCCGCTTGCCTTCGTCGTCCGCCGGGTGCGCCTTGCCGGCCAGGATCAGCTGCACCGGGCGCAGCGGATCCGTGAGCAGGCGGCGCAGCCGCTCGGGATCGTGGAGCAGCAGGTTGGGGCGCTTGTAGGCGGTGAAGCGGCGGGCAAAGCCGAGGGTCAGAATGTTCGGGTCGAGCACCTGCTCGGCGGCGGCAACGGTGACCGACCGATGGCCGCGCATCGCGAGCTGCCGGCGCAGCCGGCGGCGCGCGTGGGCAATCAGAGCTTGGCGGCCGCGGCCACGCATCGCCCACAGCTCGTTATCGGACAGCGTCGCGACCTGATCGTCGAGGGTGGTTGCGGCGCAGCGCCAGCGCTCCTTGCCGCAGGCCGCCGTCCACAGCCGGTCGGCATCGCGCGAGTCCCAGCTCGGGACGTGGACGCCATTGGTGATATGGCCGACCGGCACCTCGCGCTCTGGCCAGCGGCGAAACAGCGACTGGAAGATGTGCCGGCTGACCCGGCCGTGCTGGCGGCTGACGCCGATGCACAACCCGGCGCCACGCATCGCCAGATAGGCCATGTTGAACGGCTCAGCCGGGTCGTGCGGATCGGCACGGCCGAGCGCCAAAATCTGCGACAGCGGGACGCCAACCTCGCTCAGAAAGCCGTCGAGATAGCGCGCGTAGGTGTCGATCAGCGCCGGCGAGAAGCGATCGAACCCGGCTTCCACCGGGGTATGCGTCGTGAAGATGTTGCCGGCGCGCGTCGCCCACCACGCCTCCCAGAACGACCGCCCGGAGCGGCGCTGAAAGCAACGAGCCCGCTCCATCACCGCAAAGGCCGAGTGGCCCTCGTTCAGGTGGCAGATACCGGTCTCCGGTGCCATAGCTTCGACGACCCGCCAGCCGGCGACGCCGAGCACGATCTCCTGCAGCAGCCGGGCCTCGGGGTCGGCATTGTAGAGACGCTCGGTGATGGCGCGGTCGGCCGGGTTATTGCTGGTATCGTTGGAGTCGAGCAGGTAGAGCGCGACCCGCCCGACCTGGGCGTGCCACACGCGCAGCGACAGCTTGCGCCCCGGCAGGTCGAGGACGATGTGCAGCCAGGCGCCGTCAGGCCCCAGCGCCGGCCGGATCGGCAGCGAGCCGGGGTCGTTGTAGGGGTAGGCTTCGCGCTGCCAGCCGGTGGCGTCGACCGCCTGTCGGAAATATCCCTCCTGAAACAGCAGGCCGATGCCGATCACCGGCAGGCCGAGATCGCTTGCGGTCTTGAGATAGTCGCCGGCCAGCACGCCGAGGCCGCCGGCATAAAGCGGCAACGCGGTGCCGAGGCCGAACTCCATGCTGAAATAGGCGATGCCGCGCAGCGCTGCCTCGCCATAGGTGGTAGTGAACCAGCCGGGCGTGCCGAGATAAGCCCCGCGCGCCTGCGCCAGGCGGTCAAGCTCGGCGGCAAATACCGGGTCGGCGGCCAGCTCGCGCAGCTGTTGGTCCGACAGGTCCTGCAGGATCGTCCACGGGTTCTGGACCTGCTCCCAGGCCTCGGCGTCGATCCGCTGCCATAGGGCATCGGCCTCGTGGCTCCAGGTCCAGCGCAGATCGCCCGCCAGATCGGCGAGGGCGGCAAGCGGCTCGGGGAGGGCGGGCAAGAGCGGAACCGGCACGGCGTTCAGTCCTCAAGCGGTGCGTTCGCTCGATGGCGACGGCGTCGAGGTTAACGCGAAAACACGCGCCTCAATCCGCTCTCCGGTCAGCTTTCCGCTGTCGCGAAATAGAGGCGCGGGTCGGCGGCACGGACATGCGCCTCGGGCAGGCCCAGTTCGCGGCGCACGATGTTGGTGCCCTCGACCAGCGCGACGCATTTGTAGTACGCGATGCGGCGCGACAATCCCTCCCGCCCGAAGCCGCAATCGGTGGTGACGACGAGCCGCTCCGGCGGGATGTATTCGAGCGCCTTCCTGATCAGGTTGGCGACATGCTCGGCCGGCTCGACCACCGTGTTGCAATGGTTGACAACGCCGATGCCGATTTTCTTGTCGGTCTTGAACTTGCCGAACAAGGGCAGGTCCTTGCCGTCATTGCTGGCGCATTCGAAGGTGATGACGTCGCAATCGAGTTGCAGCAGGTGAGGCAATGCCCGCTCGTAGCTCGGCACCTCCCAATAAACCCGCTGCTGGTTGGGGTTGCCCCAGCAGGTGTGGACCCACACCTCGGCCTCGACCCCCTTGAGCTGGCGGTTGAATGCCTCGGTCTGGAATTCGAGGTCGGAATCCTTGCAGTCGGGCAATGTCGACAGCCCGTGATGGCGCGGCTCCTCGACCTGGATCACCGGGCAGCCGGCCGCCGCCAGTTCCTTGAACTCGGCGTTCATGATGTCGCAGAGGTCGAGGATCAGCGCCTTGTCGTCGTGGTAATGCTCGTCCCACAGCATCGAGGCAAGCGCCGGGGCGCAGATCGCGCCGAACTTTACCGGCTTGTCGGAGAGGCGCTGCGCCACCTGCCAGATCGCGGTGTATTCGAGCGGGCCGCGGGCGAGCTTTTCGGTGACAACGCCGGGCTGATAGGCCTCCTGCACCTCCCACAGGATCTTGCCGGGCTTGAGGCCGTGCCGCGCCATCCAGCCGCGCGAGGTGTCGCGGTGGCCGTTGACGCCGCCCAACCGCTCGATCGGGTAGAAGAACCACGACTTGCCGCCGACCGCGAGGTCGAAGCGGCTGTCGCCATCGGTGACGATGTCGAGCCCGGCCGCCTCCTGCGCGTTGATGACCGCCGCGACCGCGTCGAGATACTGCTCGCGGAACAGCGAATCGCCCATCATCGTCTTGAACGAGCGCCCCTGCAGGCTCGCATCGAACCATAGCGGCCGCGGATACGACCCGGTAATCGCGGTCGCCAGCTTCATGTCGCGCGTGGTGGTCAGCATGGTGGGCCGCCTGTCAGGCTTTGACGTCGCTGATCTGGATGATCGGCTCGATCGCCGTGTAGTTGGGGACGTCGGCCAGGAAGGCCGGGACGTGCGGGGCGAACGACGCCTGCAGTGCTTCCAGAGAGTCCATCAGGATGTGACCCATGGCGATGTAAGGCGGCGAGCTGCCCGGCGCCCCGCCCGCCAGACCCTGCTCGACTGCGATGCCCTTGCAAGCCGCGCCGAGCGTGTCACGCACCATCGGCATGTGGCGAGTGACGTAATAGTCCATGTCGAACTTGGCGCCGTCGGTGTAGGGGTAGAACACACTGATCTTGATCATGCTGCCTCCTATTCGATCAATTCTTTATTCGATCAATTTAATGGCGAGCCCTCGATCGTGACGCGGTGCAACAGGCGGCGCTCGCCGTGATAGTCGTTGACCGCGAAGTGCCAGGTCGAGCGGTTGTCCCACAAGGCCAGCGAGCCTTCGCGCCAATGAAAGCGGCAGGTGAATTCCGGCCGCACCGCGTGCTGGTAGAGGTATTGCAGCAGCGGGCGCGATTCCTCCTCGGTCCACCCCTCAAAGCGCAATGTAAAGCCGGGGTTGACGTAGAGCGCCTTGCGGCCGGTCTGCGGGTGGCGGATCACAACCGGGTGGACCGCGTCCTGGGTCGCCAATTCGGGATTGCCGATGCGGCCCTTGAGGTCGCCGCGCCGGGCATGCGCCTCCGGCCCGAACACGTGGCGGCTGGAATGGCAGGCGCGCAGCCCGTCGAGCGTCGCCTTGAGCCCGTCCGACAGCGCGTCATAGGCGGCGTACATGCCGGCAAACAACGTGTCGCCGCCGGTCGACGGCACCTCGCGCGCGTACAGCATCGAGCCCAGCGCCGGCACCGCGTCGTAGCTGTGGTCGGTGTGCCAGCCGCCGCCGATGTTGCGCGTCTGCTCCGGCTCCTTGCGCACCTCGGCGATCATCGGATAGGCGGGGACGTGGGCGAAAAAGCGGTTGACGTTGATCCGCCCGAAGCGCTCGGCAAAGCCGACATGCTGCTCCGGCGTCAGGTGCTGGTCGCGGAAGAACACGACGCCGTATTCGCCGAAGGCGCGGCGGATCTCGGCGAGGGCGGCATCGGCGATGGGCGCCGCCAGATCGACGCCGCCGATCTCGACCCCGACATGCCGCGACGCCGGCTCGACCCGGATATGCTGGTAGGTCATGCAATCCTCCGCGTTTAATCGAACGTCAGCACCGTGCGGGCGACCTCGCCGGCCTTCATCGCGCGGAAGGCTTCGTTGATGTCGCCGAGATGGCCGCGTTTTGTCACCATCGCGTCGAGGTCGAGGCGGCCCTGGCGGTAGAATTCGAGATAGTTCGGGATGTCGGTGCGGAACTGGTTGGAGCCCATGCGCGAAGTTTGCACCTTGCACTCCGGGCGGATCGCCATCCACGGAAACTCGATCGTCGCGTCGGGCGGCAACACGCCGACGATCGTCGCGGTGCCGCGGATCGCCAGCGATTCGATCGCCTGGCGGCACAATTTCGCCAGACCGACCGCCTCGAAGGCGTGATCGACGCCGAGCCCGCCGGTCAGGGCGCGCACCGCCTTCACCGGATCGTCCTCGCTCGAATTGACGAAATGCGTCGCGCCGGCGCGCTTCGCCATCTCCTCCTTCTGCGGGAACATGTCGACGGCGATGATCTGGCGCGCCCCGCCGATCCGCGCACCCTGGACGATCGACAGCCCGACCCCGCCGCAGCCGAACACCGCGGCCGTCTGCCCGGCCCGCAGCCCCGAACTGCGCAACGCCGCGCCGACCCCGGTCAGCACGCCGCAGCCAACGAGGGCGGCGCGGTCGAGCGGCAATTCCGGGTCGATCCGCACGATCGAATTCTCGTGCAGCAGCATCTTTTCGGCATAGCTCGAAATGCCGATGAACTGGCGCACCGGCCCGCCGTTCTGCGACAGCCGCGGCGCCTCGCTCTCCTTGCGGGTGACGATGCCGCCGGTGCACAGATTGGGGTGGCCTGACAGGCATTGCGGGCAGGTGCCGCAGAACCCCGACAGGCAGGCGACGACATGGTCGCCGACCCGCACCGTCGTGACGTCGGCACCGACCGCCTCGACGATTCCGGCGCCCTCATGCCCCAGCACGATCGGCCGGTCGAGCGGAAAGCGGCCCTGCCCGTCGACGACGTGCAGGTCGCTGTGGCACACCCCGGTCGCGACCGTGCGCACCAGCACCTCGCGGCCCAGCGGCTTGTCGATATCGACCGCCTCGATGGTCAGCGGCGCATGCACCTTGCGGAAAACCGCGGCCTGTATCCCCATGACGCTCCTCCTCGGCTTTCCGGCAGGATTTGCCCAACGCTGCCTTGCGTCAAGGCGCCTTCCGGCGGTGCCGCGGTTGCGCTATGCCTTCGGGCAATCATTGCGCAGGAGGAAACGCCCGAAATGAGCCAGACCGTCGCCCGCCTGTTGGCGGAAAGCCTCGAAGCGCACGATGTCGACCAGATCTATTGCGTGCCCGGCGAGAGCTATATCGGGCTGACCAGCGCGCTGATCGAGCGCAACTCGATGCGCCTCATCGTGTGCCGCCATGAGGCCGGGGCGGGCTACATGGCGGTCGCCGACGGAAGGCTGCGCGACCGCGCCGGCGTCGCGATGGTGTCGCGCGGGCCCGGCCTGTCGAACGCGATGGTGTCGTTGCACACCGCCTATCACGACGCGACCCCGATGGTGATGCTGATCGGCCAGGTCGAGCGCGCCGATTTCGGCCGCCTCGCGCTGCAGGAGCAGAATTATTCGCGGCTCCTGTCGGATGTGACCAAGGAGGTCATCGAGGTCAACGAGCCGGAGCAGGCCTCCGAAGCCCTGGCGCGCGCCTTTCACCTCGCCGAAAGCGGCACGCCGGGGCCGGTCGCGGTGGTCCTGCCGGAAGACATTTTCGACGACGAGACCGAGGCCGAGCTGAACCCGCCACGGCCGCGCGTCGTCGCCGGCCCGCGCGCCGCCGATCTCGACCGGCTGGCCGAGATGCTGCGCATCGCCGAGCGCCCGCTGGTCGTGGTCGGCGGCGCGCTGATGGCCGACGCGGTGCACGACAATGCGGTCTATGCCGACCTCAACCGGCTGGCCGAAGAATGGGTATTGCCGGTCAGCCCGACCCATCGCCGGCCGCAATTGTTCGACGCGACGCATCCCAATTACGGCGGCTATATGGGCATCCGCGTGCCGCCCGAATTGATCGGCGAGATGAAGAAGGCCGATTTGATGGTGGCGCTCGGCGAGCGAATGACCGACACGGTCAGCCAATCCTACAGCTTCCCGAAGGCGCCGCAGCCGCAATTGCCGTTCGTTCATGTCTGGCCCGACGCCGACGAGGTTGGCAGGGTGTGGCGCCCGACGCTGGGGATGCCGTGCAATGCGCACGAAGTGATCCGCGCCCTGCTGCAGCGCGGCGCGCCCGCCGATGCGGCAAAGCGGCGAGGCTGGGTCGCCGGGCTCAATGCGATCCACAACAAGCTGCTTGCCAAGGAGTGGGACGCGACGAGCGACGGGGTCAATTTCGCGGCGGTCGTCTGCGAGGTCGACAGGCACCTCGCGCCCGACGCGACGGTGACGACCGACGCGGGCAATTTCGGCAGCTTCGTCCACCGCTATATCGGCTTTCGCCAGGGCCAGGTTTTCCTGTCGTCGGTGGTCGGCGCGATGGGCTCGGGGATGCCGATGGCGGTGGCGGCGGCGTTGCGCCGGCCGGGCACGCAGGTCGTCGCGTTTGTCGGCGACGGCGGCGCGCTGATGATGGGCAACGAGATCGCGACGGCCTGCCAGTACGGCGCCAACCCGATCATGATCATCTCCGACAACGGCATGTACGGCACGATCGGCATGCACTCCTATGTGCGCTATCCCGAGCGGCCGTTCATGGAGGGGACGCGCCTCACCAACCCCGATTTCGCCGCCTGGGGCCGCTCGTTCGGCGCCGAGGGCATCACGATCAGGACGGAGGCCGAGGTCGCCGACGGCATCGCCCGCGCCTTTGCGGTCAAGACCCGGCCGGTCGTCGTGCACTGCCTGACCTCGGCGATCCAGATGAGCGCCTGGCGCCGCTACACCCGGACCGAGAGCCTGCCGTAAGGCCGCGGACTGCGGCTATCCGGGCCGCAGTTTGTTCCCGAGAGGCCCACATTCCGATCTGACGATCGCCGAACCTCCCGGCTTTGGCAGGCGGAAGCACATTCCAGGCTGATCTCCCCACATGCCCCTGTTCTCCTCAACCGCGATGCTGGCGCCGTTTCGGGTGCGCAGTTTCCGCTTCCAGTTCCCGGGCGACCTGTCGACCTCGTGGGGCATGGAGATGGAGAACCTCGTGCTCGGCTGGTACATCCTGGTCGCGACCGGCTCGGTGCTGGCGCTGACCCTGTTTTGGGCGTTGCTGTATCTCGGCACGCTGCTGGCGCCCGTGTTCGGCATGATCGGCGACCGGGTCGGGCATCGCGCCGTGCTGTGCAGCATGCGCGCCGCCTATGCGGTGCTCGGCAGTACGGTGACCGTGCTCGCTTTCGCCGGAGTATTGCGCCCGGCTTACGTATTCGTGATCGCCACGCTGTCGGGCCTCATTCGCCCGTCGGACATGGGCATGCGCAATGCGCTCGTCGCCGCGACGATGCCGGCCGAGACGCTGATGGCGACGATGGGCGTGTCGCGCACGACCTCAGATTCGGCGCGCATTTTCGGGTCGCTGGCCGGCGCCGGGTTGTTTGCCGCATTCGGCCTGGGGCCGGTCTATGTCGCCATCGCGAGCTGCTACGGGCTCGGCTTTCTATTGACGCTCGGGGTAGCACCCGGCCGCTCGCTTGCCGCACCGCTTGAAAATGCCCGGCCGTCGCTGTGGCGCGACTTGAAGGAGGGGCTGGCCTATTGCTGGGACACGCCGATCTCGCTGGCGGCATTGTGGCTCGCCTTCCTGGTCAATCTGACCGCGTTTCCGCTGACCAGCGGCCTGCTGCCCTACGTCGCGCGGGACGTCTACAAGATCGGCGAGACCGGGCTCGGCACCCTGGTTGCCAGTTTCGCGCTCGGTTCGCTGTTGGGCTCGATCGCGGTCAGCCTGGCCGGGCGGGCGCTGCGGGCGGCGCGCATGATGATTCTGTTCGCGATCGGCTGGTATGCCGCGCTGTTGGTCTTCGTCAACCTGCAGAGCGCGATCAGCGGCCGCATGGTGCTGGTCATCGCCGGGTTCAGCCAGAGCCTGAGCCTGGTGCCGATGTCGGTGCTGTTGCTGCACAGCGCCGGCGAGCGGTTCCGCGGCCGCGTTATGGGCGTGCGGATGCTGGCGATCTATGGCGTGCCGATCGGGCTGTTGGCCGCCGGGGCATTGATCGAGCGGCTCGGCTTTGCGGCGACGGCATCGCTCTATTGCCTTGTCGGCGCCACGCTGACCCTGGTGATAGCATTGCGCTGGCGGGCCGATTTGTGGCCGCTCGACGCGCCCGGCAACCGGCGCTGAGGGCGCGCGCCAAGGGGCGCATTGCCGCGGGCGCCGGCGCTTCCCATAATTGCGGCCATGGATTTCGACCTCTCCGACGAGCAACAGGCGTTCGAGGCGACGGCACGGCAGTTCGCGCGCGAGGAATGGCTGCCGCACGCGCCGGGCTGGGACGAGCGCGAGGAGTTTCCCGAGACGGCATTGCGCTCGGCTGCGGCGCTCGGCTTTGCCGGGATCTATGTGAAGGACGAGTTCGGCGGCAGCGGCCTGTCGCGGCTCGACGCGACGATCATCTTCGAGGAATTGGCGACCGCCTGCGTCTCGACTGCCGCCTATCTGTCGATCCACAACATGGCGGCGTGGATGATCGACCGCTTCGGCGACGCCGCCCAGCGCGCCCGCTTCCTGCCCCGGCTGATGACGATGGAGCATTTCGCCAGCTACTGCCTGACCGAGCCGGGCAGCGGTTCGGACGCCGCCGCGCTGCAGACGCGGGCGCGGCGTGACGGCGACGACTATGTGCTGAACGGCTCCAAGGCGTTTATCTCAGGCGGCGGGCGCAGCGATCTTTACGTGACGATGGTGCGCACCGGCGAGGCCGGCCCCACCAGAAACAAGGCGGGCGGCATCTCCTGCCTCGTCGTCGAAAACGGCACGCCGGGCCTCTCCTTCGGAAAGCAGGAGCGAAAGCTCGGCTGGCACACCCAGCCGACCGCGATGGTCATGTTCGAGGATTGCCGGGTGCCGGTGGCCAACCGCATCGGCACCGAGGGCGAGGGCTTCTCTATCGCGATGATGGGGCTGGATGGCGGCCGGCTCAACATCGGCGCCTGCTCCTTGGGCGGCGCGCGGGCATGCTACGAGGCGGCGCGCGATTACATGCTGGAGCGCCGCCAGTTCGGCCAGCGCCTCGCCGATTTCCAGGCGTTGCAGTTCAAGCTCGCCGACATGGCGACCGAACTCGACGCGGCGCGCCTGATGCTGCGCCGCGCCGCCTTCAGCCTCGACAAGGGCGACCCCGACGCCACCCTCTATTGCGCGATGGCCAAGCGCCTCGCCACCGATGCCGGCTTCCATGTCGCCAACGAGGCCCTGCAACTGCACGGCGGCTACGGCTACCTGAAAGACTTCGGAATCGAGCGCCACCTGCGCGATGTGCGCGTGCACCAGATCCTCGAAGGCACCAACGAGATCATGCGCCTCATCATCGCCCGAAGGCTGTTGCGGCAGTGAGCAACAAGAAAGCGCGACCCCGCCACCACTTAATAACTCCGCCACGCCGGCGCCCCACGCTCGAGGTCCGCCTCGCCCCGAGCGCCCCGCCCTATCGCCTGCCCTCCCCCGGGAAACCAACCGCGGCATAATATGACCGCCCGTCACGCCGACCGTGTCCTAGCTCGTTCAGTTTGCCGCCGCGGAGACCGTGCGGAAACGCAATAGCGCCGCCCCGAGGAACAGCCCGCCGATCAGCGCGACGATCACGAATTGGGGCCAGACGACATCCAACCCCGCGCCGCGATAGAGGATCGCTTGGGCGAAAGACACGAAATGCACGGTCGGCGAGGCCTGCAGGATCGTCGCCAACCAAAGCGGCATGCTTTCGAGCGGGGTGTTGCTGCCGGATAGCATCGCAAGCGGCAGGTAAACGAGCAGAAAGAGCAGGCCCAGCTGGGGCATCGAGCGGGCGACGGTGCCGAGAAAGATGCCGATCGCTGTGGCGAAAAACAGGTAGATCGCGACGCCGGCGAGAAACAGCGGGATCGAGCCGGCGATCGGGATGCCGAGCAGCGTGCGCACGACGATGTAGAGCGACAGGCCGACAGCGACGATGATGACCAGCCCATTCGCCCATATCTTCGACATCGCGATCTCGAACGGGGTCAGCGGCATGACCAGCAGATGGTCCATCGTGCCGTGCTCGCGCTCGCGAATGATCGCCGCCCCGGCCAGCACGATCGCAAGCATCGTGACGCTGTTGAGGATGCCCATGACGCTGGTGAACCAGGACGTCATTACGTTCGGGTTGAAGGCGATGCGCACGATGAGATTGACCGGCGTCGCCGGCGCGCCTTCCGCGCGCGACAGGAAACTGGCGATCTCGGTCGAGATGATCTGGTCGGCGTAACTTGCGCCGAGCCCGGCCTGCACCATCGCGGTCGCGTCAACATTGAGCTGGATCGCCGGATTGCGCCGGGCCAGCACGTCGCGGGCAAAATTCGGCGGGATGTCGATGACGAAGGTGTATCGGCCAGCGTTCATCAGCGGCACGACATCGCGTTCGGCGATCGGCTGCGGCGTCTGGAAATAAGGCGGCAGGAACGCGTGTGCGATGCGCCGCGACAGTGCCGAATGGTCCTCGTCGACGATGCCGACCGACGCGTTGTGGACTTCCTGCGAACTGCTCTGCGCCTGCGCGATGATGGCGAGCGAGAAGGCGTAAATGACCAGGCCGAGCAGCACGTAATCATTCAGGAAGCTGCGCAGTTCCTTGGTGCCGAGCCAGAAGATGTTGGCGAGGCTGCGCATCGCAACGGCGCCTAGCGCTCCTGCTTGCGCAGCAGAACGAGGCTCAGCGCGGTCAGCGCCGGGATGAACAGCGCCAATGCGCCAACACGGCTCGCCAGGTCGGAAAAGCCAAGCCCCTTGGTGAAGGTGCCGACGCTGATCGGCAGGAAATAGGTCATCGGAAACAGCCGGCCCATGATCTGCGCCATCCCCGACAGCGAGGAGACCGGAACCATCATGCCGGCGAACATCGTCGCCGGTAGCACGGTCAGGATCGCGGTCCCGAACAATGCGGCGATCTGCGTGCGGGCGAAGGTGGAGACCACCATGCCGTATGCCGTCGTCGTGGTGACGTAGATCAGTGTGGCGACGAACAGGGTCGGGAAACTCCCCTTCAGCGGCACCCGGAAGACAAACAGGGCCATGGCCAACATCAGGGCGAAATTGACCATCGCCAGCCCAATATACGGCACCTGCTTGCCCAGCAGGAATTCGAGGCGGGTCACCGGCGTCACGTAGAGGTTGGTGATCGAGCCGAGCTCCTTTTCGCGCACGACGGCAAGCGCCATCAGAATGGCCGGAAACAGCGCGAGTTCGAGGGAGATAGTCGACGGGACCATCGCGTAGATGCTCTGAAAATCCTGATTATACTTGAAGCGGACCTCGATATCGGCGGGCGGGATCGGCGCCGGCCGGGTCGTCGTCAGCGCCGGGTCCGCGAGGTACAACTGATGCATCGCCAGGAGGTAGCCGCGGACTGTCTGGGCGATGAACGGCCGCGCGCCGTCGACCCAGGCGCCAACTGAGGTGGGCCGGCCGCGCGCGATGTCGCGGCCAAAGCCGGGTGGAATCTCGATGCCGGCGTCGATCTCGCCGCGGGCCATCCGCTTTTCAAGATCGGCGTAATCGGCCAATGGCGGTTTTTCGGAAAAATAGGGCGAGCCGCGCATCTCTTCGAGATAGGCCCGGCTCTCGTGGCTGCGGTCATTGTCGAGCACGGCAAAGGACAGATTGTTGACGTCAGTCGAGATGCCGAACCCGAAGACCAGCATCAGAAAGGTCGTGCCGAACACGGCGAAGCCAAGACGGACCGGATCGCGCAATAATTCCAGCGTCTCGCGGATCGTGCAGGCGATCAGGCGGCGCGGACTGAACCCTCCTCCGGCGCGCGCCGATCGCGCCGGCGGCGCGCCTGCCCGTTCGCGCGCCGGCCCAGCCGCAAGCGCGGCAGCGACCGGCGTCCCGGACAATTCTTCGAGATAGGCGATAAACGCCTCTTCGAGCGTTGTCGCGCCACGCGCCGCGACCAGGGCTGCGGGCGCGTCGGTCGCCAGGACGCGCCCGGAATCCATCAGCGATATCCGGTCACAGCGCGCCGCCTCGTTCATAAAGTGGGTCGAGACGAAGATCGTCACGCCCTGGTTGCGCGACAGGTCGATCAGCAGTTCCCAGAAGCGGTCGCGTGCCAGCGGGTCGACCCCCGAAGTCGGCTCGTCGAGGATCAACACCTCGGGCTCGTGTACGATCGCGACGGCGAGCGAAAGGCGCTGGCGAATCCCGAGCGGCAAATCACGGGCGCGCTGGTCGAGATGCGCGGCAAGGCCGAAGCGCCCGACCAATTCGGCGATGCGCGCTTTCGCGTTGCGCCGCTCCAGATGGAACAGTCGCGCATGGAGCGCCAGGTTCTGTCGGACCGTCAGTTCGCCGTAGAGCGAAAACGACTGCGACATATAGCCGACCCGCCGGCGCGCCAGCAGGTCGCTCGCATCGATCGGTCGGCCGAACAGCAACGCCTCGCCCTCGCTGGCCGGCAACAAACCGGTCAGGATCTTCATCGTCGTCGTCTTGCCGCAACCGTTCGATCCGACGAAGCCGAAGATCTCGCCGCGCCGGATCGAGAAGCTGACGCGGTCGACTGCGGTGAAATCGCCAAAGCGGCAGGTCAACTCGCGCGCGACGATAACCGGCTCGGCATCGACGACGAGGCCCGGTGGCATCTGCGATGTTCGGGAGCCGGTGCGCTGCCATTCCGGCAACAGGGCGATGAACGCGTCTTCGATGCTGGCCGCCGCCGTTGCCTCTTTGAGCTGGGCCGGCGTCCCGGAAGCGAGGATGCGGCCGTCATTCATCGCGGCGAGAAAGTCGAACCGCTCGGCTTCTTCCATGTAGGCCGTCGCGACGATGACGCTCATTCCGGGCCGGCGCGCCCGCATCCGCGCGACCAACTCCCAGAACTGGCGGCGCGACAACGGGTCGATCCCGGTCGTCGGTTCGTCGAGGATCAACAGATCGGGGTCGTGAATGAGGGCGCAGCACAGGCCGAGCTTCTGCCGCATGCCACCCGACAATTTCTTCGCCAGCCGATCGGCGAACGGCGCCAGCCCGGTGCTGTCGAGCAACTCGGCGATACGCGCGAAGCGTTCGGCCTGCGCCTGCCCGAACAGCCGCCCGAAATACTCGATGTTTTCGCGGATGCTCAGATCGGGGTAGAGGTTCTTCCCGAGGCCTTGCGGCATATAGGCGATGCGCGGGCACACCGCGGCGCGATGTCGCGCATCCGCCATGTTGCCGCCCAGGACATCGACCGTCCCGGACTGGATTCGCCGCGCCCCGGCGACAAGGGCGAGCAATGTCGACTTGCCGACGCCGTCCGGCCCGATCAGCCCGACGATGCAGCCGGAAGGCAATGCCGCCGTGACGCTGTCGAGAGCGGTGGTTCTGCCGTAACGCTGGGTGACCTCGGCGACCCGCGCGACCGCGACATCGTCGGCAATCATGGCCGGGCCGGAGAGGGCACGCTGGGCGGCGGGCTTGCCCGCAGGCCGGGCGGCCAGGCGACGGCCGGGTCGGTGCGCACATAAGCCACCCCGGGCAGCCCGCTTTTGACCAGTGCCTCACGGCCTTCGAGCCGCGCCGGATCGATCCGCACCCGGATCCGGAACATCAATTTGTCGCGTTCGTCGCGGGTCTCGACGGTTTTCGGGGTGAATTGCGCCTGGCTGGCGACGAACACCACCTGCGCCGGAATGACGTGACCGGGATAGGCGTCAAGCACGATGCGGGCCGCGGAGCCGATCCGCACCCGACCGGCAGCGGCGGTCGGCAGGTAGATGTCCATGTAGACGTAGGAAGCGTCGAGCATCGTGAAGACCTTGCCGCCGGCGGGCAATACCTCGCCGGTGTTGGCGACGCGATATTCGATCGGTCCTGATTTCGGTGCGACCAGCGTGTTGTCGGCGATATCGACCCGATAGCGCTCGACATCGTAGGTGGCGGCGTCGAGCGCATGCTGCGCCCCGGCGACCCGCTCAGCCGCAGCATTGTCTGCTGCGGTCGCGGCATTGCGCTGCTGGGTTTGCCGATCCAATGTCTCGACCGTCGCGAAACCCCTGGGCACCAGCGCGCTCGTGCGATCGAGTTCCTGCTGGGCGAATTTGAGCTGGGTATGCTGTTGCACGAGGTTCGCCTTGGCCTCGTCGAGGGCGTGCTGCGCCTGCTCCACCAGGGCTTCGTTCTTTTTCAGCGTGGCTTCGAGATCGCGCGTGTCCATCGTCGCGACGACCTGTCCGGCGTTGACCAGATCACCCTCGTCGACGGCCAGATGGGCTATGCGGCCGGCGAACTTGGTGTCGATGTCGATTTCGTCGGCTTCGAGCCGGCCGTTGCCGTAGGCTATGCCCGGTGGCAACGAGGGCGCCGGGTACAGCCACCAATATCCCGCCCCGATTGCCAGCGGGAGCAGCAACCATAGCCAGGCACGCCGCGACCGCGCCGGTCTGGCGCGTCCTGCCGCCCGCGGCAGCACCGCCGGCAATTTGGCGGCCGGCATTTGGCCGATTTCCGGCCGCGGCTCGCTTTGTGCCCGGTCGCCGGTCTTGCCGTCGGAGGCCATCCTGCGGGTTCCGCTCACATCCGCCTGGTTTGGCGACCGGCGATCGCCGGTTCGGCAAACCCGCTCGCCTTCTCCACGGCGTAGCGAGAAGGCGAAGATGGCCGCGGACTTCCCCGTCCCCTTCTCATCACCGCCTCCGAAAACCCATCGGACCATCGCAGGGTGCGCCGCAGCGCGCGTTGACATGGATCAGCACACCGACCGCCGGCGGGCGTCGCCGGTCGAGGTCGGTGAGTTGGCGCGCTGCAACACATCTCCCCAATTCTCCAACAAACTCCGAAATTGTCGCCCGGCCAAAGACCGTTAAGATGCCGCGGCGAAATCATGTGCATTTCTGATCCAATGGGGCGCGGCGGCGTGGGGACGGCCTGAGAACGTCGACGGGTCTCCGCGCCGCCAGGGCTCGCGGCAAATGGGGTTTTGCGGCTCTCGCTCAAAGGGACGCCTGCCAGGTGGGACGTTGATCGGGAGAGTAGGCTGATGCACCGGGTCCTGCTCGTTGACGATGATATCGGGCTTACCGACATGATCCGCGAGTTCCTGGAACTTGAAGGGTTCGTCGTCACCGCCGTCCATGACGGTGCGGCCTGCCTCAGCGCGGAACTTGCGGACACCGATCTGGTCGTGCTCGACGTCATGCTGCCGGCGCTCTCCGGCTTCGAGGTCTTGCGACGCCTGCGGCAAAGCTCGAACATTCCGGTCATTATGCTGACGGCACGCGGCGAGGACGTGGACCGCATCGTCGGTCTTGAGATCGGGGCCGACGATTACGTGCCGAAGCCCGTCAACCCGCGCGAACTCGTCGCCCGCATCAGGGCCGTGCTGCGCCGCACGAATGCCGCCGAGCCGGCGTCGGCGGGGGATGTCGCGGTCGGCGAGATTCGCATCAATCCGGCGTCGCGCAACGCCTGGGCATACGAGCAGAAACTCGATCTCACGACGGCCGAGTTCAACCTGCTCGAGCATCTACTGCGCAACGCCGGCCGGGTCGTATCCCGCGACGAATTATCGGCTGCGGCGTTCGGGCGCCAGCAATCGGTCGGCGCCGCCGACCGCAATGTCGATACGCTGGTCAGCAAGGTGCGCCGCAAGCTGGGGCCGGCGAGCGATCTCGATCAGCGCATCAAGACCGTCCGCAACGCCGGCTATATCTACGCGGTGCCCTCGTCATAGCGTCGCCACCACACTCCGCGGAGCCTCGCGTTTCCAGTCGGGGGGAAGCATTCCGCATTCGCGGCCGCCTGCGCTTGATGGCGCTCGCGTGTCTCTTCTGTGCGGTCGGCGCGCCGACCGGTGCCGCGGAGGGCTATCAACTGGGCCGTGGGGTTGATCTCGGCCCCTTCAACGTCGCCGGTTACAGCAGTCTGGTGGGAAAGCTGCCAAGCGGCCAGCCTAATGCGCTGACCCTGGACGATTTCAGCCTCTTCGTCACCGGGCACATCAGCAAGCTGTTCAACCCGTTCGTGGAAGCCGAGCTGACTCACCTGACCCTGCTTGGCTCCGGGCCATACGGTCGCGATCGTGGCGGCGGCGCTCTCGTCCTGGAGCGCCTATACAACGACACCTACCTCACCGACAGCGCCACCTTGCGGCTCGGCAAGATGCTGGCGCCCGTCGGAGAATGGAATGAAATACATGCCGCGCCGCTGGTGCTGTCGACGGTGCGACCGGCCGTCACCTATCGAAATTTCAGCGAATACGCTACCGGGCTGTCGCTTCGCTATGCCGACCCGTACGCCCGATTGCCGGATGTTCAGCTCTATCTGCAGCCATACGAGGAGCTGTCGGAACGGCCGAGCACGATCACTTACCACCAATACCGGACCGTTGCCGGCGCGCATGTCAGCTTGCCGCTTGGCCTGCTCGATAAGGTCGGCCTTTCCGTCCAGCATTCCAAAGATATGCAGGGGGTCGATCAGTCGCTGTACGGCTTCGATTTTCATTACACGGTCGCGAAATTCACGTTTCAGGGCGAGGCGACGTTTTCCGACATCAGCAATAACGGCACGGCACACGCCCGCGATACCGAGTGGGGCGGCTACGGCGCGGTCTCCTATGCGCTCACCGACCAATGGTCGATGTATGGATGGTATGAAGGTTTCGCTGACCGAACGGCGACATCGGTCGCGCACGATCTCCTGTTCGGCATCGCCTACCGGCCGCAGCCGGCAATCGTGTTCCGGGTCGAGTACCTGCAAAACGTCGGCGGAAAGCCGGTAAACCCGACGGGACTATTCGCCTCCTGCGCCGTCCTGTTCTGAGCTGCCGCGGTGACAAGGCTGCTCGTTTTCATCGCGGTCTCGACCGCACTGCTGTTTGCCGGATCGGCCAAAGCCGAGGAGCTGTTGATCATCGCCAATGCGTCCGTCAGCGTCCCGGCGCCGCTATCGCTCTCCCAGATCGCCGCGATTTATCTGCTGCGCGTGACCACCTGGCCCGACGGAACCCATATCGTTCCCGTCAACCGCGAAGCGCCCAGCGAGGCCCGCCGGGAATTCACCGCGCAGGTGCTGCAGGAGGATAATGGCGAGCTCGCGGCCTATTGGAATGAAATGCATTTCCTGGGGAAGCTGCCGCCCGTCGTGCAGGAATCCCAACGAGCAATGGTCGCGTTTGTCCGCAACGTGCCAGGATCGATCGGCTATGTGAGCGGCTCCGCCCCGCCGATCGGGGTGAAGGTGTTGGCCAATGTTCGGTAAGCGCGGCACAGGAGCCGGGTGGCCCGGCTTTTTTACACGCTCGATACCGCGGCGGATCCTGGCCGCCCTGCTCGGCATCGGCTTCGTCACCTATTTTGCCACCGCCGTGGTGGTCTACTCGGGCGTTCGCGCATCGATCCTGGAATCCGATTCGGCGTCGCTCAATCACCTGGCCGATCTCAAATACGAGCAGCTGACCAACCTGATCGGCGCGCTTGCGACCGACCTCACGGCCTGGTCGCAGCTCGACGTGATGAACGATCTGGCCTCCGGCGATATCGACAAGCGGGTTGCACAAACGCTGGAGGGGCTGCGGCGGCTCTACGGTCTGGCTGGCGACATCTATGCCTTCGACGCCAACGGCAAACTGCTGGCGAGTTCGACGATGGGTCGGGCCGACGGGGCGCCCGCGCGACTGCCGCAGCAATGGCAGAGCCGGAAACACGGTCTGGTTTTTCTCGACAAGCATGAAGACCCGATGACCGGCGGCGCGACCGTAGCGCTGGGAATCCCGGTGTTCGGGACGTTCGACAGCCATTTCCGTATCGGGACCCTGGTCCTGACCTATCCCTGGTCGGCGATTGAGCAGGTTTTGTTCAGTCGGGCGAATGGCACGATCCTGTACGAAAGTGACGGGCCGACAAGGATCTTGGCCGCCAATCCGCCAGACCTCGCCGGGCGTCTCGGGCTCGGGCATATCCGGAACGATGATTGGCGCAGCAGCGGCATGGTCGTCGGACGCTCGACGTCGCAGATCGGCCCGCTCGCGGGTTGGCATCTGCTGGTCCTGCACGATGCCGCGGCGGCGACGCGGCCGCTCCGCTGGGTTGCGTTCGAACTGGTGCTGCTCGGCGCCTCGCTCGGGATACCAATCATCTTTCTCGGACGCTGGCTCGCGCATCGGCTGACCGCGCCGATCGCCGATTTGACGCGCGTCGTGCGCGAGATCGCCGAAACCGAGAAGCTCGACACGCGGGTTTCGGTTACCTCGTCGGACGAGCTCGGCTCACTGGCGCACTCGTTCAACCGGATGACCGACAGCCTCGAGCGGACGACGCGCGAGCGGGAGGAGTTTGTCCGCGAGCTTGCAGCGTTGAACCAGTCATTGGAAGCCAAGATCTCGGCGCGCACCGAGGAGCTCGAGGCGGCGATCCGGGCACAGCAGCGGCTGCTCGGCGATATTTCGCACGAGATCAAGTCGCCGTTGGCGCGGCTCAGCATGGCCGTCGGACTTGCCTCGCGGTCCGCCGAGGCCGAACGGCCACGGCAATTCGATCGCATGGAGCGCGAAATCGACAATATTTCGGCCCTCGCCAGCGAGCTCCTGACCCTGGCAAGGCTCAACGCCGCGACGGTGCCGCCGGCGTTTTCGCCGGTCGACCTCGACGCGCTGATTCGACAGATCGTTACCGACGCGCTCTACGAGCGGCCGGAGCGCCGCGCCGATATCGTGTTCCACGCCGCATCGAGCCCTGCGACGATCGTCGGTAATGCCGACCTGCTGCGCCGGGCAATCGAAAACATCGTGCGCAACGCCATTTTTTATACGACGGCGGGGACGCCGGTTGAGATCGCTGTTTTGCGCAAGCCGCCTCGGCTTGTTCGGATCGAGGTCCGGGATGCGGGGCCGGGTGTTCCGCCCGCGGCCCTCGGCCATCTGTTCGAGCCTTTCTACCGGGTTGACGAGGCACGGGCGCGCGACACCGGCGGTACCGGCATCGGGCTCGCCATCTGCCAACGGGTCGTGCACCTCCATGGCGGCACCGTCGGCGCCCGCAACAACACCCCGCACGGCCTCGTCGTCGAGATCGAGCTGCCGCTACGGCCGGTCACCGCAGACCCGGCAGCCGCGACTCTCGACGCCGCGCCTTCCGGCGTTGCCGCTGCCGTCAGCCGGTAAAGTGCAGAGCTAACGGCAGGCGAACGCCACCGTCGTCAGCCCCCAAACGCTCGTGGATTCAGTCTGCTTCGCGGGGGCTTTATTGAATTTTCGGCAGCTTGTTTCGGCAACCTGGTTGACCTCGCGCGACGAGGTGAAGTGCCCGTCGTATTTAATGGTCACCGAATTCGCGGTTGCGGCCTCGATCTCGTAAGCGCGCCCCCAGACCGCGACGCAGCCGACAAGGGTGTTCATGATCAAGATGATGAGAGCCGTCCTGAACATCTCAAGGTCCTCCGCAGACTACTCGCGACTGACGCGCGGTATCAGCAGCTGAAGCCCCAGCCCGCAGCACTCAGCGATCCAGCGCGGCGGCGGACGGCCGGTGACATGGACGGCCAGCAGGTGCTCGAAGACCCGCGGCTGTGACGCCAAAGCAGACAAAACGCGCCGCCGCAGCCCGTCATGCTTCGCCATGAACAGCAGCAGGCTGGCCATCAGGTGCGGCACGCGGCGCAATCGGCGATGGGCTGCTTCATATTGGGCAAGATCATCGGCCGCGAGCGCCTGGCCCAGTGCCACGGCCTGGCGGAGGGAAAGCGACAGGCCCTCGCCGGTAATGGCATCGACGCCGCCGGATGCGTCGCCGACCAGCGCGACCGATCCCCGGGTCACGCAGGGCAACGTGGCGCACACCGAGATCGCGCCGCGCACCGGACCAGCCGGCTCGGCGCCGCGCAGCCGCCTGGCGAGGCCGGGGAACAGCGCCGGCAAATCGGCCAGGCGCGCCCGGGGTTCGCTGCCGAGAACGGCGACGCACAGCTCGTTCGGCGCGACCGGGGTGACATAGGCCTGCGCCTCCTTTCGCCAGTAGACTTCGACGAAATCGCTCCACGGCCGCCCGCGAAAGTGCTGACGCAAGCCGATGCGCGGCGGGCCGCTGCGCGCCGGCAAAGCCGCCCATTCGCGCACTCGGGAGTGCGCGCCGTCGGCGCCGATCAGCCACCGGCAGCGCACCTCTCGGCCGCCGAGGATGACCCGCGCGGGACCGCCGCAGGTGATCGGCGCGCGCCAGTGCATGACCACACCCGCGTCCGCCGCCCGCTCCAGCAGAATACGGTGCAGCAGCGTGCGCCGAATGCCGAGGCCGCCGTGACCGGGAAACTGTGCCTCGACCCTCAGTTCGCCATCGAGAAAGCGGATGCCGCGGAGCGTGGCCCCTTGCCCGGGGCCGAAATCGATGCCCAATCGATGCAACGCCGCGACGCCGTCGGGCAGCAGCCCTTCACCGCAGGCCTTGTCGATCGGCGGCTTGGCACGATCGGCGACAACGACGCTGAGCCCGTTGCGGCGGGCTGCGATCGCCGCTGCCAGCCCGGCAGGGCCGCCGCCCACGACGAAAACGTCGGTTTCCACTGGCGCCGGCATCGGATCACCAGCGCAGCAGGATCATCTCGGCACAGAAGCCCGGGCCCATGGCCAGCAGCACGCCTAGCGTTCCCGGCGCCGGCGGCTCGTTCACGATGCAATCCTCCAGGACAAGGAGTACGGAGGCCGATGACAGGTTGCCGACTTCGCTCAGGCACCGCCAGGAACGTTCGAGATCGCCGTCGCGCAGTTCCAGCGTTTGCTGAATGCTCTCGAGGATTTTCGGCCCGCCGGTATGGATGATCCAAGTGCCGATATCGCGGCGGCGCAGACGGTGTTCGCCGAGAAATGCGTCGACGTCGGCGGCGAGGTTATTGCGGATCAGTTCGGGCAGGCGTGGGGACAGCACGATCCGGAAGCCGTTCTCAGAAATGTCCCACCCCATAATGTCTTCGGAATCCGGGTAGAACACCGAGCGCGAGCCGAGAACGGCCGGCTCCGGGCGGTCACGGCTGCGCGGCGCGGCCAACGCGACGCCGGGCTTTTCTGCGCCTGCGACAATAACCGCCGCCGCCCCGTCGCCGAACAGGCCGCTGGCGATCAGGTTCGCCTTGGACAGGTCGTCGCGCTGAAACGTCAAGCGAACACGTCTCGACCGCGAGAATGGCCGCGGCCTGTTGCGGGTATGCCAGCACGTAATCGGCGGCGCGGGTCAGGCCGAGGGCGCCGCCGACGCAGCCGACCCCGAAGATCGGAGTGCGCTTGATGTCCGGGCGCAAGCGCAGCCGGTTGATCAGGCGGGCATCGAGCGAGGGGCTGGCGATGCCGGTTATCGAGACCACGAACAACGCATCGAGATCCGTGCCGGACATGCCGGCGGCGTCGAGGGCGTCCGCCAGCGCCGCCGCGCCGAGCTCCTCGGCCGCCGCAAGCCAGGCGGCGTTGGTTTCGCGCCATGAGGCGAACTCGCTGTAGCGCCGCAGCGGCAAGGCGAAGTGGCGCGAATGGACGCCCGTGCGCGCATGCAGCCGGTCGAGCAGTTCAGCGTCGACCGTCCCGTTCCACACGCGCTTCAGGGCGCTGGTGACGGCCCCCTGACTGCAGCAATGCCCAGGCAAAGCGCTCGCGACGCCGGCAATCCGCCGCGCGCCCGGGCGGGGTCTGCTCGCTCGCCGGCGCGTCCGGAATCGCGATCGGCGAGCGTTTCCTGCTCGAAGCTGAGGCATCGCGGCTTGTCCCTATACCGAAGCCATGGCGCGGCGCCCGATGCCGAGGGCTTCGGACCAGAACGCCTTGGAGGTGTGCATCAGCTCAACGACCTGCTCGACCGCGTCGAGGTAGCGTTCGATCTGCGCGTCGTCGACGACCAGCGGCGGCGCGACCTTCAGCACCATGAAATTGTTGCCGCAAATCTGGCTGAGGATGCCGTGATCGCGGAACAGCCGCATGACCAGCATCTGCCCGAACATCGCCGGGTGGATGTGGGCGAAAGCCATGAACGCGATGCGCAGCCATTGCGAGCGCGGCGGCCGGAACTCGATGCCGCTGAGCAGCCCCAACCCGCGCACCGCGCCGACCATCTCGTAGCCGGCCAGGCGCTCGACCAGCGCCGTGCGCAGCCGCTCGCCGGCCCGGGCTGCCCGCTCGCCGAGTTGCTCGTCGTCCAGAATGTCGAGCGTCACGAGGCCCGCCCGCATCGCCAGAGCGTTCTCGCTGTAGGTCGAGGTGTGGATCGCCGCGCGCCCGACCGAGCTGAACACCGAATGGTAGATGGCGTCGGAGAGCAGCACCGCGCTGCTCGGAACGAGGCCGCCGCTGAGGGCCTTCGCGAGCACCACCATGTCGGGCTCGACCCCGAAATGGTGGGCGGCAAGGAACCGTCCGGTGCGGCAGAGCCCGGTCTGCACCTCGTCGAGCACGAACAGGGTGCCGTAGCGCCGGCAGAGCGCTTGCGCCCCTGTCAGGTAGTCCGCCGGCGGGACGACGACGCCCGCCTCGGCCTGGATCGGCTCAAGCACGAACGCGGCGAAGGATTTGCTCGCCAGCTTTCGCTCGAGCGCGTCGAGGTCGCCGAATGCAACCGCTTCCGTCCCCGGCAGCAGCGGCCCGAACCCGTCCTTCCAGAAGCCGTTCGACATCAGCGACAGCGCGCCGCAGGTGAGCCCGTGAAACCCATCCGCGGCATAGAGGATGCCGTCTCGCCGGCTATATGCCCGGGCGAACTTGATGACGGTTTCGATGCCTTCGCTGCCTGAACTGGCAAAGAAGGCCTTTGTTAGCCGGCCGCCGGCGCGCTCGCAGAGCGCCTCGCCCAACTCGCCGGCGAGGTCGCAGACGTGGCTTTGCAACATCGCCGGCCCGGCCTGATCCAGCTCGCGGTGCAGCGCCGCAATCAGCCGGGGGTGATTATGCCCCACATTGTGCACGCAATATCCGGAGAGAAAATCGAGGATGACGCGTCCATCGCTCGTTTCGAGTTCGGCGCCGCGGCATCTCGTGTAGGTGACGTTCATTTGGAGGATATCGAGCAGCCGCCCCCATTGCGGGTTTACGTATTGATCGTAGGGATTGACGCCCCGCGGCTCGGTTCGCAGTCTCTGGAACATCCGAATCCCAATCCGTCCGGGAGGAACCGCACAATTCCCGCATCACCGCTTGTGCTCGGCTGCGACCCAGAGAAGTTACAGCCTGCCGACACAAACAAATGTGGAGTTTTGTAGAGACATTATGCGTTTGACCGCGCTCCCCGAAAACTTCTGCTCATTTATTCGCGATGGCAGAGTGTGCATCTTAGCAACTCCATATCGACTGCAATCATCTCCACACAACTCGATATGAAGCTTCGTATTATTGCGGGGTCCGGCAACGGTGATCGTGCGCTTCCGGACGGTCAGCCGTTCAGGGTCGTCGATGTTGTTCCACCGCCTTGCAGCCCCCTTGATGCCGCTCCAGCCGGACCGTTCTGCGATTTGGGCACGGGCCGCCGCGGTAGTCGGCGCGACCGAGCCGACGGATCGGCCGCTCCTACTCGTGCCGCGCTCGCATCGTCTGAGGCCGTCCGTCGAGGGCTGCATCCGCTCTACTTACGAGCGGATGTTTGCCGCGCGCCGCTTGGTGTTTCCGAGCACGCTGCTGGCCCTGCTCGACGATGATGGCCGACCTATTTGTGCCGCCGGCTTGCGCACCGCGGATGAAGGATTCTTTTCCGAGGTCTACCTCGATGCGCCGATCGAGCAGGTGCTGTCCCGGCGCTTCGCGACCGTTGTGCGCCGCGATGCGGTCTTCGAGGTCACCACGCTCGTCAGCCACAGCGCGGCAATGTCGCCCTGTTTCATCCGGCAGATCGCCGCGCTGGGGAACAGCGCCGGTTTTGCGTGGTCGTTCTTTACGGCCACCGAGCGGCTGCGGAAGCTGCTCGGTCAACTCGGCATCTTGACGATTGAGCTGACGGCGGCGGATCCCTCGCGCGTCGCGGAGCGCGATCAGTGGGGACGCTACTACGAGCATTCCCCGAAGGTGTGCGCCGTCAATGAACAGTGGCTCGGCGACGACGCCATCGGGTCGGCACGGGGGTCGCACGGTGCGTGAGCTGTTCGCGGCGCTGCGGCATCACGCCGAAACTGCCGGCCGCCGGACGGCCTTCGATGACGGGGCAGCGCGCCTCGCCTATGCCACCCTGGCAAGGCGCGTCGCGGGCGCCGCCGAGGACCTGAAAGCCATTACCGCTCGCCCCGCGGTGATCGGCCTCCTCGGCGGCAACCGCACCGATTGGGTGATCGGACAGCTGGCTGGCTGGCATCAGGGCATGGTGGTGGTGCCGTTGCCGCCATTCTTCTCGCCGGCGCAGCTTGGGCATGTCATTCGGGATGCCGGGATCAGCCATGTCGTTGCCACCGCCGATATGGCGGAGACGGCGCGGCTGCTGCCTTTGCCGTTTACGCTCGTGGCCGATCGGGAAGCGGCCTTCGGCTCCCCGCCGGTGCCCGGCGGGGGCGTCATCACCTATACCTCGGGCAGCACCGGCCGGCCCAAGGGCGTGCTGCTGCAATCGGGGCAGGTGCTGTGGAGCGCGCGCACCCTGGTCGCGCTGATCGGCGCCGATGCCGAGGACATCTACCTCTCGGTGCTGCCGCTGGCCCTGCTCCTTGAGACGATCTGCGCCGTCGTTGTGCCGGTCCTGGCGGGCGCGCAGGTTCGCCTCGAACCGGCATTGGCCGCGAGCTTCGAGGAGACCGATGGCGGGGCGATAAATGCTGCGGCGGCGGCGCATCGCCCGACCTGCATGGTTCTCGTGCCGCAGCTCCTGGCGCGCTGGGTCGCGCATCTGAGCAAGGCCGGCACAACGGCTCCCGCGAGCCTGCGCTTCGTCGCGATAGGCGGCGCGGCCGTCTCGCCTGCCTTGGCGGAGCAGGCCTGGCAATGCGGAATTCCGGCGCACGAAGGCTACGGGCTGTCGGAGTGCGGCTCGGTGGTCAGCCTCAATGCTCCGGGCGGGCGCCGGGCGGGCACTGTCGGGCAGCCCCTTCCCGGGATCGAGGTTGGCATCGACGACGGCGAGATCGTCGTGCGCGGGCCGCCGGTCATGGATCGCTACCTGCAGGGGTCGCCAACCGGGGGAAGCTGGCGGACCGGCGATCTCGGCGCACTCGATCGGGACGGATATCTCCGGGTCCATGGCCGACGCGACAATCTGCTGGTCACGCCGCTGGGGCGAAACGTCAGTCCTGAATGGATCGAGGCGCTGCTTGCCGCCGATCCCCGGATCGCGTGCTGTCTGGTGACCCACATCGACGGGCCGCATCTGACCGCCGTGCTGATCCCGTCCGAACACGGCGAGGCGTGGTTTGCACGCGCCTCGGCCGATGCGATCGGCAGCCTGGTGGCCGGGTGCTGCCGCGATGTGCCGCGCTACGCCATACCGCAGGAGTTCATCGTGCTGCGCTGGCGAGATGCGGTCCGGCGCGACGCGGTGACCGCAAACGGGCGCATCCGTCGAACCACCCTGCGGGACCTGTGTATGACCGCACGCGGCTCCGGCAGCGTCGGCGACAAAGCGGCGGCGATATAGCGATGTCCGTGCACGATTGGCTTCTGGCGGAAACCGCAGCCGCACGCGCCGAGTTCCGCGCCATCCCGCTGCTGGCGCGCGCGCTCGACGGAAGCGTGCCGCGCGCGCTGTACATCGCGTTTCTCGCCCAGGCCTACCACCATGTCCGCCATACCTGCCCCTTGCTGGCGCTGGCGGCGGCGAAGACCACGGACGCCGACTACCGCGCGGCGCTCTACGACTACGTGGCGGAAGAGCGCGGGCATGAGCAGTGGATCCTGTCCGACATCGACGCAATAGGCGGCGATGCCGAAGCGGCGGTGTGGACGCCGCCGCGCCCACCCTGCCGGGCCATGGTCGGCTACGCACACTATGCCATCGAGTGGATCAGCCCGTATTCGCTGCTGGGGATGGTCCATGTCCTCGAGGGCACCTCTGTCGCGCTGGCCAGCAGAGCCGCGGATGCCCTGGAGCACTCGTTGGGCTCGAAGAATGGCGCGGGATTTACCTATCTGAGGTCCCACGGGGCGCTCGACGCCGAGCACATCACCTTCTTCGAAACCCTGGTCAACCGGATACAGAACCCATCGGCGGGCTCGGCCATCATCGACGCCGCGAAGATGATGTACTGGCTCTACGGCAACATCTTTCGCGATCTGGAACAGGACCTTGGCAAAGAAGCGCCTGTCGCTGACCGGTAAAGCCGCGCTGATCACCGGCGCGGGCACCGGCATCGGGCGGGCCCTCGCGGTCGCAGCGGCGCGGCGGGGAATGACCGTCGCCCTTGTCGGCCGTCGGCTGGCGCCGTTGGAGGCAACGCGGGACCTGATCACGCCGGCCGCAGCGAGCCTCGTCATCCCGGGCGACGTCACCTGCGCCGCGGCGCGCCGCACCATCCGCGACCGCATCGCCAGCGAATGGGGGCGCCTCGATGTCCTCGTCAACAACGCCGGGATCGTCGCCGCCGGACCGCTTGCGGAAATCACCGACGCCGCGCTGGAGCGCCTCGTCGCCACCAATCTGCTCGCGCCCCTTGCGCTGACCCGCGATCTGTTGCCGCTGCTGCGGGCGGCCGCGCCGTCACGGGTGGTGAATATCGGATCGCTGGTCGGCGACATCGCGCTGCCGATGTTCGCCGCCTACGCCGCATCCAAATTCGGCTTGCGCGGCCTATCCAATGCGCTGCGCCGCGAATTGCGACCCGACGCCATCGGCGTCACCTATGCCGCCCCGCGCGGCGCCCGCACCGAGGCCGCGGCGGCGGTCGCCCGCTTTCTCGAGCCGATGAAGATGCCGCTCGACAGTCCTCACGCGATCGCCGGGCAGGTCTGGGATGCGGTCGCCGGAGGCCGCGACAGCGTTTACCCGCGCGGCCGCGAGCGCCTGTTCGTACTCGTCGAGCGCCTGTGCCCGGCGATCGTGACGCGTGCCCTGACGGCGCCGATCGAGCGCACCGGCGACGGGATGGTCGAGATTGCCGCCGCCGGCGTGCCCCCGACACCGCAACGAAGACCGGCTTACGATAGGAGTGAGCAATGTTGAGAGGATTGCTGCGGCTGACGCTGCCCGGTCTGGGTTTGGTTTTCGCGATGAACGGCGCGCTCGCCGTCGCGGCGGATCAGACATCGATGACGGTCGAGCTTGCCCATGTCGAGCTGCAATGGGCGCATATCACCTACCAGATGAAGAACAGCGACGAGCAGGACAAGGCAATGCGCGCCCTCGCGGCAACCGCGGCGCAGCTCGTCGCGCGCTATCCCGGCCGGGCCGAGCCGCTGATCTGGGAGGGGATCACCACCAGTTCCGAAGCGAAATACGCCGGGACGTTCAGTGCCCTCGGGCTCGCCAAGGATGCCCGGGAGATGTTCGAAAAGGCGGGGCGCATCGATTATCGCGCGGTTGACGGCGCCGTGCCCACCAGCCTCGGCGCCCTTTATTACAAGGTGCCGGGATTTCCTCTGGGTTTCGGCGACAACGACAAGGCCCGGCAATACCTCCTGCAGGGAGTTCAGATCAGCCCCAACGGGCTCGATTCGAATTATTTCTATGCTGATTATCTGTATGGCGAAGGGCAGTACGGCAAGGCGGCGGCGGTGCTGCGGCACGCCCTGAATGCCCCCGCCCACCCGCAGCGGCCGGTGTGGGATGCCGGCCGTCGAGCGGAGATCCGCGCGCTGTTGGCGAAAGTCGAGCAGAAGCTCGCATCGGGCCAGTAGCGCGCCGCAGCAGCGCCGGCGGCGCATGACGATCTGGACTGCAATCGGCGGCCAGCTGCGCGCTCCGAGCGGATTTTTCGGCAGGGCAGCCGGGCATGTGATGCGCGTCGTGAACGCCCGACCCAATGCGCTGGCCATCGCCGCCATGCGGCTGCAACCCGGCGACGAGATTCTGGAGCTCGGCTGCGGTCCCGGCCACGCGATCCGATTGATGGCGGCGCAAGCGCCGCAGGGCAGGATCCATGCGATCGACCGCTCCGCCGTCATGTTGGCGCAGACGCTGTCGCGCAACCGCGCCGCCGTGCACTCCGGCCGGGTGCGCCTGTACCACGCGCCGTTCGAGCGGCTGCCGCTCGCAAGGCGCTCTGTCGACAAGGTCCTCGCGGTCAATGTCGCGTATTTCTGGGATGATCTTCCCGCGGTGTTGGGGGAGATCGACCGCGTGCTGCGACCGGGCGGCCTCCTGTCGCTCTATCTCACCGACGCCGCGACGATGCAGCGCTGGCCGTTTGCCGATCGGCAGACGCATCGCCTGTTCGACCATGCCGAACTCTCCATCGCGCTACGCGGCGGGTTCCCGCATGGCTCGATCGATGTCAGGGCGGTTTGTGTGATCCCCGGAATTACCGGACTCGTCGCCACCGCCGAAAAGCCGCGTTTGCCGGCCGGCGCGTAGCGGCCAGCGAGCTGCCTGTCGCGCCGTTGTCCAGCGTCGCGCAAGACCGCTCCGGCGCCGGCGCCGTTACTAACGAAATCCTCGCGCGTGCGGTCCGGCAATTCCGGCAAAGGCGACCGCGGACAACAGCCGATCGCCAGGCGGGCGGCTCGCGGCGTTTTGCCGCCGCGGTCGCCTCATCCCGGCCATTATTTTGCATAATAGCCAGCGTCCCGCCCGACCGTGTCCAGCGTGGACCCGCATCGAAAGAAGCAGGGAGTTGCGATTGCCCGACAGCCTCTCGCCAGCGGCACTTGCGCCGGCTGCACGTGCACCAGCCGCGCCGCTCGACCGATCGGCGTTGCATCCAGTATTGCCGGAACGCTTCCTGCCGCCGCCCGGGTTCATTTGGGGCAGCTTCACCGCGTCTGATGGCGCTGCGTTGCGCTGGGGCCATCTGCCGGTTCAGGGCGCCCGCGCCGCGTGCGTGATGGTCGGCGGCTTTGGCGAATTCATCGAGAAGCAGCTGGAAACGGTGCGCGACCTGGCGGCGCGCGGGATTGCCGTGTGGTGTCTCGATTGGCGTGGACAGGGACGGTCGGTTCGGCCGCGCCGCATGCCGACCCGCCCGCGTGCCCGCAATTTCAACCGCGATGCCGGGGATCTCGCCGCCTTCACCGCGGCCAAGCTGACAGGCGGGCTGCCCCGCCTTCTGGTGGCGCATTCGATGGGCGGGGCGATCGCCCTGTTGTGCCTGCGCAAACACCCGCACCTGTTTGCGGCAGCGGTGCTGTCGTCGCCGATGATCGGCCTGCGCACGGGCAAGGTGCCGCCGAGCCTGATTCGCTGCATCACCGGGCCGGCGCGGGCCGCCGGGCTTGGCGCCTGTTTTATCCCGGGGGCGGGGAAATGGCGGCCCGACCGCATCCCCTCGCCCGAGCGCAGCCGCGCCTCCGCCGATGCGGAGCGTTGCCGGCTGCGTCACGCATGGTTTTCGGCCGATCCGGCGCTGCGCCTCGATGAGGCGACCTATGGCTGGGTCGACAGCGCGCTCGGCCTAGTCGCGCGCATCTCCAAGCCGGAGTTCCTGACCGCGATCGAGACGCCGATCCTGCTCGGCAGCCCGGAGCGCGAGGTGGTCGTGTCGGTCGCGGCGCAGCGCCGGGCGGCGCGCCTGTTGCCCAACTGCACGCTGGTCGAGCTGCCCGAATCGAAGCACGATCCGTTTCTCGAGCGCGACGCGATCCGCGACTATTGGCTGTCGTGCCTGCATCGCTTTATCGCCGAGCGCCTGGTCAAGAACGCCCATTGAGGGCTGTTGGGGCCGCGCTTGCCCTGATCTTCCTTATCGCAACGGCGCGGGCGGCCGACCGCCGGGTCGTCGTCGATCCGGATCGAGCGCCGTGGAGCGCTGTCGCCAAGGTGCAAAGCAATATCGGGACGCGCTGCACCGGCGTGCTGATCGCACCGGCCGTGGTGCTGACCGCGGCGCATTGCCTCTACAACCGGCGCACCCACGCGCTCTTGGAGCCCGTATCGCTGCATGTCCTGTTCGGCTACCAGCGGGACGCCTACCGCTGGCACCGCCTGGTGGCGCGCGTCACCGTCGGTCCCGGCTTCGACGGCCGGATTGCCTCGCCTCAGGCATCGGACTGGGCGCGGCTCGATCTGGCGCAGAGCGTCCCGCTAGCGCCGCTGAAGCTGTTCGGCGGCGGCGTCAGCCCGGGCTTGGCGGTGGTGCTGGCCGGCTACAACCAGGACCGGGCACAGCTCCTGATGGCCGACCTCACCTGCGAGGTGCATCGCGTCGCGCGGCTGCCCAACGGGGCCCGGTTTTTCGTGCATGACTGCGAGGGCACGCGCGGCACCAGCGGCGGCCCGCTATTGGCGCGCGCGGCAGAAAGCTGGGCGGTCGTCGGCATCAACATCGCTGCCGGCGAGCATGCCAACCTGGCGCTGATGCCGCCTTTCGGCAACTGATGCGGCGTGCCTCAGGCGTCGAAGCCGTACAATCTGGCGACGTTGCCGCGGGTGATCTTGAAGCGCTCCTCCGGGCTTGCCTCGGCGAAATCGCGCGCTACGACGTCCTGCGAGTGCGGCCACGACGACGCCTGATGCGGGTAGTCGGACGACCACATCATCCGGTCGACGCCGATGAAGCGGCGGCTCTGCACCCCGACATAGTCGTCGATATAGGTGCACCACATCTGGCGCGCGAAATACTCGCTCGGCTTCAGCTGGTTGACAAAGCCGGCGGCGGCGCGCGAGCGCTCGAAGACCTTGTCCATGCGCTGCAGGAAATAGGGAATCCAGCCGCAATTGTTCTCCGCCGAGACGATCTGCAGGCGCGGAAAGCGGTCGAGCACGCCGGAGAACATCAGCATGCTGAACGATTTCTCGACCTCGTGCGACAGGACGGTGGTGCGCATGTAGCGCTCAGCCCAGTTCCACTGGCTTTCCACCCCCATCCCGGTGATCGCGTGCAGGCTGATCGGCATCTTCAATTCCTGCGCGGCCGCCCAGAACGGGTCGTAGATGTCGGAGCTGTAGGGCTGTTCCTCCGGCGGCGAGCACCAGATCATCGCGCCCTTGAGGCCGAGCTTGGCGCAACGTTCGAGTTCCTTGGCGCCAGCCTTCGGGTCATAGAGCGAGATCAACGCCAGCCCGGCCATGCGCCGCGGCGCATAGCTGCAAAACTCGGCGAGCCAGTCATTGTAGGCGCGGAAGCATTCGGCCTGCAGCCCGGCGTCGCGCAGCCAGAAGATGCGGAAGCCGAGCGTCGTGTAGAGGACGTCGGCCTCGACCCCGTCGAGTTCGTTGTCCTTCATGCGCTCGGCCGGGTCCCAGCCGCCGGGGCGGGCATCGGCATAGGTCGCCTTGGTCAGGAACTCCTTGAGCTCCTCGGGGCTCTTGCCGGCACCGAGGCCAATCCCGATCGGGTGCGGCGCATAGCCTTCGTAGAGGAAATAGGCACCCTCGCGCCCCGCCGGGTTGACGACCAGACGCGGCGCGCGCTCGCGATATTTCTTGTCGACCCGCGTTGCCCATAAATCAGGCGGTTCGCTGACGTGCGAATCGGCGGAGATCAGGCGGTAGTCGGCCATGGCGTTTCCCCTCGCTGTTCGTTGCGCCGGCGCAATCGGCGCCGGGCTGCGCTGCTGGGGCCGAGCCACCCCAGGAGTATTGCCGCGAACTTTGCCCGGATCCGGCGCCGGCTGCCATCGTTTTGAGCACAATCTTTGGGTCATATCCGCTTGGCCCGGGGCGTGCATTCCCCTGCAACAGGACGGCTCAGGCGAGCCGCAGGCGATGGATGACCGGTCTCGTGCTCGACGACTACGACCCGCAAGGATTTTACTGCGAGATGCTGCGTTGTCCGGCGGCGGCGCCCTTGCGCGAGCGCCTCGGGCGCACCCCGATCGCCGATTTCGCGCGGCGCGCGGCCGCGGCGGAAAAGGCGCTCTATGATTACGGCATCACCTTCACGGTCTACTCCGAGACCGACGCAATCGACCGCATCCTGCCGTTCGACGCCATCCCGCGGATTTTGGACGCCGAGGAATGGCGCCAGATCGAAGCTGGCGTCATTCAGCGCGTGCGGGCGCTCAACCTGCTGCTCGACGACATCTATCACGAGCAGAAGATCATCAAGGACGGGGTTCTTCCGGCCGATCTGATCCTCGGCAACGCGAATTATCGGCCGAGCATGCGCGGCGTCGCTGTGCCGCATAAGGCCTACGTCAACATCTGCGGCACCGACATCATCCGCGGCGGCGACGGCGCGTTCCGGGTGCTGGAAGACAACGCGCGCACCCCCTCCGGGGTCAGCTACGTGATCGAGAACCGGCACATGATGCTGCGTGCCTTCCCCGATCTGGTGGACGGCGTCGCGCTGCGCCCGGTCGACGAATACGGCTCGCGCCTGGTCGCGGCGATGCACGAGATCGTGCCGGCCCGCTGCGACGACCCGCAGATCGTGCTGCTGTCGCCAGGGGTCTACAACTCGGCCTATTTCGAGCACGTCTTTCTCGCCCGCGAGATGGGGGTGCCGCTGGTCGAGGGCCGCGATCTGACGGTCGAGGACGACCGGGTCTACATGCGCACGATCGGCGGCCTGCGACAGGTCGACGTGATCTACCGCCGCATCAACGATGACTTCATCGACCCCGAGGTGTTCCGCAGCGACAGCCTGCTGGGCGTGCCCGGCCTGATGCGTGCCTATTATTCAGGCAATGTTGCGCTGGCCAATGCCGTCGGAACGGGCGTTGCCGACGACAAGGCGGTCTATGCCTACATGCCGCGCATCATCCGCTACTACCTGGCGGAGGACGCGATCCTGCCGAACGTCGAGACCTATCTGTGCCGCGAGGCGCCGAGCCTGCGCTACACGCTCGACAATCTCGCCCGCCTCGTGGTCAAGCCGGTGGGCGAGGCTGGCGGCTACGGCATCACGATCGGCCCGAAGGCAAGCCGGGCCGAGCTTGACGCGTGCCGCGACAAGCTGCTCGCCGACCCGGCCAATTACATCAGCCAGCCATGCATCGACCTGTCGGTCGCACCGACCCTGGTCGATGGCCATATGGAGCCGCGCCACGTCGATCTGCGCCCCTTCGTAGTGACCGGGGCGGATAGCTGGGTGCTGCCCGGCGGGCTAACCCGGGTGGCATTGCGACGGGGCTCGCTGGTGGTCAACTCCTCGCAGGGAGGCGGGTCGAAAGACACGTGGGTGCTTGAGTAGCAATCCGCTGCTGGCGCGCTACGCCGAGTGCATCTTCTGGCTGGCCCGGCTGGTCGAGCGCGCCGAGAACCTGGCGCGCATCCTGGAAGTCAACGAGACCTTCTCGCGCGACCGGCGGGGCAGCCGCAACTGGCTGTCGATCGTGCAGCTTAACGCCGACGAGGCGCGATTCTTCGGCAAGCACGAGACCGCGACCGCCGATTCCGTGATCCGGTTCTACCTGGCCGACGCGAGCAACCCGACCTCGATCGTGAGCGCCGTGCGCAACGCCCGCGAGAACGCGCGCAGCCTGCGCCCGCTGGTCTCGACCGAGATGTGGGTGCAGCTCAACGTCTTTTACAACCGGGTGAAGGCGGTCGGCCCCGACGACATGCGGCCGGGCAATCTCGGCCTTTTGCTGACCGCGATAAAGGAAGCCTGCCAGACCTTTACCGGGATCACCGAGGGCACCTTCTACCGTGACCAGGCGTCGTATTTCTATCGTCTCGGGCGCTATATCGAGCGCGCCGACCAGACGACGCGGCTGCTCGACGCCAAGTATCACCTGCTGACCGGGGCGAGCGACGAGGCCGTCGCCCGCGAGATCGGGCAGTGGCACGCGGTGCTGCGCTCGGCGTCGGGCTACCATGCCTTCCGCCGCATCCATTCGAACGATCTTACGCCGGCGCGGGTCGCCGGATTCCTGCTGTTCAATCCGGCCTTTCCGCGCTCGGTCTATCTGTGCGTCCGCGAGGTCGAGGCGGCACTCAGCGAATTGAAGTCGCGCTACTTGCTGCGCTCGGGCAACGACGTCTCGGAGGGCCTCGACCAGCTGCGCGCGATTCTGATGTCGCACGCGATCGAGGAGATTATCGACTCCGGATTGCACGAGTTCCTCGACTTCGTGCAGCATTATCTGATCATCGTCACCGACCGGCTATCGGCCGCGTTTTTCGGCCATCCCCATGTCGCAGAAGGTGAGCCGGCGTCGGATTCCGGCTGGCCCCTTGCACCGGCGCCGGAAATCCCCTCTTAAAAGCGTTTGTCGACACCCGGCAAGCGACCCCAAACCCAGGGCCGATGCAGCTGCTCACCGTTCGCCACACCACGACCTATCGCTACCGCCAGAAGGTGCGCTTCGGCGAGCATCGCATGATGTTCCGGCCGCGCGACAGCTACGATCAACGGCTGATCGAGGCGACCCTCGACATCGCGCCGGCGCCCACCGAGCTGCATTGGATCCACGACGTCTTCGGCAATTGCGTCGCCATTGCCCGCTTCGCGACGGCGGCCGAAACGCTGCGCTTCGACAGCACGATCCGGCTTGACCACTCGCCGACCAATGCGCTCGATTTCGAGCTTGAGGATTACGCCCGGATCTACCCGTTTACCTACCCCGGGGAGGAGAGCCCCGACCTGCTGCGCCTGATCGAGCGCCTTTATCTCGATCCCGGGCGGATCGTAGACCGCTGGGCGCGGCAGTTCCTGCGCAACGAGGGGCCGACCGGCACGCTCGATCTGCTGGGCACGATGACGCGCGCGATCAACGCCCACCTGACCTACCTGCGCCGCGAGGAACCGGGCACACAGGATCCGCAGAACACGCTGCAGATGGGCACCGGAAGCTGCCGCGACTTCGCGCTGCTGATGATGGAGGCGGTGCGCTCGCTCGGGCTCGCGGCGCGGTTCGTGTCCGGCTACCTCTATGTGCCGGCCGGGGACGGCGGCAATATCGGCGGCGGCGCGACGCATGCCTGGCTGGAAGTCTACCTGCCGGGTGCGGGATGGATGGAGTTCGACCCGACCAACGGCATCATCGGCAATCGCGACCTGATCCGCGTCGCCGTGGTGCGCGATCCGCGGCAGGCGGTGCCGCTGTCGGGAAGCTGGATCGGCGATCCCTCCGACCTGATCGGGATGGATGTCGAGGTCAGCGTCACCTCGAACGGGCAGACGCCCGGCTGAGCTCGGTGCGCGCCCAGTCGACGAGCTGGGCGGCCGAGCGCGCCCCGGCGGCGCGTGCCAGCTCGTGCCCCTGCAATGCCAGCATCAGCGTCGGAATGCTGCGCACCTGAAAGCGCTGGGCCAGCGCCGGCTCGTCGTCGACATTGACCTTGACGAGCCGCACCGCCGGCTCTAGCTCGGCGGCGGCGCGCTCGAATTCCGGCGCCATCATCCGGCAGGGGCCGCACCACGGCGCCCAGAAGTCGACCAGCAACGGCACGTCGCCCTTCGCGAGGTGGCGCTCGAAGCGGACGGTATCGAGCGCCAGCGGATGGCCGTCGAACAGGGCCGCATGGCATTGCCCGCAGCGGCCGCCGCCGGCCCCCTCGGCAACCAGCTTGGCGCGCGGTACGCGGTTGATCGTGTCGCAATGCGGGCAGACGATGTGCAGGGACGAATTCATGTGTCGCTCCATCCGCTCCGCGGTCGCAGCCGCTCGGTTGCACTCGATTGCAGCGGCAAGCGCCCGCGCGCATTGATCCCGGTCAATCCGCCGTGCTGCGGATCCTCTCGCTGATCGGGCGGTAGAGGCGGACGCGCGGATCGCGCCGGGCGAGCGGCAGGAGCGGCGCCGGGTCGGCGATGACCGCCAGCCCGCATTCCGCGATCGAGCGGTCGAGCCCGACCCCGCGCAGCCAGTCTATGTCGACGTCGGCCGGCACGGCTGCATCGCGCGCGTCGCGCAGCAGCAGCACATGGGCGTCGGACGGTACGTCCGGGGTATGCTCGAGCCCATCCAACAGGTTGCGGTGCCAGTTGGTCTGCAAGGCCCGCCACTCACCGGTCGAGGCCGGCCCGCCGCGCGAGCGATAGGCCGGGCTGTCGAACAGCGCCGCCGAGGCGACCTCGTGCAGCGCCAGATAGGGCGATGGGCAGTCGTGGATCGCCTTGAAGCGCTGCGAGGCGCGGAACCCCGGCACGGTCAGCAGCACGCGGATATGCGCGAGATACCATGCGTGCCACTCGGCCTCGCGCTCGGGATGCGGCAAATCCATTTCGACCATGTAGAGCATCAACCCCTCCGTCGCTGCCGTGTCGATCAACTCTACGATGCGGATACGCGCCACGGCGCAGACAAATTCGGGCGCGGCGAGTAAAGTGGGCGGCACGGCGACGGCCGGTGGCCGTCCGGGGCGAGGAAAAGAGGAGCGCTGATGGTGGACGTCAAGACGCCATACCCGGCCAGAGCAGACGGCCCGCCCGATTTTGCCCAGTTGCTGGCACGCGCCGAGGCGCTCGTGCCGGTGTTGCGCGAGCGCGCCGCCCGCGCCGAGGAATTGCGCCGCGTGCCCGAAGAGACGATCGACGATCTGCACCGCGCCGGCCTGTTCCGCATCCTGCAGCCGGCGCGGGTTGGCGGCAGCCAGCTGCCGTTCCGCGCAATCGTCGAGCTCGTGTCGGTGATCGGCCGCGGCTGCGGCTCCACCGCCTGGGTGCTGGCCAACCTCGCCGCGCACCATTGGCTGCTTGCCATGTGGCCGAAGGCGGCGCAGGACGAAATCTGGGGCCAGTCGCCGGACAATCTGATCGGCTCGGCGCTGATCTTTCCGCGCGGCCGCGCCCGGCCGGTCGAGGGCGGCTTTCGGGTGACCGGACGCTGGCCGTTTTCGAGCGGCGTCGACGCGGCGTCCTGGATCATGCTCGGGGCGATCGTCAACGACGAGGAGGCCGGGGTCAGCGAGCCGCGCATCTTCCTCGTGCCGGCCAGCGACTACACGATCATCGATACCTGGCAGGTGATCGGCCTCGCCGGCACCGGCAGCAAGGACGTCGCGGCGGAGGACGTGTTCGTCCCGGCCTATCGCAGCGTCGCGGGCGCCGCCCTCACCAGCGGGCCCAACCCGGGCAGCGAGGTCAACCCGGGGGTGCTCTACCAGCTGCCGGCGGTCAGCCTGTTCGCCTTCTGCATTGCCGGCGTCTCGCTCGGCATCGCGCAGGGGGCGATCGAGTATTTCATGCAGACGATGCGCACGCGCACCAGCTACTACACCGGCCGCAACCTCGCCGATTTCGTCACGCTCCAGATCCACCTCGCCGAGGCCACGGCGATCACCGATGCGGCGCGCGCGGTGATGCTGAGCGATTGCGACGAGGCTACCGCAATCGTTGCGGCCGGCGGGATGCCGAGCCTCGAACAGCGCGCCCGCTACCGGCGCGACGGCGCCTATGCCGCGACGCTGTGTACGAGGGCGGTCGACGTGCTGTTTCAGGCAACCGGCGGCGGCGCGATCTATGCGCGCAACCCGATGCAGCGCGCCTTCCGTGACGTGCACGCCGCCAACGCGCATTACGTCCTCAATTGGGACATCAACGGCGCGATGTTCGGACGCGTCCTGCTCGGCTTGTCGCCGGACGCATCGCTGTAAACGCGAATTTCGGGGAAACTATCGTGTCGCAAGATATTCCGGGCAGTCACCAGGCAGCGGTGCACAGCACCACGGCCGAGGGCTTCAACCCCCGCGAGCTGCGCAACGCGCTCGGCTCGTTCGGCACCGGCGTGACGATCATCACCACGCGCGACCGCGAGGGCAAATTGCATGGGATGACGGCAAACTCGTTCAGCTCGGTATCGCTGACCCCGCCGCTGGTGCTGTGGAGCGCCTCGCTATACGCGCAGAGCCTGCCGGCGTTTCAGGAAGGCAGCCATTTCGTCATCAATATCCTCGCCTATGACCAGATCGAGCTGTCGAACAAGTTTGCCAAGCAGAGCGACGACAAATTCATCAACGTCGGGCACATCATCCCGGAATCCGGCGCCCCGGTGCTGATCGGGTCGGCGGCGCATTTCGAGTGCCGCAACGAGTTCCGGCATTACGGCGGCGACCACATCATCTTTATCGGCCATGTCGAGCGCTTCGCCTATACCGACAAGCCGACGCTGATGTTCTGCCGGGGAACATATGTGCGCGGCGAGCCGATCCTGCAGAGCTGAGGCACGCGAATCATGCCAGGGGAGCGCCGCCCAGGGGAGCGCAGTGTCGCGATCATCGGGCTCGGCATCATGGGCGGAACGATCGCGCGCAACCTGATTGCCGCCGGGTTCACGGTCAGCGGGTTCGACGTCGATCCGTCGCGCACTGGCTGCGCTGGCACGCCGCCGGGGTTGCGCCTTGCGCTTCGGCGGCGGGGGCGGCCGCCGCCGCGCCGCTCGCCTTGACCAGCCTGCCGAGCATCGCGGCGCTCGACGCAACGGCGGTCGAGCCTCGCCGCGCAGCCGCAGCAGGGCCTTGTCGTCGCCGAGCTCAGCACCCTGCCGATCGCGGCGAAAGAGGCGGCGCGCGAGCGCCTGGGTGCCGCCGGCGTGACGATGCTCGACTGCCCGCTGTCCGGCACCGGCGCCCAGGCCGAGACCCGCGATCTTGCGATCTTCGCCAGCGGCGACCCGGCAGCCTACGAGCGCTGCCGGGACCCTTTCGCCGGGTTCGCGCGGGTCAGCCATTACCTCGGCGCGTTTGGCAATGGCAGCCGGATGAAGTTTGTCGCAAATCTGCTGGTTGCCGTGCACAACGTCGCAACGGCGGAGGCGATCGTGCTCGGCACGAAGGCGGGCCTCGACCCGCAGCGGATTCTCGAAGTGATCGCAAGCGGCGCCGGCACGTCGCGCATCTTCGAGCTGCGCGGTCCGATGATGGCGAACGGAGCCTACCGCCCAGCGAGCGCGACCACGCAGATGTTTCAGAAGGACAGCTCGATCATCGCCGCCTTCGCCCGCGCGCTCGGCGTCGATACGCCGATGCTCGCCGCCGCCGCGCCACTTTACGACGAGGCCGCGGCGCTCGGTTATGGCGAGGACGATGTCGCCGCCGTTCACTCCGTGCTGGCGCAGCGCGCCGGGCTGTCGCCGAAACAATGAAAGGGATCGCGAGCCATGCTGACCGATGCACAACGCGCTGCCTATGACCGCGACGGCTTCATCGTCGTACCGGATGTTTTCTCCGCGGACGAGATCGCCGAACTGCGCCGGGTCACCGACGAATTCGTCGCCGGCGCGGCACGCGTGACGGCCAACGACGACATCTACGATCTCGAGGAGTCGCATTTACCGGCGGCGCCCCGGGTGCGCCGGCTGAAGGCGCCACACAACATTCACCCGGCCTATTTCCGCGCCAGCCGCAACGAGCGGGTTGTCGCGATCCTCAAGGATCTGTGGGGCAGCGTCCGCTTCGATACCGGCAAGCTCAACATGAAGTCGGCCGGCTATGGCGCGCCGGTCGAATGGCACCAGGATTGGGCGTTCTACCCGCACACCAATGACGACCTCGCCGCGGTCGGAATCATGCTCGACGATGTCGACCTGGAGAATGGCCCGATGATGGTGGTGCCCGGCAGCCACAAGGGGCCGGTCTACGATCATCACGGCCCGGACGGCCGGTTCTGCGGCGCGATGGAGCCCGAGCGTTGCGACATCGACCTGTCGCGCGCGCTGCCCTGCCTCGGCAAGGCCGGCTCGGTGACGGTGCATCACGTGCGCGCGGTGCATGGCTCCGCGACCAATTTCTCCGGCCGAGAGCGGCGCTTCCTGTTGTTTCAATACCGCGCCGCCGACGCCTGGCCGCTGCTCGGGCTGAAGGAGGGCATCGAGAAATTTGACGGGCAGCTGCTGGTTGGCGAGCCGAGCCTGGCGCCGCGGCTGACGCCGGTCCCGGTGCGCATGCCGCTGCCGCCGGCCGCGCACCAGGGCTCGATCTACGAGAACCAGCGGGCCAGCGGCCGGCGCTATTTCACGCCCGCCGGCGAGGCGCGCGCCGCGGCGGAATGAGCGCTATTCGAAAAACCGGCGGATTTCTCTGATCACCCGTTCGACCGCCGCGTCGTCGAGCTGCGGATAGATCGGCAGGCTGAGTATCTCGCCAGCTGCGCGAGCGGTCTCAGGCAGGCCGGTGGGGAACTCGCCAAGCCGGTGCTGATAGGCGGGTTGATGATGCACCGGCGCCGGATAATGGACGCCGGTGCCGATCCCGGCGTGCCGCAGATGCTCGCGCAGCGCGTCGCGCACCGGCGTCCGGATCACATATTGGTGAAACACGTGGACGCACCCGGCGCGGCGCGGCGGCAGGCGCAGCGGCAGCCCCGCCAGGCCCTCGTCGTAGCGCATCGCGGCATGCTGGCGGCGCGCATTGTCCGCGGCAAGATTTGGCAGCCTCGCCCCGAGGATCGCCGCCTGCAATGCGGCGAGCCGGGTGTTGATGCCGATTCGCGCGCTGATATAGCGGTCGCGCCAGCCATACTCGCGAACCTCGCGCAGCGCCGTCGCCAGCTCGGCATCGTCGGTCGCGGTCATGCCGGCGTCGCCCAGCGCCGCGAGGTTCTTCGTCGGATAGAAGCTGAAGCAGGCGATGTCGCCGAACCCACCCGTCAGCCGGCCATCATAGAGCGCGCCGTGGCATTGCGCGCAATCCTCGATGACGCGCAGCCCGTGCCGGCGGGCCAGAAGCAGGAGCGGGTCGAGATCGGCCGGCTCGCCGTAGAGATGCACCGGCAGGATGGCGGCGGGACGGCCCGGCGGCGGGCGCCGCAACGCCGCGTCTAGCGCCGCCGGGTCCATCGTAAAGCCGCCCGGCTCGATATCGACGAGCACCGGGACCGCGCCGGCGCGCTCGATCGCGGCGACCGTCGCAACCGCGGTGTGCGACACGGTAAAAACCAGGTCGCCGGCGCCAATGCCGCAGGCCCGCAATGCCAGCTCGAGCGCGTCGGTGCCGCTGCCGACGCCGACCGCATGGGCCGTGCCGAGCCAGGCGGCAAAGGCGACCTCGAACTCATCGACCTCGCGACCGAGGATGTATTGACCGCCAGCGAGCACGCGCGCGATGGCGGCGTCGATCTCGGCCTGCTGCTCCAGATAGCCGGCGCGCGGATCGGTCTGCGGGATTGGAGAGTCGGTCATGGCCCCGTCGGGATCGGCGGTCAAATGTAGCGCGCCAGCTGGCGCCGGTAATAGTCGAGCGTGCGCTTGAGCCCGTCGTCGAGCCCGATGCGCGGCGCCCAGCCGGTGAGAGCGCGGAAGCGGGCATCGTCGGTGACGAAGTCGCCGATGTCGATGCGCCTGCGCTCTTCCGGAAAGTCGCGCCGCACAAAGCTGCCGGCGCCATTCGCGCGCACCAGCGCCTCGGCCAGCGCCAGCAGCGTGTAGGGCGCGGCGCCGCCGACATTGAGCGCGTGGCCGGCGATGTCAGGGTTCAGCGCGGCGCACAGGAACGCCTCGACCGCGTCATCGACATAGAGCAATTCGCGGCGCTGCTCGCCACCCCACACCTCGAAGGCCGCGCCTTCAAGCGCGCGGCGCAGCCAGATGCCAAGAAAGTTCTGCCGCGCATCCTTTATCCGCATCCCCGGCCCGTAGACGTTGGTCAGCCGCAGAGAGCGGGTATTGATGCCATAGGCGTCGTGAAACAACAGATGATAGGCTTCGCCCGCCATCTTGTTGACGCCGTTGACGTCGCTCGGACGCAGCGGGTGCGCCTCGTCGACCGGCAGGTAGCGCGGTCGGCCATAGATCTGGCGCGTGCCGGCATGGACGATCGTGACGCCGGGCGCCACTTCGCGGCACAGCTCCAAAAGCCGCAATTGCGCGGCGCAATTGACCGCGAGATCGTGCTCCGGGGCGTTCATCGAATCGAGGTGGCTGGTCTGGCCGGCCAGATCGAACAGGAAATCCTGGCCGGCGAGCAGGTGATGCAGGGCCGCGGCGTCGCGGATGTCGGCGATATTGAGTCGGACATGCCCGCTGATGCCTTCGATATTGGCGAGATTGCCGCCGGCCTCGGGCACCATGCTGTCGATCAGCACAACCTGCGCGCCAAGCCCGACCAGCCGGCGCGCCAGCGCCGCGCCGATCAAGCCGACCCCGCCGGTGACCAGCACATGCGCGCCGCCGAAGGCCGCCAACTGTGATTCAGCTTCTGCCGTCACGCGCCCTGGTCCTTGTCGGAGGCCGACCGCGATGCCCCCATCGCCGGCCTATCCTGTCGATCGAGGATGATAATACCTCGCGACGGCTCGCGGCAGAAACGGGCGGCCCGCCGAGTCTATTCCGCGAGCGGGCAGGCCGCGCCGCCGGTGGGCTTGCTCCCCCGATGACAGCGGGCCGCGGCAGCGCTATCCTGACAGGCAATTTGTCCGGCCGCGCCGCCACCCTAGGGCCTTGGGGAGACGTCGTGCGGCGGCGTAGAGGAGCAGCGGTTATGGCCGGTTTCACGTCGCTTTCTCTCCGAATCGGTTTCTGGGTGGGCGTGCTGCTCGCCGTCGGCACGAGCGGGGCCTTCGCTCAGGGCAAGGTCGGGGTCAGCAGCGCGGTCAATCCGCAGGCGAATGGGACGCCGCCGGGTGGCGCGACGCGGCAGATCGTCATCGGCCAGGATGTCGTCTACAACGAGCGCATCACGACCGGTCCGGCCGGGCAGACCCAGCTGCTGTTTCTTGACGAATCGTCAATGACGGTCGGGCCCAATTCCGATCTGGCGATCGATCAGTTCGTCTACGACCCGAAAAGCGGCACCGGCAAGCTGGCGATGAGCGCGACCCGCGGCCTGTTGCGCTATGTCGGCGGCAAGCTGAGCAAGCAGGATGAGGGGGTGACGCTGCGCACCAGTACGGCGACCCTGGCGGTGCGCGGCGGCGCATTCATCGCGAAGATCGACCGCGACGGCAAGACCGCGGTCGTGTTCATCTACGGAAAGGAATTGGAGATTATCGGGAAGCTCGGCAATATCGTGAGGCTGACGCGGCCGGGTTTTCAGTCCACGATCAGCCCGGGCGGGCAGCCCTCGCCGCCGGCGCCGTCGCCGCCGGGGCAGCTGGCACAGTTCGTGGCAGAGCTCGACGGCCGCACCGGCGGCACCGGCGGCGCCACGACGATACCGACGGAGACGACAGTCGCCGATAGCGGCATCCCCCAGACGGTGTCGGGGAATATCAATCAGAGCATCGCGCAGGCGCAGCAGCAGTCCGCGGCTTACACCACCACCGAAACGACCTCGTCGACGTCTAGCGCGGGGTCGTCGACGACGAACACGAATACTCAAAACGGCTCCAGCGGCGGCCAGGTGATCACCTGTACCAGCATGGCGAGCTGCGACCCGACGCAGGCGACGCAAGTCGGGACTGTCGCCGGAACAAGCCAGGCGGTCGGCGGCTCCGACAGCGTTACCAGCACCGGGACGCAGACCGACGGGTTCACCAACACAACCGCCACTACCGGCGGTCAGACCAACACCACGCCGTCAACGCCAACTACCCCAACTACCCCAACTACCCCAACTACCCCAACTACCCCAACCACGCCTTCAACACCAACCACCACCCTCACCTATGCCGGGCGCCTCAAGAACACCAACGGCAACGGCACGGCACGCGGCTTTGTCGACCAGAGCGCCAACGGCGACATCCCCTATGCCGCCGGCACGCTGAGCTACCCACAGGGCTCGCCGCAGAGCGGGGTATTTACCGGTACCTTCGGCAATCTCGGGACGATCTCGTTTCCGCTCGTGCCGGGCTCGGCGAGCTTCGGCCCGCAGGGAACATCGAGCAGCCTCGGGACATTTTCCGGCACCAGCTTTCTGTCGGCCGACAACACTTTTTTCTACGCGAACATTACGCCGACCAGCACGCCCACCGAGCGGCTGCTGATCTTTGGCGGCATGCCGGTCAACGCCGGCTTCTACCCGCAGACCGGCACGACCCGCATATTCTCTTTCGCCGTCCAGCCCGATGCGGCGCTGCAATCCAACATTCCGTTCATCCGCTCCCTAGCCGGCGGCAACCTGCCGAACGCGTCGGTGTCACCGTTCTATGTCGTCGCTCCGCCGACCACCGCGATCGGCGACGCCTCGACGAATTCGGCGGCGCGCGGCCTGCAGGCTAGCCTCGCGATCAACGGTCAGGGCGCTAACCAGCAGTCGGTGATCGCGGTAACGACCGGCCAGATCGGATCGCTGCAGAGCAATGGACAGCCGATCTTCACCGGCGAAATGAGGGGCTCATCAATGACCTCGGCGACCGGCACGCCGGTTGGGCTGAGTTCGGCCGTCAGCTCGACGGTCGACGGTAACGGCAACAGCTTCTATGGCACCGACGCGATCTCTGGCTTTGTCCTCGACCAGACCGCCTATTCGACGACGAGCAACGGCACTGTCGGCGGTGCGGTCATCCCGTCGACGGCAACGGAGACCCCATTGTCCGGGGCGCCGACGAGCTACGGCTTTGCCCAGCCGGCGCTGCCGGTCGCGGTGCCCTCGGGGGTCGGCGTCAGCCGCTCGACGCAAGCGCTGAGCGGCAATTTCGGCGGGCTCATGTACACGAATGCGCAGGCCAATCCGTACATCGTCACGGGCGGCGTGTTCGTCAGCACCGACGCGTCGAACAATCGCGTCCAGGCAACCCTTGCCGGCAATGCCCAGTCGTCGTCCAGCGGGGTCACCGGAGTGACGATGCAATATGGCGGCCTGTCCGGTCCGGCCGGGGCGCAGGCCTTTGTCGACGACAACACCTTCGCCGCGGCCGAAAGCCAGTCCAGCCCGCAGCAGATCGTCATCAACGGCACCACGAGCCAGCCCACCGGGCAGCTCTATTTTGTCAGCTCGGGCGCCGCCGGGGTGCCAACCTCGCTGCTGCCGGCCGGCGTGTCCTATTGCCAATGCCAATATTTGCAGTGGGGCTATTGGGGCGGCGACCTGACGAGCGCCGGTCCGGCCGGGTCGAGCGTCCCGCGCATCGATGCCGCGAACATCAACAGTTGGGTCGCCGGAGTTGCCACCCCGCTGAGCAACATCAACTCGCTGATCGGGCAGTCGGCGACGGCGAGCTATACCGGCGCCGCGTTCGGCTCGGTGTTCAACAACGGCGCCAGCTACGTCGCGGCCGGCGGCTTCAATGGCACCTATAATTTCGGGACCCAAAGCGGCACGATGGCGGTAACCAATTTCGACGGCCACAATTTCGCTGTTTCGGGGAAGGCGCCGCTGACCGGAGCCAATTACAGCTTCTCGTCGAGCGGGTCCGGCGTACAGGGCGCGATCAACGGCACGTTCTATGGGCCGAATGCGGCGGAGACCGGCGGTAATTTCGCCTTTCAGACGACGGCCGGCCCGGCCTACATGGCGTCCGGGATCTTCGCCGGCAAGCAGTAGCGATTGACGCGGCCGGCGGCCGGGGTGCGCTTACGCCGCTCCCGACCTCTCGGCGCGCCAATTTGTTGGCAACCCGGCGGCGCGACGCGATACCGGGATGCGCGCATACGCGACAACACGCGCCGGCCGAGGCCGGCCGTCACGCCGTGCTCGCTTCGGCCGGCGGTGCAGTTCCGCCGAGGGCGGCGCGGAACCAGCGTCAATTGTTACACCGGGTCCTGCGGGCCTGCTGCCGGGGGCGTCCGGCGCGGGGCTGACGAGGCGTCGTCTGCTTCGGCTTCCGCCGCACGCCTCGCCGCCTGCAGGAGCGCCAGCTGTCGCTCCAAGCGCTCCCGTTCGACCAGATTCAGTTCGATCTGGAGTTTGATGTCGGCGATGTCGCTCGGATCGGCATCCGGGGACTCGACGTAGCCTTGGTCGATCTTCAATTGGTAGTTCAATCGGAAAAGCTGCTTCTCGACGTCTTCGATGGAGCGATCCAAGAGCAGCAGTCGTTCCATTGATCTTCTCCAGAAGGAACCTCACGGTATGGCTACCGCGCAATTGTCGTGCATTTCGCGTTCAAACCTGTGCCGCCCGCGGCGACGGCGCTCGCGCAAGAAAACACCCGCCGACTTTCGTCGGCGGGTGTTGGTCGCTTCGATTTCCCGGGAGGAGATTCCGGCGGTCAGAACTGAACGCGGAACCGGCTGATCAGAACGTTCTCATCACCCTTCAGGTTGCTGATCGCGATGCGGTGACCATACGCGTATTCGATGCCGACATCTACGAAGGAAACGGGGTTCCAGATCAAGTTGGCATGCGCCGTGACAATTTCCTTGTTCACGGAGCCGCAGCCGCCAGCACCCGTTTGCGACGAGGCGAAGGGGCATACCGCACCATTCAGATTATTGGCATCCAGGAAGTTGACGCCGGCGGAAATGGTCGAACGCAAGTTAGGCGCCCAAAGGTGTTTGTATCCGATATTGCCGCCATATTCCGTCACCGGCTTCACCAGTACATTCGCCGCCGCCGCTGGGGTAGTCGGCAGTGCCCCGTAGTTCGTCACCAGCGCGAAGTTGTTGGTCGAATTGAGATAGGTGCCGATCGCGTTGCCCCACACCATATGCCAGACGATGGCGTCCTTCGTCCAGCCGAACCACAGCGGCTTGACGTCACCGCTGATATTGAATCCATAGCCGGTGAACGAACGATTGACGAAAGCGCCGTCCTTGATTTGGATTTCAGGCCGCAGCACCGTGCTGAAATCCATATGGCCCCAAGTCTGCGGAATATACCAGGCAGCAGTCAGCACTGGTGCCGGGCTCTTCACGGGATTGCCCGTTACTGAATTGTCTGAGCTGACATTCCCCAGAGTCGGCGTCCAAGCGTTGTCGTTTGGAGTCTCCATGGACGTCGACAGCGCGCCAGGGACACCCCACGGGGCAAGCGGCACCGTATAGCGGATTTGCGGGATACGGACGACACCCGGATCACCGACATTGCCGCCGAAATCGAGCGTCTCGGCAGAAGCGTCCGAGTCGGAGAAATTCGAATTGGCTTGGCCAGCCAGGAAGCCGCCGAGAGTGGCGTAGGCGTAGCGCAGCCGGGGAATGAGACTGTCGGAAATCCTGGTCGCGTTCGCGCCAGTCGCGCCGGCAAAGTCAAATTCCAAAAACGTCCGCGCTTCGCCCCAGGCTGTCGGCGTGCGGGTCTCGAAGTTGACCTTCGACTGCTGCGGCGACTGCTGGAAGATGCTCGTGCTGCGCGCACGATTATAGGCTTGCGTGCCGAACGCCGGGGCTACCGGCACATGAATGTTCAGAGGGATCGTTACGGCCTGGCCGGTTGCACCAGCGTTGGTCCCCTGCGGCTGCGGGTTAGGATTGCCGCCGTCGAACCAATACAGCATGTTTTCCCTGATCTCGCCGCCGACCCGGATCGAGGTGTCGGTGCCCGGGATCAGGAAAGACCGCGGGAAGCTGCCGCCCATCATATGCACGGTGGTCGGGCCCGGCGGGCCGCCCACGCCGAACATGTTGCCCGGCACCCGCGCCTGCGCCAACTGGTCGAGGCGCTCCTGGAGAAGCTGCTGGTTGGCGCGCAAATCCGCCAGTTCGTCGGCCTTGGCCGTCGGCACGCCGGATAGCAGGGCCACCGCGGCGGTAACCCCGCCGAGCGCCGCTATCGTGCCGATTATCCGGTTCCTGATCATTGCTCCCCCAAGCGTCCAAAGTTGCGTTGAGCCACGCGGAATACCCACGTTCGTCGCAGCACATGATATTGCGCGTAGGGCGGTGATCAAACGGGCTTTTTTCACTTAGTGGTGTTTTCGTCTCAGGAGTGGCGAAGATGACACATATGGCGCGCAATACCCTTGAAAATATGGGAAAGTTTTTGCGACGGGAAATGCGGCGCGAGCGCGGCGGGCCGCGCCATGGCGACGGAGCTTGGCGGATTGCGATGGGCAGGCGGGCGCGGCTCCAGCCCCGCTAGGCGGCGGCCTGACGGGCGATGCGCGGTGTCCCGGGCGGAAAAGCGGCTTTGGCTAGAACTTGACGCCGAACCGCGCGCCGGCGCTGGTGATGCCGGCGTTGTGCTGCCCCAGATTGGCGTTCGAGATGTGGTCGAGGATCGCCGAGACGCTGATTGTCGGGGTCAACTGATAGCCGAGTTCGGCGCTCTCGCGGAACAGGATGCGCGAGCCGAGACGTTTTTCGTCAGGCGGCGCCGTGTCGATATGCCCGTCATGGATCGCGCCGCCGAGGCTGCCGTTGGCAAAGACGCTATCGTTCGCGCCGAACAGGCTCTGGATCAGCATGATCCCCCAGGTCAGCCCGAAATAGCCGTCGCTGGTGTCGTTATTGGTGTTGATGTCGGCACCGATATGCGGCCGCGGCGAGCCGATGACCTGGAGCAGGTCGGGCGGGGTGAACAGCATCTCGAGATTGATGTCGGCGCCGCTCTCGACGTGATGCGTCAGAAAACCGACATCATGGCCGAGCACGCCGACTTTGACCTCGTCGATAATGCCCGTCTGCAGCCGCGGTTGAGTTTGAGTCTGCGTCGCGGCGCAAACCGGCTGCAGCGTGAGAACGGCCGCGAGAGCGCCGGCGGCCGGCGCGATGGTCCGCCAGAGGGTGGTCAATGCCCGCGATCTCCCGATGCGCTCATGCCGTCCCGTCAAACTTGCTCAAAGGTTACCGCGCGGCCCCATCGCGTGCCAATGTTGTTTCGTCGATGCTGCTCTATTTGCCACAGGGTCACGCGAACGGATTGAGCGCCTTGAGCCGCGCCGACCAGCCATGACGGCCGAGTTCGCGGCGTACCACGCTGGCGTCGGTGACCCAGTTGAGCTGGACCGACCGCCGCTCGCCGCGATGCGGATAATGGCCGTGAAAGGATCGCTCGCTGCGCCGGAAGGCGACCATCGTGCCGGCTAGGGGCGCGACTTCGGCAGCGTAGTCGTCGAGGTCGTCGCCGCGCCGCAACAGCCGCAGGCGGCCCCCCGCTTCGTCCCAGACCGGATTCAGGTAAAGCAGCAGCGTGATCAGCTTGGTGGCCGAATCGGTGTGGATGCGGCCGTCCTTGCCGTCGGCGTGGCCGCGCACCGTGAGCATCGTCGGGCGTCCATCGAGATCGATCGCGAACTTGTCCGCGATCTCATGCCGCAGTGCGTCGTCCTCGAGTTCGGCCGCAACCCGGGCGAAGGCGGCGCCGCCGCCCAGCCCGCCGAGCGGGAAGCTGCCGTGCCGGGGAACCGGCGGGAAATCGGCGAGCAGCGCCGGCAGCGCCGCTTCCCGAACGAAATTATCGACGACGACAAAATCGAACGGATCGCGGCACAGCGGGGTCGCCCGCAGCCGTTCAAGATCGAGCATCTGAAGATCGGGCATCACGATCGGCATTCCGGCGGTTGCGCGGTCGGCGGCAATCCTAATCCCTGGCACGCGGACTGCGAAGCGTTGGCTGCGGGCGGGCTTGTTCCGTCCGGTCGCGACGGGTAGTGGTAGGCCGTCCGCCCGCCCGCAACGGTTCCCGTGGAGCTATGCAACAGCGTTGGGGTCTGCCCCTCATCGCCTGGCCGTCGCGCCTGCGCCCCAATGCCTGGGACCTGCTTGCGCTGCCATTGGTGCTGGGCACGCTGACCCTGATTGTCTGGGGCGGCATGGCAATGGGCGCGCATTACCATATCGGCGAATCGCTGCCGATCAGCCTCGATCCCTGGCGCCTGCCGCAATATGCGCTGCGCACCGTGCTGCGCATGGCCGCCGCGCTGGTTGCCTCGCTGGTGTTCAGCCTCGTTTACGCCGCGCTGGCGGCGAAAAGCCGGCAGGCCGAGAAGATCCTGATCCCGGTGCTCGACATCCTGCAATCGGTGCCGATCCTCGGCTTTCTGTCGATCACCGTGACCGGCTTCATGGCGCTGTTTCCCGGCCGCCTGCTCGGCGTCGAGTGCGCCGCCATCTTCGCGATCTTCACCTCGCAGGCATGGAATATGACGTTCAGCCTGTACCAGTCGCTGCGCACAGTGCCGGCCGATCTGATCGAGGCGGCGCGCATGTACCACCTGTCGACCTGGCAACGCTTCTGGCGGCTCGAAGTGCCGCATGCCGTGCCGGCGCTGGTGTGGAACATGATGATGTCGGTCTCCGGCGGCTGGTTTTTCGTGGTTGCCTCGGAGGCGATCACCGTGTCGGGCCAGACCGTGCTGCTGCCCGGCATCGGCTCCTATATAGCGACCGCCATTGCCCAGCGCGACCTCGGCGCGATCGGCTGGGCGGTCATGGTCATGCTGGTCGTCATCCTGCTCTACGACCAGCTGCTGTTCCGCCCGCTCTTGGCATGGTCGGGCAAGTTCGCCGGCGACCAGCGCGGCGACGAGGATTACGCCCGCCCGTGGTTCCTGATCGTGCTGCAGCGCGCCCAGATCTTTGACTTGGTGCAGGGCGGGTTCCTGGCGCTCAACCGCAGCCTCGACCGCGCCATAGTGACGCTGTTCCGCCCGAGTGGCGCCGTCCGTTCCGAGGAGCCCCGCTCTCCGGCATTCGAGCGGCTGTTCGATGCGGCATTGCTTGCGCTGGCCGGCGCCGGGCTCCTCTGGCTCGGGCTGTTCGTGTGGGCGCACGTCGCCCCAGCCGAGATCGGCTGGGTGTTCGTGCTCGGCCTGATTACCGCAGTGCGGGTGCTGGTGCTGATCGTGCTCGCGTCGCTGATCTGGGTGCCGATCGGGGTATGGATCGGCCTGCGACCGCTTGTCGCCGACAAGGCCCAGCCGATCGTGCAGTTTCTCGCGGCCTTTCCGGCCAATCTGTTCTTTCCGGCGGTCGTTGCGCTGATCCTGCGGTTCCGCCTCGACCCCGAGATCTGGCTCAGCCCGCTGATGATCCTCGGCACCCAGTGGTACATCCTGTTCAACGTCATTGCCGGCACGACCGGGCTGGCGACCGAATTGCGGCTGGCCGCCGGCAATCTCGGGGTGCGGCGGCTGTTGTGGTGGCGGCGGGTGATGCTGCCGGCGATCTTCCCGGCCTACGTCACCGGGGCGGTCACCGCGGCCGGCGGGTCGTGGAACGCGAGCATCGTCGCCGAGGTTGTGCAATGGGGCGGTACGACCTTGCACGCGACCGGCATCGGCGCCTACATCAGCCGCTATACGGCCGAAGGCGACGCTGCCCGCATCGCTCTCGGGATCGGTGTGTTGTGCCTTTACGTGCTCGCCTTCAACCGCCTCTTGTGGCGCCGGCTCTATGATCTGGCGGCCGAGCGGTTGCGGCTCGACTGAAAGGGCTTGCCAAATTGGTTGACCTCGCCACCGATCCCGGCGCCGCAGCCCTGACCCGGCCGTTGCTGCGCGCCGTGGCCATCAACAAGACCTATCGCAGCCCCGACCACCTCGGCCGGCTCGTCCTCGAACGTGTCGATTTCACGCTGCGCGAGGGCGAGATCGTTGCGATCCTCGGGAAATCGGGATCCGGCAAATCGACCTTCCTGCGCATCCTCGCGGGCTTGGTCGCACCCAGCGAGGGGCGGGTCGAGTATCGCGGCCGGCCGGTCACCAGCCCGGTGCAGGGCGTCGCGATGGTGTTTCAGAGCTTCGCGCTGTTTCCCTGGCTGACCGTGCTCGGCAATGTCGAATTGGGGCTGGAGGCGCTGGGCGTCTCGGCCTCCGAGCGCCGCCGCCGCGCCGTCGACGCGATCGACCAGATCGGCCTCGACGGGTTCGAGAACGCCTACCCGAAAGAGCTGTCGGGCGGCATGCGCCAGCGCGTCGGGTTTGCTCGCGCCCTCGTCGTCAACCCCGACATCCTGCTCTTGGACGAGCCGTTCTCGCAGCTCGACGTGCTGACTTCCGAAACCCTGCGCAACGACCTCGCGGAATTGTGGACGCAGCGCCGCATCACGACAAAGGGCATCCTGATGGTGTCGCACAACATCGAGGAGGCGGTCGAAATGGCCGACCGCATCCTGATCTTCAGTAGCGACCCCGGCCGGATCAGTGCCGAGGTGCCGGTCGCGCTGGCCCGCCCGCGCGACTGGGACAGCCCGCCGTTCCGCCAGATCGTCGACCAGGTCTACACGCTGCTGACGACGATGCCCGGGCGCGACGGGCGGCGCGGCGCCAAGCCCGAGCCGATCGGGATCGGCTATCGCCTGCCCGATGCGGCGGTGCAGCAGCTGTCGGGGTTGATCGAACGGCTGACCGAGCCAGCCTATAACGGCCGTGCCGACCTGCCGTTGCTGGCCGACGAGGAAAACCTCGACATGGACGAGCTGTTTCCGCTGATCGAGACCTTGCAGCTGCTCGGCCTCGCCCATGTCAGCCGCGGCGACATCGAGCTGACCGCGGGCGGTCGCGCCTATGCCGATGCCGACATGTTCGAGCGCAAGCAGATGTTCGCCGACGCCCTCCTCAAGCACGTGCCGCTGGTCGCCCACATTCGCCGCGTCCTCGACGAGCGCCCCGGGCACCGTGCCCCGGCCGCGCGATTCTTGCGCGAGATCGAGGACCATCTGTCGGAGGAAGAGGCGGAGCGGGTGCTCGAAACGGTCATCAACTGGGGCCGCCACGCCGAGATCTTCGCCTACGATTACGACGACGAGGTGCTGAGCCTCGAAAATTTTTGAGGCGGCGCACTCAATCGGTGCGGTGTTCGAGCAGCATGTACCACTGGTCAAGATGGGCGAGCACGAGCGGCGTGATGATCGCGTCAAGGCGCCGTACGTTCTCGGCCAGCGCGGCCCCGGGCGCGTCGCCCTCGGGCATCAGCGTGGCCGGCGGCAGGCAGGTGACGCGGAACTTTGCGCCGCCGAGCCGCTCGGCATAGGCCGGGACGATCGCGGCATCGCTCGCCCAGGCAAGCCGGATGATGTTGGTGAGGTTGGCGCGCGCCGGCAGGGTGCGGCCGAACAGCGGGGCGCAGACGCGGCCTTGGCGCTCCTCGTCGGCATAGACCAGCAGCACGCCGCGCTCCTCGACCAAGAGCCGGCGGGCCTCACGTGCCGCCGCGACGCCCGGGCGCAGCGCGATCGCACCGTAGCGCCGGCGCGCCGCGAGCGCGATCTTGTGCTCGAAACGGCTGCGCGGCGGCTGGTAGAAGCCCTTGAAGCCGCGGCAGCCGAGCCCGACGAGGGTCGGCCCGATGATCTCCCAGTTGCCCAGATGCAGGCCCATCACGATGACCGCCCGGCCGCTCGCCCGCGCCGCCGCGAGATGCTCGCCGCCGCTCACACTGATCCGCCTTTCCGCCCACAGCCGGTCGAGCGCCGAGAATTCGAGCATGACGCGGCCGACATTGCCGAACAGCCGCGTCACCGCCATTTCGGCATCGCGCGGCTTGGCCGGTGCCCCGGTGAGGCTCAGATAAAGCCGCTGCGCCCGCTCGCGCACCGCGCGATAGCGGTAGCGCCCGTTGACAACTCCGAGCACGCCGCCGATCGCCGAGCACCATTCGGTCGGCAGCGCGCGGCAGGCGTAATGAATCGCATAATCGATCCCGCCGAGCAGCGGATCGCGGATCCAGTAGCGGCGCCATTGCCGCAGCGCCGGGCGCAGCGTCTCCCACGCGAGCGCGGCGCGCGGACGCCCGGCCATCGGCGCCTCGCTCCGCTCAGCCACGCCTTTCGACCGTCATCGGCAATGCATCGCCGGGCCGCAGGGTCAGACGACAGACCGGCTCGACGACGCTGCCCGGGACCAGCCGCAGCGTTGCCCGCTGCGCCAGCGTGGCGAGGCACAGGATCGCCTCGGTCAGCCCGAACGCCTGGCCGGCGCACACCCGCGGCCCGACGCTGAACGGTATATAGCTGTAGCGCTCACGCGCTGCGGCGTTCTCGGGCAGAAAGCGCTCCGGGGTGAAATGGTCGGGCTCGTCCCACAGCCGGCGATGGCGATGCAGCAGCCATGGCACGACGATCAACAATGCACCGGCGGGGATCGTCCGGTTGCGGATGGTTTCCGGCCGCAATGCCTGGCGCCCCAAGAGCGGCACCGGCGGGTAGAGGCGGATCGCCTCCTCGAACACCGCGCGGGTGTAGACGAGGCGCGGCACATCGTCCAACCCCGGCAGCCGCCCGCCCAGCACCTCGGCCAGCTCGGCGTGCAGGCGCGCCTCGACCTCGGGCGCCTGCGACAACAGGAACCAGGTCCAGGCGAGCGAGTTGGCGGTGGTCTCGTGGCCCGCCATGAAGATGACGGCGGCCTCGTTACGCAGGGCCTCGCGGTCGAGTTGCTGGCCGGTCTCGGGGTCGTGCGCCTCGATCAGCATGCGGATCATCGATTGCTCACCGCTCGCCAGCCGCTCCTCGCAGCGCCGGATGATGGCGTCGAGCACCCGGTCGATGCGTTTGGCGGCGCGGTGCACCGAGGGCGACTGAAAGCGCGGCAGCCAATCCGGCAGACCCAGCAGATAGGGCAGGTCAATCTGCGCGACCTCGCGCTGGTAGGTGCTGAACGCGGCGACGATCTCGGTCGCGTGCTCGGAACCGAGGCGCGGCCCGAAGATCGTGCGGCAGATGATCTCGGCGGTCAGCGTCGCCATCTCGCGCAGCGCGTCGATCGGCGCGCGGTCGGGCAGCTGCGCCCAGCGCGCGGCGGTCTCGCCGGCGGCCTCGACCATGGTCGGGGCAAACAGCGGCAGGCGCGACACATGCACGATCGGCGCGACGATGCGGCGGCGGGTCTTCCACAAATCGCCGTCGCTGATGAACAGCCCGTCGCCGAGCAGCGGCTTCAGCGCGTGGCGCATCTGCGGCGTCTTGCGCTGAAAGCTTTCGTGCATCGCGATAAAGGCCTGCGCGACCGTATCCGGGCTGTTGCAGACGAACACCCGGCGGTTCAGCACGCGGCTCGAAAAAAACTGATACTCGAAACACTTCTCGTCGAACATCGAGAGGAAATTGCGGCGCGCCGCGGCGATCATCGCAAGCGGCGGCAACGGCTCGCGCGGGCGCTCCGGATAGGGCGGCACAAAGCTGCTCATCGCGCGGAGCTTGCGGGCTCGGGCAGGCCCGGGCAAGTCCCCGGATCGACGCCGCGAGCGCGCGCCGGCGCGCTGGCCAGGACGGCATCGACGACGACCCGGCCGAGGCGGTGGGCCGCCAGATCGCGCCGCTGCGGCGCCGCCGCCTCAATGCCAGACCCGGCGCGCCAGACCACATAATCGCTCGATGCCTCGTCGAAGCCGAAATGCCGGAACGGCTGCGACAGGCTCGGCAGATGATCGCCGTAAAAGGCAAGCCAAGCCGGCATGCCGCGCGCCTCCAACCCCGCGACCAGCCGCTGCAGCATTTCGTCCGACCGGCGCAGCCCGTCGAGATAGCGCAGCAGCCCGGCGCCGCCCGGGATTGCCGCCGGGTCGAACAAGCCGGCCACCGCCGGGTCAAGCGGCGGCCCCTTCTCCTGCCACGGCCCGTGATTGCCCATCGTGATCGCGAAAATGAAGGTCTGGGGGCCTTCCGCGTCAAGCACCCGCAGGATTTGCACGGCCAGATCGGGGTCTGGGCAATAGGGCGGCACTCGCGAGCCGCCAATCGTCTCGCGCCCGAGAAAGCGCTCGAAGCCGAGCACCGGCATCGCCAAGTCACGGCGGAAGAAGCGGCGATCGAACGGGTGCAGGCAGATCGTGCGATACCCGGCGCGGCGCAGCCGCCACACCTGCGACTCGATCGGCACGCGCGCAAAGGCATAATAAGGGTTGAAGCGGTCGTAGCCGAGCTCGCTGTCCGGAATGCCGGTCAGCACCGCAAACTCGGCGCGCATCGTGTTGGCGCCCCAGGCCGGCACCGCAAACCTGCCGTGCAGCACCCCAGACGCGCAGCAGGCATCGAAGCCCGGCAACAGGTCACGCGGCAGCAGCGGCGACAGGCGGCGCGCGTCAAAGAACGATTCACACTGCACGATGATGATCGGGCCGCCCAGCCTGTCGCGCTTGTGCAGGATCGCGGGCGCCGCCACCGCGGACTGGCGCGCCGGGCGCTCGGCCCGCGCGATGACGGTATGGGTGCACAGCATCGCGAACGGCCCGAGCGAAGCGGCATCCTCGAACGGTTCGCCGCTCGGCGCGAGGCGGCGCAGCAGGCCCGCGGCGCCGCCGAGCAGCGGCTCGCGGGCGATCAGCCAGCCACCGGCGCCGATCAGCGCCAGCGCAGCGATCGCGGCGCCCGGGTGCGGCGCCCACAGCGGCGGCTCGACGATCAGCAGCGCCAGCGCCAGCAGCACCGCCGCCGCCGCACCGCCCAGGACCAGCCCCGGCCCGGCAAACGGCAGGTAAAGGTGCGGATGGGTGAAAACCAGCGGCAGCTCGGCCGCTTCCGAAAACACGACCGGCTCGCGCAAGGTCTCGCGCATCGTGTGGTCGACCAGGGTGAAGCCGGCGCCGAGCGCCAGCACGATCGTGCCGGCAAACAGCGGCCGGCCGGCAGCCAAGCCGAGCAGAACGGCGCCAAGCGCCATGGGCGCCATGTCGAGCAACAGCACGACGAGCCGCGCGCGGCGCGCGCCGGCCATCCGCCGCGGCATCAGCCATGCCAGCAGGGCCAGCCCGCCGCCGGCCATCAGATGCAGCAGCGCGATCACCCCCATCGGCTCACGCCGAGCGGATGTGAAAGTGGAAGTTGCGCACGAACCAGTCGCCGATCAGCGTCGGCGCGAGGTCGCAAAACCGCATGCCGAACACCAACGGCCAGGGAAAATCGATGCGCGCCTTGCCGCGGTCGATGCCGCGCTTGATGCGCGCCGCCGCGCGCTCGCCGGTCGCCAGGAACGGCGTCGGCCCCTCCCAGCGGTCGGTCATCGGCGAGGCGAAAAACCCCGGGCACACCACACTCACGCCGACATTATAGGCGGCAAGGCGCGGGCGCAGCCCCTCGGCATAGGCGCGCAGCCCGGCCTTGCTGGCCGAGTAGCCGGGGCTGTAGGGCAGGCCGCGATAGGCCGCGACCGAGGCGATCGCGACGATCCGTCCGCGCCGGCGCGCACATAACAGCGGCACCATTGGCGCGATCGTGTGCACCGCGCCGATCAGGTTGACCTCGATCTGCCGCAATGTCATCGCGGCGGGCTCGCCGGGGCTGTCCGGGTCCGGCCCCTCTGAAGTGCCGGCATTGGCAATCAGCAGCTCCACCGGATGGGCGCGGTCGAATTCCTCGAGCCAGGCAGCGAGCGTCACACCATCGGCGACATCGATCGTGGCGCTTGCGACCGTCGCACCGGCGGCGCGGCAGAGGGCCGCCGTCGCCTCCAGCCGCTCCGTGTTGCGGCCGATCAGCCCGAGCGCGGTGTGCGGCCCGGCATAGGAGATGGCCAACGCCGCGCCGAGACCGCTCGACGCGCCGGTGATCGCAACCACGCGATAGGGTGCACGCATCAGGGGCGCGGCCGCTCGCGAAGCCCGCGTACCGGATGTGCGCCGGTGATGGGGAGCATCGCGCGAATTTCGCCGAGCCGCCGCGCGACCATGCCTTGCAAGCGGCGCGCCAGTACCAGCGGCCCCGGCCGCCACAATTCCGGGCGATCGAGCCGCTCGATGACGATCTCCGGTCCGCACGGCAGCCGGGTCAGCGGGTCGAGATAGCGCGGATAGAGAATGAGCGCGCCGGCCACCAGCTCGGCGAGGCTCAGGCGGCGGCCACGGTCGAATGCGGGCAGGTCGTCGGTCAGCCCCCAGCCGGCGTAGAACGGCCTTCCGTAAACCACGACGCGCCGACCGCGCAGCAATGCCTCGAAACCGGCGAGCGAGGTCATCGTGTGCAATTCGTCGACCTGGTCGAGCAACGCCGCCGTCGCGCCACCCTTGACGACCGCGTCGGCGAAGTGCCGCGCCTCGCCCTCGGGCACCGCGCCGACGCGGTGCCCTGCCAGGACGTCGGGGTGAGGCTTGTACAGGATGAACGCCTCCGGATTTGCCGCCCGCACCTGCGCCAACAGGCCGAGGTTGCTGCGCACGGTGCCGGCGCCGAAGCGGATCGACAGATCGTCCTCGACCTGGCCCGGCACCAGGATATGCCGCCGGCCGGCCGGCAGATCGAGGTTCGCACCGCCTCCTGCGAGATTGTATTTGGTGATGCCGCGCGCCACGAGCTGCGCGGCAAGCGCCTGCGCCCGCGCCAGCAGAGCCGGGGCGAACTCGGTCTCGCGCAGCAGAGATTCGAGGTCGCTGCCGCCACGCGGGTCGAAATACATGCCCTGGCTGTCCAACACGAGCGAGGCCGGCGGCAGGAAATCGGAGCCGAGCCCGACCGAGCGGATGAACCCGTCCTCGACCCGGATCAGAGGAACATCCCGCCGCGCCGCCGCGTCGGCCAACCCGTGCGGCAGCCGCGACGCCCAGCCGGCGATCGCGCCCGGCTGGTCTGGCGAGGAGCGGCGCGCAGCGGCGATCGCGCCGGCGACGCTGCGCCGGAACGCCGGAACGCCGGCCGAGGTGCGCACAAAATCGGCGATGCGCCGGCGCTTCCAGAACGACATCCCAACACACACCGCGATTCTGCGGTTCGCTTCCTCCAGCCGGCGCCAGTCGGCGAGGATCGTCAACACCTCCTCGAAGCTCGCCGCCGCGTCGTGAAACGGGTCGCGATAGCGCGTCGCGACGAGGCAGGCGCCGGCGAAAACCCCGTCGACCGTGCGACGGAACGCCTGCTGCGGCACGTCGGCGGCATCCTCGGTGACGCCCCACCCGGTGTAGAACGCTGCGGCAAATGCCGTGACCGGAACCCCGGCGAGCAGCGCGAGAAAGCCGATCTCGCCACCGCTGCTGTAGACCCGGCCGGCCCGGTCGAGCAACGACCAGGGATCGGCCGGCCGGCCGATGATCCGCGCGCCCCGCGCCGCCGCCGCGGCGAGGCGCGAGCGCAGCTCGGCGCCGCCCGCGCGCGGCGCCAGCACGACGAGCCGATTCGCCCGATGCTCGGCGAGCGCGGCATCGAGCATCGCCACGGCCACAGCATCGCTGATCCGCCGCGCATCGCCACCCAATGCCGGCTCGGCCAGGGCAACCACGGCGTATGCCTGTTCGAGCAACGGCGCGTCGGGGCCGCCCTGCCACCACGCGCCGCCGACCCGCGCCGCCACCAAGGCCCGCCGCGCGGTAGTCGCCCGCGCCAGCAGCGCCGGCGTCTCCCAGGCCCGCCCGGCAAGCACCTGGCCGGGGCTGGCCGGCTGGCCGGGCGCGCTCGGGCTTGCGGCCTCCGGCACCAGCGCGCTCAGGCAGGGCGGCCCAGTTCGCCCCCGCGGCGGCGCGCGCAGCAGCCCCTGCGCCAACGGCAAGGCCGTTGCCGCCACGCGTTCGGGAAACAGGACGGCCATCGCCTGGCCGGATGGGGGCGCCGAGGGGCGGAGCATGTTTACGGTGTCGCTTAAACTGCGCATGCGCGGAGCGGATCGCCGGCTCGCATCGGGTCCCCGGTTACAGGGCTGCGCCAATCTCGGCAATCGCCGCGGGGCTGTCCACGAAAATCGCCGATCGCGCTTGACAGGTGCGGAGGCGCTGCGACAAGTCGCGCAGCGATGATCGAGCAAGCCGTCATTCTGTGCGGTGGCTGGTGCGCCCAGCTATGCGGCGAACGCGGCGCCGGATCGGGCGGGCCGGCCGTCAGGACATCCGGCCCGCTGGTATCGGTCGGCGACGTGCCGTTTCTCGATGCGCTGCTGTTCGAGCTTGGCCGCCACGGCTTCCGGCAAATCCTGCTGCTCGCGGATGCCGGCGCTGCCGAGCGTATCGCCGAGTACGCGGCCGCGACCCCGCTCCAGCCGCGCTTCGGGCTCGACATCGAGATCGGCGTCGGGGCTGCCGCAGGCGGCGCGCTATGGCAGGCACGCGACCGGCTTGACGCCGCGTTTCTGCTGCTCGACGGCGGCTCATGGTTCGACATCAACCTGCGCGACCTCGCCGCGCGGCTGATGCAGGAGCCGACGGCGCTCGGCGTGGTCGCCCTGCAGCCGATCGCCGATGCCGCGACAGACGCCGCGGCGCGTCTCGTTGGCGAGCAGATCGTCGGGTTCGCTCCGTCCCCGGCCGGCGCCGCGCCGGTGCTGGTCGGCGGTGGGGTTTGCGCGCTGCGCCGCGCTGTCGTCGACGCGATCGCCAACCCGGATTCGCTCGACGCCGATGTGCTGCCCCGCCTCGCGGCCGCCGGCCGGCTACGCGGCGCCGTCTACCGGGGCGATTTTGTCGACACCAGCACGGCCGCCGGCCTTGCCCGCGCCCGGCAGGAGATCCCGCCGCGCCGGCGGCGGCCCGCCGCCTTCCTCGATCGCGACGGCGTGCTCAACCACGATCTCGGCTATGTCGGCTCGATCGCGCGGTTTCGCTGGATGGAGGGGGCCCCGGCGGCGGTCAAAGCCTTCAACGACGCCGGGCTGTTCGTCTTTCTCGTCACCAATCAGGCCGGCGTGGCGCGCGGATTGTTCGACGAAGACGACGTCCGCCGCGTGCATGCCCACCTCGCGGCCGAGCTGGCCGCAGCGGGGGCGCATCTCGACGACATTCGCTATTGCCCGTTCCACCCCGACGGCGTCGTCGCCGCCTATCGTCAGGCGAGCGCCTGGCGCAAGCCCGCCCCGGGGATGATCCTCGACCTGTTGCGCTGCTGGCCGGTCGACGCCTCCGCCAGCTTTCTGATCGGCGACAAGGACAGCGACCTCGCCGCCGCCGCCGCCGCCGGGATGCCGGGTTACCTCTTTGCGGGCGGCGACCTTGCCGCCTTCACCGATGCACTGATGCGACAGTGAGGACATCCGCTTTCGGGTTCCGCTGTCTCCGCCCGGGGTTTATAGTCGCTTCGGCGGTGCCCTCAGGCGCGGGGCGGGGCGCCTTGCTTTGGCCACGATCTGTCGATCTTTTCCCCGTCAGGCAAGCTCGGAATAAGCAATGGTCGACTTGGTCCGCCGTGTCCGAACCGCGGGTGACGCTGCTGTCATCGGGGGAGTGCGGCCGCGTTACATACCAAAGATCGGATCGTTCATCGGCTCGATGAACATCTGGTTTTGGGCAATCGTCGGGCTGCCGACGCTGCTCGCCGGGGTCTATTATTTCGCGATCGCATCCGACCTCTACCTTTCCGAAGTCAAGTTCGTCGTCCGCGGTCCAACCAAAAACGCGGCCAGCGCGCTCGGCGCGATGCTGCAGAGCAGCGCGATGTCATCGGTTTCCGAAGACACCTACGCGGTGCACGACTATCTGATGTCGCGCGACGTGGTGCGCCGCCTCGAACGCGAAGACGATCTGCGCGCCCTGCTCAGCCGGCCGGAAGGGGATTTCCTGACCCGCTTCCCCGGAATGCTGTTCTGGCGCAAGGATTTCGAGGCGCTCTACCAGGCCTATTCGCGCTTCGTTTTGGTCGAGGTCGACAGCAGCAGCGGGGTCAGCACGCTCGACGTAAAGGCCTATCGGCCGGAGGATGCACAGCGGATCGCCCGCGGGCTGCTGACGTTCAGCGAGCAATTGGTCAACCGGCTCAACGAGCGCGCCCGGCATGACGCGCTCGCGGTCTTTCAGGAAGAGGTGAACCAGACCGAGGGCCGTATCACCAAGATCCAGACCGAGCTGACCGCATACCGGATCAAGCAGAAGATGCTCGACCCGAAGAGCGCATCGGCCGGCCCGATCGAGCTGCTCGCGCAGATGAATGGGCAGCTGGCCAGTGCGAAGGGGCAGCTCGCCGAGGTGCTGAAAAACTCGCCCCACAGCCCTTCGATCCCGCTGATCCACTCGCGGATCGCCTCGCTCGAACGGCTGATCTCCGACGAGCGCGCCAAGATCACCGGTGACGGCAATTCGGTCGCCACCGCGATGAGCGAATACGAACGCCTCAACGTCGAGCAGCTCCTGGCCCAAAAGCAGCTTGCCTCTGCGCTTGCCTCGCTCGAATCCGCGCGCCTCGAAGCGCAGCGCCAGCAGATCTTCCTCGAGACGATCGCGCAGCCCAACCTTGCGGACTATCCGATCTTCCCGAAGCGGTTCGTGTCGTTTGCGACGGTTGTCGCGACATGCCTGTTGGCTTACGGCATCGCCTGGCTGCTGATCGCCGCCGTGCGCGAGCACGCCGAGGCCTAGCCCCGCTCACAGTCATGACAGACGGTACGGTCTCCGTTATCGGGGTCAGCAAGGACTATCACTCGGAAACTCGGCAACGCTACAACCGGGTGCTGAACGACGTCTCGGTGACGGTGGCGCGCGGCGAGAAGCTCGCGGTGCTCGGCCGCAATGGCGCCGGCAAATCCACTCTGATCCGCCTGATCGCCGGCACCGAGTTGCCGACCGTGGGCCGGATCGAGCGCGGCATGTCGGTGTCCTGGCCGGTCGGTCTGAACGGCGGCGTCGGCGGCAGCATGACCGGCCACGACAACATCCGCTTCATCTGCCGGCTCTATGATAAGCCGTTCGCACAGTTGCGCGAATACGTCGACGACTTTGCCGAATTGGGTAAATTCCTGGGCGAGCCGGTCAGGACATATTCGTCGGGCATGCGTGCCCGCCTCAATTTCGCCCTGTCGATCGCGATCGACTTCGATTGCTATCTGATCGACGAGATCATCGCCGTCGGCGACCAGCGCTTCCAGCGCCGCTCGCACGAGGAGCTGTTTGAAAAGCGCGCCGATCGCACCCTGATCCTCGCTTCGCACATACCGCACATCGTCAAGGATTATTGTTCGCGGGCACTCATCATGCATCGCGGCCGCGGCAAGGTGTTCGACGACATCGACCTTGCGCTCGACATCTACCAGGATTTGTAGCGGGCAGGATTTGTAGCGGGCTATCCGCCGACCAGTGCCAGCCCGACCGGGGCCGCCTCGGTTGCCGTCGGAGCGGCCCGCACGAGCCGCACCGCATCGATGTCGATGGCGCCATCGAAGGCCGCGCGCAGCGAACTGATCCGGATCGCAATCGGGTGTTCGGCCGCGTCGTCGAGCGCAAACCCGAGCGTGAGCTCGGCGCGCCCCTCGCCCTGCGGCCGGATGGTACCGGAGACCAGCCCCCGATCGGTGGAGATTTCCACGGCGAATTCATGTTCGGTGGCGGCGCGCGAGAATGCGGCGCTCAGCGACAGCGACCAGTCGCCCGCCGGGAGGATGATATGCGGCCCGTGCACCAGGCAACGGGCCCGCCCAGTGATGTCGACCGGGGCATTCGCCCGCTGGTCCGGCCGATCGCCGTGGAAAAACAGGTCGCGCCCCCAGGTGATCGACAGCATCGTGGGCGCCGCCCCCTCATCGATAAAGGGGGCAAGGGCGCCGATCACCAGCTGCTGCTCGGCGGCATCGCGCTCTTCCCACCAGGCAGCCGCGTCATGCAGCGAGCGGGCGGTCTCATCCGGCGGCGCCGCAGCGAGCAACTCGCCGAGCGCAGCGTCATCGAGGGGAATCTGCAGATGCCGGGCGATGGCGGCCGCGGTGAGGCCCGGCTGCTGCCAATCGCGGTCGCGCCGCAAGGCGAGCGCCCCCGGCGCCGTCGCCAGCCCAGCCAGCGCGGCGCAGCTGCTGGCCAGCGCCTGGACCGCGGCCGCAAGTTCCATGCCCTGGCCGACCACGAGATCGATCAGCGCGGTGCGCGGATCGTCAAGCGCGACAATATAGTTTCGCCCGGCGTCCGCGAGCGCCGCACGCAGCCGCCCGCCCGGCTGCGGTGACGACACCACCGCCTGCTCCGCATCGGTGCCGATCGCGCTCAGCGCGACCTGTTCGAGCGTATCGGCCCGGATCAGCTCGGCCGAGCCGCCGGCGCGACGCGCCATGTACACGGTGACCGCATCGCACCATTGGGCAAATCCGCCCGGCAATCCGAACACAAAAAGAAACATTTCCCGCCGCTTGACGAATTCATGCCGGCGCCGGCGTTTGTAGCCAATCCGTGCCGGGGTGTCGACCGGGCCGGGCGGCGAGACCGCCCCCGCATCGGCCGCTTGCAGGAGATTGCGTCGCTGCGCCGGCAATGACAATAAGGACCTGTGACGGGAGGAACCGCGATGCGCCTGTTGATCGCGATGATGAAGCACGAGACCAACACCTTTTCGCCGGTGCCGACGCCGCTATCCCGTTTCGGCAACGGGCCGGGGCCGCTTTACGGCGAGGCGGCGATCGCCGCCTATCGCGGCACCGGCTCGGGGCTCGGCGCCTATCTCGACCTCGCCCAGCGCGAGGGCGCCGACATCGTGCTGCCGATCGCCGCCGGTGCGCCGCCGAGCCGCCCGGTCGAGGATGCCGCCTACGAGCACATCGCCGCGATCATCTGCGACGCGATCGCGAAGGGCGGCTTCGACGGCATCATGCTCGACCTGCACGGCGCGATGGTCACCGAAAGCTTCGAGGACGGCGAGGGCGAACTCTTGCGGCGCATCCGCGCGATCGACCCGCGCACCCCGATCGCCGTCGCCTACGACATGCACGCCAACCTCTACGACGCGATGATCGCCAACGCCACGGTCGCCGCCGGATATCGCACCTACCCGCATATCGACACCTACGATACCGCCAAGCGCGCCGGCGAGATCCTCATTGCGGCGATGCGCGGCGACGTGCGGCCGGTGATGGCGTGGGGCAATGTGCCGATGCTGCCGCATGTCATGCGCCAGGGCACCGACGACCATCCCAACAAGGACTTGCAGGCCCGGGTTGCGGCAATGAGCACGGAAGGGGCGCTGGCGGCCAGCTTGTTCACCGGCTTCCCGCACGCCGACATCGCCAATGCCGGCCTGTCCGCCGTCGTCGTGACCGACGGCGACCGCGCGCTCGCCGAGCGCCTGCGCGACGAATTGCTCGACCAGGCCTGGGCCGAGCGCGAAGCCTTCGTCTACCGGCTGGAGCCGCTCGAGCAGTCGCTGGCCCGCGCGATGGCGATTGCGCCCGGCGAGGGGCCGATCGTGCTGTTGGACCATTACGACAATTGCGCCTCGGGCGGCACGATGGATACGACCGCGGTGCTGGCCGCCATCCTGCGCGCCGGGCTCGACAACGTCGCGGCCTTCGCGATCTACGATCCGCAGGCGGTGCAGCAGGCGATCGCCGCCGGCATCGGCGCCGAGGTCGCGCTCGCGGTCGGCGGCAAGATGGCGATGCCGGCGATCCCCGGCGACAGCCGCCCGCTGACGATCACCGGCACGGTCAAGACGATCACGAACGGCCGCTTCCGCAACAAGGGGCCGATGGGGCGCGGCGTCCAGATGGACATGGGGCCGAGCGTCGTCATCGACACCGGCAAGGTCGAGATCGCGCTGATCTCGCGCCATGTCGAGCCCTCCGACCTCAACTGCCTCCTCGCTCTCGGCATCGACCCGCTGCAGAAGCGTTTTGTCATGCTGAAGAGCCGCATCCACTGGCGCGCCGGGCTCGGGGCGCTCGCCGGGGCGGTCGTCGAATGTGCCGGGATGGGCGTGTGCACCTCGGATTACAGCCAGCTGACCTTCGCCAAGGTGCGCCGGCCGATCTATCCACTCGACCTGCCGAACCGGTGAAACTAGGTTAGGGGATAACGCGACGGAGGATCCGATGGACGGCACCACTGAGCTGCTCGAAAGCGACCGGCGTTTTCTGGTGCACCCACTGCACCACCCTGAGGAGCACAAGGCGCCGCTGCTCGTCGACGAGGGACGCGGCGCGATGCTGCATCTGTCCGACGGGCGCCACGTCATCGACGGCCTCGCCGGGCTGTGGAACGTCAATGTCGGGCACGGCCGCGGCGAACTGGCCGATGCCGCCGCCACCCAGATGCGCAAGATTGCCTATGCCTCGGCCTATGTCGGCGCCACCAACGCGCCCGCGGTGCATCTCGCCGAAAAGATCGTCGGCCATGCCTATTCCAACAGCTCGGGCGTCTACTACACGACGGCCGGCGCCGAATCGAACGAGTCGGCGTTCAAGACCGCGCGCTTCTACTGGAAGGTCAAGGACAAGCCCAACAAGACCAAGATCATCTCCCGCATCCACGCCTATCACGGCGTGACGATGGCGGCGATGAGCGCCACCGGCATGGCGATCTATCACAAGATGTTCGGGCCGCTGGTGCCCGGCTTCATCCAGGTCGCGGCGCCCTACGCCTATCGCTGGCAGGGCAACGAGGAGCCGGGGCTCGGCGCCGCCGAGGCGGTCGAGCAGGCGATCCTCGCCGCGGGGCCGGACAGCGTTGCCGCGGTCATCGCCGAGCCGGTGATGGGCGCCGGCGGCGTCATCGTGCCGCCCGCCAGCTATTTCCCCAAATTGCGCGAGATCTGCGACAAATACGAGGTCTTGCTGATGACCGACGAGGTCATCACCGGCTTCGGCCGCACTGGCCGCTGGTTCGCGCTCGGCCATTGGGGGGTCGAGCCCGACATCGTGTCGTTCGCCAAGGGAGTGACGAGCGGCTACCTGCCATTGGGCGGCATCATCCTGTCGCGCAAGGTGCACGACGCGATCCTCGAAGCGCCGATGGACCGCCGCTATATGCACGCCGCGACCTATAGCGGCCATCCGGTGTGCTGCGCCGTCGGATTGCGCAATGTCCAGATCATCGAGGATGAGGGGCTGGTCGAGCGCTCGGCGCAAATGGGCAAGCGCCTGCTGGCGGCGCTCGAAGAGCTCTACAACCTGCCGCAGGTCGGCGAGGTGCGCGGGCTCGGCATGATGTGCGGCATCGAGCTGGTCGCCGACAAGAGCACCAAGGCGCCGGCCTTGGGGCTCGGCGTCAAGGTGGGGCGCGAGGCGATGGCGCGGGGCCTCCTGGTGCGCGCCCGCCCGGGCAGCGCCGACCCGGCGATGGGCGACACGCTGTGCCTGTCGCCGCCACTCTCGACGCCGGAAGAGATCCTCGACCGCATCCCGCAGATCCTGCGCGAGTCGATCATCGCCGCGACGCGCTAGAAGATGGCCACACGCAGCATCGGTGTTGTCGTCGACGGCGCGACCGGAAGGCTTGGCACGACGCAGCATCTGAGAGCATTGCTGGCGATCCGCGGCGAGGGCGGGCTGGCGCTGGCGAATGGCGACCATCTGATGCCCGAGCCGGTCCTGCTCGGCCGCAATCCGCAGCGTCTGTTGCAATTGGCCGAGCGCAGCGGCGGGCTGCGCTGGAGCCTCGACCGCGACGCCTGTTTCGGCGACCCCGACATCGCGCTCTATTTCGACGCCGGCGCCACCGGCGGCCGCCCGGAGCGCGCCCAGGCCGCGTTTGCCGCCGGCAAGCACGTCTATCTGGAAAAGCCGATCGCCGCGACCCTCGACGAGGCGCTGTCGCTGGCCCGCGCCGCCGAACGGGCCGGCAAGAAGGGCGGCGTCGTGCAGGACAAACTGTTCCTGCCCGGTCTTAAGAAGCTGCGCAAACTTTACGCGGCCAACTTCTTCGGCCGGGTGTTGTCGGTGCGGCTCGATTTCGGCTGGTGGGTGTTCGACGGCGAGCTGACCCCGGCGCAGCGGCCGAGCTGGAACTACCGCAAGGCGAGCGGCGGCGGGCTGGTCCTCGATATGTTTGCGCATTGGCGCTACATCTTCGACCGGCTGCTGGGGCCGATCGCGTCGGTCTCGTGCCGCCACATGACCGGGCTGCCGACGCGGCGCGACGAGGATGGCCGGCCGTACGAGGTCGATGTCGACGACCACGCCTTCGCAATGTTCGAGCTCGAAGGCGGCGCCCTGGCGCAGGTCGCCTCGTCGTGGACCAGCCGGGTCAAGCGCGACGATTTGTTGCAGATCCAGGTCGACGGCACGCACGGCTCGGCGGTCGCCGGATTGCATCGCTGTTTCATCCAGCCGGCCGTCGCGACGCCGCGGCCGCTTTTCAGCCCGGAAGTGCCGCAGGCAATGGTGTTCGACGAGCAGTGGCAGGAAATGCCCGATCTCGAACCGTTCGAGAACGGCTACCGCGCCGGCTGGGAGTTGTTTCTGCGGCATGTCGCCGCGGACGCGCCGTTCCCGGCGCCGCTGATCGAGGGCGCCAAGAGCGTACAGCTCGCCGAGGCCTGCTACCGGAGCCACCGCGAGCGGCGCTGGGTCGACCTCGCGCCGCTCAGCCTTTAGCGGTCGCGGATTGCGGCTCCGCCTTGGGGGCGTCGCCGCCGGCCGGCACCACGCGCGGCAGATAGAGGTGGACCGCGGTACCGACGCCCTCGGCGCTTTCGACCCGGGCAAAGCCGCCAAACGCACGCAGCGCCTCGCCCGCGGCGGCGGCGGCCTGTCGCGTCGTCCGCGCCCGATCCAGCACCCGGTCGAGCGCGTCCTCGGCGAGCCCCGGGCCGCTGTCGCGCACCGTGACCCGCACATACTCGCCCGGCTGGGCGCCGGGGGTGGCGGCGGCAGCAATCGCGTCGACCGCGAAGTTGCGCGTGCCGACGATCAGCTCGCCGCCCGCGCCCTTGATGTCGCCCGCCCCTTCCGCCACCAGATCGAGCACCATAGCCCGGACGGCCTCCGGCTCGGCGCGGCAGCGCCACAGCTCCGGCAGCAGCGACAGGCGAAAAGCGCTGCGGCCCGGCACCCGCTGCCGCATCGTACGCTCCGACCGCGCCAGCACCGCGTTGAGATCCGCCGGGATTTCCGCTTCCGTCGGCACGCTAGCCGGGGCAGCGGCGGCCTGCTCGGCGGCAGCGGGTTTGGCGGCGGGCGTGATCGGGCGGCGGCGCCAGCGCCGCCAGAACCATAGCGTGACAAGCAATGCGACCAGCAGCGTCGCGCCGAGAATCGCGAAGGTGCGACGGTCATGCTTGCGGCGCGCCGCGGCGTCGGGGTCGTAGAGAAAGCTGCCGCTGTCGGGGGTGCGCAACAGGGCGCCGACCCCGATCATGCTGGCCTCGATACGATCCCAGCGGTCGGGGTTCGAATGTCCGAGCGGGATCCCGGGGAAGCGCGCCAGCCGCCGCGCCAGCTCCGCCTGGTAATGGTCGAAGCCGGACGGATCGGCGATGCCCGGCGGGTGCGGCAGCTGGGCCAGCATGCGGTCGATGATCTCATCGGGGTGCTGCAGCGCGTAGTCCCAGCCCTTCAGCGAGGCCGCGCGAAAGCCGCGCACCACCGCCGGCTCGGCCGTTGCCAGTCGGCGCAGCGTGAACAGCGTGTCGCCGTAGAACTCGACGCGATAGTCGGCAGGGTTAATGCTCTTGAGCGCCACCCGCTTTTCATGCGCCCGCCACGGCGTTACCCAGGCCGAGCCTGGGGCGGCGTCGACGCTGTGCTCGGCCAGCGCGGCGACGGTCTGGCCGGGCTTGAGGGGCAGCGAGTTGAGCTTGTCGGGATCGACCCCCTCGGCTTTCAGCGCGGTGGCGAACTCGATATCGAGGATATCGCTGGCCGGCAGCCGGCCGACTTTCGCCTGCGCCAGCGATCCCGGCGAGGCGTAATCCTCGTCCGCGCGGTAATAGATTTCGGCGCCGCTGCGCTGGAAGATCGGCGCCAGCAGCAGGAGCGGCAGCCCCTGTGCGGCGCGGATGACAAGGCCGGCGGTGCCGGTGCCGAACTGGGCGCGGCCCTCGGTTACCGCGCGCACCGGGTCAATCGGGTCCTGCCCGCTCCCCGCCCCCGGCTTGATCTCGACCTCGAGCCCGGCGTCGCGATAAAAACCCTGCCACAGCGCGGCATAATAGCCGGCATATTCGAACTGCGCCGGGCCGTTCAGCTGCAATACCAGCTTGTCGGCGGCATTTGCGGCACCGGCCACCGCCATCGCCGCGAGCATCGCGACGACGGCCACCACTCTCGACATCGCGCCCCCCGGCTCGCGTTGCGCCCTTTTAGCGGTCGCGGCGGCGGGCGCCGCGAGCGATGCGCGGGTGCGGCGCCGCCGCAACGCCCCATGTCACCGCGAAACCGCCGCGAAATCAATTCCCCCCTGGCAACTCCCCTGCAACTCCCCTGGCAACCTGCCGCGATTGCGATGTGGTGGCGACGCAGGGTCTTGCGCGCCGGGCACAGCGGGAGCAACGTTCCGGCATCGGGCTGCACCGAAGAGCCCTTGACACGAGGAGGAACCCATGAAGAACGGCTACCGGTTCGTCGATTGCGACATGCACATCATGGAACCGATGGACCTGTTCGATAAATATCTCGACCCCAAGTTCAAGGATCGCGTCACCTCCTCGGTGCGCCGGCAGGATGGCGGCTCGACCGGCATGCGCGGCCGCCCCTTGTGGTTCTTTGACGGCACGCCGACCAGCAACGACGGCAACACCTCGCAATACAACCGCATCCGCGGGCCGCTCGTTTCCAAGCGGGCCAACAAGAACGTAATGTTCGCGGTCGAGCGCGGCTACGACGCCGAGGCGCAGGTCATGGGCATGGCGCTGGAGGGGATCGACATCGCCGTGCTGTTCCCGACCTCGGGCCTGTCGTTCCTCGCGCGCGACAACATGGACCCGCAATTCTCCAACGCGATCTGCCGCGCCTACAACGATTGGCTGTACGAATTCTGTCAGCACAGCCCCGACCAGATCAAGATGGCGGCGATGCTGCCGATGCACGACGTCAACCTCGCCTGCGCCGAGCTGCTGCGTTGTGTCGACAAGTACGGCGCAGTCGGCGCCTTCGTGCGGCCGAACTACCTCAACGGCCGCTACTGGCATTCCAACTATTGGGATCCGCTCTACGGCATGTTGCAGGAATTGAACGTGCCGATGTGCTTCCACGAGGGCACCGGCTCCTACTATTCGACGATCGAGCCGCGCTTTGGCGAGAACCGCTTCATGCGTCACGTCGCCAGCCACTCGACCGAGATGCAGTTGGCGCTGATCGCGATGATGCTCGGCGGCATCTTCGAGTTTTATCCCAAGCTGCGGGTCGCGTTTCTCGAAGCGCAGAGCTGGTGGGTGCCGGGTCTGCTCGGCCGCATCGAATGGGATCTGCGGCAGCACAAGGATTCCGACGCCCCGTACCTCAAGATGTCGCCGCTCGAATACTGGCAGCGCAACTGCTTCTCGGCGATCGAGAGCGGCGAAAGTGAGGTCGGCTCGGTCGTCGAACTGCTCGGCGGCGCCGACAACATTTGCGTGTCGAGCGACTTCCCGCATTTCAACTCGAGCTTCCCCGAAGTCTCGAACCGGGTGCTGGCCAACCCCAGCATCACCCCCGAGATAGCCGGCAAGATCCTGTCCGGCGGGGCGCGGCTCTACGGCTTCGGCGAAGCGGATTTCGCCAAGGCCGCCGCCGCCGCCAAGCGCCACGACAACATCGCCGGGCGGGCGTAACGTAATCTGTCGTCCCTGGGGCCTGCCAAGGGAATCCATGACGCGGGTGGCCGGGCCATGCCCGGCCACGCCGCTTACGTGGGAGGATCGAAATGAGCTGGAACGGTCACACCGTCGTCGACATGGACGCGCATATCCGCGAGCGGGCGGACAAGTTCTTCAAGGATTACATCGACCCCGAGTACCGCGCGCCGTTCAACCTGCTGTGCGAGGCGATCGCCCGGCAGGAAGAGAAAGGCGACCGCTACGCGCTGTTCGGCAGCCGCACCGCGGTCATCGAGCAGATTGAGGCGGGCCGGGCATTGGGTGTGCGCGACACGTTCGGCATCACCGGGCGCTCGGAGATGGAGCACGGCCGCGTCGCCTTCCCGCCCGGCCGCAACGACTCGCTGCCGCCGATCCGCCCGGAGGTCAACTGGGACGTCAAGGCGCGGATCGAGGACATGGACAAGAGCTCGGTCGATATCGGCGTCCTCTTCCCGACCCATGTGTCGAGCTATTGCGCGCTGCGCGATGTCGGCTTCGAGAACGCGCTCTATCGCGCCTATCACCGCTGGGTCGTCGATTTCTGCGCCAAGGCGCCGACGCGGCTGAAATGGACCCTCGTCGCCAATATGCGGGACGTGCAATCGGGTGTCGCCGAGCTGAAATACTGGGCCGACCGCGACCCCAACTTGGTCGGCGTCTACATCTCGCCGCAGGCGCCGGGCGGCAAACTGCTCGACAACCCCGACCTCTACCCGCTCTACGACGCGGCGCAGAGCCTCGATCTGCCGCTCCTGGCGCATGGCGGCACGGCGCGCCCGCCTTACGGGCCCGGCACGCACGACCTCAATGGCGCGTGGTTCCTGATGCACGGTTTTTCCAATCCGTGGGCTGGCATGGCGGCGCTGGGCGCGTTGATCGGCGGCGGCGTCTTCGAACTGTTCCCGCGCCTGCGCGCCGCGATCATCGAGACCGCCGGCGGCTGGGTCCCGATGGCGCTCGACCGCATGGACACGCACTACCTGATGTCGCCGGGCCATGTGCCGAACCTGAAGCGCATGCCGCGCGAGGTCCTGGCCGAAGGCCGCTATTTCCACGGCGTCGACAGCTGGGAGCGCTCGATCGAATTCTGCATCGAGGAACTCGGCGAAGACATGTGGCTGTTCGCCAGCGACTGGCCGCACGGCGACACGGGCTGGCCGGAAGCGGTCCAGCAGACCGCCGACCGCCCGCGCCTCACCGAGAGCGCCAAGAAGAAGATCCTCGGCGAGAACGCGATGCGCCTCTGCCCGCGGCTGCGGGGTTGACCGGCCGCTCGTCGTCCGCTCCCGGGCGGTTGCCGCGGGCGACCGCCCGGCGGGCGACGAGATGAACCTGCAGCGCGGGTTCGTGCGGCTTGTGGTTGCCTCTGCAATCCTGGCGTTCGTGTTCTGGACCTGCGCCTATGTGCTCAAGCCGTACTCGTCGCTTCAGCCCGGGCCGGCATCGTTCCTGCTCCGCGCGACGGAATGGAGCGTCCTCGGGCCCAGCGTTGTGGTCGCGATTGTTCTCGGCGTATGGATCGCGGCCGGGTTGCGGTCAAAAGAATGACCCCCGCTGGCGCGGCGGCGAGGGGCGAGGAGGAGACCGATGAAATATGACCTGCTGATCCAGGGCGGCGAGGTGCTTGATCCCGGCGCCGGGTTGAAAGGGCAGCTCGACGTTGCGATCGCCGGCGGCAAGATCGCCGCGGTTGCGCCGGCGCTGCCGGCCAACGCGGCGCACCGCACGATCAGCGCGAAGGGCCTCCTCGTGACACCGGGGCTGATCGACATCCACGCCCACGTGTTCGTCAACGCCCACGACATGGGCGGGCACACCGACGGCTTTTGCCGGGCGAGCGGCGTCACGACGCTGTGCGACGCTGGCAGCGCCGGCTCGGCGACCTTCGCGGGCCTGCGCCAGGTGCTCGACCACGAGGTGCGCACGCGGGTGCGCGCCTTCGTCAATTTGTCGGCGATCGGCATCGTCGGCACCTCGCGCGGCGGCGAGCTGTCGCATTTCCCCTACGCCGACCCGGAGGGCTGCGCCCGCACGATCGCCGAAAACCCCGACCTCGCAATTGGCGTCAAACTGCGCTACGGCCCGGGCATCGTCTGGGAATACTCGACCGAGCCGGTCAAGCTGGCGCGCAAGACGGCGGCGACGGCGAATGTGCCGCTGATGATCCACATCACCAACTCGCCGATCCCGCTGCCCGACATCCTCGCCGAGATGATCCCCGGCGACATCATCACCCACTGCTATCACGGCCGCGCCCACGGCATCATGGGCCAGGAGAAGCAGCTGATATTGAAGGAGGTCGTCGAGGCGCAGCGCCACGGCATCATCTTCGACTGCGCCCACGGCAGAAACCATTTCAGCTTCCCGATGATCGAGAAGGCGCTCGACCAGGGCTTTCTGCCCGACACGATCTCGACCGACCTGACCTTCACCAGCGCAACCAAGGGGCCAGTGTGGGACCTCGCGACGACGATGTCGAAGCTGTTGCATTTCGGCATGAAGCTCGACGACCTCGTTACGCGCGCCACCGCCGCGCCGGCCAGGATCATGGGCTACGAGGGCACCGTCGGCACCTTGCGCCCCGGCGCCAACGCCGACATCGCGCTGATCGAGCGGCGCAACGGCAATTTCGCGATGACCGACAGCGACGGCAACACCGTCACCGCCAAGGAGCGGCTGATCGCCCGCATGACCCTGCAAGACGGCCGCGTTATCTACGAGCGACCAGCCGAATGAGCGGCGCGGGCGGCTCGCCGACGCTCGGCCGGGCGATGATCGTACGCATCGCTCCGTAAGCACCGTAATGGGCTCGGGCGCCACTCGCGTGTGGCCGGCCGCGCTCGCCGCATTGTCCGGCAGCACGATGGTCGGCGTGATGCCGCTGGCCGCGCGCCATCTTTATGCCGGCGGCATCAGCGCCCCGTCGATGCTGTTCTGGCGCTACGGCATTGCCCTGTTGGCATTGGCGGCGGCCGCGCGCGCCATGCGGCTCGATCTGCCGGCGGCGTGGCGCGGCGGCGCGTGGCGGATCGGGCTGGTCGGTGCGACGCTCGGGAGCGCGCAGACGCTGTGCTTCTGGGAGAGCCTGCGGACCCTCGATACCAGCATCGCGGTCCTGTTGTTCTACACCTACCCGGCGTTGACGCTGGTGCTCGACCGACTGGTGTTCAAGCAGCCGGTCCGGCCGCTCGCGGTGCTGTGCATCGCGGTCATCCTCGGCGGCGCCGGGCTGATCACCGGCCCGGGGCTCCAGGGCGGCACGATCAACCCGCGCGGCCTCCTATGGGCGGTGCCGGGGCCGCTGATCTACGCGTTCTACCTGGCAATCAACGCACGGCTGCTGCGGCGCCACCCGCCGTTGGTCGGCGCGAGCGCGCTGTTTGCCGGGATGACGCTGAGCTTCGGGCTCGCCGCGGCGTTTCGCGGCCTCGATGTTCCCAACAGCACGACCGGCTGGCTCTTGGTCCTGTTTATTGCGCTGGGGCCGGGCGCGCTGACCATGACGCTGTTCACCTATAGCGTGCCGCGGCTCGGAGCGAGCGGGTTTGCGATCCTGGCCAATGCGGAGCTCGTCACGGTCGTGCTGCTCGGCACGCTGGTGCTCGGCGAGGCCGTCACGCTGCCGCGGGTGGTCGGCGGCGCGCTGATCGTCGCCGGCATCCTCGTCCATGCGCTGTCGCGGCAGCCGGCTTCCGGCGAGCCGGAAGCCGCGCCGCCGGCAGTCTCGCCGGCTACTTTCCCGGCGTCGAATACGGGTATTTGAGCGTCCCCGTCTTGTAGGCCGGCGGGTCGAGGATGACCTGCACGCCCGGTTTCTCGAACTGCGCGAGATCGTTGCCCTTCACCCCCTGGTATTGGATCGTCAGGATGCGCGGGTTGGTCCATTCGCCGTCCGGGCCGAACTTGATGTCGCCCATGATCGTCTTGAAGGTCGTGGCGTGCATATATTTGGCGAGCTTGTCCTGATCGAGCGAGCCGACCCCTTTGACCGCTTCCTCAAGCACCTGGTAGGTGGCGAAGACCAGCGGCGGCACGTAATACCCCAAGGGATCGGTGCCGGCGACCTTGGCGCGCTTCTGATACTCCGCGATGAAGGCGTCGACGCCGGGGAAGCTCATCGTCGGCTCGTGGACATAGAGCTCGTAATCGACGATGCCGTTGAGGCGCGGCCCCATCTGCTGCTTGATCGTGCCGAATTGCAGCCCGATGATCGGTCCGCCGAACATCTTGGCTTCGAGGCCCTGCTCCTGCACCGCGCGCAGCATGCCGGCGCTGTCGGCGGGATAGGAGGCGACAAAGACGAGATCGGGCTTGACCGCCCGGATCGCCTGTACGATCGGGGTGAAGTCGATCGTGTTGGGCGGATAGACGCGGTCGTAGACGATCTTGAGACCGTCCTCTTTGATGTGCTTGCGGGCGCCCTCGAGGGCGTGCTGCGAGAATTCGGCGTCGGCGCCGGTGATCGCGATTGTCGTCGGCTTTGGCGTCATGCTCATCGCGACCCGGAAATAGCCGGCCGAGATCGCTTCGTTGCCGTCCGGCCCGTAGGGCATCGTCTGAAAATGCCGCGGGTAATGAAACCGGTCGTTGACCGCCAGCGACAAGGTGTTGAGCACCATCACCTTGTGCTCGATCAATATCGGCATGGCTGCGGCGCTGTAATTGGTGCCGTAGGCCATCACCAGATCGACCTTGTCGACGTCGAGCAGCTTGGTGTAGATGCCCGGGTCGAGGGCGGGATTGCTCTGGTCGTCGTAGTGAATGATCTTGACCGGGCGGCCGAGGAGGCCGCCTTTGGCGTTGATGTCGTCCGCCCAGATTTGCGCGGTCACCAGGATCTGCTTGCCGGCGCCGGCGCTGCCGCCCGTTTCCGGGCAGCTGAAGCCGATCTTGATCGGCTCCGCCGCGATGGCCGGCAGCGCCAGAGCAAAGAGCGCCAGCGCCAGCGCAAATGTCTTTCCGTTCATCCTTGTGTTTCCTCCACACCGCATGGATTTAGCACGCAGACGCGGCTGAGCCTGCGGCCTGCTACCTGTCTGCGTGCTGTGATCTTTTCGTTCAGATGTAGACGCCCCGCATGCCCCCGGCGGGATAGCGGGTGCCGGCGGCGGCGCCGAGCGGCACCGCCTCGGCGATGCTCTCGATCTCTTCCACCGTCAGCTTTACATCGAGCGCCCCGAGATTTTCTTCCAATCGCTCGATGCGCTTCGTCCCCGGGATCGGGAGCACGTCGGGGCCTTGCGCGATGAGCCAGGCGAGCGAGAGCTGCGCTACCGTGCATCGCTTGTCGGCGGCGATCGCCTCGACGCGCTCCACCAGCACCCGGTTCTTGCCGAAATTCTCACCCTCGAAACGCGGATGGCGGCCACGGGTGTCGCCGGGCGCGAGATTGTTGAGATCGGGCACGGCGCCGGCCAACAGGCTGCGGCCGAGCGGCGCGTAGGCAACGAACGAGATGCCGAGGTCCTTGACCGCGTCGCGCGTCTCGGTCGCTTCCTCGCGGTAGAGCAGCGAGTACTCGCTCTGCACCGCGGCGATCGGGTGCACCGCGTGGCCGCGGCGCAGCCGCTCCGGGCGCGCCTCGCACAGTCCGAGATGGCGCACCTTGCCCTGCTCGACGAGCCGCTTCATCGCGCCGACCGTGTCCTCGACCGGCACGTTGGGATCGACCCGGTGCTGGTAATAGAGGTCGATCACATCGATCCCCAGCCGCTTCAGGCTCGCTTCGCAGGCCTGCTGCACGTATTCGGGGCGGCCGTCAACGCCGTTGGCCCCGCCCGGTCGCTGGATCTGGCCAAATTTGGTCGCGATCACGATCTTGTCGCGCCGGCCCGCCGGGAGCTGCGCCAGGAAGCGGCCGAGCAGCGTCTCGTTGTGGCCCCAGCCATACATGTCGGAGCTGTCGAAATGATCGACGCCGAGATCCACGGCGCGGTTCAGCAGGGTCAGCGCGGCATTGTCGTCGCTTGTCCCATAGGTGCCGGACAACGACATGCAGCCGAGCCCGACCGCCAACACCTCCGGCCCGTTGCGGCCGATCCGGCGCCGCTCCCGTGTCCCGCTAGCGTTCATCCTCGTCTCCCGAAAATTCGCGCGCACCATACCCGATTGGCGAAGCTTTGTGACAACCCGCAAGACATCGTATGATCCGTGCGGCGATCTGAAGCCGGGCGCGGGAGGCGGCGATGACGGGCGTGGCGCATGTCTGTGCCGGGGCGTCGGCGACGGCTACGTGATCGCCTGCGCCTGATCGAAAGCAACACTCCACTCCATAGACGCGACAGGAGGAAACAAATGGCCGGGACGACGCATGTTTATGCCGGTGTGGCGGCGACGGTGGGCGTGACGCACAAGGGGACGCTGGGTGGCGTCTTCCGCCAGGCGGTCGGCGACAGCAACTGGGAGAAGCTGGCCGGCGGGCTGCCCGACGACGCCGAGGTGCACGCGATCACGGTGCATCCGGGCGACAGCGACACAATCCTCGTCGGCAGCACCAAGGGCATCTATCGCAGCCACAATCGCGGCGGCAAGTTCGAGCACTTGAGCGTTCCCGGCGGCGACCCGGACATCTGGTCGATCCTGGTCCATCCAAAGAATCCCCAGCGGATCTATGCCGGCGCGACGCCGGTCGGCGTCTATCGCAGCGACGACGGCGGCGACAACTGGAAGAAGCTCGCCGATCCGGCATTACCCGACCGCGTCATCATGGCGTTTGCCTGCCGGGTCATGCGGCTCGACGTCGACCCCACCTCGCCTGACGACGTCTATGCGACATTGGAAGCCAACGGCACGATGCGCAGCCGCAACGGCGGTGAGAGCTGGGAAGACTGCACCGCCGACCTGATCCGCTTCTGCGAGGAGCCGAAATACCGGAGCCGCATCGGCAGCCAGACCGAGATCGAGGGCATGCTCGACGGCCATGCGCTGGCGTGCAGCGCGGCGGCGCCAGGCACCGTAATCCTCGCCAACCGGATGGGCCTGTTCCGCAGCGGCGACCACGGCGACCATTGGGCCGACATGGAGATCAACCGCTTCTCGCCGCAGACCTATGGCCGCGACATCCGCACCTCGCCGCTCGATCCCAAGGTCCTGTACGCGGCGTTGGCCCCGGCGGCGCGCAGCACTGACGGCTCGGTCTACCGCAGCGACGATGTCGGCAAGACCTGGACCCGCTTCGACCGCGGCATCAAGGCCGAGGCGACGATGATGGGCGTCATCCCACATCCCAAGGACGCCAACCAGGTCTACGCGATCTCGCGCTGCGGCCAGGTGTTCGGCACCCAGGACGGCGGCAAGAGCTGGAGCGAATCGCGCCTCCCCGAAGGCGTGCGCGACTGCTACGCGATCGCCTGCGGCTGAGGACGATGCAGCGTCGGCGGGCCGAAAGCCGGCCCGCCCTCGCTTTGCAAGGCGCCTCGAACGAAAAGCGAACATGACAGATAGGCGCCAGCGCGGTATGCTGTGGGACGAGGCAACCACAGGGCAAATGCCGGATGAGCGCCTATGTCGCGCCGCTAATGCTGCTGGTCGGGGTGCTCGCTGGAATGGCGGCGGCTTGGCTGATGCGCGGCCGCGACGTCGCCCGCTTGCAGGGCGAAATCCACCGGGCTGAAGCCGAGCGGGACGCCGCGGCCGAGCGTCGCGATTCGCTGGCGCGGGAGCTCGAAAGCGAACGCGTGGCGCACGCCGCCCTGGCCGGCGAGCAGGGGGCCGAGCAGCGTGCCCACGACCGGAACCTGGCAGCGCTAGCCGCGCTGCGCGGCGATATCGAGACCAAGTTGCAGGCGCTCGCCGCCGAGGCATTGCGCGGCAACCAGCAATCGTTCCTGTCGCTGGCCGGCCAGGTGTTCGACAATCACCGCCAGGCGGCCGCCACCCTGCTCGGCGACAAGGAAAAGGCCATCGCGGCATTGCTCGCGCCCATCAGTGCAAGCCTGGAGGAATACCGCAAGGGCCTCTCGGAAATTGAGAAGGCCCGAGAGGCAGCTTATGGCGGGCTCGCCTCACATCTCCAGGAGGTCGCGCGCGCTCAAAGCGACGTCAGCCGCGAGACTCGCAAACTCGTCACCGCGCTGCAGGCGGCGCCGAAAACCCGCGGCCGCTGGGGCGAACAGCAGCTCCACAACGTCATGGAGCTGTCGGGCATGACGCCTTACATTGATTTCGAGGCCGAAAAGACGCTCGACCACGACGACACAAGGCTGCGCCCCGACATCATCATCCGCCTGCCCGGCGACCGGCGCATCATCGTCGATGCCAAAACCTCGATGGCGGCCTATCTCGACGCGGTCGAAGCCGGCGGCGACGACGAGCGGCAATCCCATCTCGACCGTCATGCGCGGCAGTTGCGCACGCATATGAAGCAGCTCGCCGGCAAGAGCTATTGGGACGCGCTGCCGTGCACCCCGGATTTCGTCGTGATGTTCATTCCCGGCGAGAATTTTTTCGCCGCCGCCATCGAGCGCGATCCCCAGCTGTTCGAGGACGCAATTGCCGCGCGGGTGCTGATCGTCACGCCAACCACGTTGATCGCGCTCGCCAAGGCCATCGCGTTCGGCTGGCGCCAGGAGAAGGTTGCCGAGAACGCCAAGAAGGTCGCCGAACTTGGCCGTGACCTCTACCGCCGGCTCGCGGCGATGGGTGGACACGTGATCAACCTCGGCAAGGGGCTCGACGGCGCGGTCAGGCACTACAACCATTTCATCGGCAGTCTCGAAGGGCGGGTCATGCCGCAGGCGCGGAAGTTCAGCGAACTTGAGGTCGAGGGCACCGGCGACCCGCTGCCCGAACTGCGGCCGGTGGAGATCGAGCCGCGCCGGCTGCGCCCCGACAGCGAACTTGTCGCCCCGCCGGCGACCCTCGTCCCGCTTTCCGCCGGCAGCGCCGCGGAGGCGACGGACTGAGCTGCGCCTACGCGCTGCCGCCCTCCACCGCATGGCCTTCGGCGCGCCAGCGCAGCATGCCGCCGGTCAGATTGGCGACCTGCTTGAGCCCGGCCTGCTGCAGGATCACGGTGGCCTGGGCCGAGCGTCCGCCGGCGCGGCACACCGCAACGATCGGCCGGTCTTGCGCGAGTTCGCCGGCGCGCTCGGCCAACTCGCCCAGCGGGATCAATACCGCACCCGTAATGTGGCCGAGCGGCCCGGTGAACTCGTCGGCCTCGCGCACGTCGACGATCTGCACCGCGCCGGTGTGCCCCCCGGAAATCTCCTCGAGCCCGTGCGGGTCGATCTCCCACACCCCGGCAAAGCTGTAGCGCAGCGGCGCCCAGTTCGGGTCGGCCGGCGGCGTGGCGGCGGCCGCGTCGCCCTCCGGCCGGCCGCAGCGCAGATTGGCCGGCACCGCGATGTCGATCAGCTTCGGATGCGCCAGGCGCAGATTCTTCATGTAGCCGGCGAAGTCGCCGATGCCGATCTCGCCGCCAATCCGCGGGTTAAAGCGCCGCTCCTCGGCGACGCTCGTCACGGTCAGCCCGCGATAATCGTGCGCCGGATACAGCAGGCAGTCGTCGGGCAGGGTGAAAATCTGCTCGTGGATCGAGCGGTACATCGCGGCGGCGTCGCCCTCCTGGAAATCGGTGCGGCCGCTGCCGCGGATCAGCAGGCAGTCGCCGGTGAACGCCATGCTGTGGTCGTCGAGCACATAGGTCAGGCAGCTGTTGGTGTGGCCGGGCGTGGCGCGCACCAGCAGGCGCCGCCCGCCGAACGCGACGATGTCGTCCTGTGTGAGATAACGGTCGGCCCCCGCCGCGCGGCTCGCCGCCGACAGCATGATCTTGCTGCCGGTCCGGGCTTTCAGCAGCCAAGCGCCGGTGACATGGTCGGCGTGGACATGCGTTTCGAGCGTGGCGATCAGTTTTAGGCCAAGTTCGCCAAGCAGCGCGGTGTCGCGCCGCACCTGCTCGAATACCGGATCGATCAGCAACGCGGCACCGCTGTCGCGGTCCCCCAGCAGATAGGTATAGGTCGAAGACTGCGGATCGAACAGTTGTCGGAACACCAGCATCGCACCCTCCCGCCGATCGCCAAGCCCGTTGCCGGTGCATGCTCGGATATCCGACCCCTCGCGCGCAAGCGATGATCATGACGCAGATCGTGGCCGCCGATTGAGCGCACCGCTCCCGTCGCGCCGAGCCTGCGGCACGCGAACCCGCCGCCTCGTGCGACCATGGGACGCGCGCGAAACCTCCCAAACGGTCCGCAGACGGGCGTACTGGTAATCGCGACGCAAAGGAGAGCAGCGGTGGCTTCCCACAGATGAGGCGCGTGGCGGCAGTCCGCATCCCGGCAAGCCCCGCGGTGCCGTGGCCGGCCATAGCCGTCGGCAGCGCGGTAATGCTGCTGGCAGCGATTGATCCGGTGCTGCACTACGTCGGCGTCGTGGCGGCGCCCGATCCGTGGGCGGTGTGGCCGCTGACCCCGGACCTGACGCTCGGCACGCTGTTGGTGGGATGGCTCTACAGCGCCGGCCAGCGGCGGCCGGCCGGGTCCGAAGACCGCCGTTTCACGACCTTGCGGCAATTCTCCTTCTTCGGTGGTCTTGCCGCCCTGTTCCTGGCGCTGCAATCGCCGATCGAGACGATCTCCGATCATCAGTTCCTGATGCACCAGGTCGAGCACATGCTGCTGCGCACGACCGTGCCGATGCTGCTGGTGCTGGCGGCGCCGCAGGGGGCGCTGCTGCGCGGCCTGCCGGACTGGGCACGGCGCCATGTCGTCAGGCCGCTTCTCGCCAGCCCGGCCGTGCGCCCGCTCGGCCTGCTCGGCCACCCGGCGGTCGCAACGATCCTCTTTGTCGCGACGACCTATTTCTGGATGATCCCGCGCTTCCACGACCGCGCGATCCTCGACGAGCCGGTCCACTACTTGTGGCACGCGACGCTGCTGTTGAGCGGCCTGATCTTCTTTTGGCGGCTGCTCGACCCGCGACCGCGTCCTCTCGGGGCGTCGCTGGGTGTGCGGCTGTTCATGTTCTGGATAGCCTCGATCGGCAACATCCTCCTGGGCTCGTATCTCAGCTTCAAGCATCAGGTGCTTTATCACGCCTATGCCGAGACGGGGCGGCTGTGGGCAATCGCTCCGGCAACCGACGAGAATTACGGCGGGCTGATCATGTGGATCCCCGGCAGCATGATGTTCGTCGGCACGGCGATCCTGATGATCTATCGTTGGGCCCAGCAGGAGGAGCGCGCCTTCGCGCGGCAGCGCCAGCCGCGTCGGCCGATTGGCGCCGGGGAGTTTGTGTCGGAGCGGCGGTCGGCTAACCGGAAGATGGCAGTCGGGCTCGTGTGCTTCATGCTGACGGTCGCGGCGATCACCTTCACCACGGTGTTCGTCTACCACTTTGCCGCCAACCCGGGCGAACTCGCGCCGTTCTGAGCGACGGCCGCAGCGTCGCAGCACCACGTTGTATCGCGCCGCCGCCCGCCGTATTTTCGCGCGATCCGCGGCCTGCGCCGCTTTTCCGCCGGGGTATCCCGTGAACCAATCCTTCCTGCCGCCATTGGCGCCCTATCCGACCACACGGCTGCGCCGCAACCGGCGCGATCCGTGGTCGCGCAAGCTCGTCGCCGAGAGCGTCTTGACATCGGGCGATCTTATTTGGCCGGTATTCGTACAGGACGGCGAGGGACGCGCGCCCGTCGAACTCGATGCCGGACGCCTGGCGCCTGTCGATCCCGGCCCTCGTCGACATGGCGGGCGAGGCCGCTGCGCTCGGCATCCCGACAATCGCGGTGTTTCCGGCGGTCGATCCGGCCTTGAAGGACCCGGAGGGGCATGAGGCGGTCAACCCCGAAAACCTCGTCTGCCGCGCTGTCAGCGCCCTCAAAAAGGCGCTGCCCGATCTCGGCGTTTTGTGCGACGTGGCGCTCGACCCGTTCACCTCGCACGGCCATGACGGCGTGATCCGCGACGGCTACGTCGCCAACGACGAGACCGTCGCGATATTGCAGCGCCAGGCGATTGTGCAGGCCGAGGCCGGCTGCGACATCATCGCGCCCTCGGACATGATGGACGGGCGGGTCGGCGCGGTGCGCCGGGCGCTCGACGAGGCCGGCTTCGACCGGGTGCGCATCATGTCCTACGCGGCGAAATACGCTTCGTGCTTCTTTGCGCCGTTCCGCGACGCGATCGGCTCCGCCTCCTCGCTCGGCAGCGCCGACAAGCGCACCTACCAGATGGACCCGGCCAACGGCGACGAGGCGTTGCGCGAGGTCGCGCTCGACATCGCCGAGGGCGCCGACATGGTCATGGTCAAGCCCGGGCTGCCGTATCTCGACATCGTGCGCCGCGTCAAGGACGCCTTCCGGGTGCCGACCTTCGCCTACCAGGTCTCGGGCGAATACTCGATGATCAAGGCCGCCGCCGAAAAGGGCTGGCTCGACGGCGACCGCGCAATGCTCGAGTCGCTGCTCTGCTTCAAACGCGCCGGCGCCGACGGCATCCTGACCTACTTCGCCGTCGACGCGGCGAAGCGGCTCAAGGCGGGGTAAACGATACCGATCGAAACTGACGCTCGAGAAAGCCGCATAACCGGCTTTCTGGAAAAGACGGCTTATAACTCGAATTTCCGTTGTCGCGGTGCTTCGAGCAACGGCAAGATTCATGCTCTAGCCGGTTAGGAATCTGAAGGAACACCAACGATGAGCGAACGCCTAGGACTGCTGTTCTCGGACGATTCGATATTGGTGCTGCCGAAGGTAATGGATGTCGATACGGCCTTGAAAGAAGCTGAGGAGCATGACCGGGGCGAACCGAAACCCCGCTCGCGCGTTGTGCGTCTGAAAGTCGAAATCACTGAAGTCTTGTGATACAAAACCTGCTTCTCTGCTTCTGTAGGCTCCCCGAATTCAGATTCAGCCTTGGGTGGACCTTAGAAACCCTCAAGCGCGCCCCGGTTATCTCGGACCCACGTTATCGCTTGCCAGCGGTTTTCAACACCAAATTTTCGAAAGAGGCGCGTTAGGTGCACCTTGACCGCGGCCTCGGTCATACCGAGGCTGCGCGCGATTTGCCTGTTGGCAGAGCCCCGCATCAGCTGACGCAGGATCGCTCGCTCACGCTCGGAGAGTGGCATTTGACCCAGATTCCCGCAAGGTACGTGCTCAATCCGTAAATCACAGTCCGCGATCTCTTGGAATTGTACCCTCTTCAATTTAAATACGCGCTAAATTAGATGGTTAATATCAATCAAACTGGTCCTATATTTTGTAGATTAGGATGCGCTTGGAATCCCTCAGTGTGTCCACCATTTAGAGATGTCACTGGTTCTGCCATTTAGAAATGTCACTGTTGCCGGTTCGGGCGGCGGGCGGGCGTGGAGCCTGTGCGAAGCGCAGCGGCCGAGCGACGCCCGTCGCACTGCGCTGCCGCGTCACCGGTTGTTTTACCGAGCGAGCGACAGCTCGCTCGGCTCGTAGGGAAAATCTCAGCCGACTTTGAATAGACGCGCGTCACGCTGATCGCGGCGGCGGGGTGCTGATCGGCTACGCGTCTCCGCCCGTGCAATCTGCTGCTCGCGGATGACGGCGAGAGCGGCGCCGAGCCGCTTGTTCTCGACAATCGCGCCCTGCGAGACCTGGCGCAGCTTGTCGAAGGTGCGGTAGGCCAACTCGACGCCCTTGTAGCGGATCGACAGCCGGCCGTCCGGCTGATCGACCACCGTCACCCGCTTGCCGATCGCCGCCTTGGCCGGGTCGCTCGGCTCCAGAATGAAGATCACCTTGTCGTACTGGAGGGTCAGCGCCCGCGACAGCGTGCGCTCCTCCTTCCAGGCGAAGGCATCTTCCAGATCGTCGCTCTCGCGCAGCGGCCGGTGCAGGTCTTTGCCGTTCGCCGGCGGCTTGGCAAAGCGCGTGTTGTAGTTGGCCATGAACGCCGGCAGGAGGGTATTCCCATCGGCCAGGCTGGATGCCCCGGCGAGCCGAAGCTCCTTGACCAGCCGGTCCTGCAAGGTCTTGTGCGCGCGCTCGACCCGGCCCTTGGCCTGGCTCGAATTGGCGCAGATGATGTCGATGTTGAGCGCGTCGAGCGCGCGCCCGAACTGGGTCATGCCGTCGCCGCCAAGGGCGCCCGTCTGATTGACCCGAAAGACGCCGTGTTTGTCGCTGTAGAGCGCAACCGGCTTGCCCCAGGCTTCCAGATAGGCGCGGGTCGCATGGAAATAGGCGAACGTCGACTCGCTCTCCACAAACCGTAGATGCATCAGCCGGCTGGTCGCGTCGTCGATGAATACGAGCAGCGTGCATTGCGGCCCGCGATCCTCAAACCACCAATGCTCACAACCGTCGACCTGCACCAGTTCACCGGCGCATTCGCGCCGGTGGCGGGGCTGATGAACACGCTTCAGGCGCTGCTTGCGATCGAGCCACAGCCCGTCCGCGATCATCCAAAGGCGAAGGGTCTCGCGGCCGAGAACGATCCCGTGCAGCTCGCCCAGCTTCTCGGCCGCCAAAGTCGGGCCGAAATCCCAGTAGCGCTCGCGAATGATCGCCAGCGCCTCAATGCGAACCGCCGCGGGCTTACCTCGGTTGCCGGGGCGACCACGGCGCTTCGATATCAGACCCGCCGCACCCTCGGCTCGATAGGCCCCCAACAGCCGGAATACCTGACGCCGCTCAAGACCCAACAGTTGCGCCGCCGCCGTGGTCGTCAGCCGTCGCTGATCCAAGTCCCGCAGCACCTCAAGCCGTCCAAGCTCTCCATTGCTCATCAGCTGTACCGTCACCCCAAACACCCTCCCGAAAATCCCCGGGGAGTGTCATTTCTATCTGGCAGAGGGGTGACATTTTAATCGGGCGCCTACACCTCAGAAGCCGCATAAGCCGCATTATGGCAAATTTTTTCCAGTAAATCTAAAGTTGCAGGCCGTGCGCTGAAATAAATGCGGTCGTACAGCCTGTTGACGCGGTACTGCATCGGGTCGAGTTTGGCGTGGAATTCTTGCGCCGAGCACCATTGCTTGCAGACTGCCGAACAAGGTGTAGATAATCGCCATTACGCTCGGCTCAGTTCGATGCCAACCCGGCGCCTGCATCGCCAATTGGAATCTACAGCGCGCTCCTCCTGCTTGAGCCGCCGCCGTCGATCGTGACGATCGAGCCGGTGGTGTAGCCGGAACGGTCGGAGGCGAGGAAGGCGGCCATCCAGCCGATTTCCTCGGGCTTGGCGGCGCGGCCGAAGGCGTAGCCCTGCATCAGTTCCTGCCACCGTTCCGCGTCGCCCAATTGCGTCTGCGCCCGCGTCTTCGTCAGCGTGATCAGGCGCTCGGTCATCACCGGCCCGGGATTGATGCCGATGACCCGCAGGCCATCACGCGGCGCGGTACCGCCCATCGCGCGGGTGAAGGCCATCAGCGAGGCGTTGCCCGAGGAGCCGGCGATGTAATTGAAATCGGGGTTTTCGCCGGCCGCGCCCAGGATGTTGACGATGACGCCGCTCTTGCGGGCCGCCATCAGCGCGTAGAAGCGCCGCGTCATGTTGATGTAGCCGAACACTTTGAGATCCCACGCCTGGCGCCAGCGCGCCTCGTCGATGTCGGCGATGTTGCCGCCGGGGATGGCACCGGCGTTGTTGATCAGGATGTCGATGTCCAGGCATTCGGCCGCCAGCCGGTCGACGTTCCTGCTGTCGCTGAGGTCGAGCGCGTAGTAGCGCACCGCCACGTTGTGCATGCCGGCGATCCTGGCGCGCGCCGCTTCAAGGTCGGCCTCGGTGCGCGACACCAGCACGACATCGACGCCTTCCTCGGCCAGCGCCTCGGCGCAGGCCCGCCCGATCCCCTTCGACGCGCCGGTGATCAGCGCCTTTCGTCCGCGCAACCCGAGATCCATTTCCTCCTCCCCCAATTTCCCCCTGATGATCGCAGCTTAATCGAGCTTGATCCAGGTCAGCTCGTGCTTGTTGTGGTAGAGGTGGCGCAGCGTCGCGCCGGGGATCGCGGCAAAGCGTGCGGCGGTCGCGTGGTCGGTCGCACCCTGGAACTTGACCGTGCAGACAAAGCGCCGGCAGGTGCCGGCAGCGAGCCAGCGCTCGACCAGCGCCAACAGCCGCGCCGGATAGCACACGACATCGCAGAACAGCCAGTCGATCGGCCCGATCGCGGCGGGATCGAGCGCAAAGGCGCTCTCCGCCCGGTAGTCGATGTCCGGCAGGGCAGCCACCGCGGGGGCGAGCGGCGCCTTGTCGACGCTGATCACCCGCGCGCCCGTTTGCGCCAACACCCAGCTCCAACCGCCCGGGCTACTGCCAAGGTCAAGGCACGTCTCGCCCGGCCCGGGGCCGCGGCCGATTACGGTCAGCGCCTCCCAGAGCTTAAGATAGGCCCGGCTGGGCGGGCCGCTGCGGTCCTCGACAAAATGGACTTCGCCATTGGGAAACGGGCTCGTGCAAGCGGACGCGGCGAGCACGGTGTTCGGGTCGAGCAAGGTCCACGAGCCGAGCGGCGCCGCCGGTGCCGGGTCGCCGAACGCCAGCGGCCGCGCCGAGACGACCGGCAAGCGCGCCTGGATCAGCATGGCGCGGCGGTGATGGCGCGGCGCATAAGGCACCCAGTTTCGCTGGATCGCGCGCAATTGGCGGGCCGCGTCCGCAATCGACGCGATCGGGATCGTGCGCGGCTCGATCCACACGTTCTGCGCCCAGGCAGCCGGCCGCGCCGGGCCCGGCGCGAGGAGCAGCCGCTCGCAGGCAAACTCCACGTCGCCGAGCTCATAGGCCAGCTCGGCGACAAACCCCTCGGGCGCGAGGTAGGCGGTGCGCGCCGGCGCCTCAGCCGGCGGCAAGGAAGTCGCGCACGACGGCGATCTGGTCATCCGCCATCAGCGCCGGCGCATGGCCGATCCCGGGGAATTGAATGAGCTCGGCGCGCGGCCCGCGCGTCGTCATCGCCGCCGCGTCGGCCGCCCGCAACAGGTCGGATTGGGCGCCGCGGAGCACCAGCGTCGGACAGCCGATCCGGTCGTAGAACGACCAGAAATCGACATCGCTGAGCCCGCTCTCGCCGTCTTTCGAGCGGAACGCCTCGCCGATCTTCGGGTCGTAGGCGAGGCCGAGCCTGCCGTCGCTGCGGGTGCGCCCGGCATGGGCGACGAGGTGGCGCCATTGTGCCTCGGTGAGCGGCCCGAACGGGGCACAGATTTCGCGCAGATGCGCCTCCAGCTCCTGCCGGTTGGCAAAGCCGGGCTCCTGCCCGACATAGCGGCCGATACGCGCCAGCCCCTCCTTCGCGATAACCGGCCCGACATCGTTGAGCACCAGCCGCCGCACCGGCGCCTTCGGCAGCGCGGCGAACAACATGCCGATCAGCCCGCCCATCGAGGTGCCGACCCAATGCACCGCAGGCACGTCGAGCCGCGCATAAAGCGCGCCCAGCACCGCGAGGTAGAACGGGAAACTGTAGGCGCCGGCATCCTCCAGCCAGTCGCTGCGGCCGCGGCCCGGCATGTCCGGGCACACCACCCGGAAGCGCGCCGACAGCGCCTCGGCGAGAAAATCGAAATCGCGCCCGTTGCGGGTCAGGCCGTGGACACAGATCACCGTCGGCGCGCCGGGCGGCCCCTCCCATTCCCAATACGCCAGGTTGAGAAAGCCCTGCGGCCCCAGCACCGGCAGGCTGCGCGCCTTCATCGCCATCGATCTCTCCCCGCCATCGATCTTGTCCACACTGTGCGGCTACTGACGCTAGGATAGGTGATCCGGAGACGCAACATGCCCCTTCCCGCTGAGAGCCGCTTTCCCTTCGCCGCCGACCTGTCGATCTGCCGCATCCTCAACGGCATGTGGCAGGTATCGGGCGCGCACGGCGCGATCGACCCGGCGCGCGCCCTCGACGCGATGTTCGCCTATCACGACGCCGGCTTCACGACCTGGGACCTCGCCGACCATTACGGCCCGGCCGAGGAATTCATCGGCGCGTTCCGCCGGGTATTTGCCACGCGGCACGGCGCCGAGCGCCTCGCCGAGATCCAGGCCTTCACCAAATGGGTGCCGCATCCCGGCTCGATGACGCGGCGGGTGGTCGAGGCGGCGGTCGGCGTGTCGCTGCGGCGCATGGGCACCGAGCGCCTCGACCTGCTGCAATTCCACTGGTGGGATTACGGCGATCAGCGCTACCTCGACGCGCTGAGGCACCTCGCCGATTTGCACGACGAGGGCAAGATCAGGCACCTGGCGCTGACCAATTTCGACACCGCGCATCTCGCCGCGATCGCCGGGCACGGCATCGCCATCGTGTCGAACCAGGTGCAATATTCGCTCGTCGATCGCCGGCCGCAGGCGCGCATGGCGGCGTGGTGCCGCGAGCACGGCGTCACGCTGCTCGCCTACGGCACATTGCTCGGCGGCCTCTTGTCGGAGCGCTATCTCGGCCGGCCCGAGCCCGGACGCGGCGATCTCGTTACCGCCTCGCTCGGGAAGTACAAGCAGATGATCGACGCCTGGGGCGGCTGGGCGCTGTTCCAGGAATTGCTCGCAGCATTGAAGCAGATCGCCGACAAGCACGGCGCCAGCATCGCCAATGTCGCGCACACGCTACATCCTCGACCGACCCGCCGTCGCCGGGGTCATCGTCGGCGCACGGCTCGGGCTGGCCGAACATATCGCCGACAACGCCCGCACCTTCGCCATCGCGCTCGACGCCGACGACCTCGCCGCGATCGAACGCGGTGCTCGCCCGCTCGCGCGACCTGATGCAGCGTCGATCGGCGATTGCGGCGACGAATACCGCTAGCGCGCCTCAGCACCTGGTCAGCGGTAGAACTCGACCTTGGCCTCGCGGAACCACAGGAAATTCGCCGGCGCTGCCGAGATCGGGCCGTTGATCGCAAAGACCGCGACCTCGTAGCGCTCGCCGGGATGGACGATGTTGTCGCCGAGCACCAGGCGATGCGGCATGTTGAAGCCCTGGATGCAGGCCGGGCTCGGCCGCCCGGCGGCGCGCGGCAACTGGCCGTTGACCCAGATCTCGGCGTAATCGTCGACGTTCACGCGCAGCACCGCCTTCGCGCCGTCGGTGGCAAAGCCTGCCGCTTCCGGCGGGATCGTCAACGTCGCGCGATACCAGAAGAACGAGATCATGCCGCCGCCGCGCCTGCCGCCGAGATCGGTCGCGGGGACGATCGGACCAGCCCGAATCGTCGAAGCCGAGCAGTTCGGCATGCGGCTCGACATCGTAGGTGGTCTTGAATTCGGGCCGCGAGTCGGAGAGCGCCGGGCATTCGACGAGCTTCGCCTCCATTCCCCGCCACACCGCGCCAAACACCGCCGACCCCGCGTCGGTCATCAGGTCGACGACATGCGCCGGCGGAGTCAGCGGCGCGATCGCCGGCTGCGGCGCGAGCAGCGGGTTGGCGGGCGGCGGCAGGGAGACGGTCGGCCTGACATAGGTTGCGGGCATCGCGTTATCCTTTTGGTACATTCGCTCGATGGAATTTGACACCGACGCGCACGCGCCGCGCAAGGTGGACAAGACGGCGCCGCCGGAAGATGCTCGCGCCCATTGCGCGACAAGGGGGTAATTGATGCCTGACGATCTGACGATGGGCGGCGCCGCGCCGGTGCGCTCGGACTACACGGTGAAGAAGGGCGACGTGTCGCTCGCGGTCTACCGCAAATGCCTGCCGCCCGCTGCCGGCGAGACGGCGCGGCCAGTGTTGTTCCTGGTGCACGGCTCGTCCAACTCGGCGCTGTCGTCGTTTCGACCTCGCGGTTCCAGGCAGGGGCGAATATTCCAGCATGAACGTCTTTGCCGGGCTCGGCTTCGACGTCTGGACGATGGACCACGAGAATTACGGCCGCTCGTCGCGCACGGAGGGAAATTCCGACATCGCGAGCGGCGTCGCCGACCTGATCGCCGCGACCGAGTTGGTGATCCGCGAGACCGGCCAGCCGAAGATGCATTTCATGGGCGAGTCCTCGGGCGCGTTGCGCGCCGCCGCCTTTGCGATGGCGCGGCCCGAGCGGGTCGACCGCGTGGTGCTCAACGCCTTCACCTATACCGGGCGCAACTCGCCGACGCTGGCAAAGCGCGCCGAGCAGGTCGCGTATTTCCGCACCCACAACCGCCGGCTGCGCGACCGCGCGATGATCAGCAGCATCTTCACCCGCGACCATCCCGGCACCAGCGACCCCGCCGTCGCCGAGGCGCTGGCCGACGCCGAACTGGTCTACGGCGACCAGGTGCCGACCGGCACTTATCTCGACATGACCGCCAACCTGCCGGTGGTCGATCCGCTGAAAGTGTTGGCGCCGGTCATGGTCGTGCGCGGCGAGCATGACGGCATCGCCAGCGAGGAGGATCTGCTCGACTTCTTCCGCCTGTTGCCCAACCCGGACCGGCAGTTCGTCGTGCTGCCGGGGGCGGCGCACGCGCTGGTGTTCGGCCACAACCGGCATCACCTCTGGCATGTCGTCAACGCCTTCCTGACGATGCCGCCGCGCCGCGACGGCTGAGCGGCGGCGCCTCGCGGGCGGAGCAGGCGTGCGGTGGAGAAGGACCGGCTTCTCGCATTCAGCGACGGCGTCATCGCGATCATCATCACGATCATGGTGCTGGAGCTGAAGGTGCCGCACGGCGCCAGCCTCGCGGCGCTGAGGCCGGTGATGCCGGTGTTTGTCAGCTATGTGCTGAGCTTCACCTACCTGGCGATCTACTGGAACAACCACCACCATTTCTTTCACCTCGTGCGGCACGTCGGCGGCGGCCTCCTCTGGGCCAACATGCATCTGCTGTTCTGGCTGTCCTTGATCCCATTCGCCACCGGCTGGATGGGCGAGAACCATTTCGCACCGATCCCGACCGCGCTCTATGGCGGATCGCTGCTGATGCCGGCGCTCGCCTGGCAATGGATGCAGCGCGTGATCCTGCGGGCCGAAGGCGGCGATTCGCCGCTGGCGGATGCGCTCGGCCGCGATCTCAAGGGCAAATTGTCGCCGGTGCTCTACGCCGCCGGCATCGCGCTCGCCTTTGTCGACACCTGGATCGCCGGCGCGATCTATCTGTTGGTGGCGCTGATGTGGCTCATCCCCGACCGCCGCATCGAACGCCTGATCCGCCGCCGCTGATCACGCGGCGAAGTCCTCGCGCTCGTAGGAACGCGGCCCTATGGCGGGCCCGGCACGGGGTTTCGGCCAACTCCGACTTTGCCATAGGATGCCGGCGGCGCGCCAACCTTGCGGGCGGAACGGGAGAGGCCGAATGCAACACGAAGGCGGATGCGCCTGCGGCGCGCAGCGCTATCAGATGACCGCGTCGCCGCTGATCGTGCACGCCTGCCACTGCCGCGACTGCCAGCGGCTCACCGGTACGGCGTTCGCACTCAACCTCTGGATCGAACGGCGCTTCGTCGAAGCCGACCACGCACGGCTGCGCTCGGTCAGGCTGACCGCCGGCAGCGGCAAGCCGCACGAGGTCTTCAGCTGCCCCGATTGCGGCACCGCGCTGTGGAGCAAGTATCACGCGGCGCCGGGCGACACCGTACTGCTGCGCGCCGGCACGCTCGACCATCCCGGGGCGGTCAGGCCCGATGTCCACATCTTCACCCGCAGCAAGCTGCCCTGGTTCGAGCTGCCGGCCGGCGTGCCGGCGTTCGAGAGCTTCTACAAGCTCGCCGAATTCTGGCCCGCCGAAAGTCGCGAGCGGCTGCGCCGCAACATCGCCGGCGAGAGCTGACCGGCGCTGTCGGCTACCATGCCGGCGTCGTGCCCCAGGCGATGAAGCCGTCGTTCTTGAGGCCGGGCTTGCCGTAGGCGAGGGGTTCGCCGGTGAGGCTCAGCACATGCCCGCCGGCGGCCTCGAGCACCGCCTGGCCGGCGGCGGTGTCCCATTCCATCGTCGTGCCGAAGCGCGGATAGAGATCAGCCTCGCCCGCCGCCAGCACGCCGAATTTGAGCGCGCTGCCGCATTGCCTTCGCTCGATGACCGGCCGTCCCTCGAAGTATTCGCCGAGGCGGCGGCTGTTGGCGTGGCTGCGACTGTGCACGACGACGATCCCCTCGCGGCCCGGCGCGCGCGCCCGGATCGGCTCCCACATGCCAGCGTCATGCCGCTGCATCGCGCTGCCCAGGCCGTGCGCGACATAGGTTACTCCGAGCGCCGGACCGTGCACCACGCCGAGCACCGGGCGGCCGTGCTCGATCAGCCCGATCAGCACCGCGAACTCGCCGTTGCGCGCGACGAATTCCCGGGTGCCGTCGAGCGGGTCGACGCACCAGAAGCGCGCAGCGGGCGATTCGAACCCCGCCTCCGGCACAGTCTCCTCCGACACGATCGGGATGTCCGGGTAGGCGGCGGTCAGCATCTCGACGATGACCCGCTCGGAAGCGAGATCGGCCTCGGTCAGCGGCGTCTTGTCGTCCTTGTGGGTGACCTCGAACGGGTCGGCATAGACGCGCATCACCGCCTCGCCCCCGGCAAGCGCGGCACGCAGTGCTGTTTCGAGCAACGGATCCATGGTCACCTTTCAGGCTGCCTTTGCAGGAGCGGCGCCGCGCACTGCGCGCCACAGGCGTTCGGGGGTCAACGGCATGGCCGTGCCCGGCCGGAAAGCGCCGGTCCTCGACGCGTCGGATCGGCTGGCCGCTGCCGAATTGTCTCATCACCGCCTCCGCGGTCGGCTACAAGCTGAAGATAAGGCGCAGAAAGCGGGGCGTCCATGTGCGGGGCAACGCGTCGCCATCGGGAGTAAATCCCAGGCTCATCCCGTTATCGGCTGCCATGACACGTTGGGAGAGTGATGATGAAGTTTTGGTTGGGAGGAATTGCCGCGGCGCTGCTCGCGACAATCGGCTGGCTGCAGCCGGCCGCTGCGCAGGGCATACCGCGAGGCTCATATCTGAATAGCTGCAGCTATGCCAGCATATGGGGTGCGAACACGCTGGTCGCGACCTGCCGCTCGCGCGGCGGCCGGTCGGTGCGCACCGCGCTCGGCGGGGTTTACCGCTGCGTCGGCGACATCGGCAACAACAACGGCATCCTGCAATGCACGCTGCCGGGCGGCCGGATCGCGCGCGGCTACGTGGTGGGCGAGCCCGGCCCGCCGGCCTACGCCCCGCCGCCGGCATATGCTCCGCCGCCGGCTCCCGGATACGGCGAGGAATGGCGGGAGCGCTGCCGCGAGCTGCATCATCGCGCCGAGGAGCTGCGCCAACGCCGCGACCGGACCTGGGACCCAGAGCAACGCGAGCGCATCGAACACCGGCTGCATGAGGTGCGCGAGCAGATGCGGGGCTGCCGCTAGCCAAGGGTGGCACGGGATGGCGCGACTGTTGACTTGGCCGCGCTTCCCGTGCACCGATCGCCGCGCAATCCCCGTGCGCCAGGGAGGGACATCATGGCATCACCAAAGAAGTTGTCGCATCTCGTATTGCAGACCAACCGCCGCGCCGAGATGATCGAGTGGTACTGCACCGTGCTCGGGGCGCAGGTGCTGCATCAGAACAAGTTCATCGCGTTCATCAGCTACGACGACGAGCATCACCGGGTCGCCTTCATCGACCCCGGGCCGCTCGCCGACAAGGCCCCGAGCGAGGGCAAGACCGCACGCGCCGGCGGCGAAGTCGGCCTGCATCACGTCGCCTTCACGATGGGCTCCTTGGACGAGCTGATCGACCAGTACCAGCACCTGCGGGAGCTCGGCATCCGGCCGCATCGCTGCGTCAATCACGGCGTCACGACATCGATGTATTACTACGACCCCGACCGCAACCAGGTCGAGTTGCTGGTCGACAATTTCGCGACGGCGGAAGAGGGCCAGAACTACATGCGCGGCCGCTCGGACAGTGACAAGAACCCGGTCGGGATCGATTTCGACCCGGAAGACATGGTCAGGCGCGTCCAGGCCGGGCTCAAGCTCGAGGAGCTGCAGACCATCAACGCCTAGGCTCCCGAGCAAAGCGCCCCCTCCCGCCGCGTGCCGCGCGGGAGAGGGCTGTGCGCCGTCAGTCCACCCGCAGGTGGCATGAGACGCCGTGGCCGGGAAACAGCTCGACGAGCTTCGGCTTGTCCACCTTGCAGCGCGCCTCGACGTAGGGGCAGCGGGTGTGGAAGGCGCAGCCGGAGCGGCGGGTTGATCGGGCTCGGCACGTCGCCCTGCAATAGCCGCTTCTCGCGCTTCAATTTCGGGTTTGGCACCGGCACCGCCGACAACAGCGCCTCGGTGTAGGGGTGCAAGGGGTTGGTGAACAGGGTCTTCTTGTCGGCGTATTCGACGATCTTGCCGAGATACATGACCGCGATCGGTGGCTGATGTGCTCGACCACCGCGAGGTCGTGGGCGATGAACAGGTAGGACAGGCGCTTTTCGCGCTGCAGGTCCATCAGCAGGTTGATGACCTGCGCCTGGATCGACACGTCGAGCGCCGAGACCGGCTCGTCGGCGACGATCAGCTTGGGGTTGAGCGCCAAAGCGCGGGCGATCGAGATGCGCTGGCGCTGGCCGCCCGAGAATTCGTGCGGGAAGGCGTTCATCTGTGAGCGCCGCAGCCCGACCTGATCGAACAATTGCTCGACCTGCGCCTGCTTCTCGCCGCCGTGGGCGATGCCGTGCACCAGCAAGCGGCTCGCCGACGATGTCGCCCGCGGACATGCGCGGGTTGAGCGAGGAAAACGGGTCCTGAAAGATCATCTGCATCTGGCGGCGATAGGGCCGCATCTCGGCCTTGCCGAGCCGGGTTACGTCATGCCCGTCGAGCCGGATCGCGCCGTCAGTCGGCTCGATCAGGCGCATCACGGTGCGCGCCACGGTCGACTTGCCGCAGCCCGACTCGCCGACAAGGCCCAGGGTCTCGCCGTCGCCGATCGCGAAGGTGACGTCGTCGACCGCATAGACCTGGCCCACGGTGCGCCGCAACACGCCCCCTCTTGACCGGGAAATGCTTTTTCAGGTTGACGACCTCGAGCACCGGCGGGCGGTTGTGGCCGCGCCCGCCGGCAATAGCGGGGCGGTCCATCACGGCGGCGTCAACCATACAGCCTCTCCGAATGCCAGCAGGCCGCCCAGTGCCCGGGCCGCTTCTGCTCGTAGGGCGGATAGAAGGAACGGCAGCGCTCGTCGGCGAACGGGCAGCGCGGTGCGAACGAGCAGCCCGGGCGGCAGGTTGGTCAGAGCCGGCACGACGCCCGGGATCTCCTTCAGCCTGCCGTCGGACGTGCCGGCCACATCACCGCCGATCACCGCGAGGTGCGGGATCGAGGCAAGCAGGCCGTGCGTATAGGGATGCAACGGCGCGCCGAACAATTCCTCGACCTCAGCCTCCTCGACCTTCTTGCCGGCATACATGACGATGACGCGCTGCGCCGTCTCGGCGACCACCGCGAGATCATGGGTAATCAGCACGACCGCGGTGCCCAGCTTCTTCTGCAGATCGAGGATCAGGTCGAGGATCTGCGCCTGGATCGTCACGTCGAGGGCGGTTGTCGGCTCGTCGGCGATCAGCACGCGCGGATTGCAGGATAGCGCCATCGCGATCATCGCGCGCTGCCGCATGCCGCCCGACAGTTGGTGCGGGTATTCCTTGGCGCGCTGCGCCGCCTCGGGAATCCGCACCAGGCGCAGCATGTCGATGGCCTTTTCGAGCGCCGCCGATTTCGCCTAGATCCTGATGCAGCCGGATGGTCTCGCTGATCTGGGCGCCGATCGTCATGACCGGGTTGAGCGAGGTCATCGGCTCCTGAAAGATCATCGAGATCTCGTTGCCGCGGATGTCGCGCATCGCGGCTTCGTCGAGCGCCAGCAGGTCCTTGTCGTCGAGCTTGATCGAGCCGGCGACGATGCGGCCGGGCGGGCTCGGCACCAGGCGCAGCAGCGACAGCGCCGTCATCGTCTTGCCGCAGCCGGACTCGCCGACGATCGCCAACGTCTCGGCCCGCCGCACCGCGAACGACACGTCGTCGACGGCTTTGACGACGCCGAGACGGGTGAACAGGTAGGTCTGCAGACCTTCGACCTCGAGCACCGTCTCGGCATTGTGGCCGGGTCGGGTCAACGGGGCGTACCCTGGCTGAGTGTTGTTAGGCGGCCTGGCTTCGGTCGTCGTCGTCACGGGATCGGCCTCCGAAATATGCGTCTGTTCAGCTGCGCTGACGCGGGTCGAGCAGGTCGCGCAGCGCGTCGCCGAGCAGATTGGTGCCGAACACGACGAAGCTGATCGCGGCGCCCGGGAAGATCACCAGCCACGGCGCGGTGCGCACATACTCGGCAGCCGATTCCGACAGCATGCGGCCCCACGACGGGTGCGGCTCGGGAACGCCGAGGCCGAGGAACGAGAGCGAGGCTTCGATCAGGATCACCGAGCCGATCTGGGCGGTCGCCAGCACGATCAGCGGCGCCATCGTGTTCGGCAAGATGTGGCGGATCGCGATGCGCCGCTCCGACATGCCGATCGCCTTGGCGGCCTCGACGAAGGGCTGCTCGCGCAGGCTCAGCGTATTGGCGCGGATGACGCGGGCGACATAGGGAACCAACGGGATTGCGATCGCCAGTATCGTGTTGTGCAGCGAGGGGCCGAGCGCCGCCGCCATGATGATCGCCATGACGAGGAGCGGCAGCGACTGCATCATCTCGAGGAGCGCTGGGTGACCAGGTCGAACCAGCCGAGCAGATAGCCCGACAGCAGCCCGAGCGTGACCCCGATCGAGCAGCCGAGCAGCATCGAGCCGGAAGCCACCGCCAGCGAGATGCGCGCGCCGTAGATGATGCGGCTGTACATGTCGCGGCCCATGAAATCGCAGCCGAGCCAATGCTGAAGGCTCGGCCGCGCCAGCGAGGCGGCGGCGTTGGTCGACAGCGGATCGTAGAGCGTGATGTAGGGCGCGAAGGCCGCGGCAAACAGGAACATCGCCATGATCACCCCGCCGGCCGCGCCGAGCGGATAGCGCCGCACAAAGAACCGGACCGCGCCCCACCGGCTGTTGACATGGGCGCCCGCCGCGTTCAGTTCGGCCTGGAAGTCGATCGTGCTCACGGTTCTGCTCCGCGATCGTGGGACATCGCCCGGGGTCTGGTCGCCATAAGGAGCCTAGTCGCCATACTTGATGCGCGGATCGAGCGCCGCGTACAGCATGTCGACGATGAAATTGATCGACACGACGACGATCGCGATGAACATCACGAGGTTCTGCACCATCGGATAGTCGCGCCAGCGCACCGCCTCGACCAGAAACCGCGCGACGCCGGGAATGTTGAACACGGTCTCGGTGACGATCAGCCCGCCCAGCAGGAAGGCCGCCTCGATGCCGATCACCGTGACCACCGGCAGCATCGCGTTCTTCAACGCGTGGTAGTAGTTGATGACGAGCTCGGGAGCGCCTTTCGAGCGGGCGGTGCGGATGTAGTCCTGGCGCAGCACCTCGAGCATCGACGAGCGGGTCAGCCGCATCAGCAATGCCGAGCTGCGAAAGCCGACCGCAGCCGCCGGGACGCTGTACATCAACAGGCCCTGCCAGAAGCCGCTTGGCTGGTCGCTATAGATCGGGATCGTGCCGAACCACGCGACGAACGCCATCAGGATGAGGAGGCCCAGCCAGAATGCCGGCATCGACAACCCGGACAGGCTGATGATCCGCAACACATAGTCGAGCTTGGTATTCTGCTTGACCGCGCTGATCACGCCGAGCGGCACCCCGATCAATACCGAGAAGGTCAGCGCCAGCCCGGCAAGCCGCGCGGTGATCGGGATGCGCGGCGCGATCTCCTCCAGCGCCGGCCGCTCGGTCTGGTAGGAATAGCCGAGATCGCCGTGCAGCAATCCGCCGATCCATTTGGCGTATTGCACCGGGAGCGGCTTGTCGAGCCCGAGATCCTTCTCGATGCGCGCCTTGTCGGCCGGATCGACGAAGCCGCCAGCGTCGAACAGGATGTCGGCGATGTTGCCGGGGGTCAGCCGCAACAGCACGAAGATGATCACCGAGATGCCGAACAGCGTGATCAGCATCAGGCCAAAACGCCGCACGAGATAGGCGCCCAAGTGCTTCCTCCCGCTCCCGACCGGCATCTTTCATGCGCCGGTCGTCACGCGCCAGATTGTCGCATCCGTCAGCCCTTGTAGAGGCTGTTTGTCGCCAACACGAGTCCCATAAAGGTGAGGTCGCGCCGCCGCCGGCAATTCCCGGCACGGCGCACCGATTGCGCCGTGCAAACACCCAACCGCACGTCGATCGAGCTTGGAACTCGATTGCGCTTTTATTTATCGAGCCACACGTCCTCCATGCGCCAGCCGTTGTAGATGCTGTTGGTCATCAACGTCAGCCCCTTGACATAGGGCTGGTAGCAGGTGGCGCCGGCCGGGTAGTAGACCACCGGGCGGACCCCCTCCTCGGCGAGAACATGCTCGATCTTCCACACGATCTCTTTGCGCTTCGCCGGGTCGGGCTCCACGGATTGCTGGTTCACCAGCTTGTCGACTGCGGGATTACAGTATCCGCCATAGTTGCGCAGCGCGCCGCAGACGTAATTCTCAAAGAACATCTGGTCCGGATCGTCGACCCCGGCCTCGATCGGCACCGCGCCGACGGTGTAGTCCTTACGGGCCATCTTGCCGTACCAGAGCGCCGTATCGACGAGGTCGAGTTCGGCGTCGATATAGATTTCCTTCAGCTGCGAGATCATCAGCACCGCCGGATCCCGCCAAGCCGGGAAGTTGCGCGTCGAGAGCTTGACGGTGAGGCGCTTGTTCGGCCCGTAGCCGAGCTTTTCCATGATCTTGCGCGCTTCGGCGCGGTTCTTTTCGATGTCGGGACCGTAGCCGGGAAGGGTTTGCAGCACCTCCGGCGGCATGCCCCAGGCGCCGTCGGGCGGCGGCATCATGTTGCCGCCGATGCCCCCCTCCCCTTCGTTGAGAATCTTGAGGAAGGCTTTGCGGTCGAAAGCGAGGCTCATCGCCCGGCGCAGTTCGGCGTTGTCGAACGGCGGCTTGTGCGGGTTGATCAGCAACGTGCGCGGCACATTGGCGGTGCGGATTACGCAGATCGCTTTCGGCGCCTGCGACTTGAAATCCTTCAAGGTCGGGATCGTCACGCTCAACGGGATCGCGTCAAACCGCCCGGCGAAGAAGGCGAGGTTACGCGGACCGGCCTCGCGCATGATCGTGTATTCGATACCGTCGAGGTAGGGCCGGCCGGGTTTCCAATAATCTGGATTGCGCGTGACCGTGATGCGCTCGTTGGGCTTGAATGCGACGAACTTGAATGGCCCGGTGCCGATCGGGTGCTGGCGCATCTCGCGCGCCGGGACGTGGCAGGGATAGATCGGCGACCAGCCCGAAGCGAGCAGCGCCAGCAGCGCCGGCTGCGGCTGCTTGAGGTGGAAGGTGACCTCGTAGTCACCCCGAATCGTCACTGCTTGGACATTTGCATACCAGCTCTTGCGCGGGTTGACGCGCAGCTTGTCGCTGCCCGTGCCCATCAAAAGGTCCCAGGTGCACTTGACGTCCGCCGCGGTAAACGGCTTGCCGTCGTGCCATTTGACGCCCTGGTGCAGCGGAAAGGTCAGTTCCTTGCCGTCCTCGCTAAAGCGCCACTCGGTGGCGAGGTCGGGAACGATCGATTGCATGCTGTTCTGCGCCACGTCTTGCTTGTACATGACGAGGTTGTTGAAGACGCCCATCATCGGCTGCAAGGTGGCGCGCGTCGATTCCTCGAGGATCGACATGCTGGCCGGGCTATCAAAATGGGTGAGACGCAGCACGCCGCCGCGCTTTTGCGCCATCACGCCACCGCAGAATATCAGCGCGACAAGCAGCACGCTGGCCGCGACGGACCATCGAAGAGGTCGCTTCATACGTTTTCTCCCTGCCGGCGCGTTGGATCCGCCGGGGCGAACGCTAGCTGTGCCGGCGCCCCCTGTCGCCAACCCTTTGGGCGGGGGTGCCTACATCGAGCAGGGTAGCAGGCGCCGAGAGCGAGAGGCAGCTTCAGTCGCCGCGCGGTTCCGCTATGGTGTGCGGGGCTGACTTGCGGAGGATCACGGAATGAGGGCAGTCCGCTGCCATGAATGGGGCGCGCCGGCGATCTTGCGGCTTGAGGAAGCCGCCAGCCCGGCGCTGCGGCCCCACGAGGCGCGCATCCGCGTCCGCGCCGCCGGGATCAACTTCGCCGACACGCTGATGGTCGCCGGCAAATACCAGGTCAAGCCGCCATTCCCGTTCACCCCCGGCCTCGAAGCCGCCGGCGAGGTGATCGAATTGGGCGCGGCGGTGCGCCATCTTGCTACTGGCCAGCGCGTGCTGGCGGTCTTGCGCAACGGCGGCGGCTACGCCGAAGAGATCGCCCTTAACGCCGACGCGGTCGTACCGATCCCCGATGCGATGGATTTCATCACCGCCGCCGCCTTCCCGGTCGCTTACGGCACCTCGCATTTCGCGCTGACCCATCGCGGCCATCTGAAGGCGGGAGAGACCTTGCTGGTGCTCGGCGCCGCCGGCGGGGTCGGGCTGACCGCGGTCGAGATCGGCAAGCAACTGGGTGCCCGGGTCATCGCCGCGGCCGGCAGCCCCGAGAAGCTCGCGGTCGCGCAAGCGCACGGTGCCGACGCGCTGATCGACTACCGGGAGGAAAGCATCCGCGACCGGGTGCGCGAGCTGACCGGCGGGCTCGGCGCCGACGTGGTGTACGATCCGGTCGGCGGCGACGCGTTCGACCAGGCCCTGCGCGCGGTCAACTGGGAGGCGCGCATGCTGATTATCGGCTTTGCCGCCGGGCGTATCCAGTCGGTGCCAGCCAATTTGATCCTGGTCAAGAACATCTCGGTGATCGGCGTCGTGTGGGGTGCGCAGGCCGAACGCGACCCGGTGCTGATCAGCCGCAACCTCGCCGAACTCCTGCGCTGGTGGGAGGCGGGGCGGCTGAAGCCGGTGGTCGGGCGCACCTTCCCGCTGGCCGAGGCCGGCGCCGCGCTGGAGGCGCTGCTGTCGCGCCGCTACGCCGGCAGGATCGTGCTCGAGGTGTGATCGGCGATGGCCGGCGCCCGCCGCTGCGGGACGACGGCTTCAGACGAGGCTTTCGCCAGCGCGCATCAATTCGTTGCGGAAGGCGGGGTCGGCGATTGCGATCAGCGCCCGGGCGCGCTCGGCGAGGCTGCGGCCGCGCAGTTCGGCGATGCCGTGCTCGGTGACGACACAATCGGCTTCGGCGCGCGGCGTCGTGACGATGCCGTCGGCGAGCCGGGCGACGATACGCGAATGGCGCCGGTCGCGGCTGGTCGACGGCAGCGCGATGACCGAGCGCCCCTCGGACGCCCGGTTGGCGGCGCGCACGAAATCCATCTGGCCGCCGACCAGGCCGATATGGCGTCCCCGCGCGGTCTCGGCGTTGACCTGGCCGGTCAAGTCGACCTCGAGCGCCGAGTTGATCGCGATGAAGCGGCGGAAATTGCCCAGCACCAGCGCGTCATGGGTATAGCGCGGCGAGCGAATCTCGATCAGCGGGTTACGGTCGGCATAGGCGTAGAGCCGCCGCGTCCCCATCAGCATCAGCGTTACGGTGAGGCCGGCGTCGATCTCCTTGTGGCGGTTGTCGACGATGCCGGCCTGCATCAGCGCGACGACGCCGTCGCCGATCGCGCCGGAATGGATGCCGAGCCCACGCTTGCCACCGAATGCCCGCGTCACCGCCTCGGGGATGAGGCCGATGCCGAGCTCGATCGTGGCCCGGTCGGGGACGAGACGCGCGACATGGAGGGCGATCGCCTGCTCGACCGGCCCGATCGTCCGCGCCGGCAGTTCGAGCACCGGATGTGACGCCGGAACCAGGATGTCGATCGCGCCGGCCTCGATCAGCGTGTCGCCGAGGGTCCACGGCAATTCGGGGTTGACCTGGGCGACGACCAGCCGCGCCCCCGCCATCATTTCGCGCAGGCATTCAAGGCCGAGCCCGGCGTTGTAATTACCGGCATCGTCGGGGCCGGCGACCTGCAGCAACACGATGTCGATGCGCGGCCGGCCGGCGGCGATCAGATCGCACAAGGCAGAGACGTTGGCCGGGATCACGTCGCCGGCGCCACCGGCGAAGAAGCGCCGCCCCGCACCGCCGCCGCCGGTCGCGCTGACCGTCACATTGGCGTGTCCGGCGGCAAACTCTCCCGCGAATGTCATCGCGAAGAACACGCCGAACGGCGGGCAGCGCGGCGCCTGGGCATCGAGGCGACGGGTCAGCCATACCGGCTCGGCGGTCGCCTGCGCCCAGCCAACCGTGTCGCCCTCGCCGATCAGCGTGGCGAAATCGAGGTCGTGCGGCGCGACCGTGCGCGGCGTCTTCATGCGCTACGCCGCCGCCACGATCCCGAACAGCCCGGCACCGGCGAGCAGCAACGGCACCGGGTGCAGCTTGGGCCAGCGCATCAGCACCGCGGTCGTGACGCTGGCCGCCAGCCACACCGGCCATCCCGCCGGCGAGGCACGCAACACGGCAACCCCGCCCGACAGGAACAGCCCGGCTGCGACCGGCGCGATGCCGCGCTCGATTGCGGTGTGCCAGGGCGAGCCGCGCCAGCGGCCCCACATCCGCGAGGCGGCGTAGATCAACAGCGCGCTCGGGGCATAGAGCGCGATCGTCGCGACCAGCGCGCCGGCCAGTCCGGCGACCTTCCAGCCGATCAGCGCCGCGAGCATCGAGCCCGGCCCCGGCGTCGCCCGCGACAGCGCGAACAGATCGGCGAATTCGCGCGAACTCGTCCAGTGATGCACGGCGATCGATTGCTGCGCGATGTCGGCAAGGATCGCGTTGCTGCCGCCGAACGACAACAGCGACAAGGGCGCAAAGACGACGCCCAGCGCGAGGAGCGGATCGCCGAGACTGTCGCGCATCTAAGAGCACCGCGCTTCGACGAATGCCAGCCCGATGCTGATCGGCGCGAGCAGCGCGATCGCCGGCAGCATCGGCCAGCGCAGGACGCCGACGCACAGCACCGTCACGCCGACGATCGCAATGCCGACCGACCCGAGCCTGCCGTGCGTCACGCTGCGCAGGCCGGTGGCGAGGGTCAGGCCGATCACCGCCGCCGCCGCCCCGTCCAGCATGTGATGCAAGAGGTGGTTGCCGCTGAGCCCGGCATAGATCACGCCAATCGACAGCACGATCGCGAACGGCCCGGCCAACAGGCCGAACAGGGCCGCCGCCGCGCCGGCGCCGCCGTGCAAGCGCTGGCCGATCAGGACCGTCATCTTGACGCCATTGGCCCCGGGCATGACCTGGCCGAGGGCGAGCATCGTGAGAAATTCCTGGTCGCCGATCCAACCGCGCCGCAGCACCATCTCGCGATGGAGCCAACCGGCCGTGCCGCCGCCGAAAGCGGTGCTGCCGAGCCGCAGGAACGCGGCGAAGATCTGCGCCAAGCCGATCTCGTCGGGACGAGACAATTCCGTCGCCTTCTCGGACACTCGATCCATTCCTCGGTCGTTGATCCCGAAACGCGGCATTATGGCGCCGCCGGCGCGTCAGGCGAGAGCCAAAGCCTCCTTGCCTAACGCGAGCCCCGGCGAGGCCGTGGTTGGCTCAAGCCGTCTGGGTCTCGGGGAATCCTGCCACGTCGCCGTGCATGGCCGGTGACGCCTTTGGGGGCTGCCACGTTCCGGCGTCGATCTCGGCGATCTGGCGATCGACCGTGGCCACGACAAAGCGGGAGAACGGCCCGAGATGCAGATAGATCGCGGCCAGGATGCCGACATAGTCGACCGCGCCGGGATTGCGTCGGGCGCAATCGAAAAAGACCTTCAGGAACGGCCATAGGGCCCGCGGCTGCCGCACTGCGATGCGCGAGACGAGGCGCCACAGCAGTGCGAAATCGCGCAGCGGGATGCCGAGGAGGCGTGGCGGCGGCGCCTCGATGCTGGCGCTTTTGTCCAACACCGGCCGGTCGAGCAGCCGGGCCAGCGTCTGCACCCGCCGGTAATAGGCCACCGGCTGATAAATATCGGCGAGAATCGCCCGATAATCCGCCAGGATGTCGCGGCGCGGCCGGGCAGTCGCAAAATTGAGGCCGCTGGTACTCTGGTCGCCGCCGCCCTCGCTGGCGGCGCGCTGCATCGTGTAGTCGGGCGGAAACAGGCGCCCTTCCCGCGCCAGCCGGCGGGTCAACTGCGTCGTCGGCAGCGCATAGAGCAGGCCGACCATGCAGAACGGGATCGCCGTCGCCTCGATGCATTCGATCATCGCCTCGGCCACCGATTGCTTCTCGCTGTCGAAGCCGACGATGAAGCCGGCGTTCACGAACATGCCGGCCCGGTAGATCTTGTGCACGCTGGCCGCCAGCGACCGCCTTGTGTTCTGTTTCTTCTGCATCGACACCAGCGTGTCGGTGTCGGGGCTTTCGATGCCGACGAACACGGTGAAGAAATTGGCGGCGCGCATCAGCGCCAACAGCGCGTCGTCGTCGGCCAGGTTGATCGACGCCTCGGTCGAAAACTCGAACGGGTAGCCGCGCTCCTTCTGCCAGGCGATCAGGTGCGGCAGAAACGCCTTCACCGCCTTCTTGTTGCCGATGAAATTATCGTCGACGAAGTCGAGGTGGCCGCGATAGCCGGTATCGTACAGCGTCTGCAATTCGGCCAGCATCTGCGCCGCATCCTTGACCCGCGGCACGCGGCCGTAGAGCTCTATAATGTCGCAGAATTCGCAGGTGAACGGGCAGCCGCGCGCGAACTGGACGCCGAAATAGGTGTAATGGCTCGGTGTCAGCAAGTCGAAACGGGGGATCGGGGTCCGCGTGACGTCAACGGCGAACTTCTCGGCCTCGAACACCCCATGCCGAACGCCGGAATCCCAGGCGGCGATAAAGTCGGCGATGATGCCCTCGGCCTCGCCGAGCACCCGGAAGTCGGCGGCGGCGTAGGCTTCGGGCGAGGAGGTCACGTCGGGGCCGCCCACCGCGACGGGCTTGCCCCGCGCCTGCGCCATTGCGATGACGCCGAGCGTGTCGGGCTGCTGCGGCAGCATGCCGCCGGTCATCACCAGATCCGCCCAGTCGAGATCGGCCTCGCGCAACTCCTCGGTGTTGCGATTGACGAGGCGGCACTGCCACAAAGCCGGCAGCAATGCCGCCACCGTGATCAGGCCGAGCGGCGGGGCCGGAAAGCGTGCGCCATAAACCTCGCACGCGGCGGTAAAATTCCAGAACGACTGGCCGCTGAAGCGCGGCGCAACCAGCAGGACCTTGCACACGGATGACACCGGCGGCCTCTCTCAAAGCGAGGGATATGCAGCCGGACAAGCCGTGCTGATCGGCGGAAAGGGCGTCGCGGCGCGCGCCGTCGGTGGCGCGCGAACCCCATCCTACGCCATTGCCGCCTCGGCCGCCGGCACGCGTTTCACTTCGTGCGCCTGCAATCGCGGCAAGACCTCGCGGGCGAAGCGCTCGATCTGCGCCATGTACAGATCCTGCGGCAGGGCGCCGCGGTTGATCGCCAGCTGCACCTGGTTGGCGCCGGCGCTTTCGGCGGCGTCGATGATGCGCTGGGCGACCTCGTCGGCGGTGCCCATCGGCATCGTCTCGGCCTGCTCCTCAAGCTGCGCCATCGTCAGGTTGCGGAATTCCGAGCGCAGATTGGCGGCGGCGCGCAGATTTTCGGGGCGCACGTAATCGGTTGAGGCCTGGCTCGAATAGCCGGTCTCACGCTGCTTCTCGGTCTCGGTGAAGTTGCCGTGACTGAACAGGGTGCGGTTGAAGTAGAGGATGTGCGGCCCGTATTCTTTCAGCGCCTGCGCCTTCGAATCGGCGACATAGGCGGTGATGCCCAGCGAGAGATGGTCGGGTGTGATGCGGTGGCCCGCCTGCGCAAGGCAATTCGCGTAATAGCGGATGATGTCGTCGCGCAGGCCGCGCGCGCGGCCGAGCCCCGGCGTGATCGGCAGGTTGTGGCGGCCGGCGAATTCGATCAACTCCTTGCTGCCGACGACCGGCACCCAGATCGGCGGATGCGGCTGCTTGCACCGGGCGCGGCCATAGGGCGACGTCGCGGTAGGACCAGAACCTGCCGTCGTAATTGAAGACCTCCTCGGTCCAGGCGCGGGTGATGATGTCGTAGGCTTCCTCGAAGCGGGCCCGCGAGTCGGCCAGGAGCACGTTGTGCACCTGATACTCGCGCGGGATGCCGCGGGCGAAGCCGGAGATCAACCGCCCGTTCGACAGGCAATCGATCATCGCCAGTTCCTCGGCCAGGCGCAGCGGCTCGTGCAGCGGCAAAAGGTTGCCGTAGATCAGCAGCTTCAGGCGCTTGGTGCGCTGCGCCGCGGCGGCGGCCATCAGGTTCGGGCTGTTCATCAGCCCGTAGGGCGAGCAATGGTGTTCATTGAACCCGACGCCGTCATAGCCGAAATGGTCGAGCGCCTCCCAGGCGTCGAGGTGCTCCTGATAGGTGCGCACCGCCGTCGCGGCATCGAAATGCCGCTTCGCCAGCGGGTACGGCAACTCGGTCTCGCCGCCTTTCAGGTGGTCGAGATTGGCGTCATAGGCCAAGAGGTCGAAGACAAACACTTTCATGGCGCAACCTCTCCCATCGCGAGACGTTCGGCCCGGTGGCCGCGAAAGCGCAGCAGCGCCGTCGCCACCGCCGCGATGATGGCAAAGATGCAGGCGCTCAAAAAGATGTGCAGCGGCTTGACGCCGATCTCCAGCAAAAAGCCGCCCAAGGCCGGCGCCGCAATGCCGCCGAGCCGGCCGATGCCGAGCGCCCAACCGATGCCGGTGGTGCGCATGCGGGCCGGGTAGAGCATGCCGGCCGCCGCGTTGGCGCCGTCCTGGCTGCCGATGATCGTCATGCCGGCGAGGAACAGTACGACAAGCAGCACCGCATAAGGCATCGCAACCAGCGCGATCAGCGCAATGAAGACCGCACCGACAGCGTAATGCAGCGCGAGCGACCGCTCCGGGCCGGCGCGGTCGATCAGGTAGCCGAGGTAGAACACCGCGAAAATTCCGCCGAGATCCCTCAGACTAGAGGCAAACACCGCGCCGGCTTTGGTCAGGCCGATCAGATGCAGCACCGTCGGCATCCAATAAGCGAACAGGAACAGGTTCATCAGGCTGGAGAAGAACACGATCCACAGCAAGACGGTCTGCAACGCGCGGCCCTCGCCGAACAGCATCGCGATCGGATTGCTTGCGGCGATGTCGATAGGCTGCGCCGCGCCCGGAATATGAACCACGCCGAGGCGATCGAGCACCGCCCGATGGTGCGGCGCAAGCTCGGCGCGCTGCGCCAGAAAGCGCGGCGATTCCGGCAGCCACACCGCCATGACCAGCAGCAGCACCAGCGGGAAGGCGCCACCCAGAACGAAGATGATTTGCCACCCCTGCGAAGGGGCAACGATAGAAACAATAATCGGAAAGCCGTTGGCGTGTGCCAGGAAAGGAAGTACAAAAACGATGCCCTGGTTGGCGGAAACCAGGATAGCAGAAATAAGCAGGCCGCCGACGAAGCTGCCGAGCGGCGCCCCGGTGAAGCTGATCATGATCATCGTCGCGCGCAGGCGCTGCGGCGTGTAGTCGCCGGTCAGCGCCACCGTGCCGGAAAACGCGCCGCCGATGCCGACGCCGGTGAAGAAGCGCATCGCGCTCAACATCGACAGCGAGCCGGCGGCGGCGCTGAGCAGCGAGGCGACGCCAAAGATCGCGATGCTGCCGAGCAGCAATGGCCGGCGCCCGAAGCGGTCGCCGATCGGCCCCGACGCCAGCGCGCCGACCATGATGCCGATGCTCGACCACATGAAGGCGGTCGAAAACGCATGCGGCGGCAAGTGCCATTGGTCGATCAGCGACGGCACCGCCCAGCCGATCGAGTTGATGTCGTAGCCGTCGCACATCTGAATCAGCGTGCAGATCGCGATGACCCGGATCTGCAAGGCGCCGATTTTCTGGTTTTCCAGCGCCGTTTCGGTCGCCGACAAGGTTGCCGGGGCCATTTCCGCCCTCCCGCGTTTTCTCCCGCCCAGCCGTGTTGCATTTCCCTGCCGCCTGCGCAAGCCTCACGTCGAGCCCTTGGAACACCCCTGGGGGCGAACACTCGGAGATCGCCGATGACCACCCGCCCGCCCGCCGAAATCGGCATGTCGCTCGACGAGGTCGACACCCCGGCATTGGTCATCGACCTCGACCCCTTCGAGCGCAATCTGCGCCGCCTCGCCGACCGGGTGCGGGGCACCGGCGTGCGCCTGCGGCCGCATGCAAAGACGCACAAATGCCCGGTTATCGCGCTGAAACAGATCGAGTTGGGCGCGGTCGGCGTGTGCGTCCAGAAGGTCAGCGAGGCCGAGGCGATGGTCTATGGCGGGGTGCGCGACGTGCTCGTCACCAACGAGGTGGTCGGCCGCCAGAAGCTGCGGCATCTGATGGCACTGGCGCACACCGCGCGGGTCGGGGTGTGCGTCGACGATCCCTTGCAGATCGCCGACCTGGAGGCGGCGGCGAGCGAAGCCGGACTGGCCAGCCTGCCGGTGCATGTCGAAATCAACATGGGCGGCAACCGCTGCGGCGTCGAGCCGGGCCGGCCGGCGCTCGATCTGGCTCGCCGCATCGGCGAGACGCGGCATCTCAGCTTCGCCGGATTGCAGGCCTATCACGGCTCGGCACAGCATCTGCGCGGCTGGAGCGAGCGGCAGCAGGCGATCGCCGGCGCGGTCGACAAGGCGGCGATGACCCGCGACCTGCTGCTTGCCCACGGGATCGCCTGCCCCAACATCACCGGCGCCGGCACCGGCACCTTCGAGTTCGAGGCCGGGAGCGGCGTCTACACCGAGCTGCAATGCGGCTCGTATATTTTCATGGACGCCGATTACGGCCGCAATCTCGACCCCGACGGGGCGCCGACCCGCGCCTTCGAGCCGAGCCTCTTTGTGTGGGCGACGGTGATGAGCCGGCCGACCGAGGAGCGCGCCATCGTCGACGCCGGATTGAAGGCGCTGGCCTTCGATTCCGGCCCGCCGAGCGTGTGGGATGAGCCCGCCGCGACCTACGAGCGCGCCTCCGACGAGCACGGCCGCCTCGCCATCACGGCGGCGACAAACCGTCTCAAGCTCGGCGACAAGGTGCGCCTCGTCCCCGGCCATTGCGACCCGACGGTCAACCTCTACGACTGGTACGTCGCGGTGCGCGGCGAGCGGGTCGAAGCCGTGTGGCCGATCACCGCGCGCGGTGCCGTCTATTGACCGACCTCCTATCGATCACCCCTCGCTGAACAGCAGGATCGTGCCGTTGGCTGCCTCGGCCGGGACCGCGAGACGGCCGTCGGGCAGCTCGTCGAAGGCGATCTGCCATTGCGTCAGGTAGTCCGCGGTCTGGTCGCGCTTGCTGACGGCGAGTTCGAGCGCGGCGATGCCAGGCACCGGGAAATCCGGGTCGAGATCGACGCCCGGGTGCATCGTCTCGAAATCGTCGGGGGTCGCGAACAGCAGGCGATGCGGCCCGCACCGCACCGCGGCGAGCGCATCGGTGGTGGTGACCTCGTGCAGCCCGAACAGGCGGTCATAGGCCGGCAGCAGCGGCGCCGTCTCGGCGACGATGACGGTGATGCCGCGCAGCCCCACGGCGCCGTTCGGGTGGACCAGCCATTCCGGGCGGCGCACCAGCTCCGGCGTCAGGTGGCCGCACACAAAGCAGTCGAGCGCCGGACTCTCCTCCGCCGGCAGGGCGATCAGCGCGAAGCGCGGCACCACCGTGCCCTCGGGCAGTTCGAGCTGGCGGCCGAGCGCGCGCGGCTCGGACGGGTGGAGGCCGAGCGCCGCGAGCGCGGCGGCGGCGTCCTCGGCGGTTTTCGCCGGGGCGAAGGCGAGCGCCATCGCGCCCTCGCGGCGCGCGAGAAACGTTTCGAGCGGGCGCGCGTCGCCGTCCGGCTCGGCGACGCCCAGCAGCTCCAGATAGTCGCGGGCAAACATGATGCAGTAATTGGCGGTGGGCTGGCCAAGATGACGCCCGCGCGGCGTCAGCGTGAAGCCGAGACGGGTCCAGCCCATGCGGGCATGTTCGAGATCGCGCACCCCGACGATGACATGGTCGATCCCCGCCAGGCCATTGCGCATCACCGGTCCCTCCACTTGCCGAACGGCATCGACCTTACGGGAAGTCACGCGGTTGCCGCACCAATTCAATAAATTGACGCCACCACCAGCGACACGACGGACAAGACGAAGACTGCACCCCAGACCGCGATGGTGGTGGGAATCGGCGCAAGCCTGCCGTGCAGCGCCGGAAGCCGCGCCCAAACCGCATAAAACGCGATCAACAGCGGCAACAGGGCCGGCTCAACGATCGGCAGGTTGCGATGCCGCGAATAGAAATCGCCGCTGACCAGTAATGCGGCGCCGGCCAACGGCTGCAGGACAAGCAGGAAAATCCAGGCACGACGCGGCGCTTGTCCCATCACGCTGCAAACGATCAGCATCACGCTCAGCGCGATCCACAGGCCGGCGGTCAACCCCAGCCAGGCGAACGCTGCGCTGATCGCCGCCTCGCCACCTGCCCCGGACGGCTTGATGGCCAGCAGCATGCCAACATAGAAAACCCCCGCGAGCGCGAGCAGCACGATCGTCTCGATCGGAAACGATCGGCGCGGGGTCGGCAGTGGATCGATCGCCATCGCATCGATGACCTCTAAAATCGCGTCGCTAGGGCATGCCGTCCCAGTGCATCGCCTCGAGGATCGCGACGGCGGCGCGGGTCGCCGGGTCGTCGGCGCCGCGCGCCCGCTTCTGCGTCTCGACCAGCTGGCATTGCAGCCAGTAGGCCTCGCCGCGCTCGCCGAATTGCCACAGGATCGCGGCAAGGTTGCCGACCGCGGTCAGCGTGTCGCTGTCGGCCTCGCCGAGAGCCTGGTGGGATGTCGCGATGACGTCTTCGAGCAGGGCGCGGGCGCCGGCGAGATCGCCCTGCGCCGCGACGGTGCCGCCCAGATTGTTGCGCGCCCGCAATGTGTCGCGCCCGCTATCGCCCCATGCCGCCGGCGCCAATGCGACGATATGCTCCTGCAGGCGGCGCGCCTCGGCGAGATCGCCCAGCGCGCCGATCGTCGTCGCCAGCTTGCCGAGCGCCTTCAGCGTGTCGCCGTGCACCTCGCCCAAGGCCCGCCGCCGCGCCGCGACGACATGCTCCTCCACCTCGCGCCCTTCGGCCAGCCGTCCGCGTGCCCACAGCATCTCGGCGAGGTCGAGCATCTCGGCCAGCGTATCCGGGTGCTCGTCGCCGAGGCTGTCGCGCGATGCCGCGACGCGCTGTTGCTGCTCGGCCAAGGTCGGCTGACGGGCGGGTTGCGACGGCTCGCTCATCGCACCAGCCTGCCGCCGAACGCTGTGCGCGGCAAGCCGCTCATGTAAGATGTGCGTGGGCGCACCGGGGAGGCACCGCCAATGGGCATGACGATCATCGAGAAGATCCTGGCGCGGGCAAGCGGTGCGGCCAGGATCGCGCCGGGCGACCTCGCGGTCGTCGACGTCGATCTCGTCGTGATGATCGACCTCTCCTTTTCGCGCGGCTCGTGGCGCGAGGTGTTGCAGGTGCACGACCCTGCCAAGGTTGTCGTCGTGTTCGACCACGACGTGCCGGCCTCGAACCGCGACAGCGCGGCAATGCATGTGCGCGGCCGCGAGTTTGCGCGGCGTTTCGGCATCGCCCGGGTGCACGATGTCGGGCCGGACCAGGGCATCAGCCACGTCGTCGTGGCGGAAAACGCCTACGCGCTGCCGGGCAGCGTCATGGCCTGCTCCGATTCGCATACCTGCAGCGCCGGCGCGCTCAACTGCGCCGCCCGCGGCCTCGGCGCACCCGACCTGACCTATGCGCTGACCACCGGGAAGACCTGGTTCCGGGTCGGCGAGACCGTGCGCTACGACCTCGACGGCCGGCTGGCTCCCGGGGTGTCGACCAAGGATCTGTTCCTGCACATCGCCGGCGCCTATGGCGACCATGCCAACCAGAATGTCGAGTTCGGCGGCTCGGCGCTGGCCGCTCTCTCGATCGACGCGCGCCGCACCTTGACGACGATGGGCGCCGAACTGTCCGCCGAATTCGCCACCTTCGAGCCGGACCAGGTGCTGATCGACTACGTCAAGGCGCGCAACCCGGCGCCGTTCGAGCCGCAATACCCCGACCGCGACGCTTCCTACGCGGCGCGGCGGCCGATCGACCTCGGCACATTGCGCCCGATGGTGGCATTGCCCGACAGCGTCATCCGCAACACCGTCCCGGTGGAGCAGGCTGCGGGCGAGCCGATCCAGCAGGCGTTTATCGGCTCGTGCGCCAACGGTACGCTCGACGACCTCGCCGAGGCGGCCCGCGTGCTTGCGGGGCGGCGGGTAGCGCCGGGGGTGCGGCTGCTGGTGACGCCGGGCTCGCAGCGCATCGCCGCCGCCGCGACCAGGGCCGGCTATACCCAGATCCTGCTCGACGCCGGCGCGGTGGTGACGCCGGCGACCTGCGGCGCCTGCTATGGCGGGCATATGGGCGTCGTTGGCCCGGGCGAAACCTGCATCACCGCCAGCACGCGCAACTTCCCCGGCCGCATGGGCCACGAGTCGGCGCGCATCTACATGGCCTCGCCGGCGACGGTAGCCGCCTCGGCGGTCAAGGGCCATATCGCCGATGCCGGCAGCCTGTAAGGAGAACCGAGCTATGCCGACCGGCCAGGTATGGAAATTCGGCGACGACATCAACACCGATCTGATGCTGCCCGGACCGCTGTTGACGGCGAGCGAACAGGAGCAGGCGCGCGCGGTATTTGCCGCCAACCGCCCGGGCTGGATCGACCAGATTGCCGCCGGGGACATCATCGTCGGCGGGCGCAATTTCGGCACTGGGTCGAGCCGGCCGGCGGCGCGCTCGTTGCGCAATATCGGGCTCGGCGCTCTCGTTGCCGAATCGATCAACGGCCTGTTCTTTCGCAACGCGGTCAGTTTCGGCTTTCTCGCGCTCGAATGCCCGGGCGTCCACGCCGCCTTCGACGAGGGCCAGACCGCCGAAATCTCGATCGCGGACTGGACCGTGCGCAACCGCGACACCGGCGCGGTATTGCCGGTGAAGCCGGTGCCGGAGCGGCTGCTGTCGCTGATGATTTCGGGCGGCATCTATCCGCTGCTCGAAGCCGAGGGCCTGATCGCGCCCCGCGAGCGCATCTGAAGGCCCCCGCCAATGGAAGACGAAGGCTTCGTCGATGACGACTTCATCGCCGACACCGCGCGCGACTTCATTGGGCGGTTCGGGTCGAGCGCCCTCGCGGTGCTGGCGGAGCGCGCCGAGATCGCCGCGGCGAGCGGCCACTACCTGATGGCGCAGACTTGGCGCGAGATCCTGGAAGCCGCACAGCATATCGTGGCGTCGGAACTGTAGGGGATAGCGGATGAGCAAACACGCCGGCGCAACATCGTTCCGCGTCGAAGAGATGACGATCGCGGAGCTGCACGCGGCGATCCGGGCCGGCCGGACGAATTGCGTCGCGGTCGTGCAGCAGTACCTGGCGCGGGTGCGAGCCTATAACGGGGTCGCGAGCCTCCTGGTCACGGACGACGGCGCCGCGATCCCCAAGGCAGAAGGTACGATGCGCGCCGGCGCGCCGCTCGCCTTCCCGACCGAGACGGTCAGGGCCGCGACGCTGTTTCCCGATCTCGACAAATACCGCGGGCCGCCGCTCGAATTCGGCCGCATGGAGGCGACCGCCTCGGATCCCGCAGTGCAACAGCAATACGGCATGATCGTCGGCAAGCCGCAGGCGGGGCAGCTCAACGCGCTGGCGACGCTCAACATCCGCGGCGAGCGCTCGGTGACCTGCGAGGGGGAATTCGACCGTCACCCGTCGCTCGGGGCGCTGGCGCCGGGCGCGCCGCCGGTGTGCGACGAGTTCCGCCATCAGCCCGACGCGCTCGAACATGCCGCCGAACTCGACGCCCTCTATGGCAGCAACCCGCCGCTCGACGACATGCCGATGTACGGCGTCGTGTTTTCGTTCAAGGACCCGTTCGACACCAAGGACATGCGCACGACCGGCGGCGGCGACGCCGCCTATGACATCGACTTTCCGGCGCGCGACCACATCCTCGTCGAGCAGTTGCGCGAGAAGGGCGCGATCATCTTCGCCAAGGCGGTGTGCACCGAATATAACGGCCGCGCCGGCAACCCCGGCGGCCGCCACAAGCCGGACAAGGTATTGCCGTCGGTGCTCGGCTATCAGCGCAGCACATGGGGCGGCAACCCGGCCAATGTCTACGACACCACCCGCGCCGCCTCGTTGGGGTCGAGCTCGGGCTCGGCCGTGTCGGTCAGCGCCAACCTCGTCATGGCGTCGCTCGGCGAGGAAACCCGCGCCTCGACGCGCGGCCCGGCCAACCACAATGCCTGCGCTCTCATTCTGCCGCACAAGGCGATGCTCGGCTTCGACGGCGGCGCGATCGGCGCCGACATCTATTGCGACCGCGCCGGCATCATCTGCCGCACACTCGCCGACTGCGCCAAGGTGCTCGACGCGCTGAAGGACCCCGAGCACGGCTATTACGACCCGCGCGACCCCTACACGACCGTGCCGCGCTCCTCGGTGCTGAGTACGCCCTATGCGAGCCATGCGCAGGAAGCGGGCACGCAAGGCGCGCTGCGCGGCGTGCGTATCGGCATCGTGCGCGAATCGATGCTGGTGCGGCCCGGCGAGCGCGCCACCGTGCCGATCTGCACCGCGGCCGCGGCCGAGATCAAGGCGGTGCTGGGCGACCGGCTCGGCGCGACGCTGGTCGAGTCCGCCGATCCGCTATGGCCGCGCGACCCCGACCTCGAACAGATGCACCCGGATTTCCGCGCGGCCCTGGCCAAGCTGGTGCCGGTCTTCATGCCCGACCTGCTGTTCCGCCTCGGGCCTGACGGCACTCCGCTGTTCAAGGAGTTCGCGGCGGCGATCCGGCCGACCGAGTTTCTCCCCGGCAAGGTGTTCGGCAGCGGCACGCTGGCGCCGATCGACTACCTGGTGGAGCTGGCCGAAGGCCGCATCGCGCCGCCCGCCAATTTCGACATCGCCACGATCCAAGGCCAGGAGCTGGCGATGAGCTTCCGCTTCCACATTCCGCAATACCTGTCGCGGCGGGCGGCGGACTGGGCGGCGCGCGGCTACGCCGAGACCCTCGCCGATTTCGCGGCGCTCAACGCGCGCTCGAAATTCTGGGGCGACGACGGGCGCGCCGCCTTCCGCAACTGGGAGGAGGTCGCCGACCCGCGCAATCCGCTGGGCGGGCGCCAGGGAGTCGACGAGCGCATCATGCTGCGCGAGCTGTTGCGCCGGCTCGACATGCTGGTGCTGTTGGAAAACCGGCTCGACGCGTTCGTCCGCCTGCACACGCCATTGCCGCCCGCCAGGATCGGCGGCGCCTGGGACCCGCCCGGCGGCCAGAACAACCTGCGCATGGAATCGTTCTACGGCCCGAATGCCGGGCTGACCGAGGTGTTGATCCCGGCTGGCTACGTCACCGAGGCGTGGGACCCGGTGTTCGCGCTCAGCCCCGACGCCACCCGCTATATGCCGGCGCCTGCCGCTGCACCGACGGCTCTACCGCCGCCGGGCCTCCCCTTCTCGCTCGTCTTCCGTGCCGAGCCCGGCCGCGAGGATGTGGTGCTGAGGATCGCCTCCGCCTACGAAGCCGCCTCAAAGCGCCGCATCCCGCCCCCCGCGTTTGGACCGTTGCCGATAACGCCACACGACTAGCGATGTCCGGGTACCCGGCGGGACGCGGGAGGCTGACTTCTTCCGCCGGCTCGGAAAGCCAGACGGAGCCGCCCCGAATCCCAGGAATTCCGCCAAACTGTGTCGTAGCCGCGTGCCGACGACCTCGGTGCGGCGCTTGATCTCGCCGTTCAGGCGCTCGATGGGATTCGTCGAGTGCAACTTCGGGCGGTGCGCCGGCGGGAAGCTCATATAGGCGAGCACATCGCTCTCGGCTTCGTCCATCAGCTCGGCGAGCTTCTTGACCCCGGGGCGCAGCTGGTCGGCGACCTGTCGCCGCCGGCTCCCGGCGGCCTCGGCGTCGTCCTGGGCGAAGGCGGTGCCGATGAAGGCGGCGACGACGCGGCGGCCCTGCTTGCCGGCATGCGCCAGCACGTTGCGCATGAAGCGGCGGGAGGCAGCGCTGCCCTGTGGTGTTCAGGACCTTGGCGATGGCGGCCTTCAGCCCCTCATGGGCGTCCGCGATGACGAGCCCATGTCGGGGACCTGGCAATCCGGTTCCTTTGCACATGACGCGGCGTCGCCATTTGAGGGGCGGGGGCATCGATCCGGGCAATCCGGAGATTGCTCCGGATCGGGGCCTGGGCGAGAGCGCGGCGGGGCCGGACCCGCATCTTGTGGCGCTCGTCAAATATCTTGCGCGCGGCGCGGCCGAGCGGGACTATGCGGAACGCCGCAAGCCCCGCCAACCGGCCGATCCCGTTTCCGGGACCACTCGGGATTCCCCATGAAAGCTGTCGCCATTTACGCCCGGTATTCGTCGGACCAGCAACGCGACGCCTCGATCGAGGACCAGATCCGGCTATGCCAGGAACGCGCCGCCCGCGAGGGCTGGCGCGTGCGGCAATGCTACACGGACCATGCGATATCCGGCGCGAGCCTGATCCGCCCCGGCGTTCAGGCGCTGCTTCAGGACGCCTATGCGGGGCAATTCGAGATCATTCTCGCGGAGGGTCCATCGACCGGCTGTCCCGCGATCAGGAGGACATTGCAGGCATCTACAAACGGCTGCGCTTTGCCGATGTGCGGCTCGTCACGCTTTCAGAGGGCGATGTCAGCGAGCTTCATGTCGGCCTGAAAGGCACGATGGCCGCGCTTTATCTGCGCGACCTCGCCGACAAGACCCGCCGTGGCCTTCGCGGCCGGGTGGAAGCCGGAAAATCGGGAGGTGGGACCAGCTACGGCTACGATGTCGTGAAGCAGTTCAACGCCGATGGAACGCCGATCCGTGGCGACCGCACCATCAATGAGAACGAGGCCCGGATCGTCCATCGTATCTTTGAGGACTATGCAAGCGGCGACTCCCCCCGCACGATTGCCGCCCGGCTCAATCGCGAAAGGGTGCCCGGTCCATCTGGCCGCGGCTGGGGCGCCAGCACATTCACGGACACCGCGAGCGCGGCACAGGCATCCTGAATAACGAGCTCTATGCCGGCCGGATCGTCTGGAACCGCCTGCGCTATATCAAGGACCCGTCGACCGGCAAGAGCGTATCGCGCATCAACCTCGTCTCCGAATGGATCAACGTAAGCATCCGACGAGCGCCGCGGCGGCTTGAGCGTCAGGCGGCAGCGGCTTGATCGAGGGGCTTTTTCCAATGCCAGGGCAGGAGTTCGTGGAGGCGAGAGGCCGGATGATCGGCGATCCGGCGGAGCACGTCAGCCAGCCAAGCCTGCGGATCGATGTCGTTCATCTTGGCGCTGACGATCAGGCTGTACATGAACGCCGCCCGCTCGCCGCCGCGATCGGAGCCGGCGAATAACCATGCCCGTCTTCCGAGAGCAATGCCGCGCACCGACCGTTCGGCAGCGTTGTTCGAGAGGCAGATCCGACCATCGTCAAGGAAGCGCGTAAACGCGGTCCAGCGCTTGAGCATGTAGTCCATCGCCTGGGCGACGTCGTTGTGGCGCGATAGCCTGGCGCGTTCCTGGCGCATCCAGGCTTCCAGCTCAGCAACCAGCGGCGCGCTCAATTCCTGGCGCACGGCTCTGCGCTGATCGGCGCTGTGGCCGTTGATCTCGCGTTCGATGTCGAACAGGGCGTCGATCCGACGGACCGCCTCCAAAGCGATCGGCGAGATGGCGACCGGTGTCTTGCCTTGCGCTTTGCGCCGGGCGCTGGCGGCCAGATCGGCCAGGACGAAGAAACTGCGGCGGGCATGCACCCAACACGCCGCTTCCAGAATGAGGCCAGGCCGGCGTCCCGCCTGGTAAAGCTTGTTGTATCCGCCATATGCATCGGCCTGGAAGATACCGGCATACGTTTGCAGATGGCGCTGGGGGTGCTCGCCGGTGCGGTCGCGGGAGTAATAGAACACCGCCGCCGGCGGTGCCGGGCCGCCAAACGGGCGATCGTCGCGCACATAGGTCCATAATCGGCCGGTGATTGTCTTGCCCTTGGCCAGGACCGGCACCGTGGTGTCATCGCCATGCAGGCGCTCGGCCGCCAGCACATGGGCTTCGATCAGGCTGTAGAGCGGCTTCAACACGCCGGCGCAGGTCCCGACCTGATCGGCCAGGGTCGACAGGCTCACCTCGACACCCTCACGGGCGAAGCGTTCGCACTGCCGGTTGAGCGGTTGGTGCTGGCCGAACTTCTCGAACAGGATCATGGCCAAGAGGCTCGGTCCGGCCCAGCCCCGCGGGATCGTATGGAACGGCGCCGGTGGCTGGGTGATCTTCTCGCAGTCCCGGCAGGTGAATTTCTCCCGCACCGTCTGGATTACCTTCCACCGGCGCGGAATGCTTTCGAGGGTCTCGGTGATGGTCTCGCCCAGCTTGGCGAGTTTGGTCGATCCGCAGCAGGCGCACGCGCTCGGAGCGGGAACGACGACGCGCTCACGCGGCAGATGACCCGGGAACGGCTTGCGCGACGATCTCTGCCGGGTGAACGCCTTGACCGCCGTGGTCTTCGCCGCCGCCTGTTCGGCCGCCAGTTCGTCCTGGCTGGCGGTGGCCTCAAGTTCCTCGAGCTGGAATTCCATCTGCTCCAGCAGCCGGGCCTTGCGTTCGGAGCGCTGGCCGTAGATCTCCCGACGCAGCTTCGCGATCTCCAGCCGCAGTGAGGCGATCAGGGCTTCGGTGCTGGAGATTTGTGCCACGGCTCGTGCCGCTTCGGCCTCCGCGGCAGCGGCACGAGCCTGCGCCTGTTCCAGGGCGGAGCGCAGCGCGGCGATGTCGTCATGGGCGGCATCCATGGCGATTATTTTGCCCCAAAAACGCAGGAAACCCGCGGCTTTCCTGGCGCAAAAACCGCCCCTGATTCATCATGTCGCAGTCACCCAGCCGCTTCCGGCCGCCAGGTTTTCTGCGGCATTCTCCAGTCGATGCCTTCGAGCAAATATCCCATCTGCCCGGCGCTGATCGCGACCACGCCGTCCGCCGGCGACGGCCAGATGAAGCGGCCCCGTTCAAGCCGCTTGGCGAATAGGCACATGCCCTGACCGTCGTGCCAGATCACCTTGATCAGGTCACTTCGGCGGCCCCGAAAAATGAAGAGATTGCCGCTGTGCGGGTCGTGCCCCAAAACTTCCTGGACCTGAAGTGCCAGGCTGGCCCAGCCCTTGCGCATATCCGAATGGCCCGCCGCCAACCATACTCGTGTCCCCGGCGCTAGGGGCGCGATCACTGGCCCAGCACCGCCAGAACCCGCCGCAAGGCCTCGGCATCGACATGACGGTCAACACGCAGACGCCGGCCGCCCGACAACTCGATCTCCATCACGCCGCCAGCCGACATATCGGTGCCTTCGCTGCGGGCAGGAACGACGACCGGCGCGAATACCTCGTCGGGCGCTGCGACCGCGTCAACCTCCGGTGCGACCATCACCGGCATGAAGCCAGGCACCAATGACCGGGAACGCGCCCGCAACCCATGAGCCTGGCGCCGCCATGTGTAGAGCAGACCCGTCGAAATCCCGTACCGCTGCGCAACTACAGCCCCAGAGGACCCCGGACGGTCGAATTCCGCGACAATCGCCAGCTTCTGATCGACGCTCCACCGTCGGCGCCGCTCCGGTCCCGTTAAAATCTCCGCCCGTGGCCCAGAGCCCGTCATAAGAGCGCTCGTAAGAGTGACGTCACAGATCGAAAAAATGATCGGGTGACGAGCTCAACATCAAGACGGTCCCCCTCGGGGGATTACGGATCAACAGGCCCGTCCCGGATCTGCGGATCATAGACGACACGCTCTGGGATGCTGACCGCGACCGGCAGGCCCGTCTGGTTTCGCATAGAAAATCGGACAGGCCTGACGGGTTCTGGGACCGGCGGCGGCCCAGGACATTGTTCTCGGGTCTGCTCAAATGCAGCTGCTGCTGCGGCGGGTTTGTCAAAGTCTCGCAGGACCGCTTCGGCTGCGCGACCGCGCGAACAAAGGCACCTGCGGCAATATGCTGACGATCCGGATGCTGACGATCCGGCGCGACGCGTTCGATGCGACGATCCTTGACGGTCTGCAGCGGCACCTGATGGACCCCGCCTTATGCGGGATTCACCGAAGAATACACGCGGCACATGAACCGCCTGCGGATCGAGCGCACCGCCATGCGGTCTGCGGAGTGCGGCGAACTGTCAAAGATCGACATCGAACTGGACCGGGTCGTGCAGTCGATCATGGACGGGGTTCCCGGCAAGCGTCTGGCCGGGAAAGCCGCGCAGCGTGAAGACCGCAAGGCCGAGCTCGAGAGGCAGCTCGCCGCTTCTGACGATGACCCGGTCCTACTTCACCCGAACATGGCCGGCCGTTACCGGGACCAGGTGGCCGCGCTGCGCGAGGCGCTGACGGATGGTTCGCGGCGGGCGGAAGCCTCCGAACTGATCCGTGGCCTGGTCGACCGGGTCGAATTCCGGCCCGAGAACGGAACGCTTGCGATTGACCTCTATGGCCACCTCGCCGGCATTCTCAATCTCGCGTCCGGCAAGAGAAAACCCGCCCCGGATGACCGGGACGGGCTTCGCCAAATAATGTTGGTTGCGGGGATAGGATTTGAACCTATGACCTTCAGGTTATGAGCCTGACGAGCTACCGGGCTGCTCCACCCCGCGTTGGTTGGTTTGCCGGGGCCGACGGGCGGCGCCTGTGAGAGGGTTTTTGGGGAGTTCGGGGCGCGGCGATGGCGCGGCTGGTGCGGGACGGGATTGGCTTGTCGGGATGTCGAGCGGTCTTGGCGGGCCTGGCGGCGACCTACTCTTCCGCGTCTTAAGACGCAGTACCATCGGCGCTGAGGGTTTTCACGGCCGAGTTCGGGATGGGATCGGGTGTTTTGCCCCTCGCTATGGCCACCAGGCCGGCCAAGACCGCGGACGGCTGCGCCGGCGCATCTGGGCTGGCCGACACCGCCGGCGCCGCCGCATCGCGGATGCGGGGAGCTAGCGGTTTCTCCGGCGAAGCGAGTTGTGTGTGTGTCTCCGAGAGGGTTGTTTGCCGCTCCCCCCGAGTGCATCGGGGGGAATGTTTGGTCGGTCGTTATTTGGCGACGCGAGGCGTCGCCGGATGGTGCTTGCCGCTGGATGTGGGCGCTCAGGCGCGTTTGAGCGATTAGTACCGCTCGGCTGCGCGGGTTACCCCGCTTCCACCTGCGGCCTATCGACGTGGTGGTCTACCACGGCTCTCGACGAGACCTGGTTTTGAGGAAGGTTTCCCGCTTAGATGCCTTCAGCGGTTATCCCGTCCGCACTTAGCTACCCGGCGGTGCGGCTGGCGCCACAACCGGTACACCAGAGGTGCGTCCCTCCCGGTCCTCTCGTACTGGGGAGAGCGCCTCGCAAGTCTCGAACACCCACGGCAGATAGGGACCGAACTGTCTCACGACGTTCTAAACCCAGCTCACGTACCGCTTTAAATGGCGAACAGCCATACCCTTGGGACCTGCTCCAGCCCCAGGATGCGATGAGCCGACATCGAGGTGCCAAACGACGCCGTCGATATGGACTCTTGGGCGTCATCAGCCTGTTATCCCCGGCGTACCTTTTATCCGTTGAGCGATGGCCCTTCCACGCGGGACCACCGGATCACTATGGCCGACTTTCGTCTCTGCTCGAGCTGTCGCTCTCGCAGTCAGGCGGGCTTATGCCATTGCACTCATCAGCTGATTTCCGACCAGCCTGAGCCCACCATCGCGCGCCTCCGTTACTCTTTGGGAGGCGACCGCCCCAGTCAAACTACCCGCCATGCAGGGTCCCGGGCCCGGGTTCACGGGTCTCGGTTAGATGTCAGGAACCATAAGGGTGGTATTTCAAGGTTGCCTCCCCCCCAACTGGCGCCAGGGTTTCATCGGCTCCCACCTATCCTACACATACCATCCCTAACACCACTGCAAAGCTGTAGTAAAGGTGCACGGGGTCTTTCCGTCTGACCGCGGGTACTCCGCATCTTCACGGAGAATTCAATTTCGCTGAGCCGGTGTTGGAGACAGCGGGGAAGTCGTTACGCCATTCGTGCAGGTCGGAACTTACCCGACAAGGAATTTCGCTACCTTAGGACCGTTATAGTTACGGCCGCCGTTTACCGGGGCTTCGATTCAGAGCTTGCACCCCTCCTCTTAACCTTCCGGCACCGGGCAGGCGTCAGACCCTATACGTCGTCTTGCGACTTCGCAGAGCCCTGTGTTTTTAGTAAACAGTCGCCACCCCCTCTTTTGTGCCCCCCGCCCCTGGTTGCCCAGAGACAGGGCCCCCTTCTCCCGAAGTTACGGGGGCAATTTGCCGAGTTCCTTCAACACCGTTCTCTCAAACGCCTCGGTATGCTCTACCAGTCCACCAGTGTCGGTTTCG
>CAVVDM010000006.1:177500-576750 GCA_963746885.1 uncultured Alphaproteobacteria bacterium
GGTGCTCGGCGCGGCGGTCGCAGCGACGGACCGCCAATAGGCCTCCTTAAGCCCCCATGCGGCAATGACCGCCACGAGGGCCAGGACCGGGGTCCCGACCGGCCGCGACACCCAGAACCGGAGGATCAGGTCGAGCAGCAAAAACCCGCTCATCAGCCCGAGCACTAGGTAGTTCGGCACGACCCACCGATTGTGCCACTGGTGGATCGGCTTTAGCGACGCGTAGATCATTCCGGTGCAATAGATCGTGCCGGCCGCAAACGCCGCGGCGAGGAAGCCGCACAGCCCGATAAAGCCCGAGGTGGCGCCGAAAAACACCCAGCCGACACCGAAGACCATCGACGGGAAGAACGTCTTGACTGCCATCACGCCTTCGCGCGACAGCCAGGACGAGCGCCACTGCGAAAACGCGCGCCATGCTCGCTCCGGATGACCAAGGTGGAGGGCCGACGACACGAGCCCGGCGGCGCACAACACAAAGGCCGTCAGGAGACCGGCCAAGCCGAACCAGGTCGCGTCCGGCAAGAGGCCGAGCGGCACGCCGATGCCGAGCAGGAACAACAGCGCAAATCCCGCGCCCGACGCAGTGGTGAAGAAGACGATCGAGGATGCTGGATGCATGTCACTGTCACCGCGACAAGAGTCGGTCGATCCAACGCAGCAGGCCGCTCGCCTCTGCGCCGGCAGGTTCGGCGCTGCGGCCGCTGGCGGGAGCCGGCGTTATTCTGGCGCGGCTCGGCGGCAGGTATTTATTGACCGGCCGATAGCCTAGCTCGGGCATCAAATCGACGCCGCCGCGCGCCGCCACCAGATCCGAGGCCGCGGAGTTGGGGTCGCCGAGATCGCCGAACAGGCGGGCCTTGGTCGGGCACACCATGACGCACACCGGCTGCCGCTCCTCCGGCACCAGATGGTCGTTATAGATGCGGTCGATGCACAGCGTGCACTTCTTCATCACACCATCATCGGCATCGAATTCGCGGGCGCCATAGGGGCACGCCCACGAGCACAGCTTGCAGCCGATGCACAGATCCTCGTTGACCAGCACGATGCCGTCCTCGACCCGCTTGTAGGAGGCACCGGTCGGGCACACCGTGACGCAGGCGGGCTCGTCGCAGTGCAGGCACGATTTCGGGAAATGCACGGTGCGCGCGCCGTCGCCCTCGCCCTCCTCGAAGGAATGGATGCGGTTGAACCACACGCCCCAGGCATTGTCGGCATAGGCGTTGAAGTCGGGCAGCGGCGCCATGTGGCCGCCGGTGTTCCACTCCTTGCAGGCCGTGGCGCAGGCGTGGCAGCCGACACACAGATCGAGGTCGATGACGAGGCCGAGCTTTCTCTGGCCGGGAGAGGCGGTCGGCAGATCGGTCATGGCGTGCGCTCCCGCGCCGCGCCATCTCCCGGGGGCGCGCCGTAACGCAGGGTGTCCGGGGCCCGCGCCATCGACGGCGGATGCCGCAAGGTCGCAAAGCTCGGCGCGCTGTGGCCGGCCTCGGCCGCTGTCGCCTTCTCGACCCGCACTCGCAGATCATACCAGGCGGCCTGACCGGTGACCGGGTCGGCATTGGCGCCGGGCTCGCCAGCGCCGTTCGCCTCCGGCAGCATTTCGGTGATCAGGTGGTTCAACAGGAAGCCTCGCGTGAATTCGGGCGAATCGGGCGCCAGGTTCCAGGCGCCGCTGCGCTTGCCGATCGCGTTCCAGGTCCACACCGTATCCGGATTGACCCCGTCCATCAGCTTGATCTGCCCCTTGATCCGCCCGGCATGGCTCGACACCCAGACCCAATCGTCGTCGGCGAGACCCAGGCTGCGCGCCGTCACCCGGCTCATGAACAGCCGGTTCTGCCCGAGGATCTGGCGCAGCCAAGCGTTCTGCGAGTGCCAGGAATGGTACATCTGCATCGGCCGCTGGGTGATCGCGTGCAGCGGGAAGGAATGCGGGTCGATCCGGGTGCCCTCGAAGGGCGGATACCAGAACGGCAACGGATCGAAATACGTCGCGATGCGCGCCCGGTCCTTTTCGGGGGGCACGCATCGGCGCCATGCCCCTGCGCCGCCAGCCGGAAGCGCTGCAACGGCTCGACGTAGAGCTGCAGCACGATCGGCTCGGCCGCGCCGATCAGCCCCATCGCGACGGCAGTTTCGAGATAGGCCTTGTTGGCGTGCTTGTAATAGAGCTGCTCGGGCGGCAGCTGGTATTTCCAGAAGCACCCGTTGGCGACGTAATGCTCGAGCTGGCGCGGGTTGGGCGCGCCTTTGCCATTGGCGTCGCCGCTCTCGCCGCGCCAGCCGGCCAAGCGGGCCGACCCCGGGAGTGCGCTCGTGCAGCGCGATGTAGTCCTTGTAGCCGCCGGGATAGCGCGGCGCGCCACTCGGCGTCGACAAAGGCGGGCAGGCCGAGCCGCGCGCCCAGTTCGATCAGCACGTCCTGGAACGGCCGCACGTCGCGGTCCGGGGCGACGACCGGCTGGCGGATCGAATCGGCCGGCCCGTCAACCCTGCCGATCGGCCGGTCCAGCAGCGAGATGCAATCCCAGCGCTCAAGATAGGTCGTATCCGGCAAGATCAGATCGGCATAGGCCACCGTCTCGGAGTAGAACGCGTCGGAGTAGATGATCCGCGGGATCTTGTATTCGCCAGTCGCCGGGTCCTTGTCGGTCAGCATGCGCAAGGTTTCGGCGGTGTTCATCGCCGAGTTCCACGCCATGTTGGCCATGTACATGAACAGCGTGTCGATCTTGTAGGGGTCGCCCTTCCAGGCGTTGCGGATCAGCATGTGCATCAACCCGTGCGCGGCGATCGGCGCTTCCCAGGAGAACGCCTTGTCGATGCGCGACGGCGTTCCGTCGGGGTCGAGCAGCAGGTCTTCGGGCGCCATCGGGTAGCCGAGCGGGGCGCCGGCCAGCGGCTTGCCGGGCGCGACCTGCGACGGCTTGCCGGCCGGCTTCGGGCCCGGCGGGACGGGCTTTGGATAGGGCGACTTGTAGCGCCAGCCGCCCGGGACATCGATCGTGCCGATCAGGATTTGCAGCAGATGCAACGCCCGGCAGGTCTGGAACCCGTTGGAATGGGCCGAGATGCCGCGCATCGCGTGGATCGACACCGGGCGGCCGCGCATCGTCTCGTGGCGCGCGCCCGGCCCAGTCGGTCCACGGCACCGCGACCTCGATCTCCTCGTCGAAAACGCGACCTCGGCCAATCTCGGCGGCGAGGCTGCGGATGCGCTCGGCCGAGATGCCGCAGGTCGCCGCCACGGCTTCCGGCGCGTATTGCGCGTCGAGATAGCGCTCGGCGAGCAGCTGGAACACCGGCACGGCGCGGCGTCCGTCCGCCAGCGTCGCCTCGCCGACGACCCGCGCCTCGACCTCCAGCGCCATCGCGCTCGCCAGCCCGCCGCGCGGCATCGAGGACCAGCGGCTCGCCCGCCTCGTTGCGCGCGAACAGCCCGTCATCCGCCATGCCCGGCGCCTGGATCACCAGCCAGGCGGCGTTGGTGTAGCGGCCGAGATAGTCGAAATCGACCTTGTCGGCACGCAGCAATTCGTGCACCAGCGACAGCACGAACAGCCCGTCGGTGCCGGGCCGGATGCCGAGCCATTCGTCGGCGATCGCCGAATAGCCGGTGCGCACCGGGTTGACCGAGACGAACTTGGCGCCGCGCCGCCGCAAGCCGGCGAGCGCGGTCTTGATCGGGTTCGAATCGTGGTCCTCGGCGACGCCCGAACATCAGGAATAGCCGGGTGCGCTCCCAATCGGGCTCGCCGAACTCCCAGAAGCTGCCGCCGATCGTGTACATGCCGGCGGCCGCCATGTTGACCGAGCAGAACCCGCCATGCGCCGCGAAATTCGGGGTGCCGAACTGGGCTGCCCACAGCCCGGTCATCGACTGGCTCTGGTCGCGCCCGGTGAAGAAGGCGAGCTTTTTCGGGTCCTCGGCGCGGATCTTCGACAGCCAGCCGAGTGCCGTCGCGATCGCCTCGTCCCACTCGATCTCGCGGAATTCGCCGGAGCCGCGCTCGCCGACCCGCATCAGCGGCTTCGACAGCTTCGCCGGCGAATATTGCTGCATGATGCCCGAGGCGCCCTTGCCGCAGATCACGCCGCGGTTGACCGGATGGTTCGGGTTGCCCTCGATGAAGCGGATGCCGCCGTCCTTCAGGTGCACCTTGATGCCGCAGCGGCAGGCGCACATGTAGCAGGTCGTGTATTTGACCTCGTCGGAGATGCGCGGCGAGGTGTCGATCGCCTCGCGCGGCGACCAGTAGTCACGCCAAGATTCGAGAAAACTCATCCGCTTCAGGGTCCCTTTTTTTCGACCGGTTCGGGTACCGCCTGCGGCGTATCGCCGACCGGCATGCCCACCTCACGATAGTAGCGCGCCGCGCCGGGATGCAGCGGCGACGGAGAGCCCGTTGAGCGCCCGGCCGAGCTGGATGCCCTTGCCGATCGGGTCGAGCTTGACAAGCAGCTTCGCCGTCCGCTCATCCCATAGCGACTTGGTTATCGCATAAACCAAGTCGGCGTCGACATCGGCGTTGACCAGCCACAGCGCGGAAAAGCCCAGCGAGGGCGTGGCGGTCGCGACGCCCGGGTAGCTGCCCGCCGGGATCTCGGTGAGGTAGTAGAAGCTGAAATCCTTCCGCAGCGCGTCGATGACCTTGCCCTCGATCGGGACGAGGCGGATCGGTACGGCCGTCGCGAGGTCGTGGATCGCCGGGATCGGGTAGCGGCCGACCAGAAAAAACGCGTCGAGCGTACCGAGCCGCAGCTCGCTCGGCGGCGGGTCCCGGCCGCAGGTACACGCGGGTCACAGCCGCGCCCCCGAAGCCCGCCGCCGCTGAGCAGAACCTCCGCATCGGCGGCGGTGCCCGAGCCCTCTTCGCCGAGCGAGACGGTCTTGCCGGTGAGATCGGCCAGCGAGTGGATCGGGCCGTCGGCGCGGACAACGAGGTGGGCGGCCTCGGGAAACAGGCTGGCGATTGCCCGCAGATGGCGCAGCGGACCCGATTTGGCGAACAGGTTGACGCCCTGATAGGCCCAGCCGGCCAGATCGGCCTGGGCGAAGCCGGATTCGATCTGGCCGCTCTCGATCAGGCGGAGATTCTCGATCGAGCCGGGCGTCGCCTGCGCGACCGCAACGAGCCCGGGCACGCCGCAGCTGCCGCCGCGGTCGCAGGGCGGCCCGTCCGCCGGGCGCGAGATCGCGCTCGCGACAAGGCCGCCGACTTCGAAATAGCTGCCACCGGTCGCCGCCGTGCCGATGCGGAAAAACCGCGCCTCCGGCATCGGCGCCGCGGCGCCGAGCAGGGCCACCAAAAGCAAACTGGCGCAGACGAGGCCGCGCCAGCCATGCCACACATTCCTCGTCTCACGCGGTGAGACAGCCATGGGCGATGACACCATGCTTCACCGCCATTTGCAACCCGGATGTTACACTCGCTCGATGTAGATTAGGCACGGCTGGCTGACAGCAGGAGGCGTTGATGACCGGACCCAACGAAACGATCGACCTGCGCTCGGACACCGTGACGCGGCCCTCCGCCGCGATGCGGCGGGCGATGGCCGAGGCGCCGGTCGGCGACGACCAGTATGGCGAGGACCCGTCGGTCAACCTGCTGCAGGAGCGCATCGCCGGGCTGCTCGGCAAAGAGGCGGCGCTGTTCGTGCCGAGCGGCACGATGGCCAACCAGATCGCGCTCAAGCTGTTGACCCGGCCGGGCGACGAGGTACTGGTCGGCGAGGATGCGCACATGATGTGGCACGAGGCCGGCGCCGGCGCGGCCAATTCGGGGGTGCAATTCACCCCGATCGGCCGCGGCGGGCTATTCACCGCCGCCGATTTCGCCGCTGCGGTGAAGCCGCCGGGGCACATCGTGCTGCCGTCGACCGGGCTCGTCGCGGTCGAGAACACCCACAATCTCGGCGGCGGCGTCGTGTTCCCGCAGGCGCGACGCAGCCGCCGATCTGCGCGGCGGCGCGCGCGGCTGGGATCGCCTCCTATCTCGACGGCGCCCGGCTGTTCAACGCCTCGGTCGCCGTCCGGGCAGAGCCTCGCCGAACTGGCACAGACCGTTCGACCTCGTCTCGGTGGCGCTGTCGAAGGGGCTCGGCTGCCCGGTCGGCAGCGTGCTCGCCGGCGGCCAAGGCCGACATCGCCCGCGCGCGTGCGGGCGCGCCGCATGTTCGGCGGCGCGATGCGGCAATCCGGCATTCTCGCCGCCGCCGGGCTCTACGCGCTCGACCATCATGTCGCCGGCCTCGCGGAGGACCACGCCAACGCGCGGCTGATCGCCGAGCGGCTCGCCGGCTGTCCGGGCGTCATGCCTCGATCTCGCGACGGTGCAGACCAACATCGTCGTGTTCCGGCTCGGCCCGGGCCTGCCCGACGCCGCCGCGGTCGTGGCGCGCGCCAAGGAGGCCGGGGTGCTGGTCTCGGCGCTCGGTCCGCGCACCGTGCGGGCGGTGACCCATCGCGATGTCTCGCGCGCCGATTGCGAGCGCGCCGCCGAGGTGCTGGCCGCGGTCACCGCGGCAGCGTGACCGCCCCTGGCGGACGGCGCTGCTTCAGCAGGTATTTCTGCTCGCCGGTCGAGCACCAGATCGTTGTTCTGGTTGTGCACGGTGACTGCGACGGTGACGATCCCGGTCGTGCGCTGCGCGGTCAGCGCGGCGACGCACAGGCTCGGATAGAGCGTGTCGCCGGGATAGACCGGCTTGAGGAACTTCGACGACTGCTCGATGAAGGCAATCAGCGAATCGCCGATGACATGGGCGAAGGTGCCGGCGCCGGCGGCGGTGAAGCACAGCACCTGAAAGCCGTGCGCCAAGGGGCCGGGATGACCGCGCTCGCGGCAATATTCGACATCGTAATGGATCGGGTGATTGTCGGCCGAGACACGGTCTGGAACGCCGCGAAATTGGCCTCGGTGACGGTGCGGCTCGGGAATGTAGAAGCGCTCGCCGACCGCGAGATCCTCGAAATAGCGGCTTTCGGGAAAGCGGTGCTGACGCCGGTCGAAGTCCTCGGTCATGTCCCCTCCCCCCGCCAAACCCGCACCGCCTGCGCCGCCGCCTGGGCGGCGCGGGCGTCGATCTCGGCGTCGGAAATCGTGCTGAGCGGATGGTCGATCACGACCGGCACCAGGTCGGGCATGCCCGAGCGCTGTCGCGCTGCACCTCGCATTCGTGCAGGAACTCCGCCGTCACGACGACCGCGACGGGCCGTCCCAGCGCTTCGAGGGCGATGCCGTCATGCGTACAGCACGACGTGCACGACCCTCAATCGCCGATCGCGGTCAGGACGATGTCGTTGTCGGCGGCGATCTGCGCGACGAGCGCCGGGTCGGCAGATCTTCGAGAAGCTTTCCTTCGTGTAGTAGTTCACCGCGGCGAAGCGGTGCTCGCTCGCCGAGCAGCGCCGCGGTCTTGCGCAGCAGCCGGCCGGCATTCCACTTGGTGTTGTCGAGGATGCCGAGCCGCAAGCCGTCAAGCGCCCCGCGCGGCGCCGGCGGACGCGCAGCGTCGACCCGTCCGCGCGGATCGAACACGGCAAAACGGTTTTTCATCACAGGCTGTTCCCCCGTTGACCGCTGCTAAGCAGCAAATCTGCAGCAAACTGGCCCCAGGGATCGCCTCAGAAAGCGAGGATCTGCGGTTTTCCCAGGGGGGGCGCGTGAATTAGGCATACTGCCCTCCTTCCCACTAAATCTTCAGGGTTCGTTCGAGGAGGGTGTTCCCTACGCGATTTCGCTCGAGTCCCATAGATAGCACGTGCCGTCGACGCAGATCGGCGCGGCGTTGCCGCCGCCGTCGATGCCGCGCAATACCGGCGACGACATGTGGCCCCAGCCCGGGATGAAGGCGGAGAAGCGGCCAGCGGCGCCGCCGATCACGAACAGGTGGATGTGGTCGGGGCTCGGCACGATCGGGATGCGCGAATCGGGCTCGCGCTTGTACCAGCGCGGCAGGTTGCGGTTGTAGATCTGGCCGTAGCGGTGGTCGAACGCCAATTCCCGGAACAGATTCTAGGCGTTCAGGTGCAGGTAGCTGCGGATGTCGTGGCGGGTCCAGCCCTTGGCGGCGATGGTGCGAGCGTGCTCCGGCCCGATCACGACGGCGCAATGGCCCGAGGAGACCGCGTTGTTGTTGGCGATCGTGCTCATCGCCGAGACGATGCTGTCGAGGATGCCCTCGGGGTCGTCGGCGACATGGTTGGTGACGCTGTGCGGCGGCTCGGCGGCGATCACGAAGACGGTCGAATCGTCGGGCGCAAAGCCCTTCTCGACATGGTACGGCGCAAACGGGCTGTCGGCCTCGTTCTCGGCGACGGCATAGGTGTACTTGCCGGGATGGCCGAGGGTCGATTTGTCGAGGTCGCCGGGCCAGCCGCCGCCGACATTGAGCAGTATCAGGCGGATGGCGCGGCCGATCGTGGCATTGGCGCGGTTGCCCGAGCCGAACGCGTTGACCCCGCCGTTCATACCCAGGGCGCGCGCGATCGGGCCGTTCACGACGAGGAGCGGCGCCGCCATGTGGGTCGTCGCCTGCACTCCGTTCAGGTTGAAGGCGGGCTGCGTCAGCGCCAGCAGGGCGGCGCGCACCACCGGCGCATATTCCGGCTTGCCGCCCGCCATCACCAGATTGATCGCCAGCACCTCGCGCGTCAGGCTGCCGTGACGCGGCGGCACGCGGCACTCGACGAAACTCGGGCTCGCCGCCGAGCGCGGCGACCGCAGCCGCGACGGCGGCCGGAGTGGGCGGCACGACCGGCAGCCCGTCGGTCCAGCCCTGCTGCGTAATACCACTCGACGAGATCGGTGCCGGCCGGCACCCGCATCGGCGGCAGCCCATTCGCGTCAGCGCTGTCAGGCACGCCCTGGGCCGGCACGCTGTGCGCGGTGCCTAGCGCACGCAGGCGGCGTGCCGGCGGCCGTACCGGTCAACCCAGCGACGCCAGTAGAGCCCCGGGGGCAGGCGCGAACCGGCGGATGATAGACCGGCGGACGATAGACAGGCGCATTAGGCCGGCATTCGGTGAACAGGCGGCCGTAGCGGTCGCGATAGGTGCGGGGGTGGAAGCCGGGCCCGCAGCCGCCCGCGATCAGCGTGATCGCCGGTTCGGCGGCCGAACCAGGTACGGCGAGCGGGCTCGCCTGAACCGAGGCAGACAGCATCGTCAGACCGCATACTGCCGCCAGAACCATGTTGCTGCGCGCATGACCCCCTCCTATGAGCAACCTTACGGGTTATACGCCGATAATCGCGTCTGTGATCCCCGCCCTTTCGGTTACCCGCGGGCAATCGCGGCGTTGTCGACCGGCGCGTAGCCCGGCTCGACCCGGACATCGACGACCGCAACGCCGCCGGCCTCGACACAGTCAATCGCGGCGCGCAACGCACGCGGCAATTCGTCCGGCCGGCGGATCGGGCCGAACCCCTCGCCGCCCTGGGCGCGCGCCAGCATGCCGAGATCAGGCTCGGGGTCGGCGATGCGCTGGCCGATCCAGCGGTTGGCGACGGGGCGGTTGCGTTGGCGGGCCATGCGGTCCTGGTGCAACTCGTCGTTGAAGAAGGAATTGTTGTTGGAGACGACGACCAGGAGCGGGATGCGGTAATGCGCCGCCGTCCACAGCGCCGTCGCGCCCATCAGGAAGTCGCCGTCGCCGAGCACCGCGATCGGCAGCCGGCCGCTGCCGCCCGGCAGCTCCCGCAGGGCCAGCGCCGCGCCGACCGCCATTCCCGGGCCGCCGCCGATGCCGCCGCCGCCATCGCCGCCGAGCGCGTCGAGCGGGTGGGCAACGTCCCAGGTGTTGTTGGCCCAGGCGAGCGGGCTGCGAATGAGGCAGGTCGAGCGGCTGCCGACCGCCTCTTTCAGCGCCGCGGCCAAGGCCAAGGGAGAGATCGCGTCGGCGGCGGCCAGCCGGCATCGGCGGCGAGGAAATCGAGTAGCCGGCCCAGCCGGGCTGCCGCGGCTTCAACAGCGGCAGCAGCGCCGCGACGGCGATGTCCGGCTCGACCGCGAGGTGCAGGTCGGTCGGCGGCAGGCCCTGGTAATCCATGCTCCAGCCGTTGTGCACGAGGTGGTCGAGCGAGGCGAGGACGACCTTGGCGCCGACCGGTTCGGTGCCATAGCCGGCCTTCAGTGCGCCGGCAAGATCGACCCAGTCGAGGCTGAGGATCACGTCGGCCTCGCGGATCAGGGTGCAGGCCGCCTCGCTCGGGTTGTTGCCGGCGGGGGGCCCGTGCAATTTGTGGCGCGACGGGAAGCCAGCGCCGGTCTTGGCGTCGGTCAGCACGATCGCGCCCAGCGCCTCGGCGAGCTGGACGCGCCGCGCCCATTCCGCCTCGCCGCGCGAGGTGCGGCCCGACCAGGATCAACGGCCGCTCCGCTCCCTGCAGCAGCGCTGCGGCCTCCCCGACGCTCGCCGGGTCGGGCGCGGCGGCGCGCGGAGGGCGAAAGCGCGCGGCGCTCGGCAGGGCCGGCAACGCGCCGATGCGGCTCTCCTGCAATGCCGCGTCGAGGCAGATATAGACCGGGCCGCAGGGCGGCGTCGTCATCATGCGATAGGCGCGCAATACCGATTCGGCCGCCGCCGGCACCGAGGCCGGCTGGTCATCCCATTTGGTGAAGTTGCGAATGAGGGCGCCCTGGTCCTGCGCGGTGTGGATCCAGTCGATCCACGGCCGCCGCTTGGCCGCGTCGACGGGCCCGGTGGCGCCGAGCACGAACACCGGCACGCGGTCGCACCAGGCGTTGAACATCGCCATCGTCGCGTGCATCAGCCCGACATTGCTGTGCACGATCGCGCCCATCGGCCGGCCGGATACCTTGGCGTAGCCGTGCGCGATCGCGACCGCGTGCTCCTCGTGCAGACAGAGCAGCATCTGCGGCTCGCGGTTGCCGAGCAGGTTGACGAGGCTGTCGTGCAGGCCGCGATAGGAGGCGCCGGGGTTGAGCGCGACATAAGGCAGCTTCACCTCGCGCAGCATCAGCGCGACGGCGTCGCTGCCCCAGTAATCGCCCGGCTCGTTGGGCAGGATCGGCCGCTCGATGCCGCCCGGCCCTGCACCCGGCCCACTCGCTGCGTCGCTCATCTCTCGCTCCCTGCCCCCATTGCCGACAATTGCCGCCATATTATCCGACAGCCCACCGCAAGGAAGCGCAAGCACGATGTCCCGCCCCCTCCTGATCGTCGACGGCGACAGTTTTGCCCACCGCGCCTACCATGCGCTGCCGAAAACGCTGCGCCGCGCGGGCGGGGGCGGCGCCGGCGCGATCGTCGGCTTCGCCAATTTCCTGCTGCGCCTCTACGAGGACGAGCAGCCGCGCGCCGTCTTGGCCGGGTGGGACACGCTCGGCATGCCGACCTACCGGCAGGAGCTGTTCCCGCCCTACCAGGGCGGCCGGCAGTTCGATGCCGAGCTAGTCGAGCAGCTCGAGGTGTTGCCCGAGTTTGTCGCCGCCTGCGGCTTTGCCAACGCCAAGCGGGCCGGCTACGAGGCCGACGATTTCCTGGCGGCGGCGGTGGCGGCCGAGGAGCGCCGCGCCGGCGGCGCGCTGGTGGCGAGCGGCGATCGCGACGCGTTCCAGCTCGCCTCCGCGCGGACGACGATCCTGCACCCGGTCAAGGCCGGCGAGATGGCGCGCATCGGCCCCGCCGAGGTGCGGGCACGCTATGGGGTCGAGCCCAAGCAGGTGCCCGATTTCATCGCGTTGCGCGGCGACCCGTCCGACCGGCTGCCTGGCGCGCGCGGCGTCGGACCAAAGGGCGCGGCAGCATTGCTCCACAAATACGCGACCTTGGAAGACGCCTTTGCGGACGGTCAGTTCGCCGGCCAAGTCGAGCAATTGCGGCTCTACCGGCGGATCGCGGCGATGGACGCGACGGCGCCGATCCCCGCCCTGCCGGACCAGACCCCGAACTGGGCAACAGCCGCCGCCCTTGCTCGCGACTGGGATCTGGGCCGCCTTGCCGCGCGTCTCGACGCGTTGGCGGCCTAGCTGCCGCTACAGCAGCGCCACACCGGCGGCGGCGCAGTCCTCGTCTTCCTGCGAGGTGCCGCCGCCGACGCCGCAGGCGCCGATCACGACGCCATTGCGGATGATCGGCACGGCGCCCTGCCCCATGATCATGTGGCCCTCGGCGGCGGCGATGCCGCGCGGCGTCGGCTGGTCGGCGCGCGCCTGCATCTCGCCGCTGGCGCGGCCGAACCCCGCCGAGGCGACCGCCTTGCCCTGGCTGCCGTAGACGCCGGCCCAGATCGCGTTGTCCATGCGCTGGAACGCGACGAGCCGGCCGCCGGCATCGACCACCGCGGCGCTGACCTTGATGTTGAGCTGCTGCGCCTTGGCCAGGGTGCCGCGCAGGATGCGGTTGGCTTCGTCGAGCGTCAGACTCATCGGGTTCCTCCCTTGGCCGTGCAAGCGTTGTGACGCCGCCATCATGGCAGAGCGCGCCGCCGGCGGTAAGCCGCCGCCGCTTGGTGGCGACGGGATTATTCCAAGACGCGTCCGGGGAAAGAACCGCCTTCCTGTTTCTCCTGTTTTCTGCAGGTCGACAACAGCAGCGATCCCCAGGCCGGCGCCCCCGCGAAGAATGCGATGTGATTACGGCAATTTTATCATCGCCATTCGGTCCTGCCGAGAGCGGCATCGGTATGCCATAATCCAGCGATCGGCGGGAGCCTGCTCCCTTCTGCGCTCGGTGTTTGATTTCATAGGCTTGCGATACGATGCGCCTATCTCGCTATGCTCTTTTGTTAGCCTGCATCGGCCTGATGCCAGCGCCAGCATGGCCGCAATCGGCGGGCAGCACCATCACCGCCACCAGCGCGACGGCGCCGCAGTCGAGCGCGGCAGCGCTGAAGCAGCTGCTTGACACATTGCGCGATCCGCAAAAGCGCGAGCAGCTTACCGGCCAGATCGCAACGCTGATCGCACTCGACGAGAGCCGGGCCGCGGCGCCGCCCCCGCCAGGGCTCGGCGGGCGGGTGCTCGACGCGCTGTCATCGGGCTTCGCCTGGGCGAGCGACAGCATCGATGTGCTGGCGGCGCGGCTCGCCGATCCCGCGCCGCTGTGGCGCTGGGCAGTGCAACAAGCGACCGACCCGGGACAGCGCGCGCTGTGGCGAAACACAACGCTGTATATCGCGATCGTTCTGGGAGGCGGATTCGCGGCCTGGCTGCTGGCCGGTTTTGCGCTGACCTCACCGCGGCGACGGATGCTGCGCCGGGAGGCGCCGCGATGGGGCGGCCGGCTGCGTCTCACTGCGTGGCGGCTGGTGCTGGAATCCGCGCCGATCGCCACCTTCGTCGCGGTGGAGATGGTGCTGGTCGGCTGGGTGCGGCCCCCGCCGGCGCTGCGACTGATCCTGCTCGCGATCATCGACGCCACTTCCTTGTCGCTGCTGGCGACCGCGCTGGCGCGCGTGCTGCTCAGCCCGATGGCCCCCAGCTTGCGGCTGGTCAAGCTGGAGGATGCAACCGCGGCCTATCTGTACATCTGGGCACGGCGCCTGATCGTCGTGCCGGTGTCGAGCTATATCCTGCTGCAGACCGCGCTCCTGCTGCACATGTGGCCGTCGGCCTATCTGGCGGCAGCCGAGTTGCTCGGCTTGGTGATGGCCGGGCTTCTGACGGTTTTCATTCTGCAGAACCGCGAGCCGGTCGCGGCCTGGATCCACGGCGAGGACCGCGAGGCGAGCGCGACGAATTTTGTTCCGGTCGCGATGCGCGCCCGGCTGGCGCGGGTCTGGCACATCGCGGCAATCCTGTACATTGCGGCGGTTTATCTGGTATGGGCGCTCGCCGTGCCCGGCGGGCCGGCCTATCTGATGTGGGCAACGGCGGAGACAGCCATCGTCGCCGTTGTGCTGGCATTGGCCGAAGCGGAATTGCGCCGGCTTCTCGGGCGCGGCCTGGCGGTGGACAGCGGCCTGCTCGCCCGCTACCCGCTGGTCGCGCAGCGCGCCGGCCACTACCTGCCGATGCTGCGGGCGATCCTGATCTACGCGCTGCGCGTGGCGGCCATCATCGTGGTGCTGGCCGCCTGGCAGGTCAACGTAGCGGCGCTACTGGTCAGCCCGGCCGGCGCGATGGTGATCGGCCACACCGCCGGCATCGCCATCATTCTGGCGCTGGCGCTGCTGCTGTGGGAATTCGCCAGCGGCAGCATCTCGGCCTATCTGCAGCGGACCGATGCCGAGGGTCAGGCGGTCATCCGCTCGATGCGGGTGCGGACCCTCCTGCCGCTGATCCGCAACGTGCTGCTGATCACGCTGTCGGTGTTGGCGACGCTGGCGATCCTGTCGGAATTGGGCGTCAACATCGCGCCGCTGCTGGCGGGCGCCGGGGTCGTCGGGCTGGCCGTCGGCATCGGCGCGCAGTCGCTCGTCAAGGACGTGATCACCGGCGCCTTCATCCTGTTCGAGGACACCATCAATATCGGCGACGTGGTCGAGCTCAACGGCCAGCGCGGGCGGATCGAGGGGTTGACCGTGCGCACGGTGCGCCTGCGCGACCTGTCCGGCAGCGTCCACACGATCCCGTTCGGCGCGGTAACCTCGGTCACCAACATGACGAAGGAATTTTCGTACTACATGCTCGACATCGGCGTCGCCTACCGCGAAAACACCGACGAGGTCGTCGCCATCCTGCGCGAGGTCGATCAGGAGATGCGCGACGACCCAGCCTTTGCCGACGTGATCATCGAGCCGATCGATATCCTCGGGGTCGACCGGTTTGCCGATTTGGCGGTTTATGTCCGTGCCCGCACCAAGACACAGCCGCTCAAGCAATGGGTTGTCGGCCGCGAGTTCAACCGTCGCATCAAGCTCCAATTCGACGCGCGCGGGATCGAGATCCCGTTCCCGCACACGACGGTTTATTTCGGCGAGGACAAGGCGCACAACGCGCCGCCCGCCCGTCTGCTATTGCGGCGCGAGGCGGGCCCCGGCCGCGTATCCGAGAAGGGGCTGGCGGCACCGTGACCCAGGCGAGGACCGGGATGCTGATAATCGACATTTGGCGCCGCGCGTGGCGGCATCTCGGCTGGTATGAGCGCTTCGAGCAGACAATCTCGTCCATCTTATTGGCGATGATTTCGGTCATTATTGTTTATGTGCTGATTTTGTCGGGGCTCGACCTGCTTGCTGACCTGCAGTTGGGCAAGGCGTTTCTCGATCACGAGGTGTTGCAGGACGCGTTCGGGTCGCTGTTGACCGTGCTGATCCTGCTCGAGTTCAACCATTCGATCGCAATGGCGATGCGGACCCGCTCCGGCGCCATCCAGGTGCGCGTCGTCGTGTTGATCGCCATTCTCGTGATCGCGCGAAAGCTGATCCTGCTGGATTACAAATCGGTGAGCCTCGACACCCTGCTCGGGCTCGCAGGGCTGTCGCTGGCGCTCGGCATCCTCTATTGGCTGCTGGCCGACGGCGATCGCCGCCGCCATGCGCCGGAAAGCCCGCCGCCCGGGCGAGAAGGCCCGCGGCATGCCGGTCCGGCGGGGGACGATTGAGGCTCGCGCCGGGCGTCGGCTCGGGGCAAACTGCGGCTGGAGTAGAGCGCCGCGCCGCCGGCCGACACAAGGAGGGGATATGCAATTCGGGTTCAACCTGCCGAACAGCGGGGCTTTGGCGGCGCCCGACATCATGGCGCGCATCGCCAGCGAGGGCGAGGCACTGGGCTACGATTACCTGACGCTGACCGACCACATCGCATTGCCCGACATGGCCGAGCCCGGCTATCCCTACTCGGAGAGCGGCGCGTTCTATTCGACCGACAGCGCCTATCGCCACGAGATGCTGATTTCGGTGGCCTGGCTGGCCGGCATCACAAAGCGGCTGCGCCTCGTGCTGGCGGTGCTGGTGGTGCCGCACCGACCGGCGGTGCTGGCCGCGAAACAGCTCGCTTCGATCGACGTCCTGTCGGGCGGACGGCTGACGGTCGGCATCGGCGCCGGCTGGCTCAAGGCCGAGTTCGACGCGGTGGTGACGACACCGTTTGCCGAGCGCGGCGCGGTCACCGACGAATACATCGACGCGTTCAAGACGCTGTGGACCGAGAAGAAGCCGACGATCGCCGGACGTTACGTCCATTATAACGGGCTGGTGATGGAGCCGAAGCCGGCGCAGATGCCGCACCCGCCGATCTGGGTCGGCGGCGAGAGCGGCCCGTCGCTGCGCCGCGCCGCGCGGGTCGGCGATGCGTGGTATCCGATCGGCAGCAACCAGCAGCACCTGCTCGACACCCTGCCGCGCTACACGGCCGGGATCGAGCGGCTGCGGCGGGCGACCGAGGCGGCCGGGCGCAAGCGCGACGCGGTGGCGCTGACCTACCGGGTCAAGCGCTATGGCGACGCAGTGCCGGCGCTGGCGTCCGACGGCAACCGCCGGCTGTTCTCGGGCAGCGACGCCGACATCATCGGCGACATCCACGCCCTTGGCGAACTCGGTGTGACCGCGATCGATTTCGATTTCGAGCGCGACGGCAGGGATGCCGTGATCGCCGAGATGCGCGGCTTCCACGAGCGCGTTCTGGCGAAGGTATAGCGCGCCCGGCATTCGACGAGCCGAAACAGGCGCGGCTGCCGGCAGCCGGCCGGCGGATCAGCCGCGCTATTTCTTCTTCCGCGGTTCCGCCTTGTTGAGGCGGCACTTGAGGCCGTCCGTGTCGATCGGGAAGGCTTTCAGCTTGGCCTCGGCCGTTTCTGCCGGAACGCGGTGCGGAAAGTAATGGGATCGGGAGAGAGCCCCGTTGTCCACCTTGTCGATGCTGATATAGATCACGGTTGACGGGGCGAGGGTGACCTCGAGTTTGTGCCTGCCTTTCTGGTATCCGAAGGCCTTGGACACGTCGTCTGCCGAGATTTCGTGAGGTCCGGCCGGGCGATCGACGTAGATGAAGGAATGGCCGAGCACGGTGCACACATCGCTGTCGACGACGAAATCCTGCTCGCCGCCCTTGCCGATGCTCGTCGTCTCGAACACGACGGAACGACCGCCGCCAGGATAGACGATCAGGCGCCCCATCCCGGGCGGTATGGCCGGCATCTGCGTCTTCCAGGCGGCAAAATTCTCGCCGACCGCGAGGCTGCGCTCTACCGTGCCGATGCCATAGGTTGCCGCCGCGATACAGGAATTCAGGGACAGGCAGGCAATCGACGCCACAATTGCCCGAAAGAAAGACGGCATGTGCGCTCCATGGGTCGAGTTGGGGCAGGAAGGATGCGGCGGCGGGCCGGCACGCATGGCCGGTACGCGCGCCGGCCACTCCTATACGCCTGTTGCCGCCGATCAAAACCGTGGCGTTCGGCGGCAAGGCGTCGCAGACTTGCGCAAAGCCGCGACCCCACCCGGGAGGAACCCAGAAGATGCAGTCGTCCGCAGCCCCACAGCGCCACCTGCCGATCCGCAAGGACTGGCTCCTCGCGACGCAAGAAGCCGCGCTCGAACCCGAGCGGCCGATCATCGACCCGCACCATCATCTGTGGGACCGGCCGGGCAACCGCTACCTGTTCCACGACCTGATGGAGGATCTGAACAGCGGCCACAACATCCGCGCCACCGTATTCATGGAATGCCGCGAGATGTACCGCGCCGACGGGCCGCCGGAATTGCGCTCGCTCGGCGAGACACAGTTTGTCGCCGGCGTGGCGGCGATGAGCGAAAGCGGCAAATACGGGCCGGCGCATGCCTGCCACGGCATTATCGGCAATGTCGATTTCCGCGTCGGCAGCCGCGCCAAGGGCATCCTGGAGCAGCACATTACCCTGTCGGGCGGGCGCTTCCGCGGCATCCGCAACGGCGCGACGTGGCATGCCGACCCGAGCCTTCGGATCTTCACCTCGGGCTCCGGCGAGGGGCTCTACGTCGACCGCAAATGGCGCGAGGGCTTTGCCGCGCTGGCGCCCCTGAACCTTACGTTCGAGGCGTGGATGTTCCACACGCAATTGGGCGACCTGGTCGATCTGGCGCGCGCCTTCCCGGAAACGAAGATCGTGCTGAACCATATCGGCGGCGCGCTCGGCGTCGGCCCCTATGCCGACAAGCGCGAGGAGGTGTTCGCCGAGTGGAGCACCCAGATCGCCAAGCTCGGCCAGTTTCCCAACGTCTACATCAAGCTGGGCGGGCTCGGCATGCCGTCGCTCTCCGGCTTCGAGATGGGGCGCCAGGACTCGGCGCCCTCGTCGGAGCAACTCGCCACGGCGTGGCGCCCGACACTGGAGACCTGCATCGCCGCGTTCGGCCCGGACCGCTCGATGTTCGAGAGCAATTTCCCGGTCGACAAGGGGATGTGCAGCTACGCCAATCTGTGGAACGCGTTCAAGCGCGTCGCCGAGCCCTATTCGGCCGACGAGAAGAACGCGATGTTTCACAACACCGCGCTGAAATTCTATCGGTTGTGGTAGCCCCTCACCCCCACCCTCTCCCCGCTCGCGGCGCGAGCGGGGAGAGGGTGGGACCCGCGCCAGCGGACGGGTGAGGGGTGGCGCCGGTGACGCGGCCTGAGATCGAGAGGGAGAGAAACGCATGCCATTACCCAGACAAGAGGTCGATGCGACGACCCCGAAATATCTGCGCGACAAATACGCGATCGTCGGGGTCGGCGAGACCACCTACACCCGCGGCTCGAACAAGACGACCCGGGCGCTCGGCACCTGGGCGGTCAGGAACGCGATCCTCGATGCCGGGCTGAAGGCCAGCGACATCGACGGGATGCTCGACTATTCGGGCGGCGACTCGACCAGCGCGACGTTCATCGCCGGCGATCTCGGCATCCGCCTCAATTTCTACATGGACGTGGTCGGCGGCGGCTCGTCGACCGAGGCCCTTATCGGCATCGCGATCGGCCTGATCGAGGCCGGGCTGCTGCAAGACCGTCGCGCTGTTCCGCGCGATGAACGGCTTCTCGCCAGGTGCGGATCGGCGGCACCGGGGCACGCTCGGCGGCGCCGGTGGCAGGCGACCAGATACACAGCCGCGCCTATGGCTGGCAGAGCGCCGGGCAGAGCTTCGCGCCGACCTTCATGCGCTACATGTACGATTACGGCACGACGCCCGAGCAGGTCGCGCACGTGAAGATGTTTCACAGCCGCCACGCCTCGAACAACCCCAAGGCATATTACAAGAAGCGCTTTACGGTCGAGGACGTGATCAACAGCCGCTTCATCTGCAAGCCGCTGCATCTGCTCGATTGCTGCGTCGAGACCGACAACGCGACCTGCATCATCGTCACCAGCGCCGACCGGGCGAAGGACTGCAAGCACCATCCGGTGCTGATCCGCGGCGTCGTCGGGCGGTGCAACAAGCCGCGCCTCGACATGCACTACCAGCACGGGCCGATCTCGACCGTCGCCGGGCATTACGCCAAGGACATCCTGTGGCCCAATGCCGGGGTCGGGCCCGAGGATGTCGACATTACCGGCGCCTACGACGCCTTCACCTTTACCGCGATGCTGCAGCTCGAGGATTACGGCTTCTGCAAGAAGGGCGAAGGCGGCGACTACGTGTCGAACGGCACGATCGGGCTCGGCGGCAGGCGGCCCAACAATACCAGCGGCGGGCATCTGTGCGAGGGCTACACGCACGGCATGAACATGGTCATCGAGAACACGCGGCAATTGCGCCACGAGGTCGACGATTCCTGCCCGATCGGCCCCGACGGCACGCGAACGCACACCTACGACTACCGCGAGGGCGGCTGCCGCCAGGTCAAGGATGTCGAGGTCAGCGCCAATCTCGGCTGGGCCAACCCGGCGACCGGGTCGGCGATGGTCATGCGGCGCGGCTGAGAGACAGGGAGACAGGACGATGCCAGGAATCCAGGCGCAATATCTCGGCATGCCGCTGCAATTGGCGGATCTCGACCACGAGAACCTCGACTATTTCAAGCACTGCGCGGCGCACGACTTTCACCTGCAGGCGTGCGCCGGGTGCGGAAGGCTGCGCTATCCGCCGACCACGGCCTGCCCGTGGTGCATGACGCTCGAATCGACATGGCGGCGGGTTGAGGGCAAGGGCGCGGTGCACTCCTACACGGAAGTGCATCACGCGATCCAGCCGGCGTTCCGCGAGCACACGCCCTATCTCGTTCTGCTGGTCGATCTCGACACGCAGAAGGGCGAGCCGACGCCGGACGAGGCGTTGCGCGTGATCGGCAATCTGTGCACCCCGGACGGCAAGCTGGCGCCGCCCGAGATGGTCAAGCGGGTCGGCATCGGCACCCGGGTGCGCATGGTGTTTACCGATGTCGCCGAGGGCCTCGCCCTGCCGCAATGGACGATCGACGAGACGGCGACGCAGCCGGCCACGGTCTGGCGCTACCCGCAGGAGTAGCCGAGAGGGGCGCCGCCCGCTTTGCGACGGCGCCCCTCCACGCAACGCGCGGGCGATCAGGCCTGCGCGATCGGATACTTGGCGAAGATCCCCTCGATCCGCCGCAGCGCCTTGTCCACCGCCTTCTCCGGCGTCATGCCGCCGGAGATGACATGGACGGCGATGTCCAGACATGCTGGGACCACACCTCGGCATAGCCGGGGTTGAAGTTGTACAGTACGGCAGGCTGGGGCTGAACAGACCTTGCTGGACATAAGGCGGCGGTGCGGATCCGCTTCGGGTCGGTCCACCACGAGTCGTTTTTGGCGAGTTCGGGCATCACCGGCAGCCAGCGGCCGAGCCCGCCCTTGAGGAAGGCGTTGCTGATTTCCGGCTGCAGCAGGTATTTCATGAACGCCTTGGCCACCTCGATGTTCTTGGCGCCCTTGGGGATCATCGTCAGGTTGGCGCTGACAAAGCTCGGCAACGGTTTGCCCTCGTTGCTGAGCGGCATCCCCTGCGTGATGACGTCGTGATAGTAGGCCTCCTTGCCTTCCTTGGTCCGCAGCATCGCAACTTCGGTCGACAGCGTGCCGTCGAAATCCATCACGCAAAGCTGTGAGTGAAAGGCGTTGTTGTCGTCGGCGTCGTTCCAGTTGATCGAGCTTGGCGGGATGAAACCCTGCTTGAACAGTCCGGTCAGCTTGGTCAGCGCCTTGACTGCCGCCTCCTTGATTTTCGGATTGTCGGCGTGCAGCCGGCCGTCCGGCGAGACAAGGCCCTCGCCGCCATAGGCCAGCAGGAAGTGATCGAAGGTGTTGCACGGGTCGACGCCGTTGGTGCTGACCACGAAGCCGGTGGCGTAGGTGTGACGCATGCCCTTGTCTTGCAGGGTCTTCTGCATCGGCGTGAAGAAGTCGATGTGGGCATCCCAGGTTTTCGGGATGTCCGAGCGCTTGTAGCCGGCCTTCTCGATCAGGCTGCCCCAGACGTGAAACGGCGTCGCCGCCGCCTTGTACGGCACGCCGTAATAGCTGCGTTCCTTCTTGACCGCGTTATAGGCCTGGGCGCCGAGCAGCGCGGTTTGCGACAGGCGCGATTTCTGGGTCATGACCACGTCGGTAACGTCGACCAGCTTGTCCTTCCATGCCTCCTCGGGCACGACGTTGGTCGGGTTGGCGTCCATCAAATCGGGGACGACGCCGCTGGTCAGCGCCGAGATGATCTTCTGGCGCAGCGGCGCGAACGGCACGATGCTGTAGTCGATCTTGTCGCCGCTGACCTTCTCGAAATCGGCGACCGCCTTGCGAAATGCCGCGTCCTCGTCGGGCACGAAGCCTTGAGTCCACCACACGGTCGCGGTCTTGGCGGCCGCGTTGGCAATATAGGGGCGCGCGAACGCACCAGCCGCTGCTGCCGCCAAAGATGCGCGCAGCACCGAGCGCCTGCTCAGGTGTTTCATAATACGTGTCCTTCCTGTTCGGAGCCGGCCCGTCTATACGCGGGCCGTGCTCGTGGTACAGGAAGAGTATAATCCCATCGCGAGGACCGTGCCAAGCCTTACGGCCCGCCGCCCCGGATCGCAGGACTATTGCAGATCCTCGTCGGCTGACCGCGGCGCGCGCCCTGCTCAGGCCTGGATCTCGTACTCCGCAAAGATCTCGGCGATCCGCTTCATTGCCTTGTCGACCGCATCCGTCGACTTCATATCATTGGCAATGATGTCGTGGAACGCGATGTTGAACGGATGCTCGGCGCGCACCTTTGCCCAGCCCGGGTTATAGGTGAAGAAATACTGCACGAGCGGGGCGCCGCCCATGCCGATGTTGACATAGGGAGGCACGTGGGGATCCCGCTTCGTGTCGGTCCACCAGGGATCATTCTTGACCAGTTCCGGCATGACCGGCAGGTAGCGGCCGAGCCCGCCCTTGACGTTTTTCGCATTGACCTCGGGCTCGATCATGAATGTAGCAAACTCTTTCGCTACCGGAACGTTCTTCGCGCCTTTCGGGACGAGCATCTGGAATACGCCGATTTGCCGCGGTATTTTGTGACCCTCGTTGCTGAGCGGCAGGTCGGCGGTGACGACCTCGTGATAATAGGCCTCCCGGCCTTCCTTGGTCCGCAACATTGCCAGTTCGGTCGACAGCGTACCGTCGAAATCCATCACGCACAGCTTCGAATGAAAAGCGTTGTTGTCGTCCGCATCGTTCCAGTTGATCGAGCTCGGCGGAATGTGCCCGTTCTTGTACAGCTTGGTCAGCTTTTCCACGGCCTTGATCACCGCATCGCGAACCTGCGGGTCCTTGCCGTTGAACTTGCCGTCCTTGCCGACGATGTTGCGGCCACCATAGGCTAGGATGAACTGGTTCATCGTGTTGTTCGGGTCATTGCCGATCGTGCTGACCACGAAGCCGCCGGCATAGGTGTGCCGCATCCCCAGCGCCTGCAGCTTTTTCTGGATCGGCAGGAAGAAGTCGATGAATTCATCCCATTTGTTGGGGATGTCGGACATCTTGTAGCCCGCCTTCTCGACCAGGCTGCCCCAGATGTGGAACGGCGTGAAGCTGACCTTGCAGGGCACGCCGTAGAAACTGCGCCTTTTCTCCGTCTTGTTGTAGCAGTAGGCCGAGTTCCACGGCTTCCGGCCACATCTTCGATTTGTGGGGCTCCACCACGTCGCTGACGTCGAGCAGCCGCCCTTCCCAGGCCTGCAACGGCAGGAATTCGGAGGGGCTGGCAATGGTCAGGTCCGGCACGACCCCGCTGGTGACAGCCGAGACGATCTTCTGGCGCAAAGGCGCGAACGGCACGATGCTGTAGTCGATCTTGTTGCCGCTCTGCTTCTCGTAGTCGGCCACCGTCTCGCGGAACGCGGCATCCTCCTGGGGCACGAAACCCTGTACCCACCATACCTCCGCGGTCGTCGCCGCGGCGTTGGCGATGTAGGGCCGTGCCAGCATTCCCGCCGCCGCCGCACCCAAAGTGGTGCGCAGCACCGAACGTCGTGTCAGATGGTTCATCTGCGTTTCCTTCCTGCCCGGTTGGTCGAACTCGTTTTCGGATGAGTTTTTTTGTCGCTGCGGCAGTATAGCGCGCCCAAGCGCGGGAACAAAGCGCTCTCGTCGTCCGTTGCCGGATTGTCGGATGTCAATTTTGGTCCGTGCCCCCGCCCAAAGGGCCGGGTGGGCCGCCTCAGAACTTGACCCTTACCCCCCCATAGGCAGCGAGTGGCGGTGCGACGCTGACAAAGCGCGGGTTGGTCGGATTGGGGACGCCGGGCAGCGGCGTCGCCGTCGGATTGTTGAAGATGCCGTAGGTCGCGTAGTTGTTGTCGAACAGATTTTGCACCAGCGCGAACAGCTCGACCTGCGGGTTCACCTTGTACGACGCGTGGACGTTGACGACGACATAGCCGGGCAACGGCCTGTTCTGGTTCGACTGATCGTTGAAATAATACTGATCGCTGGCAAACAGCAGATTGCCGCCGATTGCCCAGTTGCCGGACAGCGCGTAATCCGCACTCACCTTCAAGCGGTGCAATGGCACGCCGGGCAGGCGGTCGCCGGGCTTGACCTGGATGTCGCCATTGGCGTCGGCGAACGGATTGTCGGGCGAGCTGAGTGTGACCGCGCTTTCAAAGGTCGCCGCAACCAGGCTGTAATTGACGCCGAGCCGCCACTTATCGTCCTTGTAGGAGATGCCCGCCTCGATACCCTGCCGCCGTGTGCTGCCGATATTCTGAAAATAGCCGGTGCTGATGATATTGCTGGGCACTGCCAGGATGTCGCCGTCGAGATCGGTGCGGAACAGCCCGAGGTTCCACGTAATGCGGCCCGGGATGTCCTCGCCTGCCAGGTTGAGCCGGCCCCGCACACCGGCCTCGTAGCTGTGGGCCACGACCTGTTTCAGGCCCGGCGGATCGGCGCTGACAAAGGCGTCGAGGCTGCACGGCCGGGCCGGGTCGGAGCAGCCAAGCTCGCCCGCAGTGGGGGCCCTATTGGCTTCCGCATAGCCGGCATACGCGGTCAGGCTCGGCAGGATCTTGTAGGTCGCCCCGGCGGCGGGGTTGAACCGGCTGAACCGGTTGTTGCCGTTGAGCGCCGTGCCGATCTGGTCGATTAGATGGATCTGGGCCACGTTGTAGCGTCCGCCGAGCGTCACCGCCACCCGCGGCGTCACATTCAAGGTGTCGCTGGCATAGAGCCCGTAATAACTGTTGGTGGTCTCCAGCTTGATCGGCGTCAGCGAGCCGTCGGGCTGAGCGATGATGATCCCGAGCCCCTGAGTGACGAGGGTTGCCGGGTTGATGATCGCCACCTCGTTGGTCGAATTGAAATTGACGTCGCCGTGGTCGAGGCTCGCGCCGACCTCGAGATGATTGTCGTGGCCCCACAGCGGGGCGGTATAGGTAGCCTGTAGCGAGCCGCCGAGACCTAACGAGGTGATCGTGCTGGCGTCGTTTTCGCCGGGCGTCGCGCCGCCCAGCACGTCCATCACCGGCTGGCCGTTGGTGTCGAACAGCACGGATGAGGAATCGCCGAGGCACAGCGTGTCGGGGATCGCTGGGCCACAGGTCTGCACGTCGGTGATGTTGCCGGCATATGACCGACGCCCCGAGCTGCGAACATAAAAACTGCTCTGAATAGACACCGTGTCGCTGGCGATGTAGTTGCCGTTCAGCGATGCCATTGCCAGCGTATCGTCGAACCACTGGGGCGACACGAACACCGCGGTACGGTCAAGGTTGACGAGCTGGATCGGGGTCGGTCCGAGGCCGGCGAGCTTGTTGTTGGCCCCGGTGAAGCTCAGATGCAGGCTGCCGTGATCGCCCTCAGCGCCGACATCGGCATAAAGCTGGCGCACCAGCGACGGCGACAGCTTGCGGAAGCCGTCATCATGCGCCTCGTTGAGGCCGATATAGGCGCCCACATTGTCGATCTGCTTGCCGTATTGCAGAGTGAACTGACGCCGGCCGAACGAACCGCCTGAAACTTCCGCCTGGCCGCCCTGAAAATTGAACCCGTTTTTCATGTCGATCACCAGCGCGCCGCCCAGCGCGTTGAGGCCGTAGACCGGGTTCGTCGGGACGACGTTGAGCTGATAAATCGCGAAATCGGGGATCAGGTCCCACGACACGCTGTCGCCGAACGGCTCATTGAGCCGAACGCCGTTCTGGTAGACCGCCAGCCCGATCGGCGTCCCGACGACCGAAGTCGCTTCAAAGCCGCGATATTGCACATCGGGCTGGTACGGGTTGTCCTCGTTACCGTTGAGATTGACGCTGCCGAGGTGCTGGTCGAGGCCGCTGACCAGCGCTGTCGGACCTTGCTTAGCGGTATCGGGCGCAACGATGCTCTGGACGTTGGCCGGGATCTCGTCGCGATCGATCCCGACCCCGGGCACCGGGCTGGTTCCGATCACCTCGACGGTCGGCAGGGTCAATGTCGCCGCGCCAGACGCGGGACCAACCGCCGCTGTCTGCGCACTTGCAACGGCTGGCGCGAAACCAGCGAATATGACAGCCGCCGCAATAGTGGCGGCATTCGACCCGCGGAACGTGACGCGGCAGTGTGATGTTCGGCGTTCCCGCAATTTGGCGCGGCGCGCGGTGAACGCGCGCCGCGCCAAAATCAGCCGTGCCGCGATCGCGGCGGCAAGCCCTCCCGCCGCATCAACCTTTGACACCGCCCATCGTCAGGCCTGAGGTCATCTTACGGCGGAACCAGTAATAGACGATGACCGGCGGCAGCGCGTAGACGACGGCCGTCGCCATCATGAAGTTCCAGGGCGCCTCGTCGCTGTTGAGGAACGACGCGAGCGCGACCGGTACCGTCATGCTGCGCTTATCCGACAGCATCAAAAACTGGTAGAGGTATTCGTTCCACGCGAGCAGCAGCGCATAGGTGCCGACCGCGACGAGGGCCGGGGCCATCAGCGGCAGGTAGATCCGGACATAGATCTGGATCGGCGATGCGCCGTCGATCCGCGCCGATTCGTCAAGCTCCAGCGGAATGCTGCGGCCGTATTGCTGGAAAATGAACATCGCGTATGGCGTTGCAAATGTAACCATCGCGGCGATCACCGACCATAAATTGTTGGTCAAGCCGTAATTCTGCATGATCCGATAGAACGGAATCGCGAGAAACGATGCCGGGATCACATAGGTCATCAACGCCGCGTTGGAAACCATCCAACCGCCGCGGACCCGCATCCGCGAAATCGAGAAGCTGGCGGCGGAGGCGATGAACAAGGTCAGGAACGTCGTCGCGGCGCCGACGTAAATGCTGTTGCCAAACTGGTGCCAGAAATTCTCCAGGTACCAGTAGCCTTCGGTGAATACTACCCAATAGCCGTCGAGCGACGGCACCGGCGGGAAGATCTTGTCGCTGAACACATCGCTGTGGCCCTCAAGCGAGACCATCACGATGTTATAGATCGGCAGGATCGTCCAGATGATCAGCACGACACTGACCACGGCGGTGAAGGCGCCTTCCACATAATGGCGGCGCCGGGCGACGCGACGCATCGCCTCCGACCGCGACCTGTCGGCCGCGGTCAGGCGGGGAGTGTCGACGAAGGTTGTCGTGCTCATAGCTGCACCTGCGAGGTCCGGAACTTGCGCATCAGAATGATAACCAGTGGGATCAGCAACGGCAGCGCCGAGATCACCGCCGCAACCCCCAGCCGCGGCTGGGCGAGGTCGAAGGCGTAGCGGATGCCGAGCGTCGCCAGCACATGAGTCGAAATCCGCCGGTCCACCGCCCGTTACGAAATACACCGAGTTGAAATCGCCGAGCGAGAAGATCGTCGAGAGCAGGGTGCAGATCAGATAGAGGTTGGCGAGCAGCGGGAAATTCACATGCACGAACATGCGGAACCCCGTCGCACCGTCGACCTTGGCGGCATCGCGGATCTCACCCGGGATCGCCATGCGGCCCGCCAGCAGGATCACGGTCCAGAAGGGCAGCCACTTCCAGATGTGCGAGGTCATGGCGGAGCCTAGGGCGAGCCATCGGCTGGTCAGCCAATCCGGCCCGCTGATGCCGAACAAGTGCCACAACAAGTTGTTGAGGAGGCCCCACTCGCCGTTCAGCATCCAGTGGATCGAGATGAACGTCGGCAATGACGGCACCGCCCACGGCAGCACGAAGACCATCAGCAGCGCCTTGGTCCACCAGCCCGGTCGCATGAAAAAGCCGGACAGCATCAGGGCAAGAAACAGCTTCAGGTTGATCGCCAACCCAAGATAGATCGCCGTGTTGACCACCGTCTCCTTGTAGATCGGATCGGAGAACAGCGTAGTGTAGAGGCTCGGCTCGCTGCCCATCCAGATGCCAAAGGCAACCGGATAGACGACAAACGCGAGGAACACGGCGATGTACGGAATGCAGAAGGCGATCGCCCAGGCGAATTCCGTGCCTTGCAGGTGGCCGCGCAGCGCGCGCCACCTGCTCTGCCGGGCGGCGAGCGCCTGGCCAAGAGTCTGGGTAGACTGGAGAACCGAGGTGCTATCCGCCATGGCTGCCTCTCTCAGGCTTTGATCTCGTATTTGGTGAAGATCTCGTCAATCCGCTTGAACGCTTTTGCCACCGCGTCCACCGGCTTCATGCCGCCGGCCGCGACATCGTGCAAGGCGATGTTGAACGGATGCTCGGTGCGCACCTGCGCCCAGGCCGGGGTGTAGGTGTAATAAAACGGCACCAGCGGCCTGCCACCGAAGGCTTCCTGGACATACGGCGGCCGGTGCGGATCCTGCTTGGGATCGGTCCACCACGGGTCCTTGATCAGTTCCGGCTGAACCGGGAGCCAGCGGCCGAGCCCGCCCTTCAGGTACTTGCCGTTGACCTCCGGCTGGATCAGGTACTTCGAGAAGTCCTTCGCCACCGGAATGTTCTTCGCGCCCTTGGGGATCATCACGCAGTTGACGCCAAACTGGACGGGCATCGTCTTGCCCTCATTGTCCTTCGGCACGTCATGCGTGACGACTTCGTGATAATAGGCCTCCTTGCCCTCCGGGGTGCGCAGCATCGCCAACTCGGTCGACAGCGTGCCGTCGAAATCCATCACGCAGAGCTTCGAATGAAACGCGTTGTTGTCGTCGGCATCGTTCCAGTTGACCGAACTCGGCGGGATGTAGCCGTCCTTGAACAGCGTGCTGAGCTTGTCGACCGCCCGCACCACCGCGTCGTGGACCTGCTTGTCCTTGCCGTTGAATTTGCCGTCCTTGCTGACGATGTTCTGGCCGCCATAGGCGATCATGAATTGCTGGAACGTGTTGGTCGGGTCGTTGCCGATCGTGCTGACGACGAAAGCGCTCGCATAGGTATGGCGCATGCCCATGCCCTGGAGCTTCTTCTGTATCGGGTGGAAGAAGTCGATGAACTTGTCCCACGTATCGGGAAGATCGGACATCTTGTAGCCCGCCTTTTCGACCAGGCTGCTCCAGATGTGAAACGGTACGACCGCGCCCTCGAACGGCACACCGTAATAGCTGCGCTTCTTCTCGACATTGTTGTAGCAGCTGGCGGACTCGAGGGCGATCGGCAGGATCTTCGATTTCTGGGTCTCGATCACATCGGTCACATCCTCCAGCCGGCCCTCCCAGGCCTGCTCGGGGACGACCTCCGGCGGCGTCGCGTAGATCGCATCGGGGACGACGCCGCTGGTGATCGCCGAGACGATCTTTTGGCGCATCGGGGCGAACGGGATGATGCTGTAATCGATCTTGTTGCCGCTCTGCTTCTCGTAATCGGCCACGGTCGCCTTGAACGCGGCATCCTCCTGCGGGACGAAGCCCTGCACCCACCACACCGTCGCGGTTTTGGCCTGTGCGTTGGCGATAAAGGGCCGCGACAGCGACCCGGCCGCGACGAGGCCGATAGAGCGATTAATCAAAGTGCGGCGAGTCATTCCAGGCATAAGGCGTTCTCCATCCCTCTTCTGCGCCCAAACCGGCGCGGGTGTTGCATTTAGGGTCGCGTCTAGGACATGGCAGCTTCGCGCAGCCGAGTCAATGCCCCCTAAGGGAGGTGGCAACCGCTGGGGGCGGTACTAGGCCTCCCGGTTGGTGCGGCCGAACCGTGTTCAGGATACCCTTCGCCGCCGTATCGCCCCACCGGGCGGCACGCACGGCACGCAACGCTAACGGCTTTACGACATGACCGGCGACACCCTGCCTTGGCGCATCGAGGAGACCTGTTTCAACGCGTTTCCGGCCTTGCAGCAGGTGCTGCTCGGGCCGTGGCTGATGCGCTTTGCTCCGGGCGTGTCGCGCCGCGCCAACTCGGTCAATCTGTTACACGATTTGGAGCGTCTGGACGAGCGGGAGATCGCGGCGGCGATCGCAACCGCGCGGGCGCTCTATCACACCGCTGGCCTGCCGGCGATTTTTCGCGTGCCCTCGCTGGTCGACCCGGCGCTCGACCGCGCGCTGGCTGCGCGTTCCTATACCCAAGAGGGCGAGAGCTGCGTCCTCTACGGCGCGATCGACGCGCTGGCCGCGCAGGTCGACCCGGAGGTGCGACTGCGCGCCGCGCCGACCGCGCCATGGCTGGCGGCGATGGCGGCATTGCAGGGCTACACGCCAGCCCAGCGGGCGACCTACCGCCGGATCGTCGCGGCAATCGCGATCCCGGCCCGGTTCGCGCTGCTGGCGGTCGACGGCATGCCGGCGGCGCTGGCCTATGGCGCGCTGCATGACGGCCTCTTGTGCTACGAGTCGGTGATCACCGATCCGCGCCGCCGGCGGCAGGGGCTGGCGCACCGGGTCATCGCCGCGCTGGCGGCCTGGGCGCGCGAATGCGGCGCCCAGGGCGCCTGCCTCCAGGTGCAGGCCGACAACGCCCCGGCTCGCGCGCTCTATGCCGGGTTCGGGCTGAGGACCGAGCTGTTCCGCTATCACTACCGGCGCGAGCCGCGCGCCTGAGCCTCAGCCCTTCACGTAAGCCGCGGCGCTGCGACCGGCGATGCGGCCGAACACGGCGCCGGCCATCAGCCCGGTGCCGCTGGCGTAGTTATGATAATAGAGCCCCCCGGCGATCTCGCCGGCGGCAAAAAGGCCAGGGATCAGCTGTCCGGTCACGTCCTCGACCGCGGCGTCGGTGGTGATCTTCAGGCCGCCGAAGGTGAAGGTGATGCCGGTCGTCACCGCATAAGCCTCGTAGGGCGGCGTGTCGAGGCATTGCGCCCAGTTGCTCTTGTCGAGCGCAAGCCCCGAGGTGCGCAGCCCGTCATGGATGTTGGGGTTGAACGGCACGTCGGGGCGCGGCGCCGCGTTGAAGGCGCGCACGGTGTCGAGAAAGCCCTTGGGATCGACCCCTTCCAGCCGCGCCGCCAGCGCCTCCAGCGTGTCGGCTTTCTCCTTTGTGGTGCGTGGGATGCGGTATTCGTCGCGCAGCAGGTGGAGGGTTTTCTGATCAAACACCTGCCAGGCGAACATGCCGGGCTGCTTGAGGATCTCGCCGCCGTACTTGGCGTAGGTATAGGAGTGGAAATCGAGCCCCTCGTCTAGAAAGCGCTGGCCTTTTGCATTGACGACGATGCCGAACGGATAGCCGTGCTTCTGAAAGCGGTCGCCGACATCGAGGTCGCCGACCGGCGGCGCGTTAAGGTCCCAGGCGCAGGCATGCGCGCCCGACCAGTGCCCGGCCGACGCCGCCCCGATATCGAGCGCCATCTTGAGCCCCTGCCCCGTGTTGAAGCGCGAGCCGCGCACCTTGGCGAGATCCCAGCCGGGCCCGAGATAGCGCGCCCGCATCTCGGCATTGGCCTCGAACCCGCCGCAGGCGAGGATGACGGCTTTCGAGCGCAGATCGACGAGCCGCCCGCGGTAGCGCACCCTGACGCCGGCGACGCCATCGTCGCCCTGGATGAGCGCGACGGCCGGCGTGTCGTAAAGTACCGGGATGCCCTCGCGCGTCGCGCGGGCGCCGAGCGCCTTCATCAATTCCTTGCCGCCGCCCCAGATGTGGCAGGCCAGCCCGCCCCAGAACTTGAACTTGCCGTCGACCTGGAACGCCTGCCGCCCCAGCCCGAGCTGAAAGCGCACGCCCTTCGCGCGCATCCACACGCCGGTCTCGAAGCTTTTGGTGATCAGGGTCTCGGTCAGGTCGGGGTCGCTGCGGTATTCGGTCAGCCGCCCGACATCGTCGTAATACTGCTCCTCGGTGTAGGTGCCGACATCGACATTGGCCAGTTCGTTGTCGCTGATGTCGGGGATCAGCTGCGCCAGATCGTCGAAGCCGTGATAGACGATCCGCCAGGCGCCGCCGGTAAACGCGGAATTGCCGCCGCGCCAATGCTCCGGCGAAATCTCCAGCTGCAGCACCGAGGCGCCGTTCTCCTTCGCCGACAACGCCGCGCACGTCGCCGCATTGCCGGCCCCGACGACGATGATGTCATGCTCGGGTATGTCCATCGCGCCCCTCTCTTACTGTTGCACCCGCCGAGATTGCTTCGCTTCGCTCGCCATGACAGCAAAAAACGGTTGTCATTGCGAGGAGCGCCGCGACGACGCAATCTCGGGCTGCTTTTGGGGAGGGCGCCATGGCCAACGAGACGGTGCGGCTTGCCGAATACGCGGCGGCGTTGCGTTATGAGGATCTGCCGGCGGCGGTGGTGGCCGCGGCGCGGGATTGCATCATCGATACGGTGGCGGCGTGCGTTTGCGGCAGCGGGCTGCCGTGGAGCCGCATCGTCATCGATTATGCCGAGCGCACCGGGCCGGGCGGCACGAGCCGCATCCTGGGGCGCGGCAGCGCGGTGCAGGCGCCTTCGGCGGCGCTCGCCAACGGCGCCCTGGCGCACGCCTTCGAGCTCGACGCGCTGACCCGGCCCGGCGCCGGCGCGCATCCCGGCGCGACGGTATTGCCGCCGGCCCTCGCGGTGGCGCAGCAGAACGGCGTCACAGCAGGCGGGCGCAACCTGATCGCCGCCTTTGTCGCCGGCAACGAGGTGATGATCCGCATCGGGCGGGCCACCGGCCACACCAACGAGGCGCGCGGCTTTCATGCGCCCGGGACGACCGGGCCGTTCGGCGCCGCGGTCGCCTGCGGCCACTTGTTGGGGCTCGACGCGGCGCAGATGACCAACGCCATCGGCATCGCCGGCTCGCTCGCCGGCGGGCTGCTCGAATTCGCCAGGGGCGACGGCGGCATGGTCAAACGGCTGCATCTGGGGCGCGCCTCGGAGGCCGGAGTGCTCGCCGCCAGCCTCGCCGCCGCCGGCTTTGCCGGGCCGCGCACGGTCATCGAGGGCGAGTTCGGCTTTCTCAGGGTGTTCTGCACCGAGTGGGATGCGAGCCATCTGACGCGCGGCCTCGGCCATGACTACGTGACGCTGAGCACGGTGTTGAAGCGCTATCCGGTGCATGCGACTGCGCATGCCGCGGTCAAGGCGGTGCGCGACCTGCAGGCGGCGCACGGGTTTGCCGGCGACGATGTCGCGGCGATCACGGTGACCGGCAACCAGCGCATGATCGAGCGCCACGCCATCGCCGAGCCGGCCGATCTGATGCTGGCGCAGTATTCGATCCCGTTCTGCGTCGCGCTGGCGCTCTACCGCGAGGCCCGCAACCCCGAATCCTACGACGAGAGCGCGCTCGCCGACCCGCAGATCCGCGCCCTGACCCGCCGCGTGCGCCTTGTCCCGGAGGATGGCGGCACGCACGGCGCGGCCGGCAGCACCGTCAGCGTGAGGCTGGCCGACGGGCGGCATTTCGAGCGCACGGAAGCGAGCGGGCTGCTCGAAGCCGGCGAACTTGCCGACAAATTCACCCGGCTGACGCGCGGCGCGCTGGGCGAGGCCGGCGCCGCCGCGCTCTACCAACGGCTGCAACGCCTCGAAAGCGAGACCAGCCTCGCCTGGCTCGGCGCCGCCGCGTGATATGGCAAGGACCGGCGAAATTCCAGCCGTCGGGGTGCAAGCAAACGCTGATATTGCCGCGCTGCCGTTTGTGCGATAAAATACGCGGTGCAGCGTAGCGACTGCTTGGGGGAAAGATGTCGTCTACGGATTACCTGGAGTTGGGGAGACCGAGAGCGGTGGCGGCGGCGATCCAGGGAATGGTGCTCCGCGGCGCCGGCGCGATCTTCCTGGCGATCGGGCTCGCTGGCGGACTTGCCGTCGGGCTCGGGCATACCGCCGTCGCACAGACCCGGCTGCTTGAATACAAGGTGCTGCATCCGGTGCTCGGCGACATCGGCACCTACACCAACCTGATCCAGCGCAACGGCGACGCCGTTACCGTCACCTCGCAATTGCATGTCGTGGCCAAGATGCTCGATGTGGTGATGCATCGCGAGGATGCCCGCCGGGTCGAACACTGGCTCGACGGCCGGCTGGTAAGCTTCGACGGGGTCACGACGGTCAACGGCGACACCACCAAGCTGCACGGCCAGGCGGACGGCAATCAGTTCGTCATCAACACGCCGCACGGCCGTGTCCTGGCGCCGGCGGATATCTGCCCGTCAAACCCATGGTCGGCGCATTTTCTGCGCCACACCGTTATGCTCGGGACCGATGACGGGACGATCGAGCATGTGCACGTCGTCGACGGCGGCGAGGTGGCGGTCGAGGTGCGCGGCAAGCCGGAACGCGCCCGACTTTACGACATATACGGCAAGTGGCGCGACCAGGTGTGGCTCGACGCGAACGGCGTGCCGGTCCGGTTCAGCGACGAGGGCAGAGGCTCGCGCATCGTCTTCGCGCTGACCGGCCTCGTCGTCAAATAGCGACGCCTCGGCGGCGGGACCGCCTCCTAAATCATTCTGCCGAGGGCGCCGCGGCCGAGACCGTTGTCGATTGCGACAACCGCACGATGTTCCACAATTGGCGCGAGTTCGCCGCGCTGTGTGCCGGCGAGGCAGCGCCGTCGTGGCAATTCTGCGCGCCGCGCCTCGAGGAGGGCTCGCCCGAGCTGGCGGCGATCCGCCGGTCGCTGCTGGCGCGGGTCGATCTGTTCCACCGCTTCACCGACGATCCCGATGTGCACCTTCTCGTCGACGGCACCGTCGTGGGCGCGCAATTGGTCGCCAACCACCGCTTCTATCGCTTTGCGGTCCCGGCCGCCGCCCGCACGCTGGCGATCGCGTCGCACAGCACGGTGCCGGCCGCGGTCGGGCTGGCAGAGGACGACACACGCGGCTTGGCGTCGCCGTCGAACGGGTCGTGTTGCGGGGCACCGGACCGCGCATCGAGATCGGCCATGACAGCCCCGCCCTGACCGAGGGCTTTCACGACCCCGAGGCGTCGCATCGCTGGACCGACGGGCGAGGATGCCTGGCCCCGGGGCTTGTGGCGTCGTTCATCGGCGGCTTTGTCGTGGAGGTCGAGCTCGCCGAGACCGAGTTGCGCTACGTCGAGGCGCCGAGCGCCGCGGCGGAAGCATCGTCGCGCAGCGGCACCGATACCCCCGGGCTGCGCCTTCGCAAGAGCGGTTTGGCTTTGACTCCGCCGTCGGCCGCGCTACATGGATTGGCCAGATGCCGGTGACGCAGGAGAGGCCGATGTGGTCGTTGCGCAAGAAGCTCGAGATCCCCGCCCCCGACCAGTGCCTGCCCGGGCGCGCCCTGAAGATGCGGGTGCCGGACAGGCATTTCGTCAACGGCCATGCGCTGGCCGGGCCGTATCCCGCCGGGCTCGAACAGGCGGTATTCGGCATGGGGTGCTTCTGGGGCGCCGAGCGCAAGTTCTGGGAGGCGCCGGGGGTGTGGACGACCGCGGTCGGCTATGCCGGCGGCTCGACCCTCAACCCGACCTATGAAGAGGTGTGCAGCGGCATGACCGGCCACGCCGAGGTCGTGCTGGTCGTATTCGACCCGGAGCGGACGAGCTACGAGGCGCTCCTTAAAATCTTCTGGGAAAGCCACGACCCGACCCAGGGGATGCGCCAGGGCAACGATGTCGGCACGCAATACCGCTCGACGATCTACACCTATTCGCCGGCGCAGCGCGCCGCCGCCGAGGCCTCGCGCGACGCCTATCAGGCCGGGCTGAGCGCGGCGCGCTACGGCGCGATCACCACCGAAATCCGCGAGGCGCCGGAATTCTACTTTGCCGAGGACTACCACCAGCAATATCTGGCGAAGAACCCGCGCGGGTATTGCGGCATCGGCGGCACCGGCGTCGCCTGCCCGGTCGGCGCCGCGGTCGGCGCCTGACGCAGGGTTGTTTGACCGAAATCTACGTCGACGGCGACGCCTGCCCGGTGCGCGAGGAAGTCTACCGCGTCGCAAGCCGGCTGGGGCTGGCGGTTGCCGTCGTCAGCAATGGCTCGCGCCCGATCCGGCCGCCGGGCCTGCCGAATGTACGGATGGTGCTGGTCGGCGCCGCGTCGGACGCAGCCGATGACTGGATCGCCGAGCATATCGACGCGGGCGATGTCTGCGTCACCTCCGACATTCCGCTCGCCGCGCGCTGCCTCGCCAAGGATGCCCGCGTCGTCGCGCCGAACGGGCGGGTGTGGAACGCGGCGAATATCGGCAACGCGCTGGCCGGCCGTGATCTTGCCCGCCATCTGCGCGAACTCGGGGTCGCGACGCGCGGGCCGGCGGCATTGACCCGGCAGGACCGCTCGCGCTTTCTCGGCGCGCTCGACAATGCCGTACAACAGGCGTTGCGCGCGGCGCCAGCGCCGCGCATCGAGACCGATTGAAGCGGCGGCGCCTCTCGACTATCTCCTCCCCAGGCTTCCTTCCTCGGGCCGGCTTAGCTCAGCGGTAGAGCAACCGCCTTGTAAGCGGTAGGTCGTGTGTTCGATCCACACAGCCGGCACCAATTTTTCCAATATGTTAATATATGAAATCGCGCCGATGTCGTCGATAGGGTAGCAAACGGGGGAGCAGCTTGCTCGCCGTGCGAAGGCCATTGGCAGCTTGGCCACGTCGTGGGTGACCTGGGCGCGCCTTTGTTCGCGCTGAACCTAGCGGCACCTATCAACGTCATCGGTACGGTGTCGCTTCGATTTCCGCCGCCGCGTGATGCTACAGCTTCGTGTCAAGCATCATCACCTCTGCTACGATTGTTCGCCGACCGCAAGCTGGTTGATGGAATAGGTTTAATCCAAGTCCGGAGCCATCCCTCACATACGTGCACTGGTCGGAACAGCGGCCCATCTTCGCCAGCTCGTTGGCCAATTGGCGTTCGACGCCTCGCCAGCTAACAGTTCGCGAATATCGGTCGCTTGATGCCAGATCGCAGAAGAGGAAATAAACGATGAAAGCAGGCGTCGTTTATCCGAGATCGAGCTTGGCGGTGATCCGGGGGCGGTCAAAGCGTTCGCCCAGGCGGCGGAAGACCTGGGTTATGACCATATCGTTATCTACGACCATGTGCTTGGCGCTGAGCACGCCGGCAGAGAACCGAAGTTGACGGGGCCGTATAAGGAAACCGATCCCTTTCATGAACCGCTGGTCACCTACGCCTACCTCGCCGGCATCACCAAGCAACTCGAACTCGTAACAGGCGTGATCATCCTGCCGCAGCGGCAGACCGCCCTGTTCGCCAAACAGGCTGCGGATGTTGACCTGTTTTCAGATGGCCGGCTTCGACTTGGGGTCGGAGTTGGCTGGAACTGGGTGGAATTCGCCGGCCTCGAAATGTCCGGACATTTTCGCCGCCGCGGCAAGCGGCAGGAGCAGCAGATCGCTTTGATCCGCAAGCTGTGGCAAGAGCCGGTGGTCGACTACGAGGATTCAGACCACCGGATCGATAGAGCCGGGATATTGCCGCGGCCGAAGCGGCAAATCCCGATTTGGCTTGGCGGTTCGAGCGAGGCCGCGTTCGACCGAGCGGCCAGGATCGCCGACGGATTTCTGTTCGGAGGCCGGACCCAAACCCAGGCTGTCCAGATCAAGGCGAAGATCGAAGCCAAGCTGACCGCCCACGGGCGAGACCAGAACGCATTCGGCTTCGAGTTCTATCCAGCAATACAGTCGCGGCGACAACCAATGGCCCGGCGACATTGCGGCGTGGCGCGAAACCATTCAGGAAGATGAAAAATCGTTCGCCCACTGCGACGTCGGGAAGTTATCTAAACCCGTAAGCATCCTGAAGGCTGATCGAGTTAGGCTCGGCAACGCCGGCTGTTGAAAGCGCCGAATGCGAGACGCCCCCCCGCGCTCACCTCCGCACCCACCGGGATGAATGCTGCACGAAATAGCTCCCGCCATCCATCATCCCGATCGACCTCGCCCTCCACTCGCGCCGGGGCATTTTGCTCGATGGCGGCACGGCAACCCCGGACGAAGACCTCGGAAAACCGCGTCGGTATCAGTTTGATCATCGCTAGATGCGGCATCGTCTTTGGTGGCAGATCGAGCATTTTGGCGAACTCCGCACCATACGACAACAGCACCGTGTCCTCTATTATCGGACTGATTAGGAGAACGAAGCGGTAGGATGGATCCTTGATGAGCATGGTTGCAAGATCCGGCGCATGAACGGACGTGTTGTCATCGCGCCTAGATACATGCTCATGCCAATCAACGATCGCCCGATCACTCATGCGCCGTTCGCCACGACCACCCGCCAAATCGCCGTGGTCGTCCACCAAACATGTCGACGCAAGTGGAGCGCAATCACCTGAATTAAATGCTGCGCATAATTGAAACATTCTTACAGCGGCCTCTCGTGCAGAACTCGCTATCTCGCTTTTCCAGGAACTTTCGAAATGTCTAATTCTGAATATCGCGGCCTGTGAGAGTAACACGAGGTCTTGAACTGTGCGCAGCGTAGACTCCTCCACATTTCTGGGATGCACCGTGATCTCGACCAAAGTGGAATTGTAGCGCACGAATTCGACAAACCCGAGATTCCGAACAGCAAAAAGTGTCGTATTATAATCGGGGCGGCAATCTCCGAGATACACGAGAAACTCGGGGCTATTCTCATGGAACCAACGCCCGTCGGGTCCAATCAGGAGCGCGAACTTTTGCATCACGCCTCCGCTCTGCACGAGGCCTAGAACGCGCGCCCCCTTTGCAACCATTAAGGCGGTGGCGCTACGCTAGATGCGCTGGGTGGTGGGCGACCGAGCGATCGCCGGCTCTGCCGCCTCGGCCAGCCAAATGGGCCGGTTCGAGACAAAATGGCTATGCCGGCCCGAGAACCTTGCCGCGCTCGCCGATCTGCCCGGCCAGTGGATCGACAAAGTGCATGAACGGCGAGCGCCGAAGAAGATCGTGCTCGACATGGATTCGAGCGAGAGTCAACCTACGGCGAGCAGGAAGGCAGCGCCTACAATGGGCACTTCGCCTGTACTTGTTACCACCCGCTGTTCGTGTTCAACCAGTTCGGCGATGTCGAGCGCTGCGTCCTGCGCCCCGGCAACGTGCATAGCGCCGATGGCTGGCGCGCGCTGCTGGAGCCGGTGATCGCTCGTTACCGGGGCAGCGTGAAGCGTCTCTATTTTCGGGGCGACGCTGCTTTCGCCAACCCTGAGATATACGAGTTGCTCGAAGCCGAAGGCGACGGGGTACGCAATCCGGCTGCCGGCCAATCGCATCTTGCAGGACAGGATCGGTTACCTGCTCAAGCGCCCTGCCGGGCGCCGGCGCACGAGGTGCGGCGCTACTACGCCAGCTTTTCCTATCAAGCGCAGAGCTGGAGCAAGCCGCGCCACGTCGTAGCCAAGGTGGAGTGGCATCCCGGCCAACTGTGCCCGACGGTCGGCTTCATCGTCAGCAATCTGCCACGCTCAGCCGAGGGCATCGTCGCCTTCTACAATCAGCGCGGTACGTGCGAGCAGTACATAAAAGAAGGCAAGAACGCGATCAAATGGACCCGGCTGTCGTGCCGCACCTTCGCCGCCAACGCCGTGCGCCTCCAGCTCCATGCGCTGGCGTACAACTTGGCCAATTTCATGCGCACGCTGGCGATGCCGAAAACGGCGGACCCGTGGTCGCTGACCAGCCTGCGCGAGAAGCTGGTCAAGATCGGCGCGAAGGTCGTCAGCCACGGCCGCTACGTCACCTTCCAGACTAGCCGAGGTCGCGGTATCGCGGCAGATGTTCGCCGTAGGTTAGAGTCTCGGCTGAATTGAAAGTCGAGCACGATCTTATGCGGCGCTAGTCGTTAATACACTTTGTAGATCCATGGCCGTGCAGATAGGACGAGCGCGACAAGAGTACTCGATGTAAGCAAAGCCATTTTGTAGAACCTGCCAATTTGACTGGCCAGAGACGCAAGCAGGCGATCTCTCGGTAGCCCAGAACCCAGCGTATCGCTGGGAACGAAATACCGCGCCGCGTAGTTAACCTCCTCGATAAGCACCGAACCCCATCACAAGCAGACATTGGGCACCGTTCGACGACCACCCGCCGTTCGCACCCGCGTTGGACAGATGGACGCGCATCCAGAAAGGCAATATGAGCACGGCATAATATACTCCGACAGAGCCGTGGCGGCCACCTTCGGAATCTACTTAGCCGCTGTCGGGACCGGCGACTTCGCAAGGTGTCCCAACAAGCCTCTCAGCTCGGTGCGGGAAGAGGTTGGGATCGTTGTTTTGCAGGAAGCCGCGGAGGCGTTGGCGACTTTTGACGCGGGAATCGTGCAATCGACACTGGAATGGCTTACAGGGCATCAGAACGCTTAGATACGAGCCACTGCGGAGATCAGTTTGGAGAGGATTCGAAGCCACGGTCGGGAGGATGGACACGAATAATGGATGTTATTGTTGGTTAATTAGGTAATGTTAAGGATGGTATTGCGTCGGCATTTATACGGGCCAAAGGGCGTCGATTCTACAGTGCAATCTTCTTGACCTCCAGGGGGTGATCTTGTCGCTCGGTCGGAATTGCGAGGCCGATGTCCTTCATCCGGATGTGCATCTCGGCGCCGTAATCGAAGCTGCGGGTCCGCCACCGAAACGCCGCGTTGAGCCATCGCCAGCTCGATCTCGCGCACGAACGGCACGCCGACCGTGCAGGTGTTGACCGGTAGCTTGATCGCCTGGCCGTGAATCAGCCCATCAGCGCCGAACGCGACCTCACGAAACGCGGCAAGCGTCGGCAACGACACGAATACGATTTCGCAGCGGTCAGCTAAATCGCGGGGCGAGACGCCTCGGCGCGCCTGGCGTTCGAGCAACGGCTGCATCGCCGCTTCATTGATGTCGTAGATCGTCAGGCTGTGGCCTGCGTCCAGCAGCTTCTGTGCCATCGGCTGGCCCATCGCGCCGACGCCGAGATATCCGGCTTCCATGCTTGATTGTCTCCTTGGCCGAGTGGTGATCTTTCAGCATGGAGGAAATACGCCACAATAGGAAGAACACCAATCGGCGCGGCCTTGTCGTTCAAGGCGTCACGGCCTTATCGTTTCACTCGACTTCAAACGGACGCGCTGGCATTCATGAGCACAATCGAACTTGTCGATCCCGAATTGCGCGATGCGCTCGCGCAGCCGCTACCGCCCCTGACCGCCGAGGCTTTGATGCAGCGCCGCGCCAATGCGCTGGAGCTGGCCGGGGCCGTACCGAAACCGAAACCGAAACTGCCCGACATCGCCACCGACGAAATCCATATCGAGAGTGCGTTTGGCGCAAAGCCGATCCGGGTTCTGACGTATCGCCCGATCAGGTTCCACGACCCACTGCCCGCCATCGTACATACTCATGGCGGTGGCTTCGTGATGGGCGCTCCGGAAATGAAGGATGTGGAAAATAGGCTCTTCGCGTCAGAGCTGAAATGCGCGATCTATTCCGTGGATCATCGCCTCGCCCCGGAATCACCGCACCCGGCCCCCAGTCAAGGACATCTACTCGGTCTTCGCTTGGCTCCACGCGAATGCAGGCCAGCTCGGACTTGATCCCGCTCGCATCGATATCAAGGACGAAAGCGGCGGCGGTGGTTTTGCGGCAGCCGCCGCACTTTACGCGCGCGACCGGCAGGGACCGAAATTCGCCTTTCAGCATCTGATCTATCCGATGATCGACGACCACACGGCGGTGCGCAAAGACCTGCATCCCTACGTCGGCGAGTTCATTTGGACGCAAGCGAACAACTATTTCGGCTGGCGTTCGCTGCTCCGCCAAGAGCCGGGCTCGGCCAACGTTTCACCTTATGCTGCGGCTGCACGAGCAGCGGATGTGTCGGGCTTGCCGCCGACCTACATTTCGGTCGGCGTTCTTGATCTCTTCCTCGAAGAAAACATGATCTATGCGGATCGATTGAGCCGCGCCGGGGTGCCGGTCGAGGCTTCAGTTCACGGTAGCCGCTGTGAAGCCAATTGAAAAAATGTTGTCTACCTTCCGCCGCCACCGGAATGAAGTTCCTGTTCGATACGTGTTCATCTAGATTGAACTTTAGTACCCTTCCTATCCCACTCGTAAGCAGCCTGTACTTCAAAAGCGATCTGTCTCGAACGCCCGGGACTACGGGAGTTGGGGCGTTACTGCGACGCAATGCACTCCAGGATGCCACGTGCCCAGAGATCGTGGGAAGAACCGCCTTATATGAGGCGCTATGTGTCAAGGTTCTTCATCTGCGGTTCGGGGTGGCTGAAGGACGGCTGAACTGAACGGTATCGAGATCGGCCTCGCGTTGTCGATCTGCGGGGCAGAAAACCCGCATCACCTTATATCCGGTCGGCTCGCGTGGAGCCTGCACCCATATCCCGCATGCTTGGGCAATTATCCCGTTGACAAAGCGGAATTGAGGCCATATCTGAAATGTGCGAACGCGACGAACGAGTTACGGCCCGAATAGAGATCACAGAGGATGTTATAGCCGCAGGCATAGCGGCTAACGAGGCATGGGAGGCTAAAAATGTATTCTACGAAGGTGGCCTTCTCTCGGACTATCCTAAAGAGGATTTAGTTGTATCTCTGCTTCACGCTTGTACTGAAGCAGGCCGCCGCGATCATTCATAAATCTTATTAGCTCCGCCCCCACTAGGTACATAGTGTGAGCAGTTGAGTGAAGCGATATTGGTGTGAATCGTTTTCTAATAACCTTTAGTCGGCCAATAGTACGTATGGCCAGACACTCAATCCTCGAAGAATTAGGAACTCTTTTCCATATCGCATGCCCCATTAGGTTACGGTCATCGTATAGCTTTTCTAATTTATCCATGATTGCGTCTACTTCTTTATGGGATTGCCCAAAACGTGATTTGAACGTTGACCGAAATAACCCAATAAGGGTTTTCCCGGTCATTCCTAATACCGGCATTAGGTACACATCATCATGTGGTTCTAGGCCATACGGCAGCCTCAATATCTCCACAATACCCTGCGCTAGCAACGTTTCGATATGTGACCATTGGACGACAATCAATCCCATCCCGGCGAGATGTGCATCCGATAGATCATCTTGGATCGGTAGACGCATAGGAAATCATCCCATTTACAATGCAAATGTTATGGTTTGGTGAACTGTTCCTCGCGTCTTAGGAGATTATCAACATGATTATGCGGAAGTTTGCGGCTGCAACGCACGAATGCTTTCGTCAATTAAAGCACGAGCACGATTCAATGCTGCTCGCTGAATGTCAGCCAGCGAGGGATTTTCTCCAACGGCCACTAGAGCCACCAGTCGCACATACTCTTCTGCTGTGGCTATATCAGGTCTATCGGAAATTTCTAATTCGACGCGCAATAAAGCGCTTTCGTCCGGTAAGACGGTCGTTTTTTGGCTGCGGAAAGAGGCCATAATAGTTCGCTCCTAGGGTTGGGTGGCACCACCTAGGATAGCGGAGAGCGGGGCTGGATGCGAATCCAGCCCCGCTGTGCTAAGCTAGGCCCATGAAAGCCAAGCCAGAGCAGAAGCCCCAGAAGATCGAGGATCTTCCCGACGCCTGGGAGCGAATTCGAGAGGGCGTTCGACAAGGTGATGAAGGCTAAGCCGATGCCGGCTAAGAGGGCTCCTGCGCCTGCGCCAGCGCGCGGCGCAAAGCGCCGCGGCTCAAAGCCGGGTTAGACGTGCGCCCGCTCACTAGGCCGCCGATAGGTCAGCCTTTTGCCATAGATGCCAGCAACCGCAATCTCAGTGCGCTGCATGTCGTTGAAGTCTAACCCAAATCGGTGGTTGTAGCGGGAATCAAACTCGGCAGCGTATCGGTGCAGATGCGTCTCGCTGACATGATGGTAGATGCCGACGATGCCGCGTTTGAGGATCGAAAAGCAATTTTCGACCGTGTTTGTGTGCCAGAACTGAGCGCGAACGTACTCGCCCGCGCTGTGACGGTGCCATGATCGCTGAATTCAGCACCGATGCTCGGATAGACGGTGCTTTCGTCGGTCATCAAGAATGAGGCGCGGTTGACTTGGGTAACGATGATCGGGCGCAGAGTAGTAGCGCTGACGTGCGGAACATGGAACGAACGCACCGATCCGTCGCGCTCAACCAAGGAAACGATGGGAGCCTTACCAACCGCGCCGCGGCCCGCGTGTTTGCGCTTGCTGGCGTGCTTGTTCTTCTCCTTGCCGCCGACATAGGTTTCATCAACCTCGACGACCTTGTTTTCACCTCCAAGGCCATTGGGCAACATCGTGCCTTGGTTCATCGCCTCACGGATGCGATGGCACATGAACCAAGCCGTCTTGTAGCTGCCGCCGATTGTGCGATGCAATTGCAGCGCGCTCATGCCTTTCTTGCTCGAATTGAGCAGGTAAATCGCCAAGCACCATTTCGTGAGCGGGATTTTCGAGCGCTCGCAAACGGTGTTGACTGTGACCGTGAACTGCTCACGGCATGAATTGCATTGGAAGCAGCCGGAGCGGTGCTTCGTGCCTTTCACGCCGCCATCGCCGTGCAATCGAGTGATATTCGCCGCCTCGCCACAATGGGGGCAAAACGGACCGTCTGGCCAAATCCGTGCCTCAAACCAAGCGCGAGCGGCATCTTCATCGTGGAAGATAGGATTTTGAAGGTGGTTCGGCATATCGCGCTCCGGTTCAGCGCGCGAAATTTACCGCGCTGGCCGTGCTTTGTAAAGGGGATAATTTCCTTAAAAAGGCAGCTCTCAGGCCGTGGTTCTTAGACCCAATCCCGTCAGCCTTCGGCTCTACTTCAGTACCTGCACCCAAGACGTAAGCGAGACGCTCCCAACCACGTCTGCCGATTCGCTTTCCATTTCCGGTACATGTTAGGTGGCTTCGGCCAAAAACGATTTCTGTCCGGCTCGAATGAGCATCGGGCTCATTCTGTACAAGCTCGACTATCAAATCGAAGGGAGATAGCTCATTCAGGAATTGCCCAACGATACCGCCAACATCTATCCGCACCTGTGGCTTTCCAGTGCGCTCGATACTCAAACCCTCGACCGTCACCGGTGCTGTTCCTATCGCAGTCGTTGGGGCTAGCCGTCGCTTTTAGGCGATGAGTACGGAAAATAAGTAACGATCTGGTGAATGCGAGGCGGCTTTCCGCGTCATTTACCTGCTGCTGATCTTGTGGAGCCGGCGAACGAACACCGGCTTGACAGGACTATTCGACGGCCAAGTATGGTCACCGCGAGCTGCAACTCGACAGATATTTGCGCCAGCGGCACGTGACGAAGAGACGAGCAGGTTCAGCTTCTCCGAAACTCAGCCGAGTGGTGCGCCTCGTTCGTTTGATCTGCCAGACCGCAGGTGCGCCGAGAATAATCGACGACGCCTGCGTCGGCTTGGCGCGGCACGGGGTCATTGCAGCGGTCCAGCGACACGATACGCCCGCGATCTTCGATTGGCTGATCGACGCCCTCAGCTACCAGGGCGTGTCGGACAACATCGCCTGGGGTTACATGGAGCAACATGGCCGGGTGCGGTGGCGCGACATCGCCAGCACCCTGACGGCTCGGCCGAGTCGCCCAAAGCTACACTGCTGCTGGTCCTTTTCAGAGTACAATAACCGGAAGACAGCAGGAACGTGCGCCAACCCCGAGCACCGGCCTGGATGCCCGCTGCCGCGGCACGATCTGCGCAACGGCCGGCTGAATCAGACCGCCTACAGCCTCTTCCTGTTTATGCGCGATCTCGCCGACGGCGATTTCGTCGGCTGGATCGATAACACGGCGGGGTAGCCGGGGTTGAAGCGCCGGGCGTCGATTTTGTTAGCGATTCGTTCGATGATCGCGGCGCAGCCGTTCGGTGCGTAGCAGCCCGAGCCGTATGCGTGCTCGGCGCTCAGATCGCGCAGGATGCCGGTGCGATGCAGGAAGTTGTGCACCAGCGTATCGATGGCGATCATGACGGTGCCGGCCTCGATCCAGCTCGGTCGCTTCGCATCCCCACCAAGCAGCAGCTCAGCCAGCGCCATCGCCAGTACCTTGTTGGAGACGCCGTACACGTGGCCAAGCGGCTCGAGCAACGCCTGGCGCATGGCGGCCGGCCTGCCGCTGGCCGGATTGGAAGGGACCATTGCGAGCCGCTGATCCCCGGTTCGTACAGCACGCGATTTGGCGGTTCTGCGCCCAGACCGGCCTCAATCGCTGCAATGGCAATCGCATCAATGATCGCGCCCCTTGCGCCCAGACGGACTGCCCGGTGTACACCGGCTGCGCTCACGTGCCGCTCAAGCCGACATAAAGCCAAAAGACAACGGCTCAACCACAGAAAACATTTGCATATTCATTGTGTTCCGTGTATGTTCACAGACCGCGCGCTGTGCGTTCGCCGCTGCGGCATCGTGAAAACCGCTCCGCGGCAGGTGTTCGAATGAGCGAAAAAGTACCGATTTTCGTGGTGCTTGGCATCGATGTTGACGGCAAGCCGCATGCCTCGCGGTTCGAAGAGCGCGATGCGCCGTTCGTGCAACGCGCCGCCGAACTGATGAGCTTTCAGGTGATCAACGTCGTGGCTGACGACGAGGAGCTGCACGCTGTCGCCGCCGGCCTGCCGCTGGGTAAAATCTTCGCCACTGGCGGGCATTCGTGCCCTTCGTCAGCCGCGCCAAGTTTGACAAGCTCGCCGCGCTCGTCGAGGGCGGGGTGGCGATAGAACCACGAAGCGCAACCGGGGGTGCGGCGGTCTACCAAATGGCCGCGATGTGCACGGCCGATGCTGCCGACACGGCGAATGCGCTGTGGGCCAAGATCGAGGTCGGCTCAGTCGTTCTCGCCGCTGCGGATCTCGAATTGTACGGTGCGAGCTGGTGGGAAGCGGTGGTCGTCGGCATCGACGGTGATGATCTCACGCTCCGCTGGGTGGAGGATCCGACCGAAGAACCCTTTGAGGTTCCGCGCCGCGATGTCGGTCTGCGCCATCCCGCATTGATGGAGTGAGTGGTATTCGACGCGCGTCTAACGTCGGCTAAGTTGAGCCTCCCCCGAATTGGTGGACACCTTTGCTAAGCTCCGGTGGGAGCGGAAAGGTGTCGAATGGGCGAGGGACGTCGTCAATTTACCGATGAGTTCAAGCGGGCAGCGGTCGACGATTGAGGCAGATCGCAGCGGAGTTGGGCATCGCGCCGTCGATGCTTCGCAATTGGCGTGGTCGGAGCGGAGGGCCCGGCGGCCGAGATCTCCCGGCTGCGCCGCGAAAACGATCGGCTGCGCAGGCAGCGCGACATTCTGAAAAAAACTGTGGCCATTTTCTCGGAACCGCCGCAATGAGGTTCCGCCTGATCGAGGATCAGCGAGAGGACTGGCCGGTGCGCGTCATGTGCGATGCGCTGAACCTGTCGCCGTCGAGCTACGACGCTTGGCGGTCACGGCCGCAGAGCCCGCGCCAGATCGCCAATCGTGAGCTCCCGGGCGATCTCCAGCGGGTTCATGCCCGCCACCGGGAGCGATACGGCGCGCCGCGACCTGTTCGCCTATCTCGAAGGCTCCAATTGTCAAAGGATGCCCTGGAGGTACCGAACGAAATCGCCCAAAATGCTCCCCATCTGAGGGTCTTAGAGAGCGGGCACCCCCGGCGGGGGAGCCTTGGACAGCCCCCCGGGGGGGCGTGTGTCTGATGATTTCGACGAGGCGTTCGGGCGCACGGGCGACGTGGTGGCGTTGGACCAGTAGCAAGGGCGTTCGCCAAGTTACCGCACATACTCGCGTGAAATCGACGAACGCGCCCTCCACGGCACGACAGTCGTGGCCAGCACACGGCCCGAAACGGCGCCAACCGCTTCCCATGCAGCTTTGCTGGCTGACGACGGGTCCCTTAGGTGATTAAAAAATATGGTGGGCGCGGCTGGGATTGAACCAGCGACCCCTGCCGTGTGAAGACAGTGCTCTCCCGCTGAGCTACGCGCCCGCCCCAGGGAACCGTTGCACAAGCCTGTTCCCAATGCGCCGGCATTTAGGAGGCCTCCCGCGAGGCTGTCAAGGCAGCCACAACGGCGTATCGTGGCTCGGCCTGCCGCGCGACGGCCAGCCCAAAAGGTGCCCGATGACGATCCTCGTCGAAACCCATTCCGGCTACCGCACGATCACCCTCAACCGGGCGGAGCGGCTGAACGCGCTGACGGTCGAGATGGCGCAGGCGTTGCTGGCCGCGCTCGACGCCGCCGCGGCCGACGCAAGCTGCCGCGCGCTGCTCCTGACCGGGGCCGGGCGCGGCTTCTGCGCCGGGCAGGATTTGACCGCGATTGCCGGCATGGGCCCGGCCGAGATCGGCGGCCTGCTCGACCATTACAACCCGGTGATCCGCCGCCTGCGCGCCTTGCCGATGCCGGTCGTCTGCGCGGTCAACGGGGTTGCCGCCGGCGCCGGCGCCAATCTCGCGCTTGCCTGCGACATCGTGCTGGCGGCGCGGTCGGCGAGCTTCGTCCAGGCCTTCGCCCGCATCGGCCTCATTCCCGATTGCGGCGGCACCTGGTTTCTGCCGCGCCTCGTCGGCCTGGCGAGGGCCCGCGAACTCGCGATGCTGGCCGAGCCGCTGCCGGCCGCCACCGCCGCCGAATGGGGGCTGATCTGGCAGGCGCTCGACGACGACCGGCTGATGCCGGAGGCGCACGCGCTGGCGGCGCGGCTTGCCGGCGGGGCCACCGTCGGCCTCGCGCTAACCAAGCGCGCGCTCGACGCCGCCGCGACGAACGACCTCGACCATCAACTCGATCTCGAACGCGATCTGCAGGCCGAAGCCGCCGCCACGCCCGATCACGCCGAAGGGGTCGCGGCCTTTCTCGCCAAGCGAGCGCCGGCGTTCCGCGGCGGGCGATGCTGAACGGCGTTCGCCATGCCGCATGCCAGCCCGGCGATTTATGCGCGGATCGCGGGGGAGACCTGCGTTAAGCTATGATGATTGCGTCTCCATGACGCATGTTTGCAGGGTTTCACGGATTGGAGGATTGGCGAATGGCTCGGCAGTACCGGTGCATTTCGGCAGACTGTCATCTCGACATGCTGTGGTTGCCGCCCGACCTGTTCACGTCGAACGCGTCGAGCAAGCTCAAGGACCTGATGCCCTACGTCGAAAAGACGGCAGACGGCGTTGAGCACTGGACCGACAAGAGCGGCGCCGAGTACGGCCTGTGCGGCGGCGTCGGGGCCACCGGCACGCCCTGGGTCAAGGGCAAGCAGCTGCGCGCCGACAAGATGGCCGAGGCCGGCCTCTACAGTGATTATTTCGAGAAAGGCTTGCGCCGCCCCGGGGACCCGGACCTGCGCGTCAAGGACATGGACCGCGATGGCGTCGACGCCGAGGTCATCTACGGCATCCTGGCCGCTTGCGCCAAGATGAAGGACCCGGAAGCGGCCGACGAGATGCTGCGCATCTACAACGACTTCATGCACAACTTCAGCGGCAAGTACCCGGACCGCATGATCGGGCTGGCCTGCCTGCCCTACAACAACATCCCAGCCGCCGCCGCGGAAGTTCGCCGCGTCGCCAAGCTGGGTATGAAGGGCGTCGAATTGTCGTGCTCCTGGCACATGACGGGGATGTGGCATCCGATGTGGGATCCGCTGTGGGAGGCGGTCAACGAGACGCAGCTGCCCTTGCATTTCCACACCTTCCCGGCGACCGATCCCGAACTGCGCAAGGCGCTCGAGCCGACCGTCGCGCGGCGCATGACCTATAGCGGGCTGGTCCGCTTCCAGATGACGCTGGCGACGATCCTGACCGACCTGATGGGCGCGGCGGTGTTCGAGCGCTTCCCGAACATCCGGATGGTGCTCGGCGAGAGCGGCATCGGCTGGATCCCCTACGTGCTCGACCGCATGGATTTCGAGTACAAGGACCAATACCAGGACCTCAAGCTGAAGAAGCTGCCGAGCGAGTACTGGCGCAACCAGTGCAAGGCGACGTTCCAGTACGACCGCGTCGGCACCAAGCTGATCGAGGATATGGGCGTCGAGACCCTGATGTGGGGCTCGGACTTCCCGCATCCTGACGGGGTGTGGCCGGAGTCCAAGACGTACATCGACGACCAGTTCAAGAATCTGCCGGCCGATGTCGTCCACAAGATGACCTGCGAGAACGCCGCCAAGTTCTACGGGCTGGTCAACTAGCTCGCCCGGGCGCCGACAGAGCGGGGTGCGGCAATGCCGCACCCCGTTTTGATTCGGGGGATCAGGCCCGCCGCGGCCGCAGCGTGAACCCGGCTGCGGCGACCGTAGCGGAACTCAGCGCGCCCGCCAGGAAGGCGCTCGCCGGAACCCCGGTCGCGTCCCAGATCGCACCGCCGATCAGCGGGATCGTGCAGGTCAGCCCGTAGCCGATCGTAAACATCCCGGCCGACAGCCGGTGGACATCGCCCGCCGGCGCGAACTGCGGCGGCAAAGCCAGGGTCAGGATCAGCGTAAAGGCGCCGAAAAAACCCATCGCCCCGGCGCCGAGCACGATCAGCCACGCCGACGGCGCCAGCAGGCCGGCGAGCGCGACCACGGCGAGCAACGGCATTGCCACAAACGGCACCCGGCTCGCACTCATCCGCCCGCCGACAAACAGCGTCAGAAACGACGCGGGCAGCTGCCCGGAATTGAGCGCGCCGAGGCAGGGTGCGACCAGTTCCGGCCGCCCGACCGCGTGCAGATAGTCGGGAATGAAGGCGTTCATCGAAAAATAAAGGCCGCCCGTTCCCCCCAGCAACAGCCCGAGTTGCCAGGTCAGCGGTGCCCGCCAGTCCGGCCACCAGCGCGCCGGCGCGAACGCAACCGGCCGCGCGACGGGCTGCGTCGCGAGCCCGATCAGCAGCGCCGTCGCCGCAAGCGGCAGCGACCACACGACAAAACTCGCCGCCCAGCCGCCGCCGACCATCGGCAGGATCAGCGGAATCGTCAGCGCCGCCGGGATCGCTTCGCCGATCAACAGGCCATTGGCATAGACCGCCGTGGCAAAACCTGTCCTGCCGGCGCACCATTCCGCGACGAGCGTCGGCAAGGCCGGCTGGATCACCGCGATCCCGGCACCCATCAGCACGGTCATGCCCAGGAGCATCGGCCATGACGGGCCGATGCCGCGCGCCGCCGCCGTCGCCGCGACGAACAGGAGCCCGGCGATCGCGGCGCGGCGCGCGCCGATCCGCGCGATCAGCAGCGAGCCGGGGACTGCCGCGAGGCCGAACAACAGCAGCGGCAGGCCGGAGAGTAGGCCGATCGCCTTCTCGCTGAGCCCGAGATCGTGATGGATCAGCGGCAGCACCGGCGGCACCGCCAGCATCGTCAGCCGCAGATCGGCGCCGGCCAGCCACAGGATGGCGAGGCGCAGCAGCAGCGGGGCGGCGCTCGCGCGCTGCCGTGAGTCCATCCGGGTTTCCTCCCCCAACAACGCCGCAGCAATACACCGCGACGGCTGGAAACGGGACAAAGCCCACAACGCTGCGGCAAGATTGTCGCCAGGATTGCCGCCGGCTAAGCTGATTCGGCATTTCGCATCGGCATTTCGCATCGGGGGTGGCGTGATGGGCGACGACCCGAGCCGCATCGCCTGTGGCGGCAAGGCACTTTGCGGCGCGCGGGTCGGCGCCACGCGCGCGTGGCGCGAGCGATGATCAGCGTCCGTTTCGCGACGGCAGCGGACGCGCCGCTGCTGCTGCGGCTGATCCGCGAGCTGGCCACGTTCGAGAAAGCGCCCGACGCGGTCGTCGCGACCGAGGCCGATCTCGTGCGCCACGGGTTCGGCGCCGACCCGCAATTCGAGGCGATCCTGGCGTTTCGCGACGGCGAGCCGGCGGGCGTCGCGCTGTTTCACAAGCGCTTCTCGACCTGGCTCGGCCGCCCCTGCCTCTACCTAGAGGATCTTTACGTCACCGAGGCGGCGCGCGGCCAAGGGGTCGGCCGCCGGCTAATGGCGCGGCTCGCTGCAATCACGGTCGAGCGCGGCTGGGGCCGCATCGACTTTCAGGTGCTCGACTGGAACCCGGCGCGCCGTTTCTACGAGCGCCTCGGCCTGACATATCTCGGCGAATGGCTGCGCTACGGCGGCGACGAGGCGGCCCTCGGACGGCTCGCCGAACTCGACCGCGCCGACGCCGATTAGGCGCCCGCAGGATTATCCCCGCAGGATTGTCATTGCGACGCGTCGAGCGACGACGCAATCTCGACGCGGCGCGAGCGCGCGCTTTGGCCGGCTCGCCATGAACCGGTACACGGCGGGAGGATTGTCCGATGCTTGAAGTGTGGTCTTGGTCGACCCCGAACGGCCACAAGGTGCATATCGCGCTCGAGGAGTTGGGGCTCAAATACAATCTCATCCCGGTCAATATCGGTGCCGGCGACCAGTTCAAGCCGGAGTTCCTGAAGATCACGCCCAACCACCGCATCCCGGCGATCGTTGATCCCGACGGGCCCGGCGGCAAGCCGTTCACGCTGTTCGAATCGGCCGCAATCATGATCTACCTATCCGAGAAGACCGGCGGCAAGCTGATCCCGACGGACCCGGCCGGGCGCTACAAATGCCTCGAATGGATGATGTTCCAGATGGGCGGGGTCGGCCCGATGTTCGGCCAGTGGAACCATTTCGGTGTCTACGCCAAGGATAAGCTGCCCTATGCGATCGAGCGCTACACCAACGAGGTAAAGCGGCTGACCCGGGTGCTGAACCGTCGCCTCGACGAGTCGCGCTGGCTGGCCGGCGACGAATACAGCATGGCCGACATCATCACCTTCCCGTGGATCCGCACCGCCACCGAACCCTCGCCTCGCTTCGACGAGCGCGGCTATGTCGATCTCAACGAATATCCGGCGATGAAACGCTGGTATGACGAGATCGCGGCGCGGCCGGCGGTGCAGCGGGGGCTTGCGGTGCTGGCCGACGGTCCGGGCCACAGGCCGATTACCGACACCGAGCGCGAGAACACATTCGGCGCGACCCAGTTTGCGGCGCGTTGAGCCGCGCCGCGGAGATCACGACATGGCCAAGGAAAAGATCGGCGTCGTCGGCGCCGGGCTGATGGGGGCGGAGATCGCGCTGGTCTTCGCCCTCGCGGGTCACGATGTGCTGCTGTCGGACCGCTCGGAGGAATTGCTGGCGGCGGCGTTGAGTCGGCTCGGGACCGTGCTCGACCGCGGCATCCCGCGCGGCTTCTTCAAGGAGGAAGACAAGCCGCTGGCCCTGTCGCGCATCGCGACGACGGTCGCGCTCGACCCGTTTGCCGACCGCGACTTCGTGACCGAGGCGGTGTTCGAAGACGAGGCGGTCAAGGCCGAGACGTACCAGCGGCTCGATGCGATCTGCCAACCCTCCTGCATCTTCGCCAGCAACACCTCGACGATCCCGATCTCGACGCTCGCCTCCTATGTCGGTGAGGCGCGCCGCCCGCTTTTCGTCGGCACGCATTACTTCTCGCCGGCCTCCCGCATGAAACTGGTCGAGGTGATCCCGGCCTTCGACACCGCGCCCGAGACGGTGGAAACGGCGCTGCGGCTGATGCGCGAAGCCGACAAGACGCCGATCCGGATCAAGGATGTCGCCGGCTTCGCGGTCAATCGCATGTTCCTGATTTTTCTCAACGAGGCGGTGCGCCTCGTCGAGGATGGTGTGGCGACGCCGGAGGACATCGACACCGCCTGCAAGCTCGGCCTCGGCCACCCGATGGGGCCGTTCGAGCTGATGGACGCGACGACCTCGAAACTCTGCCTGCAGGTGTCGGAGATCCTGCACGACGCCTATGGCGAGCGCTTCCGCCCGCCTTCCCTGTTAAAGCAGCGGGTCAAGGCCGGCTTCGTCGGCGGCCGCGGGCAGCGCGGCTGGCGCAGGTAGGAGGCCGCAGGTGAAGGTCGCCGGCCGGGTCGTCGTCGTCACCGGCGGGGCACAGGGGATCGGGCAGGCGCTGTGCGAGCGTTTTGCCCGCGAGGGCGCCAAGGCGGTCGTCGTTGCCGATATCGACGCGGCCGGCGCCGACGCAGTGGCGCGCGCGATCGGCGGCACCGCCATCGCCTGCGACGTCGGCCGAGAGGGCGACATCGTGCGCCTGATCGATGACAGCGAGCAGCGCGTCGGCCCGATCGATTTGTTCTGCTCGAACGCCGGCATCGCCCGCTTCGACCCCGATCCGGGGAGCGTCACGAGCGCGCCAAACGAGGCGTGGTCGGCCAGCTGGGCGGTCAATGTCATGGCGCATGTCTATGCCGCGCGCGCCCTCGTCCCGCGCATGGCGGCGCGTGGCGGCGGCTATCTGCTCAACACCGTGTCGGCGGCCGGGCTGTTGTCGCAGATCGGCGGCGCGGTCTATGCGACGACGAAGCACGCCGCGCTCGGCTTCGCCGAGTGTCTGGCGATTGCCCATCGCGACCAGGAAATCCGCGTCTCGGTGCTGTGCCCGCAAGGCGTCGACACGCCGATGCTGCGCTCGCTGCCAGCGGGCTCGGCCGCGGTCGACGGGGTATTGAGGCCCGAAGATGTCGCCGACGCGGTGATCGCCGGGCTCGATTGCGAGGATTTCCTGATCCTGCCGCACCCGCAGGTCGCGCGCTATTTCCGCAACAAGGCCGACGATTACGACCGCTGGCTCGGCGGCATGCGCAAATTGCGCGCGCGGCTCGGGGCCGCGGATTGATCAGGATCATGGCGAAACCGGGCCACGTCCGGTAGTTACCGTGATCAATCTCGCGAAGAGGTATGCCATGTCGTCGCCGCGTCGCGCATTTGCCTTGGCCGCCGTGTTAGCGATCTCCACTGGTGGTATCGCGGTTGCGCAAAACATGCCGCAGCCCCCCCACACCATGACGCCAATCGCGTCTCACGAAGGGACGCACGCGGCGCCGGTGGTCCCGACGATGCCGGGCCAGGATGCCTTCGGGACGATCCAGGAGATCGTGCAGATCCTCGATGCGGACCCGCACACCGATTGGTCGAAGGTCGACCTCGAAGCGCTGCGCCAGCATCTGATCGACATGAACGAGGTGACGCTCAAGGCCGCCGCCGCGGCGAAGCCGGTCGATGGCGGCCTGGCGATCGCGGTCACCGGCAGCGGGCGCACGCTTCTGGCGATTCGGCGGATGATCCCCGCCTGGGCCATGACGATGAACGGCCACATGGGATGGCGCACCCAGGCGGCGCCGCTGCCCAACGGCGAACGTCTCACGGTCACCGCCGCCGACCCCAAGGAAGTCGAGCATATCCGCGGGCTCGGCTTTATCGGCCTCCTGGTCAGCGGCGCACACCATCAGCCGCACCATCTCGCGATGGCGAAAGGCGAGTTCGACCCCGCACATCTCGACCACGCACATCTCGGCCACGCGCACTGAGCCGTCCGGCGGCCGCACATCGCTACGGCCATTACCGAAGCACGCGGCCACGGCCATGAAGTAGGCTGCGCCTCCAATACCGCTCCGCGGAGGTACATCCGATGTTTTGCACCTCAGACCTGGCCGAGACGGCGGCGCTGGTTGGCGACCCGACACGCGCCTCGATGCTGATGGCCCTGATGGATGGACGGGCCCTGACCGCGAGCGAATTGGCGCGCGCCGCCGGGGTGACGCCGCAGACTGCCAGCGGCCATCTCGCGCGGCTCGCGGCGGCGGGGCCGCTCGCGGCGCAACGGCAGGGCCGGCACCACTATCACCGGCTCGCCTCGCCGGCCATCGCCCGCATGCTGGAGAGCATCGCCGAGGTGTCGCAAGCCGGTGCGCCGGCCGCTCGGCGCACCGTTGTCACCGGCCCGCGCGACCGGGCGATGCGCACCGCGCGCACCTGCTACGACCACCTTGCCGGCCGCCTCGGCGTCGCCCTCGCCGATTCGCTGACCGGGCATGGCCATCTCGAGCTGTCGCCGGAGGGCGGTGCGCTGACCGCGGCGGGGCTCGCCTTCCTGCGCGATTTCGGTGTCGATCTCGGTGCCGCACCACGCGCGACGGTACGTGTCTTCTGCCGCCCCTGTCTCGATTGGAGCGAGCGGCGGCTGCATGTCGGCGGCGCGCTCGGCGCGGCGCTCGCAGCGCGCTGCTTCGCGCTCGGCTGGATCAAGCACAGCGAGGCGTCGCGCGCTGTCGTCGTGACCCCGGCCGGCACAAGCGGCTTTCGCGAAACCTTCGGCGTGTGATGCTGCGTCGTTGCGTATCGGGAACCATCGCCGGGTCGGAAGCGTGTAGGATGACGGCAGGCATATGCCCGATCAACCGAGCGACGCCGGGACATGGATACACCGATCACGGCTCCCGAACCGCGGCTCAAGCTGCATATCCCGCCGCATCACGGGGCACCGGGCGAACGGCCCGACTTCGCCTATGTGCGGCGCTATGCGGCCGGCGTCACCGAGTGCCCGGCGATCGACGTGCCGGCAACGCAGACGCACGAGCTTGCCTATCACCTGATCCGCGTTCTCGATGACGACGGACGGGCGGTCGGCACTTGGGACCCCAAGCTCGACCCCGAGACCCTGCGGCGCGGCCTGCGCGCGATGCTGCTGACCCGCGCCTTTGACGATCGCATGTACCGGGCGCAGCGCCAGGGCAAGACATCATTCTACATGAAATGCACCGGCGAGGAGGCGATCGGCGTCGCCCAGGCCTTTGCGCTGGCGCCCGACGACATGGCTTTTCCGACCTATCGCCAACAGGGCATCCTGATCGCCCGCGGCTGGCCGCTGCAGGACATGATGTGCCAGTGCTATTCGAACGCCTGCGATCGCCTCAAAGGCCGCCAATTGCCGGTACTCTATTCGGCGCGCGGCGCGGCGTTCTTTTCGCTCGCCGGCAATCTCGGCAACCAGTTCCCGCAGGCGGTCGGCTGGGCGATGGCCTCGGCCTACAAGGGCGACCACCGCATCGCCGCGAGCTGGACTGGCGAGGGTTCGACCGCCGAGCCCGATTTCCACCACGCGCTGACCTTCGCCTCGGTCTACCGCGCGCCGGTCGTGCTCAACGTTGTCAACAACCAGTGGGCGATCTCCTCGCACCAGGAGGTCGCGGGCGGCGAGGAGGCAACGTTTGCGGCGCGCGCGATCGGCTTCGGCCTCGCCTCGCTGCGGGTCGACGGCAACGATTTTCTGGCGATCTATGCCGCGACGCGCTGGGCCGCTGAGCGCGCGCGCGCCAATCATGGAGCCACGCTGATCGAGCTCTTCACCTACCGCGCCGGGCCGCATTCGACGAGCGACGACCCGAGCCGTTACCGCCCCGAGGAGGAAGCCAAGGAATGGCCGCTCGGCGACCCGATCGAGCGCCTGTCGCATCACCTGATCGCCATCGGCGAGTGGTCGCCCGAGCGCCACGCGCAACTCGTAAGCGAGCTTGCGGACGAGGTGCGCGACGCGGCGCGCGAGGCCGAACGCTATGGCACGCTCGACCAGGGGCCGCAATTCAGCGCCCGCACGATGTTCGACGACGTCTACAAGGAAATGCCGTGGCATCTGCGCCGCCAGCGCCAGGAGCTGGGAGTCTGAACGATGTCGTCGATGACGATGGTGCAGGCGCTCAATTCGGCGATGGACGTGATGCTGGCGCGCGATCCCAACGTCCTGATTTTCGGCGAGGATGTCGGATTTTACGGCGGCGTGTTCCGCGTCACCGAGGGCTTGCAGAAAAAGCACGGCGAGCAGCGCGTTTTCGACACGCCGATCGCCGAGGGCGGCATGCTGGCGGTCGCAGTCGGCATGGGCGCCTACGGCTTGCGCCCGATCGTCGAGATCCAGTTTGCCGACTACATCTATCCCGCCGCCGACCAGCTGATCTCGGCCGCGGCGCGGCTGCGCTACCGCTCGGCCGGCGAATTCTGGGCGCCGATCACGGTGCGCGCGCCATGCGGCGGCGGCATCTTCGGCGGCCAGACGCATTCGCAGAGCGTCGAGGCGATCTTCACCCAGGTCTGCGGCCTCAAGACCGTCATCCCATCCAACCCCTACGACGCCAAGGGCCTGCTGATCAGCGCGATCGAGGAGGACGACCCCGTCGTGTTCTTCGAGCCGAAGCGGCTCTATCACGGCCCGTTCGACGGCCACCCGGAGCGGCCGGCGCAACCCTGGACGCAGCACCCGGGGGCCGAGGTGCCCGAAGGTTATTACACCGTGCCGCTCGGCCAGGCGGCGGTGGTGCGCGAGGGCGCGGCGGTGACGCTATTGGTTTACGGGACGATGGTGCATGTCGCGCTCGCCGCGGCGGCGGAGGCTGGGATCGACGCCGAAATCATCGACCTGCGCACCCTGTTGCCGCTCGACATCGACGCGATCGTCCAGTCGGTCAAGAAAACCGGCCGCTGCGTCATCGCGCACGAGGCGACCCGCACCTGCGGCTTTGGCGCCGAACTGGCGGCGCTGGTCCAGGAGCATTGCTTCTATCACCTGGAGGCGCCGATCGTGCGGGTGACGGGCTGGGACACGCCCTACCCGCACGCCCTCGAATGGGCCTATTTTCCCGGGCCGACGCGGGTCGCCGACGGCCTGCGCCGCGCGCTCGAAGGCTGAGGCGCCAGCTGCGATGGGCCGTTACGTCGTCAAATTGCCCGATATCGGCGAGGGCATGACCGAGGCCGAGATCGTCGCTTGGCACGTTACGCCCGGCCAGGTGATCCGCGAAGAGGACACGCTCGTCGAGATCATGACCGACAAGGCGACGGTCGAATTGCCCGCGCCGGTCGCCGGCACCGTCGTGGCGCTTCATGGCAAGCCGGGTGAGAAGCGCGCGGTCGGGTCGGAGCTGGTCATCCTCGATGTGGCCGGCGCGGGGAATGTCGCCGAGGGGACCCCCGGTTCGACCGTGGTCGAAGCAACGTCACCCCTCCCCGTCATTGCCGCGAAAGCAGGCATCCAGGAGCAGACGGGCAGTGCCACGGCGCTCGATGCCCGCTTGCGCGAGAATCGCCAAGAAATGGCTGGTCCGGCAAGAATACGGCCCGTCGCCCGCCGGCCCGGTGCAAAGCCGCTGGCATCGCCGGCGGTGCGGCGGCATGCCTGGGATCTCGGCGTCGAATTACGCTTCGTGCCGGGCAGTGGCCCGGGCGGCCGCATCACCCACGCCGACCTCGACGCCTACGTTGCCGCGGCAGGTGCCCCTGCTGCCGGCTCGGCACTCGCCCGCCGCGATGGGGTCGAAGAGGTGCCAATCGTCGGCTTGCGCCGGGCGATCGCCGAGCATCTGCAGCAATCCAAGCGCCACATCCCGCATTTCTCCTATGTCGAGGAGATCGACGTGACGGCGCTCGAAGAATTGCGGGCGCAGCTCAACGCCGCCCACCCCGACCGCGAGCACCTGACCCTGCTGCCCTTCCTGATGTGCGCGATCGTCGGCGCCGCGGCCGGGCATCCCCAGGTCAACGCGCGCTATGACGACGAAGGCGGCATCCTGCGCCGTCACAACGCCGTCAATATCGGTGTCGCAACCCAGACCGAGGGCGGCTTGATGGTGCCGGTCGTGCATCACGCCGAGGCGCTCGACCTGTGGCAAAGCGCCGCCGAATTGCGCCGCCTCGCCGCAGCCGCGCGCGCCGGCACGGCATCGCGCGAGGAACTCATCGGCTCGACGATCACAATCACCAGCCTCGGCGCCTTGGGCGGCATCGCCGCGACGCCGGTCATCAACTACCCCGAGGTCGCAATCGTCGGCGTCAACCGCATCGCCCCGCGCCCGGTCGTGCGCGACGGGCAGATCGCGATCCGCAACATGATGAACCTGTCCTCCTCGTTCGATCACCGCATCGTCGACGGCTGGGCGGCGGCCTCGTTCATTCAGTGCATCAAGCGGCTGCTCGAAATACCCGCGATGCTGTTCGTGGCCTGACCCCATGGCGGAAACCCTGCGCCCGCGCGTATTGGTGGTCGGCGGCGGCCCGGGCGGCTATGTCGCGGCGATCCGCGCCGGCCAGCTCGGCCTCGACACGGTATTGGTCGAGGCCGGGCGGCTCGGCGGCACCTGCCTCATTCGCGGCTGCATCCCGTCCAAGGCGCTGATCCACGCCGCCGACAAATTCTCCGACATCGCCGGCGCGGTCGGCGGCAATCCGCTCGGCATCGCGATCGACGCGCCGCCGCACCTCGATCTGGCGCATACCGTCGCCTGGAAGGACGGTATCGTCGACCGGCTGTCGAACGGCGTCGCCGGGCTGCTCGCCCGCGCCAAGGTCCGCGTCGTCACCGGCTGGGCCACCTTCACCGACGCCAAGAGTTGCACCGTCGCCACTGCGTCGGGGCCGGTCGCGATCACCGCCGAGCATGTCGTTCTCGCCGCCGGCTCCGAGCCGGTGGCGCTGCCCGGGCTGCCGTTCGGCGGCACGGTCATCTCGTCAACCGAGGCACTGTCGCTCGACGCACTGCCCGAGCGCCTTGTCGTCGTTGGCGCCGGCTATATCGGCCTCGAACTCGGGATCGCGTTCAGAAAGCTCGGCGCAGCGGTGACGGTCGTCGAGGCCGCAGACAGAATCCTGCCGCGCTACGACGACGCGCTGACCCGGCCGGTGCGGCGTTGGCTTGCCCGCGCTCGCGTCGAACTGCATCTCGGCGCGAAAGTCACCGGGCTCGACGGCGACGGCAGGCTCCTGGTCGAGACCGCCGGCGGCCCGCTCGCGCTTGCCGCCGACAGGATCCTGGTCAACATCGGCCGCCGCCCGCTAACCGCGGGCTGGGGCCTGGAAGAGATGGCGCTGGACATGGCCGAACCGTTCATCAAGGTCGACGACCAGTGCCGCACCGCGATGCGCAATGTCTGGGCGATCGGTGACCTAGTCGGCGAGCCGATGCTGGCGCACAAGGCGATGGCGCAGGGCGCGATGGTCGCCGAGATCATCGCCGGCGCAGCGCCGGCATTTCGACCCCGCCTCGGTCGCCGCGATCGTCTTCACCGAGCCTGAGATCGTGGTCGCCGGCCTGTTGCCGGACGAGGCGACGGCGGCCGGCATTGACGCCGCGACTTCGGTTTTTCCGCTTGCCGCCAATGGCCGCGCCCTGACGCTCGAAGCCGGCGAGGGTGGTGGCTTTGTCCGCATCGTCTCGGCACGCGACGATCAGCGTGTCCTCGGCATCCAGGCGGTCGGGCGTCATGTCGCCGAACTGGCCGGCGAATTCGCCCACGCGCTGGCGATGGGCGCGCTGCTCGACGACCTCGCGCACACCATCCATGTCCACCCGACGCTCGGCGAGGCGGCCGGCGAGGCAGCGCTGCTCGGCCTCGGCCACGCACTTCACCTGTGACCGCCGGCCTCCGGTCTAGGAGAACGCGGCCGGAACGAGGTGAGACGCCGCCAAGTCGAGAGAGGGATCGGCGCTGACGCCGCTGGCGGCGCCCGCGTCCCAACCCGGCCATTGGGGCATGCCGGCCGGCTCCGCGCCGGTCGCGGCACCGATTGCTTGCGCGTCCGCCGGCTCGCCACCGAATGGCGCGGCGATTTGGTCGAAGCCGAATTGTCCGCCGCCGCTCCCCGAGCTTTCCCAAGCCGCCAGCAGATCGCCCCATTGACCCGGGGTGGCCGCCATTTCGGCAGCAGGCACGGACAGGTGATCGAACACTTTTGCGATCAGGGCGCTCTCGACAAACTGGGCGGGCGTGATCGGCGACACGTCGGTTGCGCCGAAATGCTCGAGGTAATTGTTGATGAAGTGCAGGCCGGCATTGTCGAACTGATGGGTCTCGATCAGATCCTGCCACTGCACCGGGCCGTTGGGTTGGATCGACACGACATTCCCGATATGCGGCCCGTAGGAGCCGATCGGCTCCTCAGGATAAATGTAGTCGGTCAGGTTTGCGGTGGCGCCGGGCGCCGCCCACTGCACGCCCGGTGCGGCAAACGTGGTGCCGCGCAGCCCGAGGAGCGCCGCCTGGTATTGCGCCTCGGCGCCGCCGAGAGAATGGCCGGTCACCACGATGTCCGGGAAGCTATTGCCCTGCGCGAGCTGGCCCAGCCAAACCTTCGTCGCAAAGTCCTGCGCTGCGGTGAAGGCCGGCGGTGTGATCCCTCGCAGAATATCGAAATCGCTGACCAGCACGTCATATCGCGTCTCGGTGCCGCGGTCGGCGACGACGATCTGGCCCGTCGCAGTGTTCTGGAAGGCGACACCGGAATAGATGTTGTCGTTGATGGTCGAGTGCTGCAGGAACACCCAGGAGCTGGTGCACGCCTGCTGTTGCAGCGCGGCGTTCCACTGTGCCGCGGTCCAGCCCGATTTCGGCGGCTCGCCGGGGACGTCGTAGATCAGGTTGCACAAGGTGGCCAGCACCAGCGGGTCGGGCACCGAGGTTGCCACGGCTGCTGTGGGTTCCCCCAGGTCTTTGCCTGCAACGCAGACCGGGCCGTCGCCGTTGAGCCGATCCGCCTGAAGCACGGGCTGATCGACGGTGGGGATCTGCACCATCGTTGCGCCGGCGGTTGCGTCGCTCGACCGGGCGACGTCGACGGTCAGATTGTGGGCGATCAGCCACTGCCGCAGGTGGAAGCTGTCGCCGGTCGCTCCGGCGATCGGGTCCGGCGATGGATGTATCGACGGCGCTGCGCTCTCGGGCGGGGATATGCCCGTCGGATTGGGGACGGCAGGCGATACCCCGGTTAGCGGGGCGATCGTGCCCGGTGGTAAAACGATCGTCAAAGACACGAAGGTTGCTCCCTGCCGCTTGGGCCGACACCCATCCGCTATTTAAGCGAAAGCCGCAACCGGCGCCAGACCCCGGGCCGGCGGGCGACTGGCTGTCATCGATGGTATCGGAGGTGTCGGGCGCCCTGCCTTGACAGCGGCGAGCGCGGGGTCATGCTGTGGTGCGAACTTTCCCGCTGCACGAGGCGACCCCATGATCACAGTTGATCTCTCCGGAAAGACGGTGCTCGTTACCGGCGGCGCGTCGGGCATCGGGCTCGCCACGGTCGAGGCCTTCGCAAGCTGCGGCGCGACCGTGGCGATGAACTATCTGCGCGACGATCCGCGCGGGCCGCAACAGGTCGAGCGCCTCAGCGGGCTCGGCCATCGCGTCATCGCCGCACCCGGCAGCGTGTCGCATCCGGGCGAGGCCGAGGACATGGTCGCGCGGGCGATCGACGCGCTGGGGCGGCTCGACTTTCTCGTCAACAATGCCGGCACCCCGGCGGCGACGGCGCCAATCCCATTTTTTGATTTCGATGCGCTGACCGAGGAATTCTGGCAGTCGATCCTGATGACCAACCTGATCGGCCCGTTTCGTTGCACGCATGCCGCGGTCGGGGCGCTCAAGGCGGCGCGCGGCGCGATCTGCAGCACCGCCTCGATCGCCGGGGTGCAGGGCAGCGGCAGCAGCATCCCCTATGCGACGAGCAAGGCCGGCGTCATCAACCTGACGCGCAGTCTCGCGCGCACCCTGGCGCCGGAGATCCGCGTCAACGCGGTGGCGCCGGGCTTTGTCGACAGCCCGTGGAACAAGGAGTGGCCGACCGACCGCAAGGCGCAATCGATCGAACGCACGCCGCTGAAGCGCGCCTGCAAGCCCGAGGACATCGCCGAGGTAATCTTCTTCCTGTGCGCCGGCGCGGCAATGGTCACCGGCCAGACGATCATCGTCGATGGCGGGCTGACCCTGTAGCGCGCGCCCCCGCCCCCGATCGCGAAAGGCCGGAGCGGCGCCGGGTGTCGGCTTGCGCCGGCGCGGCCGCAACGCCCATATCTCGCCACTAACGCCGGTATGATTGGCCCGTCGAGGATGTGGAGCGCCGCCGTGAAATCCCTGCTGGTCGCCCTTTTGCTGGCCGCGTCGCTGTCGGTTGCGACGGGGACGGTCGCGAGTGCGGCGGCGCGCGAGCCGGACGACACCGCGCAGGCCGCCCGACAGGCGATGCAGCAGCATGATTGGCCGCGCGCCATCGCGGTTTGGCAACAGCTCTATATCAAGGGCGACCACGACGCTCCGGGGCAGCTATGCGGCCTCTATTTCGATGGTCGCCCAGGCAAGTTCGAGACCGCCCGCGTCACCGATTGGTGCCGGCGGGCGGCAGCCGGCGGCGATGGCTGGAGCCTCTATCGGATGGGCCTGCTCTATCTGGTCGGCCTCGGCGTCGGCCGGAACATCGACCAGGCGCAGGCACTGTGCGTGGCGGCCGGTCGTAACGCCGCCGGGGTGCCGCAGGGGTTCTGCCTTGCCGCGGCGAACAAGCAGCAGCAACAGGCGGCGCAAGAGGCATTGCTGCCCGTGCCGGCGGCGCCCGATGCTGCTACCGGCCAGGTCGAATCCGGCGCAACGCCCGAGGTCAACTGCAATCGCCTGTTTACCGCCACGCAATTTTCGCCGGCGGCGACAGTGCGATGGTGCGGCAAGGCCGCCGCCGACGGCAATGCCGAGGCTTTTTATCGTCTCGGATTAATGAAGCTGCTGGGGGTCGGCGGGCCGCGCGATCTCGCCGCCGCCAAGGCCGACTGCGCCCATGCCGACGCGAGCGCCCAGCCCCATACGTCGACCGCGTTCTGTCTTGCTGCGATCGCGCAGCTGACGCGTGCGACGAGCGAGCTGGCGGTCAGCCGCGACATGGGCACGGTCGACGCCGACCCGACCACGGGCCTGCCGCTGCCGAAGACCGCGCCCGACCCCTATGCCGCCGATCGCGTGCTCGACGCTCCGCACACCACGCCGACCGGGCTCGCATACACCTGCCGGCAGGTCAGCGAGTCGGCGCTCTATGAGATGCCCGGCCTGTCGATCCTGACGCCGAGCGATGCGCTGTTCGGCCGCCGCATCATCGACTACCGGCCGGCCGATTTCTCGGCGCTTGATCATGCCGCTGCCACCTGCGCCCAGGCGACCGCCACGGTCGACCAGGACGGATCGCTGGCGAAGAATTTTGCGACGTTCCGGCAATCGCTTCCAGCGCTCAGGGTACGACAGGCCGCGTTGCTCGCCGACCGGCGCCGGGCCGCTGCCGAAGCTGCCCGCATCAGGGAGGTTAATCAGGCTTATCGCTCCGGCCCGGTCGCTGGACTGTCGGTCCGCACGCCGCAAGAGAATGCCTGCATCGAGCAGGTACGACGGGCCTGGCAGGCGAGCGCCGGGAACGCGCCGAATCGCGGCCTCGAAATCCGCGATTCGCAGCGCGATGCGGAAAGCGGCCATTTCCTTGCCTACGGCATCGCCAACGTGGTGGCGACCGACGCCGATCAGCGCCGCGTGATCGCGACCTCGATGTTCACCTGCACCTTCGCCGACGACAGCAATCGGATCGCCAAGCTGCAATTGCTGCCGGGCTTTTCGCCCCGACACCGCTGAGCGGTGGCACGCCGTAGCTCCGTGCGGTGCGCCGCGGTGATCATCTGCCGGGACGGTGCTGCGGCGCGTCGCCTCGGCGCCGCTGAGCATGATAAAAGCGGTACATGCTGACCATCACCGGCCTGACCTACCGCGTCGGCGGCCGCCACGGCCGCGCCCTGTTCAACGAGGCCAACGCCCAGATCCCGGCGGGCTGCAAGCTCGGCCTGGTCGGCCGCAACGGCGCCGGCAAATCGACGCTGCTCGATCTGATCCGCGGCCGCCTCCTGCCCGAAGGCGGCGACGTCTTCCTGCCGCGGGGCTGGCGCATCGGCTTTCTCGCGCAGGAGGCGCCGGGCGGCGCGGCGAACCCGCTCGACACCGTGCTCGCCGCCGACAAGGAACGCGCCACCCTGCTGCGCGAGCTTGAGTCCGATCCGTCGCCATTGCGCATCGGCGAGATCGAGGCGCGGCTGCTGGAGATCGGCGCCCGCGCCGCGCCGGGCCGGGCGGCGCGCATCCTCGCCGGGCTCGGGTTCGACACGGCGATGCAGGCCCAGCCGCTCGCCGAATTGTCGGGCGGCTGGCGCATGCGGGTGGCGCTCGCCGCGGTGCTGTTTGCCGAGCCTGATCTGTTGCTGCTCGACGAGCCGACCAACCATCTCGACCTTGAGGCGGCGCTGTGGCTCGAGCGCTATCTGCGCCGCTACCGGCATAGTTTCGTGCTGGTCAGCCACGACCGCCAGCTGCTCAACGCCGCGACCACTGCGACGCTGCATCTCGATAACGGCAAGCTGACGCTCTACTCGGGCGGCTTCGACCAGTTTCTGCGCGCCCGCCGCGAGGCCACAACGCGGCAGGCCGTCGTCGCGCGACGGCAGCAGCAGGAACGCGAGCGCCTGCAGGCTTTCGTCGACCGCTTCCGCGCCAAGGCAACCAAGGCTCGCCAGGCGCAGAGCCGGATGAAGGCGCTGGCGAAGCTCGAACCGGTGGCGTTGATCACCGATGCGCCGCCGATCACGCTGCAACTGCCACAGCCGCCGCCGCTCAGCCCGCCGCTGCTCGCGCTCGACCGCGTCAGCACCGGCTATATGCCGGGGCGCCCGGTATTAGCGCGGCTCGATCTGAGGCTGGACCCCGACGACCGCATCGCGCTGCTCGGCGCCAACGGCAACGGCAAGACCACCTTTGCCCGGCTGCTGGCCGGCCGGCTTCCGGTGTTGTCGGGGCAGATGACACGCTCGCCCAAGCTGACTTGCGGCTTTTTCGCGCAGCACCAGATCGAGGAAATGCGGCCTGAGGAATCGGCCTTCGACCACCTTGCCGCGCTGATGCCCGACAGCCCGCCTGAGGCGGTGCGCACCCGGCTCGGCGGGTTCGGTTTCGGCCAGGACAAGGCGCTGGTGCCGGTCGCCGAATTGTCGGGCGGCGAGCGCGCCCGCCTCAACCTCGCTCTGGTGACGTGTGACGCCCCCTCGCTGCTGATCCTCGACGAGCCGACCAATCATCTCGACATGGAAACCCGCGAGGCGCTGGTCGCGGCGCTCGAAGCGTATTCCGGGGCGGTCGTCCTGGTGAGTCACGATTGGCATCTGGTCGAGCTGGTGGCCGATCGGCTGTGGCTGGTCGAAGAGGGCACGGTGCGGCCCTTCGAGGATGACCTTGAGGCCTATCGCCGCCGGCTGCTCGAACGCCAGGAACCGGCGTCCGACAGCGCCGAAAGCGGGACCGGCAGAAGCGATCCGCGCCGGAACGGCCGCCGCGATGCCGCCGCGCGGCGCCAGGCCTTGGCGCCGCTGCGCCGAAAGGCGCGTCAGGCTGAGGAGGCGGCAGCCCGGCTCGCCGCCGAACAGCAGGCGCTCGACCGCGCGCTGGCCGCCCCGGGGGCGTTTGGCGGCGGCGGCGCGGCACTCACCGAGGCCTTGAAGCGGCGGGCGGAGCTTGCACGCCAGATCGAGGCAGCCGAGGCGGAGTGGTTTGCCGCCGAGAGCGCGATCGAAGAGAGCGCGCAGAGCGGGGCATGAGCCGGGGCGCCGCGCCGGATCGCCCGTCGCTGCGAGCCGCTCAAACACACGGTACGCGCCTTGATTTTACGCGGCCAATGGCCGCATCGGCGACCGCCGGGCGGTGTTTGACAGCGGCGGCGCGGCCAGTTTATGGAATATTAATGCGAGAATGCTTTGATCGATCCGGCAATGGGAGCCCATGCTCCAAGCTGTTCGCCGCTCACTACGGATAGGCTGCTTCCCATGGCTGAGACGCCCGCAATCACCGACCGCAACCTGGAAGCGGCAACCAATATTTCGTTGAAGCGCGAGCCGGCTTGCTTTGCGTTTTTGTCGGCACGCTCGGTGGCGCCGCCGATGCCGATCGAACTCGATAAATCTCGACCTCGCCTCAGCCGATTATTTCCGCGGGCGCGCCTCGCTGTGGACGACGATGGAGATGCGTTCCTCGGTCAACAACGACCGACCGACCGCGATCCTCGGGTTTGACGAGACATTTCTGCGGCCCTTCGCCCGCGCTCTGGTGGAAGCATCGACGACGCGCGCCGCCTACCGCATGACGATCCCCGGCGAAACGCAAGACAGCGACCGCTGCCGCGTCGTCGAATATGTGACCGGGCCAGGCAAGCCGCTCAAGGAACTGGTGCTGCAGCCGTTCGACAACGTCGTGGTGATCGCGGCGACAACACCCCAGGACGGCGAGGAAACGCTGTTCCAGCTGCCGCGCACCGACACCTTCCTGCGCGCCTTCGCCAAGATGGCCTATACCGCGGATCAGGCGCTGCACGACCTCCTCGAGGAGATGGAGCGGGTCGCCCGCCAGCAAATCACCAAGACGGTCGCCGCGCCGGAATAGCGGCGGCGCTTTACCAATCGGGCAGGCGGGCAAGCCCCGCCTCAATCGCGGCTGCGCTGGGCATCGCGGTCTGCGCACCGTGGGCGAGACAGGCGAGGCCGGCCGCGGCAGCGGCCCGCCGCAGGGCGGTTGCGAGCGGGGCCTGGCGATCGAGCGCCGCCGCCAGCACCCCGACAAAGGTATCGCCAGCCCCGGTCGTATCGACCGGCTCGATCGCCAGCACCGGCGTCTCGATCCGGCCGCCGTCGGCCAGAAAAGCGATCGAACCGGCGGCGCCGCGCGTCACAACGAGGGCACCGCGCAGCCGGCGCGCCACCTCGGCCGGGTCGCCTCCGAGCGCGTCGGCCTCGCCGCGATTGGCAACAATGATGTCGATTTCGGCGTCAAGCGCGCGATCCAGCGGCGCCGCCGGCGCGAGGTTCAGGATCGTGCGGGCGCCGGAAGCGCGGGCGCGGCGGATCAACGCCCAATTCTCCGCAGGCGGCACCTCCATCTGACAAACGAGGATCGTCGCGGGACCAAGCGCGCTGTCGGGGATGTCGGCGGCAGTCGCCTCCCGGTTGGCACCCGACGCCACCGCGATCAGGTTTTCGCCATTCGCGCCGACCATGATCGCCGCGCAGCCGGTCGGCCGATCGACCCGCCGCACCAGACCGAGGTCGACGCCATCCCGGCGGAGTAGCGCCAAGGCGAGGTCGGCGAACCCGTCCGCGCCGACCGCGCCCGCCAGCATCACCGCCGCCCCGGCGCGCCGCGCGGCCAGCGCCTGATTGGCGCCCTTGCCGCCCGGCAGCAGCGCGTAATCGCCGCCGAGCACGGTCTCGCCCGGCTGCGGCAGGGCCGCCACCGGCACCAGCACATCGACGATTGATCGAACCGAACACCAGGATCATCGGCGCAGCGCCTTCGACCGGGTTGCATGGCGGTGATAGCATGGCGCGGCCAGAACGGGGATGGATCGCATGCTGGATGTCGCCAGGCTCGGGAAGTTCGTCGATCAAGTCTGGGGCGACGCGATCGTCCCGACCCTCGTCGAATACATCAGGATCCCGAACAAATCGCCGGCTTTCGACCCGGATTGGGCAGCGCACGGCCATATGGAGGAGGCCGTCCTGCTGTTCGAGCGCTGGGCGCGCGAGCGGCTCGCGATGCTGCCGGGCGCGACGCTCGACATCGTCCGGCTGCCCGGGCGAACCCCGCTGATGCTGATCGAGGTGCCCAGCAGCGGGACCGGTAATAACACTGACACGGTGTTGCTCTACGGCCATCTCGACAAGCAGCCGGAGATGGTCGGCTGGACCGAGGCCTACGGCCCGTGGACCCCGCGAATCGACGGCGACAAGCTCTATGGCCGCGGCGGCGCCGATGACGGCTATGCGATGTTCGGCGCGCTCGCTGCGCTGCTCGCGCTGCGCGACCAGGGCGTGCCGCACGCGCGCTGCGTCATCGTCATCGAAGCCTGCGAGGAATCCGGCAGCTACGACCTGCCCTTCTACATCGACCATCTGGCTGGACAGATCGGTAGCCCGTCTCTGGTCATCTGCCTCGATTCGGGCTGCGGCAACTACGAGCAATTGTGGATGACGACGTCATTGCGCGGCATCGCCGCCGGCACGCTGGCGGTCGAGGTGCTCGACGAGGGGGTGCATTCGGGCGACGCCTCGGGGATCGTGCCGTCGAGCTTCCGCATCCTGCGCCAACTCTTGTCGCGCCTCGAAGACGAGGCGAGCGGCGCGATCCGCCCGGCCTCGCTCTATGCCCAGGTCCCGGCCGAGCGGCTCGAGCAAGCGAAGCGCGCCGCCGCCGCGCTCGGCGACGCGGTCTACGCCAAATTCCCGTTCGTCGCCGGTGTCACGCCGATGGCGGACGACCGCACCGAACTCGTGCTCAACCGCACCTGGCGGCCGCAACTTGCGGTCATCGGCATCGACGGGCTGCCCAAGCCCGCCGATGCCGGCAACGTGCTCTTACCGGGCACCGAGGCCAAGCTCAGCCTGCGCCTGCCGCCAACCCTCGACGCCGAGGCCGCCGGCGCGACATTGCAAGGCCCTGTTCGAGCGCGATCCGCCCTATGGCGCGCGGGTCCACTTCACGCCGCAGGCCGCCTCGCCCGGGTGGAACGCGCCGGCCCTGGCGCCGTGGCTGGCCGCCTCGCTGGCACGCGCGTCGCAGGCGGCGTTCGGCGCGCCGCCGGCTTATATGGGCGAGGGCGGCAGTATCCCGTTCATGGCGATGCTGGGCGAGCGCTTCCCGGCGGCGCAATTCGTCGTGACCGGCGTGCTCGGGCCGCATTCCAACGCGCACGGGCCCAATGAATTCCTGCACCTGCCGACCGGCAGGCGGGTCACCCAGGTCATCGCGCAAGTGCTGGCCGACCACTGCGCCCGGTCGGCCCCCTTGAAAGATCCAGCGGGCCGCTAATACGAGCGCGGCATCCCGAGCACGTGCTGGCCGATATAGGCGAGGATCAGGTTGGTCGAGATCGGCGCGGTCTGATAGATCCGCACCTCGCGCCATTTGCGCTCGATGTCGTATTCCTTGGCGAAGGCAAAGCCACCAAAGGTCTGGAACGTCGCGTCGGCGGCGTGCCAGGTCGCCTCGGAGGCGAGCAGCTTTGCCATGTTGGCGTCGGCGCCGCATTCCTTGCCGGCGTCGAACAGCGCCGCGGCGCGGCGGCAGATCATGTCGGCGGCTTCCAGTTCGGCCTAGGCGCGCGCCAGCGGGAACTGCACCCCCTGGTTCTGCCCGATCGGCTTGTCGAAAACGACCCGCTCCTTGGCGTATTCGATGCCCTTGTTGAGCAGCCAGCGGCCGTCGCCGACGCATTCCTGGGCGACCAGGATGCGCTCGGCGTTCATGCCGTCGAGGATATAGCGAAAGCCGCGTCCCTCCTCACCGATCAGGTTTTCCGCCGGCACTTTGAGGTTGTCGAAGAACACCTCGTTGGTGTTGTGGTTGATCATCGCCTCGATCGGCCGGATCTCCAGCCCCTTGCCGAGGCTCTCGCGCAGATCGACAAGAAAGACGGAGAGGCCGTCGGTGCGGCGCTTTACTTCTTCGATGGGCGTGGTGCGCGCCAGCAGCAGCATCAAATCGGAGTGGCGGGCGCGCGAGGTCCACACCTTCTGGCCGGTGACGAGGTAATGGTCGCCATTGCCGGCGCGCACCGCGCGGGTCTTCAGCTTGGTGGTATCCGAGCCGGTGGTCGGCTCGGTGACGCCGAATGCCTGCAGCCGCAATTCGCCGGTCGCGATCTTCGGCAGATAGCGCTCCTTCTGCTCGGTGCTGCCGTGCCTGCAGTAGCGTGCCCATGATGTACATCTGGGCATGGCCCTGGCTGGCGGTGCAGCCCGAGGCGTTGATTTCCTCGAGGATCACCGCGGCGGCGCGCAGCGGCAGCCCGGAGCCGCCATATTCCTCCGGGATCAGCGAGGCGAGAAAGCCGGCCTGGGTCAATTCGTCGATGAATGCGGTCGGATAGGCCTGCTCGTTTTCCAGCCCGCGCCAATAGGCGCCGGGATATTTCTCGCAGATCTTGCGAACCGATTGGCGCAGCTCGGGGTAGTCCTCGCCGAGCGCCAGCATGACCGCCTCGCCCGTCTCTTCGCCGTAAGGCATCGCCCGCTCCTCTTCTCAGCCCTGTGCCAATTCGTCGAGCGAAAATAGCGCGACACGCGGCGGAATTCACCCCGCAGCGGCGCACGGCTGCGTCACTCGATCTTGGTGCTCCCTTCAGGATTCCCCGCTTTGGTGGAATGACGGTAAGCTATTGGGAATTTGCCGGCTCGCAACACCTCCGGAGATACAACCTCGATGCCGCTGCGCTTCGACCCCGCGGGCGCCCTGTCGCCGGACGAGCGCGGCAGTGCAATGCCGGAGCAGGCGCGGGCATTGCTCGATTTCTGGTTTGGCCCGCCCGACGATCCGGCGCGATTGCACCACCGGCAGATCTGGTTTCGCAGCACGCCCGAGTTCGACGACGCGGTGCGGCGCGGCTTCGCCGCCGATCACGCGGCGGCGGTCGCCGGCGCGCTGGCCGCTTGGGAATCGACACCGACCAGCGCGCTGGCGCTCGTGATGCTGCTCGACCAGGTGCCCCGCAACATTTTCCGCAGCACCTGGCGCGCCTTTGCCGGCGACGCGCTGGCCTTGGCGGCGACCAACCGGGCATTGGCGCGCGGCTTCGACCAGGCCGTGCCGGCGGCGTGGCGGCTATTCTTCTACCTCCCGTTCGAGCACAGCGAGGTGCTGGCCGACCAGCAGCGCGGCATCGCGCTGTTGGAAGCCCTGCCGCCGGTCACCGGCCGGCCGGGCGACGGCAAGATGTCGCGGGCCCACCTCGATATCATCGAGCGCTTTGGCCGCTTCCCGCACCGCAACCCGATCCTTGGCCGGGTCTCCACCGCGGAGGAGCTGGCCTTTCTCAACGAAAGCGATTTGCGCTTCGGCCAACCCCACCTCGGATAACGGAGAAGCCGTCATGCCGATCATCGATATCAGCGTCGCCGACATTGCGAATTTTGCCGACGGCCATGAGTTCGGCGCGGCCGGCGCCTATGTCCGCATCAAGGGCGTTGCGCGCGGCACACTGGACCCCGCGGCCCGGGAGAATGCGGGCATCGTCGATCTCGACAAGGCGCCGCGGAACGCCAGCGGCCTCGTCGAATACGCCACGGATTTCGACATCTTGCGGCCGAAGGACCCGGCGCGCGGCAGCGGGATCCTCGTCTACGATGTGACCAATCGCGGCTCGAAGCGCATCTTGACGCTGCTCGATGACGTGCCGGCCAACGAGCCGCTCCGCGTCAACGACCCGAAGACGCGCGAGGACGCCGGGCTCGGCTTCGTGCTCGGGCGCGGCCATTCGATCGTGTGGTCGGGCTGGGACCCGGGCGCGCCGCGCGCCAACGCGGGACTTGGCGGCGATTTCCCGGCGGTGCTCGATGGCGGCAAGCCGGTTGCCGGCCGCATCCGCGACGAGTTTCATTTCGGCACGCGCGCGCCGGGCGACGGCAGCGTGCGCCGGCTCAGCTACCCTGCGGCATCGATGGACAAAGCCGGCGCCCGGTTGACCGTGCGTGACCGCGAGAGCGACCCCCGCGCCGAGATCCCGCCTAGCGAATGGGAGTTTGTCGACGAGCGCTCGATCCGGCTTTTGCCGGAGGGACGCAAATTCGCGCCCGTGAAAATCTACGAGCTGTGGTACGAGGCGATCGGGCCCAAAGTGCTCGGCATCGGCTTTGCCAGCGTGCGCGACCTTGTGTCGTTCCTGCGCCGCACCAGCGCCGAGCGCGGCGGCATCCCCAACCCGCTGTCGGAGACAAGCGAGATCCGCCACGCGCTCGCCTTCGGCGTGTCGCAGAGCGGGCGCTTCCTGCGGCATTTCCTCGAACTTGGCATGAACAGGGACACGGCCGGAAGGCGCGTGTTCGACGGCGTGATGAGCCACGTCGCCGGCGCCGGCAAGGTGTTCGCCAACCACCGTTTCGGCATGCCCGGCCGCACCGCGACCCAGCACGAGGACCGGCTTTATCCGGAAAACTGGTTCCCGTTCGGCGCGACGACGGCGACCGACCCGTTTTCCGGCAAGACCGGCGCGATCCTCAAGGGCGACGCGAGTGATCCGCTGCTGATCGAGACCAACAGCGCGACCGAGTACTGGCAGAAGGGCGCCTCGCTGGTGCATATCGACCCGGCCGGCAAGCAAGATGCCGCATTGCCGGCGAATGCCCGGGCGTACCTGATTGCGGGAACGCAGCATGGCGGGCGACCCGGCGTCGATCCGCGGCCCGGGCCGTGCGTCAACCCGCGCAACCCGCACAGCGCGACCCCAGCGCTGCGCGCGCTGTTTCACGCGCTCGAAGAATGGGTGACGCAGGGCATCGAGCCGCCGCCCAGCCGGGTGCCGACATTGGCCGCCGGCACCGCCGTGAAGGCCGAGACCGTGCGCCTGCCGCGAGTGCCCGGCTTTGCGCTGCCGCCCGGCGCCAACCCTATCACCCCGCCGGTTGATTGGGTGGACCCGCCGGAAGGCGGCCCGGCGCAATTCTATGAAACGCATGTGTCGGCGGTCGACGGCGACGGTAACGAGGTTGCCGGTATCCGTCTGCCGCCGATTGCGGTGCCGCTCGGCACTTATACAGGCTGGAACGTGTATCGCGCGCAGCCCGACGAGTTGGCCGATCGCGACGGGTCGCTGATCCCGTTCGCCCGCACCCGCGCCGAGCGCGAGGCCGCGGACGATCCGCGGCCGTCGCTTGAAGAGCGCTACGGCAGCCGCGAGGCCTATGCTGCGATGGTCGAGAAGGCAGCCGCCGCGCTCGTCGCCGAGCGGCTGCTGCTAACCGCCGACGCCGCCGCATTTGTCGCGGCAGCCCGGCAATGCGACCGGTTTTGAGGGCGCGCCGGTAGCGCTTGCCGCCGCACGCCAAGCGGCGGCAAAATGCCGCTGGCAAAACAAATGGAGGGGGAAATGCCTGGATTACGGATCGCCGGCCGCGTCGCAGCGGCCGCGGCGGTGCTTACGCTTGGCGCCAGCGTCGCCAGCGCCCAGATCATGATTGTCGGCAATGACGAGAAACCCGGCTGGGACGCCAACGGCAAGCCGCATCTGCGCCCGGCCGGCCACGATTCGGTGTCGATCATCGACATGTCGAAGCCGGCAGCGTTGCGCATCATCGCGACGATCCCGATGGACAACTCGATCATCGGGCCGCCGACCAATCTGGCGGTGAGCCCGTCGCACGACATCGCACTGGTCGCCAACTCGGTCAAGCCTTCGGGCCCGGGGGCGGACTACAAGCTGGTATCCGACGATCGGCTGTTCGTCATCGATTTGAAGGCGAGCCCGCCCAAGGTGGTCGGCACCGTGACGACCGGCAAGCGGCCCTCCGGCCTGGCGATCGCCCCGAACGGCAAGCTGGCGCTGGTGTGCAACCGCGACGACGGCACGGTTTCGGTGCTGTCGATCGACGGCACCGAGGTCAAGGTCACCGGGACGGTCACGGTCGGCGCCGCCGCCGATTCTGTTTCGGCCGTTGCGATCACCCCCGACGGCAAGCGCGCATTGGTCGCCAAGGCCGCCGCCAACAAGATCGCGGTCCTGACCATCAGCGGCGACAAGGTGACCGACGACAAGCATGACGTGAACGTCGGCGTCTATCCCTACAACGTCGCCATCACCCCCAACGGCCAGCTCGCGCTGACCGCCGACAACGGCAACCACGGCACCTCCGACGGCAACGTCGACTCGGTCAGCGTGATCGATCTGACGGCCAAGCCGCCTTATGTTATCGACCACGTCGCGGTCGGCGACTCGACCGAGGGGCTCGTCATCAGCCCGAAGGGCGATCTCGCTGTCAGCGTCGAGGCGCGCGGCTCGAACTATCCGAAAGGCACCTGGTTCCACCATCCGACCGGTGCGATCACCGTTCTGAAGATCGACGGCAAGAACGTCATGCCGGTCGGCGAGCACATCGTCGGGGTGTTTCCCGAGGGCGGCGCCTTCAGCGCCGACGGCAGCTACGTCTATATCGGCAACTTCATCAGCGAGAATCTGTCGGTGCTGAAGGTCAATGGCGACGAACTGGAAGATGCCGGCGTCTTCAAGCTGCCGGGCCATCCCGCCTCGATGCGCGGCGGCCCGCAATAGGCGCCCCGCAACGATAGGCCCGCCTCAGCGCGCCGCTTCGTGCCTGGCTAGCGCCGCGAGCAGGGTCAGGCTCGCGGCGTAGTAATCGTCCTTGTCGGTGACGGTCGGCAAAGGCGGCGGGCTTGGCTGGCCGAAGCCGCGGGCCAGCTCGATGATCGCCTTGAAGCCGGTTGACCCGGCATAGGGCGCCACGGCGTTGTCCTCGACGTTGGCCCAGGCCGGGATCGGCTTGTTGCCGTAATCGTTCCAGAAATCGAGATAGGAGGCGAGCCGCTCCGAGGTCGCCTCGCCGCCCCAGATCAGGTAGAGCGGAATGCGGATCGCTTCGAATCCGAAGCGGGCGGGGAATTTGGCGGCGGGGGTTAGTTTGCCTTTGTCGCCGATATCAACCCAGTCGGGGGTCAGCCCCCAGCGTCCGAAGCGGGCATCGGCGAGCAGCTCCAACCCGTCGCGCCGCAGCCGCAGCCACTCCCGCGAAGGCAGCAGACGCGCGAAATCCTTCAGCGCCGGGTAGATGTAGTAGGAGGGGTTAACGATCGTGCCGTCCTTCTTGCTGGCAAATCCGGCCGACCCCGGCAGCAGAACCAGCCGCCCGCGCGCGTTGACCAGCAGACGCTGCCGGATCGCAGCGACGATGCGCCGCGCTGCATGGGTGTATTCCGGCTCGTGCCAGCGGCGGGCGGCGCGGCTCAATGCCCAGCCGATCAGGATGTCGCCGTCCGAGGCATCGTTGTGGTCGGCCACCGGGGTCTTCGGGTTGGCGGGGTCGAAGCGCCAGGCAAACAGCGCGTTGTCGTGCCGCTGCAGGTGGTTCCGGGTCCATTCCCAGATCTTGTCGAACGAGGCCCGGTCGCCGGCGGCCTCGGCGAACAGCATCGCCCAGCCCTGACCCTCGGTGTGGCTGACCGACTTGTTCCCGGTGTCCAGCACGCGCCCGTCCTGGGTGACGAAGCGCTCGCGGTACGTCGCCCATTCCCCGGTAATCGACGGGGGTTGCGCGGGCTGCGGGAAAGCGGGATGGCCGCTCAGCAGCACGATGAGCGCTGCCGCTACCGGCATCAGGCGCCGGCGAGGGGCCGCGTCGGTCGGACCAGCAAGCAGAGCAAAGCGGAAATGCGGCGGCTCACGGCGTTTGCGGCGAATCGCACCCGCCGCCGCTCAGCCGTGGCGGCCGTAATGGAACGTGAATGGGGCGCCCGGCACGCGCCGCTGCCCGACCAGCCGGGCCGAAAAGGCGGGATCGCCGCCCTGCGCTCCGAACCATTCCGTGTAGACGCCTTCGAGCAGCGGCACAAACCAGCTGCGCCGGGTCTCGTCCTGCGGAATGATCGGGTAGGCGCCATGGGTGATCTCGACAAAGCGCCCGTTTTCGGCGATGCGCACCCACCCCCAATCGATCCCTTCGAGCACCGTGTTGATGTCGTCTTCGAGTTCCTCCAGGCTCTCGCAGCGCCGCAGCGGCAGCGAGCGCGCCATTCGTGATCCCAAGGTCTCGAGAAACTGGTCCGCCTCGATCGGATCAACGCGCTCTTCGAACTCGGCAAACATGGCCGACAGGAAATGCACCCATTGGCGCGAACATTGCTGTTGGGCGTAGTAGCGGAGCGAGATCAGCTCCTCATCGAGACCAGCCGCCATCACAGGCTCCCCGCGAGCGAATTGGGCCGATAGGCCGCGGCAGGCAGCGCACCAAAGCTCTTGCGCAGATAAACCTTGGCGACGCCTTCCGTGAAATTCTGGGCGTTGTCGACCGTGGCGAGCCCGCCGATCGAAAACCCGTTATCGAGCTTATACTCGACCTGCCCGTTCAAGAAGAATGCGGGCCCGGTGACGTTGCGTGCCGGATAGTAGGCGAGATTGCCGAACGTGCCCTGCAAGGCCGATTGCAGCCCCGCGTTGTACGGGTAATAGGCGCTCTTGTCTTCGTGGAAGGTCTGCAAGCCGATCGCCGCCCCGGCGAGCCAGCTCAGCCGGTCGTAGCGGCCGGTGTATTCCAGCGGGACCGAGATGTTGAAATAGCTCTGCGGGCTGAAATAGCCACCCTGGCCGAAGGTAAAATACCGCAAATCCTTATCGTAGCCCATGAAATTCAAGTTGAGGCCGACCTTGAACGCGGTGGTCTCGGTGCGATAGGGCCGCACATAAGCGCCGACGGTTCCCTCCAGCTCGGAGTTGCTGGCGACCGACTTGCCGTCGATGAACGAGGCGCCGGCGCCGCCATAGATCCCGAAATCGCCGTCATCGTACGACACCAGAGCGTTGCCGCCGGTCTTGATGACGCCGCCCCACACCAGACCGGACACCGGATCCTTGGTTCCGGCATAGGATAACAGGCTGTCGGTGACCGGCTGCCGCACCCCTTCGACCCGCACCTGCAAGGGCCGGCTGGCGTTCGTCGCCGGTGGCGGGATCATCGGATAGGCCGTATTGAGCCCGGCCGGCCCCGGCCATTGCAATGCCAGCCGACCGACGATGTTCTCGACCGGAAACCCGAGCGGCGTCGTGCCGATCTCGCCGGCAAACATCTGGTAGGCGTAGCCGGCGTTGAGTGAGACGCCGGACGCATTCTGACTGCCCGGCGACGGTAGTGCAGAAGCCGGGAAGCCGGGGATCAGCGCGAGCGAGGCTTCCTGTCCGAACCGCGTCAACGCGGCCGACGACACCGTCCCCGAGGTCAGATAGGTCGGGACCGCCTGTAGCCGGACTGTGCCGGTATAGAACGGTGAGAAGCTGGCCTCGAGCGGGATGCCGACATCGGTCAGCGCGCTGAGTCCGTTTTCGCCGCTGCGTTCGCGGAAGGCAAAGCCGCCTTGCATGACCGGCCCGGATTCTGCCGCGATCGCCTGCATGCTGTGTTGGATGTCGAGCTCAAGCGAGTCGCGCGGCGCCGGCGCGCCCATAGGCGGTTGATAGCCCTGGATCGGCGGCGGCGGCAGCGGCTGGAGCGGCATTGCCCCCGAGGCGGGCGCGTATCCCTGCCGCGGATAGTTGTCGGCATAACTCGACGCGGCATACGCCTGAACCGGCGGCGGAGGCAGCGGCTCAAACTGTGCCAGTTGTTCCGGCTGCCCCTGCGCCGGCGGATCGCCCGGCGCGACGTCGGCCGCTGCCGCCGGGGGCAACGGCGCCGGTTGCGACGTCGCGAGCGGTACGCTGTTCGATGCCACCGCCGGGCTGACGCGGACTCGGCGCGACGGCCGCTCACCGGCGTGCGGCGGCACGACCAGATCTTCGCTATCCGCCGACACGGCGGTCTCCTGCAACGCGGCCGGCGCGCTGGGTGAACCCGAGCTTCCGTCCGTCGCCACAATCGGCGAGTCGGAGGCCGCCAGCCGCATCAGCGGGCGCGCCGCTTCGGCCTGCGACTGGCGGAACGGGTTGGGCGGCAAGGCGCCCGGCAGGCCCGGCACGGCCATCGGCGCCGCGGACGAGGCGGGCTCGAACGCGCCGGCCTGCCGCGTGTCGAGGCGACGCGCCACTTCGAGGTTGTAGATCGCGGCGCCGTTGTCGCCCCCGGCCCGGTCGATCTGGGCCGCGAGATAATACAGCCGCGGATTGTTCGGGAAGCGCTGCATCCCGGCGGCGAGGTAAGCGCTGGCCCGATACAGATCACCCGCCACGATCGCCCCGCCGACGGCGCCGCGGATGACCCCGAGGTCGCCCGGCGCCTGGCGGTAGGCGGCGTCGAAAAAGCGCATCGCGACGTCGTTCTTGCCGGCGGCGGCGTAGATGCGCCCGGCAGCAAGCAGCAGTGTCGGCTCGTTCGGGTAGGCGGAGAGCAGCGGCGAAATCTGATCGTAAGCGCCGGCAAGATCGCCGCGCTCGCGCAGCCGGTCGGCCCGCTTGGCGGCAATCTCGCCCTTGATGTGCTCGAGCTCGCGCCGGCCGTCCGCTGTGATCGTGCCGCTGCGCTCGGCCTGCGAGAGATAGGCAACCGCTTCGGCATCGCGACCGGCGCGCATCAGCAACGCGGCGTAATCGACCGTCGCCCGGGGGTCGCTGCGCGCTGCGGCGGCGCTGCGGCGTGCCAGCTGCAACGCCTCGCTGGTGTCGCCGATATCGGCCAGCGCACCGGCTATCAGCCGCGTCTTCTCGGCCGTTCTGGGCGGTTGCCCATAGAGCGACACCAGCACGTTGCGCGCCGCGCCCTGATTGCCGCCGTGCGCCAGCTCCTTGGCGCGATCAATCTCGGCGGTGACGATGAGCCGATCGCGCAACGCGACGATAGCGGTGCTGCGTGCCCTCGGCGGGATGCGATCGAGCAACGCCACCGCTTCGCGCTGACGATTTTGTTCGCTGTAGAAGATCGCCGCCGCTTGATAGCTCTCGGCGCTACCGCCCGACGCCGCCGGGTCGACGATCTGGACACCCTGGGAGGCATCGCCGCGGCGCACCAGGAACCGCGCGAAATCCAGACGCGCCCACGCGTCGTTGGGATCGACGGCGATCGCCTCCTGGTACTTCGCCTGGGCGCCGGCGGCGTCACCATGCGACTCGAGATTGCGGCCCTCGGCGCGCAGCATGTCGGCACGCGCCCGGTTGGCGCCGGCGAGCTGACCCGGTCCGAGCGCCGCGACACGGGCCGAAAGGCTGGCTGCCTCGACGGTTTTACCCTCGGCGGTGAGCGCGGTGTAAAGTCCGACAAGAGCGGTCGAATTGTCCGGATGCGCCGCGAGCGCCCGACGATAGGCCGCTTCCGCCCGCGCATAGTTGCCGGCGGCGGCCGCCGCCTTGCCTTCGTTAATCTCACTCCACATTTCGGCCGTCGCATAGGCCGCCGCCCATCTGCTGCGCCGGGAGGGAGCGGCATGCATCGCACGGCCGAGCAGGTTGCGCGCCTCCCCGAAACGCTGCTGGCGCAGGCGGACAAGCCCCAAGCCCGCGAGCGCATCGGCGTCGCCCGGATGCTGCCGCAACTGCTTCGCAAACTGCCGTTCGGCCGCCGCGAGATTGCCACGGTTCAGATCGTTGTAGCCGATCGCGCCCGGCCCGGCAGGTCCGGCCGCGCCCGGCTTCTCGACCTCCGCGATATGCTGGCGCAATTCGGCGTCCTGCGGGTATTTCGCCAGATATTGACTGTAGAGCTGGCGATCTTCCGGGCGAGCGCCAAGCCACATCAGCGCCTGTTTCCACGACCGCCCCGCTTGTGCCCCGACGACCGGGTCGCCGGCCAGCACCGCGAGCATGCGGATGCCCTGCGCCCGCGTATCGGCGTGGTAGGTCAGCACCTCGGCCAGCGCCAGCTTGGCCTTGCTGTCGTGCGGCGAGTTCTGCACGAGGGTTTCGAGGCCGCGGCGCGCCTGGTCCCAGCCCTGCGGCGTGCCGGCGAGCGTCATATAGTATTCGACTCCGAAGGTGGGTGGTGGCGGGCCCTGGAAGGTCTGCTGGTATTTCTTGGTGGCCGCGGAGAACTGGCCGCTCTGCGCAAGCCGGCGGGCTTCGCTCAATTCATTGGGCGAGACCTGGCCGGCGCGAATGGCATTTTCGAGATCGGCGATGCGCGGGCTTGACGGCGCCGCCTTCTGAAGTCGTCCGAGATAGCCTTTGGCCGCATCGATCCGGCCGCGCTGAACCTCGATGATACCGTATTGATAGAGCGCGTCAGGCTGGCTCGGATTGATGCTGAGAAGCTGCTGCAAGGCCTCGATCGCGAGATCCGGCCGATCCTTGAGGCGCCAGTAATTCGCCTTGTCGAGCAGGATCTGCTCGGCGCTCTGCGCGGCCATCACCGCGGCCGACGGGATAGCCGTTGCCAGCAGCAGCCCGAGTGCGAGTTCGCGAGCCCAGGATTTCATTCCCCCTCCTCCCGGGAACATTGTCCCCGAGATTCTCCCCGTTCGGGCTCGCCCCGGTCGCCTCGGCCCGGCTCGTAAGGCGATCCCGCGCTGCCGCCCACCACTCCTGCCGATCCCCCCGGCCGCTCTGCTAGGACCGACCAGCCAGCCGCCGCCCGGCGATCCGGCTCAAGATCCAATACGCCACCAACGCGATGATCAGCACGCCCACCAGCGTGCACAGGATCAGCAGCAGCGGCGAATTACCGAACCACCAGCGGATCCTCGTCAACGTCGGCAGATGCCCGACCGTGTATTCCGATCCGACGCGGAAGCTGGTCACCTTATCCGCAGTCGCCACCATCAGATCGCCCTGGATCAACGGGTTGAGGTCGCGATTGCGGAAGGTGTTGAGCACCGTCAACTGCTTTTCCGGGGTCGATCCGGTCACCATGATGACAGTGTGGCCCGAACTGAGCGGCGACTCCATCCCGATCATCGCCGCCAGATTGTCGCCCTGCTGGACGAGCACCTGGTCGATGTGGTGTCGCTCCTGCTCGGCATTCGGGTCGAGGGCCGTGTATACCCGGCCGAGCGGCGAGGTGACCGCGACGCGCAGGCGGCCGCCATCGACCCGCAGCCGGGCATTGGTGCTCCACTTGGCGATCAGCGGCTGGCGCGATACCGAGCCGAGCACGATCAGGTCTTTATCGGCAACCTGATCGACGCTGCCGGCAGTGACGACGGTCACCCGCGCCACCGGGAAACCCGTCGAATCGCCCATCATGCCCATCAGGCTCAGATAGGTCTGGACATCGGCCGGCGTCACCTGGTCGGGAATGACCACCGCGGTGTGGCTCAGATCGGCCCATTTGGTGAACGGGTAGCCGGAATTGACGAAAAACGCCAGGTTAGGCAGCGTCGTGAAGCGTTCGGTATTGGACAGGTCGATCGTCGAATCCGGGTCGATCGAACTCCTGGACATTGTTGGGCAGCACATCCTGGCATTCGCCGCGCTTCATCGGTCGCAGGTCGTAATAGAACTGCAGTTGGTTCTGCCCGAAGATGTAGTAGGGCGGGACGCGGACGGTCTGCTCGTTGAGTACGAAGTCAGGCGAGATGATGTCCTTGACCTGACGCGTCACGCCTTCATGGGTCAGCGGCAGGCTGCGCAGGTAGGAATTGTTGATCGACACGTCGAGCCGCGAATCGGCAAAATTCAGCCAGCTGCCCGCGGGGTAGCGGTAGCGCACGTCGAGCGGGATGCCGCTATTGCCCCACACAAAGAGATCGGGCGCCGTGCGGAAATTGACGGTGAGCAATCCCGGAACCAGCCCGTTGCCCTGCAGGTCGGTGGGCTGAACCAGCTCGCCAAAACGGACCGGCCGATCCATCGGGATCCAGCGCGGCGCGTCATAGGGATGCCGCAGGGGGATTTGGGGCGCGCCCACCACCTGGGTCTGGCCGCTCAGCGCGACCGAGCCGAGCGCCAGGGTTTGCGCCGCCGCGGCGAGCTCCGCCGGGGTGCGGCCCATGACCAGCAGCAGCTTGGCTTCCGGATTGCTCGGATTGGGGATAACCGAGATGGTCGGGCCGTTGAGGGCGGGCAGCGCCACATCGGCCGGTTTCTCGTTTTCGGTCGCGAACACCACGGCATTGGTGTTCGGCAGCGCACCGAAGCTGACCGGGAAGGTCGCACCCTTGTATGAGGCAAGCTTGCCGAACCACGACGCCACGATCCCTGCCGCCTGCAGCGTCGAGGGCGACGGGCGCCCGGCGAATACAAAGGGCAGGGTCAGCGCCTGCATATCCTTCGGGTCATAGAACGGCGCCGGCAGCAGCGACAGCTCGTTGGCCAAGGTCAGCTTCTGCAGCTGCATTGTGATCGCGCTGGTGTTGCTCAGCACCAGCCACAGGCTCGAATGCAGCGGGTCTTCGCAGCCCAGCGTGTAATGGCCGATGAAGCGAAACAGGATGCGGTTGTCCTGCTGGAACAGCACCGGGTTGATCGACAGCGTGGCGGTCTGCCCGGAGGCCTTGTCCTTGGGCAGCGGGATGGAGCCGAGCACCTCGCCGTTGAGCAGCACAGTCAGATGGCTGATCTCGGGGATCAAGGCCGGTGAATAGGCGAATGACACGTCGATCTTGCCGCCGGTCACCACCTCGTCGCGGCGGACCGAGAACGGCAGGCTGCCCTCGCCCTGGACGCCGAGGAGGCGGATCGGCGAATTGGCACCGAGATCCTTGAGCGTCAGCACCTCTTGCCGCGTCGAGCCGACCGTGGCACCGGCCGACGCGGCGGGCACCACGGTGCCGGGCAGGCTCGGCTGGCCCGGCGGGGTCTGGCTCTGCGGCGGCAGGGCGCCGGGCACGACCTGCGTCGGCGCCGGCACCTGCGCGCCCTGCGGCGCCGGCGCCGCCGCGCCGGTGGCGGCCGGCGGCGCTTGCGCGAATGCCGTGCCGGTCAGCGCCCCGAACATGGTCAGGGCGCCGAGGCCAGCCGCGAAGGCGACGACGATACGCGACAGGACGCGATCGCGGCGCTCCGCTGCTGCCGGTGCGCTCGCCGGCGGCGGTGCGTCCGTCGGCGCCGGCGTTTCGCGCGCCAGCGGGACCGTGCGTGGCGGCGCCAGCCGCGCGCCGCGTCTGAACAGGCCGCCGATGCTGTGCAGAATCTGGCCAACCGAGTGCAGCGGCCGGTCGGCCGGAAGGTCCTCCCAGTCGAGCCAGGCATCGGCCCGGCACAGCACGATGCGGACGATGTCGCGCTGCTGGCGCAAATTCATCTCGGTGAACATGACCCGCAGCCGGCCGCGCGTTCCCACGACCCGGCCGGGAATCACAGCTGAGCTGTCGCCCATCGGCAACTCGACCTCGATCATGTCGCCGGGCTCCAATCCCTCGGGGCGGGGCGTGGCAAACTGGGCCCCGCCGGTCGATATATTGTCTGTTTGCGTCGCGATGGTCCGTCCCCCCGGCAGCAGAATAACCGCCGGCATCACCAGATCATGGCGCACGGCGCTGCGCAGCTGGCGCGCCTCGCGGGCAACCGCGATGGCCGCAGTGATGGTCAGAAGATTGAACAATGCCCAGAACACGTTCAGCAGCAACACCTCGGTATCGCTGTAATCAAGCCAATACCACCGCGCGATACCCACAATAAGACCGATGACAAGCAGGACGCAGATGGTCAGATGTGGCCGGACGATCTTATAGTCAAAGTAATCCTTTGGCAGCAATCCGCCCTTTTCAGTAACATTGAACTTGCCCCGCTTGGGGTTGATCAAGGTCGTCAGGGTCGGTTTCAAAATGTACAAGGCCAGCACGCTCTCATAGATCTCGCCCCAGAAGGAATGGCGATAGCGCGTCTGCAGCCGCGAATTTGTTACCGTCGAATGCCACAGATGCGGCAGGGCATAGGCGATCACCATCAGGCCGCTCGCGGCGATGATGTTCAGGCGGAATATCAAAAACGCGAGCGGCGCAGTGAGAAACACAAACCGCGGCAAGCCGAAGAAGAAATGCAGCATGGCGTTCAGGTAGCACACCCGCTGCCCGAAACTGAGGCCACGCCCGAGCATTGGATTGTCGACCCGGAAGATCTGGGTCATGCCGCGCGCCCAGCGCATGCGCTGGCCGACGTGAATGGCGAGCCGCTCGGTCGCCAGCCCGGCCGCCAAAGGCAGTTTCAAATAGGCCGAATGCCAGCCGGCGCGGTGCAGGCGCAGTGCGGTATGCGCGTCCTCGGTGACGGTTTGCGTGGCAAACCCGCCGACCGATTCGATCGCGCTGCGCCGCATCACCGCGCACGAGCCGCAGAAAAACGCGGCGTTCCACAGGTCGTTGCCGTCCTGGATCAGGCCATAGAACAACAAGCCCTCGTTCGGCACCGCGTCGCCGCCGCGCAGGTTTCGCTCGAACGGATCGGGCGAATAGAAATGATGCGGCGTCTGGACCAGCGACAGCTTCGGATCGACCAGGAACCAGCCGACGGTGAGCTGGAGAAAGGCCCGGTTCGGCACGTGATCGCTGTCGAACAGCGCCAGGAGATCGCCGTCGGTGAGGCCCAGCGCATGGTTGAGATTGCCGGCCTTGGCATGAATGTTGTTGTCGCGCGTGATGTAGCCGACGCCAAGCGCCTCGGCAAACTCGCGAAATTCGTCGCGCCGCCCATCATCGAGAATGTAGATCCGCAGTTTGTCCGGCGGGTAATCGACCGAGAGCGCGCCGAACACCGTGTTCTGTACGACCGCGAGCGGTTCGTTGTAGGTCGGGATCAGCAGATCGACGGTCGGCCATTCCGCAATATCCTCCGGCATGGCGACCGGCGGCCGGTTGAGCGGCCACGCCGTCTGGATGTAGCCGAGGACCAGCACCAGCCAGGCGTAAAGCTCGGCGAGGATCAGCCCGATACCGAGAAACGCCTCGAGCGGCGAGGCGAACTGCAACGTCTCGGTAAGCCGCCACCAGATGTAGCGGGTCGAAACGACGATCGACAACGTGATCAGGATCAGCGTCATGCCGCGTGAGGTGTGCCCCTTGACGATCAGCATCGCGGTGATCGTCAAGAGCCCGAACAGCGCCTGCGAGACAAGGTCGAGCGGCGTCACGACCACGACCCCGACCAGGAACAGACCGGCGATGACCAGTGCCGCCAGGACGAGGTTTTGGCCGGCGAATTCCGAGCCGGCAATCCGCCTGAGAGCCCCCACCATCTGCTACCCCTCCTCGCGCTTGGGTCGCGGCGACACTATCCCAAACTGCCATGGACGCGCCGTGCAATCGCCGCGATGTCCTGGCTGGCGACACTGTCGGGCGCGTAATCAAGCACCGTTAACTGGCAGGCCGCCGCCTCGGCGACCGCCTCGTCGTGATGGACCATGCCATAGAGCGCGTCGCCCAGAACGTCGCGGCTTAGCGCCAGAACGTCGCGACAGAGCTGCCGCCTCGGGTCTACCTGATTAAGCACATAGCCGACGGGCGGCGCGAGATCACCGGAAGTGAGCAGGTAGTCGCCCTGCTGCAGCCTGGGCAACAGCGCCAGACTCATCGCGTCGGCAAGCAGCACCACGAGGTGCAGATCGGCCAGTGGATCGACCTCGGCGTTGAACGCGGACGGCCCCGCTGGCATGTCCGCAATCACCACCAGATCGGGCTCGTCGAGCAGAGGAGCGAGCCGCTGGTGCAGCCACCCGGGATGCTGGGCGACATGCGCGTGCACGCGCAATGCCTCCGTCGCCGCTACCGCGCCGAACGGCACAAGCAGGATGCCGGCGGGAGTTTCGACGGCAAGCTCGCGCCAATCGCGACCGCTGTCGATCTCGTCGGCAAGGCCCGGCAACTCCTCCGGCAGATCGAAATTGAGGCGCAGCGCATTCTGCCGATCGAGATCGAGCGCCATCACCCGCCGGCCGAGTCGATGCAGCGCGACCCCCACGGTCGCCGCCAGGGTCGTCCGCCCGACACCCCCCTTCGGGGAGGAACAGCAAACGAGCGGCATATTAACGCAGCCGGCCGAAAACCGAGCCGAGACCCGGGCTGGTCCGGGCTCGTTGGCGCGGGTCGGGCAATCGGTCGCGTGCGCCGGACAGACGTGAAAAAACAGCGTCGAGCGAGCGGTCCTGCCGATCGGCTGCTGGGGCGCCGGCACGGGCTTCCCGCTCGCGTCCGCGGTATTCGCCGCCGAACAACGCACCGCGCTCCCCGGCGGGGGGGTGCGCGGGCAGCTGCGGACGCTCGGGCGCCGACCGAAGCTGCGAAGCGGCCGACAGCGGCTCGTCGACGCCCGTCATAGCCGCCGGGGCCGCCGGGCGCCGCGGCGCCACGGGTGCCTGTTCCGGCTCTGCGACGGTCTCGCCGTGCTCAGCCTGCAGCCGCTGCCCGAGCGCTGCCACCAGCTGGTCGCCGGAGGGCGCCGCCGCCGGCGTGCTCTCCCGGCTGGCCGCAGCGGCCGGCATGGTCAGGCGCTCGCGCGCCAGCCGCTGTCGGGCGACGGTGTCGCCGCGCGGCCCTGCCTCCTCTGCCGCGGCTACGCCGGACTGCACCGCGGCCCGGTGCACCAACGGCCACGTCGCCACCGCATCGGCGACTTCGACCTGCGGCGCGAACTCCCGGTAATGCACCATCGGCGCCTTGATCCAGGAGAACAGTCGCTCGACGTCGACTACGTGATCCATTCGCTCAACCATCGCGACGGTTTGTCACAAAAAAACAGCGGGACCTCCAGGCTTGGAGAGAAAGGCCGGCGGTGGGTTGCAGCCTCCCCGACGAGACCGAATAGTCTTTCAGCGCCGCGGATTGCAGGGCGATACAGAGGCGCGTTGCGCATCAGCGCGAAGCGCCTCTACCCATTTCAGGCTATAGCAAAGCCGGGTCATCAGCCGCAATAGCGGTTTACTCCGGGTTGAGCCGCGAACGCCGGTCGTCGCGGCGGTGTGGCATAATTGGGGCACCCGCGATCAGGGCGGCGTTGCCGGCGGCGCCGCCCGCAGGCAGGCGCGCGCCGCAGCATCGACGATCGCGTCGCGGTCGAGACCGTAAACCCGGTAGAGATCGGGAATATCGCCCGACTGGCCGAACCGGTCGACGCCGAGCGGCACCACGACGTTGCGGCCGACACCGCCGAGCCAGGACAGCGTCGCCGGATGACCGTCGGTTACGGTGACCAGCGCCGCACCGGGGCGCAGCCGGGCGAGCAGCCGCTCGGCGGTGCCCGCCATGCCCTGGGCGAGCGCCGCCCGCCAGTCGCGATGCAGCCGGCCCGGCGAGGTGATCGCGAGCAACCCGGCGCCCGGCAGGTCCTCCCGGATCGCGTCGTGCGCGGCAATCGCTTCCGGCGCAACCGCCCCGCAATAGGCGATCGCCAGCTCGGCGCCGGGGGCGGGCTCGCGCAGCCAGTAGGCACCGGCGATGACGGCCTCGGCGAGGGCCGGGTCGAGGTCGCGCTGCGGCTGTGCGAGCGGGCGCGTCGACAGCCGGAAATAGACCAACTCGCCGTCGTCGCGCTGGATCTCGGCCAATGCCCAGCGCAACAGCACAGCAAGCTCGTCGGCATAGGCCGGCTCGTAGCCAACCAGCCCGGGCTGGCCGATCCCGATCAGCGGCTCGACCACCGATTGATGGGCGCCGCCTTCGGGAGCCAGCGTGATCCCCGACGGGGTCGCCACCAGAATAAAGCGCGCGTCCTGATAGAGCGCATAGTTGAGCGCATCGAGGCCGCGCTTGATGAACGGGTCGTAGAGCGTGCCGATCGGCAAGAGGCGCGCCCCGAACAGCGACCCCGCAAGCCCGAGCGCGGCCAGCGTCAGGAACAGGTTGCTCTCGGCGATGCCGAGCTCGATGTGCTGGCCGTGCGGCCCCATCGCCCAGCGCTGCGCCGAGACCACGTTTTCCTCGCGGAAAGTGTCGGCGCGCTCGGCGCGGTCGAAGATGCCGCGGCGATTGACCCAGGCGCCGAGGTTGGTCGACACCGTCACATCGGGCGAGGTGGTGACGATGCGGCCGGCGAGCGCCGCATCGCCGCCGGCCAGTGTGCCGAGGATGCGGCCGAAGGCTTCCTGTGTCGACAGCGTCGCCCCGCGCGGCGCGGGCAATGCGGCCGGGACGGCAATCGCCGAGGTTTCATGCGACCGACTGCCGGCGCGGGCGAGCGGCACGCCGGCCAGGAAATCCGTCAGGCGCTCGGGCGGCAGGTCGAGCCCGGCAAAGCGCTCCCACTCGGCGCCCTCCGGCACCGCCATGCTGTGCTGGAACAGGGCCATCTGCTGTTGGTTCATCAATCCGGCGTGATTGTCCTTGTGGCCGGCGAACGGCAGCCCGTGGCCCTTGATCGTGTAGGCAATGAAGCAGGTCGGCTGGTCGTCGGCGACGGCGCGGAAGGCGTCAAGCACCGAGCCCATGTCGTGGCCGGCGAGGTTGGTCATCAGCCGCGCCAGCGCGTCGTCGTCATGCTCGTCGAGGATCGCGCGGATCCCGGGATAGCGGTTGAGGTCGCGGCGCAGGCGCTCGCGCCAGCCCTCGCCGCCCTTGTAGACCAGCGCCGAATAGAGCGAATTGGGGCAGGCGTCGATCCAGTCGCGCAGATGCTCGCCGTCAGGGCAGGCGAAGGCGGCCTGCAGCAGGCGGCCGTATTTGAGCGTGACGACGCGCCAGCCGAACATCTCGAACATCGCGTCGATGCGGCCGAACAGCCGGTCGGACACCACCGCGTCGAGGCTCTGGCGATTGTAGTCGATGACCCACCACAGATTGCGCACATCGTGCTTCCAGCCTTCGAGCAGGGCCTCGAAGATGTTGCCCTCGTCGAGTTCGGCGTCGCCCGCCAGCGCGATCATGCGGCCCGGCGGCTCGTCGGTCGGGGTCAGGCGGTGCAGCCGCACGTAATCCTGCACCAGCGCGGCAAACAGCGTCATGCCGACGCCGAGGCCGACCGAGCCGGTCGAGAAATCGACGATGTCGCCGTCTTTCGTCCGCGAAGGATAGGATTGCGCGCCGCCATAGGCGCGGAAGCGCTCCAGCTTGTCGCGGCTCTGCTGCCCCAGCAGGTATTGCAGCGCGTGGAACACCGGCGCGGCGTGCGGCTTGACCGCGACCCGGTCCTGCGGCCGCATGACATCGAGATAAAGCGCGGTCATCAGCGTCGCAACCGAGGCGCTCGATGCCTGGTGGCCGCCGACCTTGAGCCCGTCGCGGCTCGGCCGCAGGTGGTTGGCGTTGTGGATCATCCAGGTCGACAGCCACAGCACCTTGCGCTCGAGCGCCGTCAGGCAGGCGAGCTTGTCGCCCGGCGTCTCCTCGATCTCGCGACTGCGTCCCCCGGGCACGGCCCGCAGCATGATCGGCTCCTTCCTTCGCGATGGCGTTGTCGAGGCGGGCGATTGCGGCAGTGGCATTCTCCCGCTTTGACGCGGCGCCGAGAATGCCTAAATACACTGTCGGACCGGCGCGGACGAGATGGAGTGCGGAGCAGATGAGCGAAGTACTGGCGGCAGCGACGAACGAGCGCGGCATCGTCATCAGCGAGCGGGCGGCGCACCGGATCACGGTGCTGAGAGCGCAGGAGGAAGCCGGCGATGCGTTTCTGCGCATCGCGGTATCGGGAGGCGGCTGCTCAGGCTTTCAGTACGGGCTGAGCTTCGACGATCAGCGCAACCCGGACGATTTCGTATTCGAGCGCGATGGCGTGGCGGTCGTCGTCGACGATGTCTCGCTCGACCTGTTGAACGGCGCCGAAGTTGATTTCGTCGAGGATCTGATGGGCGCCTCGTTCCAGATCAAGAACCCCAACGCCGCCTCGTCCTGCGGCTGCGGCAATTCCTTCTCGATATAGCGACCTCGCCGCTTCGGGGCGCTCGCGGATCAACTTACGATGAGCTATATTCCCGTGATACGGGCGCTGGCTTCATCGGAGTTGCATCGCGATGCGCGTCACCTTTCATCGGCTCACAGACAGCAACGGTCTGGACATCATCATCAATCCGATGACGGTGCGCTACCTCGCGCCGGCCGGTCCGGGCACAACCAGGATATGCTTCGACAGCAATCACACGGTGAACGTGCGCGGTTCGCCCCGCCAGGTGCAGGAAAAGCTCGCCAGTGAGGTTGAGCTTCACACTTTTGCGGAGGAGTGAGGCACAGCACCGCTCGCATCGCTTTCTTTTTCGGTGGAGAAATGACCAATTCCGCAGCACGCGACCGATCCGACGAAGCTGGTGAGCCCTAGCCGTGAAGATCGCCAGCTGGAACGTCAATTCGGTCAAGGTGCGGCTGCCGCATGTGCTCGATTTTCTGAAGAGCGCCCAGCCCGACGTGTTGTGCCTGCAGGAGACCAAATGCCTGACCGACGATTTCCCCCGGCTGGAGATCGCGGCGCTCGGCTACCAGGTCGAGACGCTCGGCCAGCGCGCCTATAACGGGGTCGCGCTGGTGTCGCGCGAGCCGGCCCGCGCGCTGTTGCGCGAGCTGCCCGGCGACGGCGAGGACGTGCAGGCGCGCTACATCGAGGCCGCCTTCGGCGACGGCGAGCGCGAGGTGCGCGTTGCCTCGGCCTATGTGCCCAACGGCAACCCGGTCGACACCGACAAGTTCGCCTACAAGCTCGCCTGGATGGAGCGGTTGGTCGGCCATGCGCGCGAGCTGTTGCGCCGCGAGATCCCGTTCGTGCTGGCCGGCGACTACAACGTCTGCCCGGCCGACGAGGACGTTTACGACCCGGTCGCCTGGCGCGGCGACGCGCTGTGCCGCATCGAGACCCGCTGGCGGTTCCGGGCGCTGCTCAATCTCGGGCTGACCGATGCCTACCGCGTCTTTCATCGCGAGCCGCACCGCTACACGTTCTGGGACTATCAGGCCGGACGGTGGAGCCGCGACGAGGGGCTGCGCATCGACCACCTGCTGCTGTCGCCGCAGGCGGCGGACCGGGTCAGGGCGTGCGAGATCGACAAAAGCCCGCGCGGCAAGGAGCGAGCCTCCGACCACACCCCGATCTGGTGCGAACTCGCGGTGTGAAGCGGCGAGCGCCGTCCCGCCCCCTACTGGAGCGGTGAGGCGCAGGCGTAGTCGTGAAACTCGATCCGCTCGGTGCGGCAATCCTCGAAGCAGATCGCGCTGTTGCCGGTGTCGAGATCGGCCCGCACGACGGTGGCCGCGAACGGGATCTGCTCGCTCGATCCCGGCACGCCCATCTCGCCGCGCACCCGCGCGCCGACCACCTCGCAGATGCCGTAGAGCAGGGCGCCGCGCATCGACCAGTTGACCGCACAGAAGCGCTCGTCACCGATGGCGATCTCCACCACAGGCAAGGCATAGCGACTGACGTCTCGCCGTTCCGTCGCGGTGGCGCTGTTATGGGCAGTTGCCATGCCGATACTGTTCGGAAACTGCGACAAAATAGCCAGCGAATTGATGATTAATGCCGCACCGTCGCGCGTCCCCGCAGGGCGCGGTCAGGCGCCGGCATCAGGCGAGCAGCGGCACATATGTGTCGAGCAGGCGCAGGATCGCGTCGCGGCTGTCGTCGGGGATTTCGAGCACCGCGCGGTCGATCCCGGCCGCCTCGTATTCCCGCAGCACCGCTCTGTCGGGCGGGGAGCGGAACACCGACGTCGAGATCGTGCGCGGATCGCGCCCGGCACTCTCGGCCATGCGGCGCAGACGGTCGAGCTGAGCCCTGATCTCGACGCCGCGGCCCGGGCGCGGGAACCAGCCGTCGCAATACTCGACGACGCGACGCAGGGTGTAGTCGCTTTCGCCGCCCAACAGGATCGGCGGATGCGGCTTCTGCGCCGGCTTCGGGTACGACCACACTTTGTCGAAATCGACCATCTCGCCGTGATACTCGGCCTCCTCCTCGGTCCACAGCGCCTTCATCGCAAGGATGCGCTCGCGCATCAGCTTGAAGCGGGTTTTGTAATTTGCGCCGTGGTTTTCCATCTCCTCAACGTTCCAGCCGCCGCCGATGCCGAACTCGACGCGCCCGCCGGACAGCTGGTCGAGGCTGGCGACGGATTTCGCGGTGACGATCGGATCGCGCTGGGGAATGAGGCAGATGCCGGTGCCGAGCCGCAGCTTCTTCGTTGCCGCCGCGGCGAAGGACAGCGCGACGAACGGGTCGTGGGTGTGGGCATAGCGCTTCGGCAACTCGCCGCCCGACGGAAACGGGCTCTTGCGGCTGACCGGGATATGGGTGTGCTCGGGCAGGAACAGCGACTCGAAACCGCGCGCCTCGAGCGCGGCGGCCAACTCGGCGATGTTGATGCCGTAATCGGCCGGGAAGTAGAAAACGCCGATCTTCATGTCATGCTCCTTCACGCGGTTGCGGGATCAGCCGACCGCCGGCAGCACCTTGCCGCCGGCGACGGCCGAATGCGCCGCGATCAAGACAAACGCAATGACGCAAGGTTCGGAGCCGCGGTTGATCCAGTTGTGGATCGTGCCGCGCTGCACGATCACGTCGCCGGCCTTCAGATGCACGTTCGTGCCGTCCAGGTCCATGTCGATCTCGCCCGACAGAACCACCGCGTAATCGATCGAGTTGGTGCGGTGGTTGCGCTCGGCGTTGCCAGGGGCGAACTCGATGATGCGGAACACGGTGCCGTTGGTGTGCGTCGTGCCGGTCTGCCGCGCAGACTTGTCGGCATCGCCGTTGTTGTCGACCGGGAAGCCTTCGCTGGTCCATGCGACGCTGGCCGACACGCCGGGTCGGCTCGAAACGACGTTGCCCACAAGCTCGTCGATTGTGACGATCGCCTTGCCGTTCGCATCGTGGCCGGTAACAACCCGCCGCAGTTGCAATGTCATGACGGATCTCTCTCCCTGTGCTGAAAGCGTAATGCCCGGTCTCCCACGCTGCCGTCCGCCTCGCGGCGCAGCACGATGCCCGGCAGCGCACCGGTGTGGACGGCATTGTCGACGACGACGACTCCGTTGACGATGACCCTCGTGCGCGCGCCCGAGGGATAGCGGTGCGGCTCGGCATAGGTCGCCCGATCGCGGAAATCCTCGGGATCGAAAATCGTCACGTCGGCACGGTGGCCCTCGGCGAGGAGGCCGCGATCGCGCAATTTCAGCGCGTGCGCCGTCGCGCCGGTCATCTTGTGGATCGCCGTTTCGAGCGGCAGCAGATGCTCGTCGCGCACGTAGTGGCCGATGATGCGCGGAAAGGTGCCGTAGAAGCGCGGGTGCGGCATGCCCTGGCCGACAATGCCGTAATCGGCTACGCAATTGCCGTCGGAGCCGACCAATGCCGACGGCGAGCGCACGATCGTGCGGATGTCGTCCTCGGCGATCGAGGTGATCAGCACCCGCGTCGCGCCATTGTCCTCGATCAGCATGTCGCAGACGAGGTCGATCGGGTCGACGCCCTGCTCGGCAGCAAGCGCGCCGACCGTCCGGCCGGCATGTTGCGGCAGTTTCGGCGAGATCGAGATCTGCACCGCGTCCCAGGACGGGACGCGGCCCCAATTGTTGAGCCCGTGATCGGCGATCTCCGCTTCGATGCGTGCGCGCGTCTCGGGCTCGGCGAGGCGCGCCAGCATATCGTCGTTGCTGCCGACCTGCACCCACGGCGGCAGCAGGTTTTTCAGCGGGTTGGCGCCGGCGGCGTAGGGATAGGCGTCGCAGTCGATGTCGCAGCCCTCGCGGCGTGCCGCGTCGAGGCGGTCGAGGATCGCTCCCGCCTTGCCCCAATTGTCGACGCCGGAGCATTTCAGGTGGACGATCTCGACATGGATCGGATAGGCGCGGGCGACCGCGATCGCCTCCTCGATCGCCTCCATGACCTTGTTCGCTTCGTCGCGGATATGGGTGAAATAGAGCGCCTTGTGGCGCGCGACGACCGCGCATAGCGCCATGATCTCGGATGGCTCGGCAAAGCTGCCGGGCGGCGTGAACAGCCCGGTCGACAGCCCCAGCGCGCCGGCGCCGAGCGCCTCGTCAAGCAGCGCGATCATCTGCTGCAGCTCGGCCGGGCTGGGCGCACGGTCGTCGAGCCCCATCACCATCAGCCGCAGCGTGTTATGGCCGACGAGCATCCCGGCATTGACCGCGACCCTGGGGAAGCTGTCGAGATAGGCGGGAAAGCTGGTCTCTCGGAACGGCAGCCACGGCGCCCCGCCGCTCAGATAGTCGGCGAGCAGCTGCGCCTTGCCCGGCAGGACCGGCGCGACCGAGTAGCCGCAATGGCCGATGATCTCGGTCGTCACCCCCTGGCGCACCTTGCTCTCGGCCTTGGGGTTGATCGGCAGGACGAAGTCGGAATGGGTTTTGATGTCGATAAAGCCCGGCGTCACCGCCAGCCCGGCGGCATCGACGACCCGCGTCGCCACGCCGGCGAGGCCCGGGCCGATGCCCGCGATCCGGCCGCCGGCGATCGCAACATCGGCCTTTTCGCCCGCCCGGCCGCTGCCGTCGATCACCGTGCCGCCGCGGATCAGGATGTCCCATTGCGCCATGGACAGCCGCCTTCGAGGGTGTGAGGTTACCGCGACGACGGTGCCGAAAAGCGTGAGGTTGTGCAATGAAGCTGTTCTATGCGGGGGCTCGCCCTATGCCCGGATCATCCGGGTGGTATTGCGCGAGACCGGGCTGATCGCACGCGTCCCCGAGGAGGAGGTCACGCTGCGCGACCCCAACTCGGCGCTGCTGCCGTTCAACCCGGGCGGCAAGGTGCCGACCCTGCAGCTCGACAACGGCACGATCCTCAACGAGAGCCTGCTCGTCCTTCTTTACCTCGACACGCAGCATGGCGGCCGGAAGCTGCTGCCGATGGACGGCTCCGACGGGTGGAAGATCCTCGCCGGGCTCGGGCGCGCCTACGCCTTTCTCGACGCCGTCACGGTGTGGAACCGCGAATTGCGCTTTGGCCTCAAGGCGCCCGGTGTCATCGCACTCGAAACGACGCGGGCCGAGCGGGCCGCCGACGGGTTCGAGAAGGCGCTCGGCGACGGCGGCTACAGCGGCCCGATCGATGCGGCGCAGATCGTCCTCGGCGCGGCGCTCGAAAATGCCGCGCGTCGCCATAAGGTGTGGGCGTGGCGTCCGCGGCGGCCGCGCCTTTCGGCCTTTCTCGACGAGATCGCGCGCCGCCCCTCGTTCGCCGAGACGGTACAGCCAGAGATCGACGTCTGAAGGAGAAGCGCCGTGAGCAGCGACACCTATGAAATCTATGCCGTGCGCTATGCGCATCACGCGCGCCGAGCGAGCGAGAATTTCCTCGGCGGCGACCCGCATGACGGCCCGATGCCGCTCGATTACTTCGTGTGGGCGATCGTCGGCGAGAGCCGCACGCTCGTCCTCGACACCGGCTTTGACGCCGCGATGGCGAAGCAGCGCGGCCGCGAGTTTCTCCGTCCGCCGCGCGACGGCCTCATGGCGATCGGGGTCGACCCGGCAACGGTGGGCGACGTCGTGATCAGCCACATGCATTACGATCACGCCGGCAACCACGATCTGTTTCCCAATGCGACCTTTCACCTGCAGGACCGCGAGATGGCGTTCTGCACCGGACGCTGCATGTGCCACCCGCAGCTGCGCCGCTCATTCGAGGCAGAGGACGTGTCGGCGATGATCCGCCACCTGTTCGAGGGGCGGCTGCGGTTCCATGACGGCGTCGGCGAGGTCGCGCCGGGGATCACCGTCCACCATGTCGGCGGGCACACCAACGGGCTCCAGGTCATGCGCGTCAAGACGGCGCGCGGCTGGGTCGTGCTGGCGTCGGACGCCTCGCATTTCTATGCGAATTTCGAGCAGATGCGGGCCTATCCGACGGTCTACAACGTCGGCGACATGCTCGAGGGCTTCGCCACCGTGAAGCGCCTCGCCAGCTCGATCCAGCATGTCGTCCCCGGCCACGACCCGCTGGTGTTGCGACGCTATCCGGCGCCGAAGCCGGGGCTCGAGGGCATCGCCGTCAGGCTCGACGTCGCGCCCGGCGATTAGTCAATCGACCGGAAGGCCGGCGGCGGCGAGGCGCACGAGATCGTCGCGGCCCCTGAGCATGTCGTCGAGCGAGCCGAACGCGTTCATGTAATGGCCGCGGAAGCCGGCGGCCTCGACCCGGCGGAACATCTCGGCGAAATCGAGGTCGCCGGCGCCGGGCTTCAGATGCTGCTCGTGGCCGTTGCGCCAGCAATCGGCGAGCCGCACTTCGGCCACCCGCGCCATGTCGATCGCGTCGATAAATCCGGCGACCCCCTCGGGAACGAGATGCGCGTGGTTGGCGGTAAACGATAGGCGCAGCGCCGGCGACTGGATCGCGTCGATGTAGAACTGCCATTCCTCGACCGTGTGGGCGAGGTAGTGCACCTCGGCCTCTGGCGGCTCCTTGTTGAGGTTTTCGAGCAGGATCAGCGCGCCCATGCGCTCGGCATAGGCGGCGAGGCGCTGCAGCCGCTCGCGGCCGGCCTGCATGCGCTCGTCGCGGTCGGAGGTAAAATGGAACCCGGCATGCACGACGATCCACTCCGCGCCGAGCCGCCGAGAAGCGTCGACATAGGCTTCGAGATAGCGCTCGACCGCGTCGCCGACATAAGGGGCGTATTCGGCAACGTTGACCGCCGAGGCGGTATGGAGGCCGAGATGGATGCCGTGCCGTTCGCACCCCGCGCGCACCGTGGCGCCGCGCGCCTCGTCGATCGTGCCGAGCGCATTGGCGCCGCTGTCGAGCTGCACATCGACGAAGCACACGGAATGTTCCGCCGCCCAGGCGATCGCATCCTCCAGCGACAATTTGCGCCCGATATCGACGCCGATCCGATCGCGCAGGCTCATCGCTCGCGTCATCCGTAATGCTCGATATAGCGGCGGATGTAGCCCTCCCAGGTGAGCTCGATGCCGTGATTGAGGTAGGGCGTATTCTCGTCGGCCCATTTGACCCCGAGATCGCGCGCCACCCTGGGGTGGATCGGCACCTGCGGGTTGCGCAGCGAGGCGTCGATGCTTTCGTTCAAAGCAAGAGGCTCGCTCACCCCGACCAGCTTCGCGACGCACTGCATCAGCAGGCTGAACACTTCCCAATTGGGTCGCACCGTCGTGTGGAACACGCGCCGGCTCTGAAAATGATCGAGAATGAAGCTGCCGATCGCAAAACCGAACTTCCTGTCCATGCCGGCGAGGCGGCGCACCTCCAACTCGTGGAGCCGGCGGTAATTGACGACCCCGGGAAGTTCCAACGAGCGATAGGCGCGAAAGCGGGCGGCCGGATCGGGGATCTCCTTGCGCAGCCGGCCGAGCAGGCCGTCGAGATAGGGAAAGGTCAGATTGGGCGCCTCGCGATCGTAGGCTTCCTTGTCGCCCGGGCCGTTCCACCCGTCGAACGGCCACAAGGAAGCGAAACGCACCAGCGGAAACGACGCGACGTCGGCGCCCGGCCGCACCGCGTCGCGCAGCGGAAACTCGTCCCATAGGCGGATGTCCTGGACCAGCAGGATGTCGCAGGTCTCCAGGTCGCGCGCCGCGAACTCGTAGAGGTTCTTGGGCAATTGCACAAAATGGTATTTCGCGTCGAAGCGCCGGTTCAGTGCCTCGATGCGGGCAAAGCCCTGGCGCAGCGTTTCGGATTGGCAGTTGCCGATGATGACGACCTTGCGCCGCCCCGACGGACGCAAGCGCGTCGCCGGCGCGCTGCGGGTCGGCACCGCCCCGAGCCTGACGAGGTCGACCGCCTCGATCGTCAGCGCCGCGTTGCCGAGATGATGCAGCCGGATGTCGAACGGCGCGTCGGCGCCCGCTTCGAGCGCCATCTCGGTCGGCACGGTGAAGTCGACCGCGGCCGTGCCGGCCGCGAGATCCTCGGCAGTGACCTCGCGCCGCGCTTGCTGGATGCCGCCGGCTTCGGGGCGGCGCGCCAGCAGCGTCAAGCCGCGGCGGCTGACCCAGCGGCTCTCTCCCAACACCTCGATGCCGAGCACCGGCCGATTCGCGATCTTCGCCGTGCCGCAGCGGGCGCGCACGATCAGCCGGTAGTCGCCGCGCGGCAACCGCAGATAGGGCCAGCCGCCATAGAGCACGCAGCCGGCGGGCTCGCTGCGCCACACCCGCACGCCGCCGTCATGTCCGCGCCGGCCGCGCCAGGTCTTGTGCAGCCGGCCAAGCATCCGCCATTGGCTCGTGGCCGCAAGCGCGGTCTTCCCCTCGGGCGCCAGCGCTTCGAGCCGCACCGAGGCAATCGCCAGATCGGCATTGCCGAGATGAAAGAAGCGGAACTCGAAGCGGCCTTCATTCTCCCCTTCGAGGCTGTGTTCCGGCGACACGACGAAATCGAGCGACCCCGACCCGCCTCTCAGCTCGTCGCCCGTGAAATCGCACCAGCGCTGCTGGAAGCGGCTGAGGACGATGATTTCAACGCCCAGAACCGGCTGGGCCGCCAGGCGTGGCGCGCCGCAGCGGCAGCGAAAGCTGAGACGGTAACGGCCTGCCGGCAGATGCAGGTAGGGTCCGTAAAGAAAGCAGGCGGCCCGCTCCGAGCGGCGCACGCGCATCGACGCGTCCGGCGCCCGCGTTCCGACCGGGCCGGTTTCCAGCCGACCCAGCACATCCCCCAGCACGTCCCGCTGTCCCGATGCCCGGACGGCCAATCCCACTTCGGCCAGCGCCGCGCCAACACCTTGCACCGCCAAATCAGCAACCATCAACCAACCGCACAAAAACCGTCAGGCAACGCCGAGGGTGAAGGATCGACCAAAGTTAGGCAAGCCGATGTCGCGCCGCTAGGGCGAGTGCTGCGTCCCGATCAGCCGGTCGAGCTGCTGCTTTTCTGTGGGCGAGTAGCTCGGCGCCGGCGTCGTTTCGGGCTTTGCAGGGGCGGGCAGGCCCGGCTTCACCAGCGCGCGCATCGCATCTGTCGCCTGCTTCGCCGCTGCTCCCTTCGGGTCGGCATTGCGGAGCAGCTCACCGGCTGCTTCGGTGGTCTTGATCTTCAGCGATTCGGGGAGCAACCCGCGCAGCATATCGGCCCCCTCGTGCAGGTAGGCCGCGCTTTTCGCATCGCGTATCCATTGCGGCCGGTCGTTCGGCTGGACGCTGATGTCGAGCAGCAGATAGGCAAGGCAGACGAGAAAAGCGCCGCGCGCCAGGCCGAAGATGAAGCCCAAGGTGCGGTCGATCGACGACAGCCCCTTGGCATGCACCATCCGGGCAACGAGGCCGGTCAGGATCGTCAACCCGATGAGGCTGACAATAAACAGGCCGAACCCGGCAATCAGTTGCGTCAACAGCGGGTTGTGCACATGCGGGTCGACCAGGGCATAGGCCCAGGCGAAACCGTAGAGCGTAATCGCCCCGGCGCCGACCCAGGCGACGATCGACAGCGCCTCGCGGACAAAGCCGCGGGCGAAGGCGAAGATCGCCGACAGCAAAACGATCCCGATGACGCTGAGATCGAGCAGGTTCATCTCAGCCCCTGGAGCCTCAGGGTGCTGACGCGAGCCGGCGGGCGGCAGCCGGATGGTCGCGCCGCCGCTGCGGCGGCGACAGGCGCGCTACCAGCTCCGAGAGATGCCCGATCGGCACCGTCGCCAGCCCCTCGCCGGCGCTGCCCGACCCGGCGCCACGCGCGCCGCGCGGCGCCGGCCGCAATGGCACCCAGGCCTCGACAAACCCGAGCTTCGCCGCCTCCTTGAGGCGCGCATCGGCATGCGCCACCGGGCGCACCCGGCCCGAGAGCCCGATCTCGCCGAACATGACCGTTTCGGCCGGCACCGGAATGTCGGTCAGGGCCGAGACGAGCGCCGCGGCGACGGCCAGATCGGCGGCTGGCTCGACAATACGCAGGCCGCCGGCGATGTTGAGGTAGATGTCGTTGGCGCCGACCGACAGGCCGCAGCGCGCGTCGAGCACCGCGGTGATCATGGCGAGGCGCGTTGCATCCCAGCCGACGACGGCGCGGCGCGGCGTGCCGAGCGGCGCCGGCGCAACCAGCGCCTGCACCTCGACCAGCACCGGCCGTGTGCCCTCGATCCCGGCAAAGACGGCCGCGCCGGCGGTCCGTCCGGCGCCCTCCTCGCCCGCGTCGTCCTCGGTGTTGGCGCGGTCGGCGAGGAACAGCGCCGACGGGTTCGGCACCTCGACGAGACCGCGGTCGCTCATCTCGAACACGCCGATCTCATCGGTCGCGCCAAAACGGTTCTTGACCGCGCGCAGGATGCGGAACTGGTGGCCGCGCTCGCCCTCGAAATAGAGCACCGTGTCGACCATGTGCTCGAGCACGCGCGGGCCCGCGATCAGCCCTTCCTTGGTCACGTGGCCGACCAGCACGACGACGAGGCCGCGCCGCTTGGCCAGCGCGATCAGCTCCTGGGCGGCGCCGCGCACCTGGCTGACCGTGCCCGGCGCGCTGTCGAGCGTGTCGAGATACATCGTCTGGATCGAATCGATCACCGCGAGGTCGGGCGCATCGTCGTCGTCCAGCGCGGCGATGATGTCGCGCACGCTCGATGCCGAGGCGAGCCGTACCGGGGTGTCGGCGACCCCCAGCCGCTCGGCGCGCAGCCGCACCTGGTCGATCGCCTCCTCGCCGGTGATATAGGCGGCCGTGCCGCCGCCGGCGGCAAGGGCTGCGGCGGCCTGCAACAAGAGGGTCGACTTGCCGATACCGGGGTCGCCGCCGACCAGGATCGTCGAACCGGGCACCAGACCGCCGCCGCACACCCGGTCGAGTTCGGCGATGCCGGTCAGGCGGCGCGGCGGCCCGGCGGTCTCGCCGCGCAGCGCGACGAAATCGAGCGCAGGCCCGCCGCGTCGCCCACCGCCCCGTCCGAGGCTCTTGGGCGGCGCGGCGCGCGGCAATTCCTCGACCATGCTGTTCCAGGCGCCGCACGCCTCGCAGCGCCCGGCCCATTTCGGCGCCAGCGCGCCGCATTGCTGGCAGGCGAAGCGGGGCTGGGTCTTCATGCGGCGCGGACCTGCATCTGGATCGGTCCTTCGGCGTCGCCGTGCACGAACTGATCGACATAGGGGTTGTCGGTGCGGTCGATCTCCGCGGTCGGCCCCTGCCAGATGATGCGCCCCTGGTGCAGCATTGCGACACGGTCGGCAATGTGGCGGGTGCTGACCATGTCGTGGGTGATCGAGATCGCGGTGGCGCCGAGTTCGCGCACGCATTTGACGATCAGACGGTTGATCACGTCGGCCATGATCGGGTCGAGGCCGGTTGTCGGCTCGTCGAAAAACAGGATTTCCGGTTCGGCCGCAATGGCGCGCGCCAACGCCACCCGCTTCTGCATGCCGCCCGACAATTCGGCCGGGCCGAGCATGCCAACCTCGGGGCCGAGCCCCACCATGGCGAGTTTCTGCATCGCAATGTCGCGGGCCGCCGGGCGCGCCATGCCGCGCCCCTCGATCAGCCCGAATGCGACATTCTCCCACACGCGCAGCGAATCGAACAGCGCGCCGCCCTGAAACAGCATGCCGAAACGGCGCATCAACCTCGCGCGCGCGCGCCGCCCGAGCCCGAGCTTCTCGACCCCATCGATGCGGATCGACCCGGCATCGGGTCGCAACAGCCCGAGGATGCACTTGATCAGCACCGACTTGCCCGTCCCCGACCCGCCGATGATGACGAGGCTCTCGCCGGCGGCAACCGCGATGTCGACGCCGTCGAGCACCCGCTTCGGCCCGAACGATTTCTGGAGCCCGCTGACAGCGATTTTCGGGGGCGCAGCGGCATTCATCACGCAAAAAACGCCTGCGTCATCAAATAGTCCGACACCAGGATCAGGATCGAGGCCGAGACCACCGCATAGGTCGTCGCGTGCCCCACCCCCTCGGCCCCGCCCCGCGAATAATAGCCGTGATAGCAGCCCATCAGCGCGACGATGAAGCCGAACACGCCGGCCTTGACGAGGCCGAGCACGACGTCCTGGCTCTCGAGATACTGCTCGGTCTGGGTCAGGTAGCTGGCGGCATTGAAGCCGAGCTTGTAGGTGCCGACGAGAAAGCCGCCGAACACGCCGACGACGTCGGCAACGAACACCAGCAGCGGCAGGGTCAGCAGCCCCCCCAACAGGCGCGGCAGCACCAGATAGCGCAGCGGGTCGGCGGACAGCGTGGTCATCGCGTCGATCTGCTCGGTGACGCGCATCGTGCCGATCTCGGCGGCCATCGCGGCGCCAACCCGTCCCGCCACCATCAACCCGGCGATAACGGGCCCCAATTCGCGCGTCACCGACAGCACGACCACCGTCGCGACCGCCCCCTCGGCGTTGAACCGGCTGAACCCGGTATAGGATTGCAGCGCCAGCACCATGCCGGTGAATAATGCGGTCAGCCCGACCACCGGCAGCGAGAAATACCCGATATAGACGAATTGCCGCAGCATCAGCCGCGGGTAATAGGGCGGCGTCACCCCGGCCGCGACGGCGCCGCCGGCGAACATCACGAGCCGCCCGACCGCGGCGAGAAAGGCGAGAAAGGTCGCGCCGACCGACGCGAGAAAGCGGATCATCCCGGAAGTTCGGTCGGAAGCGTTGCCGCCCGGAGCGGATCGCGATAGCGGCGATGGTGGCGCGCGCCGAGCGCAGTCAGGATCTCATAGCCGATCGTCCCGGCATCGGCCGCCATCTCGTCGACCCCGTATTCGGCGCCGAGCAGCTCGATCATTGCCCCGGGATGGAGCAGCGCCGGGTCGATCATCGAGACATCAAACGTGACCAGATCCATCGAGACTCGGCCCAGCAGAGGTACGCGCGTGCCGGCGAGATAGCCGCTGCCGCGATGGCCCAATGAGCGCAGCCAACCATCGGCATAACCGACCGCAACCGTCGCCGCGCGGCCGGGCGCCTCCATGACGTGCGCGGCACCGTAGCCAACCAACTCACCCCTGTCAATTTCGCGGATTTGCAGGATTTTCCCACACAGACGCACCACCGGAAGCAGCGGATTCGGCTGCCCCGGACGCGGATTGACGCCATACAGCGCCGCCCCCGGCCGCACCAGATCGAACAGATACGCGCGCCCGAGGAAGATGCCAGACGAGGCGGCGAGGCTCGCCGGGACTCCGGGCAGGCGCGCGGCCGCAGCGGCGAAGCGGGTGCGCTGCGTCGCGTTCAGCGCGTGATCCGGCGTGTCGGCGCAGGCGAGATGGCTCATCACCGCACGCCAGGCGATCGGCGGCGGATTTTCCAGCAGCGACGCGAACTCGCGGGCGGCGAGCCCGAGCCGCGCCATGCCGGTATCGACGTGGAGGATGGCGGGGCGCCCGGCGCCGTCACGCTGCCAAGCCGCGATCTGGCCGGGCTCGTTCAGGACCGGGATCAGGCGGTACGGCGGAAATTCGGCGGCGGTGCCGGGCAGCGGACCGTTGAGGATCGCGATCTCGGAATCCTTTCCGACCGCCTGCCGCAGCGCGATCCCCTCGTCCAGCGTCGCGACGAAAAACATCCGACATCCCGCCGCCGCCAGCGCGCGCGTCACCGGCGCGGCGCCGAGGCCGTAGCCGTCCGCCTTGACGACCGCGGCGCATTGCGCGGGCGCCGTCCTCTCGGCGAGCCGCCGCCAATTGGCGACGATGGCGCCGAGGTCGATGTCGAGGATCGCGGCGGCGCGCGCCGCCGCAGCGGAATCCGCGCCCAGCGTCAGTACTCGCTCGCCGGCAGGTGTTCGGGGCCGATGAAATTGTCGAACTTTGTCGTCTCCGCCTCGAAATGCAGCCGGATCGTGCCGATCGGCCCGTGGCGCTGCTTGGCGATGATAACCTCGGCGGTGCCGTAGGCCGCCTCGCAGCGTTCTTTCCAGCGATCGTAGCGGTCGTTGAACTTGTCGTCGTTCTCCTCGGGGCGACGGCTCGGCTCGCCGCGCGACAGGTAATATTCCTCGCGGAAGATGAACATGACGATGTCGGCGTCCTGCTCGATCGAGCCGGATTCGCGCAGATCGGAGAGCATCGGCCGCTTGTCTTCGCGCTGCTCGACGGCGCGCGACAGCTGCGACAGCGCCAATACCGGCACGTCGAGTTCCTTGGCCAGCGCCTTCAATCCGCGGGTGATCTCGGACAATTCCTGCACCCGGTTCTCGGACCCGCGGCCCTGCCCGCCCGGGCGCAACAGCTGGATGTGGTCGATGATGATCAGCCCCAACCCCTGCTGACGCTTCAGCCGTCGCGCCCGGGTGCGCAGCGCGGCGACCGACAAGGCCGGCGTGTCGTCGATATAGAGCGGCACCGCAGCCAGACGCTGCGACGCCATGACGAATTTGTCGAAATCCTCGCGCCGCACCTCGCCGCGCCGGATCTTGTCGGAGGGGGTGCCGGATTCCTCGGAGAGGATGCGGGTGGCGAGTTCCTCGGCGGACATTTCGAGCGAGAAAAATCCGATGACGGCGCCGTCTTCGGCGGTGATCCTGCCGTCGGCGCCGCGCCCGCCGCGATAAGCCTTGGCGGCATGGAACGCGATGTTGGTGGCAAGCGAGGTCTTGCCCATCGACGGGCGGCCGGCCAGGATCATGAGGTCGGAGGGATGCAGCCCGCCGAGCTTCTTGTCGAGGTCGATGAAGCCGGTCGCCACCCCGACCGTCTTGCCGTCGCGCTTGAAGGCCGCCTGGGCCATCGTGATCGCACTGGCCAGCGCCTTGCTGAACTCCTGGAAGCCGCCCTCGGCCTGGCCGGTCGTCGCCAGCTCGAACAATTTCGCCTCGGCGCGCTCGATCTGCCCGATGGCGGGATCGTCGAGGTTGTGGCGGAACGCATCGGCGGCGACGTCCTGGCCGATCGTGATCAGCTCGCGGCGCAGATGGAGATCGTGGATCGTGCGGCCGTAATGCTCGGCGTTGATGATCGTCACCGCCGATTCGGCGAGCCGCACCAGGTATTGCGCGCCGCCGATCTCGGCCAGCGCGCCGTCCTGGTCGAACAGGTTTTTGAGCGTCACCGGGTTGGCGATCTGGCCGCGCTCGATCAGCTTGCCGATCGCGGCGAAGATCCGGCCGTGCACCGCATTGCCGAAATGCGACGCTTCGAGAAACTCGGCGACCCGGCTGTAGGCGACGTTGTTGATCAGGATGGCGCCCAGCAGCGCCTGCTCGGCCTCGGTATTGGCGGGAGGCTGCGGCGCCCGTTCAAGCTCGGGCTCGCGCAGCGGGGTGACCCGGGAAATCGTCGTCGTTTCCATGCCGGTGGACATTACCACCGCCGGAGCCGCCGGCACCGATACTAATCGGTCCACAGCCTGTGGAACGCGGGGACGATAAGATCCGGCGGCGCGCGGCCGGGCCGCCAGCGAATCAGGCGGCGCGGTCGGCGGTATCGTCGGCAGCGGGCGCAGCGGTGGGCAGCGCGGCAGTGTGGCTGCGCTCCCAGTCGCTCATGTAGTCGCGGGTTAGCGGCACGGTGTCGACCGCCTTGGCGATCTGCATCTGAAACACGAAATGCCCGTCGCGGCGGAACGCCAGCTCCGCGCCGACCAGATACATCTCCCACATCCGGCAGAAGCGCTCGTCGTAGAGGGCGCGAATACGGTCGCGGCTCTCCTCGAAACGACGGCGCCAGGCGCGCAGCGTCTCGGCGTAATGCAGCCGCAGGATCTCAATGTCGGTAGCCCACAGCCGCGTCCGCTCGACTACCGGCAACACCTCGGACAGGGCCGGCGAATAGCCGCCGGGGAAGATGTATTTGCGCATCCAGGGGTTGGTCGTGCCGGGTCCGTCCATGCGGCCGATCGAGTGCAGCAGGGCGACGCCGTCCGGTTTGAGAAGCCCGCTCAGCTTGCGGAAAAACACCGGGTATTGGTTGACCCCGACATGCTCGAACATGCCGACCGAGACGATCCGGTCGTACTGGCCGCCCTCCTCGCGATAGTCGCGCAGGTGAAACCGGACGCGATCGGCGAGGCCAGCCCGGGCGGCGCGCTGCGTCGCCACCTTGTGCTGCTCCTGCGACAAGGTCAGCCCGGTGACATCGGTGCCGCATTCCTTGGCGAGATAGAGTGCCAGCCCGCCCCAGCCCGCGCCGATGTCGAGCACCTTTTGTCCGGGCTGCAACAGCAGCTTTGCCGCGATGTGCCGCTTCTTGTTGTCCTGCGCCGTGTCGAGATTGTCGTGCGACGAGCGGAAATAGGCGCAGGAATATTGCCGATCGCGGTCGAGAAACAGCTCGTAAAGCTCGTCCGACAGGTCGTAGTGGTGGGCGACATTGCGCCGCGCCCGCGGCACCGGGTTGTATTGGTGCACGCGCCGCACCAATCGGCCTGCCGCGTTGCTGGCCCGCATGATCGGTTCCGGCGGCCGGTCTGCGTCGTTCGACACCAGGATGTCGATGAAGTCGTAAAGGCTGCCTTCCTCGATTGTCAGCCTTCCATCGACGAAGGCTTCGGGGACGAACAGCCGCGGCTTCAGCAGCAATTTCCAGTGGAGCGCCGGGTCACGCAAGCGGATGGTCGCCGAAGGGCCGGGCATGCCCCCGAAGACATGGCGCTTCCCAGCGGCGTCGATGACGCCGAGTTGGCCGATCCGGATCACCCGAGCGAGCACAGACGCGAGCAGCATGACATGGTAATATTGAATTGATTGACGGTTGGAGACAAGGCCCCTAGCTAACCGGGGATATGCCGATCTTCGACCGAATTCGCCCGCAGGGGGAGCCATGTCTGACGAAAGCTACGAGGCGGACGCCGAAATCATCCGTGCCGCCTACGCGGAGAAGGTCAAGGAGGCCTTCAAGGTCTTTGCCGAGAACATCGGCATGGGCCAGGGTCAAGCAAGTTCCAAGGAGCGGTTTCTGCGCTCGCTGGATCTGGTCAGAAGGGCACGCGACATCGCACTCGCCGCGGCGAGCGAGGCGCCGGTCATTGTCGAGCCGACGGTGCGGCGCGAGGCAGAACAGGGTGAGGGCGAATCGTTGTCGGCGGAGGAGCGGTCGATGATCGAGCAGGCAGTGGCCGGGACGACCGGGCACAAGCGGATCTGACGCGAGGCGAAGCGAGACCGATGGCTGACGACGATACACGCGCCGCGCCGCGGATTGCCGCGTCCGGCTTGACCGGCTTCATCGCCGCCGCCTATCGCGCGGTCGGCATCGCGCCGGCGCAGGCCGAACGCGCCGCTGAGCTGATGGCCGCCTCCGATCTCTCCGGCGCCGATGGGCACGGCGTATTCCGCCTGCCGCAATACATCCGCCGCATCCGGGCGGGCGGGCTCAACACCGCGCCCGACATCAAAATCATCCGCCGCAGCAAGGCCGCTGCGCTGGTCGATGGCGATAACGGGCTCGGCAGCCTCGTCGTCGATCGCGCCGTCACCGAGGCGATCGCACTCGCCCGCGACAACGGCACGGGCTGGGTCGGGGTGCGCCGCGGCAACCATGCCGGGGCCGCCGCCGTCTATGCCGCGATGCCGCTCGATCACGACATGATCGGGCTCTATTTCGCGGTCGGCAACGCCAACCACCTGCCGCCGTGGGGCGGCACCGACATGCTGCTGTCGACCAACCCGATCGCGATTGCGGTGCCGGCGCTTGAGGAGCCGCCGCTGGTGCTCGACATGGCGACGACCGTAGCGGCCTACGGCAAGGTCAAGGTCGCGGCGCAGCAGGGCAAGGCGATGCCGCAAGGCTGGATGATCGACCGCGAAGGCCAGCCATTGACCGACCCCAATCGCGCCGATGACGGTTTCCTGCTGCCGATCGGCGGCTACAAGGGCGCCGCGCTGGCGCTGATGTTCGGCCTCCTCGCCGGCACGCTCAACGGCGCGGCCAACGGCGCCGACGTCGTCGACTTCAACAAGGACGACACGACCCCGACCAATACCGGGCAGGCGATCTGCGTCATCGACATCAAGGCGTTCGCCGAGCCCACCCAGTTCAAGCGTCAGGTCGATGCGGTCAGCCGGCAATTGCACGGCTCGGCTCTGTTGCCGGGCTTCGACCATATCCGGCTGCCGGGCGAGGAGCGACACCGCCGCATCGCCGAGCGCACGGTCGCGGGGATCCCGATCCCGCCCGCCTTGCGTGCCGCGCTCGACCGGCTCGCCGCCGAGCTTGCGATCCCGCCGCTGTTCGGCTGAGCGGGCCAGCATGGCGGGCGGACCGCGCTAGGCGGTTCGTCGAGGCCGCGCGTAAGCGCGCGTGACGCCTGCTACATAGCGCTGCAAGCGCCCCATTCCGACGTGCTTCCCAAGCGGAGCGCAGGTCCGCGGCGCATTAGCCGCAATTTTAGCGAACCTGCCTTGACGAGGAGGATAACCCCTCCTAAGGGATAGGGTGCGCTCGGTAGAGAACCGCAAGGTGCGCGCGGCGCAAGGAGGGTAGATGCGCGCCATCTTCTGGACCATCCTCATCATGGCCGCTGTGCTGTTCTGCATGGGGTGGTTCGCCAATCACGCGACGGGGCTACTTGGCTGAGCAGGTGGATCGTCGCTCGTTATCGCTTCCGCGGCGCTGGCCGGGACGCGGGAGCCGGTGCCTCGTCACATTTTTGGCTGGACTGATCGGACGCCGCTCGCGCCCGGTTGCGCTAAGCTGTGCTGCGCGGCATGGCGCCGTCGCGGGGCTCAGGAATGCTTACCAAAAACCTTCTGTTCGGCATGAACATTGTGGCGCTGCTCGGCTTCGCCCTGATGGGGAGCAGCCTGCATTTCAGTCGCCGCAAGGCGATCGGCGTCCCCGCCGCGTTTGCGCTGATGGGCGCCGGCACCGCGCTCTTGGTGCTGGGCCTTTATCTCGCGCCGCCGTCATCTCACTGACACGATAAGGGGACCGCCAATTCGAGACCGAACGGCCCTGGCGGCTCAGCTTCTTGCCGATAATCGTTTCCGAGCCGCGCCCTGTGCTAAAATTTGGAGATCGTTGGGGAGGAGAGACACGCTGTTCAACAATTTGAAGCTCGGGCAGAAGATCTATTCGGTCGTTCTGCTGCTGGCGATCGTCGCCGAGTTGATCAGCTATGTCGGCATCGACGGGATGCGCACCTACAAAGTGCAGCTCCGCGACATGCAACGCGTTGCCCGCGCCGCCATCCTCGGCGAGCAGGTCAACGGTCTGGTTCTCGCCATAGTCATGGATTCGCACGCCATTTACATGGCGCACGAACTCGGGCGAGGCGGCCAAATTCGCTGCATCGATCGAGAAAAACCTGGCATCGCTCAAACAGAAGATGACGCGATGGACCGCCCTGAGCGCACCGCAAGACCGCGCCGCGATCGACCAGGCCACCGCGCGGCTCGATAATTTCATCAAGTCGCACGCCGAGTTGGCGCGCTTGTCGCGCGAGGCGACGCTGCCGCAGGCGCGCGCGTTCGGTGACACTGCTCAACACCTCGACAACCGGACCGCAATGAACGCTGAGATGACCGATCTCTCCGCGCGCGACGCCGCCCGCGTCCGCGAATTGGCGGATCGCGCGCAACAATTCTACGAGACAAAGCTGCTGGTGATGATTGCGCTCGCGGCGGTCGGGATCGCCCTCGCGCTGCTCGCCGTCCTTATCGTCTTCAGCCATATCACTCGGCCAATCTCGCGGCTGACCGAGCGGGTTACCGAAAACATCCGCCGCGTCGCAATGGCCGCGACCCAGGCAAGCACGGCGGTCAGCCAGGTCTCGGACGGCTCCAACGTCCAGCTCGCCGCGCTGCGGCACTCCGCCACCGCGCTGGCCCAGAGCGCGGAGGCGATCACCGAGGTCGCCCAATCTACCCAGCTCGCCAGCGAGCAGGCAAAACAGGCCGCCAATTTGGTTGCCGACGGCATCCGCCAGATGGGCAGGATGGTCGAGGGCGCCGTCGCGATCTCGGAGAACAGCGCCCAGATCAGCCAGATCGCCGGCGCGATCTCGCGCATCGCCAGCCAGACCAACATGCTGGCGCTCAACGCGGCGATCGAGGCGGCGCGCGCCGGCGACCACGGCAGAGGCTTTGCCGTGGTCGCCGAGGAGGTGCGCAAGCTGGCCGAGAATTCCGGCAGCCTCGCCCAGGAGATCGCCAGCCTGGTCGAGCACGCTACCGAGGCGGCCGGCCGCGGCGTCGAGATGGCGCAGGACGTCAGCGACAACATGCATCAGATCGCCGAGCGGGTGCAGCAGAGCGACCGGCTGGTCGGCGCGATCGCCGGCGCCATGGAACAGCAGCAGGTGACCGTCCGGGGGATCAATACCAACGTCACCGAGCTGACCCGGATCGGCCAGTCGAACGCCACCGCGGCGGAGGAAATCACGGCGACGATGCTCGACCTTTCCAAGCTTGCCGAGCGCTCGCGCGGCGATGTCGACGAATTCAGAGCGGTCGGCCTGTAGCCCAGCTACCCAGCCGACGCTGCCTTCGCCGCCGCCCGGCGCGGCTGCGAAACGGGTGCTGCGAATGCCGGATTCGGTTATGGTGCAACGGTTTGGGGGCCAAGTCGTGCTCGCCGACATGCCGGATCAGGGGCGCCGCCGCATGGAGGACACGCTTCGCGGTCTCGAAGCAGCCATGGCCGCCCATCGCAAGGCGCTCGCCGAAGCCCGGCCGTCGCCGACCGATGGCGGGGCGGGGCCGCAGCCCGGCGACCGGCGCGGCCATGTCATGCGGCGGCTTGCGATCGATATCGAGCGGGTCTCGGGGATCGCCATCGCCGGGATCATCGAGGCGAAGCTCACTCGGGTCTTGTCTTCGGTCGCGCTCGCGGAGTTGACCGCCTGGGCCGATCGGCTGCACCTGCTGCCGGCCGACGACCCGGAGTGGCTGGGCCTGATCGAAAGCCTGACGGTTCACGAGACATTCTTTCATCGCGACCGCGCGCAGCTCGATCTGCTATCCCGGATCCTGCATACGATTATCGCCGATGCTGCCACCAAGCGGCGGCATTACCTGCACCTGTGGTCGGCCGGGTGCGCCACTGGCGAGGAGGCCTATACGCTGGCGATCCTGGCGTTGCTGGCATTGCGCGATGCGGGATTTGCCGAGGCGGTGGGCGACGGCGGCATCGTCTGCCGGCCGCCCTGGCGGGTCGATGTCCTCGGCACCGACATCTCCCGCCTCGTGCTGGCTCAGGCCAAGGCGGCGGTTTATGCGACCGAGGGACTCAGCGCGTTTCGCGATCTGCCGCGTGAGCTTCGCCGGTTCTTCCCGGTCCTTGCCGGCGATGGCGGGGTGGGCGCCAGCGAGCGGCGCAGCGTGCACCCCTCCGTCAGGCGCCTCGCCCGCTTCCGCCGGTTCAACCTGACTTCCGGCGCGCCGCCGGAAACCGGGTTTGATGTCGTGCTGTGCCGCAATGTCTTGATGTACCTGACGGCACCAGCCCGCATCGCGGCCCAGCGCTTGTTTACGGAGGCATTGCGCCCGGGCGGGTATCTGCTGCTGGGCCCGACCGACGCGCTCGCCGAGCCGGCGGTCTACCAGCCGTGCTGGGGCGAGGGCGCTGTGGCCCACGCGCTGAAGGCACGGCGATGAGTGACCGAACCGGGCCGCAATCGATCGCAATGCCGGCGGCGAGTGCCGGCGACCGGCTCGTCTTCTCGCTTGCCGGGCAGCGTTTCGCCCTGCCGGTCGCTGCGGTCGAGGCGATAGCCGTGCCGCCGGTGCTGGCCCGGGTGCCGCATGCCGCGCCGGCGCTGCTCGGCGCGGGTAATTTGGGCGGCCGGATCATACCTGTGCTCGACCCCGCACCCGTGCTGGTGCCCGAGCGAGAGGCGCGGTGCTATGACGGAAGCGGCGAGATCGTGCGGCTGCGGCTGGCGGGACGGAGCGTCGGCCTGTGGGTTGACCGGATCGAGCGCCTCGACCGGCCCGACGCCGACCCGGCTGCCGCCTCGCGCGACCACATCACCCCGATCGACCCCGCGCCGTTGCTGCTTGCCGCTCTCGCAGCACCGAACCTCGGCGCCGTCCCGCCAGCGCCGCTGGGCGAGGTCCCGAACCGACCGGCGCCGCCACCGCCACCGCCACCGCCATCGCCACCGCGCGAATCTCATATCCTTGTCGAAGTGGCCGGCCTCCCGATCATGGTGCGCCGCGAGGCGGCCGTCGAGCTGATCGAGGCGGTGCCGTGGACCAGGTTGCCCGGTGCGCCCGCCGGGTTTCTCGGGATCGGCATCCTGCGCGCAGCCGCTTTGCCGGTCCTGTCGCTGGCGGTCCTCCTGGGATTGGACGAACGCAGGGCGTCGGTGCCGGGCGGCTTCGTTGCAACCGACGTCGAGGAGCGGCGCGCGCTGCTTGCCGTCGATCGCATTGTCGGGCTGAGGTTCGACGCGCCGTCCGCCGCCCCCTCGCCTGAGCAGCAAGACGGCCCGGTTGACCTCGCCGCCGCAATATCCGGGGAGCTGCGCCGCGCCGTTCTCGCGTTCGCCCCTGCCCGGCCGAGCGTCGCCACCGCGCCGCGCGAGACGAGCGCGTATCTCGCGTTTGCGGTGGCCGGACAGGATTGCGCGCTGCCGATCGCCTGCATCGACCGGGTGGTCGAAGCACGGCCCCTGGTCGCACTGCCGCGACCGGTCGGCGGCGGCGGCGATGGCGCCGGCCCGCGCGTGGCCGGCGCCATCGAGTTGCACGGCCAACTCGTGCCGGTGGCGGCGCTGCGCTCGCGGCTCGGTCTTGCCGCGGAGCGCGGACCGACGCCTGCCGAGGCGGAAGGCGCCTATGTGATCCTGCGCGGTGCGGATGGCATCGGTGCGATCGGGGTCGATCGGATCACGCGACTGGTCAGCCTCGGGCGGGACGACGTCGTTCCGCCCCCGATCAACGAGAGCGGTCTGATCGCCGGCGTCGCCGCGCTGGCGGGTAGCGAGCTGCTGCGGATCATCGCGCCCGCACGCCTGTGGGGCGGCGACTGATGGCACCAAGCGCCAAAGCCTATGCTCCGGGGGCGCTGCGGGTCCTGGTCGCCGACGATCTCGGCTTCATGCGGATCGTGCTGCGCCAGATCATCGAGGCGGATGGCGATATGCGCGTCGTCGGCGAAGCGCGCAACGGCGAGGAAGCGGTTGCGCTTGCCCGCGAGCTGTGCCCCGACGTCGTGACGATGGACGTCGAAATGCCGATCATGGACGGCATCGAGGCGACGCGCCGGATTGCCCACGAAGTCGCGCCGAAGCCGATCATCATCATGGTCAGCAGCCATACCCAAGCCGGCGCCGCGGCGACGCTCAAGGCGCTGCAATGCGGCGCGGCGGATTTCGTGTCCAAGCAGTCGGCGTTTGCCCCGACCGATCTCGGCCGCATCGATTCCGAGCTGCGCAGCAAGATCCGGCAGTGGACGGAGCAGCGCTGCGTGCCCGCCTCGCCGCTGCCCGCCTCACCGCCTGCAGGCCGCCACGGCGGCATGCCGGAAAACCTCGGCCGGCTGCCCTGCATGCCGACCGGCCCGGTCGACCTGGTGGCGATCGGCGTCTCGACCGGCGGCCCGTCGACGCTCGGCACGCTCTTGCAGGCGCTCGGGCCGATCACACCGCCGGTCGTTATCGCACAGCACATGCCGGCGTTCTTTACCGCGTGTCTCGCCGAGTCGCTCGGCCAGGATACCGGGCTCACGGTGAGCGAGGGCGCCGATCGCAAGCCGGTGCTGCCGGGACAGGTGACGATCCTGCCGGGGGCCACCGATGCGCTCGTCGCGCCGCACGACGGCGGCGGCTTCGAGCTTCGCCTGACGCAGAGCGAGAGCTCGGCGCACCCGTCGGTCGACCTGCTGTTCGAGTCGGCCGCCATGGTGGCACGCCAGCCGGTCGCGGTGATCCTGACCGGGATGGGCAATGACGGGACGCGCGGCGCCGGACGATTCGCCCGACGCAACCTGCCGGTACTGGTGCAGCGACCCGACAGCTGCATCATCGGCGGCATGCCGGGCGCCGCGATCGAGGCTGGCGTCGCCAGCGAATTGCTCGACCTCGACGAAATCGCCCGCCGGCTGCGCCTGTGGACATCGCCCCATTTGTTTCCTCGCAGAGCTGAAATGGCTGATTCATGAGCAAGAAGCAGATCCTTGTGGTCGACGATTCGTTCATCATGCGAACCATCATCAAGGATATTGTCGACAGCGACCCCGAGTTGGAGGTCGTGGGCTCGGCCGAGAATGGAAAGGTCGGGCTGGAGCGGATGCGCGAACTGAAGCCGGACGCGATCCTGCTCGATCTCGAAATGCCCGAGATGTCCGGCATTGAGATGCTGAAGCGGCTGGCCCTGATGAGCAAGGCCAAGGTGATCGTGGTGTCCTCGGTCGGGCAGGCCGGCACGCCGCAGGCGATGGAGGCGCGCCGGCTCGGCGCGGTCGATGTCATCGCCAAGCCGTCGGGCGCGATGAGCCTCGATCTGCAGGCCAAGAAGGGGCACGAGATCGTCCAGGCGCTGCGCCGGGCCCTGGCGCTCGACCCGGCCCCGCAGGGCTGAGCGCCAGCGGGCACCGGCGAGCCGAGCGATGGATACACTCACCGATACGTTGTGGAACGAATTCGCGATCGAGACCGAGGAGCATCTCGAGGCGGTTGAGCCGATCCTGATGCAAGCGGACCCGCAGCACGCCGACCGGACCGATATCGCCCAGCTGTTCCGCTCGTTCCACTCGATCAAGGGGCTCGCGGCGGCGATGGACGCGCGCGGCATGGAGAGCGTCGCCCACCATGCGGAAAGCCTCCTGGGCCTGGTCCGCGACGGGGGCGCGCGGTTGACCCCGGAACTGGCGGAGCTTCTGCTGCAATCGGTCGATGCGCTGAAGCGGCTGCGCGCCGCTGTGATCGAGCAGCGGCGCGACGCGACGCCCGAGCCTGAGCTGATCGCTCGCCTCGCCGACGCATTCACGCGGCTGGGCGGCGCGGTTGCGAGCGACATGCCCTCCGCGGCTGCGACGCCGAACGCGGCCACCGGCACGCCGTTGCACGACGACCCGGAAATGCTCGCGATTTTCATCGAGATGGTGCAGGCGCACGGCCCCGAGCTGTGCGCCGCGCCGGCCGAGGACGCCGCCGAACGCGCCGGCGCTCTCGACGCGGCAGAGACGTTGGCCCATGCGGCAGAGGTGATGAATTTCGATGCGCTGGCGGCAAGCTTCGCCGGTTTGCGCGACCTGCTGCAGGAGCAGGCGGCCGCCGATGGGTTGGCCGAGCCGGGCCGCCGGGAGCTGCTCGCCCGGCTGGGCGAGATTGACCTGCAGATCGAGCTGCTCGGCGAGATTACCGGCCAGGATGCCGGCAGTGCGCCATTCGCGAGTGCGCTGGCCCGGCGCATCGGCAATGAGCGCCACCACCTCGCGGTGGCGCTCGCCGCGCTCAACCAGCGGCTGCCCGACGATCTGGCTAACGGCAGCCGCGTGGTAGCACAAGCCGACGCGGCCGCGATGACGCAGATGGCGCGCAGGCTGCGGCAGATGACGGTGGCGCTGTCACTCGGCCACACGGCCGACCTCATGCTGTTGATCGAAGATTTTTGCGCGCGCGTCGCCAGTGGTGCGATTGAGCCCTCGCAAACCGTGATCGCGGCGGCCGACGCGGTGTTCGCACAAATCGCTCGTCACACGGAAGCCGACCGCATCGAGGATCTTGCCGAGGCCGAGGCCGACGCGCTCACCGCCCGGCTGCGCGCGCCGCTGATGCCGATCGCGCATAAGGCATTGCAGGATGGGGGGCGCCTTGTCGCCGGGCTGCGCCTTCCGATGGAGCTGCTGGCCGTCCTGTCGGACGAAAATCTCGCGGAGCTCGAACGCGGCATCGCGCAGGACGGGTTGCTGCCCTATGAGATCCTGGCGCATCTGGAGACCGATCGCGAGATCGCCACGGGCCTGATCGGATGGCTGACCGCCGAGGCGCGGACGATCACCAACCGCACCGTGATCACCGACGGCGAGAGCTGGTTCGCGATGCTGGTGCTATCGCGGCTTGAGCCGGAGGCGCTGGCGCAAACGCTGGCGAATCTCGACCCCGAGCGGCGCTGCATCAAGCGGCTGCGCCGGCTGACCGCCAGCGCCGGCGACGAGAGTGTGATCGAGCCACCCCGTGAGTCCGCAAACCCCGCACCGGGCGGCGCAGCCGGCGCGGCAGCCAACCTGATCCGCGTGCGCGGCGAGGTTGTCGACGCCTTTCTCGACGACATCGGCGATCTGCGGGCGACGGCAGCAACCCTCACCCATCTGATCCGCGGCGTCGGCTCGCGTGCGATCCAGGCCCGCGCCCAGGGCTTCGTGGCGCGGCTGCCAAGCGAGTTGCGCGCCGAGTTTCTCGCGACCTTCCATGACTACCGCGAGCGCGACCGCCGGCTCTTGGAAACCGAGGAGCTGGTCTCGCGGATGCTCGGCCGTTTGCATCAAGGCGCGCTCGAGCTTCGGGTCGTGCCGGTCGACGTCGTGTTCAACCGGCTGCGGCGGCTGGTCCGCGATCTGGCGCAGCGCCACGGCAAGTCGGTCGAGTTGGTGCTCGATGGGCGCGATGTCCGAATCGACAAAAGCATGGTGGAAGCCCTCACCGACCCGCTGATCCACCTGGTGCGCAACGCCGTCGACCACGGCATCGAGCCGCCCGTGGAGCGCCGCAGCGCCGGCAAGCCCGAGCGCGCCCGGCTCACGCTGCGCGCCCTGCAGCGCGGCTCCGAGATCGATATCGAGATCGCCGATGACGGGCGCGGCCTCGACGCTGTGGCGATCCGCGCCCGCGCGGTGGCTCGTGGCCTGCTGCCCGCGGCGCAGGCCGATGCCCTTGCCGACGCGGACATCTTTCCATTCATCTTCGAGGCCGGCCTGTCAACCGCCCCGACCGTGACCGAAACCTCCGGCCGGGGCGTCGGCATGGACATCGTGCTGGCCGCGGTGCGGCGCTTCAACGGCGACATCGCGATCCGCTCGGAGCGCGGGCGAGGGACGATCTTCACCCTCGTCCTGCCGATCTCGGCGGCATTGCAAACGGCGCTGCTGGTGCGCGTCGGCACGCAGAGCCTTGCCATCCCCGAGCGGCATGTCGTTTCGGTTGCCGAGATCGATACTGATGCGATACGCCTCATTGGCAACCATCGCTCGATCTTGTATCGCGAGACGGTGTTGCCGCTCTACGATCTGGGAGACCTGCTGGGAATGCCGAGCGCCGGCGCGGGGGTGCGTCCCCGTTTCGCGCCGATCGTGGCCGTCGGGAACAGCCGTCAGACGATCGGGCTCGAAGTCGACGTGATCGAGCGGCGCCAGGAGCTTTTCCTCAAGGACCTCGATCCGCGGCTGGCGAGCTTCCCAGGCATCGGCGGGACCTCGGTGCTCGGCGACGGCCGCGTCGTCCTGGTGCTCGAGGGCGATGAACTGCTGCAGCTTGCCGCACGCGGCATCGAGCCGGCAGCTGCGGCCGCCAATGGCAACCGCCGGATGGCATCGTGAGCCTGTATGTGAGGGTCGCGGTCGGAACCGGGCGATACCTGCTCGACGCGGAGCGGGTTCTCGAGATCGCCGAGGACACACGGGGCGCCGAGGATGCCGTGCTGTGGCACGGCGTCGCGGTGCCGACCGCCGACCTGCGGACATTGTTTGGCGAGACCGACGGCGCCTACGGCTCTTACATCCTGGTCGCTCAGGACGAGGGGAACCCCGCGGCGCTGATCGTCGACCGGGTTGACGGCCTAGTCGAGCTGGGCGACGCAGAATTCTGTCCGCTGCCGCCGATCGGCAAGGTCGGCAGATTAATCGACGCGGCTGCGATGTTGCCTGCCATCCCCCACCCAATGCTGCGGCTGCGCGGCGAGCGTGCGCTCGCTGCGCCGGCGCATTGCTGAGCCCGGCGGATGCGGGTTCGGCGCATCGTTCTGGCGACCGTGTCGCTGGTCGGGCTGGCGGTGGGCGGGTTCGTGTGGCGATCGCAGCAGCCGGTCATCGACGTGATCGAGCCGCCACCGCGCTCGGCCTTCACGCAGACCCTGATCGACAAGGGCGGGCAACTCGCTGCAATCGGCAATTGCCACGTCTGCCACACCGCTCCGGGCGGCGCCGACTACGCCGGCAACCGACCGATATCGACGCCGTTCGGCACGCTCTACGGCACCAACATCACCCCGGCGCCGGGCGGCGGCATCGGCCGCTGGTCGGAGGCGGCATTCCGCCGCGCCATGCGGCAGGGCGTGTCGCGCCAAGGGGCGCATCTTTTCCCGGCCTTCCCCTACGGCCACTTCGCCCGGCTGAACAATGACGACATCCGCGCGCTCTATGCCTTCATCATGACCCGGCGGCCGGTCGAGACCTATCAGCAGCCGAACGACCTGATCTATCCGCTCGACCAGCGCTGGCCGATGATCTTCTGGAACCTGCTGTTCTTTCATCCTCAGCCGTTCCACCCCGACCCGCAGCACAGCGCCGAATGGAACCGGGGCGCCTACCTCGTCACCGGCCTTGGCCATTGCGGCGCCTGCCACACGCCGCGAGATCTGCTCGATGCCGAGCAACAGCGCCACGCGCTTTCCGGCGGCGAGACGGAAGGGTGGACGGCGCCGGCTCTCAACGCCGCCTCGCCCGCTCCGGTGCCGTGGGACGCAGCGCAGCTATACGCCTACCTGCGCCGGGGCTGGGATGCCCAGCATGGCGCAGCCGCCGGCCCGATGCGGGCGGTCGTCATCAGCCTGGCGCGGGCCGACGACACCGATCTGCGCGCCATCGCCACCTACCTCGCCGCCCAGCAGGGCGAGGTCTCCACCGACCGCCGCGCGCGCGCCGCCAAGGCGCTGGCGCGGGTCGAGAGCCGGCAATTGCCGCCGCCGATGCAGGGCGAGGAGCTCGGCGCCGAGCTGTTCGCCGGCGCCTGCGCGCGCTGCCATTCCGGAACCACGGCGATCCTGTCGCCGCGCGGGATCGACCTCACCCTCAGCACAGCCCTTAACGAAGCGGATCCACGCAATACGATCCGCATCGTGCTCGGCGGCATCCGGCCGGGCGGCGAGAATGCCGGGCCGTGGATGCCGCCGTTTGACGGGACCTTCACGGATGCGCAGCTGGTGGCGCTGTTGAACTATATTCGGGCCCATTACGGCGACCGGCCGGCTTGGCCCGATCTCGCCGCCACGGTGCACGTCATCAGGCACAGCACGTCATCAGGCACAGTAAAGCCCCGCCCTCATGATCACGCTCGTCGTCAACGGCCGCGAGCATCGCCTCGACATCGACGCGGCGACCCCGCTGCTTTACGTGTTGCGCAACGAATTGAAACTCAACGGCGCCAAATTCGGCTGCGGCTTCGGCCAGTGCGGCGCCTGCACGGTGCTCCTCGATGGCGAGCCGGTCTTTGCCTGCCTGGTACCGGCAATCGCCGCGCAGGGTCGCCGGGTCACGACGGTCGAGGGGCTCGGCACCGTGGCAAAGCCAAACCCGCTGCAGCAGGCCTTCATCGCCGAGCAGGCGGCGCAATGCGGCTATTGCAGCGCCGGCATGCTGATGCGCGCGCAGGCCCTGCTCGACCGCAACCCGGCGCCGTCCGAGGCCGAGATCCGCGCCCAGATGGAGCCGAATTTGTGCCGCTGCGGCGCCCAGCTGCGCATCCTGCGGGCGATCCGCCGGGTCGTCGATGCCAATCAGGAGGCCCGGGCTGCCGCCAAGCCGGAGACCGGGCTATGACCGCTCGCCTGTCACGCCGCGCGGTGCTGGCCGGCAGCGGCGCGCTGATCGTCAGCTTCTCGCTGATGTCGCGGCCAGCCTCGGCGCAGGGCGCCGGGGCGGCCCCGCCGCGGCTGCCGGGCGATCTTGCGAAATTCCCGATGCTGGATTCCTGGATCCGCATCGGCGGCGACGGCGCGATCACGGTCTTCACCGGCAAGGCCGAGCTCGGCCAGGGGCTGAAGACGGCCCTGATCCAGCTCGCCGCCGAGGAATTGGCCGTCGCCCCCGAGGCGATCCAGCTGGTGACGGCCGATACCGCGCTGACCCCTGACGAGGGCTATACCGCCGGCAGCCACTCGATGCAGGACAGCGGCACCGCGATCCGCAACGCCGCGGCGCAGGCACGCGCGCTGCTGATCGGCGCTGCGGCGGCGCTGTTGCAGGTGCCGGCCGCGCAGCTGCACGCGCGGGACGCCGCGATCGTCGCCGATGACGGCAGGCGGCTCGGCTATGGTGAACTGGTCGGCAAAGAATTGCTGCATGTCCGCGCCGAGCCGCGCTCGGAGCTGGTGCCGGCGAAACAGCATCGCTTGATCGGGAACGCCGGTGCCGCGCGTCGATATTCCGGCCAAGCTGACCGGCGGCGCGGCCTTCGTGCACGATCTGCGGCTGCCGAACATGGTGCATGCCCGAATCGTGCTGCCGCCTTCCTACGGCGCCACCTTGCGGCAGGTCGACACCGCAGCCGTCGCGCAGCTGCCGGGCGTTCTCAACATCGTACATGACGGCAGCTACCTCGCGGTCATCGCGGCGCGCGAGACACAGGCCATCGTCGCGATGCAAGCGTTGGCGGCTTCGGCACAATGGGAAGAGACGCCGAGCCTGCCGGATCCGGCCAGGCTGTTCGAGACGCTTTCCGCGCTGCCCGCCCGGCCGATCGCGGTCAGCGACGGGTCGGCTGAAATGCCGCCCGGCGCGAAAGTGGTCGAGGCGAGCTATCGCCGCGCCTATCAGATGCACGGCGCGATCGGGCCGTCCTGCGCCGTCGGGCTGTTCGAGGATGGGGCGCTTACCGTGTGGACGCACAGCCAGGGCGTCTACCCGCTGCGCGGCGCTCTGTCCGAGCTGACCGGGCTGTCACCCGACAAGGTGCGCTGCATCCATCGTGAAGGAGCGGGCTGCTATGGCCATAACGGCGCCGACGATGTTGCCGCCGATGCTGCACTGCTCGCGATGGCATTGCCCGGCCGGGCGGTGCGCGTGCAGTGGATGCGCGAACAGGAACACAGCTGGGAGCCCTACGGCTCGGCGATGCTGACCCGGGCGCGCGCCGCGCTCGACGCCAACCACAAGATCGTCGCCTGGGACTACACGGTGCGCAGCAGCACGCATTCGACGCGCCCCAATGCCGCCCCGGGCGGCGCCGGCAACCTGCTCGCCGGCCGGCACCGCGCGCGGCCGATCGCCCCGCCGGCGCCGCGCCCGATCCCGCTGCCCGAAGGCGGCGGCGACCGCAACGCCGCGCCGCTCTACACGATCCCGCAGGTGCGCGTGCTCTACGAGTTCATGCCGGCGATGCCGCTGCGGGTGTCGGCATTGCGTGGCCTTGGCGCCTACATGAACGTCTTTTCGATCGAGAGCTTCATCGACGAACTGGCGCGCGCCGCCGGCGCCGACCCGATCGACTTCCGCCTCGCCCATCTCGCCGACCCGCGGGCCCGCGAGGTCGTCACGCGTGCCGCCGCGCGCTTCGGCTGGCCCGGCTACGAGCGCCTGCCCGGCCGCGGCCGCGGCTTTGCTTTCGCACGCTACAAAAACCTCGCCGCCTATATGGCGGTGGCGGTCGAAGTCGCGGCCGACGGCGAGAGCGGCCGGGTGCGCCTGTTGCGCGCCGCCGCTGCGGTCGACAGCGGCGAGGCGGTCAACCCCGACGGCATCAAGAACCAGATCGAGGGCGGCATCCTGCAGGCGGCGAGCTGGACCTTGTACGAGAGCGTCGCCTTCGACCGCACCCGGATCTTGAGCCGCGACTGGGGCAGCTATCCGATCATGCGCTTCTCGGCCGTTCCGAACGCGGTCGACGTCGAGGTGATCGACCGCCCGGGCCTTCCGTTTCTCGGCACTGGCGAGGCCGCGCAAGGCCCGACCGCCGCGGCGATCGCCAACGCGGTCGCCGACGCGGCGGGCGTGCGACTGCGCGACATCCCGCTGACCGCCGACCGCGTCAGGGCCGCAATCGGTATTTAAGCCGCCTTTCCCGGATGAGGGGTCGGCCGAGCTGCTGCCGACACCGCCGGCTCCAGCGTGAGAGGGGCTGCAGCCACAAGCGACAGGCTCCGAGGGAACAGATGCGTCTTGGGCGTGGGAAACCTGCCCGTTCCAGCGGCCCAACCCGAGCACCCGGTCATTTTTGGCTACCGATGGCGCCCTCGCGATCGAATCCTGTTGCTGCAGCACCTCGGCAAGACGCAAAATTCCAGTCATGCGCTTGGGATTCCGAGGGATATCGGTTCTTGAGGCTAGCTAACCAGACGGGGAATGAGGAGCGCGGATGATCGTTGTCGATGTGCCCTCGGGACTGGGCGATAGAATGCTGGCTATCGATTTTGGCATTAATTTGGCCCGCGATCTCGATAGGCCGTTATGCGTGCCATGGCTAATAGGTGCCAGCCTCGGCGCCCGGTTTGATCAACTCTTCGAGGCTGAAAAACTGAAGGCGAATTTTATTGATTTCTATTCATACGAAGATATCACCTCATTTATATCAAGTAGGAAGCCCTCCATAGTTTTGGACCGCACGTCAATTCCTTGGTCTGAAGAATCCACTCAAGCATTTCGTGATAAATTTAGAAATATTGAATGGTTAAGGGGGCAAGAAGTCGTCGTCGTTCGATCATATGAGAGCTTTTATTCTACCGAAGAACCATTCAAGAGTTTTGTTCCGAGGAAACATCTAAGAGAACAAATTGATGACATTGCAGGAAGATTTATCCGTACCGCTGGCGTGCATATTAGACGTACCGATAATGTTTCAGCCATAACGCTGAGCAAGACGGAGTATTATTTGAATATAATGGAACAAATGCGCGACACATTTGACAATTTCTTTGTCGCAACCGATGACCCGCACGAAGAAGAATTGCTGCGTGACCGTTTTACAGTGATCGCGTACGACAAAAGAAGCTTAGATCGCTCGACCGTCGAGGGCATGGAGGATGCAGTCATCGACCTTTATTGCCTCGCTTCGACAAAATATATTATAGGATCGCATGCTTCATCCTTTACTGAGGTAGCGGCGCAGATCAAAGGTATACTATTGAAGAAGGCGGAATTGCTCTGAAGCAAGAAACGACGCCGGCACGCGCGCTCGCCGCGCTCGCCGCGTTGTGACGACGCGCGGCTGCTTGCTTTCGCGGGGGGGCGTCGCTATAACCCGCCGCTCAAATGGGTGGCAGGCCGCGCCGGTTGGCGCCGTACGGGCATGCCTTGCCGCCCGCAACCTGTGACCCAAGGATGGAAAATGCCCAAGCTCAAGACCAAGAGCGGCGCGAAAAAGCGGTTCGACCGCACCGCGACCGGCAAGATCAAGCGCAATTGGGGGCATAAGCGCCACCTGTTGATCAACAAGTCGAAGCAGGGCAAGCGCTTGCGGCGCGGCACGACGACGCTGGAGAAGGGCGACGCCAAGCTGGTGCTGACCTACATGCCCTATCTGCGGAGCTGAGCCATGGCCCGGGTCAAACGCGGGGTTACGACGCATGCCCGCCACAAGAAGTTGCTGGAGCTTGCCAAGGGCTATCGCGGCCGCGGCAGCACCGCCTACCGCATCGCGATCGAGAAGGTCGAGAAGGGGCTGCAATACGCCTATCGCGACCGCCGCAACAAGAAGCGCGATTTTCGCGGCTTGTGGATCCAGCGGATCAACGCCGGCGTGCGCGAACATGGTCTTACCTATTCGCAGTTCATGCACGGCGTGAAGCTGGCCGGCATCGACATCGACCGCAAGGTGCTGTCGGATCTGGCGATCCGCGAGCCCGAGGCGTTCGCGGCGATCGTCGCCAGCGCCCGTGCGGCGCTCGCCGAGGCACCCGCAGAGGCGGCGTGAAAGCACACGCATCCATCGGGCGATTTAGCGGGGCACCGGCTCGCTGAGGCCCCCACATGAGGCATTGTGACCAAAGGGGCCGCGTCGAACGGCCCCTTTTTGCTTGTTGGTGATGATATGGATGATCCCACGTCGAACCCGGACGAGTTCCTGGGGAAGATTGCCGCCGCGCAATCGCCGGAAGCGCTGGAGCAGGTTCGCATCGAATTGCTCGGCCGCAACGGCGCCATCACCTCGATGATGCGGGGGCTGGGCGCCCTTCGCCCGGAGGAGCGCCGCGACGCCGGTGCGAGGCTCAACGCGCTGAAGGATACGATCGCCGCGGCGCTCGGCGACGCGGCCGAGAGGCTGCACCGCGCGGCGCTGGCCAACCGGCTTGCCGGCGAGCGCGCCGATGTCACGCTGCCGGTGCCGCCCCCCTCTGCCGGGCGCATCCATCCGATCAGCCAGACCATCGACGAGATCGTCGCGATCTTCGGCGAGATGGGCTTCGCGGTCGCCGAAGGGCCGCATATCGAGGACGATTTTCACAACTTTACCGCCCTCAACATCCCGCCCGAGCACCCGGCGCGCCAGGAGCACGACACGTTCTACCTGCCGGACCATGCCGACGGCTCGCGCCTCGTATTGCGCACCCATACCTCGCCGGTGCAGATCCGCACGATGATGCGCCAGGCGCCGCCCCTGCGCATAATCGTGCCGGGCCGCACCTTCCGCTGCGACCATGACGCGACGCACTCGCCGATGTTTCACCAGGTCGAGGGGCTGGTCATCGACCGCTCGACCCATATGGGCCACCTGAAGGGCTGCCTGATCGAGTTCTGCCGCGCCTTCTTCGATGTCGAGGATTTGCCGGTGCGTTTCCGCCCGAGCTATTTCCCGTTCACCGAGCCCTCGGCCGAAGTCGATATCGGCTGCTCGCGGCAGGGGGGCGAATTGAAGATCGGCGCCGGCGGGGACTGGCTCGAAATCCTCGGCAGCGGCATGGTGCATCCCAAGGTGCTGGCGAATTGCGGCATCGACCCCGGCGAATATCAGGGCTTTGCCTTCGGCATGGGGATCGAGCGGGTGGCAATGCTGAAATACGGCATCCCGGACCTGCGCACGATGTACGATTCCGACCTGCGCTGGCTGCGGCATTACGGATTTCTGCCGCTCGACATTCCCTCGCCGGTGCGCGGGGCCCTGCAATGAAGACGACGCTGTCCTGGCTCAAGACCCATCTCGACACCGAGGCGACGGCGGCGCAGATCGGCGAGCGGCTGATCATGCTCGGCCACGATGTCGAAGGCGTCGAGGATCGCGCCGCCGGCCTTGCCGGCTTTGTCGTCGCGCGTGTCGTCAAGGCCGAGCCGCACCCCAATGCCGACCGGCTGCGGGTCTGCGTCGTCGATGCCGGCGCGGGTGAGGTGCAGGTCGTCTGCGGCGCGCCCAACGCGCGCACCGGCATGAAGGGCGTGTTCGGCCCGGCCGGTGTGCGCATCCCGCAAAACCGGCGCCGTGCTTGACCGAGAGCACGATCCGCGGCGTCGCCTCGCGGGGCATGCTGATGTCGACCGCCGAACTGGCGCTCGGCGAGGACCATTCCGGCATCATCGAACTGCCGGCAGAGACCCCGGTCGGCACCCGCTACGCCAGCCTGCTCGGGCTCGACGACCCGGTAATCGACCTCAAGGTGACGCCGAACCGGGCCGACTGCCTCGGCGTGCGCGGCATCGCCCGCGACCTCGCCGCTGCCGGAATGGGTACGCTCAAGCCGCTCGACGCGACGCCGGTCGAGGGCCGCTTCGTCTCGCCGATCGCGATCCATATTGACGGACCGGAAAGCCTGCCCGCTGTTTCTCGGCCGCCATATCCGCGGCCTTAAGCAACGGCCCGAGCCCGCGCTGGCTGCAGCGACCGCCTGGAAGCGATCGGGCTGCGGCCGATCTCCGCCCTCGTCGACATCACCAATTTCCTGACCTTCGATCTCAACCGGCCGCTGCACGTCTTCGACGCCGGCAAGCTCAAAGGCGATCTTGACGGTGCGCTTCGCGCGACCCGGCGAGAGCCTCGCCGCGCTCAACGGCCGCGTCTACGAACTCGACGCGGAGATCACCGCGATCGCCGACGACAGCGGGGTGCAGAGCCTCGGCGGCGTGATCGGCGGCGAGCCGACCGGGTGCACCGAGGCGACGACCGAGGTATTCATCGAGGCGGCGCTGTTCGATCCCGTGCGCACCGCCGCGACCGGACGCCGGCTCGAAATCATCAGCGACGCGCGCTATCGCTTCGAGCGCGGCATCGATCCGGCCTTCGTCGGACCGGGACTCGAAATCGCGACCCGGCTGGTTCTCGAACTGTGCGGCGGCGAGCCATCGGAGATCGTCGTGGCCGGCGCCGAGCCCGAATGGCGGAGCCACTACCTGTTGCGTCCCGAACGCATGGCGGGGCTCGGCGGGCTGCATGTCCCGCCGGACGAGAGCCGCACCATTCTCGAGGCGCTCGGCTGCACCGTCGGCGAGTCATTCGAGCATGATGGCAGCCTGCGGGTCGCCCCGCCGCCGTGGCGCGGCGACATCGAGGGCGAGGCCGATCTCGTCGAGGAGGTGCTGCGGGTCAAAGGCTACGACCACATCCCGCCGGCGCCGCTGTCGCGCAATACGGTGGTGTCGCGCCCGGCGGTCGACGCCCGCCGCCGGCGGGTCGAGCTGGTGCGCCGCACCCTGGCCGCGCGCGGCCTCACCGAGGCCGTCACGTTCTCGTTCATCTCGTCCGGGATGGCGGCGCTGTTCGGCGGCGCCAAGCCGGAGCTGCAGCTCGTCAACCCGATCAGCGCCGATCTCGACGCGATGCGGCCGAGCGTCCTGCCGGGGCTCGTCGCGGCGGCGCGGCGCAACGCCGACCGCGGCTTTCCCGATGTCGCATTGTTCGAGCTCGGGCCGCTCTATCGCGACGCGACGCCGGCGGGGCAGGCAACGGTCGCAGCCGGGCTGCGTGCCGGCCAGCTCGGCCCGCGCGATTGGCGCGAGAAGGCGCGTACGCCCGATCTCTACGACGCCAAGGCCGACGCGCAGGCCGCGCTCGCCGCCGCCGGCGCACCCATCGACAACCTCCAGGTCTCAGGCAACCCGCCCGCCTGGTTTCACCCGGGGCGCGCCGGCATATTGCGGCTCGGGCCGGGCGTGCTCGGGCATTTCGGCGAGTTGCACCCCGACGTGCTCGACGCGTTCGATATGACCGGCCCGGTCGCCGCGTTCGAGGTGTTCGTCGATGCGGTGCCCTTGCCGCGAGCCGGCCGCTCCCGGCCGTCGCTGCTTCTGTCGGTGTTCCAGCCGGTCGAGCGCGATTTTGCCTTTATCGTTGACCGCGACCTGCCGGCCGAGACATTGCTGCGCGCGGCGCGCGCGGTCGACCGCAAGCTCGTCAGCGAGATCCGCCTGTTCGACCTGTACGAGGGCACCGGTCTGCCTGCGGACAAAAAATCGCTCGCCATTTCGGTCGTGTTGCAGCCGCAAGAGGCCACCCTGACCGATGCCGAGATCGAAGGCTTGTCCAAGCGCCTCGTCGCCGCCATCGAAAAGGCCACCGGCGGCACGCTGCGAGGGTAGCGCACCAATGGGGTCGATCTCGCCCAAGCGCCATCCAGGCTGTACGCCGCGGCATGGTTGATCTGGTGCATCGTGTGGCGGCCGTGAAGGTCATTCCTGGATCGGCTCTAAGCATTTCGTCTGGTTGGTGCCGGCTGTGTGGACACGACCTACCGCCTACAAGGCGGTTTCGGAGCGTTTTCAGCGCGTTGCAGAACTTTGCAAAAACCCCGCGGAAACGCTTGCTAAAATGGCCGTTGCACCAATATGAAATGCGATGCATCGGACCCCCAATATCACCCCGATTTGGTAGCCCGGTGGTAGCCCGAGAGGACTTACCGCCTCATGCCAACCATCCGATTGACCCAGCTCGCCGCCGACAAGATCGCCGCTCCCGCCACCGGCCGCGTCGTCTATTGGGACCGCCTCTTGCCCGGTTTCGGGCTGCGCGTGACATCCAACGGCGCGAAATCGTGGATCGCCTCCTATCGGCTCGCCGATGGCCGCAAGGTCATGGAGACGATCGCGCCGGTTGCCCGGCTGCCGAAGGTCGACGAGGCTCGCCAGCCCGCCCGCGCCAGCATGGAGAAGGCCGCAGCCGGCGATAACCCGGTCGCCGAGAAGCGCGTCGAGGTCGAGCGCGCCGCGACCAATACCGTTGCCGCCGCCGTCGCCCGCTACCTCGACCATTGCGACCGGAACTTGAAGCCGAAGACCGCGCGCGAGTGGCGGCGCATCTTCGAGCATGACGTTGTGCCGCGCTGGGGCGAGCGTGCGCTTGCCGAGATCGCGAAGGGCGACGTCTTGGAGCTGGTCAACGACAAGGCGGCTCGGCGCGAGCGCAAGCGAAAGGGAGCGACCGAGGGCGCCGCCGTGCAGGCCGGCAAGATGCTGACCCGATTGCGGACCTTTTTCGGCTGGGCCACCGCCAACGATCTTGTGACCGCAGACCCGACCGCCGGGGTGCGCAAGCCGGCCAAGGAAGCCAGCCGCGACCGGCTGCTGAGCGATGACGAACTGCGCGCGTTCTGGACCGGGACGGAGCAGCTCGGCTGGCCCTTTGGCCTCGTGTTCCGCTTGATGCTGTTGACCGCGCAGCGCGAGGGCGAGGTCGCCGGCATGCGCTGGTCGGAGCTCGACCTTGACGCGCGGACCTGGACGATCCCGGGCGCGCGGGCGAAGAACGGCAAGCCGCACGTCGTCCACCTGAGCAGCCTCGCAATGGAAGTGCTCGGCCAGGTGCCGCGCATCGTCGACGACCGGGCTCTGTTGTTCTCGGGCAACGGCATGACCCCGGTGTCAGGCTTCAGCTCCGCGAAAGCGCGCCTCGACGCCGCGATGGGCGCGACCGGCTGGGTGCTGCATGACCTTCGGCGCACGGCAACGACCGGCCTCGCGCGGCTCGGCATCGCGCCGCACGTTGCCGACAAGGTGCTGAACCATACCGCCGGCACGATCCGCGGTGTCGCGGCGACATACAACCGGTTCGAATATCTCGACGAGCGCAAGACTGCGCTCGACGCGTGGGGTGGCCTCGTCGAGCGGCTGATCGGCCGCAACGTGGTGCAGCTCGTCGCGGCTCAAGTCAAATGAACTGAAGCCGCGAAAGTTTCCGGCTACGCAACAATGCCTATCGCTTTTTCAGGCCAAAAAATTACGTAAAGCGCAACCGTTGCGGGTGCGGCTCATGCATGTTTTACTTCACGGCGTTTCACGGCGGAGTAAAGCAATGCCAGAGATCATCAAGCGCAATATCAACCGGCGCCGAACGGTGCTGCAACGAACCGGGCTGAGCTCGTGCACCATTTGGCGCTACGAGGGCCGGGGCGAATTCCCGCATCGGGTCGTTCTGTCGAAAACCGGCAACGTCGGTTGGTACGAATCCGAGGTCGACGCCTGGGTCGCCGACCGCGTGCGCGCCGCCGGTAAGGTCAGGACACGCGACCCCGCCGCGGCGCCAACGCCAAACGCCGAAGATGCCGCTGCGGCGTCGCCACCGCCCGACGCGCCGGTTGCACCGCGTCGCCGCAGCGGGCCGCCGCCGGGGCGCGGTAGGCCGGCAGGGTTGGTCGCCCGCACCGGCCGGCCGCCGGCTGCTCGTTCTGAGGACGCGGCGCCGGCGCCCGCGCGGGCCGCCGCGCCACCGAGCGACGAGTGATGGCGCGCCATGCCGCCGCACCGAGGGCCGCCGCCTGACACGGTTGCGGCCCGGACGGGGCGCCACACCCCGCCGAGCCGCGATTTCGAAAGCCTGCCACCTTCCACAGTAACTGGCCACCGGCATGGTAGCCGAGCGGTTGCGGCGCCCGCAACAGCGGAAGTTGCGGGACGTGTAATAGCCCGCAACACCGCGAGGCGCCCATGAGTGCCGCCGGCGCCGATCACCCGCGCATGCGGCTGGTGTCCTTCAAGCCGCTGACCAAGGGCGCTTTGCGCGGCTTTGCAACCGTGCAGCTACCGATCGGCCTCACGATTGAAGACTGTCCGGTGCTGGTTGGCACCAATGGACCATGGGCGACGCTGCCCGGCAAGCCTGTGATCGGGCGCGACGGCCGCCAAGTCAATGTCGGCGGCAAAAGCCAATACGCGGCCATCCTCAAATGGCGTGACCGCGAGCTTGCTGATCGCTGGTCCGCGGCTGTCGTCGAGCTGGTACGCCAGCATCACCCCGACGCACTTGAGCCCGACGGCGATCTGCTCCGATCTGGCAACCGTGCATGATCCGCGTGCCGGACATCGCGCGGCTGCTGGCCGAACGGGTCGACCGGCTCGTCGGCGACCTGTTGCCAGGCGGGCACCGTGAGGGTCACGAGTGGCGGGCGGGCAGCGTCGGCGGTGAGCCCGGCGCATCGCTGGGCATGCACCTGATCGGCCACAAGCGAGGCATCTGGCGCGATTTCGCGACCGGGCAGCAGGGCGACGCGCTCGACCTGGTGCGCGCCGTGCTCGGGCTCGATATGCCGGCCGCGCTCAGATGGTCGCGGGATTGGCTCGGGCTCGCCGATGACGTGCCGCCGCCGCGGCGCCCGCGGGCCTCGTCGAGTGACAACATCAGCCCGGCGGCCCGGCAGGCGCGCGCCCTCGACATCTGGCGCGACGCCATCGAGGACATCGCCGGCACGCCCGCTGAGGCCTATCTGCGCTCGCGCGGCCTCGATCCCATGCGCCTGCCAAGCCTCCACGGCCTCGGCCGCTGGCCGGCGACGCTGCGCTATTCGGAGCGCGCCGTGCTCGATCCCGCCCGAGAGTGCCGCGCGCTGATCGCCGCGGTCCACGGCAGCGCCGACGGCAGCGGCGGCCTGGTCCGCGCGGTGCAACGGATACTGCTCGCGCCGGACGGGGCTGCTCTCCGCGACGCCCGCGGGCCGCCGCGTGAAGTTGTCGCTCGGCCCGATCGCCGGCAACGCGGCGATATTCGACTATTGGCCCGATCCTGAGGGGCGATGGGGCCTCGCGGAAGGCTGCGAGACGGCCCTCGCCGCCTATCAGCTCACCGGCATCCCGACCTGGGCTGCGATCTCAGCCGGCAACATGGCGCGCGTCGTGCCGCCGTCCTGGGCGCGTCACGCGGTCATCTTTGCCGATCGCGACGGGCCCGGCCTCGCCGCCGCCGGCGAGACGATGCGGCAGCTGCGCGACCGCCCGAGCATCCGGTCGGTGCGGATCGCCGCCGCGGCAGTTGAGGGAGAAGACGCGCTCGACGTGCTGGCAGGGGGAGGCAATGCGAATGGCTGACGAGCTGCCGCCCGGTCTCGTCGACATCACCGCAGAAATCGCAGCCCGCGCCGATGCCACACGGCGCCACACCGCCAACGGGGCCGAAGGTGGCGCCAACGGCCACCCCGTTTCCGAGACGCTGATCGCAAGAGGAGAAATTTCGGTGCTGCAGAAAGTTGACTGGCTCTGGCCCGGCTGGCTCGCTCGCGGCAAGCTCCACATCCTCGGCGGCATGAAAGGCGCCGGTAAAAGCACAATCGCCTTCGATCTGCTCGCCCAAGTTACCTGCGCCGGCAGATGGCCGGACGGTACGCCGGCGCCGCTCGGCGATGTCGTCGTCTGGAGCGGCGAAGACGACATGCGCGACACGGTGCTGCCGCGGATCTACGCGGCAGGCGGCGACGTCACGCGGGTGCACTGGCCGAAAGCCACGATCGTTGATGGCATAAAACGCGCCTTCGATCCCGCCACCAATTCGGCATCGCTGCTCGAGGCGGCGCGCAAGCTGCCGTCGCTGACGGCTCTGCTCGTTGACCCGATCGTCTCTGCGAGCGCAGGCGACTCGCACAAAAACTCGGAAACGCGGCGCGGCCTGCAGCCGCTCGTCGACCTGGCCGTCGAGCTCAACGCGGTGCTGCTCGGCATCACCCATTTCACCAAGAACACGCAAGGTCGTGAGCCGATCGAGCGAATTACGGGCAGCCTCGCCTTCGGTGCCATCCCGCGCGTCGTATGGGGCGCGGCGCTCGGCGAAACCGAAGACGCACCGCGAAAGCTCGTCCGCATCGCCTCCAACATCGGCCGCAGCGGCGGCGGCTACGAATACCTGTTGCGGCAGGATCTCTTGCCAGGCCTCGATTTCACCGCCCAACGCTGCGTCTGGGGAAAGCAGCTCGTCGGCTCGCCAATGGAACTTCTCGGCGGCGATCAAGCGCAGAGCCAGAAACTCGGCGCCGTCAAGTTCCTCGACGACATGCTGGCCGGCGGTGCACGGGTGAAAGTGAAGGACCTCAAGGACGCCGCATTGGCTCATAGCCTGTCATGGCGGACCGTCGAGAGGGCCAAGAACGACATCGGCACGATCATCGCCGAGCAGGTCGAGCGGGCCTGGCACTGGCGCAAAAAGGTGGCGGACTGAAGGGGACCCCTGGCGGCCTGTCAGACCGCCAACCCTCAATTCAGGCCGCCAACAGAAAGTGAGGGTTTCCGCCACTTATGGGGTCAGTCCGCCAACTACCCTCACCACAAATTTTGGCGGTGTGAGTGAGAGACAAGCCGTCAGACCGCCAACTTTTGCATACGCGCGAGGCTGGCGGTCTGACCCCCATCGCCCGCCCGCGCCGTCACCGCGGCCTGGCCGCACCCAACCGAAGGAGGAGGGAAGAATGCTCGATGACGTTGCCGGCAACCGGCTGCCCGTTCTCGCCGAAGACGTCCGGCTCGCTCATGCGAGCGTTCGGGAAGCCGCGAGGTCCGGCACCGAGCACGCGATCGCCGCCGGCCGGGCGTTGGCCGAGGCGAAGTCACTGCTGAAGCATGGCCAGTGGTTGCCGTGGCTTAAGGGGCACTGCCGCCTGCCGGAGCGAACCGCCCAGCTCTACATGCACATTGCCTCGCTCGTCGACGACCACGGCCTGAAATCCGCAACCGTTGCGGATTTGGGTATCCGCTTCCTCGGGAAGATGAAGCAGTCGGGCATCATCGCTTCGCCCAAATACGACCCGTTCCACCACTGCGACGACGAGGGCAAGCGGCAATGGCTCCTCTTTATGCTGTTCGGGCAGCACCCGAGCCATGTTGAATACCTTCTGCAGAAGCAGTTTCGAACGCCTGACGAATGGCTGGGAGACGAGGGAACAGAATGGCGCCGGCATTGCCAGTACTCGCAGCCGCTGATTGGTCAACCGTATCTGAGAGCGTGGGCTGCGTTTCAGGCGGAGCATGCCGCCAACTCCGTGGCGGACGTTGAGGCGGCGGTCTGTCGCTTCCACGACGACCCGGGAACCAAAGAATGGCTCGACGATGCAGCCCATCGCCGGGCTGCCAGATCGAGACGCAGGACGCACAACCGATGAGGTCCTCGCGGCCGAGGCGGCGGGCTTCCTCGTTTCGAGTTCGGGCGGTTTACGAACGCTCGTAAACCGCCAACGCGCCGCCACAAACAAAAGGAAGCCGCCAACCAATGACATCACGACGCCTCGGCGCTCTGCCGCTACGTATCGGCATCCTCAACACCCGCCGAGTGCAGCCGATGGCACGCCCTATCGTGCCGCTCTATACCTCGGCGGCATGGCGCGGCCTGGTCGCCGATGTGATCGCGACGCGCGGCCGTCGGTGTCAGCGTTGCGGCAGGACGCACGGCGCGGACGGCAGGCCGATCCGCATCTTCGCTGACCACGTTGTCGAGTTGAAGGACGGCGGCGCTGCGCTCGACGTAAATAATCTGATGCTGTTGTGCGGCTCTTGTCATACGAGAAAGACTTCCAACGAGCGCGCCAAAAGGAGATGATAAGTATAGGGGGTATATCAAGGGATATGCCGCCCTCTCCAAATCTGGCGCGGTGGGGTCATAGAAAGAATCTTGGGTTTGCGCTTAAAGTGGTGGCAACAGGGATGGCAACAGCTGGCAGCAAACGACCCGATTGGCCGGCGATCCGCGCCGGTTTCGAGGCAGCGACTATCTCAATTCGGGCGCTCGGGCGGCTTCACGGCGTCTCGCATGAGGGCATCCGCAAGCGCGCCCGCGCCGGGGCCTGGCAGCGCGCCGCGCGTGCCGAGGAACCGGTGCCGCCACGTGTGCCAGCGCCAGCCGACCGCGCGCCTGCGCTGCCAGCAGATGCCGCGGCGCTTGCTGACCGAGGCCGCGACCTGGCCGGCCAGCTGCTCGTGGAGCTCGGCGCCATGACCGAGGGCGTCGCCGAGCTCGAACAAACGATCGCGGTCGAGACGCGTGAGGACGGCGACGCGCGGCGCCGTCGGGCGATGCTTAGGGCCGTCGGCTTGCCGACCCGCGTCGCCGTTCTGAAGGATCTAGCCACGACGCTGCGGACGCTCGCGGGTGTTGCACCCGGCAAGAAGATGGCAGCTGCGGACGCCGCGCGGCGGGCATCGTCGGGCCGCCTCGCCACGCCGCGGACGCCGCCGAGGCTCGTCATCAACAACGACGGTGCCAAATGATCTGGACAACAGGCTTGCCTGACTGGGAGGCGCGGATCGTCGCGCGGCAATCGCTGATTCCGTGCTCGCCCTTGTTCCCGGCGGAGGCCGAGAAGGCGATGGCAATCCTGCGCGAGCTGCGGATTGTCGACGCGCCAGGGAGCCCGACGATCGGCGAGGCCTGCAGGCCGTGGGCACTGGACTTCGCGCGGTCCATATTCGGCGCGTATGACGAGGAGGCCGGGCGCCGGTTGATCCGGTATTTCTTCCTGCTGGTCGCGAAGAAGAACGCCAAGTCGACGCTCGCCGCAGCGATCATGCTGACGGCGCTGCTCCGAAACTGGCGCAGCTCGGCCGAGTTCCTGATCCTCGCGCCGACGATCGAGGTCGCCGGCAACTCATTCCTGCCGGCCCGGGACATGATCCGCGCCGACGAGGAGCTGTCCGACCTGCTGCACATTCAAGATCATCTTCGGACCATCACGCACGCGACGACTGGGGCGACGCTCAGGGTAGTCGCGGCCGATGCCGAAACAATTTCGGGCCGGAAGTCTGTCGGCGTGCTCGTTGACGAATTGTGGTTATTCGGCAAGCGGTCGAACGCCGAGAACATGCTGCGCGAGGCAACCGGCGGGCTCGCGAGTCGGCCCGAGGGCTTCGTCATCTACCTTTCGAGCCAGTCTGACGCGGCGCCGGCGGGAGTTTTCGCGCAGAAACCGAAGGAATTTCGCAACATCCGCGACGGCAATGTGGTCGACCCGAAGAGCTTGCCGCTGCTGTACGAGTTCCCGCCCGCCATGCTTGCGGGTGGCGAGGACGCGGCCTGGCGCGATCCGGCGAATTTTTACGTCACGAATCCAAATCTGGGCGCGTCGGTCGACGAGGAATTCCTGCTCGACGAGCTGCAGAAGTCGGAGCGCGCCAGCGAGGCGTCCCTGCGCGGCTTTGCGTCCAAACACCTCAATGTCGAGATCGGGCTGGCCCTGCGTTCGGACGGCTGGGCGGGTGCCGATTATTGGCAGCTCGGCACCGAGCCAGGCTTGGATTTTGCGGCCGTACTGCGGCGCGCCGAGTGCGTGACGATCGGAATTGACGGCGGTGGTCTCGACGACCTGCTGGGGATCGCGGTGCTGGGTCGCGAGCGCAACACGCGCCAGTGGCTGCTGTGGATGCACGCCTTTGTGTCACCGCAGGGCGAGGATCGCCGCAAGGCGAATGCCGGGGTTTATGAGAATTTCAAGGCGGACGGCGACCTGACGCTGGTCGACGAGCTGCCCGACGACCTCGACGCGGTGGTCGAGATTGTGCGCCAGGTCAAGGCGACGGGCCGCCTCGCGCTGGTCGGGACCGATGCGATCGGCCTCGGCGGTATCATCGACGCGCTGGCCGAGATTGGCGTCACCGAGGCGCGCGGGCTGCTCAAAGGCGTGCGGCAGGGCATTGCGCTGATGGGCGCGATCAAGACCGTCGAGCGCAAGCTGGTCGACGGCGGCCTCAAGCACAGCGGCTCGCGGCTGATGGCCTGGTGCGCCGGTAATGCGAAGATCATCCCGACGCCGACCGCGATGCGGATTGCGCGCGACGAGAGCGGCGCCGGCAAAATCGACCCGTTGATGGCGCTGTTCGACGCGGCCGAGTTGATGGCGACGAACCCCGCCGGCGCCTTCGACCTCGACGATTTCCTCGCGCATCCGGTCATTGCGTGACGCTGCGCGACCAGCTCGTCGCCCGCACCCGCGCCGGTGACGCGGCGGCTTTTAACCTGCTGGTCGCCGCGCTGCCGCTCGAATTGCCGCCCGCCGTCCGGCGCCGCCAGCGCGACGTCGAGATCCGCGCCCTCGCCGGCGAGATCGCCGCGCTGCTGCCCGGCGCGAGCGGTCGGCGGGTCGCGCGGCTCGTCGCGGCGGCCGGGGCGAGGACCGAAGCCGGGCGTGCGACCCTCGGCGGCGGCCCCGGCTTTGCGGTGCTCACGTCTGCCGAAGCGGCCGAGATCGTGGCGCGGATCGCTGCGGTGCTCGAGTGGGCGCCGACCGGTCGGGATGGCTGCGCCTGGCCCGGCGCGCGGCAGTGCGAACGGATCATCAGCGCCGGCGGGCTCAGTACCAGGCGCGCGACATCGGCGGCCATTGAGGTGTCGCGGCCCCCGGCCCAACAGTGCGCCATCGGATGACGCGAACGAGGCCGCCGACATGCAGCAACAGAACGAAATTGGCACCGCCCGGTCAGCCGCCGCCGTTCGGGAGATCGAGATTCAGATGGCCGAGGCTGCCGGGCCACACGCGCCCGAGGAATCGTGGGCCGTCATCCTGCACTTCGCGACGCTCCTGATGACCCCGCCGCAATACCGCAAATTCTGCGACTTCGCGGTGCGGGTGCTCGAGGTGCGCCGGGAGCGGGCCGACTGATGAAATACCCACACTTGTTGATGACCTGCGCGGCCGAACTTTGGGCGTTGCAGCCCGAGAAGCTCGAAGCGGTTTCGCAGTTCCTCTTGTCGAAAGCCGGCGGCGCCGTCTTTTCCGAGGCCGAGATCGAGGCGCGGATCGGCCCGCCCCGACCGAGCACCCAGCAGCCCGCCGATACCCCCGGCGCGATCGCCGTCCTGCCGGTCTACGGGACGCTGGCGCAGCGCATGAACATCATCCTGAACGTATCGGGCGGCACGTCGATGCAGATGTTGGCCGATGACTTTCGCGCGGCAGTGGCGGAACCGGCAATCAAGGCGATCATCCTCGACATCAACTCGCCGGGCGGCACCGTCGCCGGCACCGCCGAGCTCGGCCAGGAGATTTACGACAGCCGCGGGGTCAAGCCGATCGTCGCTCAGGTCAACTCGCTGGCGGCCAGCGCCGCCTACTGGATCGCCTGCCAGGCCGACGAGATCGTCGTCACCCCGAGCGGCCAGGCCGGCTCGATCGGCGTCTTCGCCTTGCATGAGAACATCGCGAAGATGCTCGCCAACGAGGGCATCGACACGACGCTGATTTGGGCCGGAAAGCACAAGGTCGAGGCCAATCCCTACGGCCCGCTCGGCGAGGAAGCGCACGCCGCGATCCAGGCGCGCATCGACCAGAGCTACAGCGCCTTTGTCGGTGCTGTGGCGCGCGGCCGCGGCATCAGCCGGGGCACGGTCAACGACCGCTTCGGCCAGGGGCGGATGTACGGCGCCGCCGAGCTCGTCGCCCGCGGCATGGCCGACCGCGTCGCGACGCTGCCGCAAACGCTCGCCCAATTCGGCGCCGACCCGCACCCCGTCGCCACCGTCGCCGCGGCTCGACAATCTGCCAGAGCGCTTGCCGATCTGAGACAAGGCGTTCGAGCCCTCGGTCAACATTTGAAAGTCCGATAATGCGCAACGTGCAGCCTGAAGTTCTCGTCGCCGAAGCACTCGCCGCGATCCTCGCCGATCTGCAGGCCACGCTGGCGGCATTGCCTCGCCCGGCGGCGCTGATCGAGGCCGAACGCCGGGTGATCGCAGCGCGCGACGCGCGGGCCGAGGCCTGGGATACCTACCGCGCCATGTCGCGCGTCCTCGGCTCGTCATTGGCCCGCAATTCGTGGGGCGACGCAAAAATCCACCGCGCGAAGGCGATGGTCGACGCCGCCGAGGCTGAAATCACACTGGCGCAGAAGGCGCTCGACCGGCACCGGGCGGCGCAGGGCCGCACGATCTCCGCCGCGATTGATCGGCATCGCCTGGCAGCAGCGGCTGCGATCGCCGGAGCGGCCGACATCCTCGCCTCAGCGGCGGCGGCGGCGGCAAAGGAACACGTGAAGTTGGTTGACGTGGTCGAGCACACCGCGTCGTTGCAGGGGCTGATCGAAGCATCGGTGCGCTCACAGGCGGCGCAGCGCAACCGGACGGGTCGGGACTTCGCGAAGGCTGCGGCGGCAATTTCGGCCCGCGCCCTGCCGCTGCTGCCGGCCGCACCGCCGACCAAGTGGACTGGCAAGCTGGAAACTTTTTTCGGCGGCGGAATCGTCGATGAAGGTCCGCGCCCGATCCCCGGATCGTCGGCCACGGTCGAGAAGATCCCCGCATCGGCCATCGAAAAGCTGGCCAGCGCGCCGCCGCCGGGCCCGCTTCGGCTTTCGGCCACCGCCGTGACGGCGACTGCGCGGGGAATCTTGCCCAAGCGGTGAAGCCGGCGGGACCGCGACCAAGGCCTCCGCCGACAAGTGTGCCGGCGGCAGGCTGAAATCCGGCCCCTTTCCCCGTGCAGATTTTTACGTGCAAAATGGCCGCATGATCTACGGCTATGCACGGGTATCGACGGACGGCCAAAGCGTCGACGCGCGGGTTGCGGCGCTGACCGCAGCCGGTGCCGACCGCGTGTTCCGGGAAGTGGCGAGCGGTGCGAAGACCGACCGGGCGCAGCTCCGCCGGTTGCTCGACCAGCTCGACGCCGGCGACGTGCTCACGGTGACCCGGCTCGACCGGCTGGCGCGCTCGACCCGCGATCTTCTCAACACCCTCGCGGCGATCACCGGCAAGCAAGCCGGTTTCCGCTCGCTCGGCGACACATGGGCCGACACAACCACGGCACACGGCCGGCTGATGCTGACCGTGTTGGGCGGCCTTGCCGAGTTCGAGCGCGAATTGATCCGCAGCCGCACCGGCGAGGGACGCGCCCGCGCGAAGGCACGCGGTGTTAGGCTGGGCCGCAAGCCCAAGCTTACCGTCCACCAGCAGCGGGAAGCTTTGGAGCGGCGCGAGCGCGGCGAGGAAACGCACGCTGAGATCGGACGCAGCTATAATGTGAGCGGCTGGACGATTTCACGGCTTCGGTAAAGGCACGTCGCAGCGGCGGCAGGATGGCTTGCTATGTTGTCATACTTCAAGAAACGCCAGCTTGCGCGGCAGCTAATCACGCAGCAAGTCCTGCCTGTGATCTGACATCCATTGCCAGAAGCGAGGCCCGTTCGGCGGTTGCGATTGGTCGTGCGCGACAAGGTTCGACAGCGCTCGCACGATATATTGCAGCGCTTCTTCATCGAGTTCGAGACGGATTTTTTCGTCGTCAGGCAGACCATCCCAATGCTTCAACCAAATTTTTGCACGGTTGAGATGGTTGTCGGCGACGAACTTTTCTGTCAGCGAAAAATCGGCCACGAATTTTTTCTTGAGTTGAGGAAAGGCGGCCTGAGAGCCAGCGGCTTTTGCAAGTATCTCTTCGGCAGCCGCAGCAAGGGCAATAGCAGGGACATATGCCTTGTCATCGACAAAGAGACGAATAGCCCAGTCTAGTTGCTCAACTGCGGCATCAGCCGTCAGCCCGCGCGCCGCGAAAAACTCGACCACGAGCCGGTGATCGACCAACTCCTGCGCTTGTGCCATTTTCACCGCCCTAGCTGTAGCGGCGCGATTGCCGTTGTTAACGGCATTGGCACGCTGCGCAACAAGCTCAGCGATTCACACGGCCGTGGTGGCAAACCCGTGAAGCCGAGTGCGAGGCATGCCAACCTCGCCGTGAATATGGCGGGTGCACTGGCGACCTTTTTGATCGAAACGCACACGGAGCGATCATCTTAAATGCACTCAAAAATTTTCCACGTGGCGAAGAGGAATTTTCCGGATGACCCTTTTATGCGACAACACAGCCTCCGGCAAGCCGGTGTCATGTGGGCGGCTCCTGCTGCCCTCCGGCAATGATTCGGGGCCGGTCTGGGCGGGGCCAAGCGAGCAAGGCCGCATTTCTCGCTCAGGCGGGCTCCAGTACCAGCGTCGCGGCGTCGACGTTGGCGCGCAGGCTGCGGCCAAGCATCTCGAGCAGAACCGCGGCGCGACCATGATCGTCGAGGGCGATGAGCTGCGCCAGCCGTCCCGCCAGGTCGCCGGTGGCGATCGTCACCGCATCGCCGGCGTCGCCGATGTTCGGCAAGCTCTGGCCCGCGCTCGTCGCGGCCTCGCGGCATCGGCGACGCCCGGGCTTTCCTGGTAGCCCGGGTGGTAGCCCGAAAGGTGGAAGGCGGTAAGTAGGTTCTCGTAAGTCCTTGAAATTATGGTGCCGGCTGTGTGGATCGAACACACGACCTACCGCTTACAAGACGCTTCATAGCGGCAACGCGTGCCGCCAGTTCCGACGGTTCAATCTCGAGCACACACAAACGGTGTAATCCCAGCAGTACCCGAGCCACATTTCAGTCTCTCCCTAGCATGGGCGCACTCGCACCGAGGGTTTCCAATGGGGGTAACGGGTGGCACGAGCTTTAGTGCGCGCTCGCTCACGTACACCATGCTCCGTTGCGCCCCGATAATGTCGCCGCATGGCATCAGCTTCAGTTTGATCGGAGACGGCGCGGACGAGTTTTGATAGGGAAGCACGTGCACGCGCGAAGCATGGGTTCAGCTATCTCACACCTGGCATAAGAAACGTGAATTCTTCAGTCCAGGGCGCGGCTGTCGTCGGTCATGCGGCTGACAGAACTCATCTACCGAAAAGCCTGCGCATTCCTTCCCCGATCCGGGACGGGGCATCGGGCCCCCAATCTCGTGCCCCTCGCTCCGCTGCCGTAGGAGCCATCCTTTACTACGCACTAAGTAGATAAATCGGCTTTTGCACTCAGTTGGGGATGATCGACGCTTACCGGGCAGGAACGGGACTGCGACGTGGTCACGCGCAAAGATGACGTTGTTGAGGACATAGCTGGACTTTTGTGCCGTCGATTATCAATCGGGGGCTGGCCTCATCCTCGGTGGGTTTTCCGCTCTGCTTCGTAATTAACCAAAAGGGTTGTATCGTATTCGCTCCTGCCGCGGGTCATAGGTTCACGACTGCCATTCGCTGACTCAAAAGGCAACGGGTCGCTTGATGGTTTTAGCATAAAAGGCGAGATCGGCCTTATACATCGTCCGAACCTGTGCAACCAGCGAGGCATCGTACAACTGGGCGGTCCGCGGAATCTTCCCGGCGCGCTTCAGAGTAGCGATCTCATGCGCCGGTTTGTCCGCAAAAGGCTCATCGCTGTCGAGGCGTTCAAACTGGTCGGTACCATGCTTCGTAAAGTTGCGAGCATCGTGGATGGCAAGACCGATCCGCTGTTGCAAAGTCGCGACTACCTCTGAAAACGCTTCGAGACAGAAGTAATCATCGTAGTGCTCGTAAACCAGGAAATCAATCTGAGGGCACCAGTGCTCATTCTGCCGCAATCGTGATTTCAGACGGGCGATGAACTCCCGGAAGGTCACCATTGCCGGCGGGGTATGATAGTTCGTCAAAGCCTGATACTGTGACGCCACTGCTGTCTGATCGACTATCTTATCGAGGTAGCAGCTGGCGATGCGCACATACGGATCACGAAGAATGGTGAACGTGTATTTGGCTTTTGCCAGCTCTGCCAAGCTCGCCTGGAAGGTCAGGTTGTTAGCGTGGATCCAGTTAAAGTCCGCGGGGGTGGCGATGGCTCCGTTCGCTATCCCAATCGTATAACGCATAGTCGAGCACGCGTTCTTTGGAATGAATGAGTAGATGGCGTCTGCCGCATAAATCGACAGAGCATACCGCGTGGCGAATTGATGAGCCACATTGCACGCCAACGACGCTATGTCGTGGCGCGTGTAGCGGAGAAGACGTTGGCTGGCGGATGGCATAGATGGCATTGCTCTCGTAAGATCCTGCTGGAAATCCCGATCCTATTACTTCGCACCAACCGAAGCTGAAATAAGGCGCTTGCTGCGTAGACCTCCAGTGCCTGGCCTCGGGTGCAGGTCGACTGCCCGCTCCCGTTGTGCAGGGTACGCATTTTGCCGCCAGCCTCGTTCGCCGTCGCCCGACCAGATCTGCGCCGCACAGGCCGAGCATCGCGTTGATGGATGCCGGCTACGGCAGCAACACCCGGCTGCAGACCGAGATCGCTGCGCTCGGCCTCAATTACATCGCCGGCATCCCGCCGGATGCCATAGCTTAGCCGCCGGGGGTGGCACCGTTGCCGGCGAACCCCCTGGTCGGGCCGTGGCCGCCCCCCCAGCGGCACCCGCCATGACCCCGAGCACCAGCCGGCGCAAGAGGCATGGCAGGACTGGCGCGAGGGAGCGGCGGATAAGCCCCGCCTCGACCGGCTGGCCGTAACCTCTAAACCGACATTCGCCGGATTCCTGCGGTCTTGCGGCCAGGATCGCGCCTTTGATCGCCTTGAGCAACGGTAATTGGCGCTCGCCGCGAGCAAAGCGCGCTCGAAGTTACCGGTCGAGGGCGCCAAAGCGCTGCATAGCGGTGATTTGGGCACACCGCACAGACCTCTCCTATAGCCGCCCGTCGCACGATCTGCCCGCAGCTCATGCCGGCGCGGGGGGTGCCCGCAGCCGGGCAATCAGCCGATCAGCGACAGAATTTCCTGGAACATCTGTCGCGGCACCGCGACCTCGGCCATTTGGAAGGTAACGTAGCGCCCGTGGCTGACGACCTTTGCGCCGATCTTGACCAGCTTCTCGGCCGCCGGCATTGCGACCGAGCTCGGCTGTCACTCCTTCCGTGCGACCGGTATCACCGTCTATCTGCAGAACGGGGGGCTCCTCGAACACGCCCAGCAGATGGCCGCGCACGAAAGCGCGCGCACGACGATACTCTACAACCGGCGGAGCGACAGGGTGACCTTGGATGAGGCCGAGAAGATCGTGGTCCTGCTCCTCTTCCCTGCCCGATCGTCCAACGTCCATATCTCGGCAAGATAGCGAGCTTGACGATCAGATCGCGATAGTCACGGCACGGAACGTGCTTACGGTGGAGCACGCGTCCATCAAATTAGCCCCGATCGCTCGGATCGCCTCGGCGATGCTCTGTCCTTGTGATGCCGGAGCATTAAGCTGCCGTAGCATCGCGATTATCTCCTCCGGCTTGTAGCTCTTCCTCGGCATCGTGGAACTCCTTGATGGCCAGAACCATCCCTCACGGAGGGCCACTTCTTCGGGGGTGGATCATTTCCCGGTCGCCAACCAATGGGCGCATTCTTCGCCTAGCTCACGCCGCGCCATTGCCTCATAGGCACGGCAATCGGAAGCACTCAAGTCCTCACGCCAGCGCCCATTCGTGCCCTTATGAATAAAGGTCTGTGCGCCGTTGTCCCAGAAGATGCCTCCAAACGGCAGCGATCTCACAGCATGTGCTTTCATATAGTCAAAGCTGCTATGTTTTATAATCTTGGGCCACACCGTAGGGTCGATCGATATCTCAAGAAAGTCGGCAATGCGCCTTATTTGACCGGGCATGTCGGCTTTAAGAGACGCAAAATGCAGGAACAGCAGATTAGGTAGATTCCGGACAGCCCACCAGGAGCGGACGTTTTCCCAAAACGAGGGGAACGGATAGCCGTCTCTTTCCAGCCACGTACGGAAATATTCGCGTCTCGACGCTGGGGGCCGCTCGATTGGCGGCCCAACCCGGCCTGGCGTGTCATTGACAATTGCGTACAGCCCAGCGTTTGCATTGAACCAATGATTGTGCATGCTCCATACTACGTCCCGCCCGTCACGTCCGATATAGATGTATTGCGCATTGGGCGAAAAAACGAGCGCGTCCAACGGTAGATGGGTCTTGAGGAAGCGGCGGTGTGTCTGCGCTTCCACGGCCGCCAGCTTGACTTCCTTGGGCGGCAGGCGCGCGTCGAGCCACGGCGACATTTCGGCCACCGGCAACCCTTCCGCGCCACTAAACAGCAGCTGCGAGACGATTTGTTGTACCCAAGTGGTACCCGACTTCGACCAATTTGCGATCACAATGTCATTCTCTCGAAAAATAAAGTCATTCCAAAATGACGAGTTCGAAAAGCTGCGTGCGCAGTTCCCGTGTTTTCACCGGCCAATGGCTCTTGGTCTGCGACATGAGCATTGCCCCTGAATTTATCACTCGCTGTTCCGTCATGGTGTGGCAATCGCCATCGCGAGCCGATCAAGTTCGACATTCAGGCAGCAAAATCGACAACGGCGCAACCGGCACGATCAATAGCTCCAGTGGGAATAGACCAAGTGTGGGCGGGGAGATGCGAACTCAGCGGCGCCGCCACTAACCGCCACACTCCGCCTGCCCGTGTCGCTCGCAACCACCTCACGGACAAATTGTCCGCTAGGTCGCCGCGGCCGCGGCTTTACGGCCACCGGTCAGAAAAGCAATCGTTGCGCGCCACTTGACGGCCCACGTTTGCGCGCTCCCCTCGCCTAGCACGAACGCCTGCAAGCGGTTTACGAGCTGACTGGTACCGGGCGCGCTGCCGCGCGGTGCGATCTGTTCGCCTATATCGCGGGCTACTACAATCGACAGCACAGCGGCGCCACTCCGCGATCGGCTACATCATCCCCGAACAGGCAGCGGCAAAATCCGCGGAATCCGGTGTCCACTTTTGGGGCAAGGTCAAAATGTCGGGAGGACCAGCTTCTGGAAAGCTGACGCGGAACACGCTTCTCCCGGCGCGAGCAAACACCGCCTGTTGGCGTAGGCTGTCGCGCGCCTCTTGAAATCGCTCAACATGGCCGTCGTCACCGCTGCGATCTGGCGACGGTCGGGGGCGCGGTCTACCGAGGCGCTGGGGCCTTGACGGACGGGGGAAGCGCGGCGCCGGCTTCGCGTTCGAAGAGGACCGGCGGTGCCTTGAGCCAGGGGTAGCCGCGAACGGCCTGCTTGTACGCGTCGGCGAACAGCGCCCGCATATAGGCAGTATCGAAATCCTCCTTATGCTCGGCCTTAAAGTCGGGGCGAATATAGGCCAAGTTGTAGTCGACGCCGTCATGTTTCGCCGTCGCATAAATTCTCAAAATATCGTTGTAGCCGCTGTAATGGATCATCGTCGAGATGGCGCGGCCGGCGATCGATAACAGTCGCCGATCGACCGTCGCCCAGTCCGGGTCGAGCCGGCCGCAGCGGATGATATAGGCATGGCGCTGGCGGGCCAGAGCGCCCTGCCGCAAATTGACGAGCCTGCCGATCTGCGGCGGATAGAGGAAGGTTTGCGCCACCGCTCCTCCATCGACGTGCATTTCCTGGTAATGCCGACCGCCCGAACTCGACATCGATCATCACCGGCGGGAAAAGGCCGGGCACGGCAGCGGAGGCGAGCAGGATTTTGCGGAACAGATCGAGGGCGCCGGGCCGACCGCTCGCGGCGATCGCTCCGATGTTCCAGAACACCGGACGCTGCACGTCGATATCGGTCGTGCCGATCAGCAGCAAGCGTCCCTTGTCGTACTCCCGAGCGATCGCGGCCAGCATGTCGGCATTGGCGTATCGCGAGATCAGCTGAAACAGCGGCGTGGTATCGGCCAGCGACTCGTGGAACACAGCTGACAGCAGACCGCGCTTCTCGTAGATGTTATCCGGGCCGATTCCGGTATAGACGGCGCGCAGTTGCCGGTCGTAGGCCGGCCCGAGAAAGGCGAAGGGGGCGACCAGCGCGCCGGTGCTGATGCCGGTGACCAGCTTGAAGGACGGCCGGGTGCCGCTGGCGCTCCAGCCCACCAAAAGGCCTGCGGCGAACGCGCCGTTATCCGATCCGCCGGAGATCGCAAGAAAATTCGCCGGAGGCTCGGAACCGGTCTGGCCCGCCTTGGCTCGCGCCGCGCGCTCTCGCTCGCGTGCCCGGTTCGCTTCTGCAATCATCGCAGCCGCGTCTGTGTCCGGCCAGAAGCGCGCATTCTTGATGCCGAGCACGGTCGAGTGGTCGGTCAGGCTCGCCGGCTCCGCGGGAAGCCGCGACAGCCCCGCGCAACCGGTACCGAGCTGCAGCAGCAGCAATGACGGCACCACCCGGGCCAACCACGACCAGCGACGACGGGCGGCGCGAGGCCGGTTGTCCCTCCGAATTGCAACGACAAGCCTAGTCGGCATCTTTGCAAGGTCTCCCTATCGAACCAATTCCTCGCGGCAGAGGCCCCGCGCCGCAGAAAGGAGAGGCGTCGCCGCAGCCGACAAGATAGGCCGGGGCTCATGCCGGTTTCTAGGCCTCCACGAGTTCGACCGACCGTTCGGCGATGGCCGCCGGCTCCGCCCCCGGCCCTACCCCCTGCGCGCCGCCGACCAGGCCGACGAGCGGCACAGCAAACTTGATGCCGTTGGCCTCGAATGCCTTCTTGATCATCGCGTTCGCCCGGCGACGGATGACGAATTGCTCGCCGGGCAACGTCATCATTTTCAGCCGGATCCGCACCGAGCCATCGGCCAGCTGATCGACCCCCTGCATCTTTAGAGGCTCGATGATCAGCGGTGCGAATTCGGGGATTTCCGCCAATTCCTGGCCGATCTGCTTGATCAGTTTTTTGGCGCGGTCGAGGTCGTCGTCGTAGGTGATGCCGATCAGAAGCTTGTCGATCACCCAATCGCGGCTCATGTTCTGCACCGCGCCCAGCTGGCTGAACGGTACGGTGTAGACTGGGCCGCTCGGTGCCGCAGCCGCACCGAGCGGATGCTGAAGCTCTCCACCGCGCCTTTGTCGTTGCCGCTCTGGATGTACTCGCCGATGCGGAAGGCGTCGTCGATCAGATAGAACATGCCGGCGATGATGTCGCGAACCAGGGCCTGCGAGCCGGAGCCGAATGCCAAGCCGACGATGCCGGCGCCGGCGATCAGCGGCCCGATCTCGACGCCAAGCGCGGCCAGGACCATCATCACCGCGACAGTCAGCACGACGACGCGGAGAACCGTGCGGAAAATCGGCAGCAGGGTGCGAAGCCGCGCCCGCCGCCGCGCTTCGGGACTGGTCGCGTGTCCGGGATCGCCTGCCACCGGTGCCGACGCTCGTCCCTCGCGCAGCGGCGCTGCGGCGACAAGCAGCGCCGCGATCCCGACCAGCGCGCCCCGACTTACGCTATCTCTCACGGTGGAAGCCCCTTAGTCGTCCCGCCATTGTATCGTGCGCCCTCATGCGGCGGGCGATCCGGCCCCTTTAGCGGCGACAAAGCGTTGGCGCGCGTTGCGATCGGCAACGGGATCACCCGAATGCAGCAGCCGCTTAACGGGTACGCCGAAAATCGCCTGCAGCGCGTCGAGGTTGTCGGATTTGAGATCGGCAACAACCGCAGCAACCGCGTCGTCGCGGGATTCGAACGTTTTGCGGGCTTCCCCCGGCGCAGCGCGCACGGCCGTCGCAAAGGCGACGCACAACAAGAGCGTCGGCCCGGCAAGACGCAACGATGACCGCAGCATAGTCAACCTCACCATCGCACCCTCCGATCAGCGCCGAAACCCGCCGCCGCGAAACCCGCCCCCGCGAGGCCCTGACGCGCCCCCGAAGGAGCGGCTCCCGAAGCTGCCCATCTGCTGCCGGCTCGCCCGTCCGCGCAGCGAGTCGGCGCGGGCGCTCGCTCCGCTTCCCGGATCGAAGGCCGCCGGCCGTGGCGCAGCCCGGGAGGCCGCATTCCGTGAAGAGCTGCCGGCCGGCCGTGCCTGCGCGTTGTGGATGCCGGGGCTCGGGTTGCCCGCGTGCTCGAGCGCGTTGCCGAGGTCTGGTAGCCGCGATAATCGCGGCGCTGGGCGGTGGTCCCGGCGGGCTGCCGGCCGTAGCGCTGCCGCGTCGCCGCATCGCGATAGGGCACCCCGTCGCGATGCACCGAATTGTGCTGCCACGTATTGCCGGCAATCGTCGTCCGGTTGGCGTTGATCTGGTTCCAGCGATTGACGTTGATGTTGACGTCGCCGGTGTGCCAGTTCGGATGGCCCCACCCCCAGTAGTTGTTGCTGACCGCGATGCCGACGGCGAAACCCAATGTCATGCCGGCGGCGAATCGGCTCGGCCGACCAACGCGCCGCGATGACGATCTCCAGCGGATACGTCGCCGCTGTCAGCACCTGGATCAGCAGCTCGTCGGGGTAGAGGGTGATCGGCGCCATCAGCTGGTCGAGCTCGGCCACTTTGAGACTGGCCGTTGCGGTAGCCGGCGCCGCTGCCGCCTGCGCCGCGCCGAGCGGCGCCGGTGCGGCCGTGAAAACCAACAGGGGCCCCACCAGACCCAGCGCGATCACAGATTTCACCGTCGCCCCTGCCGTTGGGAAGATGCGTCAGGGATAGACGGCCGGTGAAATCCGAGGCAAGTAGCTTACGGTAGCTACGCGGCGTGCGACCGGGCGTGGCTGTAGACGCCGTCGATGGGCGAACTGCGAACGCAGGACGATTGCGTCAAAACAGCCGCCGATCGGTGCGGCGAACGGGGTCCCGGCGATACCGCCGCCGGCCGCAGCGGAATATCGCTTGCCGGAAAGATCGCGGTCAACTTGGCGGCAGCGAGCGCAGGTGATCCTCTATCTCCCGGTCGAGATCCTCGACCAGCTTTCGATACTCCGAAATCTTCTGCTGAGCTGCGGGATCGCCAGCTTGCGTCCAGCATTCCAGCGCCTCGACCGCGTCTCCATAATCCTCGCAAAGCGAGCGGAACTCGGGGTTCTTCAGAATCTCCCGTTCGATCCGAGCACCGCACACGACGAACCGCTTCAGGGCTGCCGTCAGTTTACCGGGCATGTGTCCTGCGTCCGGCGGCACCCGCGGGCAGTCTGAATGTTCCCTTTGCGCATCTTCGGGCTTGCGCACTCGGCATAACCGGCATGAGGTGGGACCCGGTGTCGACGTGGATCGAGGGGCAGAATGTCAAATTTACGTCTCGGCCGGCAAGGGATGTTACTGTACACTACGGGCCCAAGAGAGAATGCTTCTGGGGCAGTCGATGAGCGTGGCATCGGGGCAATCGCCGGCCGCCGCTAATGAGCATGCCCCAGATGAAGCTCAAATCCGGACGCAGTTGCTGCGCATACTTGCCAGCGACGCGTTTGATGCTTCGACACGGAGCCGCAACTTCCTCCGCTACGTCGTCGAGGAAACGGTCGCCGGCCGAGCCGCCTACATCAAGGGCTATACGGTTGCACAAAGCGTTTTCGGGCGCGGCGAGGATTTCGATCCGCAGCTCGATCCCGTCGTTCGCATCGAGGCAAGCCGGCTGCGCCGCAGCCTCGAGCGCTATTACCTGATCGCCGGCAAGACCGATCCCGTCCGCATCGAGCTGCCCAAGGGCGGATACGTCCCGCTCTTCGCCTGGGCTGAAGCCGCCAGCGACGAGACGGCTGGCGCGGCGGCGGCTCCGGAACGATCAGCCCAACCCGCGTCGTCGCCGCCGATTCCGCAACATGCCGCACCGTCGATCATCGTCTTGCCGCTCGAGAATTTGGGCGAGGAGGTGCCCGGGAATCTGCTCGCCGGCGGCATCACGGAAGAGCTGATCAGCCGACTGCTCGCCTTCAAGGAACTCAACATCATTTGCGCCAACACGAGTTTTCGCTTCGGCGCCCACGCCGATCCGTTCGCCGTCGGCGGCAAGCTTGCACTCGGCTTCGTGCTCAAGGGCAGCGTGCGAACAGGAAGCGGTCGCCTGCGGGCATCGACGCAACTGATCGACGTCGTCAATGGACGCTACCTGTGGGCAGGAAACTTCGACCGCCCCCTGACCTCCGATGATTTGTGGGTAGTCCAGGAAGAAATCGCCGCCGAGATCGCGACCCGGCTCGGCGCGCCCTACGGCGCCATCACCAAACTGTCGGAGGAGGTGCTGGCTCAGCGCCGACAGTTTGCTGCCGACGATTATCTCGCTGTCGTCAAAGCCTATGGGTATCGGCGGCTGATGACCCCGCCGGCACATGCCGAAGTGCGCGATTGCCTGGAGCGTGCCGCCGTCCTCAACCCGTCCTTCCGAATCCTGGGCTCAGCTTGCGGCTGTTTATATCGACGAATACCGGTTCGGTCTGAACCCGCGCGAGGATCCGCTCGGTCGGGCTCTTGCCGCCGCCGAGCAGGCCCTGCGCTTCGGCGGCGACAGAGCGCTCTCCCATCTCGCTGCCTCGCTCGTGCATCACTACCTGGGCGACCACGAGCGGGCTCAGGCCATGGCCCGCGACGCCATGGTGCTCAACCCCGACAATCCCGAGGTGCTGGCGCAGGCCGCGGTTCGCTTTGCCCTATCCGGAGCGTGGGACGAAGGCATCCCCTTGCTGCGCCGCGCCATGCAGCGCGATCCCGATCCGCCGCCCTGGAACCAGATCATCCTCGCGCTCTATTACCTGCGGCGGGAGGATTACGTGTCGGCCCTCGAGCATACCCGGGCCGCGACCGCTTCCGGCTTGCCACACGTCTTCGTGTTGCAGGGCGCGATCTACGCGGCGCTCGGGGAGCGTGAACAGGCGGCTGCCGCCTTGGAGGTGGCTTGTTCGCACGGCCGCCGCCTCGACGACCTCTTGGAGCAGATCGGCCGGAGCGTCCGAGACGAGTTGACGCTGCAACGGTTTAAAGACGGGCTCGAGCAGCTCGACCCCCGCCGGCTCGCCGCGCTTTCGGCCGCCCGATAGCGCCGCACTTAGGCCGATAGAGCCGCCTAGGCTTTGGCGCGACCGAGGTGTAGGCAACATCCGGGCAACAGAAACCTACTTCGCGCTCTGACCGGCGCGGTGCAGAAGGGCGCCGGGCCGCGACGCCCGCAAACAAGCTCGCGGAGAGGCGGGGAAAATGCTTATAGGGACTGGCGTTGTCGCCCGGCCAAAGCCGGCGATCTCCTTCGACCGCGTTGCGATCGGTACGCCGAAACGACGCCCGGGCACCCGCTTTGGCGTTGCATGATGGTGCCGCTGATCCATCCCGGCCGCATCGTCGGCGGCGCCACCAAGCAGATGAAGGACGTGCAGCCGATCCCCGGTTTCCTGCCGAAGGTTGGGCTGCTTCGCCGAAGCCGCCCGGGTGAGGCCGTCTTCGTCTACCGCAACCCGAATGCAGATTTCGCGGCCTACTCCAAGGTCATGCTCGACCCGGTGGCGATCTGGACCGCGCCTGGCTCCTCGTTGCGTAAGGTGCCGCACAGCCAGCGCGTGGCCATCGCCAACACCTTCTACGGCGACCTCTACAGCGCTCTGCAGCGGCGCTGCCGCCTCGTGCGCTCGCCCTCGCGCGGAACGCTGCGCCTGCGCATCGCGCTGACCGACGCGACGACCCCGAATGCCACGGTCAACACCGTGGCGACCTACGCGCCTTATGTCAGCACCGCGTACAGCGTCGCTTCTTTCGCCTTCAACAAGGGCGTCGGCTAGTTTGCCGGGACTGCCGCGGTCGAGGGCTACGCGACCGATGCAGTGACGGGGGCCTTGCTGTGGCAGGCGGTCGATCGGCGCGGCGGCACCACCACGATGATCGCAAATACGCTGAACTCCTGGCACGATGTCGAGAACGCGTTCAAGGCGTGGGCGAACAAGCTTTCGTCAAGGTTGCAGGAATTGGGTGTTTGCCGAGGTTGACGCCGTGCTTACGGAAGCTGGCGGCGGCAGACGGTGCCGCGCCGTTTCTTCGCAAACCATGAGGTTTGAGGCAACATCGCCCAGGTCACGCTTGCTGGGGCCATCCCCTTCTTAGACAAATGAATTGATTTCGTTTTCCGTGAGGCATCGAAAATGAACGAAAAGACGAGGACCGTGAGCCGGCGGCGTACCCGCCGTGAGTTTCTGACGATTGCCGGCGTCTCGGCTGCCGCTTCGGTCGCCGGCATCGGACCGCTCGCGTCCGCTCGGGCGCAGACCCCGAAGCCCTCGGAATCGCGTTCGGCAGGCGGTTCGCCGGCGCGGCCCAACATCGTCTTCATCTTCACCGATCAGGAACGTTACCGCCTGCCAAAGGCGCCGGGCTTCAACCTGCCGGGGCACGAGCGGCTGCAGCGGTCCGGGGTGACGTTTCACAACCATTATTGCCCGGCCGCGATGTGCACCTCCTCGCGCTCGGTTTTGCTGACCGGCCTGCAGGTGCCGGACACCGGCATGGCCGACAATTGCGACGTGGCATGGCAGCGCGACATGTCGACGACGATTCCGACCGTCGGCGATCTTTTGCGCAAGGCCGGCTATTACACCGCCTATAAAGGCAAGTGGCACCTGAGTCGGAAGTTCGACGTGGCGGACAGTCTCGACCGCCTCAACAAGGAGATGGAGAAGTACGGCTTTGCCGACTTCCACTCACCGGGCGACATCATGGCCCACGCCCTCGGCGGCTATCAGTTCGATCACCTAATCGCCGGCGCTGCCGTCACCTGGCTACGCCGCAAGGGCCAGCCGATGGCGGCGGAGGGCAACCCGTTTGCCCTCTTTGTCAGCCTAATCGATCCGCACGACATCATGTATTTCAATACCGATCTGCCGGGGCAACACGTGCAGGACACAGGCGCCCTGTTCATGCACGCCGCCTATGCGCCGGACAACAAGTTCTTCAAGGCCGAGTGGGACGCGCCGATCGCCGAAAGCCTGACGCAGCCGTTCGACCAGCCGGGACGGCCGAAGGCGCATGGCGAGTTCAACAAGATGTGGAACTATGTGCTCGGTGAAATCCCCCCTGAGGAGGAGCGCTGGCGGCGGTTCGACAATTTCTACATCAACAGCCTCCGCTATGTTGACATGCAGGTCGAGGGTATTCTCAAGGAGCTCGACGCACTCGGCCTCGCAGACCACACGATCGTGGTCTTCACCGCGGACCATGGCGAGATGGCCGGGGCGCACGGTCTGCGCGGAAAGGGGCCGTTCGCCTATGAAGAGAACCTGCACCTGCCGCTCTACGTCGTCCATCCCGACGTCAAGGGCGGCCAGGATTGCCGTGCGCTGAGTAGCCATATCGACCTGGTGCCGAGCCTGCTCGCGATGGCTGGGGCGGACGCGACGAAGCGGGCGGAGTACGCCGGCCGCGCCCTGCCGGGCAAGGACCTGACACCGGCCTTGATGACTCCCGGCGCCGCCGATGTGAATGCCGCGCGCGAGGCCGTGCTCTACACCTACAGCTGCCTTGCGACCAACGACAGCGGCGTTTTCCAAATTGCCGCAGAAGCCAAGGCGGCCGGAAAGAAGCCGGCACTTGCCGTCCTCAAGCAGCGCTACGTTCCGGATTTGCACAAGCGCGGCAGCGTGCGCACCGCATTCGACGGCCGCTACAAATTCAGCCGCTACTTCGCTCCGCTCGATCACAATCGACCGACGACGATCGATCAGCTCTACCAATGGAACGATATCGAACTGTTCGACCTCGCTGCGGACCCGGCGGAGATGTACAACCTCGCCGCCGACAAGGCGGGGAACCATGATCTGATCATGGCGATGAACACAAAGCTCGAGAGCGTGATCAAGGCGGAAATCGGGACCGATAACGGCCGCGAACTCCCCAAGATTCCGTTAATTAAGTGGACCATCGACCGCGTGAGTTGAGCGCAGCGATTGTCCGATTCGGACCTCGCGGCCGATTTTCGCCGTCGCGGCCTTGGTGATCGGGCTTCATCAGGCTGCCGCCCAGTTGGCAGGTGGCGCGGCGCCGCATGCCGTGCCCGGGCTGCCCGGGGTCGAAGTCAGCGCCACCCCCTATCTGTGGCTGCCGTGGACGTCCGTCGACGTCAACCCGTCCAATGCCCGGCTATCCAGCGCCTCGAGTACGATCGGTTCCGGCACGCTGATCAGCCATCTCACCTGGGTGCCGTTCATGGGGGCGGCCGAGTTTCGCTCCGGCCAGTTCGGTGTGCTATTCGATTATCTCCACGCACCGGTGAAGTCGGGGATCAGCACACGCAACATCCTCTTTACCGGCGCCAACGCGGGCCTGACGATCGATAGCGGGTCGACAATGATCATGTACCGCCCGGTCACCATGCCCGATCAGTATCTCGTTGTCGGCGTGGGTTTCCGGGCCTGGGGGGTCGATGGCGAGACCGCGCTCAGCCAGCGCTTCACGGCGTTGCCGCCGGTAAACATATCTCACGGTGGGGCCTGGGCCGATCCGCTGATCGCCATTCGCTATCATCACGCGCTGGGGAACGGCTTCAGCGCCACGGGATACGCCGATGTCGGCGGATTCGGGGCCGGTGCCGATGTCGATGTCGACTGGCAGCTGATCGGGACGATCGACTACGCCCGGAATCCGGGGCTCGACCTGCATGCCGGCTTCCGCGGCTTGAACTTCAACTATGGCGCCCCGCGCGCCGGGTTCGACGTGCACATGTACGGGCCCATCATCTCGGCCAGTTTCCGCTCCTGAACCGAAGCGACGGCAATTTGCCATCACATCCGCATGTCAAAACAGCTCGGAGAGGATGGGAAAAGGTCAGGCCGCGCGGCAGCAGCGTGCCGAAGTTCTCGCCGCTGCCGAAGCCGGCGACCCCTCGGCTTTCGTCGCCCTTGCCGGCATCGTCGCCGACCTACGGCGGGTCCATGAGCGCCTTGACCGCACCGCCGACGCGGCGGAGCACGACAACCAGCGCCTCGCTGTCTCATCGCTGTCAGCGCAGCAGCTTCGCGCGGCCGAGTTGCGGGCCAAAATCGGTGGAGTTGGCGGCTATGCGGCAAGAAGGGGCGCGAGGGAGCCGAGGCACCATTGTTCTCCTTACCATAAATCTCGGCGATGGGCGCAGCGAGCGGATCGATCAATGCCACGCCCGACGGCGCACCGACGATCGAGGCGGAGCCCCTCGTCTTCCGGCTGCCCCTGCCATCGGACAGCCAGATAGCCCCGCTCGCGCCCGACGGTGAACCAGCGTGGGCCGCCGGCTCGGCCGAACTTGGCGATGACGAATGACGACATTGAGGTTTGAGGGACGTTCGGCGGTTAAGGTACGCGCCGTGGGGCTTTCCTGATCCGGCGCGCGTAGTTCTATTGGACCGTTTTGCTGGGTCCATTGGGGGCGTATCGTTGACCTTGGCGTGTTCGATCCGGCGCACACGATCGGGCACCAAACCCTGCATGACGATCGGCCCGGCCTCGGCAGACGACGGCGAGGTGATCGTCAGCACAACGCGCGCGCTGTTGGCGATAGCGCCGCCGCCGCGGATCAGGGTCACTTCACCGCGCTGTGTGGCTGCTGTCTCGCGACTCATTTTTGCGGTGTGGTGCAGCAGTAACCCTGCGCAATTAGCTTGACGTAGAGCCCGGGTCAGTCGGCGCATGAGGGTTGTGCTTTGGTGGTTGTCGTTCTCGTTCGCCAAGGCGAACAGCGCTGCGAGGGTGTCGAAAATCACCACATCAACGTCGACCAGATCGGGCGTCAGTCGGTTGAGCGAGCGGTCTTCCGCCTCTGGGGCAATGTCTTCACGTCGGCCGGGGCGCGGCTCCCCGAGGCGCCAGCCGCTGGCAGACGCGTCGTGAAACATGAGGTTCAACTCGACCAAAGCGCGCTCGGGCGCCGACAGGGCCAGCACGTTGCAGGCAGCGGCGACGAGCAGTCCCAGCTGGTTACCATCTTCTTCGGCGCTGATGACCATGACGCGCAGCCCGTCGGGCTGTTTTTTCACGCGGAGCAGGCCAATTTGTGTCAGCCCTGCGGCCAGCGCGACCGCCGCATGGACCGCGAATGCTGTTTTGGCGCTGCCACTCTGGCCGGCGATTACCGTGATCTCGCCGCGGAGCAGCATTCCGGGGACCAGCCAGTTTACCGGGTGCAGACTGGCCGGGTCGAATCGCACCTGCGAGAAGAAGGGGGCTGCGCCGCCGGTTGAGGCCCCGGACGCTGCCGCCGGGTTAACTACCGTAGTCGGAGCCGTGTTGCTGTTCGCTGTCGCGTTTTGGGCCGCTGCGACTATGTGGTTCCAGCCGTTCTCTTCGGCGACTTGGAAAATTCAGGTATGCGGTATCTTCCTAATCATTGGCGACGGCGTGATCTAGGAGCCCCAGTTTTACTTGGACGGCGCCGGCCACGCGCCCGCGAACAGAGTCCCGCCTCAACAGCGATCTGAGTGTTTCGGAAACGGAGGCGTGATCCTCGCCGGTGGCTTTTGCGATTTGCCTGATCGCGACAGGTAGCGGCCACCATTCAGACAGCAAAATGCAACTCACCGAGGGCGCGCCCTTAAGATTGCGGTGGGTTAACGTGTACGGGCGGCGCGTAATCACCCCACCCCCCGATTGGCATCATGCGCCTAGGCGCAGCGGCACCACCGCCCGTCCTTCGGACCCGGAAAGGGCTGTAGCGATACGATCCGACACGCGATCGGCCGCCGCGAGCAACACCGGATCGGATCGGCGAACGTAGTGCCGCTCAGTGACCCCGCGCCGGGCGTGACCTATGAGTTCGGCAATCGCTGCGTCGCCATAGCCTAGATCGGCCGCGACGCTCGCGAAAGTCCGCCGCAAATCATGTGACCGCGGTTAGTCCGGCGGCGTCGAACAGCCCGGCGATGCGCTTTTTGATGTCGGCACTCGCGTTGCCGTCCGCGCGCGGGAAAACCCATTCGACCCCTTCCTGCCGGGGTTGAGAGCGCAACAGGTCCATCGCTGCCTTGCCGATCGGCCTGACGCTGCGGCCGGTCTTCGTGCTCTCAAGGCGGAGGCAGCGCCCCAACTCGTCAATCTCTCGCCAGCGCAACCCGCAGGCCTCCTCGCGCCGCAGCCCTGTCAGCGCGATGAGCCGCAGCGCCACAGCCGCCGGCAGATCGCCCCCGCGGGTTTCCGGGAGGTTTCCGAGCGCGCGAAGCTCATCGGCGCTCAACACGCGATCCATCGCCTTGCTGGCGGCCTTCTCGATACCGTGAGCGGGGTTTACTCCCTCGGGGGCAAGGCCACGCCGTTGCGCCCATGTGTAGATGGCGCCCAGCAGCCCGACCGCCTTTGCCGCCGTGCCGCTGCCGCCAGTGACAACGGCACGGCCGCGCGGCTTCGTCTTCACCACGGCTGCCGTCTTGCCGGCGGAAATGTGATCGACCATCCGCTGCACGTCGGCGCGGCGAAGATCGCGCGCCGGAATGCTGCCGATCAGCGGGACGATATGCCGGGCAATGCGGCCTTGGTCGATTGCGACCGTCCCCGCCGACTTCTCACGGTGGAACCGGGTGATGACCAGCCCAGCGCGCGCGGCCTGCATGTACTCCTCACATAGTTCAGCGACAGTGACCGCTTGCCGGTGTCTCTCGCGCCGTGGATAACGCCCCTCAGCCGCTGACCGAATTATTTCTTCGGCGCGTTTGCGTGCTTGCTCGACCGTGAACGGACCATAGTTGCCGATCGTCATCCGACGTTGACCACGACCAACGCGCACCTGGGCGATGAAAGTCTTTCGGCCGGATGGGTAAACCCGGACACCGAATCCGGGTGTTGAGCCGCACCAGACAAAATATCGCGCGGCTTCGCGGGCTCGACCGTCCGTTTGGTTAGTGCGGCCATTCGTAACCCCTCCCGCGATGGAAAGCATATGGGAAGCAACTGGGAAGCAACTGGGAAGCAACTGGGAAGCAACAAGCGATCGCTCGCCGAAGCTGACCGCAACCCATCCCGACTCTAATAGCTTGACTTGGCGGGCATTCCGCATTTCGATGCAACAAGTAGTAACGGCCGGCAACGAACGTCTCCTGTCTTCACACGGCAGGGGTCGCTCGTTCAATCCCAGCCGCGCCCACCATGATCCCGTGAATTTCCCCGCCAAGGAGGATCGCCCATGCGCCGCGCCGTCATCGTCTCAACCGCGCGCACCCCGATCGGCCGGGCGTTTCGCGGCGCGTTCAACGAAACCATGCCGCAGGCCCTGGCCGGGCACGCGATCGCCGAGGCGGTCAAGCGCGCCGGCGTCGCCCCCGCGGAGATCGACGACGTCATCATCGGCGCGGCGATCCAGGCGGGCGCGCAGGGCTTTAACGTCGCCCGCCAGAGCGCCTTGCGCGCCGGATTGCCCGACAGCGTGCCGGCGATGTCGATCGACCGGCAGTGCTCGTCGGGGATGATGGCGATCGCGACCGCCGCCAAGGAAATCATCGACGACGGCATGCAGATCGCGGTCGGCGGCGGCGTCGAGTCGGTGTCGTTCGTGCAGGGCGACAAGATGGTGCGCACCCGCGGCGACGACCCCGAACTGATGGCTCGCGTCCCCGGGATCTATATGACGATGATCGAGACCGCCGAGATCGTCGCCGAGCGCTACAACATTTCGCGCGAGGCGCAGGACGAATACGCGCTGCGCTCGCAGCAGCGCACCGCCGCGGCACAGCAGGCCGGCCGCTTCGACGACGAGATCGCGCCGTTGCCCTCGGTGATGTCGGTGACCGACCGCGCCACCGGCGAGACCTCGCAGAGGGCGGTGACGCTGGAGAAGGACGAGGGCAACCGCCCGGACACCTCGTTGGAGGGCCTCTCCGGCCTGAAGCCGGTGTTCAAGGACGGGCAGCAGGTCAAAATGGGCCGCTTCATTACCGCCGGCAACGCCTCGCAACTGTCGGACGGCGCCTCGGCGGCGGTGTTGATGGAGGAAAGCGAGGCCGAGCGCCGCGGCCTTGCGCCGCTCGGCATCTACCGCGGCATCGCGGTTGCCGGCTGCGCCCCCGACGAGATGGGCATCGGCCCGGTCTTTGCCGTGCCGAAGTTGTTGCAGAAACACGGCCTGACGGTCGACGACATCGATCTGTGGGAATTGAACGAGGCGTTTGCCTGCCAGGTGGTCTATTGCCGCGACCGCCTCGGCATCCCGCATGACCGGCTCAACGTCAACGGCGGCGCCATCTCGATCGGCCATCCCTACGGCATGTCGGGCGCACGGATGGTCGGGCACGCGCTGATCGAGGGCAAGCGCCGCGGCGCCAAGCTCGTCGTCTGCACGATGTGCATCGGCGGCGGCATGGGCGCGGCGGGCCTGTTCGAGGTGGCGTGACAAGAGCGACTTCTAGCGCCAGGCGGCCTGAGGATACACAGAGGCACGGCAGAGGGATCGAACACCCTCTCGCCCCATGCGCTTGCCAGTGTCGTAGCCCTTGAAACCTCTTCGTGCAGCTTTATTCGGATAATAGTGTCTAATATCAGGCGTTGATCAGATGAGGTTGCTGAAGCCCGCGGATGTCGGGGCGATCTTGCGTCGTCACTTTTCGCGCTTCGCCTAAAGTGGCCGTCAATCCCGAGGTCAGATCGGTAGCCGCCCTGAACTGAAGCGTACGCTGCGCCTTGGTGGGATCGCCCAAGGAGTTGCGGATCTCTCCTTTGCGCGACGGCGCAAACCTGGTTTCAGGCTGGGTGCCGAGAATGGTTCCCAGGATTTGCGCCAAATCGTGCACGGTCGTACCTTTGCCGCTACACACGTTGAGGATATCGGCCGCCGGCGGGCAGTTGTTCATCGCCGCCAACAGCGCCGTCACCACATCGCCAACGTAGATGAAATCCCGGACCTGCTGTCCGTCACCGTAAACAGTGATTTCCCTGCCGGTCTTCAGGCGGTCGCAAAAGATCGAGATCACCCCGGAATACGGCGAACGCGGATCTTGTCTGGGACCGTAGACATTAAAGAAGCGAAGCCCGCAATTCGGTACCCCATGCACATGGCTGGCAACAACGCCGTGTAACTCGCAACCGAGTTTATCGGCACCATAGGCCGAAAGCGGTCGCGTGGCCGCACCTTCACAGAGGGGAATATTGGGGTTGTCGCCATACACCGCCGCCGACGACGCATAGACAACAGGCACCGGCCGGCGACGCGCTTTTCGCGCCGCGTCAAACACGGCCACCGTGCCGGTAAGGTTGGTGCGATGCGTCCCCAGCCAGTCCGAATGGCTACGGTCTACGGAAGCTACAGCCGCGAGATGAAAGCATCCATCCATGTCCTGCATGGCGGCCTCGACGATGGCACCGTCCGCCACATCCCCCAGGAGGAATTCCACCCCTGGAGGCTTATGGAAGAGCGTTCCCGTCGATAGGTCGTCGAGGATGCGCACATGCTGTCCGTTCGCATGCAGCGCGTCCACCAGGTGGGAGCCAATGAAGCCGCAACCTCCGGTAACCAGATAATTTGCCATGGCGAGCCAGCTCTACCGCTACCTGTACCGCGTTCAGGGAGAGCCGTAATCGGCGGCAGGCATGTATGAGCCCAGGCGTTCGCGCAGGATCGTCTTGAGGACGCGGATGCCGTCCGGGATCGCGCGCAAATTGCTGACCCCGTTGATGCGGGGCGTCTCAAAGCTCGCCACCTCGACGATTTTGAGCCTGCTTTTCAAGGCCCGCACGTTGATCAGGGTCTCGATCTCGAAACCGTCGCAGTCGCAGTTCAGCGCATCGACGTGCCGTGTCCAGAAAGCCACGTACCCGTAACACAGGTCGCTGAACGAGCAGCCATAAAGCCAGCGCACGATCTGCGTCAGCCCCCAGTTGCCGAGCAGCCGCGAGACCGAGATATCGTCGCTGCCGGCACCCTGGAGGAAGCGCGACCCCTTGACCAGATCGGCGCCTGACATCAGCGCGCCGACGAACAGAATGGCTTCCTCGGGCGCCATGGACCCATCCGCATCCAGCATGATGATGATGTCGCCGGCTGCGGCCTTGAAGCCCGCCTGCAAAGCGGCGCCCTTGCCGGCCCGCGGCTCCATCACGATCCTCGCGTCGGGGCATAAACCGCGGGCGACCTCGACGGTGCCGTCCGTGGACCGGCCATCAACGATGATGACTTCGTACGCCCATGCCGGGATTCGGGGCAGCAGGCAGGGAAGATTTTTGGCCTCGTTCAGGGTTGGGATGATGAAGCTGACGCGCGGCAACGTCAGCACCGGGCCTCGCGATCCCAGGAACCCGGGCCGCGCGACGGGATCGACAAACCAGCTGCCTGACGGCCGCGGTGCCTCTTTGACGAGCGCGTTCATTGCAGCACCGGCAATTCGATGGTTTGTGGCCTGGCGGCGGGGCTGCGACGATTGCCGAGCGCTGCGGGCAGATAAGCCGCCAGATGTGCCGCGGGGTGGGAGGTCCCAAACACAAAGCGACAGACCGGGCCAAAGCTGTTGGCCGCGACCGGGCCGATGAAGTGCAGCCCCGGTATTGACAACTCGTAATGTCGCGAGAGCTGCGGCGCCGCCACGGTCTTCTTCACCTGCGCCACGAGTTCCGGGAGCGAGAAAGCCAAGCCGGCCCACGTCAGCCCGGTAGCCGGTTGCAAAGATGACGTGGTCCACCGGCAGGACCTGCTTCGTCCCATCAGCCGACGTCAGGCCCAGTTCGACCTTGCCCCCGGCGACACCCACCTTGTCGAGTTCGCAGCCGAGCCAACGAGGGATCTTGCCGATCACCCTGTCTTTCATGAAGGCGCCTCCCAGAGGGCCCAGCGACGCGGCGTTAGCCAATTGAGTTCGCAAGTCGGGCGGCAGCAAATGAACGAGCCAGGGGGCACTCGCGCAGGCCCCCATTGTCCAGCCGTTGCCGATCCCGCTTGTCGGCGCGATTGCCCGTTGCAAGAGGCCCCGCGGCCGCGGCGTACCGGCGAAACTGAGTCCGCGTGCACGCGCGACGAGCGACACCGACACCCCTCTCTCATGCAACAATGCCGACAGGTCCGTCGCCGACGACCCAGACCCGACGACCGCCACCTCCCTACCGTCCAGCCCTTCGAGTGGACCGTAATCGGCGCTGTGCGACACCAATTCGCCCGGCAGGCCAACCGCGACAGGCGGCATGTACCGGAAGGCGGAAAGACCGGTCGCCACGACGACACGGCGTGCGTAAACAACCTCGCCATCATCGAATCTGGCGCAAAACCCCGAAGCTTCGGGATTCAGCGAGACCAAGAATTTCGGCTCGACATCACGCGTAAACCGGTCGTGAAACGCCTCGCCGTAAGAGATGAACGTTTCCACCGGCAGCGGCGTCAGCAAATCATGGTAAAAAATGCCGCGGTCGGCGCAAAATTTCTTTACCGTGAACTGCGAATCGGGCTCTGATAGGTTCGATGCCCAGGGATACGACTTGAGGAGCATGCCTTGCGGCATGTTCTCCTTCCACGAGCCCATCGGGACGCCGAAGATCCTGAAATCCACCTTGCGCGAGCGCAAGTGTGCGGCGAGAGAGAGGCCGTACGGCCCCGCCCCGATCACCGCGACGTCGACGGAACGTGTCATCCTGTCATACCTATCCATGTTGAAGCCGCAACAACCGAACCAAGGACGACGCCATCCGCATAACGGCGCAGCGATCCGCCTCATGCGCGTATCGTCACTCGTAGTGGTTGGCCCATCTCGTCACTTGCAGTCTCGGCCCATCGTCACTTCGAAATGGGCGATCGTGAAGACGCAATCTTTGACTACGACACTCGGTGTAGACTCCGCGACGGCGTGCGGTACACTCACCCTCGGAGGTACAACTGAAGTGCCTCCGAAGCGTATGACGGCGTACGCGGCTTACGGCAGCAGCGTGATTTGGCAGCCACTACGGGTTTCGCTTGCCCGGTGCAACACCGACGAAAACCCCTGGCAATGCGGACAAAACGGTCGCGGTGCCACGTTAGCGGCAGCAGTCCTCGTGCGGATTACTCAGAAAGAGAACCAGCCAAACGCCGCTTAGAATGCTAGATAATTGTGGCCAATCCCGTTCGGGAGTCACGATGTGGACCAAATTTCTCGTCGTGTAAACTCAGCATTTGACAGCGTATGGAAACGGTATGACTCGTCTTGTGGACCGGTTATGGCACCCGCCGCTCGCCCACTCGTTCGAGGCCCCTTTTTAGCTGCGGAATGAACCGATGCATATTTTGATGGTAGCCGCCCGATACTTGCCATTTATCGGCGGTATTGAAACCCACATTCACGAAGTCGGCACGCGGATGGTCGGGCTTGGCCACCAGGTGACGGTGCTGACGACAGATCCGTCCGGCACTCTTCCAACCGAGGAGCAAAGCGGCGGAATGCGCATAAGGCGCGTCGGCGCCTGGCCCCGCAACCGGGATTACTACATCGCTCCCGGCATCTACACCGGCATCTCGCAGACGCGGGCGGATATCGTACACTTTCAAGGGTACAACACTTTTGTTGCACCGATCGGGCTCTGCGCGGCGGCCCGTCGGGGGGTTCCTTTTGTTCTGACGTTCCACAGCGGCGGGCATTCGTCACCGCTGCGCAACGGCATCCGCCGCTTTCAGCACGCCCTTCTCTCGCCCCTGGTCGCGCGAGCGTCGCGGCTCATCGGCGTGTCCGAATACGAAGCCGAATTCTTCAGCGGGAGGATGCGGCTCGACCGCAGCAGGTTCAAGGTCATCCCTAATGGCGCGTCGCTGCCACCGCCGAGCAACACGCCGCCGAGCAACGGACACCTCGTCGTCTCCGTGGGCCGACTGGAGCGCTATAAAGGGCACCAGCATGCCATCGCGGCGTTTCCGAAGCTGATCCGTCGCGTCCCGGATGCGCGGCTGAAAATCGTCGGTTCGGGTCCCTACGAGCCGGAGCTGCGCCGTATGATCAGCTCCCTGCATCTTGAAGAACGCGTGAGCATCACAGCGATCCCGTCGGCCGAACGCCAGCGGCTGTCGGATCTGCTCGCAGGTGCCGGACTGATTGTCCTCTTGAGCCAATACGAGGCGCATCCGGTGGCGATCATGGAGGCTTTGTCGCTGCGGCGCCCCGTGCTGGTTAGCGACACGTCGGGGTTGCGGGAGCTCGCGCAAAAAGGCCTGTGCCGGTCAATTCCGCTAGACGCGAAGCCTGACGCCGTGGCCGATGCGATCGCGGATGAACTCGCGGCCAACCGGCGGCCGCCCGATGTCGTGCTGCCGGATTGGGACAGCTGCGCGCGGCAGTTGCTCGATCTTTACGAAGGCGTTTTGAACGGCGCGGGACGCAGTCGCCCGGCGCCGCCGGCGATCGCCTCGGAGCCGTTCCGGCCTGGCCTTTAACCCCGGGACGCCTGCTGCATGAGCGCCGTTCGCCTCGCCGCCAACCCCGTTTGGCGACCGCTAAGATCTACCGCGGCGCTTGTCGGTGATCTCATTGGCCCGGCATTGCACGGCGCCGAGATCGGCACGCCGCGTCGCACAAACGGCACCTGGATCGCGCTCCTCTGTCTTAACGCGTCGGTCGCGCTGTTCCTCGTCGCCGCCGGCCATGGCGCCGGGCGTAACGGAGACGCTCACATCGCATCCCTTTTGTTCTGGAGCGGTGTCATTCTGCTTGTGCTGCCAACCGCCAGCCGAGCGGCATGGCCGCTCGCCTCACGCGGTGAACGCCTGGCCCTGCTGCTGCTCCTTGCGGAGTCCCTGTTCTTTTACAAGCTGCTGTATGCGCCCACGGAATTCGTCCAATTCGACGAGATGCTGCACTGGGTCACCGCCGACGACATCCTCGACCGGCACAAGCTTTTTTTGAGCAATTCCCTGCTGCCGGTCAGCCCGTCCTATCCGGGCATCGAAATTCTGACAACTGCCCTTGCCAATTTGACGGGGTTGAGCGTGTTCGCCGCTGCGAATTGTGTCATCGCGGTGCTGCGCGGGACATTCGTCACGGCGCTGTTCCTGTTCTTCGAGAAGATCTGTGGATCGTCCCGCGTCGCGGGGGTCGCCTGCCTCGTTTACATGGGCTGTTCCAACTTCGTCGCTTTCGACGCGATGTTCGCGTATGAAAGCCTTGGCATCGTGCTGGCTCTGCTGACCATGCTGGCCGAAGCCGAGGCGGCCACGCGGGCCGAGGCGGCACGCAGCGGGCCGCTCGTGCTGATCGCGCTCCTGCTGGCGAGCCTCGCCGTCACACACCACGTATCGGCGTTCTTCTGTGCCGCCTACCTGGTCGGCCTTTTGGCGATCGAAGCGGCGCAGCGCGACGATCGGGCCGCGCTGCGCACCCGCATCGGTGTTACGGCGGGCGCCGCCGCGCTTGCCGTGGCGTTTCCGGTGCTCTGGATCTGGCTGATGGACATACCGGTTTCGAGCTATCTCGGCCCGGTTGTGCAAGGCGGTGTGACCGACCTCATCGCCAAGCTGAACGGCGGATCCTCGGATGCGCGGCAGATGTTTGTCGGAGCTGACGGCACACAGCAACCGATCGGATACCGCCTTCTCGGCTTCGCGTCGACGCTTCTCCTCGCCGCCGGTTTGGCGACCGGATTTTTCCGATCGCTGGCGCTGAGCGCAGCGACCTCGGCGGCCTCGGGATGGGAACGTCTGGTCGCCGTCCGGCACCGCCACTGGCGCAATAGCCGGATCGTATTGCTGACGATTGCAGCCTTCGGATTTCCCGTATCAGTAGCATTCCGCCTCACCTCGGCTGGTTGGGAGATCGGCAACCGGATGGGAGCGTTCGTGTTTGTCGCGGTCGGTCTGGTTGTTGCCGTCAGCGTCGTGCACTTCTGGCAGGTGCGCATTACCCGTTGGAACCAGATCGTGATCAGCCTCGCGATCGGCATCATCCTGCTGGGCGGGATAGCCACCGGCTCGGCCGGCAGGGCGCTGCGCGGTACGTACCGCGTCGGCGCGGATCCCGAGTCGATCGAGCCGATGGGCATCGCAGCGACGAGCTGGACCCGAAAGTGGCTTGGGGAAGGCAACCGCTTTTCCGCCGACCGCACCAACCGGTCGCTGCTGGCGACTTACGGGCAGCAGGATGTCATCACAAGCATCGACGACGGTGTAGAAGTGTCCCGCACGTTTCTAAGCAAAGACCTGTCACCCGAAACGCTCTATCCGATCAGACACGGCAAGATCGACTATTTGCTCGTCGACTTGCGCCTCACGACCGCCCCCGCCGTCCTGGGAGAATACTTTGAGAAGAACGAGCCCGGCCACGGGATGCCGCCACTGCCCAGCAGCCTGTTGAAGTTCGACAATTCCGATCGGGTCGGCAGAGTTTTCGACAACGGCTGGATCGTCATTTTCGACGTGAGGGGATTGCATGCCGCCCAATAGGCAGCGTGACCTCGCTGCGGTGTCTCTGTGGGCATTCGCCAACCTCTTCGCGGTCCTGTTCATAGACAGCGCGCTGATCCGGGTTATCGCGAGTGCGCCGCTATTGCTGTTCTTCACCGGCCATGCCGCACTGCGGGCGATCGGACCCATCGGAGCCTCGCCAGCCGAGCGCGTCGTCTATGCGGTTGGAGCCAGCATCGCGATCTGTCTCGCCGGGGGCTTCTTCCTCAACTGGATCGGCTGGCTGACGCCGCTCGGATGGGCCCTCTGGCTCGTCGCCGCGACCAGCGTGGCAACTGGAATCGCCCTGCGCAAAGACCGGACCACCGTACCGATACGCTTCCCGGATTTTCGATGGTGGCAGGTGACGACAATCGCCGTCGCGGCACTGGTAACATATGGAGCCTATGCGCTGGCGGTTCGCGACGAGGCGCGCCAACGACAGTTCGCCTATACCGAGTTCTGGATGGTGCCCACCGCGTCGGCGGCTCCCGGCAGGGTGGTCATCGGGATCAAAAGCGCCGAGGCAAAGGCGCGACGATTTGACGTGGAAGTCAGGCTCGACGGAGCCACCGTTGCGCTATGGCGCTCAATCACTGTCGAACCGGGAGCCACCTGGACGCGACAGATGCTCGTCGCGCCTGGTGCGGAGCGTATGACCCCGGCCCATCCGCACAAGGCCGAGGCCCTGCTGTACGAGCCAGCCGGGAACGCCCTCTATCGACACGTGTCAACGATCATTCCCGGTGCGTGACCCGGGACGGAGGCAAGGCATGCGTATACTGTTGCTGTCCCAGTTCTACCCGCCGATCGTCGGCGGCGAAGAGCGACACGTCCGCAACCTCGCAGCGGCGCTGGCGCAACGCGGCCATCAGGTCAGTGTGGCGACGCTGTGGTTTCCCGGAGCTAAAGCCAGCGAGCTCGACGGCGAGGTCCGGGTGCATCGAATCCGCGGCACGCTGCAGCGCCTGTCCGGGTTGTTCGCGGAATCCGAGCGCCGGCACGCGCCGCCATTCCCGGATCCCGAACTGGTCGCCGCTCTCGCCCGACTGGTGGCGAGCGAAAAACCCGATGTGGTGCATGCGCACAATTGGCTGCTTGCCTCCTTCCTGCCGGTCAAAGCCTGGTGCGGTGCCCGGCTGGTGGTGACATTGCACGACTACAGCCTGGTCTGCGCCAAGAAAAATCTGATGCACGAGGGGCGGGTGTGCGGCGGGCCAAGCCTGTCGCGGTGCCTGCCGTGTGCCGCGGCGCATTACGGCGCGGTCAAAGGCACCGTGACGACATTTGGCAGCTTTGTGTCACGTGCGCTTGCGCATCGCGTTGTCGACAGGTTCATTGCCGTCAGCCACGCCGTGGCGCGGGACACCAGGCTCGCCGAGGCTGGCGTGTCGTTCGAGGTCATCCCGAACTTCGTACCCGACGACGTCGCCCGCCTCGACCCTAGAATCGATCCGGTCTTGGCCGAATTGCCGGGCGAGGGCTTCATTCTGTTCGTTGGCGACCTGATGCACCTGAAGGGGGTCGATGTCCTCCTCGACGCCTATGCCGGCCTCGAACGGGCGCCGCCGTTGGTGTTGATCGGACGCCGATGCGCCGACACGCCGGCCGAGTTGCCACCCAACGTGCATCTGTTCAGCACCTGGCCGCATGCCGCCATCATGCATGCGTGGCGCAGATGTTTATTCGGGGTGCTGCCGTCGGTCGGGCCGGAAGCCTGTGCTACCGTGGTGATGGAAGCGATGGCCTCGGGGAAGCCTATCGTCGCGTCCGATATTGGCGGAATGCCTGACCTGGTCGATAGCGGCGAAACGGGCCTCCTCGTGCAGCCTGGCGATGCGGCGTCCTTGGGTCGCGCGATGCGACGCTTACTGGACACGCCCGAGTTGATCGCGAAAATGGGCGCAGCCTCCCTCGCCAGGGTCGAGCGCCTGAAAGCACGGTCCGTCGTCGCCCAGATCGAGCGCGCCTACCACGAGGTGCTCGACGAGAAGCCCGCGAACGGGCGGGTCACAACAAGTGAATATTCGCGGAGAGGGGCGGCAGGGTAGCAACGGTGCCCCTACCATCTTTTGCCCGGACGGCAATCGCCCACATGCGTCTGGCCTCCGCGCGGCACGCCACGCTCGTAACGAACTCCGGCGCCCTGGCCTTTGGCACGGGCGCGACGGCGGCGCTTGGGTTCCTCTATTGGTGGCTGGCCGCGCGGTCCTTTGCCCCGGAAGTGATCGGCAAGGCGTCGGCACTGCTGGCGCTGATGAGTCTCGCCGGGCTGGTCGGGGAAGGCGGGCTCGGAACACTGCTGACGGGCGAAATCATCCGGCGCCCCGGTAGCCAACACGGTTTGATCGCCGCCGCAGCCTTGGTTGGCTTGTTGCTCTCCGTTGGCGCTGGCGGGCTCGGGCTTATCCTGGTGGGCCTTTTCACCTCGGGAGCGTCCGGAAACGTGCAATCGGACGCCTTCTCCGACCTGTGGCTGATCATCGGGTCGGGTTTGACGGGACTGTGCTTCGTCATCGATCAGGCATTCGTCGGCATGCTGCAAAGCGGTTTTCGCATGCTTCGTCAGTTGCTGTTCTCGGTATGCAAGCTGGCATTCCTCGCGGCGGTGGTACTATGGTCGACTGACGGCTCCACCATATTGCTGACCTGGGTCGCCGCCCAATTGGTCTCGCTCGCCGCAATCGAGCTGCTGCTGCGAAAGCGCGGCAGTTCGTTGATCCACCGCCCCGCCTTCAAACTGCTGCACGCCCTGAAGCGCAAAGCGGCCGACCACTACATGCTTGATTTGGGCATCCAGGCGCCAAGCGTCATCATGCCCTATCTGGTAATGGTGTTATTATCGCCCACCAGCAACGCCGCATTTACCGTGATTTGGATGGTTGTTTCGGTCGCGTCCGTTGTTCCGGGTGCGCTGGCGACCGTCCTTTTCCCTGTCATCACGGCACAGCCAGATCAGTTTCGCAGCAAGATGACACTCTCACTGATAGCATCGGAGGCGTTCGCGATCACCTGCAGTTTTCTTATCTTCATGTATTCGTCGGAACTCCTGCGATTTTTCAACCCGGTCTATGCCGATATCGGTGGTTTGAGTTTGCGGTTCCTCGGGTTTGGCCTGATCGGCCTGGTTATCAAGTTCCACATCTGCACCGCAGCGCGGCTGCGGAACAAAATGCGCAAGATGTCGACCTGGTTTTACGTCGGCGGATTGTTCGAGCTGGCGTGTACGGTGATCGGTTGCCGCGCGGGGGGCCTTGAAGGGCTGGTCATTGGTTGGGCCGCTGGCCTGCTGGTCGAGGGATCGGTCATGCTGGTGATAACCGCCTGGGTAACGACGTGGAGTTGGGACGAACCAGCGACTGCTCACGATCCCAAACTGGCGTGAAGCCGCGTTCAGCGGCTCCGCTCTCGCTTGTTGAGCGAAATCGCCTCGGCCACAACCGCGCGATAGGTGGTCGCGATCAGCGTGTCGACGATCGCCGGCGGCGGTTCGCGACGGCGTAGATGCCGGGTCACCGCGGCGACCGGCACCTCCGCCAGCAAGAATTGCGCCCGCCGAAGTGCATCCGGCGCGACCCCACCGAATGCCAATCGGGCGAAGGCCGCGACGCTGGCGTGCGTCTCCGCAGCCTGCTCCCTCAGGGCATCGCGCAGCGCCACCGGCCATTCGCCTTGGACGAAATCGTCGCGATGATGGAGCAACAAAACCCACGCTTCGTCGAGATGCTGGCGCGCCCAAGCGGGCGTGTGCAGCGCCGCCTGCAGCGCGTCACCGGCATCGAGCGCGGCGCGGATGCCCCGCTGAAAATTGCCGACCATTCGCAGCCATAGCTCGGCAAGCAGCACGTCGCGCGACGCAAAGCGGTGATAGAACGACCCGGTCGGCGCTTTTAGGCGATCGGTAATCGCTCCAACCGTGACCGCGAACGGGCCGCGCTCTGCCGCGACAGCCAAGGCAGCACGCAGAAAATCCTCGTCGGAGTATAGCGCTTTCGCCATATTTCTAGAATAAGCGCTCTAGGTGAGATATATTCGCCTCGGGTGGAATTGTTACCAATTGTCTAAAAATGTTACATTCTCATAATTGACGCTTCCGTCATGTATCGCTAGCCCTCTTAAGGATTACTCATATGGGGGCAGGCAGTGCTGATCACTTGGTTTTATCGGCGACGGGGCGGCAAAACACCCGCGGGGTCTTACGTCGTGAGCCCGCTCGGCAACGCCGTTGACGACGTACCGCCGCCGCCCCGTCCGGGAGCGGTGCCGAAACCCCAACCCGGCATCATCGGCGTCGACGTCTCGAATGGCGCGGGGCCGGCATTTGCAGGCCAGGGCGAAGCAGGTGACCGCCGCGAGCGGCTTGGCGGCGTGACCGCTGCGGGTGCGGCCGGCGAAGCCAGGGTCGTCGGGAGCAATGCCGTAGCGCCCGGGTTCACGACCAACGCCGCAGTCGACGTCGCCATGTCGCTCTACGACATGATCGTGGTCGATCCTCCTGTGATCGGCGATGCAACGGGCGCCGCCGCGCTCGGAATAGACGCGGCAACCAACCCAGGCATTGGGGCGTTTGCCCCGGCTATCCCCGAGGCTAGCCCCACATCGGTCACGAGCGGCACCAATATTGCCGGCAGCGCCACCACCCTCTCGCCATCCTTCGCCGTTGATACGGCGGCACCAACGGTCGGGTTGTCGAATACCGGTAATACTTCCTCCCAAACCGCAACCAACCCTGGCGCCACCAGCGCAGTCACTGTCAATGCGTCACTGCCGCCGCCTGCGGGCTATTCGACGGCTCAGCTTATTTTCGAAGATACGTTCGCCTCCGCGTCGCTCGACACGACAAAATGGAACCCGTGGCTGGGCGACGATACGTATGGGCGCTGGGGCGATCGGGGTGCGCTGCCTAGTCCCTATTCTGCCGAGAACGCCGGGAGCTATCAGATCCAATACAACGACCCCTACCCCTATGGTTCCGGCGCCGGCACGAACGGCAACCATCTCGGTGGCGGCAGCGGTATCCTGCAAGAGGTCGCAACGCCAAGCGGCTATTTTTCCAGCCTTGGCTACAGTTGGGCATCGGGCGCGGTATCGAGCTACGGCAAAGAATATCTGCCTGCAGAAGGCGGATACCTGCAGATCAGCGCCAAGATGCCGGACTCCAGTTACGGTGCATGGGGCTGTTTGTGGCTCCTGCCGACGGCCGGGTCCAACGGCGCGGAATTCGACTTGCAGGAGAGCGGCACCTACGGCACCACGGGTTCATCAACCGCGAACGACATTCTTGCCTCGCATTGGTGGGGTGGCAGCCAGACACAGCACACCGCAAACACCGGCACAGACCTCTCCGCCGGCTACCACACCTATGGCGTCGAATATCGCCCCGGTCAGTCGTGGAAGGTCTATCTCGACGGTAATCTGATGTTCACTTGGACCGACGGCGTCTCGACGAACGCCGCCTACCAAGTCATCATCGAGCTGGAAATGGCCGGGTCCAGCACCGCTGGGTGGCATACCGTAGCGGACCCGGTAAACCATCCAGGCCCCTTCGAACTCGACGTCAACGACGTTCAGATCTATTCGCTGGCCAATGCCCCGGTGCCGCCCCCGGCACCGACCAACCTGACGCTGGCTCCGGCTTCGGACAGCGGCGGCGTGGGCGACAACATCACGGATGTCACCCGGCCGACGATCACCGGACAGGGGGAGGCGGGCGACGGCGTTACGCTGTTCGACGGCACGAGCCCGGTAGGCAGCGCAACCGTCCAGACAAACGGCTCCTGGTCGCTGACGACGAGCTCGCTGAGCCAAGGGGTGAACAGCCTTACCGCCACCGAAAGCAATGCAGCGGGGACCGTCAGCACCGCCTCCGCAGCGCTCGCCTTGACGATCGACACCACGGCGCCTTCGCTTGTCGCCGACAGTCCGCTAAGCTTGAAACCAGGAAGCACGGCAACGATTACGTCGAGCCTGTTGCGTTTCGACGACACCGTAAGCAGCCATGCGCAGGAAACCTACACAATCAGCACAGGGCCGGCCGACGGCATGCTTTTGCTCAACGGCGCGGCGACAAAGACCTTCACGCAGAACGATATCGACAACAACCGGGTCACCTATCAAGAGACGACCGCCGGCGCCGTTTCCGATTCGTTCACGTTCACGGTAACGGACAGCGCCGGCAACACGACCGCCGTCCAACAGTTTCAATTGTCGATGTCGACGGCCCCCCCGGTCAGCGAAGTGCTGGTATCGGATACGGGCAGCTCGTCAACCGACAAGATTACCTCGAACCCGGCGCTGACCGGCGGCGGCGACCCCAATGCCACAGTCACGATCAAGGAGGGCAGCACCGTCCTCGGTACGACGACGGCGAACAGCGCCGGCGTCTGGAGCTTCACGCCGGTCCTCGCCGACGGCAGCCACACGCTGGTCGCGAGCGAGACCGACCTCGCCGGCAACACCGGTACCGCCTCCCTCGCCTTCACCCTCGATACGGCGCCGCCGGCGGTCGCCGCAAAGCTGGCCAGCGATACGGGCAGCTCGTCCTCCGACAACATCACGTCGAACCCGGCGCTGACCGGCAGCGGCGACCCCAACGCCACGGTCACGATCAAGGAGGGCAGCACTGTCCTCGGAACGACGACGGCGAATGCCTCCGGCGTCTGGAGCTTTACGCCGGTCCTCGCCAACGGCAGCCACACGCTCGTCGCGAGCGAGACCGACCTCGCCGGCAACACCGGCACCGCCTCCCTCGCCTTCACCCTCGACACGGCGACACCTTCGCTTGTCGCCGACAGTCCGCTCACCGTCCGAGCAGGAAGCACTGCAACGATTACGTCGAGCCTGTTGCGTTTCGACGACACTGTAAGCAGCCACGCACAGGAGACCTACACGATCACTTCTGGCCCAGCGGACGGCACGCTGTTGCTAAACGGCGTGGCGACGACCAGCTTCACGCAGGACGACATCGACAACAACCGGGTCGCCTATCAGGAGACGGCGAGCGGTGCCACGTCTGACTCGTTCACGTTCACGGTATCGGACAGCGCCGGCAACACGACCGCCGCCCAACAGTTTCAATTGTCGATGCGGCACTGGCATCGACACGCCCCGACGTCGGGCGCCGCTACGAGCAATACACAGTTCGGTTTCGGCGATATCTCGAGCCCATGGCTCGCGGCGGGCGGCGTGGCGCCGGCGATTATCGGGGGAACGCCCACCGGCCAGGGTACCAGCAGCCATCCCTATCTGCTGCCGCCGGGTTCGATGATGCCGCTCGGCGATCCCGCTTTATTTCAATGAAACGCCGACCCGATTGAGGTTACCCCGCACGTCCGCGCCGGCCATGGCCGGCCCTGAAGTGAGTACCCCGATTGCCAGTATTTTTGGCGAGCCTCGCGGATGCTATCTCATTCCGGTGACCGCGGGATCCCCTCCCCCGACCCGCGTCGCGCCGGAACCCGAGCCGCCGTCCCCCCCTCGGCGGCTACGGGGGCCGGCCCGAACAGAGCCCGGCGGACCGTGCCGACCGCATTGCGGCGAATGGTCTCTCGGCTGATCCGACGGGGCAGCGGTGATAGGCGAGCAGGATGTACGCAGTTGAAATTCGTCTCCTCGATGACAGTCTCCTGATCGATTACATGACCGACGCATTCGAATGGCTGCGTCTCCAGCGCATTTCGCCGGAAACCTTCCGATACATTTTCGAACGGCCGGGGGTCATATTCCGGGTCGACTTCAAGAGCACAGCAGAGGCGGCGACCTTTGCCGCCAGGTTTTCCGATATTGCGGTGTATGCCTCCGCCGGTGTGCCCCCGGCGAGCCTGCTGAGGGTGCCGCCCTGTCTCACGTCCGCGGATTATCGCCAAGCCGCACCGTACAATCCCGGCGGCGCCGCGACATCCGGCGAGGGCGCTAGGCGGAGCGAAGCGGGTTGATCATTGAGGCGAGGCGGATCAAATCTGCAGGTCCGCGAGCATTCAACTTTCGGGTGATGTGGGCGCGATGAGCCTCGACCGTGCGAAAGCTGATGCCGAGCTGGCGGGCGATCACCTTGCTGGGTTCGCCCGCGGCTAGCAGCGCCAGCACGTCGCGCTCGCGGGGTGTGAGAAGTTCGGCGCGGGTCTCGAGTTGTACACGCAGCAGTCGGTCGGCGCGAGATGTCTCGGTCTCATCGAGGGCACGCCGTAAGCAGTCGAGCAGCCTATCTTCTTGCAACGGCTTCTCGATCAGGTCAAACGCCCCGGCCTTGACTGCCTCAATCGCCATCGGGATCGTCCCATGGCCGGTGATGAAGATCACCGGAATATGCCAGCCGCGGAGATTGAGTTCCCTTTGCAGCTGCGGCCCAGTCATCGACGGCATCTTTACGTCGAGCAACAAGCATCCCCCCCGTTGTGGATCATATGTCTCAAGAAACGATTGGGCTAAACTAAAGTCCTCTACAGAATACCCGCCGCTTCTTAGCAGGAATTTAACGCTATTCCGTACCGCAGCGTCGTCGTCGACCACGAAAACGGTGTCATTGGGCATCGACTTGCATGCCTATTGCGGTCGTTGGCAGCTCAAACGTGAAAGTTGCACCGGCGCTTTGGCTCGGAGCCAGCCGCAATTCAGCCCCATGCGCTTCGACAATGGTCCGGCTGATGGAAAGCCCCATGCCCATTCCCCATGGCTTTGTCGTCACAAACGGCTGAAAAATATTCTCCTTTGACGCGTCGCCGACCCCCGGACCATTATCGGTGACCGAGATCTCGACCGTGCCATTGGCTGTGCCGTGCGCCGCAACGACGGCGCGTGCGTGAGTAACATTTGCGCAGATCATAGCATCCATACTATTGCGCAACAGATTAAGAATCACCTGCTCGATTTGTATGTCGTCCGCGAACACGAGCGGCAGGTTGGGGTCGACTTGCACCGCAATTTCCACCTGCACATGCGCCGCTTCGAAGGCGATGAGAGCCACCGCGGCATCGATCAGCGGCCTAACGGCGACAAATCGCCGCCGGGATGCGCCCTGGCGAACGAAATCGCGCAGACGGATCAAAACTTCGCCGGCGCGCTCCGCCTGCTGCACTACTCCCCTCACCCCCTCCTTCAGCATTTCGGCATCGCAGGTCGGCGCGGCCAAGAGTCTCAGACACCCTTGGCCGTAGGCGCCAATGGCGGTCAGCGGCTGGCTCAACTCGTGCGCTATCCCGGCCACCATCTCGCCCGCGAGCGAGACCCGCGAGACGTGCGCCAGCTCGGCCAGGTGCGCACGCGCCTTCCGCTCCGCCTGATCGCGCGCGTTCGTCCGCTGTTCGAGAAGCCGCCCTGCGCTCGCGATCGCACGACCGACTTCGGCCACTTCCGCGATCTCGATTGGGGGGATGACGATCGGGGCGTCCGATGCCAGGGCCAGAGCCGGTCTCCTCAACGCTTGGATTGATCGGGCGATCCGCAGACTTGTTTGCTGCGCCAGCAACAATGCAAGCAGGAAAACAACGCCAGCCGCGGCAGCATCCCACCACAAGCGCACGTGCAAATCCGCGGTCAGCTCGTCTATCGGGATGCCGATCGCCACCGTCCACCCTGACAGGTAGGAGCGGCTGAAGGCGGCGAGGACCGACGTTCCTTCCAGCGTCGCAAGCTCGCCCGACCCCTCCCACGATTCCTTGAGCCGGCGCAGCAGCGCCGGCTCGCCCTTCTGTCCCACGAACTGGTCGGGGGCATGGGTGCGAGCAACGATCGTACCTTTCGCATCGACGATCGCAGCCACCCAATTGCGCGGAAGCTGCTCGCTATGCAGAACCTCGCTTAGGTCTTGGGGGAGGATGCCCATCATCAGAACATCGATAACCTTGCCGTCGCGGATCACCGGCACGCCGACGGCGACCTGAGGCTCTTTCGAGGTTGTTTCGATATAGAAGTCGGAAATCATCGGTCTGGCGGTTTCCAACACGGCGCGCACCATGTCGGTAGCGCCGGCGCGAGGCAGCTTTTCGCCGTACGATTTGATCGTGCTCATGATCTGCTGCCCGCTTGGATCGACAAGCACGATAACGTTGCCGGACTGGTTCGACAGCGCCTCGCGTGCCTGGCGGTAAAAAGCCGCGATATCGCCTGAGGCAAGATAGGGCGACATGGCAAGCACCTGCATGGCGGCTGTCGCGCTTTCGAGGTCGTGGTCGACCGCTTCCGAAAGAGCGTGGGCCGTTGCGACAGTGCTTCTCTCAAGCGTGACACGCTCACGTTGATAGGAGGCGTTGATAGTCAGTGCGGTCACCACCCATGCCGGGAGAACGCCGACGATGACGAGCCACCGCAGCCAGTAAAGCACGGGCCGAGGAGCTCGCCTAAAAAAACGCATGCTCAACCAGCGTCTGGAACTTGGGTCATTTTTCACAGTCGAGCCTACTTCCCTGGAGGCACTTTGTGATCGTGGAGGTGTGATCAACGCAGCAATACATTTCAAAAGCACACCATTTGGGATGCGTTAGAACCCTGATGTAAATCAAAAGCTGAACGACCAGCGGTTGGGTTCTACCTAGTTCCGTTATGCGCATACGTGGTCACACGTATTTCATCATCCTGGATTTGGCGCAAATGTTACGGGATCGATCAGTCGAGATGGGCACGTATCGTTCGGCTCGACCGCCGACGGTCGATCGCAAGGCGCCAGCAGTTGGGCAATTCGGCAAATGTGACCGCGATTGGCTGCAGCGACGCCGACGCACTTTGGCAAGGCAGGGGGCATTAACGCCATGATGAAGCATGCAGAAGCAGTGACTGGGCGGCTGGTGCATTTGGATCAATCCGACCGGGAGCCCGAGGGACAGCGGGTGACCAAGCGGCGCCTCGTGTCCCCGCCGCCGCAGGACGATGCCATTTCCAAATTCAAACGCTCAAAAGAAACATGCCGCTCTGTACCGACCGCGGTCATCGACAAGAGCGCGCTGTATCGCGCCGGGTTGACCCATATTCTGGCTGACACGCGTTTTCGCGTCATCGCGGATTGCGCCAGCCTGAACGACCTGCCGGAAAGGCTACTGAACCAGCACGAGACCATGATTTTGCTCGGAATTGGCAGTGACGCAGATGCGACTCTGTCGCAACTGGCGCACTTGCGGGAAACACACGGAACTATGCGGGTGATCATGCTGAGCGAACGCTTCAGTTCCGAACAAGCTTTGGCGGCGATCAAAGCGGGGGGCAGCTGCTATCTGGCCAAACATGAGGTCAGCCCTGATGTGCTGCTGAAATCTCTGGAGCTCGCCCTGCTCGGCGCCATCGTAGTGTCAGGAGAACTGGCTGGCGACCTGGTAAACGGACGCATCCCGCCCGGTGTCGAGGCCGCAACTCCCGGCGATGGACCGGCGATGGCTGCGGCGTGTGCGTCGCCAAACGGCGAGAGCCCGCAGGCCCCCGGGTTATCAGCCAGGGAGCGGCTGATTTTGTCGCACCTGATGCAAGGCGATTCCAACAAGCACATCGCACGCGACCTCGGCATCGCCGAAGCCACCGTGAAGGTCCACGTCAAGAGTCTCCTCCGCAAGGTCCGCGTGCGGAACCGCACGCAGGCGGCGATGTGGGGCATCAATCATCTCGCTCCCATATCAACCGAACCACGCAGCGAACTGCTCGCCGGTTGAGAGCCGGGGTGCCGGGATTGACCGCCGGCCTATCGTAAATAGCCTCAGTCGCACCGCCATCGGGGCGCTTGCCGCCGGCGGTGCGACATCGGGCGGTGATCACGATCCGATCCGATCGGATATCAACGCTATCGATCCGCGGGCCGGCGGGCGACAACGATTGAGAGCGCCGGACCCGGTTGTCGGAGATTGCGGGGCGAAGAAAGCGGTGGCGCTCGTCAGCCCGCGGACACGGCCGAAGACATCGATCGCCTCGATCCCGCCATTACGGTTGTAGGTGTGACAACCCAGCGCACCACAGTGGATCCGGCCTATCACCGTCTGGCTGAATTCCGCCGGCCCCAGCGCGTCGATGCGGCACAGCGGGATGGCGCCGCCGTAGAGTTGCGAGCAATCCTGGACGGGGCGCAGCGTCTCGCCGTTATGGGTGAACACCGCGCCCCCGGGCCGGCACAGCGCCGCATCAATCAGCACCGGGTTGCGGGCGTGCGGCAACCAATCGCCGGTCAGGCTGTCGGAATGGAACAGGGTCAAAATGTCCCACCCTGAAGAACGCCACGCTCGCTCGCAGGCGAACAGCCAAAAGCGGCCGCCATGGCGCATCAGCGTGGTGTCATACGCCTCGATGCCACTGATCAGGCAGGCTTCACGCCGCCATTTGTAGGGAAACTCCTCGGCGCGGTAGAGGTAGATGCCGCGAGCCTCCCCCGCTTCCGGAATCATCCATACCTCGCCGTCGCACTCGAAGACGAACGGGTAGGAGAGATGATACGCTTCTTCCAGCACGGGGCGAGCCGCGCCGGCGTTGCCGGCCGCGTCGATCTCGAATACCGAGATGCAGCCGCGGCCCGTGGCGTAAGGAAATTCTTCGACAAATACGAAGTTCCGGCCGGCATGACAAAACGGAAACGGATCCGCGTAATAGCGCCGGCCATCATCGGACTTTAGAGAAAAAGCCGCTTCGCGCTGGTCCAGCAGGGTATGCGATGGCGCACGACGCCACGCGACAGCCCAATTCTTGCCGCCCCGCGCGATGATGCCGAGCAGCCTCACCATCTTGTGCGCCAGTGCGCTCGCCGCGTGCGCCGCCGCTGCGACAACGACCGGCGGACGCTCCAGCTTCGGGCGTGACCGGGGCCGTGCATCGGGGGCGAGCGCAGCAGGAGTGGGCTGCCGCAAGGCAGCCGCGATCAGGCGAACGGCGCAAGACAGTGTGTTGTCTACGCTTCGCGAGAGAACCTCCCGGTCGGCAAGCGCCGGCCGAGCCGTCCAAGGCTCGTCCGGACGGGCGCTGTCATGCACCTCGACCAGCAACAGCCTGTCATCCGCCAAGGCTGTAATCAGCCCGGCTTCGCCGGGGATTGCATCGAAGCACGGCAGCAAAACGCGCGCGCACGTCGGCAGCGACGTTCCGTTCCCCGCGAAGTCGACGACGACATCGAAGGTGGCGGAGCGGTCGTCGGCGGTCCTGATAGCGTCGCGCAACAGGGCGTCCGCAGGTTCAATAGCGTTCGGCCCGGTCAGGCGATAGACGACGCGCTCGAGTTCGAACAGCAGCACGCAAGACCGCGGCAGGGGGTGGCGCTCGGGCGCAAATACGATGGAGAGATCGTACGCGGGCAACGCCGCCAGTGCTTCCGCCAGCCATGCATGCCAGCAAAACACGCGCGCCCGATCGAGGTAGAGGCAGACGCGTATGCGGCTGCCAGGCTGCGTCATCATAGTGCGACGGTCCTCTGGCAGCGCGAGTCAGGCTGCGCCGGGGAATTTGACAAGACGGTTCACTCGCTCGGTTAGTCCTCGCCCCCAGCGGCGCGCCAACGCGCTCACCATCGCGGGTGCCGAAATCACGATGTCTTTCGGATAATGGATCAATGCCGGTATTGGATCGTCGCGGCGCCAATATCCGTCGAGCACGGTCGCGCCTGCCGGGATCACCTCTGCCCCGACCTTGATGCGCTCGACATGCGAGGCCTGCCACACGATCCGCTCGTTCAGCGCCGACGGGACGTACGGAAGGCCGTACTCATGGCAATAGCCGGCAAGGGGAATATTGACACCCGAGAGCGTCGCGATTTCCTCCTGCCAGTCGGTCCGGCCGACGGTGGGTTCGATGATCGCAAACCGGCCGGAGGCAGCATCCCATTTGTATTCGACCGATCCGAAACCTTCGTAATCCACCTTCTCCAGCAGCGAATGCGTAAGCGGTTCCAGTGTCTTGCCGATGTCCACGGCGGGCGCGCAAAACGCGGTACTGCCGGCTCCCGGCGGGCTGCTTGCAAGCTTGCGGCCGGTAAACATGACGGTCGGCTGGCCGCTCGCACGGTAGAACAGGCAAAAGTAGATGCTGCTGTCGGGGCCTTCGATGCATTCCTGCACGATGACTTCGCCGGTTGCCTCAAGGAGTCTTCGGCTGATGCTCACCGCCGTTTTCCAGTCGCCGACAACCGCCAGCCGTGGCCCATCGCCGGCATGAACAAAGCGTTTGTCTGCCGGCTTGACGACGACGGGAAAGCGTAGCCACTGGATGCGCCGCAAATCCGCTACGTCGCGCAGCACCTCGCTCTTCGGTACCGGGAAGTCATTGGCAATGGCGAATTCGTGAAACTGAGCCTTATTGTGCAGCATAATTACGGTCGTATGTGCAGGCAGTCGAAAGCGATAAAGCCCGGTGAGCTCGTGACGAAATTCCGAAATCGTCAACAGCGCCATCTCGTCGGTGATGATGAGGGCGGGGCGCTCCCGTAACGTGCTTGCCAACGCGCGCAGCGAGTTGAGAAGGCGCGGGCCGTGAAGCACACTTGCCCTGACAGGAGTTGCATAGCGCGACCACATCGCGGCGTTGATGCGCCGATGGTCTAAGACGTAGGTGGGGACATTCCCCCGCGCGAGGCTGCGGCATACGCCGAGTCCATTGAGCTCGCCACCGATAACCACGGCCGGACGAGAGTCGAAATGCGAACGTGCTTTCATTCCACGATGGACTCCGAGGCATCGCGCTGCCAAAACCGCGCTGCACCGGGCATCATTAAACACCAGCCCGAGCGAGATTCACTCGGCTCTAAAGCATGAGTGAGCCGTTAGGCGACCGCAACAATCGAGGTAATCCGTCAGATCGGTTGCTCGCCGCTGCGGCATCTGGTCGAGTGGTTGAATGGTTTTGTCAGTGCAACGCCGCCCTTCCGTGCGCCCGAAGTGTCACAAGCTCGTCGTGGCGATCGTATCGACGGTGTTGCTGGTGTTGTCAGCGGCCGGCGCGGTTGGTGCCGCCCGCGCTTCGCCTCACGATTTCGTCAAGACGACGGGAACGATGTTCACGCTTGCCGGACAACCGTTCTTTCCGGCCGGCATTAATAACCACTATCTGACCTACGGGACGAAGGCGGAAGTCACTCGTGTTCTCGACGATGCTGTGTCATTGGGTGCCAATGTGGTGCGCACGTTTCTGCAGCCGGTAATAGGCTCGCTAGACGGTTCTGTCGCGACCATTTGGGACTGGAAGGCGGACGCCGATTCGAGCGATCTCGGCGCGAAGGGAACGTATGAGCTTTATTGGGATGACACCGCCGGCAAGATGGCGATCAACGACGGGCCGGACGGGATGCAGAAGGTCGACTTCCTGATCGCGGAAGCCAAGAAACGAAACCTCAGACTGATCATCGCTTTTCTCGACTTCTGGGCCTACACCGGCGGCGCGCAGCAGATGCGTGCGTGGTATGGTAGCTCCAATCAAAGCACCTTCTTCTTCGCCGACCAGCGCACGAAACGTGACTACCAGAAATGGGTCCACCATGTGCTGCAGCGCGTCAACCCGAAGACCGGTTTGCGTTACAAGGACGACCCGACGATCCTGGCATGGGAGCTGATGAACGAGCCCAATGCCAAGCCTTATGCGTTGCGGATGGCGTGGACCGCCGAGATGTCGGCCTACGTGAAATCCCTGGATCCCAACCACCTGGTGAGTTCAGGCCATGCCAATGTCGACAGCCGGCTCGCCGATCTTGCGATCCCCAGCGTCGATTTCGGCACCTGGCACGGATACCCGCTTTTTTACAAGCTCAGCGTCGATCAATTCGATCGCCTGATTACCGAATTCTGCGGGATTGCTGCCGCGCGGCAAAAGCCCGTGCTGCTCGAGGAGTTCGGCTATGCGCGATCGAACCCGGATCAGGCGACCGCTTACGCGAAATGGCTCAGAACCCTGACCAACGACCGCAACTGCGGCGGCTGGCTGGCGTGGCGCCTCGTCTCCCGCCAGGAGAGCGGCCGCTACCCGGTGGATGAGCACGATCAGTTTGACGTGCGCAATGACGGGAGCCCGCTCTGGAATGTGCTGCAGGCGGCGACGGCGGAAGCGAGGGCAACCCGGGGCGGCAAAGGTTTCACGGCTTGGGGCAAGCGTTCCGACATTACAGGACAGTGGCCATGATAGAAGCATCCGTCGTCATCTGCGCCTATACTTTCGACCGGTGGGACCAGCTCAAAGACGCTGTAGCTTCGGTGCGCGCTCAATCGCGGCCGCCGCGCGAGATTGTCATCGTGGTTGACGGCAACGAAGAACTGCTGCGGCGCGCGGCGCGCGAGATCGAGGGGGTGACGGTTGTCCCGAACACGCAGGCCAAGGGCCTTTGCGGTGGCCGAATGACCGGAGCCGACCTTGCCACGGCGCCGGTCATCGCATTTCTCGACGATGATGCGATTGCCGACCCCGACTGGTTGGAGAAGTTACTCGAAGCCTATCGGGATGAGCATGTCTTGGGCGCCGGCGGATATATCGAACCGCTGTGGAGCGGGCCGCCGCCTGCCTGGTTCCCACCCGAATTCAATTGGGTCGTCGGCTGCACCTATGCGGGCATGCCGGTCCGGGACGGTTATGTGCGCAACATGATCGGCGCCAGTATGTCGGTTCGCGCCGACGTGTTGCGTCGTGCCGGCGGTTTCGCAGCGCAGTTCGGACGCCTTGTTCCAGCAGATGGGGCAGCGAAAACCAAACTGAACATCGGAAGCGGAACTTGCGACGACACCGAATTCTGCATTCGCGCCGCCCGACTGCATCCGGGCGGCAAGTGGGCCTACCGTCCGGAGGCGCGCGTCAGGCACGTCGTTCCCGCGCAACGTGCGACATGGCGCTATTTCGTCAGCCGCTGTCGGATGGAGGGAAACGCCAAGGCGATGCTTACCGATCTGACCGGCACCAAGGACGGGCTCGGTTCGGAACGCCGCTTCGTGCTGACCCTGTTCCGTGCGTTCTTGCGCAACCTCGGCTCATCTTTCACCGGACAACGCGGTGCCCTGGCCCGCGCAGCGGCCATTTGCGCGGGGCTGGGACTCACGGCTTCTGCCTATCTGCGAACGCGACTCGCCGGCATGGCGCCGCGCGCGGACGCCAGAGGCGCCAGAGGCGCGCCGATACCATCAGGCACCGTCTCAAAGTGATCCAGACAAAACGGCAGGTGCGCCTTGCCACCGTCTATAGACCTTCGGCGTACCACTCCGTTACCGTTGCCGACTGCGAGATCAGTGGAGCATCCTGCACCTGCAGTGATCGTGCATCGGTCCTGTGGCCTCGCGACTTCCTGCGGCAGAGCGCTGACTGCTCGTTACGACCTGAGTTTCAACACCCCAGCTGCACGTGGCGAGCTAGGTCCGCGGATAGGTAAAAATCATGGAAAAGCATCCACCATTAAAGATAATCGGCAGCGTAGGGCCGCTGCTCAAGCGCGCGAACCCGGCGGTTGGTTCACCGTGGCTTATCGATTTTTTCGCGACACGGCAGACTCCGGAATCGCAGGTCGACAGAGCCGATGGGGCCGCGACTGCGGCACAAGCGGGCGGTGGTGGGTCGAGCGCTGGCGCCGATCTTCGCACCCGCCTCGGCCAAGTGCCGACCGAGACGCCTTTGCCCGCTCCGTCGCGGAGACGATTTCGCAAGCTTCTTCTGGCGGGCGCGCTCGGCGTCAGCGCTTCGGGAATCCATTTTGGTCAGGGGGACCCCGTCTGGGCATCCGACGCTGCCATCGTTGTCAACCTGCCGGCGGTTGGCGAGGGGCGGTCGGGCGGTGTCGCCGGGGCCAACGCCCAAGCTTCGATCGGCGATACAATGATGCCGCGAGAGGATGATCCGGGCGATGCTTCCGCGGCGACCGATCGACGAGCTCTCCCGGACAGCACTCCCAAGGCAACAGAGCGCGGCAATGTCACACGAGTCGCGAGCACGACCGCGCCGCAACCGCCTACCACCGGGGCCCGCTTTGAAGTCGGCGACAAGTTCAAAATAGCGTTCTATGAGCGGATCGACGATATAGAGAAAAACAAATGGGGTAGGCCGGGTTCGGCACTACAGGGTTTTCAGCAGCGCCCGGAGCTCACGGGCGAATACGCCGTCCAGGATGACGGGACGATATCGCTGCCGCTGCTCGGGTCCTTTGTCGTAGCAGATCGCTCGCCGGGGGACCTCCAGGCTGCTCTGGCAAACGCCTTCGAGAAGCTGACCGCCCGCAAAGGGTTCGTCACCATCCTATCGCTTGAGCGGCCACCCGTTTACGTGCTGGGGCCGGTGAAGAACGCCGGCTCGTACAAATATGTGCCCGGCATGACCGTTCTTCACACGATTGCGCTGGCGGGCGGCTTCGACCGCAACAACATCGAACCCTGGCAGCGAGTGGAGGCTGTGCGGGAAGTCGAGAAACGCCGCGACGCGATCGAGATCATGCTGAAGGCTGTGGCACGCGAGGCGGTTCTCAAATCAGAGCGTGACGGCAGCGCCGTCAAAGTTACGCCGCAGCTCCTGCAACTGGTCAGCGAAACAGAAGCGCGCAAACTGATCGCCAACGAGGTTGAGCGGCACGCACCTATTGCCGCTGCCCGCCGCAATCGCGAGCGCGCCCTCGCCGCTTCCGCAGATGCCGCCAAACAGGAAGTCCAGATGCTGTCGAACCGGCTGCAACCGATCGATGGTCTGATCAAGCTCAGGGAAAAGCGTGTCGTTGCGATGCGCACGCTGCTCCGCCAGGGAACCATAAACAATCTGGTCATGGTTCAGGCGCAAAGCGAGCTCTCCGATGCGGAGCAACGCCGCCAGGACGCGGTCAATCAATATGCGATGGCACAGCAGCGCGCCGCGCTGGTGGAGCAGGAGCAAGCCAAGCTTCAAGCCGATACGAGGACCGACATCGAGACCGAGATCATGGCCGTCGAGCAGCAGATCGCGGGGAACGAAAGAGTGTTTGCGACCAGCGACGGCGTTCTGGGCGCGCTGCGCGTAACCCCGGCGCAATACGCACCGTCTACGGGAGTGCCCCGAGTGCCCCGATACGCCTACGAGATCGTGCGCCAAAGGGGCTCGGCCGGCCCGATCGCCCTGCCCGCCACCGGGATGACCACCCTGCAGCCGGGCGATCTGGTCAGGGTGGTCCGCGACGATGACCCGGGCCGGGCCGGGCCGGAGCCGTCACCGCAAGGCGCCTCGGGCTCTTCGGCCGCCGACGCGGGCCGCGATCCGAAATCCGCCGCCATCCCGGCACACGCGCTTGGCGCCCGGTGAGTACGCCCCGGTGAGCACGCCTTGATCACAGCGCGCGATTGCGCAAGGAGAGGGGCTGATGTGCGGCATCATCGGGATCATCGCGAAAAAGTCGGTCGCCGCCGAGCTGATCGAGGGGCTGCGGCGGCTCGAATATCGCGGCTACGATTCGGCCGGGATCGCGACGTTGATCGACGGCCGTATCGAGCGGCGCCGTGCCGAGGGCAAGCTTGCCAACCTGGCGGCGCGGCTCGAACGCGAGCCGGTGCACGGCACGATCGGCATCGGCCACACGCGCTGGGCGACGCACGGCCAGCCGACCGAAACCAATGCCCACCCGATCGCCACCGACCGGGTCGCGGTCGTCCATAACGGCATCATCGAGAACTTCCAGGCATTGAAGCGCGAGCTAATCGGGCTCGGTTACACCTTTCACACCCAGACCGACACCGAGGCGGTGGCGATCCTGACGACGCATCACCTGGCGCAAGGCCTCTCGCCGGCACAGGCGGTGGCGCGCACGCTGGCGCGGCTCGACGGCGCCTTTGCGCTGGTGTTCCTGTTTGCCGGCGAGCACGACCTCTTGATCTGCGCCCGCCGCGGCAGCCCGCTGGCGATCGGCTATGGCGACGGCGAGATGTTCGTCGGCTCGGATGCGCTGGCATTGGCGCCGTTGACCCGCCGCATCACCTATCTCGAAGAGGGCGACTGGGCGGTCGTGACCTCGCGCGCGGTAACGATCTTCGACCATGCCAACAGCAAGGTCGCGCGGGCGGTGCGCGAGACCGCGCTGTCGGGCGCGCTGATCGGCAAGGGCAATTACCGCCATTTCATGCAGAAGGAGATATTCGAGCAGCCGGCGGTGATCGGCGACACCCTGCACGCGCTGATCAACCCGGTGAGCCGCACGGTCGCCCTGCCCGACCTGCCCTTCGCGCTCGGCGACATCAGCAAGATCACGACGCTCGCCTGCGGCACCGCGCACCATGCCGGGATGATCGCCAAATACTGGCTCGAAAAGATCGCCCGCGTGCCCGTCGAGGCCGATGTCGCCTCCGAGTTTCGCTATCGCGCGCCGGCGATGCCGCCGGGCGGCGCGGCGCTGGTGATCTCGCAATCGGGCGAGACCGCCGACACATTGGCGGCGTTGCGCTATTGCCGCGAGGCCGGGCAGAAGATCATCGCGATCGTCAACCAGCCGGAGAGCACGATCGCGCGCGAGGCCGATGTCGTCCTGCCGACCCTCGCCGGCCCCGAGATCGGCGTCGCCTCGACCAAGGCGTTCACGACGCAGCTCGCCGTCCTGGCATCGCTGACCGTGGCATTGGCGCGGGCGCGCGGCACGATCGACGCCGACGGCGAGGCGGCCTTCGCCGGCCAGCTCTCCGAGATCCCGTCGCGCGCCAGCGAAGTCTTGCACCACGACGAGCGCATCCAGGAGATCGCCGCCGAGATCGCGCTGGCCCGCGACGTGCTCTATCTCGGGCGCGGCACCGCCTATCCGCTCGCCCTCGAAGGCGCGCTGAAGCTCAAGGAGATTTCCTACATCCACGCCGAGGGTTACGCCGCCGGCGAGATGAAGCACGGGCCCATCGCCCTGATTGACGACAACGTGCCGGTCATCGTGCTGGCGCCGCCCGACGATCTGTTCGAGAAGACGCTGTCCAATGTCGAGGAGGTCATGGCGCGCGGCGGCCGCGTGGTGATGATCTCGGACGCCGCCGGCGTCGCCCGGCTCGAAGGCCGCTGCGCCTTCGGCATCGCCGTGCCGCATTGCGCCCCGTTCGTCGCGCCGCTGCTCTACGCAATCCCGATCCAGCTCCTCGCCTACCACGTCGCCGTCCTCAAAGGCACCGACGTCGACCAACCCAGAAACCTCGCCAAAAGCGTGACGGTGGAGTAGAGGCTTTCCACCTCCGGCTGTGAATCCACTTTGTGGGTCCGAGCCCTAGGACGGAGATGGCGGGAAGAACCGCTGCAAATTGGCGCGGATGCGGTCGAGCACTTTCATGTCCGGCTGCGACAGGATGAAGTCCTGGCCGGTGATCGTCTCGAACACGCTGACGTAGATCCGCGCGGCTGCGGCAATGGTGTCGCGCGGGATCGGTGGAATCGGATCGCGGTAAGGGTCGCAGCGCGCCGCGACCCAGCGCCGCAAGAAATCCTTGTCGAAGCTGTCAGGCGGCTCACCGGCGGCGAACCGATCGGGGTAGCTCGCCGCGAACCAGTAGCGGCTGCTGTCGGGCGTGTGGATCTCGTCGGCGAGCAGGATATGACCGTCCGCGTCGCGGCCGAACTCGTACTTGGTATCGACCAGAATGAGGCCGCGCGCGGCCGCGATGTCACGGCCGCGGGCGAATAGCGCCAATGCCTTGGCCGAAACCTCCTGCCATTGCGCCGGGGTCAGGAGCCCGCGATCGACGATTTCGCCGGCGGTGACGGGTTCGTCATGCTCGCCCTCGTGCGCCTTGGTCGTCGGCGTGATGATCGTATGCGCAAGCTTTTCGTTTTCGCGCAGCCCGTCGGCAAACGGGATGCCGTAAATCTCGCGGCGCCCGGCCTTGTACATCGACCAGATCGAGGTCGCGGTGGTGCCGGCAAGATAGTCGCGCACCACCACCTCGACCGGCAGGATGTCGAGCCGCCGGCACAGCAGCACGTTGGGATCCGGGTAGTCGATGACATGATTCGGGCACAGATCGGCAGTATGGTCGAACCAGAACCGCGCGATCTGTGTCAACACCTGGCCTTTGAACGGGATCGCGGCGATATTCAAGTCGAAGGCGCTGAGCCGGTCGGTCGCGATGATCAGGCGCCGCCCGTCCGGCAGGTCGTAATTGTCGCGCACCTTGCCGCGGTAATGATTGGGCAATTCGGGGATCGTCGCATCGTCAAGGACGCGGTCGAGATGACAGGCGAGAAGATCCGGGTCGACCATGTGTACGCGCTCGGGGAAAGGAACGGGCGGAGTTCTGATATGGGGCGCGCGCCCGGCCGGTTTCAGGGTAGGGCGCCGTAGACCGCTTTCTCGAAGTCGTCCAGCAGCTGCAGCGACTGGGGATCGGCAAACGGCAGCAGCTGCATCAGGATGACGCCGGCAATGCCGCGCACCGGGTCGATCCAGAAATAGGTGTTGCCGAGACCCGCCCAGGCGAGGCTCCCGGCGCTGCGACCGTATGGCCCGGGCTCGGTCGAGATCATGAAGCCGAGCCCCCATTTCTTGATCATGCCGGGGAAGAACTCGGCGTCGCGCGAGGAGGCCGGCGCCGCGGTCTTCAGGAGGCGCACATCGAGGTCACCCATCGCGTTTTGCGCCATCAGCGCCACCGTCTCCGGCCTCAGAACCTGCCCGCCTTCGGCGCGGCCCCGGTTGAGAAAGACGCGCGCGAAGGCGAGATAATCGGCCGCCGTCCCGTAGAGCCCGCCGCCGCCCATCTGGAACTCCGGTTCCTGCGGGATTTCGAACGCGATCGGCGCGAGTGCGCCCCCATCGCCGCGCGCGTGCATGCCGACGAGGCGGGCGCGGCGTTCGGGAGTCAGCTTGAAGGCGGTATCGCTCATGCCGATCGGACCGAACAGATGCTCGGCGAAATAATCGCCGAGGGCGCGGCCGCTGACCCGCTCGACCGCCTTGCCGACCCAGTCGATGTTGATGCCGTAATCCCATCTGTCGCCGGGGTCGAACGCCAGCGGCAGGTTCAATGCCGCATTCTGGCAGGAGATGATGCCCGCTATGCCGCGCTTTTCCATGTACCGGCCCATCTCGACATTCCAGATGTCGTAGACGAAGCCGGCGGTATGGGTCAGGAGATGGCGCAGCGTGATCGGCCGCCGGGCCGGGCGCAGACGCGGCTCGCCGGCGGCATCGAACCCTTCGAGCACCTGCGGCGCGGCAAGTTCGGGCAGCACATCGGCGATCGGCCGGTCGAGCGCCAGCCGACCAGCTTCCACCAGCTGCATCGCCGCCGCGGAGGTGATCGCCTTGGTCATCGAGGCAATCCAGAACACCGTATCGGCGGTCATCGCCGCGCCGTCCGGCACGACACGGCGGCCGAACGCGCCCTGGTAGATCACCCCCTCGCGGTCCGCTGCCATCGCGACGACGCCCGGCACCTCTCCACCGTCCGTCGCCTTCTTGAGCACCCGGTCGATGTTCGCGCTCGACGGCATCGCATTCCTCCCTGGCCTATAGGCGCACCTACCCTTCAGCCAGAGCGAGAAGCGATCAAGTCGGCGTGACCGGTTCGCGCCGCAGAACTGACGCTGAGTCTCAATGTGCACTAAATCTTAATCAAAGCGCCGCAAAAATTACATCGCGTAAATTGCGGTGGAGCGTTCGATGCGTGGTTGGCCGGGCTGGCGGAAGCGCAGGTCGCAAAGTGTCGCGGCCGAGCGGACGCCACGGTCGATCCGCCTTCTGATCGCCGGGGCGGCTTTAGTGCTGCTCTGGGTCGTCGCGCTGACCGGTTGGACGCTGTGGGAAACGCGACGCACGGCCTGGCTTGAGGCATCGCAGTCTGCCGACAACGTCGCCTCGGTTATCGACGACAACATCGAGCACGCGATTGCTCTCTATGATCTGTCGCTCCAGGGAGCCATCGCTGATTTGCGACTGCCCGACATCGGGAATCTTCCGCCTGAACTGCGCAACCAGGTCCTGTTCGACCATTCGGCCCGCGCACGCGGTCTCGGCGAAATGTTGGTGCTCGACGCCAAGGGACAGGTCACCCTTGCCTCGCAGCACACGTCTCCGCCGCCGAGGAATTTTGCGGATCGCAATTTCTTTCGGGAGCAGCGCGACCATCCCGGGCTTGGTTTGTTTGTCGGCGCCCCCCGCAAGAACCCTGCGACCGGCGAGTGGTCGATCTCGGTCAGCCGGCGGATAGAAGACCGCGACGGCCGCTTCACCGGCGTCGTATTGGGGACCTTGCACCTCGACCTTTTTCGCGAGCTGTTCAACCGGGTCGACATCGGCCCCAAAGGATCGATCGCGCTATTTCAGGCGGACGGCCACCTGATCTATCGCACCCCATTCGAGGAACAGCAGATTGGCCGCAGTCACCCGGAGTTCAGCCTCTTCTGGACGCATAGCAGAGCGACCGCGGGCGTCTTTTCGGCGGCATCAAAAATCGACGGCATCGAGCGGCTTTACACCTATCGCAGGGTCGGCGACCTGCCGCTTTTCGTCACCGTCGGCTTTGCCACCGATGCCGTTCTCGCGCCGTGGCGCAACAAGGCGACCTGGATCTCGATTGCCATCCTCGCCCTCACGGCGGTCGCCACGGCGCTCGGAGCGACGCTCGTCGGTGAGTTGCAGCGCCGTGATCGGGCCGAACGGGCAGCGCTCGACAGCGAGCGCCGGTATCGGGTGCTGGCGGAGCACCCATTCGACATGATCGTGCGGTTTGATCCATTGACCCATCGCCGTACTTACGTTTCGCCGGCCTGTCGCCGCCTTTACGGCTATGAACCCGAGGAGGCGCTCGCAATATCGGCCGAGGAAGCTATCCACCCTGACGATGTTCCCGGCATGCGCCAGGCGCTCGCCAGCCTCGAACAGGCGACCGATCATGCCACGGTTCTCTATCGCGGGCGGCGCAAGGACGGCGCCTACATCTGGGTCGAGGCCAGCCTGACCCGGCTGGTAGACCCCGAGACCGGCCACGCCGAGATCATCAGCGTCGTCCGCGATGCGAGCGAGCGCATGCGCTACGAGACGGCGCTGCGCCAGGCCAAGGAGGAGGCCGATTGCGCCAATCGTGCCAAATCGAGCTTCCTCGCGACGATGAGCCACGAGTTGCGGACGCCGCTAAACGCAATCATCGGATTTGCCGAAGTCATCCAGAGCGAGGTCATGGGGCCGCTCGGCAACGACCGGTACCGCGCCTATGTCAACGACATCCATGTCAGCGGCTCGCATCTCCTGCAACTGATCAACGACATTCTCGATCTGACCAAGGCCGAAGCCGGAAAACTCGACCTGAACGAAGAGATCATCGATCTTGGGGAAGCAATCCACGCGGTCGCACGGCTGAGTCGGGCGCCGATCGAAAAAGCCGGGCTGACCATCGACATCGACCTGATGCCCGAGCTGCCGCCGCTGCGCCTGGACGAGCGCAAGACGCGGCAGGTCATGTTCAATCTGATCGGCAATGCGGTGAAATTCACGCCGCCGGGCGGGTCGATCTCGATCGCGGCCCGCTTCTACCCGGAAGCCGGCGCCGTCGTCACGCTGGCGGACACCGGGATCGGCATCGCGGCGGAGGATCTGACCCGGGTGCTGGAGCCGTTCGTGCAGATCGACAGCGCGCTCGGCCGCCAACACAACGGCACCGGGCTGGGCTTGCCGGCCGTCAAGGCGATCATGGAACTGCACGGCGGTACGCTGACGCTGAAGAGCGTTTTGGGACGCGGCACCGTGGTCACGGTTACATTCCCGCCGGAGCGGGCAATCGCGCCAAACGCGCCGAAGGCGGTGCGATCGGCGGCGTGAGGCGCTAGGGCGCGTGCGAGGCGGCGGCCGCGCCGCAATTGCACTCGACGTGAAAGATCCGTGCCGCATTGCCGCCCAGGATGGCATCGCGCTCCGCGGCGGTCAGCGCCGTGTTGTCGACGATTGTCACCGGGTCGAGATCGCCGATCCCGAACGGATAATCGGAGCCGAGCATGACCTTGTCGGCGCCGGCCACATCGCACAGAAAGCGCAGCGCGCGCGGCTCGAATACCACGGTATCGAAATAGAGCCGCCGGAAGCCCTCCTGCGGGTCGGCATAATCCGGATGGATCGTGCGGTTGCGCTTGAAGCGCCCCAGCGCGTAGGGCAGCGCGCCGCCGCCGTGCGCGATGACCAGGCTCATGCCCGCGAACCGCGTCAGATGCCCCGAGAACAGCAGCCGCGCGATCGCTGTCGTCGAATCCGCAAGGCGGCCGACCGCATTGATCAGGTCGTAGCCGGCAAGCCTCTCGTCACCGCAGATGTAATGCGGGTGCACAAAGATCGCCGCGCCGCGCGCCGAGGCGACCTCCCAGAACGGGTCGAGATCGGGGTCGTCGAGATTGCCGCCGGTGCCCTTCGGCTGGGTCGCGATCATCGCCCCCTTGAAGCCGGCGTCGAGCGCCTCGTCGAGCACCCGCGCCGCCAGCGCGCCGTCCTGCAACGGCACCGTCGCGAGCGCGCTCAGCGCCGTCAGGGCGGCGGCGTCTCTTGCCATGTGCTCGTTGTAAAACCGCGCCCAGTCGGCCGCCTCGGCCCCCGCCAGTTCGTAGCCGTAGACGTCGGTCCAGCCGCCGACCAGCTGATGGTCCACCCGCGCCTCTTTGAGCCAGTCGCGGCGCTGCCCGAGATCCGACAGACGCGGCTGGATCGGCCGCCCCGGCGCGCCGCCGGCAAAGGCGAGGCGCGGCATGGCGCCTTCGCCGTGCAGCCTGACCGACGGGAACAGCCGCGTCTCGCTGCGTAGCGCGTCGATCAGGGTGCCGGGCACGACATGGGCGTGCGTATCGATGATCATGGCCGCTATCTCTCCCGGTGGCTGCGAACGGCTGTTGGCGCTATCGACCTCGATTGTGCCAGCTTTGTTGCCGAGCCGGGAAGGCGGCATTGCGGGGTTGCGTTCGGCGGCGCCGCGCGGCGAGGTTTGCGCCGCCTCGAACGCGCAAGCGGAGAATGACCGAAATGGCCGACGATAGCGGCGGAATGCCGCGCTGGCAGGACGAGCTTTACGACCTGCTGCGGCGCAACAACGTGACGCAATTCGCCTATGTGCCCGATGCCGGGCACCGCATCCTGATCGACCGGTCGCTGGCCGATCCCGGCGCGCAATCGGTGGCGCTGACCACCGAGGAAGAGGGCGTCGCGCTCATTGCCGGCGCCGATCTGGGCGGCGCGCGCGGCGTCTTGCTGATGCAGTCGAGCGGCACCGGCAACTGCGTCAACATGCTGTCCCTGATGAAAGGCGGGCATTTCCCGCTCCTGACCCTCGTCAGCATGCGCGGCGATTTCGGCGAGGGAAACCCGTGGCAATACCCGATGGGCCAGGCGGTCGAGCCGGTCTTGCAGGCGATGGGCGTCATCTGCCTGCGCATCGAGGAGCCCGAAGAGGTGATCCCGACGGTCGGCGCGGCGCTGACCATGGTGTTCCAGGGCGGCCGCGCGGTCGCCGTGCTGCTGACCCAGAAACTGCTCGGCGCCAAGGCGTTTTGAGGAGAGGTGCGATGAGCTATCCACAGGGCGTCGACATGGCGGCGGCGATCGCCGCCGGCTTCATCCTCGATCGCCGCGAGGCGGTGCCGGCGCTGATCGGCCGGCACGAGGATTTCCTGTTCGTGACCGGGCTCGCCGGCACCGCGCGCGACATCGCCGCCTTGACCCATGACGGCGCGCACATCTACACGATGGCCGGGGCGATGGGCGGCGCCTGCATGATCGGGCTTGGCCTCGCCCTGGCGCGGCCCGACAAGCGCGTGCTCGTCGCGACCGGCGACGGCGAACTCCTGATGAACCTCGGCGCGCTGGCGACGATCGCGGTGATGAACCCGGCCAACCTGTCGATCCTGTGCGTCGACAACGGCCATTACGGCGAGACCGGCTATCAAAAGAGCCATACCAGCCTCGGCGTCGACCTCGAGCGCATCGCCGCCGGCTCGGGCATCAAGCGCAGCCGCACCGTGGCGAGCGAGGCCGAACTCGCCGACGGCGCGCGGTTTTTGCGCGACGGCAACAGCACCGCCTTCGTGGTCCTCAAGGTCAAGCCGGACGACCCACCGCCCTACAAGCGCAATCTCGACCCCGCCTCCTGCCGCATCCGTTTTCGCACCGCGCTCCTTGGCCCGGGCTGACGTGTCGAGGGGCTTGCTTGCCGCGGGGACCGGCGTAAGCTTCGGCACTATCGGAGAATGGAGGCCCACATGCCAAAGATGACCGGCGGCTGCCTGTGCGGGCAGGTGCACTATTCGGCCGACGCCGAGCCGGTATTCACCGGCGTATGCCATTGCCACAATTGAACCGCGTTCAGCATTGTCGTGGCGATCCCGAAGGCGGCGCTGTCTATCGAGGGGGCGCTGAAGACCTACGCGGATAAGGGTGACAGCGGAAAGACCGTCAGCCGACGATTTTGCCCGGAATGCGGGTCCCCGATCATTTCCGAGGTCGAGGTCATGCCGGACATCGCCATCATCAAGGCCGGGACCCTCGACAACACCGCATGGCTCAAGCCGACGATGGAAATCTATTGCGACAGCGCACAGCGCTGGGTCGAGCTTGGCGGCGGCATGCAGAAATTCCCGAAGATGCCGCAGGGCCCCGGCTAGAACGCTCGTTTCGATCGCCTGAGGCGCCTTCCCTGGCTGGCCCCGCCCGGTCAGCCGGGGGTGAAGTGCTTCGGCAGCATGGCGTGGATGCCTTTGTTGCCGTCGACCAGCTGCGTTACCCGCATATCGACCGCGAGGCTGGCGAACATGTAGGCGTCCGCGCGTGCGAGGCCCATCTTTTCGCCGATCAGGTCGATCATCGCCCGCAGCGCGTCTTTCGCCGCGTCGTCGAGATCCTCGTTGAATGCCATCGCGATGTGGTGGGTCGGCGTCTCGGCGCGCGGCAACGTGTAATGCAGATCCTTGCGCAGGGTCAGCCGGAAGCTGCCGCTGAGCGCGGTTTCGAGCGCGGTGATACACACCTCCCCGTCGCCCTGCACGCCGTGCCCGTCGCCGACCGAGAACAGCGCCCCCGGCGCCCATACCGGCAGGTAGAGCGTCGTCCCGGCGACCAGCTCCTTCAGATCCATGTTGCCGCCGAACTCGCGCGGCTGGATCGAGCTGCAGGCGCCGTAATTGGGCGGCGGCGCCACCCCCATGACCCCGAAAAACGGCGCCAGCTCGATCTCCAGCCCGATCGGCAACGTCGCGACGCCGCGCTGGCGGTCGATGCCGCTGTGCCACAGCTTGGTGACCGGGAAATCCTCGGGCAGCGTGCCGACCAGCGGCCGGATGCGCGTGTAGCCCCAGTTCTGCCGCGGCTCGATCGAGAGAATATCGATCTGCAGCACATCGCCCGCCGCGGCGCCCGCGACCGCGACCGGCCCGGTCATGATGTGCGCGCCCAAGCGCGGGGTCAGCGCCTCGTGGATCGCGCGATGGTCGGCGAGGATCTCGAAAGCCGGATCGGACGGCAGGATGTCGCGGCCGCCGGAGACGCAATCGACGGTCACCGTGTCGCCCGAGGCGATGGTCACGACCGGCGCCAGGGCCGCATCAAAAAACCCCCAATGGCAATGCTCCGGCCGACATGAAACGGTGTGATGTCCCGACATCGCTCCCCTCCTCTCACGGCTGCGTGATCAGCGGCCACAACCCGCCCGGACCTGCGGCGGCGACGCGGCGGCCGAGCGCGGTGGCCCAATAGGCTTCGTCGCCGAACTCGTCGCGCCACGACCACAGGCGCCGCGTCAGGTAGTGCAAGGAATGTTCCGCGGTGAAGCCGATCGCGCCGTGCACCTGATGGGCGATCTCGGCGACCCGGCCGGCCGCCTCGCCGGCGCGGATCTTCGCCGCGGCAATCGCGAAATCGGCCGACGGCCGCGCCGCGGCGATAGATTGCGCCGCGCTCTCGACCGCGACCAGCGCTGCCGCGGCCTCCTCGGCCAACAGCGCCATCTGCTGCTGGATCGCCTGGAACTTGCCGATCGGCCGGCCGAACTGCACCCGGTCGTTGGCATAGCGCGTCGCCAGATCGAGCGCCGCCTCCATCGCTCCGGCCATCTGCGCCGCACGCATCACCGCGCCGATGCCGAACACCTGCTCGGCGCCGAAATCGTTTGGCAGCGGCGCCGCAGCCGCGCCCCCGGTCGCGACCAGCCGGTCGCGCGGCTCGCCGGCGAGGTTGATGCCGGGATCGAAGCGCGCGGCGTCGTGTGGGACAAGCGCCAGCGTCGCGCCCGATATCGCCGTCACGGCGATTGCCGCACGGCCCCAGGCGACCGGCTCAACCTCGTCCGGCGCGACCGTCAGCGGCCCGTCCGGCGGCTCGATGCCGGCGGCGGCGCACAGCCAGCGCGCCAGCATGGTTTCGGGGAGCGGGATCGGCGCGGCGTGGTGCCCGGCGGCGCGCAGGATCGTTACCGCTTCGGCCATGCCGGAGAGCCCGTCGGCCAGCACGTCGAGATAGCCCGCCTCGGTGACGGCGTCCCACAGCGCGGCGGGCCACCTGCCCGCTTCCGCCGCCGCGAGGATCTGCGGCGAGACATGGTCGCCGAACAGGCGCATCGCGCTGTCGTAAAGGATCGTGTCGCGCATCAGCGCAGCCCCAGGCCGCGGGCGATGATGCCGCGCAGGATCTCGCGGGTGCCGCCGCGCAACGTCCAGGACGGGGCATAGAGCACCGACGCGGCGAGCGCCGCCTCCAGGCTGTCGGCCGCCGCACCGTGCCGGCGGGGAGCCAGGTCGCGGGCGCGCTCCGGGATGTCGCGCTCGTAGGCACCGCCGAGGTCCTTGACCAGCGCCGCCTCGAGGTTCGGGGTCTGCCCCTCTTGCAACATGCCGGCGACCGACAATGACATCTGCCGCAAGGTCCACAGCCGCGCCGCCATATGCCCGAGTTCCCTGGCGAAAGCGGCGTCAGGCTCGGTGCCGGCACGCTCGACAAGGCCGCGCAGCACCTGATGCGAGCTGAGGAAGCGCTCGGGACCGCTGCGCTCGAAGGCAAGCTCGCTGGTCACCTGGTCCCAGCCGCCGCCCTCATGGCCGACCAGCCGCTCGCCCGGCACGAATACATGGTCAAGCACCATCTCGTTGAAGTCGTGCTCGCCGGCAAGGTTGTGGAGCGGCCGAATCGACACGCCCGGCGCCTTCAGATCGACGATCAGCTGGGTCAGGCCGCGGTGCCGCCCGCCCGCGCTTGCCGCATCGGCCGACCCGGTGCGCACCAATGTGATCGCATAGTGCGATTCGTGCGCGTAGCTGGTCCACACCTTGGCGCCGGTGACCTCGTAGCCGCCGACGACCGGCACCGCGCGGGTGCGGATCGAGGCGAGATCGGAGCCGGAATCGGGCTCGCTCATGCCGATCGCAAAGAAAATCTCGCCGCGCGTGATGCCGGGCAGAAATTCCTCGCGCTGCGCCTCGGTGCCGAACCGCAGCAAAAGCGGGCCGCTCTGGCGGTCGGCGATCCAGTGGCAGCCGACCGGCGCGCCGGCGGCCAGCAGTTCCTCCGTGACCGTGTAGCGTTCGAGAAAGCTACGCTCGCCGCCGCCGTAGCGCTTTGGCCAGGTCATGCCGATCCAGCCGCGCATGCCGAGGCGGCGGCTGAAATCGGCGGCGCGGTGCGAGCCGAAATCGCTGTTCGGCGTCCACCGCCCGGCGGCCAGCTCTTCGGCGATAAAGCCGCGCACGTCCGCGCGCAGCGCCTCGCATTCGGGCGGCAACTCGACCGGGTCGAAGCGGAACGGCGTGCTCATTGCCGGATGGGCGCGCGAGTTGAACCGGCTACTTGCCGGTCTTCTCGGCGTCGGCGGCAACCTGCATCTTGATGATCTTGTCGGGGGTCGAAACCATGCCGTTGCGCGCCGGGTCGCCCTTCTTGATCTTGTCGATGAACTCCATCCCCGAAGTGACCTTGCCCCAGATCGTATATTGGCCGTCGAGCGAAGGGGCGGGCGCGAACATGATGAAAAACTGGCTGTCGGCGCTGTTCGGGTCCTGGGCGCGCGCCATGCCGACGACGCCGCGGACGAAATGCTCCTGCGAGAACTCCGCCTTCAGCTTGTGGCCGGAGCCGCCGGTACCGGTGCCGGTCGGGTCGCCGGTCTGCGCCATGAAGCCGTCGATCACGCGATGGAACACCACGCCATCGTAGAACCCGCGCCGCGCCAGCGCCTTGATCTGGGCGCAGGTCGCCGGCGCAAGGTCGGGCCGCATTTCGATGACCACCCGCCCGGCGGGCACGTCCATGTAGAGCGTGTTTTCGAGATCAGCCGCCATCGCCGTGCCTCCGAGCGTCAAGTTGATGATCAACGGGGCCGCGATCAGCAGAACCAGCCCGCGCAATGCTGCAATCATGAATGAGAACTCCTGGGGCGCCGACCTTAGCCAAATCCTGCGCGGCGCGACAGCCTGGCGCGCGACCCTCGTCAGGCCGCACGTTCGCCGCGCGCGTACCAGCCGCCGCGGCGGAAGCGGTCGAGATAACTCGGCAGAACCGCCTCGACCGCGGTCGGCGTGATGCCGAGCGCTTCCAGCGTCAACGCGCTCGCCGAGACGATATTGTCGCTTTTCAGCATCTCGACCTGATCCGGCGTCAGCGGCGGGTTCGGCAACAGCGACAGCAGGCGCGCTTGCAGCGACGCCAACCCGAACGGCAGGTCGATCAGCAGCCGCTTGCGGCGGATCTCTTCGAGCAGCAGCTCGGTCAGGCCGCGCAGCGTGTAGACTCTTGGCCCGCCGAGCTCGTAGGTGCGTCCGGCGGTGGCGGGATCGTCGATGCAGCGCACCACGGCGTCGGCGACATCGCCGACATAGACCGGCTGCAGCCTTGTTTCGCCGCCGCCGATCAGCGGGATCACCGGCGAAATCAGCGCCAGCGCCGCCAGACGGTTGAAGAACTCGTCCTCCGGCCCGAACACGACCGAGGGGCGCAGGATCGTCGCAGTCGGGAAGGCGTCGCGCACCCCCTCTTCGCCCGCCGCCTTGCTGCGGGCATAGGCAGATGTCGCGCGCGAGTCGGCGCCGATCGCCGAGACGTGCACAAAGCGCTCGACCCCGGCCTCGCGCGCCAGTCGCGCCAGCCGCGCCGGCCCGACATGATGCAGCCGGTCGAAGCGCTGCGCGCCAGCCTGATGCAGGATGCCGACCAGGTTGACGACCGTGTCGTTGCCGGCGACGAACGCCGGCAACAACCCCTCGTCGTTGATCGACAGGTTGACGAGCCCGACTTGGCCGACCTCGCCCTTCAACTTGAGAAACTTAGCGGCGGCCGCATTGCGCCCGCCGACGGTCAGCACGTCGCCGCGCTCGGCCAGCCGCTTGACCACATATCGTCCGATGAACCCGGCTCCGCCGAGGATCGCCACCCGGTGCTGCTTCATGTCCGCTCCAAAAGCGTCACGCGCGGATTATCAATAGCGGCTCAATCCGGCAATATCGAGCTTTGGAGGCATCGATGGCCACGACCGCGGAAATTGACGCGTCATTCCCCGAGCCCGCGCGACGGCGGCGTGCCGCGGCGTGGTTCGAGGACCTGCGCGACCGGATCTGCGCCGCCTTCGAGGCGGTCGAAGACGATTACGCCGGGCCGGACGCCGGCACGCTGCCGCCGGGCCGGTTTGTCCGCTCGCCGTGGCAGCGGCCCGACGGCGGCGGCGGCACGATGGCGGTGATGAAAGGGCGGGTGTTCGAGAAGGTCGGGGTCAATGTCTCGACCGTGTTCGGCGAATTCTCGCCCGAGTTCCGCAAGGAAATCCCCGGCGCCGAGGCGGAGCCGCGCTTCTGGGCGAGCGGCGTCTCGCTGGTCGCGCACATGCGCTCGCCGCTGGTGCCGGCGGTGCACATGAACACGCGGCACATCGTCACGTCCAAGGCGTGGTTCGGGGGCGGCGCCGACCTGACCCCGATCTATCCCGATCCGGAAGCCGCGGAACAGTTTCACGCCACGCTCGCCGCTGCCTGCGCCACTTACGATCCCGACAGCTATGCCCGCTTCAAGAAGTGGTGCGACGAGTATTTCTATCTGCCGCATCGCGGCGAGTCGCGCGGTGCCGGCGGGATATTTTTCGACTATCTCGACGGCGGCGACTGGGAGCGCGATTTCGCTTTCGTCCGGGCGGTCGGCGAGGCGTTTCTCGGGGTCTATCCGGCGATCGTGCGGCCGCGGATGAACCGGGAATGGACCGCCGAGCAGCGGCGCCACCAGCTCGTGCGGCGCGGCCGCTACGTCGAATTCAACCTGCTCTATGATCGCGGCACCCGCTTCGGCCTCAGAACCGGCGGCAACGTCGAGGCTATCCTGATGTCGATGCCGCCCGAAGCCGCCTGGCCCTGAGCGGCGCCACCTCAAATCGCGCGGCTCATCACACCTGCTGGACTGCGGACAACAGCCAGTTGCCGCCGCGCCCGCGGACGAAGGTCCACAGTTCTTCCGATTGGCTCGGAACCCGCGGATCGCCGCTGATCACCGAATCGGGCACGTTGGCTCCGCTCCCCAGCCGCAAGACCTGGTCGATCGCGCTCCACTGCATGTAGGCGGTGGCGTATTGCAGATCGCCCTCTTCCCAGCTCTCGGTGACCTCGCCCTTCATAAGCTGGACATTGGAGACGACGTTCTGCACCCCCTGGCTGGTGTTGCGGGTCAGTTCCTCCGAGAAATAACTCAGCATCTCCGGCGTCATCACCTGGCGCAGCCGGCCGAGGTCGCCGCGGCTCCAGGCTTCCTGCACCACCGCATGGATCGATTGGAAGGCGTTGAGGTCGCTGTCGTCGACGGTGGTGTCCTGGCCGCGATAGGTCGCCGCCGGCGCGGCTGCGGCGCCGACCGAGCGCGGCATCGCGCCGCCCGCCCCGGAGAACGAGAAGCCGCGGCCGGAAAACAGCCGCACCACCACCAGGATCAGCAGGCCGATGATCAGGAAGGTCAGGAAGCCGCCGAACAAGTGACCCAACCCTCCCATATGCCCGAACAGCATCGAGCCGAGAAATCCGCCGGCTATCCCGGTCAGGAAAGGATGGCGCGAGAAGAAGCTGCCGCCGTAGGCCGGCGCCGCCATACCGCCGGACGGTCTGGTCGCCTGCGTCGCCGGGTTCATGCTGCGGGTGATCGGCGCTGCGCTGTTGTGCTCGAAGGTGCGCGTGCCGCGGCTGCCCATCCCCGAAACCCCCGAGCTGCCGCCGAACGAGTAGGATCGGCCGGCGCGCGCCTCGGCCAGGCTCGGCGCGAGCGCCAGAACGAGGCAAAAGCACAGCGACAGCAGAACGCGCCAGCGCGCGAGCGGCACCGGCAGGCGCGGCGGAAGCGATCGTATCGACATCGGCGTGTCCGTTTGCGAAGCAAGACAAGAAAGGCGTCGGTGCCCATATGGGGAGGCGGGTGCACGCGCAACAGAACGCCGTTCGAAAGAATGGCCGCCAGCCGGCTGATGCGCCGCGGCTTGGCGTCTCGGCCGCCTTCCTTGATCCACGGGCCGACCGCCCCCAAATGAAGCAGCGCTTCCCGCTTCCGGGTGCCGTTTCGGGCCCGGTTGCGGATCTCTCGCTCGTATACGAGGAGATCGCGATGTCGCGCCTGTCGTTGTTCAATTCGCCCCTGCTGTTGGGCTTCGAGCATTTCGAGCGGGCTCTCGACCGCGTCAACAAAGGCGCGGGCGACGGTTATCCGCCCTACAACATCGAGCAGCTCGGCGAAAATGAGCTGCGCATTACCCTAGCGGTCGCCGGCTTCACGATGGAAGATCTGACGATCACCATCGAGGACAACCAGCTGGTGATCCGCGGCAAGCAGGCCGACGACGCGCAGCGCATCTACCTGCATCGCGGGATCGCGGCGCGCCAGTTCCAGCGCTCTTTCGTGCTCGCCGAGGGCATCGAGGTGCGCGGCGCTTGGCTCGACAATGGGCTCCTGCATGTCGATCTGGTGCGCCCGACGGTCGAGGCGCGGGTGCGCACGGTGCCGATCCGCGGAGCCGAACCGGGACCCGAGGGGTCCGGGGGTTCACGCCCGTAGCGGTTGGGCGCCGCCCGACAATCCGAGCACCAAATTCAGGTTTCGTCGCGGGCGGCAATGGCGTGCCGGCCGACCCGGCGGCACGATGGAGGTCGTGATGCAGTTCATCGAGGGTATCAAGCAGTTGTCCGAGCGCGAGCTGGGACTGCTCGGGATGGAAGATTTCGCGTATGTTAAGCGCGTCGTGATCGACGGGACCGAGGGCTTTGCGGTCCACGCCGCCGACGGCGCCCAGATCGCCGTCATGGGCAGTCGCGACCTCGCCTTTGCCGTGGTGCGCCAGCACGACATGGAGCCGGTCAGCGTCCACTGATCCAGTGCCGCCGATCGGTGCGCCGGCAGGCCGCGAATGTTCGACATCGAGTCGCGTTGGGTCGGCGATAAGCTGATCGCTCGCCCGGCACCGGAAATCTCGCCGCTGCTCAATGTCGGCAGCAGCACGCGCGCGTTCCGCGAGACCGCTCAGCCCTGGACGATCCGCAATATCTTCGCGCCGCTCGCCCAACGCGGCGTCGAGGTGGTTCATCTCGATGCGCGCGACGGGGCGGGGATCGACATCCGCGCCGACCTGCTGAATGACCGAGACTTCGCTCGCCTCGGAAGCGGGCGCTACCGCGCGCTGTTGTGCTGCAACATCCTGGAGCATGTCGTCGACCGCGACGAGTTCGCGCGGCGCTGCGCCGCCCTCGTCGCACCCGGCGGCATTATTGTCGTCACGGTGCCGCGCAGCTATCCACGCCACGGCGACCCGATCGACACCCTCTTCCGGCCAACGCCCGACGAGGCGGCGGCGCTGTTCCCGGACACCGCGGTGATGGCGGCGAACATCATCGACGTCGGCCAATCCTACCGCGACGACGTCCGTGCGCGGCCGTGGATTCTGCTGCGCCACCTGCTGCGGCTTCCGGTGCCGTTCCTCGATTTCGAGAAATGGCGGCACTCGATGCGCAAGCCGTACTGGCTGTTCCACAACTACCAGGTCAGCGCCGTGGTCTTGCGTCGGCGCTAGGCGGCATGGCTTTCGGTGCGGTCGGTCAACAGCGCATAAAGCGCATCGGCATGATCGGTGCCGCGCAACTTCTGGCAGATCGCGCTGTCGCGCAGCAGCCGCGCCACCCGGGCGAGCGCGCGCAAATGCTCGGCTCCGGCACCGGAGGGGGCCAGCAGGGCAAACATCAGATCAACCGGCTGGTCGTCGATCGCCTCGAACGGGATCGGCCGCTCCAGCCGGGCGAACAGCCCGTAGAGGCGCGGCAATTCGCCGAGCTTGCCGTGCGGCACGGCGATGCCGCGGCCAATCCCCGTCGTGCCGAGCCGTTCACGCTCGGCCAGTACGTCATAAATGCGTCGCTCGCCAACGCCGGTCATCGCCGCGGCGCGGCGGGCAATTTCCTGCAGCGCCTGCTTTTTGCTGACAACGCGCAGCTGGGCGATCACGCCGCGCGGGGTGAGCAGGTCGGAAACTTCCATCACCCGCGCCTCGCGGTCCTTCGCTTCGCGCCGCCCGGCTGGGAGTGGTCGCGCAAGACATCGCCGACATCGACCTGCTTGCCGGTGACCGTCAGTTGCATGGCCCTAAAACCACTAAATCTTGGCGGGGGTCGCTCGCAACAGCGTGCTGCAGCAAAGTTGGGCATCGGACCGAGCAGGGTCAAGCGCGGGGTCGGCACCATGCCTCACAGCGCCGGCATTTTGTCGCGGCGACGCTGCACCGACGAGGGAATGCGCATCGCCTCGCGGTACTTTGCGACGGTGCGGCGGGCGATATCGACGCCCTCCTTCTGCAGCAGCTCGACGATCCGCTCGTCGGACAGCGTATCGTCGGACGGCTCGGCATCGATCAGGGCGCGGATACGGAAGCGGACTGCCTCGGCCGAATGCGACTCGCCGCCGCGCGAGGCGTTGATCGAGGAGGTGAAAAAGTATTTAAGCTCGAACAGGCCGCGCGGCGTCGCGATGTATTTGTTGGTGGTGACCCGGCTCACCGTGCTCTCGTGCATCCCGATCGCATCGGCGATGTCGCGCAGGATCAGCGGGCGCAGCGCCTGCACGCCGAGCCGGAAGAAGCCGTCCTGCTGGCGCACGATCTCGGTGGCGACCTTGAGGATCGTGGTCGCGCGCTGGTGCAGCGACTTGACCAGCCAGTTGGCCGCCTGCATCCGGTCGCTCAGATACTCGCGCTCGGCCTTGCTGCGCGCAGCGCTGCTGATCTGCGCGAAATAGTGGTTGTTGACGAGCACGCGCGGCAAGGTTTCGGGGTTCAGCTCGATCATCCAGCCGCCCTGCGGCTGGGCGCGCATCAGGATGTCCGGGACCACGATCTGGGCCAACGGCGGGTCGAACGCGAGGCCCGGCCGGGGGTCGAGCGACTTGATCTCGGCGATCATGTCGGCGAGATCGGCCGCATCGACCCCGCAGATCCGTATCAAAGCCGCGGTGTTGCGGGCGGCCAGCAGCGCCAGATTGTCGAGCAGGAGCTGCATCGCCGGGTCGAGGCGGTTGCGGTCGCGCAGCTGCAAGGCCAGGCATTCCGCCAGATCGCGCGCAAAAACGCCGGGCGGATCGAATTCCTGGAGGCGGGCGAGCACGCGCTCTACCCGCGCCGGCGCACAGCCGAGCCGCTCGGCGGCGCCATCGAGGCCACCACGCAGGTAGCCCGCCTCGTCGAGCTGATCGAGGATATGAAAGGCGATGACCCGATCGCCGAGGTCGGGCAGGTCGGCACCGATCTGCTCGATCAGATGCTCGCGCAGCGTCCGCGGGCGCGAGGCGGTCTGTTCGATGCCGGGCAGGTCGTCGCCGTCGGCGCGGCCGTTGTGCGTCTGCCAGGGCTGTGCATCGCCACCGCGATCGAACGAGCCGTCGCCCTCCTCGCCCGCGGCGGCAGCCCAGTGGTCGGCGGCGTCGCCGGCCACATCCGCTTCCATAGCCGCGGCCGCCTGCCCGGCGGGCGTCGCGGGCGGCTCTTCGGGAGGTCCTGCCGCGGCGCCGTTTGCCTGCGCAGACGCCGGATCCCCGCCCACCCCGGAGGCGTCCTCGCCGTCGCGCTCGCCATGCTCAAGCAGCGGGTTCTGCTCGATCTCGGCTTCGACGAACTCGGCCAGCTCGAGGTTCGACAACTGCAGCATCTTGATCGCTTGCTGCAGCTGCGGCGTCATCACCAGAGCTTGGCTCTGGCGCAGTTCGAGCCGTTGCGAAAAACCGATTCTGTTCACGAAGAGCTCCGTTCGGAGCGGCTTATAGGCTGAATCTTTCGCCGAGGTAAACGCGTCTTACTTCCGCATCGGCGACGATCTCGTCGGGCGCGCCTTCCATCAGCACCCGACCCTCGTGCAAAATGTAGGCGCGGTCGACGATCTTCAGCGTGTCGCGCACATTGTGGTCGGTAATCAAGACGCCGATGCCGCGATCCTTGAGGTGCGCCACGAGGTCGCGGATATCGTTGACCGCAATCGGATCGATCCCGGCCAGCGGCTCATCGAGCAGGATAAAGTTCGGCGCGGTCGCCAGCGCCCGGGCGATTTCGCAGCGGCGCCGCTCGCCGCCCGACAGCGCCATTGCCGAAGCGCGCCGCAAATGGCTGATCGAAAACTCGGCCAACAGCGCATCGAGCATCGCCTCGCGGGCCTCGGGCTCGGGTTCGGCCACCTCGAGAATGGCGCGAATGTTCTGCTCGACGGTTAGGCCGCGGAAGATCGAGGCTTCCTGCGGCAGATAGCCGATGCCGAGGCGGGCGCGGCGGTACATCGGCAGCTCGGTTATGTCACGGCCGTCAAGCTCGACGGTGCCGGTGTCGGCCGCGATCAGCCCGGTGATGATGTAAAAGCAGGTGGTCTTGCCGGCGCCGTTCGGGCCCAGCAGGCCGACGACCTCGCCGCGCTGTAGCGCGATGCTGACGCCGCGCAACACCGGGCGACGCTTGAAACTTTTGCCGAGACCGTGACCGACGAGGCCCTGGTTGTCAGCAATCAGCTGCGGCCCCCGGCCCTCGCCCTGGTCGAGCCAGGCCGGGCCAGTGTATGGCGCCGACATCGCGGCCATCGCGCCGCTCCTCACGGTTTCTTGCTCTCCGTCGCCGCTGGCTTGTGCCGTGGCGAGGCCTTGTGTGTCGGGGTGTGCTGGCCGCTTTGCTCGCGAATAAACAGGCCCTGTACCCGATGGTGGGCCGTCCCCGGCGCGCCGCCCGGCAGCATCCTGCTGACGTTGTGGTTTAGATCCATGACGCCCCGCTGCCCTCTGATCACGTCCTTGCCGCGAGCGATGACGACATCGCCGATCAACGTCGCGATGCCGGTATCCGCGTTGTAGACGCCGAAATCACCTCGCCCGGTGTCGATCCCGTTACTGACCACGACGTGACCCTGCGCGTCGATCCGGCTGATCTTCGAGTTCGGCGGGAACGCCGCCACCGGGTGCTTTCCCGGACGCGGGGGTGACCGCCGGCCGGTCGCGCGTCGCCGCGGCGCGCGGATTTGGCGCAGAATTTTTGGTCTGCCCCGGCGCGGTCTTTTCCATATAGGCAGTCAGAATGTCGGCCTTGATTGTCTTGCCGTTGCGGGTCGCAACCGCATCGCCGCGGGCGACCGCGATCTGCTTCTGGTCGTACCATTCGAGGCTGTCGCGGGCGGTTACCATATCAGTGGAGGTTGTGAGCTTGAGCCCCTTGCCGGTGACCACGGCGACCGCCTGATCGACGTCGTAAACCGCACGGTCGCCCACCACCGTTTGCGAACCGCGCTTCAGCGTGACATGACCCTCGGCATCCACCCGGTATATCTCGGTATTACCGGCGAGATTGCCACCGGTGCTGCTAGCGGCGTTGCCGGCCGTGCTGCCGCCGGTTCTGGTAGCATTCTTGCTGCCTTTCACGTCCCGGTAGTGAGCGATCAGCGTATCGGCATGGACCTCGCTGTCACCGTGAATGGCGACGGCGTTGCCGCGGGCGATATAGAGATGCGCGTTCTGTTGCCACTCGATCCCCAAATCGGCCTGGATCTGCAGCGGTTGGTTATTCGCCGCGGCCGGCGTCTGGGCTGCCGTCTGGGCTGCCGTCTGGGCTGGCGCTGCGACCCACAGAACAAGCGCCGCCAGCCCGGCCGCGCAGAACGCGGCGGCCGGATGCGTCATTGCGAGCCGAGCGCCGGACCCGCGCTGCGCGACGGAATGCAGGCACGCCATCGGTCGCTGTCTTAGCCCTTTCGCCGCCTGCCGCGGGTATGGCGCGGATGTGCATGCACTGGTGCCCGCCGGGCTGCCGGATGCCGCCGCACCGCGACGGCCGCACGCTCTCTCGCCAATGCCGGTCTCGCCTCCGCTTCGGCGCGCGCCGCTTCGGCCACGATTGGGGCAGGCATGGCGGCCGGCGTGCGCTTTGCCGCTACTGGGTTCGCCCCTTTGAGCAGCAGATCGGACTTGCCGGTGAACATAATCGTGTCGCCCTTGTCGAGAATGCGGAAGCCGGCAGCCTTGATGTCGCCGTTGGGACCGTGCCCCTCAACCGGCGCGCTGCCCGCGGCGGTGTTGTGGGCGACATCGACCCGCGCGCTGGCGGTAACGAACTTTGTGCCGTTCTGGTGCACGATCGTCACATCGCCGAACAGATCGAGGAGCTGCGGCTGCGACTGGTAGATCCCCGTGGCCGCGGTGACGACAATTGCGGCGCCGCTATGCGTCGTCATGTCGGCCCGGGGCCTTTCGAGCGACATCAGATCCTGCTGGTCAGGCACCTGCCGGCCGACCGCAGCCGTGACGACAAACGGGCGGCCGAGCCGGTCGACGCCGGCATAACGCGGGTTGATCATGCGCAGTTCGCGCGCGTCCCGCAGGTCGATCGCGGGCAGCGCAAGGCGCATCCGGTCCCACAGCGGCGCCAAGCGCGGCCAGATCGCTACCAGCAGGAGGAGGGCGACGCCGATCGCCGGCAACACCCGCTTCAGCAGAGCGACGCGCCGGCTGTGGCGATTGACCAGCCTGCCGCCGGGCGCGGAGGCGCCGAGCCATGCCATCGGACCCTCCACCAGGGCGTCGTGCCGCCCGACAGGAGGACGGCGGTGTGCGCGCAACGCCGATTCGTGCACGGCCAACCTCATGCCATCGGCTTCATGCGCCAGCCTTACGCCACTCCGGCGCGCAGGCAGTCATGCATGTGCACGAAGCCGATCGGGCAGGCGGCCTCGTCGACGACAAACAGCGAGGTGGTGGCCGGTTTGCGGTCAGTCATCAGCCCCAGCGCCTCGCCAGCCAGACGGTTGGCGCCGATCGTCTTCGGGCTAGAATGCATGACCTCGGCGACTTGGCGCGACAACAGCCCGTCATCCATATGGCGGCGCAGATCACCGTCGGTGATGACGCCGACCAGCCGCCCGCCATCCTCGCACACGCCGACGCAGCCGAAGCTCTTGGCCGTCATCACCAGGATCGCCTCCGACATCGGCGTGTGCGGTGCGATGAGGGGCACCGCGTCGCCGGTATGCATGATGTCGGCGACCCGCAGCAGCCGGCGGCCGAGCTTGCCGCCCGGGTGGAAGCGCTGGAAATCGTCCGAGGAAAACCCTTTGCGTTCGAGCAGCGCGATCGCGAGCGCATCGCCGACGGCCATCATGACCGTCGTCGAGGTGGTCGGGGCAAGGCCCATCGGGCAGGCCTCGGGAGCACGCGGCAGCAGCAGCACGACATCCGCCGCCTGGGCGAGGGTCGAGGCACGCCCGCCGGTAATCGCAATGAGCGGTATGTTGAAGCGGCGCGAATAGGCGATGATGTCGGCCAGCTCGTCGCTCTCGCCGGAATTCGACAGGGCGAGGATCGCGTCGCCAAACCCGATCATCCCGAGGTCGCCGTGGCTCGCCTCGGCAGGATGGACGAACTGCGCGGGCGTGCCGGTAGAGGCCAGGGTCGCCGCGATCTTGCGCGCGACGTGCCCGCTCTTGCCGATGCCGGTGACGATCAGCCGGCCGCGCGCCGCCGCACAGAGGTTGAGCGCGGCACCGAACGCGCCGTCGAGACCGTGCGAGAGCTGCTCGAGCCCCGCGATCTCGGCACGGATGACCCGGCGCGCGACCGCCAGATCGCGGACGAGGGCGGCGAATTCAGGGCCATGCGCCGGCTCGCTCGACGCAGCGTCGCTGAGCACGGCGTCGAACGGGGCGGCCAGAGCTTCTTTCCCCAAAGCGGTTCCCCTACTGATGTCAGCGAGGCCACGCCAGCCACGCGGCGCTAATGTGCGAATATGTCCTGCTCCGCCCAGCCGGCGAGATCAAGCAGAGCCCGCGCCGGCAGGAAATCAAAGCAGTTGCGGGCAAGGTCGAGCCGCCCTTCGCGCGCCAGCATCGCATCGAGTTCGCGCCCGCAGCGCGTGCAGGTGCAGCACGTCGGAGGCGGCATAGCGCAGCTGCTCGTCGCTCAGCGTCGCCGCCCCCCAATCTGAACTCTGCTGCTCCTTTTTCAAGTCGACGCCGAGCAAATCCTTGCACAGATCCCGCAATCCGTGGCGGTCGGTAAAGGTTCGCACCAGCCGCGACGCGATCTTGGTGCAATAGAGCGGCTGCGGCATCACCCCCAGATAGTGATAAACAATTGCAATGTCGAAGCGCGCGAAATGGAACAGCTTGGTCACAGCCGGATCGGCGAACAGCCGCCTGAGGTTGGGGGCGGCGTAACAGCCGGGGGCCAACTTCACAAGGTGGGCGTTGCCGTCGCCGCCCGAGAGCTGGACCAGGCACAGCCGGTCGCGGTGCGGGTTGAGCCCCATCGCCTCGGTGTCGACCGCAACCGAAGTTCCAAAGCCGATCTCTTCCGGCAGGTCGCCGTGATGCAGCTGATAGGTCATGTTGCGCCGCCCCGGCAAATTGCGCGATCGGGGGCGCGGTCGGCCCCGCCCCGCCAAGCCCGTGTCTGCACCAGTATTAACAACTCTGCCCGCGACCCCTGGAGACCGCGGGGAATATCTACCCCGGCGGACGGCGCGTCAATTCGGCGGGCTTGGCTGCGTCGGAAAGCCCGGCGCCGGCGCGCCCGTCAGCCTCGGCTCCGATCCGGCGCGCGCAGCTGGTCGAGGCTCCAGACCCCGGCCCCAACGACGAAGAAATAGAAGAAAATAAAGCAAAAGAGGATGGCGCCATCGCCGCCGTTCGCCAGCGGGAAGAAACTCCGCGGCGCGTGCGACATGAAATATGCGAAGGCCATCTCGCCCGACAGGACGAAGGCCACCGGCCGGGTAAAGAGGCCGAGGACGATCAGTATGCCGCCGATTGTCTCGAGCAGGCCGGCAAGCCCCGGCACCAGGGTGAACAGCGCAAAGGCGTGGTGGTTGGGCCGCGCCGGAAAGTCGAAGATCTTGGCGGTCCCATGCTCGATGTAGAGCAGCCCCACCATGATCCGCAGAACGCTGCGGACGCGCGGCTCCCAACTCAGCCGCAGGTTCGCCCAGTCGGCCATGACGCGCCTCCCCCTGTAGACATTCATTAATTCCGGAAAATCGGCGTCCGGTTTGACCGGCCGCCGATGCCTGTCGAATGGTGCGCCCGAGTGGAGTTCGAACCACCACTCCTTTCGGAACACGGACCTGAACCGTGCGCGTCTGCCAATTCCGCCACGGGCGCCCCGTGGAATTTACCCAGCGATCAGGTCGGCGGGAGATAAGCCGACGCACATCGGTTGTCAACGATGCGTGCGATCCGTCGCCCGCGCCGCGGCGACCGGCTTCCCTCGTCCGGCGTGTCAACATAAGCTGTCGCTGTCACTGTGGGTAGCGACAGCGGAGGTGGACATGCCGGCCTATTTCGTCGTCGAACTGGAGATCTCCAACATGGACGGGATGGCGGCCTACCGGGCGGCCGTTCCGGCGACGCTCGCGCAATATGGCGGCCGCTTTCTGACCCGGGGCGGCGCGAGCGAACTGATCGAGGGCACCCCGGCACCGAAGCGCGTTGTCATCCTCGAATTCGCTGACGCCGCCGCTATCAAGCGCTGGTACAATTCGCCGGAATACCAGAGGATATTGCCGGGCCGGCTGGACAATTCGACGGGCCGCGCCTTCATCGTCGAGGGGACGAGCTAAGCCGCCATGAGCTTCGCGCTGACGGCCGACCAGCTGGAGATCCGCGACGCGGTGACGCGGCTTTGCGCGCACTTCGGCGACGATTACTGGCTGAAGAAGGATACCGAGGGCGGCTTCCCGCACGAGTTCCACCGGGCGATGGCCGAGGCGGGCTGGCTCGGCGTTGCGATGCCGGAAGAGTTTGGCGGCAGCGGCCTCGGCATCACCGAGGCGGCGGTCGTCATGCAGGCGGTCGCGCAGTCGGGCGCCGGGTTCAGCGGCGCTTCGGCGGTGCACATGAACATCTTCGGCCTGCACCCGGTGGTCGTGTTCGGCACCGACGAGCAGAAGCAGCGCTTTCTGCCGCCGCTGATCGCCGGCAAGGAAAAAGCCTGCTTCGCGGTCACCGAGCCCGATGTCGGGCTCGACACCACCCGCCTGAAGACCCGTGCGGTGCGCGACGGCAACGGCTATGTCATCAACGGGCGCAAGATCTGGACCTCGACCGCGCAGGTCACCGAGAAGATGCTGATCCTGACCCGCACGACGCCGTTCGAGGAGGCGGCGCGGCCGTCGCAGGGCATGACGCTGTTCTACACCGACCTCGACCGCAGCCGCGTCGAGGTGCGCGAGATCCCGAAAATGGGCCGCCATGCGGTCGATTCGAACATGCTGTTCATCGACGGGCTCAAGGTGCCGCTCGAGGACCGCATCGGCGAGGAAGGCAAGGGCTTCCAGTACATCCTGCACGGCATGAACCCCGAGCGTATTCTGATCGCCGCGGAGGCGGTCGGGCTGGGACGCGTCGCGCTCGACCGCGCCGCGCGATATGCCAAGGAGCGCGTCGTGTTCGGCCGGCCGATCGGCCAGAACCAGGGCATCCAGCATCCCCTCGCCGAGCGCTGGATCGAGCTCGAAGCCGCCGAGCTTCTCGTGTTGCGCGCCGCCGCCGCCTATGACGCACATCAGGAACCCGGGACGGTCGGAGCCTATGCCAACGCCGCCAAGCATTTCGCCGGCGAGGCCGGGCACCGCGCCTGCGAGACCGCAATGCTGACGCATGGCGGCATGGGCTATGCGAAAGAGTTTCACGTCGAGCGCTTCTTCCGCGAGGCCCAGATCGCGCGTATCGCCCCGGTCATGTCGCAGCTGATCCTGTCGCACATCGCGGAGCGCGTGCTCGACCTGCCGAAATCGTACTGACGCCGTCCGAGTTTGGCGGCGCCGGGCGATTGCCTGCAGCGGCTCAGGGCGCGACGTAGACCATCCACGACACGCCGAAGCGGTCGGCCACCATGCCGAAGCGCGGCGAGAAGAACGTCTTGGCGAGCGGCATATGCACCTGCCCACCCGCGGCCAAGGCGGCAAAGCGACGGTCGGCCTCGGCTTCGGTCGGCACCGTCAGCGACAGCGCAAAGCCGTCGAATTTCGGCTGGCCCTGGCAGCGTCCGTCCGAGGCCATCACCTCGGTATCGCCGATCCGGAAGCGCGCATGCATGATTTTCTCGGCATCGCCGCCGGGCGGGCTCATCGCCGGATCGGGGCTGTCCTTCCAGCGCAGCAGCATCGTCTGCTCGGCGCCGAGCGCATCACGGTAGAAGGCGATCGCTTCCTCGCAACGCCCGTCAAAGAACAGGTAGGGCTGTAGCGGCATGGCCTACTCCTCCAAGCATCTCGGACTTGACACAATAAGTTGATATCAACATAATATCGCGGTGTCAAATCCAATCGCACCTTCCTTCGACACGACGCTCCGGGTCCGCGATGCCTGCCTGTGCCTCCACCTGCAACGGGCGGCGCGGGCGGTAGCCCGGCATTTCGACGAGGCGTTGCGGCCGCTCGACCTTACCAACGGCCAGTTTTCGCTGATGATGTCGCTCAATCGCCCGCAACCGCCGACGATCGGCAGCGTCGCAACGCTGCTGGCAATGGATCGCACGACGCTGACCGCCAACCTGAAGCCGCTGCAAAGGCGAGGTCTCATCACGGTGATGGTCGATCCCGCCGACCGCCGCAGCCGTCTTCTCCTGCTGACGCCGGAAGGCCGGGCGCACCTTTCTGCCGCGGTCCCGATCTGGGAGCGCGAGCATGCCGCCGTCGAGCGCCGCCTTGTTCAATCCGACGCTGACCGCCTGCGCGCCGATCTGCGCGCGCTATCTTGACCGGCGGGGCGGCAATCCTCCACCACCTCTGGAGGGTTCCGGGTTAGGATTTCGGCTGTTCTCGGAGGGGAGAAGGGCAATGCCCCAGAAACACCCATTGCACGTCGCGATCGCCGGATTCGGCGCGATCGGCCGGGTCGTCGCCGAGCACATCGACCGCGGTGTCGACGGGCTGGCACTCGCCGCCGTTTCGGCCCGCGACACGGCGCGCGCCGAAAAGGCGATGGCGGGGTTCGCCCAGCCAGCACCGGTGTTGCCGCTGTCGCGGCTGTGGGAGGCGGCCGATATCGTCGTCGAATGCGCCCCGGCAGCCCTGTTGCGCGAGATCGCCGAACCGGCGCTGACGGCGGGCCGCACCCTCGTCGTGCTGTCGTGCGGCGCGCTGCTCGATAATTTCGACCTGGTCGACTTGGCGCACCGACAGGGCGGGCGCATCCTGGTGCCGAGCGGCGCGCTGTTGGGCCTCGACGCGGTGCAGGGGGCGGCGGTCGGCACGATCGAGCGCGTCCACATGATTACGCGCAAGCCGCCGAACGGGCTCGACGGTGCGCCCTATCTGGTCGAACGCAACATCCGCCTTGCCGGGCTCACCGAGGCGCGATGCGTCTTCACCGGCACGGCACGCGAGGCGGCGCGAGGCTTTCCGGCCAATGTCAACGTCGCTGCGGCACTGGCATTGGCCGGCATCGGCCCGGACCGCACGACGATCGAGATCTGGGCCGATCCCGGCGTGACCCGCAACACGCACCGCATCGAGGTCGAGGCCGATTCGGTCCGACTGTCGCTGCAGATCGAGAACGTGCCAAGCGCCGAAAACCCGAAGACCGGCCGCCTCACCCCGCTCTCGGTCATCGCTCTGCTGCGCAAGCTGGCGAGCCCGCTCGCGATCGGCACCTGAGCCGGGCCGCGATGTCCGGCTAATGATTGCAGCCGGCGGCGCGCACCTTGCACTGCCCGGGGGTGTGCTTCTGGCAGTCGGTCATCGCCGCCAGGGCCGCAGCATCGCGATGGTTACGGGTGGCGGCGCCCCAGGCCGTGCCTTTCTCGGCGGTGGCAATGGCGCCGCATTGGTGCGACTTGGTGCGGAAAATGATCTTGCAGGAGCTTTCCGCGCAGTCTTTCGTGGCCAGTTCTTCGGCCTGACTCTGCGATGGCTTGTCCCAGGTGAGCCCGAATTTGCCGGTGGCCTCGTCACGGGCCAGCGCGCCGTAGCCGGCGAAGGCGGGCGCCGCGGCGGCGGTGACCAGGAGCGCCAGCAAGCCCGTTACTAAGATCGTCGCGCGTCGCATCGAATAATCCTCCGCCTGTCTGTGCCGCGCCCGCCCGGGCCGATGTTAGGTATGGTCGCGCGCGCCGCGCCGCAACCGCCCGCTCAGCGCGCTGCCGCGAACGCATAGAGCCGGCCGTCGGCGCCGACGAAGAGGCGATTGTCGGCCGCGATCAGCGTCTGGAAGTGCCGCAGCCCGGCGAGCGGCGGGCCGGTGAACAGCGCCTCGCCGGTGTCGCCGCGAAAGCCGTGCAGCCGGTTGTCGCCCTCGGCGCCGAGCATCCACACGATCGGGTCGCTGTGCCCGTCGGTCGTCGTGACGATCGGCCCGCCGGCTCCGGATACCGCGCCGCACCATGCGACATCGAGCGCCGGCGGGGTACCAGCACTCAGTCGCAACACGGTGAGCTTGCCGCGCTTCGCTCCCGTCGGGCAATGCGGGTTGGTGCCCTCGAACGCGACATAGACGGCGTCACCGACCGGATAGGCGGCCGACGTGCTGCGGATCGGGTAGGTCGAGACCCGCTCGGCCAGCAGGCTGCCGCCGATCCCGCCGAGATTGCGACGGTCGAGCAGATAGGCCCGCTCATCCTTGCCGAGCGCCAGCACGACCGGCTGCGCGCCATTTGCCGCCGGCAGGTCGAACAGCAGCGGGTTGCTGCCGCCGAGATCGGCGTCGCGCCCGTCGAGCGAGGGCCAATTGGCCGGCGCGAAGAAATCGGCCGGGCGCTCGGAGTGGCGCAGATCGGGCTTGAGGCGGAATACCCCCTCGCCGTCGCTCCACTGCGCCGCGCCAAAGGTGTTGCCGGTCGCGACGTAGAGCGCCTGCCCGTCGCTGGCGATGCCGCCCGGCGCCCAGATGCCGCCGCCGCGTGCCCGGGTCCGCCAGGCGCGGACCTGCCGCGGGTCGCGCAGGCTGACCCCGACGACCCAGCCGTGGTAATCGCCGCAATCGCCGTAGAAGCCGCCATACGGGATGAACAGCGCGTCGTCGAGGAGCGCGAGCGCGCCACGCTGGTTCTGGACGCGCGAGGCGAACGCGTCGCCGGCGGCGCGCAAGGCCGCGTCGACGTCGATCGGCCAGCCCGGCCGCACATTCCCGTCGGCCAGCGCCAGCGCGAACAGACGGTGGCGCGGCCCGGCCGCGTCCGCGACCATCGCGTCGAGATAGAGCGTGCCGCTGCCCTCGTCGATGACCGGCGTGCCGGTGATGCCGAGCGGGTCGATATTGCCGCAGGGAAACGCCGAGAGCGGCGCCGGCATGCCGAGCGAGCGGGTCCACAGCGTATGCCCGGTGCCGGCGTCGATCGCCGCGACGATGTTGCTCTCGCTGGCGACGACCAGCACGCCGGCGGCGCGGTCCGGCGGATGCCAGTAGAGCGGCTGGGCGTAGAGGTGGCCGGCAAAGCGCGGCGCAAAGCCGCGGTCGAGGCGCAACGTGCGGGCGCGCTCCCAGGTGAGTCCCGGCATCACGAACATGCCGCTGCGGTCGGGGCGGCCGTGATAGGTCGCCACCGTTTGCGCCGCAGCCGGCCGTCCTGCTGCAACGAGCAACAGGCCACCCAGCAGCACTCGCCCCGCTATCCGCGCCAGTCTGCCCATGAAGCCCATCGGCGCCGGCCGGCTCCGCGCCGACAGGTGCAGCGCGCCAGGGTCCGCCGCTATTCCGCCGCGGCGCGCACCGTCGGCGCTGCCTTCAACAGCGCGGCGGCCTCTTTGGCAACGGCAGTGCCCTCGAAGAAGCGCGGGTTCTGCGTGCCCCACAGCCGCACCGCATTGCCGAACGTGAAGTCGCGGAAATCGTCGGCGGTGATCAGCCCGTCCTCGACGAGTTCGTAGGCCTCGGGCAGAACCTGCACCATGTCGGGCACGTCGAAATGCCCGATATCCGAGCTGTAGATCGCCTGGATCTTGGCGCCGAACGGGTTGAACTTGCTGAACGCCACCGCATTCATGCGGTCGTCGGCCTCGCACCCGAAGAAATACGGCGTCACGAAAAGGTCCATCCAGTCCTGCTTCTTGGTGATGTTGCAGGCCGCGTAATCGTCCAGCGCCGCAACACCGCCGGTCAGCGAATCTTCCTCCTTTTGCGGCCAGCCGTCGCGGCGGTCGAGTTCGGCGGCGATCTCCTCGTAGCCATATTTGTCGACCATCTGGCGCAGTAGCTTCCGATCGAGCTTGGAGGGATCCATGTAGGCGATGCCCTTGGCGCCGCGCCGCTCCCAATGCTCGATCAAGTCGGCGAACAGCTGGCAGCCCCAGCCGACCCCGCCTTCGAGAAAGCCGAAGCGCAGGTCCGGGAAGCGCCGCGTCACGCCGCCCAAAAACAGCCCCTTGGCGACGGCATGGCCGGCCGCCGCGAAATGGCCGATATGGTTGAAGGTGAAGTTGCTCGGGTTGTTGCGCAGGCCAAAGCCGCGGCCGCCGGTGTGGAAGGTCGGCGCGACGCCGAGTTCGCGGCATTTCTGCCAGACCGCATCGTAATCATAGTCGCTGTCGAGGCCGAACTGGTCGTACAGCACGGCATGGCGGGCGACCTGCGGGTCGACGCCCTTGGCGGCCGGCAGGGGCCGCGCGACGCTGCTGCCGAACATGCACGCCTTGGCGCCGAGCTGCTTCGTCGCGAATTCGAGCTCGGCGATCGCCTCCTCGGGGGTGTGCATCGGGATCACCGCGGCCGGGGTCAGCCGGTCGCCGAGCTTCTCGAAATATTCGGCGGTGACGATGTTGAAGCCGCGGATCACGGCGCGGCGCGTCTCGTCGTCGGCGATGCGCGGGATGCCGAGCCCGGCGGTCGGATAGACGATGCCGAAATCGATGCCGAGCTCCTCGAGCCGGTCGTACAGCATGCGCGGCATCATCGCGGTGGCGCGGTCGCGCGTGTTGGTCGACTGGCGGCCCCAATAGCCCTCCATCGCCTGGCCGCGACGGGTGCGCTCGGCGATCGAAACGGACAGCGCATCGGGGATGCGGCGCTGCGAGGCGATGAAGCCGTCGGCCCCCTTGTCGCCGACCACCTTGCGCATCCGCTCGGCAAAGACCGGGGTGTATTCGATCCAGTGGCCGTCGCCGTCGATGACCGGGTGGGAGAGCTTGGCGTGAATCTGTGCGGGGGTCCCGTGAGCGCTCATGGTGGTCTCCGGAAAAATGGCGGGGAGAGCCGGCGGAAATGCCGGAACGAAGCCTAGGATCGCCCGGCCATCGAGTTCAAACAGGCGGCGTCATCCCGGGATCGTCAGGCCGATAAGGGTCGCAGCGGCATCGTCGAGCGTGTCGAGGTGGCGGCAGGCGTCGATCAGGCGCTCGTATTGCGCCGGGAGGATCGCAAGGCCGGGGGCGATCGGGCGGATGCGGCGCGCCTCCTCCTCGAAATCCCAGATGAACTCGCGGCCTGTCCCCTCGCGGGTAACGCTACGCCCGTCCTTCAGGAACACGGTGATGCGCGGGCCGAACAGGGTGCGGCGCACGGTCGGGATCAGCGTGACGCGGCGCATCAGGTCGAGGACTTCCGGCGGGTCGGTCTCGCCCGGCCCGGGCGATCCGCCGCGCAGCATCGGATAGCCGCGGGTCGCCGCGCCATAGGCCGTGAAGTATTGCGTGCTGCCGATACTCGGCGTCGTTTCGATGCCGCGGCTGGGAAAGAGCGGGCTGGGGTATTCCGTCTCCATCCAGTTGACCACCGCCTCGATGCGGTCGATCTGCTCGTAGGTGATGTTGTGCTCGGCGACGAGCCGCGCCGTCACGTCGACATGGGCGATGTTGTAGCCGGCGGTCGAATAGACGCGATAGAGCGTCTCGAGGAAGATCCAGTCGCGCCCCAGCCCATGCGTAATCTTGGCGATGTCGGCGCGGTTGTCGCCGGTGAAGCTGTAGCGCAGCTCGCCGCGGTTGTTGCCGGCGTAGGAGTGGTAGAAGCCGGCCTCGCCTTCGAGCACGGTCTCGCCGCCCGGGGTGCCGTGCCGCGCCAAGGCGACCGCGAGCAGGGCGTTGCGCACCGCACCGCCCTCGCGCAGCGAGCGGCCGCCGCTGCGGATGCCTTCGAGATTGCCCGAAGCAAGGTTGACGCATTGCGCGATCGCATCGTGCACCTTGCCGGCGTCGAAGCCCTCCATCTTGGCCGCCGCCACCGCCGCGCCGAAAATCCCGAACACCGGCCCGGCATGAAAGCCGCGCGACATGACCGTCGGGATGAACTCGGACGCCATCCGCTCCATGACCTCGTAGCCGGCCGCGACGCCGGCGAGGAAGGTCTTGCCCGAGCAGCCGCTCGCCTCGGCCGCAGCAAGCGCCGCCGGCATGATCGCGGTGCCGGGATGGGTCAGCATGCGGAACGTGTCCCACTTGCCGCCGGCAAAGATCGTCTCGGCGTTGACAAAGGCGGCGCCGGCCTTGGTGAGCTTGGCGCCGCTGCACAGCGCGGTGGCCGCGCCGCCGCCGCCGCTTCCTCGTCCTGCATCAGCGCCAATGCCTGGCGGCTGGCCGGCATCCCCTGCGCCACGAGCGCCGACGACAATGCCTGCAGCGTGACGCCCTTGGCCCGGTCGATCACCGCTGGAGGCAGATCCTCGTATTTCAGGCCCGCAACGAAAGCGGCAAATTCCCGGCTCAGCGACATGGCGGCTCCTTGGGACGGCGGTTGGAACGGCGCTCGGTGCGGCTAGGCGCCCATTCCCCAGGCAATAGCGTTGCGCAACAGGGTGGTGAACGCGGCGGTTTCCCACGGCGCGCGAAAGGTTGGCGGTGTCGTGTCGGCCGGGTTGGGGGCCCGGGCTGCGCGGATCGCCGGGTTGTGGCAATGGCCGAGCGCGAAATAGGTCACGCCGCCCTTGCCGACCGCCCGCGTATAGCCTATCACGCGGGTCTTGCCGTCGGGTTGCAGCGAGGTGTCGGATGCGTAGAGGCCGTCGGTTGCCGACGACGCGCCCGGTCCATAATCCACGGTCAGCAGGATCTGCGTCGACCCGGGATCCTGCAGCTCGATAAAATACGGCTCGTCCTCGACTGTGAACGACCGGCCGAGCCCGCTTGTGAGCGGGGTGTCCGCGACCACGTCGACGCGAAACTCGCGGATCGGCGGATGGGTCAGGAAGCGGCTGCCGAGCAGCGCGTGGTGTTCGGTCTTGACCGTGCGGCGCATGCGCATGCCCTCGACCCGCTCGGCGCGGCCGCCGCTGGTGCCATGCAGGCCGAGCCAGCTGCCGCCGGCCTCCAGCCAACTCCGCAGGGCGTGGCACTGCGCGGCGTCCGGGTAGGGACCGGCGACATAGGTGATCAGCAGCCGGCTGACCGGCAGCCATTTCTCGAGATCGGCGAAATCATTGGCGACCGAGGCGGGAATGTCGCGCTCGGCCAGGAGGCCCAACAGCCGCAGGCGGGCATAATCCTGGTCGTGCCCGCCGAGCGAGCCGGGCGGAAAGCCGCCGGTAATAACATGCGCGCGGCCGGGCATCGTCTCAGTCATCGGATCACCTCTGGCTTGCTGTTGACCTAGCCGAACGGGCCCTGGAAGACCTGATCGACATAGCTGTCGCTGAGCGGCTCGACCGCATCCGGCCACTGGGACGCTACGGAGCGGCGCTCGGCGGCAGAGCGGACCCGCCCGTCCCAGCCGACCTGCTCCATGTAGTAGTAAAGCTGAATACAATGGCCGTCGGGGTCGAGCGCGAAGGCGGCATAGTCGATGCCGGGATAAAGCTCGGGCGGAATGTCGACGAGCCGCACCCCCGCCGATTTGAGAAACGCGACCGCCTCGCGCAGTTGCGCATAATTCGCCAGCTCGATCCCGAACGACATACAGGTCGTGTGCGCGCTCAAGCCGAGCACGCCGCGCAACTCCTTCGGGTAGAGCGCAAGGGAGTGATGCTCGGCGCCGCAGCGCAGAAAGACGCAACGCGCGCCGCGGTAATGCGTCTCCTCGCTTTTGACGAGGCCGAGACGCTGCGTATAGAAGGCTTCGGCGCTGTCGACATCGTCGACGAACAGCCGCACCGGGCCGATCTTGGTGATCTTGAACGGGCGCGGCAGCAAGACGCCGTCGACATCGAACTTGGCGCCGCCATTCGGCGCCGCCGGGCGATGACCGGAAAAGATGTCGATCCCCCGCGCCTGCGCCTCGGCAACCTCGGCGGCCTCGGACATCTGCGGCAAATCGGGCTTGTCCTGGAAACCGCGGTAATACATATCGCGCGGCTTGCTGTTGCCGTTCCAGCCGATCTGCTCGATCCCGTAAAAGAACTCGTTGGTGTGGCCGTCCGGGTCGTAGACGTAAACGTGCCAGTTGCTGCCCGGCATGTCGCGCCCGACGCGCTGCAGGCGGACCTGATTCTCCTGAAAATAGGTGTGCGCGTCGCCGATCTCCTTGAGGCTGCCGCACTGCCACGTGATCTGGTTGATCGTGACGCCGGGGGCGAATTTGCGGTCGGCGCGCTGGTCCATCACCGGCTTGGCGAACAGCACCATCGCGTGGTGGTCGGTGCCATAGCGCATGAACCAGCCATGCGTGTCGCCCAGGCCGGCATCCTTCGGAAACCACGGCGCGCGCGAGAAATCGGCGCGGTCGGACACCGTGAAGCCCAGGAGGACGCCGTAGAAGTCGCGGCACTCGGCGAGCTTTTCGACATTGAAGCCGAAATGGCCGAGCCGGCGGATCTTGAACGGCCGCTCCAACAGGATGCCGCCGACATTGTAGCGTTGTCCGTTTGCAGGCATGGCTCCCTCCCCCGACTCGTTGCGTAGAGGCATTATAGACCCTGCGGCGGCGGTTGACAGCCGCGGCCGGGCGGCGCTTGCATCATGCCAGGATCGCCGAGCGAGAACGGGAGGACGCGCCGCCATGCCCTACGCCGCCCCGGTAGACGAGATGCGCTTCGTGATCGACACGGTGGCATCGCTCGACGGGCTGGTCGAGCCCGATCTTGCCGACGCGATCCTCGATGAGGCGGCGAAATTCGCCGCGGCCGAGCTCGATCCGCTGAACCAGACGGCGGACCGGATCGGCAGCGTCTTGGAAAACGGCGTCGTGCGTACCCCGCCCGGGTTTCGCGAAGCCTATCGCCGCTATGTCGAGGCCGGTTGGATGGGGCTGCAGTGCGACCCCGCGCATGGTGGCCAGGGCCTGCCCTTGTCGCTGGCGACCGCGGTGGTCGAGATGTGGAACTCGGCCTGCATGGGCTGGGCCCTGTGTCCACTCCTCAATTTCGGTGCGATCGAACTCTTGCAGGCGCACGGCTCGGACGAGCAGAAGCGGCTGTATCTGGAAAAACTCGTCGCCGGCGAATGGACCGGGACGATGAACCTGACCGAGCCGCAGGCCGGCTCCGATCTCGGCGCGCTGCGGACGCGAGCGGCGCCGGCGCGCGATGCCCGTTGGGGCGAGCATTACCGGATCTCCGGCCAGAAGATCTTCATCACCTACGGCGACCACGACCTGACCGACAACATCGTCCACATGGTGCTGGCGCGCACCCCGGACGCGCCGCCGGGCAGCCGCGGCATCTCGTTGTTCCTGGTGCCGAAATTTCTCCCCGACGCGGACGGGCGACCGGGCGAGCGCAACGATCTGCGGCCATTGCGGGTCGAAGAAAAGCTCGGCATCCATGCCTCGCCTACCTGCGTCATGTCCTACGGCGAGGGAGAGGGCGCGGTCGGCTGGCGCATCGGCGCGGAAAACCGCGGCCTCGAATGCATGTTCACGATGATGAACAGCGAGCGCCTGCTGGTTGGCTTGCAGGGGGTGGCAATCGCCGAGCGCGCCTACCAGCAGGCGCGCGAGTACGCCCGCACGAGGGTGCAGGGGCAGCCGGCCGGGACGCAGCGCGGCGCCGGTGCGCTGCCCATCATCCACCATCCCGACGTGCGCCGGATGCTGCTGTCGATGCGTGCGGGCTGCGAGGCGATGCGGGCCGTGACTTACTTCGCCGCCGCAGCGATCGACGCGAGCCGGCGCACAGGCGACGGCAAGGCGCGGGCGAGCGCCCAGCAGCGGGCCGACCTGCTGATCCCGGTGGTCAAGGCATGGTGCACCGATCTCGGCGTCGAGATCGCCTCGACCGGCATCCAGGTGCATGGCGGTATGGGCTACATCGAGGAAACCGGCGCCGCGCAATATTGGCGCGACGCGCGCATCGCGCCAATCTACGAGGGCACCAACGGCATCCAGGCCAACGACCTAGTCGGCCGCAAGCTCGGCCGCGACCAGGGCGAGGCGGCGCGCGACTTGTTCCTTGAGATGCGGCCGATCCTGGCCGAGATCGGCGGCAAGGCCGAATGGGAGGCGATGCATCGCGGCCTGGCCGAGGGGCTCGACGCGCTGGAGCGCGCGACCGAGTGGCTGGTCGAGGCCGATCCGGCGCTCGCCGCGGCGGGCGCCACGCCCTACCTCGCTCTGTTCGGCACGGTCATCGGCGGCTGGCTGATGACGCGCCTTGCCCTGGCAGCCCAGGCAGCCGCACAAGACCGCGGCGGCGACTTTGCGCTGGCAAAGCGCGCCACCGCGCGCTTCTACGCCGAGCATTATCTGGCCCGCGCCCCTTCCTACCTGCCGGCGATCATGGGGGGTGAAACCGTGCTCGGTTTCGATCCGGACCTGCTGTAGGAGCCGGCTGGGACCGTGGCCGCCACCCTTCGCCCCACGGCCCGGGTCGACAACGTCAGGCTCGGCATTCTCTACATGGTGGCCTCGGTCTTTCTGTTCTCGATCCAGAACGCGATCGGGAAATGGCTGGCGCAGACCTATCCGATCCCGATGCTGGTGTTTTTCCGCAGCGCTGTGGCGCTGTTGCCGTCCTATCTGCTGGTGCTGCACGCCGGCGGCAAGTCGGTATTGCGCACCAGCCGGCCGGGCGCGCAATTCGGACGCGCCGTCATCTGGGGCGGCTCCAACGTCGCCTCGTTCTTCGCCTACCACCTGTTGCCATTGGCCGACGCAGTGGCGCTGACCTTCGCCGCGCCGCTGTTCCTGACCGCGCTGTCATGGCCGATCCTCAAGGAGGCAGTCGGGCGGCCGCGCTGGATCGCGGTGTCGGTCGGGCTTTGTCGGGGTGTTGGCGATGGCGCATCCGAGCGGCGCCGGCAGCACGCTCGGCATGGCGTGCGCGCTGGCCTGCGCCGGCTGCAACGCGGTCGGCACGCTGACCGTGCGCGACCTGTACCCGCACCGACCCGACCGCCTCGATCGTGTTCTATACGGCGCTGTTCATGGCGCTGATGGCGCTGCCGGTATTGCCGTTTTTCTGGGTCACGCCGGGGCCGCTCGACTTTGCGCTGTTCTGCTCGATCGGCCTGATTGGAGGGGTGTCGCAATACTGGACGACGCAGGCGCTCTATTACGCGCCGGCAGCGGCGGTGTCGCCGTTCAACTACACGGCGCTGCTGTGGAGCTCGCTGCTCGGGTTCGCGGTGTGGAGCGAATTGCCGACCGTGCCGATGCTGGTCGGCGCGACAATCGTGACGTTGAGCGGGCTCTACCTCTTGCGCCACGAAGCCTTCCGGCGCGGCCCGCCGCGCCCGGCCGCCGGTCCGCCCGCGGCGACGACGCGGCCGGCGCGGTAGCAGCCGCTAAACGAGCGCGGCGAAAATCACGACGAGGCCGACAACCGAGACCGCCCACGCCAGGGTGCGCAGCCAGGGAATGCCGGCAAGGTAGATCAGCCAATGCGCCAGCCGGCCCCAGAAGAACAGCTGCGCGCCGACCAGCGTTGCCGCATTGGCCTTGCCCGCGACCTGCGCGATCAACACCAGCGCAATAAATAGTGGCAGGCTCTCCAGCATGTTGCGGTGCGCCCGCGCGGCGCGGCCGGCAAAGCCGGTCAGTCCGATCGCTCCCTCGCGATTGCCGGCCAGCGTCGGCAACCCGACCGCAACGGTGGCCGCGAGGGCGGCAACGACCACCTCGACGAAGGTCAGCGCGACGGTCCACAGCAGCAGCTTCAAATCCGGGGTCATGGCAGCGTCCCCCCGATCTGCGCCCGGCTCGCTATGGCCGGGCGCGTTCATTACGCCGTCATTCTACACCCTACCGCGGCGGCGGAAAATTGCCGCCAACGGAGCTACTCGGCGGCCTGCGGCATCTTTTTCAGGTCGGTCGAGTATTTCAGATGCACCGGCGCGTTGGTCTCGAACGGGTCGTTGAGGCCGAGTTCCTTGCCGATCTCGCGCATCGCCGGCATGACCTCCTGGCCCAAGAGGCGGATGCAGGTGCGGGCATCCTCGTTCGAAACCGTGCCGTCATTGCCCCAGATGCCGTAGATGCTCGGGCGGGTCTCTTCGAGCACGTGGCGCAATTTCGGGATGACCGTCTTCGGCGTGCCGAAGAAGATGCGGCCGTCGGCGACCTGCTGCTCGAAGGTCGGCCGGCCGCGCGGGTTCTCCGCCCGCCCGACCGCGAACTCGACAAAGTTGCGGCGCAGGGAGGGAGAGAAATAACCCGACGGGTTGGCCCATACCGGATGGGCAAGGCCGGTGAACTCGCCCTGCATCCACAGGAACTGGCGGGCGTTTTTCTCGGCCTTTTCCTCGCTGTCGGAGACATGCACCTGCTGGAGATAGCCGCGGTTTTCGGGGCCGGCCTCGTAGCCGGTCTCCAGCGCGACCTTGTCGTACAATTCCCAGATCTTCTTGGTCGCCTCGATCGAGGTGTTCAGCGCGATGTAGGGATAGCGCTGCTTTGCCGCCCAGATGATCGTCTCCTGGCTGAGGACGCCGGGGATCCACACCCGCGGATAGGGCTTCTGCAACGGCACCGCCCACGGGTTGACGACGCGGTGCTGGTAGTGCGTCGCCCTCCCAGCGGAACGGCCCCTCGCGCGTCCAGGCCGCAACGATCAGATCGTGCGCCTCCTCGAAGCGCTCGCGGTTGAAGGCCGGGTTGACGCCGTTGGCGAGCTGCTCCTGGCCGCCGCCGCGGACAAAGCCGGAAACCAGCCGGCCCTTCGAGATCATGTCGATCATCGCCAGCTCTTCGGCGAGCCGCACCGGGTTCTCGGCCAGCGGCAGCGGATTGCCGAGCATCACGATCTTCGCCTTCTTGGTCACCGCGGCGAGGATCGCGGCAAAGATGTTGGCCTTCGCCTGCATGCAGAACGGCGCGTTGTGGTGCTCGTTCAGCATGAAGCCTTCGACGCCCTGTTCTTCGGCGTAGATGTAATGCTCAAGGTACTCGTTATAGAGCCGGCTGCCGGCCACCGGGTCGAAGTGCTTGTTCGAGAACATCAGCGCGGTATGGCCGGTCTCGAGCCCGATATCGGCCGGGTAGGCGGACATCGGCTGCTCGGTGAAATACATCACATGCATGGCGTTCTCCTCTAATCGCGAGCGTTCGGAGAGATCGGATCAGTTCTGTGCGAGGAACGGGGTGACAAGACGGGCCAGCGCTTCCGGCTGTTCCATATCGACGCAATGGCCGGCGGCGGCGACGGTCTCGAACCGTGCCTCGCGCAACGCCCGGGCATAAACCTCGCCGGCGCTCTTGGGCACGATCCTGTCGTCGTCGCCCCACACGACCAGCGCCGGGGCGCGCACCCCGCCGAGCAGATGCGGCAGGGTCTGGCTGTACATGTAGGGCTTCCAGGCGATGCGAAAGCTCATCTCGCGGCACATGTCCCAGACTTCCAGCTGGTCGGTCGAGACGTTGCCGTAGACCCGGGTGAACGCCGCCGGGTCGTGGAAACCGGCCTGCGCGTAGTCGATATAGCTGACGATCGCCTGGTCGAAGATGTCGCCCTCGGGCGGCTTGACGCCCATCGCGCCGACCAGCACCAGGCGATGGAAGTCGCGCGGCGCCAATGCCGCCATCTCGGCCGCAATCCAGCCGCCGAAGCCGAGCCCGACGAGGCCGGGGCGCTCGATGCCGAGATCGGCCAGCAGCCACTGATAGAGCGCTGCGATGTCGCGCGGATGGCGCATCCACTGCGGCCGGTCCGGGGCGCCGAAGCCAGGATGTTGCGGCACGATCACGTCGAACTTGTCGGCCAGCGCGTCGTAAAACGGCAGGCGATCGAGGCTGCCGATGTCGTGGTGCAACACCAGCACCGCCCGGCCGCTGCCGCCGCGCTGCAGCCGCAGCTTGACCTCGCCGAGTTCGATCGTGTGTTCGCTCCACCCCGCCATTGCCGCCACCTTCTTTTGTGAACACCGTTCAGCCTAGCCCGCCGCCTCGCCGGGCGACAATCAACGATCGAGCATCGCAGGGTTGCGGATCGTAAGGAAGCATATCTATAAGCCAGCTTACCAATACCGGTGGAGACGCCGCTGCAAGCCTCGCCGTGCTCACGGCGCGAAGCGAAACTCCTGGGCCGCGTCGATCAGCCATTCGGCGAGCCAGCGCGCCGCCGAGCGGTGCACCAGAAGCCGGTAGAGCGGCGCGGCACTGAGCTGGTCGATGATCACCGGCAGGCGGGCAAATACTGTCTGCGCGCATCGGCCGGGGCCGAACGCGCGCGGATGCAGGTCGAGGCCGCAGCCTTTTTCGAGGAGTTGCCGCGCCGCGGGGCCGCCGATCTCGATGATGGCGCGGCTCGCCGACAGGTCGACGGCGGCGGCGTGGCGGCTCGCCAGCGCCCGCGACAGGCGGCCCATCAGGTCGGGAATGCCGCGCTCGGGGGCGGTCACCAGCCACTCGTCGGGGCCGAGCCACAACGTGCGCAATTCGCGCATGCTGGCGACCCGGTTGGGCTGCAACGGCAATGGCACGCCGGCAACATAGGCCGGGACCGGCGGCTTGAGCCGGATACCGATCTGCTCGGCAAAGCGCACTTCGCCGAGCGCCAGCGCCAAGGTGTCGCCCGATGCGGCCGGCAGCCCCCACGGCAGTAGCCCGCCGAGCGGCGAGCGGCGGGGGGTGGAGGCGGCTTCGGCGGCGACGGCCTTCATCAGATGTCAGCTATTTCCGGCTAGACTGCGCTTCGCTGCAAGCGCTTTGGAGGGCGCAATGATTGTCGTCACCACCGAGAACATACCCCATTACCGCGTGCTCGAGGTCAAGGGCCAGTGCTTTGGCGTGGTCGTGCGCAGCCGCGGTCTGGGCGGCAACATCATGGCCGGGCTGCGCTCGATCGTCGGCGGCGAGATCCACGAATACACCCAGTTGCTCGAGGAGGCGAGGCGCCACGCGGTCGACCGGCTGGTCACCAATGCGCGCCTGATGGGCGCCAACGCGGTGTTGATGATGCGCTTCGATTCGGCCGAGATCGGGCAGACGATGAGCGAGATCGTTGCCTACGGCACCGCCGCAATCGTCGAGCACGTCCCGGGATGAGCGGCTCGGTGCTGCGCCCGGCTCTGCTGGTGGTCGGCGGCATTCTCGTGGCCGGCGGCGCGCTGGCGGCACTCGCGACATGCAGCGTCGCCGCGTTCATGGCCGTGGGCTGGGGCATCGTTCTGCTGATCGGCCTCGCCATCGAGCGCTGGCGCTACAAGAAGCTGGCGGATCGGCCGCCCGGCCCCGAGTGGATCGCCACCGACGAACGCTTCATCGACCCCGAATCGGGCCGCCCGGTCACCGTCTACCAGCACCCCCGCACCGGCGAGCGCCGCTACGTCGCGGCGTAAAGCGGCTCACCCGTCGCGCCGCCTTCCGTCGAGGTCGTAGAAGACGGGCGGGCAGATGTGGGCGGCGATGATGCGGTCGGCGAGCGGCGCCCAGACCGGCTCGCCGTGGCGCGAGCGGCCACCCTCGACCAGCGCCAGCGCGAAGCTGCGGCCGAGGCGGGGACCGTAATAGCCCGACGTGACGTGGCCGATCATCGGCAAAGGCGGGGTGCCACCCAGTTCGGCGACGAGTTGCGCGCCTTCGGGCAGGATTTCCTCCGGGTCGTCGGGCAGGAGGCCCACCAGCTGCTTGCGGCCGGGGCGCACGAGGTCGCGGCGCCGCAACGAGCGGCGGCCGAGAAAGTCGCGGCCGGGGTCGTCGAGGTCGCGTCCGATCAGCGCGCCCAGGCCGAGGTCGAGCGGCGTCACCGAGCCGTCGGTCTCCTGGCCGATCAGGATATAGCCCTTCTCGGCGCGCATGACATGCATCGCCTCGGTGCCGTAGGGGGTGATGCCGAACCCCGCCCCGACCGCAATCAGCCGCTCCCACAGCGCGAGGCCGTGGTCGGCGGGCACATTGATTTCGTAGGCGAGTTCGCCCGAAAAGCTGATGCGGAAGATGCGCGCCGGGATGCCGGCGATGTCGGCCTCGCGCACGCACATATAGGGGAAGCGGGCCGGGTCGAGCCCCAGGCTCGTCAGCACGCCGCGGGCACGCGGGCCGACCAGGGTCAGGTTGGCCCATTGCTCGGTCAGCGCGGTGCAGAACACGTCGAGATCGGTCCACTCGGTCTGCAGCCATTCCTCGAGCCAGTCGAGCACGGCGCCGGCATTGCCGGTCGTCGTCGTCAGCAGGAAACGGTCGGGCAGCGAGGCGGCTGATGACGCCGTCGTCGAACACCATGCCGTCGTCGCGGCACATGACCCCGTAGCGGCAGCGCCCGACCGCCAAATTGTGCAGCCGGTTGATGTAGATGCGGTCGAGAAAGCGGGCCGCGTCGCGGCCGGCGACCACGATCTTGCCGAGGGTCGAGGCGTCGAGAAGGGCGACGCCGTCGCGCGCGGCGAGGCATTCGCGCCTCACCGCCGCCGCCATCGGCTCGCCGCGCCGCGGGTAGTAGCGCGCCCGCCGCCACTGCCCGACATCCTCGAACACGGCGCCAGCGGCAACATGCCAGTCGTGCATCGGCGTGATCCGCGCCGGGTCGGCGAGCGGGCCGCGCTCGCGCCCGGCAAGCAGACCGTAGGCGACCGGCACGTAAGGCGGGCGAAACGTGGTGGTGCCGGTCGCGGCGATCTCTCGGCCGGTCGCGGCGGCGAGCAGCGCGAGGCCGGCGATGTTGCCGGTCTTGCCCTGGTCGGTGCCCATGCCGAGCGTCGTGTAGCGCTTCAGGTGCTCGATCGCGGCGTAGCCCTCGCGCGCCGCAAGCGCGATGTCGGCGGCGGTCACATCGTTGTGCAGGTCGACAAAGGCGCGGCGGGCATCGCGGCGCGACAATGGCGGCAGCACAAGCGGCCCCGGCGCGGATTCCGCGGCGTCCTCGACCGCCGGCAGCGCAGGGCTGGCGGCAGCAAAGCCGCACAGCGCGGCGGCACGGGCGCCCGCTGCGGCGCCTTCGGCGAGGCAGGCGGCGAGCGCGAAGCTGCCGCATGCCGCGCCGGCGCATTCCACCGCCGCCGTCAATGCCGTCCGGGACGAAGGCGGCAAGCTGTTCATCGAAGCGCAGCCGGCCCTGCGCCTGCGCGTAGAGGTGCAATGTCGGGTTCCAGCCGCCCGAGACGGCGAGCAAGTCGCAATCGATCGAAGTGCCGCGATGCCCGGCCAGCGGCTGCAGCCGCACCCGGCGCAACCCGGCGCGGCCGGCGGTCCCGGCAACCACGTGCCCGGAATAGACCGGGATGCCGGCGACCAGCCGGCGCACCGTCTCCCCTGCCTCCGGGCGCGGGTCGACGATTGCGGCAACCGCCGCACCGGCGGCGGCCAGCGCGGCAGCGAGCGGATAGGCGTCGTCGTTGTTGGCGAACAGCACCGCGCGCCGGCCCGGCATCACGGCATAGCGGTGCAGATAGGTTGCGGCGGCGCTCGCCAGCATGATGCCCGGGCGGTCGTTGTCGGCGAAGACGAGAGGCCGCTCCAAGGCGCCGGTCGCCAGCACGACGCGGCGGGCGCGGATGTGCCACAGGCGCTGGCGCGGCAGCCCGGCGGGCGCGGTGGGCCCGAGCAACTCGCCGACCCGCTCGACCGCGACGAGGTAATTGCCGTCGTACTGGCCGACGACCGTGGTGGCGGGCAGCAGCCGCGTTTCGCGGCAGGGATGCCAGCTCGGCGACGGACGCCGATGCCCAGGCGGCGCCGTCGCCGTGGCCGATACGGCAGGGACGCTGCAACAGCGCACCGCCGAACGCCGTGTCGCTGTCGGCCAGGATCACGCGGGCGCCGCTGCGCCCGGCCGCGAGCGCGGCGGCAAGCCCGGACGGACCGCCGCCGACCACCAGCACGTCGCAATGGGCGTGGCATTTGTCGTAGCGCGACGGGTCTGGCAGCGCGGGCGCCTGGCCGAGCCCGGCCAGATGACGCAGTGCCGGCTCCCACAGCGCTCGCCACAATGCCGGCGGCTGCATGAAGGTCTTGTAGTAGAAGCCGGCCGGCAGCAGCGGCGCAAAGCCGGCCAGCCAGCCGCCCCAAGATCGACGCGCGAGGCTCGGCCAGGCATGCTGGCTCGCCGCCCGCAGCCCGTCATAGAGCGCGATCTCGGTCGGCCGCCGGTTGGGCTCGGTGTGGCCGCCGGTTTCGAGCTGGACCAGCGCCGACGGCTCCTCAGGCCCGGCCGAGATGATGCCGCGCGGGCGGTGGTACTTGAAGCTGCGGGCAACCAGCCGCACGCCGTTGGCGAGCAAGGCTGAGGCCAGCGTGTCGCCGGGGTGGCCCTCATAGCCGCGTCCGTCGAACCGGAAGTTGAGAAGCCGGGTACGGTCGATCGCGCCGCCGACCTGCAGGCGAAACGGTTGGGTCACGGCGGGAGATCGCTGCGTCCGGGCTGCGGTTCGCCGATCCGGTAGGCGGCGAGAATCTTGTGCGAGACCGTGTCGCGCAACAGGGTGAACCAGCGCCGGCAGCCGGCATTGTGCACCCAGCGCTCGGCCAGAACGCCCTTCGGGTTGGCACGCATGTAGAGGTAGTCGGCCCAGGCCGCGTCATCGACCGCATCGGGATCGGCCGGGCGGGCAATATGCGCTTCGCCGCCGTAATGGAACTCAACCTCGTCGCGCGGCCCGCACCACGGGCAAGGGATCAGCAGCATGGTCCGGAGCCCCTTAGTGCGACACCGCAGCGGCGGCGTGCTCGTCGACGAGCGCGCCGGTGGCGAAACGGTCGAGGGCAAACGGCGCCGCGAGCGGGTGCGGCTCGTCGCGCGCGATCGTGTGGGCATAGACCCAGCCGGCGCCCGGCGTCGCCTTGAACCCGCCGGTACCCCAGCCGCCGTTTAGATAGAGCCCGCCGACCGGGAGCTTGCCGATGATCGGCGATGCGTCGGGCGAGACATCGACGATGCCGCCCCAGCTGCGCAGCATCCGCAAGCGCGAGAAGACCGGAAACAGTTCGAGCAGCGCCGCCATCTGCCCCTCGATGACCGGGAACGAGCCGCGCTGGGCGTAGGAATTGTAGGCGTCGATGCCGGCGCCCATGACTAGCTCGCCCTTGTCGCTCTGGCTGACATAGACGTGCACGGTGCCCGACATCACGACGCAATCGAGCACCGGCTTCACCGGCTCGGAGACCAGCGCCTGCAACGGATGGCTCTGCAGCGGCAGGCGTACCCCGGCCAGCGCGGCGACGACCGAATTGTGCCCGGCGGCGCAGATCGCGACCTTGTCGGCGGCGATCGCGCCGCGGCTTGTTTCGACGCCGACGACCCGGCCGCGCGCGGTGCGGATCGCCGTCACCTCGCAGTTCTCGACGATGTCGACGCCGCGCGCATCGGCGGCGCGGGCATAGCCCCAGGCGACCGCGTCGTGGCGCGCGACGCCACCGCGCCGCTGCAACGTCGCGCCCCGCACCGGATAGCGCGCATCGGGGCTGACGTCGAGGATCGGGCAGAAGCGCTTGACCGCATCGGGCTCGAGCCATTCGGCGTCGATGCCGTTCAAGCGGTTGGCGTTGACCCTGCGGTGTCCCTCGCGGATGTCGGCCTCATTGTGCGCCAGGTTCAGCACGCCGCGCTGACTCAGCATCAGGTTGAAGTTGAGCTCGGCCGACAGCCCCTCCCACAGCTTCAGAGAATGTTCGTAGATTCGCGCGCTGGCGTCCCACAGATAATTGGAGCGGATGATCGTCGTGTTGCGGCCGGTGTTGCCGAGCCCAATTGCACCTTTTTCGAACACCGCGACATCGCGGATACCGTGCTCCTTAGCGAGATAATAGGCGGTCGCCAGCCCGTGCCCGCCACCGCCGATGATGATGACGTCATAGCGCGCCCGCGGCGCCGCTTTGCGCCAGGCCGGCGTCCAGTTGCGGTGCCCGCTCAGCGCGTGGCGCGCGAGGGTGAGGATCGAATATCGCTGCACCCGCGAAGGCTAGTTCGTCGCGCGGTCCGCGCCAAGCCGCCAAACGCTTGGCATGCGGCTGCCGGCGTCGTCGGGGCTGGCGAAGCAGGCGGCGATGTGTTACCCGAGCCCCGTGACCGCGGCACACCGGTTCCTTGAGCGGCGATCCACCCCGGCCTTGCCGAATTGACAAGAGACAGTCGATGCTTAGTGAATCCTGCGCAACCCAATTAATAGTTTTTTAACCAAACTTGTAATCGGCACGTGATCATTGATGAAATCCGGTTGTACACGCCGAAAAATGCAATAATTAACCACCAATTTTATCGAATTATTGACAATTGTCGGATTATATCGGCGGCGGTTCGGCCCACTCCAGCGATGAGGTTCAAGCGTGCCGTCTTCGATTGATATGCCGTTCGGCGAAGCTGCCGATTATGCTGCCGATCCTGCGGTGCATGGCCCGCTATCGTTTCGGCGGCGGCGCTTCTGGTTTATCGAGTTCGTGATGACGCCGTTCAAGGACACCGACGCGCGCGCCATCGAGGATACCGCCCCCCGCAAGCCGCCGAAGCGGCGCCGCGGCTAGGCGCAGGCTGCAGCACGGCGACATTGGCGAAGCGGCGCGCCGACCAGCTTCTCGTCGAGCAGGGGCTCGCCGAAACCCGGGCGAAAGCCCAGGCGCTGATCCTTGCGGGACTGGTTTCCGCCGGCGGCCGGCGAATCGACAAGCCGGGGACCGCGCTCGCCGAGGACACCACGCTCGCGATGGCTGGCCGCGACCACCCCTGGGTGTCGCGCGGCGGGGTCAAGCTGGCCTTCGCGCTCGACCATTTCGCGATCGATGTCGCCGGGGTGGTGGCGCTCGATATCGGCGCCTCGACCGGCGGGTTTACCGACGTGCTGTTGGCGAAGGGCACCGCGCGGGTGCATGCCGTTGATGTCGGACGGGCGCAACTCGCGTGGAAACTGCGCCAGGATCCGCGCGTCGTCGTGCACGAGGGAATCAACGCGCGCTATCTGAGCCGCGCCGACATTCCCGAACCGGTCGATCTGATCACCTGCGATGCAAGCTTTATCGGGCTGACGACATTGTTGCCGGCGCCGCTCGCGCTGGCGGCCGAGCGGGTCGCGCTGATCGCGCTGATCAAGCCGCAATTCGAGGCTGGCCCGAAAGAGGTCGGCAAGGGCGGCGTGGTGCGCGACCCCGCGATCCACCAGCAGGTGTGCGAGCGGGTTGCCGCCTGGCTCGCGGCCCAACCCGGCTGGCGGGTCATCGGGCTTGCCGAGAGCCCGATCCAGGGCCCCGCCGGCAACCGCGAGTTTCTGATCTACGCCCGCCGCGACGGATAGTCCCGCCGCGGCGGCGCAGACGCGTCAGGCGCTTCAGGCGGCGGCGTAGTTCGCCGGCGGCTGCTCGTCCTTGTCGAAGTCGAATTCGACCTTGCCGCCATGCGGGTCGTCGAAGAACAGCTGCCAGAGCCCGGCGGCGGGCCCGTTGGGCGGCAGGCGGCGCAGCTCGTAAGTGACGCCGGCTTTGTCCAGCTTGGCCGCGGTCGCGGGCAGATCGGTGGCGGTGAACGCCATGTGGTCGATGACCCCGGCGCGCACCTCGTTGAGCTGGCTGCGGTGAATCACGTGCAGGATCGGCCGGTCGCCGACCCACAGCCAATAGCCCGGGAACTGGAAGTTCGGCCGTGCCCCGACCTCGAAGCCGAGCAGGTCGCAATAGAACTTGCGCGTCTCCTCAAGATCGTCGCTCAGCACGGTAAAATGATTCATGCCCTGAACGCTCATACGCATCTCCTTGATTAAGAGCAGGCGGCTGACGGCGCCGCCGATACCGGCCTTCCGGCATGTAGAATTGGCCGATTGTCGGCCCGCGTCAATCGCGCGGCACGGCCTCGGCGCTCAAGCCGGATCGTCGCCGATCCGATAGGCCCGCACCGCTGTATCGTGCAGCAGCGCAGCCCGCTCGGCAGCCGAGTAGCCGTGCGAAAAGCGCTTGAACGCATTGTACAGTACATGGTGGGAAAACGATACCTTATCCACCGGAAAGTTACTCTCGAACATGCAGCGGCTCGGGCCGAACTGATCGATGCAGTAGCCCATCAGCGGTGCCATCGACGCGGCCAGTTCCTCCGAGCCGATCGGCTTGTCGCGGGTGTGCCAATCGAACCCCACGCGCGGCATGCCGATGCCGCCGAGCTTGAGGCAGACATTGGGGCACCGCGCCACTTCGGCAAGGCCGCTGCGCCAGGCGGCCAGCACCTCGTCGTTGCGGTTGGCGAAGGGGCCGGTGCGGTTGAGCCCGCCGAGATGGTTGAGGATGATCGTCAGGTCGGGCACCGCCCGCGCAAACTCCGCCAGCTCGGGCAATTGCGGAAAGCAGCACGCCGGTGTCGAGCGACAAGCCCATGCGCGCCAACACCCGGGCGCCGGCGCGGAATTCGGCGGTGCCGAGCACCCCCTCGGTCTCGCGGCTCTCGACCTCCGGGTGGGGGTCCCAGGTGACGATGTGGCGGATGCCGCGAAAGCGGTTGGGGCTGGCCGCCTGCAGCGCCTCGAGGACCGGCGCGACGCGGTCGCCGAGCTTCAGGTCGGCATGGCCGACAATCGCCGCCGCCGCACGGCAGGGGCCATAGAGCCCGCTGGCGCTGGCGGCGGCGAGCCCCTGGACGAACTCGACCTCGCCGACCGGGCGCAATTCGACCGGCCCCTCCGCGCGGTACATCGCCCGCGCCTCGATGAAGACGGTCGAGCGGACATTGTGGCCGCAGTCGATGTCGGCCAGCAATTCGTGCAGCAGGTAGCGCTGGTACGGGATGCGGGCGGTGCGGAAGTCCCAGAAATGATGATGCGGATCGCAGATCGGGAGTCTCCGGCTCAAGGGTCGGCTCCCGGTCAGGGCCAGCCAGTCGTTTCCGCCGTACGGCATGATGCTCCTCCCGCCCCGACTTGCCGTCTCGCACCCTCGCCCCGCCGCTGTTTCGGCTGTTATCTGCAGGCAATCTACAGCCGGTCCGGCGGGCAGCCGTGGCAACGATGCCGCACGATTGCGGCGGATTTAGCGCCGCAATCGTACCGGCCACGTCCCTACTCCGCGGCGGCGGCGACCTTGGCGTCGCGGAACGCCGGCATCACCTCCTTGGCGAACCGCTCGAGGTCTTCCAGCTGGGTGGCGAGCGGGGTGCCGAGCGGGGTGGCGCAGATCACGCGGTCGACGCCGGGGTAGCGCTTTTCGACCGCCTTCAGCTGCTCGATGATGTCGGCCGGCGTGCCGGCCAGGAAGCCGCCGGCCTTCACCGCGTCCTCGATGGTCGGCAATTTGGTGGTGGCGGCGAGCTTCGGATCGCGCATCGCCGCGATCTGCTCGTCGGAGAGCGCCCGCACCAGGCGCAGTTCGCCGAACATCTTCATGTTTTCTTCGTAGTGCGGGGCGGCCTCGCGGATCGCCTGCTCGCGGCTTTTCGCGATGTGGAACTGGTAGCCGAGCGCCAGCCGCTCGCCGAGTTCGAGCTTGATGCCGCGGCGGGCATAGGCGGCCTGGAACCCGAGCATGTGGCGTTCGACCGCGCCGCCCTCGGCCGAGCCGCCGCCGATCACGCCGCTGATGCCGTGCTTGGCCATGAAGTCGAAGGCGCGCTCCGAGCCGCTCTGGATCGGCTGCCAGCATTCCACCGGCAGGTGCACCGGCGCGCGGCACCATCGTGATCTCTTTCAGCGTGTAGCCGCGATAGGGCAGCGCCGGCGGGATCGTGTAATACTTGCCGTGGTGCGAGAATTTCTGGTTGTTGAACGCCTGGAAGATCAGGTCGACGCCTTCCTCGAAGATTTCGCGGTTGGCGGCCTGGTCGATCAGCGGGCCGCCGAAGGTCTCCACCTCGCGGGTGTGATAGCCGCGCGCGACGCCGAAGATCACCCGCCCGCCGGTCAGGATGTCGGCCATCGCATAATCTTCCGCGAGGCGCAGCGGATGCCACATCGGCACGACGTTGAAGCCGCAGCCGATCTTCAGGTTCTTGGTGGCGCCGCACAGGTGCATCGCCATCATCAACAAGTTGGGGATGCAGCTCGGTGCCTTCCGGCTGGAAATGGTGCTCGGCCATCCAAAAGGTGTTGTAGCCGAGCGCGTCCATGCGCTGGGCGTAGGTCACCACCTTGTGCATCACATCGGCCAGCTGCTCGTGCGAATAGAAACGTTCGTTGATCGGCGTGCCGGTGTAGCCGAGCTTCTCCATGTCGACGGTGCCGTAATAGGAGCTGTCGAATTTTGTGATCATTGGCGTTTCCTCACAGGTCTGGGCGGGATGGTACAGGCTGCGGCCGCTGCGATCGCGGCAAAATTTCGCGGGGCCGCCATGACGCCGCCGGTTTCCTAGGTTGCCAGGCTCGCGAGCGCCGCGTCGGCGGCGGCGAGGCCGCTCTCGTAGGCGCCGTGTGCGGTCGAAAAGAAATTGAGCGAGCAGGCTTCGCCGGCAAAAAACAGGCGGTTGTCGACCGGCACGGCGAGGCGGGCGCGATCGTCGGCGTGGCCCGGCGTTGCGTAGGAGTAGGAGCCGCGGGCAAACGGGTCGGCGCGCCACAACGAGGCGGCGAGCGGGCGCAGCCGCCGGCGAATGTCAGCGCCGAACAGGCCGGCCAGTTCGTCGGCGGCAAAGGCGGCCATCGCCGCGATGCCGTCGTGCTCGAGCTGGGCGGCGAACTGGCCGCCGAAAAAGCAGTGGATGCGCGGCCGGCCAAACGGGCGCACCTGGTAGCTCATCGTCTCGCGCCGCCGCGTCGAGCCGACCAGAAAGCGCTCGGACATGTCGCCGTCGAAGCCGAGGCACAGCTTGTCGGCGAGGCCGAGCGGCAGGCCGGCGGCGGCTTCCAGCTTGTCCGGCAGCGGCGGATCGAACGCCAGATGCCCGCCGGCGATCACCTCGGTCGGCACGGTCACGACGACCCGCGCCGCGCTGACCGTCCCCTGCGCCGTCTCGACGCGGATGCGGCTGCCGCCGTGCGCGACGCGCGACACCGGCATGCCATAGGCGATCGGCAGCCCGTCGGCGAGCGCCGCGAACAGCCGGCCGTAACCCTCGGCCAGCCGCCAGTTGAGGCCGCTATCCTCGTAGCGGTCGTTATCCTTGACCGAGAGGCGTTCGAGCTCGACGGCGTTGGCCCAGGTGCTGACCGCGTCGAGCAGCAGGTTCCACCGCCCGCCCGGGGTCAGCACCGCGGCGGCCGGCCGGTCCTCGGGCTCCTGGGCGGCGCGGTGGATCGCCCAGTAATGCGCCTCGCGCTCGCGCAGCCAATCGGCCTCCGCTGCGGCGCTCTCGCCGCTATGGCGCAGCCGCGTCGTCCAGTCCGGGCGCTGGCGGTTGATCGTAAAGCCGAGCCGCTCGGCAAGCGGCGCCAGCACGTTGCGGTCGGCCGAATGGAGCCATTCGCACCCCAGATCCATCGGCAGCCCACCGGCGTCGACAGTCCAGGCGCGGCCGCCGGGACGCTCGCGCGCCTCCAGCACCAGGGCCGAGACGTTGCCGGCTTCGACCAGCCGGCGCGCCGCCGCAATCCCGGCCGAGCCGGCGCCGATCACTGCAATATCGACCTCGGATTTCAGCCCTGTCATCGCGCCCTCGTGACCTTGCCTGCGTCGGAGATTATCAAATGCGGCAGTCATTGCGAGCGGCGGGGCGAACACCCCGGCGGAGGGAGCGTTCATGCGGCTCAGCGACTTCACGGTTCTCAGCTTCGATTGTTACGGCACGCTGATCGATTGGGAGAGCGGGATCTGGGCCGCGCTGCAGCCGCTTACGGCCAAAGCCGGCGGCCAGCCGGAGCGCGAGGCGGCGCTGGCGGCGTTCGCCCGGCATGAGAGCGCCCAGGAGGAAGCGACCCCAGGGCTGCGCTATTCCGAATTGCTGGAGCGGGTGCATGCGCGGCTGGCAGCCGAGTGGGGCATCGCACCCGACGCCGCGGCGGCACATGCCTTCGGCGCCTCGGTCGGCGACTGGCCGGCATTTCCCGATTCGCCCGGCGCGCTCGCCTATCTGGCGCGCTTCTACAAGCTGGTCATCCTGTCAAACGTCGACCGCGCCAGCTTTGCCCGCAGCAACGTGCGGCTCGGCGTCACGTTCACGGCAATCTGCACCGCCGAGGAAATCGGCTCCTACAAGCCCGACCCGCGCAATTTCCGCTTCATGCTCGACCGGCTGGCCGCGCTCGGCAGCCGCCCGGACAACATCCTGCATGTCGCGCAGAGCCTCTATCACGACCATGTCCCGGCCAATCGCTGCGGCCTGCGCTCCGCCTGGATCGACCGCCGCGGCGACAGTCAGGGCCGGGGCAATGCCGGTTGGGGGGCGACGCCGCCGCCCCCGGCCGCAGTGCATTACGATTTCCGCTTCGCCAGCCTCGCCGAACTGGCAACGGCGCACCGCGCCGAGTGCAGCGGCGATTGATCCGATCGGCCGGCGCTAAAGCCTATGGGGCTCTGACGAGGCCCTTGCTCATCAGGCAGTCGGCGACCGGCTCCGCCCCCGGCAACGGACCCCGCCTGGTGCCCGGCTCGACCGGCTGGTCAATCGCGGCGATGCCGCTCGGCGGCGCACTCGCCAGTCCCTCGCCGCCGGGATGATAGACCGGGTTGTCGCGCAGCGGATTGGGGGTGGGCTGGCCGGTATCGATCGGCGTCACCATCCGGCGCGGGACGCAGGTTTCGCGCAGCGCCGCGACCTCGCCAAGGCTGAGCGGCGCGCCGGAGCGGGTGCGCCATCCCGAATCGGCATAGCCCTCCCGCGGCGCCGCCGGAGTCGCGCAGGCGCTCAACCCGATCAGTGCCGCGACAATCAGCAAGCGTCGCATGTCCGCCCCCGGTCCGCCTCAGTCCGCCCCGGGGGCCACCATCCCCCGGTGCCGCGCCGGTAACAAGCGCTCGCCGCAGAGCCGCGGCATTGCGCAGGCTTGCCGCCCGCACGCATGCCGCGGCAAAGGCGCGCGGGCGGGCAGATTCGCTCATGCACAACCGTATGCGCTGCCGCCGCAGCGGTTTCGCCGAGGAAACAAGCCAGTTTTTTGAAGCTGCTTCACAGGCCGCACAGCCGGTGAATCCTTCATGATATGGAGCTTTACGTACCCCAGCAAAGGAGAATCCGCCGCCGAAGGCGACGGCGCGGTCTCGAGCCGCTGATCCCGGACCGGCGCGATCCGTGGGGCCAGGTAATTGCCGGTGCGGTCATCCTGTCCGGCGTCACCGTCGCGATCGCCGCGCCGGCCCAGCAGCCCGGACCCGGCGAGGCGCCGGGAGGCAGGCTGGCGGATCAGTCTTTTGGCAGCACCGGCAACCTCCGCGTCGGCTCGCTGATCCTGACCCCCTCGGTCGGCCCCGCGGGCAGCTTCGATTCGAACCTCTTCGCCGCACCCAACCACGAGCGCTCGGATTTCTTCGCGAGCTTTCTGCCGACCCTCGACGTCCAATCCGATTGGCCGCGCAACGCGTTCAGCCTGCGGGCGCAGGGCGATTTCCGCCAATACGCCACCTATGGCCGCGAGAACAACAACAACGCGAGCATCGCCGGCACCGGCCGGATCGACCTCGCGCCCAACGCCTACCTGCTCGCCGGCGGCGGCTACCAATTGCTGCACGAGGATCGCGGCGCGCTGGTGCCGGTCAACGGCATCCACCCGACGCAATACACCGTGACCTCGGGCAAGGCCGGCTTCGTGATCGAGCCGGCGCCGCTCGGCCTGCGGCTCGATGCGCGGGTCGATTCGTACGGCTACAACAACGTGGCCTTGTTTGGCGGCGAGATCGCCCAAGAAAGCGCGCGCGACCGGGTCGTCTATGCCCTGGAGCCGCGGGTCAGCTACCGCATCGAGCCGCAATACGACGCCTACGTGCGCGCCGTGGTGAACCGCCGCCAATACAACAGCACACGCGAGCCCGACGGGCTCGACCGCAGCTCATCCGGCTACGCGGCCGATCTTGGCACCGCCTTCTCGATGCCGGGATTTGCCTCAGGCGAGCTTTACCTCGGCTATATCGCACAGAATTACGATGCTGCGTCGGCCAAGCCAATCGACGCGATCGATTTCGGCGCCAATATGGAATGGCATCCGAGCGAGGCCACCTCATTCCGCCTCAACATCGCCCGCAGCGTCGAGGAATCGGCGCTGCTGGGATCGCAAGGCTACCTGCAGACCGCAATCCGTCTCGGCGTCGAGCACGAGCTGGTCCCGCGGCTGGCTCTGCACGGCTCGCTCGGCTTCATCAATGCCGATTTTGCCGGCGCCGCCGGCAGCAGCAAGCTTTACGAGGCGAAACTCGGCGCGCGCTACCTCGTTGCCGCAAACCTGACGGCCGGGATCGAATATGATTTCGACTACCGCGCATCGAACGCGGCATTGCCGAGCTACACGCGGCAAATTGTCGAGTTGCGCCTGCGCGGCGCGTTGTGAGGCGCCTACGGCCGAACGACCGGCCCGCGCTGGTCGGGGATCGTCACCGCCGCACCTGCCGCAACCCGTGACCATCGCGTGATCGGCCGGGGCAGCGCGACGCCATCGACCCGGATCTCGTCGACCTGCTCGTTGAAGAACGCAAGATGGCCCTTGATCTTCGGGCATTCGGCGATCGGCTCGGGATAGCTCCACACGATATCGGGAAACACCGCCTCGCCGATCCGGGCCGACCAGTAGCGGGCGCGGCCTTTGTAGGGGCAGGCGGTAACCTTGTCGCTCGGGATCAACAGGTCCATCCGCACATCCTCGGGCGGGATGTAATAGCGGGTCGGCAGCCGTGTCTCGAACAGGAAGCGGGCCTGGCGCGTATCGGCCACCGTCACGCCGCCGAGGACGACCTCCACACGGCGCGACGAGGCGACAACGTCGACCCGTTTGTACGGGTCGCGCGGGTGGACAAAGATCTCCTCGTCCTCCTCGTACCAGTGGTCGACCCGGTCCCAGTAGAACGCGACGAAATCCCGGATCGCCGCCACCTCGTCAAACGCCTCGGGGTAGCCCCACACCGCGTTTTCCGAGGCCCGGCCGCCGGCCCGGATCGTCCAGTAGGCGGCGGTGCCCTTGTACGGGCAGAAGCTGCGATGGTCGCTCGGCACCAGCAGATCCATCCGCACGTCGCCGCGCGGGAAGTAATAGACCGGCAGATGCCGCGTCTCGAACAGCAGGTGCGCGTTGGTCGTGTCGGCAACCGTCGCGCCATTGAACATGACGCGCACCCGCCGCGGCGAGGGCTCGAACAGGATCTTGTAATCGGGTTCGGTCTCGGGGCTGGGGGTCATGCCTCAATCGGCGGCGGGAGCCGGCTGGCGGGCCAGGCGATCGACTTTGGCCATCGCGGCGGGGCCGGGCCAATCCTCGGTCAGCCACGCGGGGAGCGGGTCGTCACGGCCGCTCAAGGCCAGCCTCTCGTCCTCGTCGCCGCGGCCGTGCGGGAACAGGGAGAGCGCGTTCGGCATCTCGTAATAGATTTCGAGGCCGTTGCCGTCGGGGTCGGTGAAATAAAAGCTGCGTTGGCAGATATGGTCGACCGCGCGTTGAATCTCGACGCCGTTTGCCAAGAGATGGGCGTAGGCGTCGCGCAAGGCGGCGTAGCTGGCGACCTTGAAGGCGACATGCACGAGCCCGAGCTGGCCGCGCGGCGGCGACGCGGCGTCCTGCGGCGCCGGGTGTTGCACGATGTCGATCGTGTGAAAGCCGTCGCCCAATGTCATAAAAACGCCGCCGTGCTCGGGGTCCTGCTCAGCAATGTGGAAGCCGAGCACGTCGCGGTAGAAGCGCTTCGAGGCCTCCTCGTCGGCAACCCTGAGGAGGACGTGTCCGATACCCGCCAATTTGATCATCGCAACGCTCCCGCTCCGGCACAGTTCGAAGCGCCATGTTAGCGCGGCGATGCCGCTGTTGGTATAACCTTGGCCGATGACCTACGAGACTTTTCGCGTCGAAGTGACCCGCGACGAGACGCATGCCGACGGCGCGGTCACGATCGAGATCACCGCCTATATCGACCGGGTGCCGGAGACCGACGCGCCGACCCGCGGGCGGCTGACCCGAGCGTCGCGCGGCGTGTGGAACAGCCGGCTGCAATTAACCGGCGATTTCGCGACGCTGGGCGAGGCACTGGCCGCGATCGGCGCTGCCTATCCCGATGCCGAGCATATCCGGTGCTATGAATACACGGTCGACGACGAATTCGCCCGCGAGGTGGCGCCGCTCGTACGATCCCCGGACGGCAAGTGGCATCCGGACACGCAATCCCGTTGTAGGATGGGTTGAGCGAAGCGAAACCCATATTCCACGCCAAGCGGCGGCGGCGATGGGTTTCGCTTCGCTCAACCCATCCTACGGGAGGAAGCAGATGGCCATTTTCACGCACGTCACAGTCGGCACCAACGATCTTGCCAAGGCCCGCGCGTTCTATGACGCCGTGCTGGCGCCGCTTGGCTACAAGCGCCTCAAGGATCTCGGCGACCGCGGCTCGTGCTGGGGGCAGTCGGTCGAGGAATTCATGGTGCTGACCCCGGCCGACGGCAAGCCGGCCTGCTCGGCCAATGGCGGCACGGTCAGCTTCGTCGCGCCGAGCCGAGCGGCGGTCGCGGCGTTTCATCAGGCCGCGCTTGCGGCGGGTGGCAAGGACGAGGGCGCGGTCGGACCGCGCGGCTTCTGGCCCAACGCCTATGCCGGCTATTGCCGCGACCTTGACGGCAACAAGCTCGCCGCCTATTGCCGCGAGCCGGAATAAGGCCGCCGGCCCCGCCGCTCAGGCCGACGTTTTTGCCGGTTCGAGCGCCGCGGGGTCGTGGTCGTAAAGCCAGCGCAAGGCGTCGGGCGAGCGGTCGCCGGATTTCGCCCACTCGGCGTCGCGTGCCTGCTGCGCCGGGCCGTCCGGCATGTGAAAGCGGGTCTTGTTGGCGCGCGACATCTGCTGCAACCGGGTGACGCGCGGCAGGCGCAGCGTTTCGTAGCGGCGCAGCGCCGCGGCCGGGTCACCGTCGCCGGCAGCCTTGAGACAGGCGGCCAGCGCAGCGCCGTCCTCGATTGCCTGCGCCGCGCCCTGGCCCATGAACGGGTACATCGGGTGGCAGGAATCGCCGAGCAGCGTCGTGCGGCCGACCGACCATCGCGGCAGCGGGTCGCGGTCGAACAGGGCCCAGATGAAGCAGGTGTCGGCCGCTTCGATGATCCGGCGGACCTGCGGATGCCAGCCTTCGAACGCGGCCAGCGCGCGGGCGATCGTCGCGCGGTCGGTCCAGTCCTCGCGGTTCCAGGTGTCGTGCTCGGTCCAGCCGACGAAATTCAACAGCCGGCCGCGCGACACGAAGTAGTGCACGAAATGGCCGCCGGGGCCGAGCCACGACTGACTGCCGAGTTCGAGGCCGAGATCGGCGATGCGCGCGACCGGCACCAGCCCGCGATAGGCGACGCAGCCGGCGAATTCCGGCGCCGCCTCGCCGAACAGCGTGGCGCGCACGCTCGAATGGATGCCGTCGGCGCCGACCAGCACATCGACCGTGATGCGCGCACCGTTGTCGAACCACGCCGCGACGCCGTCGCCCGCCTCGGCGAAGCCGACGAGGCGATGGCCGAGGTGAACGCGGTGCGGCGGAAACCCGGCCGCGATCACCGCCAGCAAATCGGCGCGATGGATCGTCATGTGCGGCGCGCCGTACAACTCCTCGCAGCGCGGGTTGAGCGGCGCCTTTTGCAGGGTGCTGCCGTCCTGCCAGCGGCGCTGGTGGGTGCCGATCGGGCGGATGCCTTCGCGGTCGAGCCCCGGGCCGAGGCCGAGGCGCTGCAGCACACGCACCGCGTTGGGGCCCATATTGATGCCGCCGCCGATTTCGGTGAGTTCAGGCGCCTGCTCGTAGACATCGACGTCGAACCCGGCCTGTCGCAGCGACAACGCCGCGGTGAGCCCGCCGATGCCGCCGCCGATCACCGCGATGCGGAGCATCCCGGCGACGCCGCTCAGGCCGACCAGGCGAATGGCGCGAAATGTCCGTTGTTGCCCTTGCCCGCCAAATCCATGTCGAGCCCGAAGGCGTGCACATGGGTCTCCTTCGAGCGCGCCAGGGCGAGGCGGCGATTGGCCGGATGCCCGGTGTTGTCGATGTAGTACGGGTCGCCGCTGCGGTTGCGCGAGGCGACGCCCTCGATCTCGAAGGCGACGAGGTCGGGGATCGCGGCGCGCCGCGTCAGCCCGGCCATCGTGAACTCGATCGGCTTGAATTCGACGCCGCGGAAATCGCCGACCAGGTTCTTGCGGATTACCCCCGGCGTGCCGCCGGCCTCGCCGCCGGCGATCGCGGCCAATGCCTGGCGCTGCGCCGGGTCGGCCGCTTCGTCGACGATGGCGCCGAACACCCAGTTGCCGTCGGCCATGACCTTGCCGGAGCGGATGACGAAGGCAAATTTGAGGCCGTCGAGCCGGATGGCGCCGGACCGCCCCTCGTCGATGCGGAACACCATCAGCGCGGTGCAGTGGTCGTAGGTCCCCGGCCCCTGCGGGTTGGTGTAGATGCAGGGGCACAGATAATCGCAGTTGCAGCTTTCCATGTATTCGCCGCGCAGCGACCAGTTCTGTTCGGGCATGTCCGCCCCCCTCCCTAACGGCGCCGGCGGCCCCATCGGCCGGGCGTTGGCGCAAGGCTAGCGGGGCCGGCGCGCCGGCGCAATCATCCGCCGCGCGTCAGCCCGAGCACGAAGCGCGCAGCGGCGGCCGCGCTGCGGGTCACCGCGGCGAGGTCGATCGCGTCTGGCCAGCGGTCCTGCGGCAGGTGGAACAGCGGATTGGTCCCGACCAGGGTCAGATAGCGCCCGCCGGCATGGTGGATGTCGCGGGTCTCGCCGCTCGGCACCAGCGTTTTCGGCGCCGCATTGTACGGCTGGCCGGCCTGCGCCAGTTCGGCCGCGGCCAGCGTGCGCAGATCGTCCTGCGGCGATACCAGCGACAGCGTGCCACCGGCGGCGCCGATATTGGCGCCGTAATGGATCCAGGCCGCGCCGCCCTGTTGCGGCGGCCGGTCCCAGCCGGGCCTGCGGGCGACGAAATCGTCGAGTCCGAGATGGCCGAGTTCGTGGCCGCTGTTTGCGGTGAAGATCACCTCCCCGGCCGGCGGCACGGCGAGCAGCGCGCGCAGGCTTTCGAGCCAGCAGACGATGCCGCCGCCGCGCTCGGCGGTCGATTGCCACCACGAGCTGCGCGGCGTCATGACGACGAGCGGCGGGCCATCGCCTCTGCTGCCGGGCAGCGCGACGACGATGTTGCGGGCCTGCGCCGGGCTGCGACGGCTCGCCGACACCAGCCGCGCCGGGGCGTGCTGCGCCGCAGCGGCGCGCACGATGTCACGCGCCTCGCTCGCGAGATGCAGCGCCGGCGCGCCATAGGGCTTGGCGAAGCTCTCGGCATTGAGCAGCCCCATGCCGGGATTGTCGCCGCTGCACACGACGACGAGGCCGCGATGCAAGCCGGCGCGCCGCAGCCGCTCGAATTCGCCGCTATAAACGGCGCGCGGCGACAACTCGGCGACCGCGATCTCGCCGCCGAGGCGGCCCTCGACCCCGCCGATATCGGTCGCCGGCGCGTCGAACACCGGAACGGCCTCGATCCGCTGCCCGCCGATCTCGAGATAGGCCGCGACGGGGTCGAGCCGGTCGAGCGCGAAGTTTTCGATTTCTACCCTCGCGCCGAGCGCGGCGGCCTCCCGCGCCAGCCATTCCGCCCCGGCATCGTCGCCTGTGGTGCCGGTGCGGTGGATGTCCTGCGCATCCCACGCGGCGAGCCACCCCGCCGCGCGCGCTCCGCTATCGGACAAGTCTGCCATCAATTCTGCCTCGGCTGGGCGGGTGGGACAATCATGCGCATCGTGCCACCAGGGCGCGGCGGCACCAGCGCCATCTTCGGATCGATGTTTGCGGGCGGCGCGATAATGTCATGGCCGGTCGGTTTCTTGTCGAGCAGCCGCCCGACCAGCGCCTCGACGTGCCGACACCAATCGTAGGGGCAGAGGCTTTCGGCCTGCGCGGCGCCGGCCGCGGCGGCGGCGGCGAGTACGAAGGCCGCAAGCGCGATTGCCCGCATTCCTTCCTCCGTTGTCACCCGTTGGCCGCGAGGACCACGCCGGCGAGGTGCAGCGAGCCGCAGATCAGCACCCGCGCCGGCCCTTGCCGGCCGATGATAGCGCGCAGCGCGGCTGCGACCGAACTCGCCTTCCTGCGCCGCGATGCCGACCGAGCGGCCGGCCGCGGCGATCGCCGCGGCCGGCAGCGGGTTTTCCTCGCCCGGTATCGTGACGGCATCGAGGCCCCGGGCATACGCCGCCAGCGGGCGCAGGAACCCCGCCGAATCCTTGGTGTTCAGCATGCCGACGACGAGGTCGAGCGGGCGATCCCGCCAGCCGTTGGCGGCGTCGGCGAGGACCGTGCCGGCCGCCGGGTTGTGGCCGCCGTCGAGCCACAATTCCCAGCCTGCCGGCAGCAGGTCGACCAGCGGGCCATGCCGCAGGCGCTGCAGCCGCGCCGGCCAGTCGATATGGCGCAAGCCGGCGGCGAGCGCGGCCGGCGGCAGCGCAAAGCCGGCAAGCTGCTCCAGGCAGGCGAGCGCGGCGCCGGCATTCTCGATCTGGTGCGCTCCCGGCAGCGACGGCAATGGCAGGTCGAGATGCCAGCGCGCGCCGGCATAACGCATGACATCGCCGTCGCGGTCGCAGCGCCACTCGCTGCCGCCAGCGGCAGAGCGGCGCATCGACCGCCGCGGCGCGCGCCGCGATGACGGCGGCGGCGTCCGGCGGTTGCGGCGCCGATCACGGCGCAAACGCCGGGCTTCAGGATGCCGGCCTTTTCGCCGGCGATCGCCGCGACTGTGTCGCCGAGGAAGGCCTGGTGGTCGAGCGAGACCGGGGTGATCGCGGTCATCGCCGGGCGCGGGATCACGTTGGTCGCGTCGAGCCTGCCGCCGAGCCCGGTCTCGAGCAGCACGATATCGGCCGGGACGCGCGCGAAGGCGAGGAAGGCCGCCGCCGTGGTGATCTCGAAATAGGTGATCGGCGCGCCCTCATTGGCCCGCTCGCACTCCTCCAGCACGTCGAGCAGCGCGTCCTCGTCGATCAGCCTTCCGGCCAGCCGGATCCGCTCGTGAAAGCGCACGAGATGCGGCGAGGTGTAGACATGGGCGCGGTAGCCGGCGGCTTCGGCGCAGGCGCGCATCGTCGCGACGGTCGAACCCTTGCCGTTGGTGCCGGCGACATGGACGACCGGCGCCAGATGGTCCTGCGGATTGCCGAGCGCCGCCAGCAACCGCTCGACCCGGCCGAGCGACAGGTCGATCTTCTTCGGATGCAGCTGCATCAGCCGCGCCAGCACCCGGTCGCTCGCGGCCTGAAGATCGGGCATCGTCACTCCGCCTCGCGGCGCTCGGTCGCGAGGGCCGGGACGGCGGCGGCGGCGCCGGCTTCCGCCCGGTGCGGCTCGCGCAGCAGCGACAAAATGCGGGCGAGGGTCGCGTGCAGGTCGCCGCGCCGCACCACCTGATCGACCATGCCGTGCTCGAGCAGATATTCGGCGCGCTGAAAGCGCTCGGGCAGTTTCTCGCGGATCGTCTCCTCGATAACCCGTGCCCCGGCAAAGCCGATGATCGCGCCCGGCTCGGCAAGGGTGATGTCGCCGAGCATGGCGAACGACGCCGAGACGCCGCCGGTCGTCGGGTCGGTCAACAGCACGATGTACGGCAGCCCCGCTTCCTTGACCATGTCGGCGGCGAGGATCGTGCGCGGCATCTGCATCAGGGACAGGATGCCCTCCTGCATGCGGGCGCCGCCCGAGGACGGCACGACGATCAGCGCCGCCTCGCGCTCGACCGCGCGGCGGGCCGCTGCGACCAGCCCCTCGCCGACCGCGACGCCCATCGAGCCGCCCATGAACGCGAAATCGAACGCCGCGACCACCGTCGCGATCCCGCCGATCCGTCCCTCGGCGACTGCAATCGCGTCGCTGCCGACGCCGAACGTGGCCTGGGCCTCGCGCAGCCGCTCGGTGTAGCGCTTGCTGATCGCGGAAGCGCAGCGGGTCGACCGGCGCCTTCGGCAACGTCGATGCGCTCGAAGCTGCCATCGTCGAACAGCAGCTTGAGCCGCGCCGCGCTGCCGATGCGGAAATGGTGGCCGCAATGGCGGCACACCTCGAGATCCTCTGCCAGCTCGCGATGGAACAGCATCTGCTCGCAGGTCGGGCATTTCTTCCACAGATTGTCCGGCACGTCCTTCTTGGCGAAGGCGCGGATCTTGGGCAGCACGTAGTTGGTCAGCCAGTTCATCGCGGCCACCATACCATCGTGAGCTCGCCGGGGATCGCCCATCGCCCCGGCGGATGGCTCGCATCCGGGCGGAAACCAAGCTTCCGGTAGAGGTGAAGCGCCGGCGTATTGTCCGGCCGCACCGAAAGCCAGACCTCGCGCAGGCTCGGCTCGGCCGTCGCGGCGCCGAGCAGCGCGCGCATCAGCGCTGCGCCGAACCCCTTGCGCCGGTAGGCGGCGAGGACGGTCAGCGCAACGACCCCGAGCCCGGCCGCATCGCCCTGGCCGCGCTCGAGGCGGCCATAGCCGACCAGCCGAGCGCCGGCCCGCGCATAGAACAAAAACCCCTGGTCGGGCGGCCGGATCGCGTTGAATGCGGCGGCGTTCTCCGCCCGGACGATGCCGGGATCGAACCCGGCTTCGTCGTCGGTGCGGCGCAGCAGGTCGAGGACCGCATCGACGCTCGCCAGCCTCGCCGGGACCAGATCGGCCGGGACCGACCCGAGCGCAACGCGCGGCGGACAGCCCGGCAGGCCGAGACCGCGCCCGTCGGGCAGGAACAGGCCGACCGCGTGCTCCGCACCATCGCGCCATCGGCACGGCAGCGCGACTGCGAAGCCGCAATTCATGCCGGCGAGCCCGGCGGCGGCAACATCCGGCCGCGGCCGGTCAGCGATGGCAGGAATACGCTCTGCGCCGTCAATGCCGAGGGCAAAGGCGACGGGCATATCGGGGCGCGCGACCTCCGCCAGCCAGCCCGACAGGACTGGCTCGATCGCGTCGACATGACCGCGATAGCCGGGGAGGATGCCGTCTCGTCGCGTCATCGCTCACGTTCGTCGCGCCGCGTGCACGCCGGCGGCCAGGGCGCGGATGTCGGCGAGGACGGCTTCGACGAGGCCGGGCTTGGGGTTGCCGGCGGGGTCGAGGTTGACGGCCAGACGATCGACGATGCGCCGAGCCGACCACCGCGGCGTCGGCGGCGCGCGCCACTTCGGCGGCCTGCGCCGGGGTCTTGACGCCGAAGCCCACGGCGACCGGCAGCTTGGTGAAATGGCGCAGCCGCGCCACTGCCGCGCGCACATCGGCCGCGTCGGCCGAGCGCGTGCCGGTGATGCCGGCGATCGCCACGTAATAGATAAAGCCGCTGGCATGGGCGACGATCGCCGGCAGCCGTGCCGCGTCGCTGGTCGGGGTAGCGAGGCGCACGATGTCGAGCCCGGCTGCCCGCGCCGGCCCGGCCAGCTCTTCGTCCTCCTCGGGCGGCAGGTCGACGACGATGGCGCCGTCGACCCCGGCCGCCACCGCGTCGCGCGCAAACGCCTCGGCGCCGTAGCGGTAGATCGGGTTGTAGTAGCCCATCAGCACATAGGGCGTGTCGGCGTCGCGCTGGCGCAAGCGGCGCACCATCGCCAGCGTCTTGCGCAAGGTCATGCCGTGCTTCAGCGCGCGCTGCCCGGCCGCCTGGATCGCCGGGCCGTCGGCCATCGGGTCGGAGAACGGCATGCCGATCTCGATCAGGTCGGCGCCGGCATCGGCCAGCCCCTCGAACAGCTTGAGCGAGGTGTCGGGATCCGGATCGCCGGCGGTCAGGTAGATCACCAGCCCGGCGCGGCCTTCCGCGCGCAACTTGGCGAAGCGGCGCTCGATTCTCGATGAGGCTGGTCATGATGAGACTGGCCGGCTCACAGCTTGACCCCGAGATGGTCGGCGACGGCGAAGATGTCCTTGTCGCCGCGGCCGCACATGTTCATCACCAGCAGATGGTCGCGCGGCAGGGTCGGCGCGATCTTGGCGACATGCGCCAGCGCGTGCGCCGGCTCCAGCGCCGGAATGATGCCCTCCTGGCGGCTGCACAGCTGAAACGCATCGAGCGCCTCGCGGTCGGTGATCGCGACATAGTCAACGCGGCCAAGATCATGCAGCCAGGAATGCTCGGGGCCGATCCCGGGATAGTCGAGCCCGGCCGAGATCGAATGCGCGTCATGGATCTGGCCGTCGTCGTCCTGCAACAGATAGGTGCGGTTGCCGTGCAATACGCCCGGCACCCCGCCATTCAGCGAGGCGGCGTGCAGCCCGGTTTCGATGCCGTGGCCGCCGGCCTCGACCCCGATCATCGCGACCGAGGAATCGTCGAGGAACGGGTGGAACAGGCCCATCGCGTTGGAGCCGCCGCCGATGCAGGCGACCAGCGTGTCGGGCAGCCGCCCCTCGGCCTTCATCATTTGCTCGCGGGTCTCGCGGCCGATCACCGACTGGAAGTCGCGCACCATCGCCGGGTACGGGTGCGGGCCGGCGACCGTGCCGATCACGTAGAACGTGTCGTCGACATGCGCGACCCAGTCGCGCAAGGCGTCGTTCATCGCGTCCTTCAGGGTTGCGGTGCCGGAATGCACCGGCACGACCTCGGCGCCGAGCAGCTTCATGCGGAAGACGTTGGGCTTCTGCCGCTCGATGTCGGTGGCGCCCATGTAGACGACGCACGGCAGGTCAAAGAGAGCGCAGGCCGTTGCGGTGGCGACGCCGTGCTGGCCGGCGCCGGTCTCGGCGATGATGCGGCGCTTCCCCATGCGCCGCGCCAGCAATACCTGGCCCAGGACGTTGTTGATCTTGTGCGCGCCGGTGTGGTTGAGCTCGTCGCGCTTGAAATAGAGCTTGGCGCCGCCGAAATGCCGGGTCAGCCGCTCGGCGAAATAGAGCGGGCTCGGCCGCCCGACATAATGCTCGAGGTAGTAGTCGAGTTCGGCCTGAAAGCTCGGGTCGGCCTTGGCCGCGTTATAGGCCGCCTCGACCGCCAGGATCAGCGGCATCAAGGTCTCGGCGACATAGCGCCCGCCATAGATCCCGAAATGGCCGCGCGCGTCCGGCCCGGCGCGAAAGGTGTTCGGTGTCTGCATCATTTCCCTCGTGTGGGCCGAAAATGCACCACGCAGCCATCGAGGTCACGGAGGATTTCAGAGACCGCGCGCGACCCTGAGGAATTCGCGGATCTTGTCCGGGTCTTTCTCGCCCGGGCGGCGCTCGACGCCGGAGGAGACGTCGACGGCGGTCGCGCCCGAGATCCGCACCGCCTCGGGCAGCAGCGCTGCGGTCAGCCCGCCCGACAGCATCCACGGCCGCCGCCAGCGATGCCCGGCGATCAGGTGCCAGTCGAAGGCGAGGCCGTTGCCGCCGGGCAGGGCGTCGACGCGGCGCGGCGGCTTGGCATCGAACAGCAGCATGTCGGCATCGTCCTCGTAACGCCGGGCGGCGAGCACGTCCTCCGGAGCGGCGATAGCAATCGCCTTCATCACCGGGCGATGGAAGCGCACCTTCGCGTCGGCAACCCGATCGGGGCTCTCATGCCCGTGGAATTGCAAGATGTCGATCGGCGCGACATCGAGCACGGCGCGGATTGCCGCGTCGTCGGCATCGACGAACAGCCCGACGCGCTGCACCCCGGAGGGCACGGGGGCGCACAGCGCGGCGGCATGCGCCGGGGTCACCGCGCGCGGGCTGGGCGGGTAGAACACGAAGCCGAGATAGGCGGCACCGCCCTCGATCGCGGCGGCCACCGCATCCTCGCTCGACAACCCGCAGATCTTGGCGGCGACGGTCATGGCATCGCGCCTCAACCGCGCGCCGCGACGCCCACGATCGTGCCCGGCGCCGGCTCGCTCGGGCCGGGAAGCTGCGCCTGGGTCGCGACCAGCTCCTTTTCCAACGCGGCGATGCGGCGGCGACGCTGGCGCGATTCGCGCCGCCGTCGTCGGCCGGCAAACCAGGCCGTCAGCGCCCCGATGACAAAGCCGATCAGCAGGAAGGCAAGCAGAGCAAGGTAAAGCGGCAGCTCGACGACGAACGACAGCGGCCACAGGGCCAGCGAAACCGTCTCACGGTTCGATGCCGCAAACAGCGCCAACACCGCGGCGACGAGAATGACGACGATCCAGAACAGAAGTTTCATACGCTACCGGCCTGCCTGCCGCGAGATTGCCCCGCTTCGCCTGGCACTGGCGGCAAGTCCCGCCATTGCGGGGTGCTGGGTGACGCAGCAACCCTGCTCCGCCCTTCCTCGCCAGGATCTGCTCAGCCGGTGGGGGCGGACCGGTTGAGGCGGTCGCGCAGCTGCTTGCCGGTCTTGAAGAACGGGATGTGCTTCTCGGCGACCGCGACGCTGTCGCCGGTGCGGGGGTTACGCCCGGTGCGCGCATCGCGCCTTTTTACCGAAAACGCGCCGAAGCCACGCAACTCGACCCGGTCGCCGCGCGCCAGGGCCGCTGCGATCTCGTCGAAGATCGCGGTGATGATGGCTTCGACATCGCGCTGGTAGAGATGCGGGTTTGCCTCGGCAAGTCGCTGAACGAGCTCTGACTTGGTCATGGCGGCGCTGCCCGCTGGCGGGTGGGTAAGGCCAACACGGTGCCAAACCCACCCGACAGCGTCAAGCAGACGCCAATCGCGGCCGAAACCCGGCGGATCGCCTCAGCTCCGCTCGTCGCTCTCGCCCTGGCGCCGGCGGATCGCCGCCCCCAGGATGTCGCCGAGGCTGGCGCCGGAATCGGACGAGCCGAACTCCTGCATCGCCCGCTTCTCTTCATCGACCTCGCGCGCCTTGATCGACAGCGAGACGCGTCGCGTCGCCCGGTCGATCGCGGTGACCTTGGCGTCGACCCGCTCGCCGACGGCAAAGCGGTCGGGCCGCTGCTCGCTGCGGTCGCGCGACAGCTCGGATTTGCGGATGAAGCCGGGCATGCCGTCGGCCAGGGTCACCTCGACCCCGCCCTCGGTGATGCTCGAGATCGTGCCGGTGACGACCTCGCCCTTCTTGAGCACCGCCATGCCTTCCTCGAACGGATCGGCTTCGAGCTGCTTGATGCCGAGCGAAATGCGCTCCTTCTCGACATCGACGTCGAGCACCTTGACCCGCACCATTTCGCCCTTGTGGTAATCCTTGACCGCGTCTTCGCCAGGCCTGGTTCCAGTCGATGTCGGACAGGTGGACCATGCCGTCGATATCGCCGGGCAGGCCGACGAACAGGCCGAACTCGGTGATGTTGCGCACCTCGCCCTCGACCGTCGCTGCCGACCGGGTGCTCCTCGACAAAGGCCTCCCACGGGTTCGGCATGACCTGCTTCAGGCCGAGGCTGATGCGCCGCTTCTGCGGATCGACATCGAGCACCATCACCTCGACCTCCTGGCTGGTCGAGACGATCTTGCCGGGGTGCACGTTCTTCTTGGTCCAGCTCATCTCGGAGACGTGGACGAGGCCCTCGACCCCCGGCTCCAATTCGACGAAGGCGCCGTAGTCGGTGATGTTGGTGACGCGGCCGGTGAACTTGGCGCCCGCCGGGTACTTGAGCTCGACACCCTCCCACGGATCGGCTTCGAGCTGCTTCATGCCGAGCGAGATGCGCTGCGTCTCCGGGTTGAAGCGGATCACCTGGACCTTGACGGTCTGGCCGATATTGAGCGCCTCGGACGGGTGGTTGATGCGCCGCCAGGCGATGTCGGTGACGTGCAGCAGGCCGTCGACCCCGCCGAGATCGACGAAGGCGCCGTAATCGGTGATGTTCTTGACGACGCCGGAGAGGATCTGGCCCTCCTTGAGGCTGGCGACCAGCTCGGAGCGCTGCTCGGCGCGGCTCTCCTCGAGCACGGCGCGGCGCGACACGACGATGTTGCCGCGCGAGCGGTCCATCTTGAGGATCTGGAAGGGCTGCGGCGAGCCCAAGCAGCGGGGTGATGTCGCGCACCGGGCGGATGTCGACCTGGCTGCCCGGCAGAAACGCGACCGCGCCGTTGAGGTCGACCGTGAAGCCGCCCTTGACCCGGCCGAAGATCTGGCCGGTCACCCGCTCGTTGGCCTGGAAGCTCTTTTCCAGCAGGGTCCACGCCTCCTCGCGCCGCGCCTTCTCGCGCGACAGCGAGGCTTCGCCGTTCTTGTCCTCCATCCGCTCGAGGAACACCTCGACGGTGTCGCCGACCTGGAGCTCGGGCGCGACGCCGCCGACGCCGAATTCCTTCGAGCGGCACGCGGCCCTCCGATTTGAGGCCGACATCGATCAGGGCGGCGTCGTTCTCGATCGCGATGATCCGCCCCTTGACGACGGTGCCTTCGAGCCCGTTGGCGCCGACGCCAAGCGACTCGTCAAGCATCGCGGCAAAACTTTCCTTCGGGCTGAGTTCGGCGGTTTCTGCTGCTACGGCCATTCGGTTTCCTCGATCCCCGATATTACAAGCGGCTCCGCTGGGATCGCAGCGGAGCGGGCAGCCGGCAGGAAGCGGGTGCGGCTGCATCGACCCGGTCCCGGAGACAGGCAGGAACGCCTTGCACCGTCGCGCGCCCGCCCTGCGGCTACCGTGTTGGGTGGCTATCCGCGGTGGGCGGCGAGAGCGCGCGCGATAATTTCGGCGGCCTGCTCGAGCACCTGATCGGCGTCGAGCCCGGTCGTGTCGATGATGACGGCGTCGGGCGCTGCCGCGAGCGGCGCGACCCGACGCAGGCTGTCGCGCGCGTCGCGTTCCTTCATGTCCTGCAGGACATCGTCGTATATAGCCGCCGCGCCGCTTTGCCGCAACTCCTGAGCCGCCGTTCGGCGCGCGCTTCGGGACTGGCGGTGACGAACAGCTTGACCGCGGCGCCGGGGCACACCGCGGTGCCGATGTCGCGGCCGTCGAGCACCGCACCGCTGCGATGGCGCCGGCGGGTGGGCCGCGAAGTCGCGCTGCAGTCGCAAGAGGGCGTCGCGCACCGCCGGCATCGCGGCGACCACCGAGGCGGCGCTGAGCGACCGCCTCGTCCAGCAGGCGCGGGTCGGCAAGCAATGCCGGGGCGACCCGCCACGCCGCCGCTTCCGCCGCCGCCGGGTCGGCCGGGTCGCCGCCTGCGTCGAGGACGATCAAGGCGGTCGCGCGGTAGAGCTTGCCGGTGTCGAGATGGGCGAAGTCGAAGCGCTCGGCGAGCCGGCGGCCCAGCGTGCCCTTGCCGGCGGCCGCCGGCCCGTCGATCGCGACGACAAAGCCGGCCACGCGGCGGTTACCGCGCCGGCGAACCGCCGGCGCCGGGCATTTTCATCGGCGCCCGGGCGGGCATTTCCATCGTCATGCCGGGCGTCATTCCGGGCGCGACAAAGGTCGGCAGCGTGCGCGGCGCCGCGATGACGACGGCGCCATAGGCGACCAGCGCGGCGGCGGGGCCGTAGACCGCCAGGCGCTGCCAGGGCAGCGTCTTCTCGGCAAACACCACCAGCATGACGAGGGCCATCACGCCCAGGTTCATGATGCCGAGCGGGAACAGGATCACCATCAACAGCCAGCAGCAGCCAAGGCAGGTGGCACCATGCAGGAGCCCCATGCGCAAGGCGCCCGCCGCGCCGTCGCGCCATGCGGTCAGGATGAAGCCGAGCGGCGAGCGGCACTTCGACAAGCAGACGTTCTTGAGCGGGGTCAGCTGATAGATCCCGGCGACGATCAGCAACCCGCCGCCGATCCGCGCCGCCGTCGCCGCCGACAGCGCCAGGCGCGCCGCGGCCATCTCCGCGGCGACGGCGCCGAGATAGGCGGCAATCCCGGCCGCGGCCCACACCATGGTGTACCCGGCGACAAACACCCAGGTCGCGACAAAGGCCTCGCCGCGCGCCCGCTTGCCGGACTGGATGCGGTGAAAGGTCAGGATCATCGGCGCCGCGGTCGGAAACATCATCGCGACCATCATCGTGAGCCACATCACCAGGAAGGCGGGCGCGGCGAGCCCCATCGTCGGCGAGGCCATCGCCATGCCCGCGCTGCCGTTGGCGCCCATGTCGCCGCCGCCTTGCCGCAGCAGCAGGGCCCAGCTCGCCGCCGCCACCGCCAGCAGAAGCAGCAGCACGAGATTGCGCTGAACCGACGGCGACTCGAGCGGGATGCGATGCATCAGGGGCGTTCCCCAGGGCGCGGCGGGCCGGCTAATTCGACCAGTTGATCGGCGCGTAGTGGCCGTTGCGGCCGGAATTGTCCCAGCGCATGCCATAATCGGCAAAGGTGCTGCCAGCGCCGCCGACCGCCAGTGCGAGGCGGTCGGGCGCGACGGGATGGCCGAGCGAGGCCCAGATCTCGCCGCCCGGATGCATCGTCGGCAGCGGCGCCACCGCCATCTGCATGATGCCGGGAATGTCCACCGAGCGGCTCTTGTCCCGGATGGCATAGCGGATCGGCACCTTCTTGACCCCGAGATGGGTCGCGATCAGCGGCGCGAAGGCCGCCATCGGCCCGCCTTCGGCGCCGGTGAAGATGGCGCCGAGGGCCGCGGTCTGCGCGTCGTCGGCACGCTCGTCGAGATAAGCGGCGACGGCCCAGTTGCCCTCCGCCATCGGGCCCGGTACATGCGCGACCAGCGCGACGTTGAGCCCGTCGAGCGAGGTGGCGCCGTAGCTGCCCTTGTCGATGTGGAAGACGAGCGCGACATCGCACGTCCCCCGGCTCGGCCGCGCCGTCAGCGGCGCTGCCGGCGAGGCCAGGCACGGGCACACCACGTCGCAGTTGCAGTTCTCGAAATAGTCGCCGCTCAGTTGCCACTGCGTCGCCATCGCTGCCTCCCTGCGGTGCACCGCGTTTCCGAAGTCGCTGGGCGAGTTTGGCTGGACCGCCTGCCCGCGGTCAACGCATCGCGAGGATAACTCAACCCGCCTTGTGGAAAGCAGCGCCGAGCCGGGCCATCAGCGGCACGAAATCGGGGAAGCTCGTCGCGATCGGCCGGGCATCGTCGATCTGCACCGCTTCGCGCGCGGCCAGCCCGAGCACCAGGAACGCCATCGCCATGCGGTGATCGAGCCGGGTCGCGATCGCCCCGCCGCCTTTGGGGGGGCCGGGCGGAGGATTGCCGTCGCCCTCGACGATCAAATCGTCGCCCTTCGACCGTCACCGTGACGCCGCAGCGCGCCAGCCCCTCGGCGATGCCGGCGAGGCGGTCGCTTTCCTTGACCCGCAGCTCGGCCAGGCCGCGCATCACCGTGCGGCCGCGGGCGCAGGCGGCGGCGACCGCGAGCACCGGGTATTCGTCGATCATCGACGGCGCACGGCCGGGCGGGATGTCGGCGGCGGTGAGCGGCCCCGACCGCACCCTCAGATCGGCGACCGGCTCGCCGCCGGCCTCGCGCCGGTTTTCCAGCGTGATGTCGGCGCCCATCTCGGCGAGGCAGGCGAAGAGGCCGGCGCGCGACGGGTTGAGCCCGACATTGGCGATCGTCACGTCGGAGCCGGGCACGATCAGCGCGGCGACGACCGGGAAGGCGGCCGAGGACGGATCGCCCGGCACAGTAATCGGCGCCGCTACCAGCTCGGGCTGGCCGGTGACCGTGATCCGCCGGCCGCCGTGCGGCAGCGGCTCGATCGCGATCTGCGCGCCGAAATGGCCGAGCATGCGCTCGGTATGGTCGCGGCTGGGCAGCGGCTCGATGACGCTCGTCTCGCCCGGCGTGTTGAGCCCGGCGAGCAATACCGCCGACTTGACCTGGGCCGACGGCACCGGCAGCCGGTAGACGATCGGCACCGGGCTCATCGCGCCGGTTACCGCAAGCGGCAGGCGGCCGCCTTCGCGGCTGTGAAACAACGCGCCGAAGCGCGACAGCGGCTCGATGACGCGGCCCATCGGGCGGCGGCGCAGCGAGGCGTCGCCGGTGACGAAGGCGGTGAACGGGTGGGTCGCCAGGATGCCGAGCAGCAGCCGCGCCGAGGTTCCCGAATTGCCGAGTCGAGCACATCCTCAGGCTCGCCGAGGCCGCCGAGACCGACGCCGTCGACCCGCCAGTGCCCGTCGCCGGCACGCTCGATGCCGGCGCCCATCGCCCGCAATCGCCGCCGCCGTCGCCAGCACGTCCTCGCCTTCGAGCAGCCCGGTGATCTCGGTGCGGCCGACCGCGAGCGCCCCGAACATCAGCGCGCGGTGCGAGATCGACTTGTCGCCCGGCACCGCGACTCGTGCCGGCGAGCGGCGCCGGCGGGCGGGCGGCGGCGAGCGGCGCCGGCAGCGGCGCGGCGGGGGGCGTGTGATCATCGGGCATTGCAGCTGTCTCGCAGATCGGGGGGCTGTCTCGCAGATCGCGGCCGGGCGCACTTGCCGGCAGCGGCATCGCCAGCCCATATGGCGCTGCCGGACGCCGCCCGTCAGGCATTTGCCTTTTGACAGGCCTGCGACGGCTGTGGCAATGGCGCCTGCGATGCCTCGGCACCGCGGCGAACCCGCCACCTGACACCGACGCAACAAGGAGCCGCCCGTTGGCCAAACCCGAATGGGGCACCAAGCGCATCTGCCCGAGCTGCGGCACGCGCTACTACGATCTGCTGCGCGAGCCGGTGATCTGCCCGAAATGCAGCACGCCGTTCGATCCCGAGGCGTTCCTGCGGGCGCGCCGGGCGCGCCCGCGGCGCCGGTCGAGAAGGAGCTGGCGCCGGTCGGCGCCGAGGGCGTCGACGCCGACATCGAAACCGAGGACGCTCGAAGCCGCCGAGGAGGAAGAGGAGGGCGTGCCGCTCGAGGAGGGCGAGGAGGAGGACGAGGAGCTGATCGAGGACGCCTCCGAACTCGGCGAGGACGAGGACGACATGGCCGAGGTCATCGACAACGTCGAGGAGGACGAGCCCTGAGCGGCAGCCGCACCGGGTTCGGGTCGCGGCGATTTTCCGCTTGCTGCGGCGGCCGGTCATTCCTAAGTTCCGCAGCCAGGCGTAGCGGCAGTTGCGCGGGGGCCATAGCTCAGCTGGGAGAGCGCTACAATGGCATTGTAGAGGTCACGAGTTCGATCCCAGTTGGCTCCACCAAGTATAGCAAGGGCTTAGCTGGAAACGGCTAAGCCCTTTGCGTTACGTGTTGCCGGATGTTGCCAGATTTTCCGGCGCGTTCTCCGACCAGAGCGGCAGGTTGATTGCCGCGTCTCGCAAAGTCTCGTCGGTTGTCTGAACATAGTGCTGGTCGGTCATCCGCGATCCCGCCGAATGTCCCAAAAGGGATTGGACTATTCGAGGGTGGACGCGGCGAGCAGCCAACCAGCTCGCGTTCGCCTTCCGAAGCACATGGGGGGTGATCCGCATGGGCTTCCCGTTCCGTTCCAAGCCGGCGGCCTTCACGGCGGACGCGAGCGCTCGCTTGAAGTCCGTCATTGGCTTGTCGAGCCTGCGCCCCGGAAAGACGGTACCTTGGGTGCGCGAGGTTGGGTCCGCAACGCTGCTAGCAACCCCTCGCTGAGCGGAACCCGACGATGTGACGACGCGGTTTTCGGGGTCCAGCCGTCTCGCGGTTCGATGCGGGCGAAGCCGTTCGCCTCATCGATGGCCGCCCAGGTGAGGTTCAGAGCCTCACCCCGGCGGCACCCCGTCTCAGCTAAGAATGCGAGCAACCCGCGCAGTCGGGGAACGGCCGCCTCGATTAGTCGCACCATCTCAGGCCTCGATCGGGATTTCCACGTTTCGGGGAGTTTGCCGGATGCGCTCGACTTCCGGCACGCTCGGGATCGCGCCCCGCTTTCTTCCTTCCTTGAGAATGTGCTTTAGCGTCCCGATCTCGCTGTTGATTGTGGCGGGACGCCGCTGTAGCCGGCGGCGGTGCGCCTGATATTCCAGCACTCGCGTCTCGTCGATTTCCGATACTGGCACGTCACCGAAGTAGGTGAGCAAGGGCTTGAGCCGGTAAAGGTCCGCGTCCAAGCTGCTCGCCTTCTTGTTGCCCGCCTCGACCCGGAGGCGTTGCTTATCAAGCCACAGGCCGGAGAGTTCTTTGAGAGCGAGCGTACCGGCCGCTGGCTGTGACGCGGGGAAACCCGCTATCGACACCCTGCGATTGACTTCGCGGGCCGTCTGTTTCCTCAGCCTGTCTTCGACTGTCAAATAACATCCGCTTCCGCCGTCCGGCTAGTTTGGCCGGAACGTCGAGACACCACCTTCCGGTGGGAACGCCGTCCCGGACGTGTGGCCGGAGGGTGAGTTGTCTACTTTCTTTCGCGAAGTCGTCATGACGTTCTCCGTCGTTGACGCTCCCGCGCTCTATCCGCTGGCGACCCTAGCACCTTCGCGATGGCCCCATTGATCAAAAGCTCCGCGTTTAGGGTGGGCCGGCACAGCGACCGCACATAGGCCATCACGTCATTCCGCAGGTAGAGCCGGTGCCGACCCGGACCCGGATAGGCGGGGAGCTGGTCGCGCGGGATGCGGCGCGCGGTATCGACCGTGCATCGGAGAATGCTCGCCACGTCCTCGACCGCCAGAATGTCGTCATCGGCTCTGATATGCGGGTCAGCCTTGCTGCTGAGCCCAGCTCCGCTGTTCGGCAAACGTTTGCCGAGGGTCGATTGCGGCCTCGGCTTCACCGGTATCGGCCGAAGCGGACCCGTTCCGTGACGAATGATGCCCTTTCGGTCGGGCGGGACATTTCCCGACCCCGGGGGTGTCGCACGCGGTGGGGCGGGCGTGGCAAACTCGCTGATCATCATTCCCCGACCCCGCGCATAAGCTGCTGCCACCGGCCATCGAGCGCCCGTAAGCTCCGCAGCGCGCGCCGATAGCGATCCGCGGCGACATAGATCCCTGGCGACGAGCGATGCAGCACGCCCGCATGTTGCAGCCGCAGCAACGCGGGCAGGACGAGCGTCCGCGAAGTCAGCCGACCTTCGAGGATCAGCACCCGGTAGGCCCGTTCCAACTCGGCGGGCGTGTGCCGGCTCAGAACGGCGGCCGTCCCTGCCATCAACTCGAAAACCGACCCGTGGTCTCCCGGCTCCGGCGCATCGCCACGGATCGCGTTGAACTCCGGCAAGACGCGAGTGACGAGCCGGTCGATCAAAGCGACAAACTGGTCTTCACCGCGAAACTCTCGCGGATCATCGGGGCAGGGATAGCCCGTATCCGCGCAGATCGCCTCCCGCTCTCTGGCGTTCACCGCCAAGAGCGTTCGCAACCCTATGCCGGTGGCGCTGAACTCTAACCGCAACCGTTCGCCCGTCTTCTCGTAGGCTTTCATGCACTGTCCGACGGCGCGGTATCCACGGAGCATGTTTGCGTCGTGGGTCAGTTCGGCATAGCCGTTCGCCGTGGCACCGTACTTCACGGCCACAATCCGATTGAACCGTTCGCGGAACCGCGGGGCCAACCGCCGCAACCGATAATGGGAACAAGTCGTGGCGAGATCGGTGCACAGCTCGACCGAGGACAACTTCATCGCAAGCAACGGGGCGTAACCGCTGAACGGCCCCTCGGTCACGAGGCGGGTCGCGATCTCCTCGATTTGGGGCTCGATGATGGTGATCCGTTCCCACAGGTGGTCGAGCACTCGCGGGCGGGTGTTGGCGTCAACCTGATCGCGGTGCAACCAGTTATTGGCAATGCGGCTGCTGGCGCTCCCGTTGCGGTATGGGCGGCTCCTCTCTCCGCGATAGTCCAAAGTATCGCCGCGGAGGTCGGCGAGCGGGCTGAACTGCGCGGTGAAGCTCGCAGTCCGCGCCCTGACGTTAAAGCTGGCCCCGACATAAACCGGACGAGCAAACGCCGGATGCGTGGAGTTACGGCCCGGAGACGTTTTCTACTAGGCTGGGTAAACCCGCTGGCTCGGAGCAAGCTGGTGAAGGTCGCGACCGACGCCAAGGGCGCTACGTTATATTTGAAGGTAACCCAAATACTGTCTGGGTATATATGCTCCTGTGTCAACATATCCCCCATAACGGAAGCTTGTGCATTCGGCAACGGCATAACTTTCCTCCTATCCCATTTCGCATGCGCAGTTAAATAAAGAATAACCACCCATGACATAGACACGGCGCTGCATGCAGAAGCGAAATTCGCTTCACCATGTGTGTCTATTATTTAGATTTTTTGTCGGCGGTCGATGGACGGAAGCTTGTTTTCCCTAAGGAAACGTCTACCGCATTAGGAGAGACGCCGCAGGCCCCGTGGACGATTTGTTGTTCTACGCAAGAAAACGTCCACCTTCGCGATGGCGGCCATGGCGAGCGCCTCTAAATTCACCTCTCCGCTGCCGGCGAGCTTCGGCCGCATCCGACTGACCCGATTGCGGGTCCCGTCAATGCACTTGTCGAACCCTTCCTCGATCTGGGTCGGACCGAGCGGGTGATCTAATGCGCTTCGTGGTACGAGTTGGTTCGCGAATGGTCTCAATAGGGCTTGGCTGATTTGGGGTACACCTAGCCGCGTGCAGTAACCGAGGAGGAGCAACGCTTCGAGCTGACCTAAGGCATGCTTCTCGTTCGTCTCGTGCCGGAGTTGGGCGATTTGAGGGCTGCGCGACAGTGTGAAAATATATTGCAGCCGTCCATGAGCCTCGCGCAGAAGGCCGGCGTTAGCCGATGAGCGGCAAGCGTAAACACCCACTAGCAACGCGCGGATTAGATCGCGGCTACCACCGCCTCTAATAACGCGTTTAGCCTCCGGAAAGAGCAGCACCAACCGCAGCAACGCCGGGAACGCGGGCGATACACGCTCAATGAGGTCGGGGTCGTCGGGGTCCCATTCCTCTCGGTAAGGGACGACCCTGATGACAGGTCGTTGGGATCTTGGCACGTTGCACGCTCGGACGAAATAATCCGAGAACTAGTACCTCGCATCCAATTTTTTTCTCCAAATTTTTTTGGAGGGTAGCAGTGGGGAGGGGGTCTCCGACAAGGCTTGGTTTAGCGAGTATCGTCACCCCGGTTATGGCAGGATTTTAAAAAATTCGCCGCATCCCAAAAATAAAGATCGCTCTCGTCAGTTTCGTCATATAGCTCGTTGAATTAGAACTGATTAGATCGGGTGTCCATGTTTTGACTATACATTACGCTCAATTAATTTATGCACTGTAGGAAGGTGTTTTATTATTGCATTGGGTTCATATGGCTTCCCAAGGAAGCCAGAGGGTCCATCGACCTCCCTGACGGCATTCGATATTTTATACCAAAAAATCGGAGCTAAATTGTCGAATCTTATCTTCCGACATCTCTCTTGAATGCTGGCGTGCAGGGGGTATACGACGTGTTTCCCATGCTTTCGTCGTGACAAACAGACATCTCCGACGACAATGGCAAGGCGACCTCCCGGCACAAGAAGACGATAAAGACGCCGCCACACGTGATCTAACTCGTTCAAAAAACAGTCATAATCTTCTACGGCACCAAGCTGGTCCTTAGAGGGATTATATTGTTTTAGCGTCCAATAAGGGGGTGACGTTACCACGAGATGAACGGAATTATCGGGGATATCATCTAGATGACGGCTGTCTCCCAGCGTTAGAGCGTGGAACGTCCGAAGTCGCTTAACCGCTTGTTCTGCAAGCGATGAAAGGGAGGCGTCTCGCGCTATCGTCGGTATTGCCCTCTGTCCTAAATCACGAAATACCTTATCGAGCTTCGGTTGAAGGTATTCCGGCAAGGAGCTTTTGAGCGAACCGCATTGGTTTAAGAAATCTTCAATTTTTAGACCAGATGTCCGTTGAGGCGATCGCCGGTTGAGGCGGCCCGCCTCGAAGTGTCGAGTAAGGCGTTTTGCAACGCTACGGGGGTTGCTCCGGCGACGGAGCCTATCCCCAGGCACTGAACGAGGCGGACCATGACGGATGTTACGCTTTTCGTCGGCTTGGACGTACACAAGAAGACGATCTCTGTGGCGATGGTGGAAGCGGCCGCGGGCGCAGAGGTACGCTTCTACGGCACGATCACCAACACGCCGGACACGATCCGCGGCTTATGCAAGAAGCTGACGAAAGATGGGCAGCAGCTGCATTTCTGCTATGAGGCAGGGCCGTGCGGGTATGGCGTGCAGCGTCAACTGACGCGGCTGGGACACCGTTGCGATGTGGTGGCGCCGGCGCTGATCCCGCGCAAGGTCGGCGACAAGGTGAAGACCGATCGGCGCGACGCGATGATGCTGGCCCAGACGTTGCGCGCCGGCCAACTGACGGCGGTGTGGGTGCCAGATGAGGCGCACGAAGCGATGCGCGATCTGGTGCGGCTGCGGGCGCAAGCGATGCGCGATCTGCGCAAGGCGCGCCAACAGCTGTTGAGCTTCCTGCTGCGCCACGGCCTGGTCTCGCCGTACGGACATTGGACCAAGATGCATCGGCGCTGGCTGGGCGAACTGGTCTTTGCCCATCCGGCGCAGCATTTGGCGCACGAGGAGATGTTGCAACGGATCGAGCGGGCCGAGGCGCTGTGCGACCGGCTGAAGGGAGCGATCATCGGGCTGGTGCCGCAATGGTCTCTCGCGCCCGTGGTGCAGGCGATCCAGGCGTTGCGCGGCGTCTCGCTGATCGTCGCTTCGGTGATCGTTGCCGAGGTCGGCTGTTTCAGCCGGTTCGACAACCCACGCCAGTTGATGGCCTATCTCGGGCTGAACCCCTCGGAGCATTCGAGCGGCGCCACGATCCGGCGCGGCGCCATCACCAAGACCGGCAATGCGTTGGCACGGACCTGCCTGGTCGAAGCGGCCTGGACCTACCGCTTTCCGGCCCGCGTGACACAGATCATTCGCGACCGGCTCGTGGGTTTACCTGAGCCGATCCGCAACGTGGCCTGGAAGGCGCAGGTGAGACTTTCAGCGCGGTATCGCAAGCTGGTCGCCGCCGGCAAGCCGACACCCAAGGTGGTCGTGGCAATCGCGCGTGAACTGGTCGGCTTCATCTGGGCGATTGCCCGTATGGTGGAGCCGAAATTCGCCTGACAGCGACGCTGCAAAAAGGGCTTGGCTAGCAAGGAGGTGACGCGGCGACATTGAGGACTATCTTCGGCGCCCAGTGCGGACGGCAGGATGAGGAGGTTGGGGAACCCTCGATCCGGGTTGGAGCAGGCTCCACAGCCGACGCACGTTCGTTAGACAGAGGAAGCCCCGCGACGAACCTTGGTCATGCGGTACCAACCCGCGGATAAGAGCCAGATCAACCGTCGTCCATGCTTCCTGCCGTCCGCATTGGGCACTGATATAACCAAGTATCACCTGAAAAACAGGTCGCAGACACTTGCCCTGATCTTGACATCACGGACATAAGAGCCCGATATCTTCCAACACCATAGCCAAAACCGCCGAACCGAGTTTTAGGTGAGAGAACCCTATCAGCTTCGCCGGCTCAAGTCGCTCCAAAGCGACCGCGCCAGTCTGCCTTGATTTGGCTAGGCGATGACCCAAAATATCGAGACCTGCACGAGAGGGAACGGAGGGCACATGCAGCGTAAGGTAGAGGGCCAACGTGACGGGACCGGCGCACCGATCTACGGCACCCATCCAGATTATCTGGCCCTGGTGGAGCCGGCGACCGCAGAGCGCCGAAGGGTGGTGTCCGAGCAACTGCAGCTCGCTTTTGAGGCTGCAAGCTTGCACGATTTTATAGAGTTCGCGCCCTATAATATTGAACGGTTAAGCCGTGTCTTGCTCAACCACCCCCTTTTGCTCAAACCGATCTCTCTACTACTGCAATGTAGCGACCCGCGCAATTAGCCGCGACCTTGACATAAACGTCGACACATATTTTCCACGTTTAACTAAACATCAGGCAGTGGCTATAGCAAAATACCTTAGACCCTTGCTGCCCGCTAGAATTTCTGTCGACGCCATCTTAGCACTTGATCGCTACGCTTTTGTTGACAAGGAAATCCGAAAATATAAGGGAAGCTGGGAGACGATTGTTACAACGACTTTCTGCGATGTAACTGGCCGTACGTTCCGAAAGCGTAAGTTCGAGGTTGCCGGCGAGGAGTTCGAGATTGACTGCGCATACCCGACAACGGGGCTCATTGAAGTTGCGGTCGATGTTAAACGGATCGAAGCTCAAAGAGATATCCACAAACGCATCGATGAAATTATAAACAAGGCAGGTAAGCTTAAGAAAAATAACCCAACCGCATTTTTCGCCGCTATGATTTATTATACGCTTGCGGGCCAGCAGGCCATTTCGAGCCGATTGGGGAGCCCAGACATAAGATCACATGCGTTTGCTGGACAGCACATACCTTAAATTACTGCCGCCGCTCGAAATATATTGCGCGTTTTACAAAAAGATGGCGCCAATTTTCTAAGAGTTGGGCTCTCGACCTCTGAGCTCTGAGTTCCGAGGTTGCATTGAGCAAATCGGTCAAACGCTGAGCCACAGGGGCTCGCTACTGTTGCCAGATGTTGCCACGTTGCACCCGTGACGAGGCGCAACCGAGGCCCAAACGGAGGCCGAAGGATAGAGCGGCGGGAGCGTAAGTGGTTGGGAATATTAGTCCATCTCCGCCGCTTCTAAGCTGCGGCCGAAAATGGCATTGTAGAGGTCATGAGTTCGATCCTCATTGGCTCCACCAATTATATCAAGGGCTTAGATGGAAACGGCTAAGCCCTTCTGGTTTCTGGGGAAGCAGGGGGGAAGCAGCCGGCGGAAAATTGCTGCTTCTCGGGGCCGGCAAAATGAGGACATCACGTTGGTCGGGTAATGGTGCTCCGGGTCTGCGGGGCATCTCGTACCCGATCCTACCCTGCAAGCAGGGCCAACACCGGGACCCCATCAGCGTTCGGCAGAGTCGTCGCCTCGCGACCCGCGATCCACCCGGACCGGCGAGCTCGATATCGACGTCAAGGTTTGGACGGTGCCCGCCGCGCGGATGAAGGCGGAACGCGGGCATCGCGTGCCGATATCCGAGGCCGCGCACGCGGTGCTCGGTAAGGTGCGTCCACTCGGTAAGGTGCCATCCAATTAGCACTGACGCGCGATGGCGAGCCGGACCCCGCCGCGCCAGTATTTCCCGGCCCGCGGCGGGCATTGCCGCTGTCCAACATGGTCATGTTGATGCTGCCGCGCCGCATGAAGCGTGCCGATTTGACGGCGCACGGTTTCCGGTCGACGTTCTCGGATTGGGCGGCCGAGCGCACCGCGTACCCGCGCGAGGTTGTCGAGATGGCACTCGCCCACACCGTCGAGAACAAGGTCGAGCGGGCATACCGGCGCGGCGATCTTTTCGACAAGCGGCGATGGACCGGCATACCACAGTGATCATCGGCGACCCGACGGTCTCTCTGCCTCTGCTCAAGTAAATCACCGGCTCTGACCACTGGTCATCCTCGTCTTCGCGACTGATAGAGCCTCTGCTGCGGCACCGGCATCCGGCATCTGTGCGGAAGATCGCAAAGGCGGTCATGGCATATGATCGTTTCTCCACTCGGGAACGAACTCGGCTTTCCACGGATCGTCCCATTGTGGACTCAGACCGTTTCTGTGATCGTCACCGCCGAGGAACGCGCGCGCCTGGCCGCGCTTGTTGGGGATCGAAGCCGGCCGCTCAAGCACGTACAGCGTGCCCGCATTGTGCTGCACTCGGCCGATCGGCTGCCCGTTCTCGAAGTGGCGCGTCGCGCCAGCGTAAGTCGCCCGGCGGTTTGGCGCTGGCAGCGGCACTTCGCCGAGGAAGGCGTGGACGGGCCCCTGCACGACAAGACCCGGCCTCCGGGCACGGCGCCCGTGCCGATAACGACAGTCGCCAAGGTGCTGGCACTTACCAGCGCCGATCCGCCGGGAGAGACGACCCATTGGACTGGACGCGCGATGGCCGCCGCCGTGGGCCTCTCGTTGCGGACAATCCAGCGCATCTGGGAGGCGCACCGGCTGCAACCCCACCGTTTGCGAACCTTCAAGCGCTCGAAGGACCCTGCCTTCGCCGAGAAGGTCGAGGACATCGTCGGCCTCTACATGCACCCGCCGGCCCACGCCGTCGTGCTGTCTATCGACCCCGAGAAGTCCCAGATCCAGGCCCTCGACCGAACCCAGCCGGGCCTGCCGCTCAAACCCGGCAAGTGCGGGACCATGACGCACGATTATAAGCGCCACGGCACGACCACCCTGTTCGCCGCCTTCAACGTGCTCGACGGTGTGGTGCTCGGTCACTGCATGCAGAAGTACACCCATCAAGAGTTCATTCGCTTCCTCAATGCTGTCGAGCGCGCGGTCCCCGCCGGCAAGTTGATCCACGCCATCCTCGACAATTATGCGACCCACAAGCACCCCAAGGTCCAAGCTTGGCTCATCCGCCATCCGCGCTGGACCTTCCACTTCACCCCGACCTCGGGCTCCTGGCTCAACGCCGTCGAGAATTTCTTCTCGGCCCTGACCCGAAAGCGCCTGCGGCGCGGCGTCTTCCGCTCCATCGTCGACCTTCAAGCCGCAATCAACCGCTACCTCGACGAGCACAACGGCAATCCAAAGCCCTTCGTCTGGACCAAGCCCGCACGCGACATCCTCGGAAAACTCGCCCGACTGCCTGTACCTTCCGTCTGAGTCGGTGCGCGTCTCATGTCCGCCTTTCCAAGTAGCAGGCAAGCGAATTGGTGGCTTTCTTTCAAGCGTTTGTTCCAGGCTCTTCCGGGCAGGGCAGGAGGCGCGGTCGTCGAAACGACGGTTGATCATACTCTGATGCGCGGGTCGGAACCGCATGACCGTTGATGCGTCGCAGAGCTGCCTCGGTCTAGGGACCTGCGTCGGATCGACGATCCGGCAGATAGTGCACGCGAGGGTTCTCCTGACCGCGACCGTGCCCCCAGCCTTGCCCGGAAGGAGGGTGTTGGATGGTTCGCTGGCGCCTCCTGTGGATGCGATCACGCGCTTTTTCTGATCAGCCCGCCGTCACCGTCACCTGCCGGGCGATGGCCCAGACGAAACCCGACAACTCGCGGGCGATCGCGGTGGTGACGACATTGGCCGGCTTGCCGGTCCGGGCGAGCTTGCGATAGCGCGCGCACAGCCGGACTTGCCCCTTCCAGGCGATGTCGCGGATCGGTCTCGGCTGGTTCTCCTGCCGCAGCAGCAACTCGCGGCTGAGCCGGGCCGGGAAGCGGTAGCTCCAGGCCGCCTCGATCAACAGCCGGCGGGCCGCCCCGTTGCCGGCTTTGGTGATGCCGCCGCGTCTGACGCCCGCGCCGCTCGAATGTTCGGACGGCACCAGCCCGAGATAGGCCATCAGCTGACGCGGATCGGCGAAGCGCGAGAGATCGCCCAGTTCGGCAATCAGCGTCGCCGCGTTGACCAGCGCCATGCCGCGCATTGTCTGCAGCGCCGCCACGACGGGAGCCAGATTCCAGTCCGGCAGCATCGCCTCGATCTGAGCCGTCAGCCGATCGCGCCGCGTCTCGGCGGCTTCGACCGCCTGAATGTAATCCTCGATCACGAGGTGATGCACCGCCTGCTCGAACTTGAGACCGGCGAGCCAGCGGCGATGCAGCTTGGTCCAGGCCGGCCGGCCATAGTGGCACCCCTGGCGCAACAGAAAGCCGGACAGTTGCTGGCGCGCCCGGCGCAGACTATGCACCGCGTCGAGCCGCGCCCGCACCAGGTCGCGCATCGCCTCGTGCCGGGCATCGGGAACCCACACCGCAGTCAGTTCGCCCGCCCGCTGCAGCCTGGCCAGGCTGGCAGCATCCCGCCGGTCGGTCTTGACCCGGTCGCCCGCTCGCTTCGGGATCAGCGAGGGAGCGACCACGATGCATTCGTGTCCCTGGGCCAACAGTCGACGGTGAATGCCATAACCGCACGGCCCCGCTTCGTAGCAAAACCGCAGGGTCATACCGTCGCCGCCGAGCTTGCGCAGCAATCGGTCCAGCGCCGTCGCTGTGTTCCCGATCCGGCCATACTCCCGCACCTCGCCCCGCAGGCCACCCGAGGCCACCCGAGGCCACCGCGACAACAAGGCTATCCTTGTGAACATCAAGCCCGACGTAGCTGATACGATCCGCCATGACCCGTCTCCCGATGCATGAGGCCCGGCACCGGCCTACCCGGCGCAACCCTCGGTACCTGCATACTGTGAGACGGGTCGCCCCGTACTCAGGCGGACATGTAGTCTAGGTTGCCGAGAGTGACGGCCCCCGCAACCATGCAGAACGAGAGCGTGATCGCGCGCTCGATCCGCAGCCACCGCGCTTTTGCGGCCGTCAGTCCGACGGCGTCGATCGGTATGAGCACGCCGAACCCGGCGACGTACGCAACCCACGTCGGGAGCAGCCTGATCCGATCCGGCAGCATCGCCAGCAGAAAAATCACGGCGAGGATCGCGAACGCGACGGGCCAGCGTGGTTCGAAATTTTTGGTCTGCATCGACTCACTCTGGGGTTACGCGCTGCTGCTCACGGATCTCCTTCAGATCGCTCTCCAGGAAATAGTTGAGAAACGTCCGGATCACGGCGACCGCGGCGATCCGGCCAACGGCATCCCAGTCATTGGTGATAGACGTCTCGATAATATCGGCCGCGAGTTGGAAGGTCAGGCCGGCGACCAGCCAGCGCGCGTAACGCAGCCAAATATCGCGCTGCTCGTACCCCGACCGCGAGGAAAGCATCAGACGCAAGCCGTCGATGAAGGTCTCAATGGTGCCGGCAACGATAATCGCCAGCGCCAGCGCGTCGATTGCAACTACGGCGTATTCCGTAACGACGGTCAGCCACTCTTTCATCGCATTTCACTCCGCTCCCACGGGGCCGGAATTTGCCCTGAGTTTGCCGTGAGTGTCGAACACCACCTGATCATGCAGCCAAAGCCGTTCAAAGAAGCTACGCGCTAAGTCGAGTTGCGAATATTGGTGTGAGGTTGGCGACCTAACTGCTATTATTTCACCAATACTCATGCTTCCGTCAATAACATCAAACAAGCTCTTTTCTGTCGGATTAATGAGCATAAATAGATCCGTGTAGGTGTGGCTCTGATTGATTAGAACGGCTGCGGCCCCACGGGGCAACCGTTCTTGAACACAGATCGTCTCCGACATTCGAATGGGCACAAAGCCAAGCCAAGCGTCGCCGGTAAAACTGACCTGACGCGCACCGTCAGGATTATCGTTTCGGTAAGTGACCATGCTGTGGCGGACCATCGTCCCGCGAAACAACTCGATAGCGGCATACTGCTCTGCCAAGGAAAGCTGTACCATCCGGTTAGCCTGCGGGATGCTCGCTAGGACGCCACAGTGAGGGTTGTAGGGTGCTTGTCTGACCCATCGACCAAATCTCAGCCCTCCCCTCTCGATAAAGTCGAATAATTGCGGGACTGAATACGCGCGGTCCTGCGGGTGCAGGAGAGCATCAGCAAGTGCCGCCTCCTGCCGAAAGTCCGGGGCCTCGCGCAGCAGGGTTTCCAGCGGATGTCCTTGGGGCAATGCCGTAAGCGCCCTGACGAGAGCGGGAATTTCCTGGCCGGTGGCAGAAATACCGAGCCGCCTGCAGAAGTCTTGCAGCATGTAGACGCCGGTCCGGCCGTACGGCGCATACACCATCAGGTGCATCGCTCCATCGGGCCGGAGCACGCGGCGCAAAACTCTAAGCCCCGCATCAGGGTCCGCGAGATGATGCAGAACCCCGGTGCACACGACCTGATCGAAGCTCATCTCCAGGTCGCCGATCCGCTCGATCGGCAGTTGGTGGACCCGGAGGTTTTTCAGATTGTATTTTCGCTTGAGTTCCTCGGTGCAGCGCACGCTGGTGGCGCTGAAGTCGATGCCGGTAACCTGGGCTTTCGGCCAACGCAAGGCGTGCTTCGCCGCCTGCGAGGTGCCACAGCCGGCAACGAGGATGGAGTGGTCTTCCCGGTAAGGTCGGGCAGGCCAAAACAGGTGATAATCCGCGCGGCGGCGTTTCCGGTCCTGCCAGGCCCGCCGATAGTTGTCGAGGCTCTTGATCGGCGGGGGATAAGGATAACGGTCGTAGAAGTCCTGAACTTCCGCGGTCACGTCAGATGATTTAGCAGCATCTTCTTGTCGTGGTGACATCGTGAATTACCGCGAGGTTGGGGTAGGCCGAAGGCACGCGATGCACCATGTTGCCAGCGCGGCGTGTGCGAACACGGCCATCCAGAGAACGATGCCGCCCAAACCCTCGCCGAGCCACGCATAGGCGAGGATTGCGACAGCGGCGACGTTGTAGAACGACAGGGCGATGACGACGCCGATCGCGCTTTGGCTGTGTTCGTCTTGGCGCGCGCGCCAACAAACAAAGCCGAGTGCCACCAACGCCGCCCCGCCCACCCGACCAACGACGGCGCCCGCCGGAAGATCGAGCGGCGCGCGAAGCAGGATCGACACCAGCAACGCCGGCATTGCCAGCAATGCAACCCCGGTCGCAGTCTCCAGCACCGCAGTTATGGCGAGCAGGGATCTCATGGCGTATTCCTGTTGCAGTCACCCTCGTCACCTTGAACGCTCTCCGATCGATCCGCCGATCGGCTTCGGAAATCACCCGAGGCCGCCGGCAGATCGTTCATTGCCAATCGCAACCGGGCCGCCGATGCCCTTCTTGGTGAGACCCGGACGCGTGGGGCTTGTGGCCCCACGCGTCCGCTTGTATGCCTGCAAGACCCTGTGGCGATCAGCTATGGCCGTGACTCGCGACCTGGGCCAGCACCGCATCCAGGTTGAACGAGGCGGGTTTCTGCCGTGGCGGGAACTTGGCAAAATCCGCAATCTCCCCGGCGATCAGCGCCTGCATCTGGTACATCTGGGGAACATGATCGACCATCCAGTCCATGTAGGTGTTCGAGTTGAACTCGGCCCGCTCGAATGGATCGCGACGCAAGCTCATTATTAACGGCACTCGAAGCTTCACGAACGGCTCCGCCCACAGTTTCATCGTGTCGGCGCGTTGCACCGCCAAATGGAGCTTCCAATCGCCGATTCGCACCGCGATAACATCGCCGTCATCGCTGAAATAGATGACGGCGTTTCTTGGACTCTCCGCCACTTCTCCTGTCATGTACGGGACTTGGTTGAAGCCGTCGAGATGCACGTGATAATTCTGGCCGCCCACCGTGCAGCCGTTGAGGAGCTGCTCTTTCACGTCCGGGTTGCCGGCGATCGCCAATAACGTCGGAAACATGTCGATGTGCGAGACGATGCCGTTGAGGGCTGACCCGGCCTTGATCTTGCCCGGCCATCGGATGAAGCACGGCACGCGCCAGCCGCCTTCCCAGTTGGTGTCCTTCTGCCCGCGGAACGGAGTACTGGCGCCGTCGGGCCAAGTGTCGTTCTCCGGTCCGTTGTCGGTGGAATACATGACGATCGTGTTGTCGGCGATGCCCAATTCGTCGAGCTTGTCGAGCATCATGCCGATCTGCTCGTCATGCACGACCATCCGATCGCTATAAGGGTCCTGGCCGCTCTTGCCGAGATTTTTTTCCGCAACGTGGGTCCGAAAGTGCATGGCCGTCGAGTTGTACCACAGGAAGAACGGCTGATCCGCCTTGGCCTGCTTTTCCATCCAGGCGAGGGCCTGCTCGGTGATCTCCTCGTCGATGGTCTCCATGCGCTTCTTTGTCAGCGGGCCGGTGTCGGTGATCGTCTGCCCGCCCTTGCCGTCGGCGACACAATGGAGCACGCCGCGGGGACCGAACTTCTTTCTGAATTCCGGGTCCTTGGGATAGTCAGGCAGTTCGGGTTCCTCCTCGGCGTTGAGATGATAGAGATTGCCGAAGAATTCGTCGAAGCCGTGCACGGTCGGCAGGTATTCGTCGCGGTCGCCGAGATGGTTCTTGCCGAACTGGCCGGTGGCGTAGCCGAGCGGCTTCAGCATTTCGGCAATGGTCGGGTCTTCCTTTTGCAGGCCGACCGTAGCGCCGGGCATGCCGACCTTGGTCAGGCCGGTGCGGATCGGGTTCTGGCCGGTGATGAAGCAGGCCCGGCCGGCGGTGCAGCTCTGCTGGGCGTAGTAATCGGTGAAGGTTACTCCTTCTTCGGCCACTCGGTCGATGTTGGGAGTCCGGTAGCCCATCATGCCGCGACTAAAGTGGCTGATATTCCAGATACCGATGTCGTCACCCCACAGGATGAGGATGTTCGGCTTCTTTGTTTGAGGCATATCGATCTCCTTTGCTTGACTTCACGATTTTAGCGCTACGTCTTGGTGTTTCCTCCACTTACCGCTTACACCAGGCGGAATAGCACGGCAAAAAACGCCAAAAGACCGACGAGCAGGAGGACGATTGCGACCGCGTAAAGCGGCGTTTGCTTTCCCTCCTTGGTCACTCCTGCGACCGCCGCGAAACTTCCGCTCCACAAGTAACGAAGCGTCCAGTGGTACTGCCAAATTGATACGACAAGCGCCAGGATGCCGCAGAAAATCAGCCCAAGCCCCAGGTAATACGGCGCCTCCGGAAAAACGCTAGGCTTGCTCCCGGGCATGTTCGGCAGATGATTGAAAAACTGCACGATCGTGAAGCCGAAGCCAATCAACGAGACCGCTGTGCGCAGGTACGACATCAGCGTGCGTTCGACGCTCATCCGGGTGCGCAGCCAGCCGAAATGCGTGTCTGCCGTTACCCTGACTTCGAACCGATCCGCGCTCGGACCGGTGTGTGGGTCTGCCATGCGGGTTATCTTTCCGTGAATCAGCGCGGGAACAGGAGCTGCACCTGGAAGCGCACAGCCCAGTTGGGACCGGCGCGGGGCCGTTCGACATAGTTGAAGGCTTGGAGGGAGGCATTGATCGGTTGCCCGCCGATCTTGAAGATCTTGCCGCCGCCGCCGACCGGAACGATCCGGCGCTGCGACGAGGCGGCGCTCCAATTGGCGGTGATGACCGGCGAACTCGACAAATACCAGCCACCCGGCAGGTTGTAGTTGACAAAGGGCTGCAGCAAGGTCTGGTTGACGTCGGTGCGCTCGTTCGGCCCGGAGATCGAAAAGAGCTGGCGCGCCAAGAGCCCGATGACCCACGGTTTGGGCATCACCAGCCCGACCGCCGCAGGCCCGACGCTGAGCTTGCGATGACAGAGGCGGTCGCGGTCGGCAGATTGACCGATGGACCCACCCCCCAGATGAATGCGCTCGGAGTGGCGGGCGAGAAGTAGAAGATCTGGTTGATGTCGCCGAGCCCGAACGTCTCGGGGATGCCGCGCGGCCCGGCGCTGGCCGCGGTGGTATCTTCGCCAAGGCTGGCAACGCCGAACCCGGTGTTGACGCTCGGCACATAGATCAGAGGCGCGATCGTGCGGCTGATGATATTCCAGTCGCCGGCGCTGAACGGCACCACCGGCTGAATGTTCAGCACGTTGGCGGTCTTGTCGTGATTGGGGCCGGCCCCGAAATAGGTGTTGTTCTGGAATGGCAGGCTGGACAGCGATGCAATCGGGTTCTGCGCGGCGGCCGCCAAGGCCTCGGTCGATTCTTGCGCCTGGGCGTGTCGCCCAGGCGCAGAAGCGATCGAAAAGGTCAAGGTGATCCCGAGGAATAGAACGCCTCGTATCACAGATCCAACCATGGCGGTCCCCGCCGCTGAGCCGCTTACTGCCGGGCCATGGCGACGCGGATGGCCTCCTCTGGCGAGACCAGGTGATCGGAGTTTTCGGCCGCCTCGGCAATCGCGAGCTGCACGCCCTTGACGGTGCCGTTGAAGGCGTTGCCGCGCGGGCCGTAGTCCGGCGAGACCGGGGCACCGCTGTCCTCGCCGACGTCGCAGCCGTCATCGGCAGAGAAGACCATCGCCTGCGTCATCGGGATGGCCCCATCGCCGACCTTGTTGCCGTCAACAAAAAGCGTTGCCTGTCCACCCTTGCCGAGGCCGCCGCCGGCATAGGCGAACTCCATCCGCACCTGGTGCTCGCCGGCCGGCAATGCCGCCGCAGATTCGACAAAGTAGTGGTTCACCCCCGCCACGTTGTAGCAGTACTTGAGCTTGCCGTTCTTCGCGTAGAGGCTCCAGCCGCCGATGTTGGCGCCCTGGGCGATGATCACGCCCTCGGCGCCCGTCTCCGGCACCACGATCTCGGCAGTGACGGAGTGGGACTTGTTCTTGATGCTGAGGACGCAGTTCTCCGATAGCCGCCCCATGCCGCCGAACAGCAGCTGGGTGTTTCCCTTGATCAGAACCGGCCGGCCGGCGGTGTCCGGGTTCATCTTTTCGACGACCCGGTCGTCGATCGGCAGCACGTTGTAGCGTGTCGCCTCGATCAGCCACAGCCGCTGCAGTTCGTGGAGCTTCTCCGGCATCTGCTTGGATAGATCGTTCGCCTGGCTCCAGTCCTTGCTGGTGTCGTAGAGTTCCCAGACATCGTCGTCGAGGGGGACGGTCTTGCGGCCCATCAGCACCCAGGGCGTCCCGTGCTTGGTCACCGCGGTCCAGCCCTTGTGATAGATGCCGCGGTTGCCGAACATTTCGAAGTACTGCGTCTCGTGCCGTTCCGCAGCGCCGGCGTCGTTGAACGAGTACAGCATGCTGACGCCCTCGATGGGGTGCTGCTGCACGCCGTTCACCGACGATCGGCTCGGGGAGCCCCGCCGCCTCGAGGATTGTCGGCGCGACGTCGATGACGTGGTGGAACTGCGAGCGGATCTCGCCCTTTGCCTTGATGCCGCTCGGCCAGTGCACGATGGTGCCGTTGCGCGTGCCGCCCCAGTGGGAGGCGACCTGCTTGGTCCACTGGTACGGGGTATTCATCGCATGCGCCCAGCCCACGGCGTAGTGGTTGTACGATTCCGGCCCGCCGAGCTTGTCGTACCGCGCCATCAGGAATTCCGGGGTCTCGAGGGCCGCCAGCCCGTTGAAGTTGGCCATCTCGTTGTAGGCGCCGTTCAACGTGCCCTCGGCCGACGCGCCGTTGTCGCCGATGATGTAGTAGACCAGCGTGTCGTCGAGGATGTTGAGCTTCTGCAGCCCGTCGAGCAGGCGGCCGACATGGTGGTCGGTGTACTCCATGAAGCCCGCATAGACCTCCATCTGGCGGCGCAGGACGGGCTTTAGCGCCTCCGGCATGTCGTCCCACGCCGGGATCTCCTGGTGGCGGGCGGTGAGCTGGCAGTCCGCCGGAATGACGCCCAGCTTCTTCTGCCGGGCGATGGTCTCTTCGCGCAATTTGTCCCAGCCCTGGTCGAACTTGCCCTTGTACTTGTCGGCCCACTCCTTGGGCACATGGTGCGGCGCATGGGTCGCGCCGGGGGCGAAGTAGACGAAGAACGGCTTGTCGGGCGCCAGCGCCTTCTGCTGCGACACCCAGGCCATCGCCTTGTCGGTCATGTCCGCCATGAAGTGGTAGCCCTCTTCGGGCGTCTTCTTCGGCTCGACCGGCGTGGTGCCCTCGTAGAGCGTCGGGTACCACTGGTTCGCCTCGCCGCCGATGAAGCCGTAGAAGTATTCGAAGCCGCCGCCGCCCGTGGGCCAGGCATCGAACGGTCCGACCGGGCTGGTCTCCCACACCGGCACTTCGTGGCATTTGCCGAACTGCGCCGTGGAGTAGCCGTTGAGCTTCAGCGTTCGCGCCAGCGGCGACATCGTATTGGGCAGCACCGAGCTGTAGCCCGGCGCGCCGGTGGCGATCTCGGTGATGCCGCCCATGCCGGCGGAGTGGTGGTTGCGTCCGGTCAGCAGTGCCTGCCGCGTCGGCGAGCACAGGGCGGTGGTGTGGAAGCGGTTGTACTTGAGACCGCCTGCCGCCAGCTTCTCCGCGTTCGGCGTCTGGCACGGGCCGCCGAAGGCGCTCGAGGAGCCGAACCCGGCGTCGTCGATCAGGATGATCAGCACGTTGGGCGCGCCCTTGGGCGGGCGCAACTGCTCGATCGGCGGGAATTTGGTGTCCGGGTCCTTCGCGTCATACGTGATGAGGCCGGTCCGTTCCGGAGTGGGCATCGGGAGATGTGAACGATGTTTCGTGTCTTCGCTGCTCATGAGGTTATCTTCCTTTTGCGTTATGGACATGACAGGGTGATCCGGTGTCTTCACCGGATCTCGCTCGCAGACGCACCGCCGCGCCACCGGCGCGCGATGCGCGCGGCTGGGCCGCGGATCAGCAGGTACGGAACAAAGGCAAACAGGAGGGCGATGAACAGCGCCTCGACCGGATAGAACGTCTTGAGCTCGATGGCCTGGTAAATCACGTCCATCGCGACCCCGAGAAGGATGATCCGGGCGGTGGCGTTCAGCCCTTCGCGCAACCGTTCGACACGCTCTCGTGGTTTACTCAAGACCGTCCAGAAGTACGGGGAGCGGCCAGTTCGCGCGTCCTTCATACCATCGTGAACCGCGGCGATCGAGACCATTATCGGCTGTAGAATGAAGCGAAACCGCATCCGTCCGCTCGGCCGGTCTAGCAGGTCGTGCCAGAAGCGCTGCAAAGCCTCTAGCGTAACGCCGTGCCACAGCACCCCGGCGGCGATCAGCAAGATGGCGATAGCGATAACCAGCTTGGGCAGAAAGCCCAGTGCCGGCGGACTCGCATCGCTCATCACGGCGCGCCCGCGTGGCGAACAACGCAGCGGAAACCGACATGGCTCGTCGAGGTGTCAACCGGCTCCGGATGACGCGCGGCCGGCCGGTAGCGGCGGCAGTAATTAGGCGCACACAAATGCGAACCGCCCTTGAGCACCTTGCGGGGAATCACGATGTCGGGTTGGCAGGGGTCGTAGCTTGAATCCTCGCGACCGCCGCGGGGGTTCTCCGGGATACAGCAGGCCTTCGCGGCATCGGCCTCGTGTCTGGGGGAGTACCAATCGCTGGTCCATTCCCACACGTTGCCGATCATGTCGTAAAGGCCGTAGCCGTTTGGCGGGAATGCGGTAACGGGCGAGGTGCGCTCGTAGCCATCGAGTTTGCGATTTTCCTGCGGGAACGCACCCTGCCAGGTGTTTGCCATTTGCTTGCCGCCGGGCGTGAGTTCCTCACCCCAGGCGAATTCGGTGCCGTCGAGCCCGCCGCGGGCGGCAAACTCCCACTCCGCTTCGGTCGGCAGGTCCTTGCCGGCCCATTTCGCGTAGGCCAAGGCGTCCCCGTAAGCAACGTGAACGACGGGATGGTCGTTAAGCCCGGCGATCGAACTGCGCGGTCCATAGGGCCGCTTCCAGTTCGCCCCGAACTTGAAATTCCACCACTGGCTCCAGTCGTCCATATCGACTGCATGCTTAGGTGGATTGAACACCAGTGAACCCGCCTTGAGCATGTGCGGCAACGCGCCCGGATAATTTTTCGGATCCGGCGCGATCTCGGCGAAGGTCACATAGCCGGTCGCGTTGACGAATTTGCGGAACTCGCGGTTGGTGACCGGTGTGCGATCGATCCAGAAACCATCGACCGAGACCTTGTGGACAGGCGCCTCTTCGGCATAATGCCTGTCCGATCCCATGCGGAAGGTTCCCCCGGGTATCCAGACGATGTCGCCTTGGCGCGAAATCTGTGCGGCCGCCCCTGGCGCCCGCAATAGCATAACAGCATCAAGCTCGGTCATCGTCCGGTCTTTCGCTTATCGCCAGCCGCGCCGGGGTAGGTCAGCCTGCCACCGGCATGCGCCAGGGGCAATACGGGGTATATGGCGGCCCGCAGGGAGGCCCATAATGACCTTCCCCCGGAAAAATGGACACCGGTTTATGCGGATTCCGCCTCGGCCTGCTCTGGGGTGATGTAGCCGATGGCGGAGTGGATCCGCTGACGATTGTCGCAGCCTTCGATATAGGCGAACAGGTCGCGGCGCGCGGCGTCGCGATCGGGATATTCGCGATGGTGGACGCGTTCGGTTTTCAGCGTTCCGAAGAAGCTCTCCATCGGCGCGTTGTCCCAGCAGTTTCCTTGCGGCTCATCGACTGGACGATGGCGGCGGCCCGCAGGATATCGCGGTAGTCGCCGGCGGCGTACTGACTGGCGCGATCGGAATGATGGATCAGGCCCGCTCCCGGGCGGCGGCGCTGGAGCGCCATGGTGAGCGCGGCGATGGTCAGCGCACCCTTGCAGCCTTGTTCAGCGTCACCGACGACTTGGGGACCTCGATGTATTTCGACATGCTCGCCGGCCGTCGGCTGGAAGTCGAGGCACTGACCGGGGCCGTCGTCGCGGCTGGCGAGCGGCATGGCATCGCGACGCCGCTCAATCGCGCACTCCTGGCATTGCTGCGCGCAATCAGCGACGGCGCGGTAGCCGGCGCTTTGCTGGCCTATCCCGAGATTGCCCTGCGGTCCGTCAGCACAGCAAATTAGCCGAAGCGATATGGGTATCCATACGTGGATAGGGAGGTGTCAGGTGGCCACCGGCACAGTGGCACTGATCCGCGGAACTCCCACCGAGCGCGTCGTATGGCCCTTGCCTGTGAGGTCGTCAGCTAGGACCACATCACCCGGTCCAAACCGGCGCGTCGTACCATCACCGATCCTAATTTCAATCTGCCCCGCGAGTATGAAGATGTATTGCCGCCGCGGCGCGGTATGCCAATCGCTGAAATAGTCCGCAGGGAAGCACCGGAACGCGAGATTGGCACCCGCCTGAAGCGCAACGTTGTGGCCCTGCTCAGCCGGCAGAGGAAGGTCTTCAAAATGGGTCTGGCCGTCCTGGCCCGTATATATCCGTACAATCATGCGCGTACTCCTTCCCACAGAGAGATCGTGGTGCACGCAAAGGCGTACTCCGCGTCACATTGAAATCGTTTTGGGGCTCGCATAGTATCTCAAACTATCCCGCGCGGAGGCCGCGATCACCGTCCGTGAAACACTGGCTTCCGCTTTTCAATGAACGACCGCGTCGCTTCCTCTACGGGACCCTAGATGGCGCGTTCCCATATCCGAGACCAGCCTACGCTGGTGGCTTCAAGACGGCCAGTGAGTTGCAGCCCTATAGCAAGCAGCAGAATGAGTTGCTCCATCAGATACCCATGCCAATTCGAGCCAAGGGGAGCGCCGGCGTATATTGTCAAGGACCAGCCCGGCCCCGTCGTGGTCCTGGATCGCGGCAGAGTGGACAACCACCCGCATGGGCCGTCCTTCGGTGTCGACCAGGGCGTGGATCTTGCGGCCCGCTAGGCTCGGTCTTTCCGAAACCCCGGGCTTCGGTGCGGTCTCGCCCGAGTCGCTGTAACCGAGCGGTAACCGCGGTCCTCCGCCGGGTCTCGATCGCCCCCCTGTTGCAATGCCCCCGCCCTCGTTTTCGGAACGCGCGGAGGACGCTGCCGGCGGATGCCGGGGCGGTTCTTACCCGCCCAGCCTTGGCCGCCGCCTCAGCCTTCCGCTCGGCCTGGCCGGTCGCGGCGGCTCCGGCCCGCCGTTGCGGCGGATGGGCGCTGTGAGGGCGCGCCTCCTTACCGCCCCCGTCCTAGCTGTCGAGTTCCGCTCAAGCTCCTTTGCCAGGTCTTTCTTGCGGTCGGGGTCATTCTGGTAGGCGATCAGCTCGGCGTAGCGGTTCCGTGGGCGTTGGAGTTGGGCCTGTTTTGCGCGGTCGGGATCGTTCTGGTGCGAGATCACCTCGGCGTATCGATTCCGTGCTTCGGGTTGCTTCTCGCGTTGCACGTCGAGCCGCTTGTCGATCTGCTCGTTGTGCGTCTTGGCAACGTTTCTCAGGTACCCGCTGTCATGCGCACACCGCCCGGATCGCCGCGCCATTGTCCTTGCGGAAGTCGGCAATCGTCTTGAAGTCAGGCGCCAGCCGCCCGGTCAGCCACATCAGCTCGATATTGCGTTGCGCTTCCCGTTCCAGCCGCCGGCTCGACTGCACGCGGTTGAGGTAGCCGTAGAGGTAGATCTTCAGCAGCGTCGAGGGATGATAGGCCGGCCGGCCCGTCGCCGCCGGCGTCATCCCCGAAAAACCCAAGGCGGCAAGGTCCAATTCGTCGATGAAGACCTCGATCACCCGAACCGAGTTCTCCTGGCTGACATAATCTTCCAGGCTGTGCGGTAGCAGCGTCTGTTGCATCCGATCTTCGCCGTCGATGAACCGATGCATCACCACACCTTCGAAGCCCCAAGCTTCGGGATTCTAAAGCAGATTTGCTCAAGACGGAATCCGACGGCCAAAATCTCAAACCGTTTTCACACGGGCTGGCCCCATTTCGGACCTTTACGGCAGCCACGGTGATCAGCTGATCGGCGCATTCATGGCGGTCGCGGCTGATCCCAACGGGCACCACCCGTGAGTCCGCTTGAGCCGTCCGACGGGACCGACGTATAATGGCCATAGGCGAAAGACACAACAGTGAGTACGTTTCGGAGAGGTCCATTCTCCTTACAGACCACCTCTGAGTGGTTCGCGACACCATGCTCGCTAGCTCACCACTGCACCGGCTAGGATCGAATTTTCTCGCGCGGGCCTGGAGTCGCGGAATGTTGAGGATTATCAATGGCAAGCATTTCACAGCCCCTCCTCGGCGCGGGCGCCGAAGCTAAGAACGATTGGGCTTTCGCCAAGGCCGCGACATCGCTCACTTTCACCGGCGAAGCGCAGCTCCGCCGCGGCTTCGAGGTGGCGATTGGAATCAACGCATTGGCGACGGCCGAGGCGGGTCTGTCCAAATTCATCGACGCGAGCGCGCGCGGCAACGCTTTCGCCGAAGCAACAGCGAGCCTGCGGCTCCAGCTCCCGCTCAACCTGTTCAAGGATTTTGGCCTGACCATCGCCGCGCAGGCGGTGGCGCAGGCGGCCGCCGGCATCGAGGTCGGTCTAGGCATCTCGATCGGTGATTTCATTACGTTGATCCGTCAGAACGCGGACAGCGAGAGTTTGCCGATCGAGCTCGTGGTTTTGCTGCTCGAGCAGGCGACCGTTGGCGGAAAGGTCGAGGTGCACGTCGCGGCCGCCGCCATGGCATACGCCTCGGTTGTTATCACGGGTCAGGTGGTGCGTAACCCGGGCTTCCATGTACAAGCGGAAGCCGGCTTGGGGCTGGCAGCCGGGGTCGGCTTCAGCGGCGGCCTCGATATCGGGATCCGTGATTTTCGCACCTTCTACGGGCGCGCCGTTGATCGCACCGTCACATCGGTGACCGACGGCATCGTGCGGCTGCTCCCGGATGACCAGCAGCAACTCGTCTCGGTGGCGCAGGCGCTGGCGCCGGCAGCCGCAACGGCGCTACGCGTCGCCTATGAGATCGGCGACTTCATCGCCAAAAACGCGCCGCGGTCGGACCAGCAAGGCGCGCTCAACCTGGCCAACCATTGCGTTGGGATCATCCTGGAAGAGGCGCAGCGCTTTTTGTTTAATCGATTCCTGCAGGCCGGCCTATGCACCCTGGAAAGCGTAATGACTCAGGATGTGCCAAACCTATCGGCGGGCGTGTGGGATGGCCTCTTGCCCAAGCGCCGAGCGCTGGCGACCGCACTGATGCGGCTGCCGTCCGAGCCGTTTCAGCCGACGGCCGACAATGCCGCGTATTGGTCCGAGCTAATTGCGCGTGCCACCGATCTGGTCGCGGGGTTGCCGGTGCAGTTGAACGGCGCGGTCGTGCGCGGCATGGCGATAGTGTTCGCGACGACGCAACTCTTGACCAAGGCGATCGCGAGTTGGGTTAACACCGCCCAGTCTTACGCCTTCGCGATCGGTGCCGGCCGCGTGACGTCGCCGCCGGCTGCGTTCGACGGCCCGCTCGACCGGCCGCCGTCTGCACCGATTTCAGCAGCAAATCAATGCGGTTATTGGTGAGAACAACTCGCATCGCATTGGTTATGGGGATCTCATCGCTTACCTGCTGGACGACGCCGTGATTGCGACGCTGCGCCAGACGCTGCCGGCGGTCGACACGTATCTGGCCATCTTCCAACCGACGCTCGCCAACAATCTCGCCGACGTGCTTCGGGCGCTGCTGAAAAACCGCGAGGCGTTCCTGCCGAACGCGGCAGCCGACCGCGACCCGCACGCCACGCTGATCGCTCTCCTCGGCGCCCTCGACACTTTCCTCACAATTAAGGTCCAGAACGAGCTGGTCCCCGTAGTCAACACGCGGCTACCTGACGGCAACGTCAAGCTCTATTTCAACGAGGTTATTGTCGGCACGCTGATGTTCACAAAGCGCGTCGCATTTGGGACCGTTCTCGCCTGGGATACGCACCCGGTCGACCCGGATGCGTTCACCGAGGCGCTAGCGGGCGTGATGACGATGCTGCTCGGGCGTAGTCTGGTCCTGGTCGGCGAAGGCCTGATGGCCGCGATGCAGGCCGATATGGTGCGCGCTTGCCAGCATGCGGCGAGCCAGATCGAGAGCAGCAAAGATCCATTCCGCGCCATGCACCTTAGGGCGAACCCCGAGATCAAGGCGCTGATAGCCGATACGCTCCGAATCGGCGGCGAGGTGTTCGGCCCGCTGCCGGACGAAACTCGGCGGAGGCTCCGGTTCATCCTTTACGATATCATGGAGACGTTGCCGCCATCGGACGCCGCGCAGGCGAGCCTGATCGACAACCTGGCCGACCAGTTCTTCATCCCGAACCGGGATAGCCTGGACGAGCTCACTCAGGAACTGTTGGCGATCTCGCGCGACCGGTTCGCCCTTTTCGTTGAGCGCGTGCTAGAGGCGGGGGCAGAGTTTGCTCTTAACGCGATCGAGGACTTCGTCAAAGAGGTCATTCAGACTGTACTCAAATGGGTGGGCAATATCGAGGATGCGATCCGGACGCTGTTCGATCATCTCATGCAACTCGAACAAGCCCTCCAACAGCTCATTGACCAGGCGCAGCGAGCACTTGGGGACGCCGCGCAGCGCCTCGACGCGTTGCTCGAGCAGTTCTCGAAGCAGACCTTGCGCGTGCGGTTGCGCCAGAACATCGCCGGCGAGTTCTACCGCCGTGGCAAGAGTCTGCTCGCCGACAACGGCCTCTATCGCAGCCTGCCGCAAGCGGCCAAGCAAATCGTGAAAGGGGTGCTCAGGGATCTGATCAACGACGTGATCCAGGGACCTGTGCTGGATCCCCTGTTCGACGCGATCGGCGCGGTGGCCGGAGAGCTCGACGACGTCTTGGACGATGTCCGCTCGCTCAATCCGCACCAGCCTTTGGCGCCACAGCTGCTCGATCTCGTAATCGACCGGATCGAGGACCGGGTCCGCGATGCATTCGGCGGCACGAAGCCACGCATCGAGGTCGGGTTCAACGTCAGTGTCCTGGAATTCACCGCGCATTTCGGCCTCGGCACGATCGACCTGCCGTTCAACAAACTGTTTGCGATCCTGCGCGACGCGATCGCGGCACTCAACTTCTATGAGAGTGCACTGCAGGCCGCGGCAGCAGCGCTTGCGCACGCTTTCGAAACGTCACTCCAGCTGGAAACCAAGCAGGACGAGCGCGACCACGCGCGCGCGAACCACGACCGGCTTGCACAGAATTCGCCGCGAGTTCACCACCGAGCCCAAGACCGTGACAATCGTGAGCCCGGTACAGTCACTCGCCTACGACGACGATGTCGACGTGCGGATCAATTTGGGCGGCATGCCGCCGTCGTATCTGGGACTTGCGCCCGACGAGCAGCAGCGAGTGCTTATCTTCCTCAACGGCCAGCTCGTGCCGCCGCAATCGCTCGCACTTGCCGACCCGCTCGCCCGCTCGCCCGCGCTGCAGGCATCGGCGGGCGTAGACCGGATCCGCTCTCTCCGTTCCGACGGCGTGATTGTTACAGGGCCGGCCGGTGAGATCAGCGTCCGTTTCACAGCGGCGAACAACTCGCACCCGCTGGCAAGAGGGCCGACGAACGCTCTCCCACTTCGGCCGTCGCTGCGGCTCCTGGCGGCCGGGAGGACCGCGACATCGTCGCGGCCGGTGGTGCGGCAGTCGGTTGCCTCGTCCGCCGACGGGCGGCTGATCTCGACGACGACCGTCGCCAACGTGCTTCCGGGACGCCGGCTAACGCCGACCAAGCGAAATGCCTTCGAAGCGACGCTGCCTCCCGGCATCACAATCCAGTTTCGCGTCACTCGCGATCACCTGGCGGTCGGCACAAACACGCTGGTGGCAGTCGTGATCGATCCCGGTGGGCAGCGCTATCAGCAGGCGGTGAGCTTCGCCGTCGCCGCGCCGGCGCCGCCAATCGGTGAAAAGATCCCGGCGTTGCCGAGTTTGCCGGGTCGGCCCAAAAGCGCCAATCCAGTGGAACCACCGCGACACATCGATCTACACTTCGATCGCGGAGCGCTGCTGAAAAGGCTCGAAGTGGGTCGCGAGTTTTTTAGGAAACAGGCGGCCGCGCACTTCCAGACGCTCGGTCTCCGGCCGGGAGCTTGAACCATGGCACCGCAAAATCAACCGCCGCTGACGCCCGAGCCGTTAATTGCGGTCCTCGTCGAACTGCTGCTGCAAGGCAACACAACCGGAACCAGCACGTCGGTTTCGACAGCCGGATCTGTCGCGGTGGACGCCGCACCGGTTATCAATACCTTCGCCAATGGGTCTGTCAACAGTGCGTTCAACCTGGGTCCCGACCCGGTGGTCGTTCGGGCGGAGTTCGCGACGCGGTTGAGGTCGCTGGTCGCAGACCCCCGCCAGTTTGACCAGCGGCAGCTGAATGCATGCGGATCGGCGGCCTTTTTCTTCCTGTGGCTGCGGCGTGACCCCCTTGCGGCGGCGACGTTTGCGATCGAGCTGTTCGAGAAAGGGCACAGCAGCATCGGTTCGTTGGAGATCAAGGCAAGCCCGGAGCTGCTTGCGCAAAGCTACACGCTGCTCCAGGTCAAGTATGGGACGGACAACACGCCGCCCAGCCCCGACTGGGTGATGATGAGCGCGCTGCGCGACGCAACACGGCCGTTCCCGCGCTTCCTTGGAATCCCCGACAACGCGGATTCGAATAGCCAAACGGGCTTTGTCCATCCGCAGGAACTGCGCGACTGGCTGAAGGCGACCGGTCTCTACCTCGACGTCCTGAATAATGCGAACACGTTCGGCCAGGTAAATTTCGCCGACTTCAAGAACCCGCCCCCCGACGCGACGCGCGACGTCATCATGCTGATGCATGCCCGCATGCTGCTCAGCCCGAACCTGGCTGCGCCGGGGTGTCGCTGCGAGACCCACGTCGGAGCTCTGAAAGGTCTTGAGGCGCTTCTCGCCAAGGTCACACCCGATCACTACGTCGTGCTCCAAGGCCGCGTTCAGGTCACCGACAACGGCGCCAACGTTAGCCTTGATTTCTGGTGTTGGGCCGACGCATATCCGACGACGTTCAGTACAAGCACGTGCAAATGCTTGCCGTACAAGGTCGACATCAAGACATTCACGGACAATTTCTACGGCGCTATCATTGCTGTTCGTTAGTGATTATTCGACTGACCCTCGCACCCATCGCGAACTTTAAAAACCACAGAGCGGATCGAATACTCCACATTCCGGTTCTTGGATGATGGATTGTGCGGTATCGCGCCCGTCCCATTTCTGGCGTTTCCTCTTGCAGATCTGCTCGCGCCCGGCCGGCATCCGAAACCCTTCCCGATTCCAGCCGTTCGCGAGACGTCGCTGGAACCACGGGATTCGAACCCGCCAAGATCAACGAAAGCCTCCGAAGAACGAACCCGCGGGAGAGCGGCGAGCGGTTGGCCGTCTATGGGGATTTGGTCGCGCAGCGGCGTTGGCAGGAGATGGTTTTGGGGAGATTGGCGAGAGCTGAAAGCCACTGATGACTGCGGACCGGGCCTTGCCAGCGCCGCTGAGGGCCTGATCGGGGACTGATCAGTGATGTCCTGCCAACGCTTGCCGATGCCAGAATAAAACGGGCACGGCGCCGGGAACGAGAAGTTCCGGCGGATGGGTGCTGCAACCAGACGACAGGGATTGTCATCGCTTCAAATCCCGCTCCCGGCGCCGGAGGGCGGGCCGCGCGGTGCGCCGCCGCGCCCAAATACCTCGATGATCATCATACGGCCACCGCAGCAAGGGCATGGCGGGCGATGATCGGGCGCGGCGCCCGGATCGGCTGTGTCCTGTGTTGCTGTCGGCGCGTCCTCTGGGATCGGGGCGGCGATCAGCTCCCTGGCGCGTGCAATGTTGGCCTTGCAGCCGGGGCTGGCGAGCAGCCCGTAGTGGCGGATGCGGTGAAAGCCTTTCGGTAGCACGTGGAGCAGGAAGCGCCTGATGAACTCGTCGGCGGCGAGGGTCATGGTGCGATACCGGGCCTGCCCGTTGCGGCGGTAATCCTTGTACCGGAAGGTCACGTCGCGCTCGTCGAGAGCCACGAGACGGCGGTTCGCGATGGCGACGCGGTGGGTGTAGCGGGCGAGATAGGCGAGCACCGCTTCCGGCCCGGAGAAGGGCGGCTTGGCATAGACGAACCAGTTCTTTTTCTTGAGCGGTGCGAGATGAGCGGCGAAAGCCTGGCGACGACGCAGGCCTTCGATCTCGCCAAAGAACGCCAGCCGGCCTGCGGCGTGAGCGTCGGTGAGCGCGGACAGATAGAGCCGTCGGAACAGGCGGGAAAGCACCCGCACCGGCAAGAGGAACCCGGGCTTGCAGCGTACCCAGCGCGTGCCGTCGAGCGATATCCCGCCGCCCGGCACGATCATGTGGACGTGCGGATGGTGAGTCATTGCCGAGCCCCAGCTGTGGAGCACGGCGGTGGCGCCGATGCGAGCGCCGAGATGCCGGGGATCGGCAGCGATCGTCAGCAGCGTCTCGGCGGCTGTGCGGAACAGCAGGTCGTAGATCACTGCCTTGTTCTAGTAGGCGATCGGGGCGATCTCGGCGGGCAGCGTGAAGACCACGTGGAAATAGCTTGCAGGTTGGTGACGATGAAGCGGCTGTCGGCGCCCTGGGGTCCGGCCTCGACGCGGGCGATGACGCGGCGCTCGACCTTCCAGCTTGTCGCGGCGTAGCGGAAGTCGCCGTAGCGGCGGACCTTGTCGGCCTTGCCGTCGAGCCGCCCGAGCGCGGCATCCTCGGCCAGATTGCCGACCCGGCGCAGCAGCACCGCGTTGCCGGCGAGGCCGAAGATGTAGCCGATGCGCTTGCGCTCGCACCACGCCATGGCTTCGGGCCGGGCGTAATGGCTGCCGCCGCGCACCACGATGTCGACCGCCGGCCAGCGGGCGCGGATATGGCCGATCACATGCCGCAGCACAAGGGTGACCTCAGCGCCGCCCGGCGTCTTGCCGGGCCGCAGGATGATCGCCACCGGCTTGCCCGTGGTCGCCTCATAGATGTGGATCGGTTGGAAGCAGCGGCTGTCGTAATAAGCGTTCCACAGCGCCAATTGCTGGCCGCCGTGGACCCGGTCCTCGGTGTCGTCGATGTCGAGCACGATGTGGCGCGGCACCTGCTCGAAGCTGTCGCAGAACACCGCGACCATCGCCACCATCATCCGTTTGAGGGCGGTCGGGCCGGGCAGGTTCTCCAGCCGGCTGATGGTCGGTTGCGAGCACAGATCGGCGCCGCTCTCGGGCAGCCGCCCAACCGCCATCTTGAAGGCCGGATCGGCGCGCAGCGCGTCGCAATCGTTACCGTCGGGATAGCCTGCCGCAATCAGCAGGGCGCGGTAGCCGATCATCTCGGCCAGCGTATGCCGCACCCGTTCCGGCGCGCGCGGGTCCTCGATGCATTTGGCCAGGCGCTCGGCGATGCCAAGCCGCTGCGCGGCTGCCGCCAGCAGCAATATCCCAGCGTCCGACGTCATCAGGCCGCCATCAAAGCTCAAGTACACCGGCTTGCCCGCAACCGCTGGCAAACCCGGCAAAATCCCCGTACCTTTCGGCCATCGCGGGCGCGAACTCCGTTGTCTTCGGTTGATCCGGTCTGAGAAGCCAAATCATACAGGAATCCAACGCTTTATGCCGCCCCCGCCGCCCTCCTTACGCGACCTCGTGCATTATCCCGGCTAGCAGCCGGCGATGGTTGAACCAGTCGACCCATTCGAGGGTGGCGAACTCGACGGCTTCGAACGAGCGCCATGGCCCCCGCCGGTGGATCACCTCGGCCTTGTAGAGGCCGTTGATGGTTTCGGCCAAGGCGTTGTCGTACTGTCGCCGACGCTGCCGACGGACGGCTCGATCCCGGCCTCGGCCAGACGCTCGGTGTATTTGATCGAGAGGTATTGGCTGCCTCGATCGCTATGATGAACAAGCCCTCCACGATGCAGCGGCCGCCGGTCATGCAGCGCCTGCTCGAGCGCATCGAGCACGAAGCTGGCGTGCGCCGTTCGCGAAACCCGCCAGCCGACAATGCGCCGGGCAAAGGTATCGATGACAAAGGCGACGTAGACGAAGCCCGCCCAGGCCGCGACGTAGGTAAAGTCCGAGACCCACAGCGCGTTCGGCCGCGCTGCCTGGAACTGCCGGTTCACGTGGTCGAGCGGGCACGGCGCCGCCTTGTCGCTGATCGTGGTCCTAACCGGCTTGCCACGGACAACACCTTGCAAACCCAGGGTTCGCATCAGGCGCCCCACAGTGCCGATCACCCCGGAGGGAATCGCCGAGCTAGCCCGACTGGGTTGGTTACCGCGGTACTGCCGCGACCCGGCCGCTGTGGCCGATGCGATGGTCTCGCTTGCCGACGCGGCCCTCGCCGCAGGTCTGCGACCCTGATGAGGCGAAATTCGAGAAGAAACTCAGAGCGGTGAGGGGACTTGTTCACAAACAGCCGTGCAAGCCGTGCAAGCTCAACGGTGAGGCAGCGGATCGTGTGCGCCGTATTGTTACCAAGCCTCGAACGCCGCCCAGTAACGTTACGAAGGGCTACAGGTATCGTGAGTGGCGGACAGGTGGTGACGGTGTCGAACACGTCGCCCTCGGTCACGATGGGCCGCCGACTCTCCTGATCTTGCGCCAGCGGCGGCTCCAGCATGGGCGCAGCTTCGAAGACCAGACGTTCCGGCGCACCAACCATGCGATCGACGATGCTGCGCTCCAGCAGTTGGCCGCCAGCACCGACCATCAGCCAGCCGAAGCCGGCGAGCCAGCATCGCTTGTGCAGGGTCGTGAGGAAGCGTACGACATCGGTGCCGTCCTTGACCCAAACGTAAACATGCAGGCCGTCGGACCCGAGCAGTTGTTCGCTCGTGTCAGTCCTATAGATGCCGGCGCTGGTCGAGCGCCGCGTCACCCGCGCCGCAGACGCCAACTCCGGCAGCACTGATGCCAGTGCAGCCCAATAGCCGCCCAGTTTGTCGAGCCGGGCCGCCACGTCTGGCGGGATGCCCTTCGTGTCGAAATCCAATAGCGCGAGGGCGGGTTCCCCGGCGGGATAGACGATATGGCCGCCGGTACGCGCGATTAGGTCCGGCCGCGCGGCGCCGTTCAACCTTTCCAGCTTGGCCGTAGAGATGATCTCGACTTTGTCGGGCAGGTCGAGCCGCAGTGAGCCAAGGGCAACGGCTTCGTCCTGCGCTAGGTTGCCGATGCAGTCGGCGAAGGCGTGCAGATCCGAAAACCGCGCGCGGCGAGCCACTCCGCGCCCCATCAGACAGGCCTTCCCGTCGCTTTTCAGCGAGCCGTCCGCGGCCAGGGAGATGCGTTTGGTGAGGGGGCCGCCGGCCTTAGCGAGGCGCGTGATTTCGATGGGCGGCGTCATGCGCTTTTCGAGACGCGGCGCTTCCTGTGCGGGGCGGCCTTCTCAATTCGCAACAGGCGGTCGCTCGCCATTACCGCGCCAACCCAGCGACCTCAGATTCCCGATAGGTCCGGCGCGGCCAGCGTCATGGCGCGCGCCGCCGTCGAGAGCGTCGGGGTGCTGGCAGAGCGCGATCGAAGCTGTAGGGTTCGGGCGAGCCTGCCCACGCACCCGGCTGGTTTGCGGGGCACGGCTCATGCCGCCTTGCCGCGATCGGAAGTCGAACGCATTGGCCCGGAAAGGCGCTCGGCGGCCCAGTCATCGAGCGCCTCTGTTCTGTAGTAGGGGATTCTTCCAAAGAGTTCGAAGACGGGGCCGCCACCCAAACAGGCCCTCTTCGCAAGCGTTGTTGGAGCTTCTTGTACGCCGTGTATTTCAGCGAGGTACCCACTTGCGTCTTGGCGCCGCAAGCGTGGCGGCCAGTCCTCGCGGTTTCGCCTGCGTCGCTGCGGCGGGGCACCTGCGGGCTCGTCGGTCAAATCCGCGCCGCGTGCACTGTTCATGAGATCGGTCATCCCGTCATCCCTCGGTCAAGCGCGTCAATCGCGCGCGATGAAAGGAATTTTCAGGGAAGCCGTCTGGCTTGAATACTACTGTAAGACGCGCCTGCAGTAGTCGGGTCTCATCGGTATGCAGCGTTCGAGGGCGCTCGGTATGCCTCAGCTATCGCGAGCAGCTCTGGCAGCATGGGCGGAGGTATAAACGAGTCGTACGCCTCGATACCGCGCAGCAACCAGATTTCCTTAGGATCGAGCAGCGGCTGATCCTGGCCGTGGGGTTTGAAGCCGATGGCAAACCTCTGGTACGCTGCCGCCACGGAGAGCGTCACATCGAGTTGTTCAACGTACGCACTCTTCATCTGCTCATCAAGTTCGTCGGGGTCTTCAAGCTCTGCCTGGCGGAACGCCAGCGAGAAGGCCGCGCAGAGATGTGCCACCGGCTTGTAGCGCGACCACGCGGTGCGAAGGCTGGTCTCGGATATGGGAACGCGCCATCTAGGGTCCCGTAGAATGGCCAGAGCCTTGTTGAGACTTGCTCCACCTGGGAGCGTCCCTTGATGATGTGCATCCATCGCCCAGACTAAGTCTAACGCCATATCGACATTGAGTATCTTGGGTATCTGATGGAGCAAGTCATTCTGCTGCTTGCTATAGGGCTGCGACTCACTGGCCGTCTTGAAGCCACCAGCGTGTCTGAACCAGCCCTTGACCTGCACGCGCGCTTCTGGCTCGTCGTCGCGATCCCTCGTTCCGAGGAGCGTTTCCGCCAGAGCTGACCGCCGCCGCCGTCTGCTTATTTTGTCCTTCGGATGTACCATTGTGCCGATCACATCGACGGCGAGGTCAATTCGCCCGGACGGCGTGAGCAAACGCTCGCCGACATCTAGGACTGGCATCGCGTACCTCCGCTTAGGCGACCGCAATGAGGGGCCGACGAGGTAGCCAGATGCGTTGTCCGCGCTGGTCCATTTGGGCCGGCCTTATTTTCTCTTATGGGGATCCGCGCCTCCTTGTCTGTTGCCGCAGCGGCAGCGCCTCGGCGACCGTGCCACTGCGCATTGCCGCGGCGATCCGGGCCGCGGTTCGGTCGGCGACGGCGCGCAGCGGATCGGCCGCGAGATGGGCGTAGCCTTCGGTGGTGCGGGCTTGCTTGTGCCCGAGCACCTTCCCAATCATGAACAGCGTATGCCCATCTGCCACGGCAAAGGATGCAAACGAATGCCGGAGGTCATGCAGCCGGAGCGCGGGAAGTGCTGCCCGAACGCGCACCCTCTCCCAATCCTTTTGCAGGCCGGTATAGTGGCCGATGCCTTTGCTGGCGGGCAAAACATACTCCGATGCGCGCGGCAGCCCGTTCAGTAACTCCATAGCCGCCGCGGCGAGCGGCACCACCTTCGCGCCAGTCTTGCTGTCGGGAAGCCGCAGACAGCCGCGCTCGACATCGACCCAATCCCAGCGCAGCGATAGGATTTCCGATTTGCGGCATCCGGTCAGCAGCAGGAGCCGCACAGCCGCCGCTGCGCCCGGACTCAACCGATCCTCGCGCTCCATCGCAGCGAGCGCGTCGGCGAGCCGCGCGACTTCGGCCTCGGAGAGGAACCGTTCCTTCTTTTCGCCCTTGAGAAGCTGCACGCCTTTCGCCGGGTTCGCCGGGATTAGCTTGCGGCCCACCGCGAATTGCAGCATCGCGCCGAGGACCGCGAGCGAGCGCGCCGCGGTGCCGCGCCCACCCTCGACGATGGCGCGACCGCGCTCCTTGGTCTTGATGTCTGCCCAACTCTTCCCGACGGCAACGTCTGCCTGGAATTTGGCAATGTCCGCCTGGGTCAACGACTTCGCCGTTTTGCGGCCCAACAGCGGTTTGACGTGGCGTTCGATATTGGAGCCATCGGCGGCCCAGCTCGACGCCTTCTTGTTCGGCTTCGCGGCCGGTCCTTCCCGCAGGTAGAGGGCCGCCAGCTCGGCGACGGTCAGCGCCCCGCGCGCAAGATGGCGGTCGGCCGACGGATCGCCGCCGAGGGAAACCTCTTTGAGCTTGTCGCCCGCCAGCGTTCGCGCCTCATCCGGGGTGAGGACGCCGACCCTGCCGAGCACCAGCCGGCGCGTGCGGCCTTCCCGAGTGCGATATTGCACGAGATAGCTGGCTGTGCCGCTCGGCTTCATGCGCACGCCAAACCCCTTGATCGCGCCGTCGCCGATGTCCCACACGAAGGCATCTCGGCCGGCGGGATTGGGGCAGATGGCATCGACAACACGCTTGGTCAGCTTGGCCATGATCACCCTCGCGATTCGCTCCCCCAGAATCCGGGGAAGCAGGGAGGAAGCAGCGCGCAGAAACTTTCGGCTAACCTCAGCAACGCCGAGCACACAAAAACAGTAGCAAAAACAGAGGGATTGGTAAAGATCAGAAATCTGGGGAAACGACGGGAAACCCAACACCATGACAATGGCATTGTAGAGGTCATGAGTTCGATCCTCATTGACTCCACCAATATAATCAAGGGCTTAGATGGAAACATCTAAGCCCTTCTCGACTGCCTCGGAAGCACCACGGAAGCATGGGCGCCACACGGAGCGCGCGATTCGCCTAACCCCATCGCGCGCTGAATTTCGGCCCCTCTTCATTTTGAGAATTCCGGCACGGCGTCCGAGCTCGGCATTCCATCGTCGGGTGCTGATGCCTCAGCGCTGGCGGATAGGCGAGCAGTCGCGGCGGGACGGGCAACCCCAGCATCCTTTATTTAGTAGGAATTATAGAGGAGGAAGCGTCCGCAACGTCCGCATGGTAGGCAAGGAATTGATAACATTTCTATTTTTGTGCGGACAGCTAACCGTTGCGTGCCGTCCGCAGCCGTCCGCAACGTCCCACGCGGCGGGATCGTGCCGCGGGTGACATTTACTTGGATGAGCACTTGCGGCTGCTTGGGTGAGACCAGGCCACGTTGCCGTTGCGCCGGCGAGGTCATTGCCGCAACGGGTGCATGCCGCACTGGTGAAATGCGGCAATGCGAAACGCTCGCGTTCGTTTGATCGCCAGGAAGGACCCGCTGCTTTTCCGGGGGTCGTCGCGGAGGTCCACCTGCAGCCGCGATCGGCGACGAGCGGCCCCTCGGGAATTCGGTCACAAAAAGGAAGGGCGCGCCGAGAAGTTGTGCCCGAAAATCGTCGCGAGAAGGCTCAGCGATGAAATCGTGCCGTTTGGTTTTGGGATGCGGACGCCGCTTCCTGCTTGACGCAACCCTGGAGCAGCATGAACGAGCCGACGCCGCCGCTGCTCGCCACCTCGTCGCACCAGCTGCGCATTGTTTGCGGCAGACCATCCCATTGTGACTTGAGCGCGTCGTAGGCAGACTGCTCCTGCGTCATGCAGCCGGCGAACAACATCTCGGAATAGCCGCCGCCGGCGCCGGCGACTTCCTTGCACCACGCGTTCGGGTTGTAGTGCGGCATCTCGGCATGTCCGACAGCCGGCGCCGCCGTTAAGACCAAGCCCGCCAATATCAGGCCGAGAACCGCCGCGCCTCGCGCCCTCCTGTCAGACCCACAATCACCCGGCAAAAAGGTGAACCGGAATCAGGCCGACGCGGTGCGCGAGTTCTGGCATCGCTATGCTCGCGGCGAGGGCACCAAGATTGACAACCAGGTCAATGCAATCGAGGCGCTGCGCCGGCTCCCGCCCTCGCGGTCGAGCAACCGGCGGAGGAGCAGAAATGGCGGCACGCAGCGTCTACAGCGACTCCGGGACCGGCGAAACGATGCTGCCCACGGGTTGCCACCGGCGCCGTGCTTGACCTTCAGCAGCCCCGGCGAAAACGCCGAGGGCGGCGCCACCAGCATTTCGGTGCGCCGGCCGCGATCGTCGTCGCGCCAGGTCACATGGCCGATCAGGAAATCCTGATCGAGCCCAGCCGCACCGCGCTCCACCGCTGACAGTCCTGCCCGTTGACGGTCAAGTTACGGCCATAGCTTATACCCGCGTCGTATAGCTCGGCATCGGGTTGGCGCGCGCGCTCGCGCGCGGCCTGCGCATCGGCATCAATTTGCGCCTGGCGCTGTTCGTCACGGCGGCGCCCCAGCTCGGCGCGTGCTGATCGAGGGCTTCGCGCTCGGCGGCGCTCTGCTCGCGGATTTTCCGCTCCCTGTCAGCGGTAATCATCGGCGCGACGCGGCCATCAGTCCTGGCGATTTCGACGAGTGACGCATGCAATTCGCTCAGCGCCGGATCGTCTCGCCAATCCGTAAGGTCGATCTTACTGCCGTCGGGAGATTCCTCGTATTGGGCCCTGACGCCGCATCTGTCTCAGCATATCTCTAACGGTTCGCGGCGAGAGGGGCGGGCCATCCCATAAGCACACCCACCACCGAGGGTGGTAGTTGGTAGTGGCGTCCCCGGCAGGACTCGAACCTGCGACCCCCGGTTGAGGAAACCGAACCAGCCAGGTTACGGCAGGGAACCGCCGATAACGCCGGGCTAACTAAAACCCCACAGATCCCTTACATATCATAAATTTACGCTTATCTTAGGATACAGCGGTTAACGCCCGTTGCCACGACGGTCCGTTAGCCCATGTTAGCCTGAGGAGCCAGACCGATGCCCGCACCAGCCCATAAGGTCGCACTGACCGATCGCTCGCTCAAAGCCTTGAAGCCGGCGGCACCCGGCAAACGCCTCGTCATTTGGGACAGTTTGATGCCCGGGCTTGCCGTTCGGATCACCGACCGGGGGCGGGTCTCCTTCGTCGCGGTGAAGCGGCGCGCCGGGCAATCGCAACCGACCTGGCACCTGCTCGGGCGCTATCCACTGATGGCGCTGAGCGAGGCCCGTGCCGCAGCGCGCGAGGCGCTGTCCGCGCTCGCCGCGGGCGACACCCCGAAGGCGTTGGCCGAGGACAAGCGACGGATGAAGGCCGAAGCTCAACGTGAGCACGAGGCGAACACCTTCGACGCGGTCGCCGAACGGTTCGTCAAGTGGTACCGCGAGACCCCCGGCAAGGGCGGTGGTGAGCGGCGCCGATGGAAGGAAGTGGCCGACACCATCGGCCGCGAGATGACCCCGGTGTGGGGGCAGAAGGTAACATCTGACGGCGAGGTCATTCCCAGCCGGCCCATTGCATCGATCACTCGCCGCGATGTCACGGAGGCGATCGATGCCATCCGGGCGCGCGGCGGCGTGCGCCCGGCCCCCGGCACGCACCGGAAGAGCGGCGGCCCCTACGCGGCGCGGCACGCATTCGCGGCAGCGCGGTTGGTCTTCGGCTGGGCGTGCGAGTGGGAGATCATCCCGACCGACCCATGTGCGGGGCTCAAGGCCGTCAAGCTGCACGGCCCTCCGGAAGCGCGGAGTCGGGTGCTCGACGACGACGAGCTGCGCGTCGTCTGGGATGCGGCCAAGGCCACCAAATACCCATACGGCCCGTTGATAAAGCTGTTGTTAATGACCGGCGCGCGGTTGCGTGAGATGGCCGAGGCTAGTTGGAGTGAGGTCGACCTGACCGCGGGGACGTTGACCGTGTCGTCGGCGCGCGCGAAGACCAAGATCGCGCACGTCATCCCGCTGCCTCCGGCCGCGTTGGCCGCGGTGCAAAATCTTCCGCGCTTCGCCGGCGGCGGCTTCCTGTTCTCGACCACCGGTGGGGGCCGCGCGATTTCGGGATTTTCCAAATTTCGTGCGCAGCTCGACAAGACCATCGCTTCCACCGGCCGCGAGATCGCGGCGTGGACGGTCCACGACCTTCGCCGCACCTGCCGCACGGCACTGTCGAGCCTCGGCATTTCTCCGGTCGTGGCCGAATTGGTGATCGGTCACCGCCAGCAAGGGATTGCCAAAGTCTACGATCTTCACCGCTTTGATGCGGAGAAGCGCGCTGCGCTCGAAGCCTGGGAGAAACGACTGTTTGCGATCGTCGGGGAACCCGAACCGGCGGCACCCGGCGACAATGTCGTGGAGCTGGCGACGAGGGCACGGGCATGAGCGAGAACGAATATCGCGACATGCGGCTCGCGGCGTGCGAGCGGTGGTTTCGGCAGACCGCGAACCCGCTCTACGTCTGGGAAGCGTTGGCGCTGTGCAACGCGGCACCGCCGTTGCCGCCACCGGCCTGGTGCCTGGGCTACCTAGGCGCAACCGCGGCCGCGATCACCGACCTGTCGTGGGCCGTCGGGCGCGGCGAGGTGGAGCCGGCCGCCGCGTACCGCCGCGTGCCGGAAATCCTCGGGCTGGTCCGGCAGGGTAAGAAGAACTCCTTCGCCACGATGGCGGACGATGCGGACGCCACGGGCGTCGCCCTCGACGGACGCATCTCACGCAACCGCGCGCCGGTCGAGCTGGTGCTTGGGCGGACCCGGCGGAATCTCAGCCCGGAGCGTGCGCGCGCGATCGTGCGGCGAGGGCGCAAGCTGATCGGCGGTTGAAACTTCCCGGCGAAGTTCTGACACTTCTGCCGGAACCTTCAACCGCCGAAGTTGCCCGCTTAGCCGCTATTATTGCCCCGCGACCCCAACTAGCGGGAGTTATAAAGCGGTGGCAGAGAATTACCTGATCTACAAAGATCTGAGTGAGAAGAAGGGCGTTACCTATTCTCGCGTCCATCTTGCGCGACTCATGGCCCGCGGTGTCTTTCCGCCGGCGGTGTCGCTGAGCGAAAACAGGCAGGCCTGGCGAGAATCCGACATCGACCGTTACCTTTCGAGCCGGCCGACTTGGCCCGAGCCGCCGCCTGTGCTCTGGCCGCCGCGTGAGAAGCCTCCGGCGAAGCCGCGCGACCCCGCAGCCAAGCCGGTCGGCCGCCCGAAGGGTTCGCGCATCGTGCGTGGCGACGATGGGCGCCGGCGCTTGGTCCGGCCGGAGGCGGCCGATGCGGCATAAAAACGAGGCGCGCCACCGGCTGGCAGGCCGGGGCGCGCTGGACAACTGCGGATTGGATATTGGCGCTGGTAACGCCGCTCGCCTTATAGCGCGACAAGGGCGCGCCGTAAAGTGTGACAGCAGCGATGACCGGCCGGCGGGTTGGGAGTCGCGCAATGTCCTTCATCGATAGGCCGGCGTATCAGATCGAGATCGGCTCGCCCCTTTGGTTCGAGGAGGTGGTCGATTTTCTCAGCAATGATGAAGACATCCTGCTGATCGATCCGCGAACGCGCCGGCAAGCCCGCGTGCGCGCGGCGTCACAGCGCCCTAACCGTCCGATCTGGGGACAAACGCGCGCCATCCTGCGCAAGTCAGGTATCGCCGCACCGCGTGCCAGGTGGCAGCGATGACACGCGATCCGACACCACACTGGTCACGGGGCGCGGCGTTGAAAGCGAGCGCGACGATCATCTGTCGACACGTGCCGAACGCTTCGGAACTGGCGATGCTGCTCGTCGACGCCGGCTCGATCAAACTCGCCGACGCGATCCGGGCACGGCTGGCGGCGCCGCCGTGCGAAATCGACGCGAAGCCCCGGCCGAATGCCGGCCACTGGGCATCGCAGGCCGATCGCGTCGTGGCCGGAGGCGGGCGATGAGCAGCGAATTCTTGCGGCCGAAAGACGCCGCCAGCACGACGCGGCAATCGCCTTCGGTGCCGCGCGCGGCTGGACGCTCTCGCCCAGCGCCTTCGGCGTCTCGGTGCTTGCACGGCGCGGTTGCAGCAGCAGGAGCGACGTGCTGGTACCGTATTGGTGGGATCACCCGAATTTTTTTCGCGTCGGACGCCGCGCCGTCGCGGTCGCCGCTCACCTCTACGGCGGCGTCGACGAAGCGGCAGCCTGGGCTGCGAGCGTCGGACTAATCGCGAGTTTTCCGGCGGAGGAGAGCTGGTGGAACCCGCCGCGGACGAAATTGGTGCTCTATGAACCCGGCGTCGCGGGCGCTGCGATCATCGACTTGGCCGAATGGCGCCGAGGATGCGGGCGATGAGCGGGGTGGACGAAGTCACGGTCACTATTTTCGCCGATCTGGCCGCGGAGACGAAGCAGGAGCGCGAGCTGCGGCGTGACGAACTGGTCGCGCTGCTCCGGGAGACGCGGGCCCCGACGAAGGACCGACTGCCTTTGCTGAAGTTCGCGACTTTCGGAGTGAACCGCTCGAAGAACGGTTCACTCCGATACGACGGCAATGTCTTGTCGATCACCGGCGTGGAGGTCGATTACGACGCCGAGAAGATGCCGTTCGAGGAGGCGGAGAGGCGATTGCGGCAGGCCGACCTCGACTGCATCCTTTATACCTCGCCGAGTTACCGATCCGACGCGCCGCGATGGCGCGTCCTATTTCCCCTTTTCGACAGGATGTCGCCGCAACATCGCGCCGCCTTGGTCGACCGGGCCAACGGCGTCCTCGGCGGCGGGTTGTCGCGTGAGAGTTGGACGCTCAGCCAGGCATTTTATTTCGGTCGAGTTGAGAATGCCGTGGAGTTCAAGCTCGCGGATATCCGTGGCGCGCTGACGATTGACAGGGCGGTCGCGATTGAGCCGGTGCCGTTCAGCAGGCCAAAGCGGCGCCGGAACCGGGCTGCCGAGACGGGTAACTACGAAGGCTGGCTGCAGGAATGGAAGGCCAAGTTCGCATCCGGCGATTTCGGGCTGCGGAGGTGCGCGGTCGAAGCGATGGCGTCAGCGGCGTTCCTGGGCCGGGACCGAGACGTTGTCATCGCTGATCTCGAAGAGAGCGTCCGGAATGCACCGCGGCCGAAACCGAAGCACACGCCGGATTACATCGAGCGGGAAGTCGTTGCCCGCCTCGGCGACATGTTCGATTCCGCTGCCGCAAAAGTCCCCGACTGGAAGACGGCGGCGGACGAGGACGGACCGCCGTGGCGGATCAAGGCCGGCGAGCCCTACGCGACGGCGAAGCGGTTTCGGGAACTGCAGTACAGCGCCGACGGCCAACCGACACTTTATCATCACCGCGGCGCGTTCTACGCTTGGGACGGAAGCGCGTATCCCGAGGTCGACCCGGGGGACATCCGCGCTCGGGTCTACGAGTTCCTTGACGCTTGTGTCACGAGCGTCAAGGACAAGGAGACGGGCGAATGGGGTGTGGTCCCCGTCAGGCCGAACACAAATTCGGTTAACAACGTGCTCGACGGACTGCGTGCCGCCGCACTGCTTCACTCGACCGTCTCGGCACCGGCGTGGCTTGAGCACGTGCCCGATGTCGACGCCGGCGACATCATCTCGTGCGCGAACGGCTTGCTGCACCTGCCGAGCGGCGACCTCCTGCCGCACACGCCGACATTCTTCACAAGCAACGCGGTCGACTTCGCCTATGAGCCGGGTGCGCCGGAACCGCGCGAATGGCTTGCCTTCCTGCGGCAACTCTGGCCGAACGATCGCGAGTCGATCGAAACATTGCAGGAGCTATTCGGCTATTGCTTGAGTTCGGATACATCGCAACAGAAAGCATTCCTCATCGTCGGGCCAAAACGCTCGGGAAAGGGCACGATTGCTCGCGTGCTGGCCGGAGTCGTAGGCGCCAAGAACCGGGTGGGACCGACGCTGGCCGAGCTTGGCACGAACTTCGGGCTGGCGCCGCTCGTCGGGAAGCGCGTGGCGATCATCTCCGACGCGCGGCTCGGCGGCAGGGCCGATCAAGCGGCCATCGCCGAGCGGCTCCTGTCGATCACCGGCGAAGACGCGCTGACCATCGACCGCAAATATCGCGAGGCGTGGACCGGCAAGTTGGATGTCCGTTTCGTGGTGCTGTCTAACGAGCTGCCGCGGATGACCGACGCGTCGGGGGCGCTTGCGGCGCGGTTCATTGTGCTGGTCCTGACCGAGAGCTTTTTCGGCCGCGAAGACTCGGGGCTGACGAACAAGTTGCTCGGTGAATTGTCGGGAATATTGAACTGGAGCATCCAAGGGTGGCGGCGGTTGCGTGATCGCGGGTACTTCCTGCAACCCGAGACGGCGCGCGACTCGATCCGCACACTCGAAGACCTCGGATCGCCGATCAGCGCGTTCTTGCGCGATCGATGCATGTTGGGCGCCGGGAAGGTCGTGTCTGTCGACGCGCTGTATGCGACCTGGGTGGCGTGGTGCCAAGGCCAGGGACAGAAGCCGAGCGCCAAGGCGATCTTTGGCAAGGAAATGCGCGCCGCACTGCCTGGATTGAAGATGACATTTCCGCACAGCGGCGACGAGCGGGTGCGGACGTACACGGGCGTGGGCCTGCTGGAAGCCAGCGAACCGGAAGTCAAAAAGGCGAGCGTGAAATGGTTCGACCGAACACGTGGCTATGGCTTCGTGAGCGTCACCGACGGACGTGACGCGCTGCTGTCGCAACGGGTGGTGGAGGAGAGCGGAGTTTGCGACCTGGCCGATGGACAGCCCGTGATGGTCAAGATCACTCCGGAAGCACGCGGGGACCGTGTGGCATGGCTGCAACTTCTCGCCGATACGCCGGAGCCGGTGGCCCTGACGTTCTAGCGTCGGTACGCGCTGGTACGCGTACCGAAGCATCGTTTCAGATACTCTCGTCTGGGTATAGGTAGCCTACAAAAGCGAAAGAAGAGAGTTGGATAAGAGATTCCTTCGGTACGCGTACCAGCGCGTACCGAAGGAATTCTCAGCGCGATCGGCAGCCAGCCTGCGAGGCGGAGATACTTTTACCGCCGCCGCCGCAAAAAAAACGCCGACATCCGGGACAGCATCGGGCTTTACCGAGGACGCGCGCTCTCGCTCTCTTTTACTTGTCCGACGCGTCGCCAAGGTGCGTGCTTAGGTTATACAAACCCACGCCCGCGCTACGAAATCCGCGCGTATCAACGGCAATTTAGACCAGATGTCCGTGGAGGCGATCGCCGGTTGAGGTAGCCCGCCTCGAAGTGTCGAGTAAGGCGTGTAGCAACGCTGCGGGGGTTGCTCCGGTAGTGGAGCCTATCCCCAGGCACTGAACGAGGCGGACCATGACGGATCTTACGCTTTTCGTCGGCTTAGACGTACACAAGAAGACGATCTCGGTGGCGATGGTGGAAGCGACCGCAGGCGCAGAGGTGCGCTTCTACGGCACGATCGCCAACACGCCGGACACGATCCGCGGCGTATGCAAGAAGCTGACGAAAGACGGGCAGCGACTGCATTTCTGCTATGAGGCAGGGCCGTGCGGGTATGGCGTGCAGCGTCAACTGACGCAGGCTGGGGCACCGCTGCGATGTGGTGGCGCCGGCGCTGATCCTGCGCAAGGTCGGCGACAAGGTGAAGACCGATCGGCGCGATGCGATGATGCTGGCCCAAACGCTGCGAGCCGGGCAGTTGACGGCGGTGTGGGTGCCGGACGAGGCGCACGAGGCGATGCGGGATTTGGTGCGGTTGCGGGCCCAGGCGATGCGCGATCTGCGCAAGACGCGCCAGCAGCTGTTGAGCTTCCTGCTTCGCCATGGCCTGATCTCACCCTACGGCCATTGGACCAAGATGCACCGGCGCTGGCTGGGCGAACTGGTCTTTGCGCACCCGGCTCAGCATCTGGCGCACGAGGAGATGCTGCAGCGGATCGAAAGAGCCGAAGCGCTGTGCGATCGGCTGAAGGGAGCGATCCTCGAGTTGGTGCCGCAATGGACGCTCGCCCCGGTGGTGCAGGCGATCCAGGCGTTGCGCGGTGTCTCGCTGATCGTCGCTTCGGTGATCGTCGCCGAGGTCGGCTGCTTCAGCCGGTTCGACAGCCCGCGCCAGCTGATGGCCTATCTCGGGCTGAACCCGTCGGAGCCTTCAAGCGGCGCCACGATCCGGCGAGGAGCCATCACCAAGACTGGCAATGCGCTGGCACGGACCTGCCTGGTCGAAGCGGCCTGGACCTATCGGTTCCCGGCGCGAGTAACCCAGATCATCCGTGACCGGCTCGAATGGCTTTACCGGAGCCAATCCGCAACGTGGCCTGGAAGGCGCAGGTGCGGCTTTCGGCGCGATATCGCAAGCTGATCGCCGCCGGCAAGGCGACACCCAAGGTGGTCGTGGCAATCGCGCGTGAACTGGTCGGCTTCATCTGGGCGATTGCCCGAATGGTGGAGCCGAAATTCGCCTGATAGCGACGCTGCAAAAAGGGCTTGGCTAGCAAGGAGGTGACGCGGCGACATTGAGGACTATCTTCGGCGCCCAGTGCGGACGGCAGGATGAGGAGGTTGGGGAACCCTCGATCCGGGTTGGAGCAGGCTCCACAGCCGACGCACGTTCGTTAGACAGAGGAAGCCCCGCGACGAACCTTGGTCATGCGGTACCAACCCGCGGATAAGAGCCAGATCAACCGTCGTCCATGCTTCCTGCCGTCCGCATTGGGCACTGATATAACCAAGTATCACCTGAAAAACAGGTCGCAGACACTTGCCCTGATCTTGACATCACGGACATAAGAGCCCGTTGTGACGGTAGGATAACGGGCGGCTAACGGACAACACGGATCGCAGCAATATGCGCCGCTGAAGCCGGCCCCCGCACCGGATCGACCATCAAACAGTTAAACTAAAGTAAACCAATGTATAGGTGAAAACATTCGGGGAAAAACCGCTTTACTATCGGGCGGATACTAACTATATATCAGACATATAGTTCGGATATCCGATGCCAAAGCTTGGCGCCTACTCAGTAGAGATCGCTTTAGCCCGCCCGGATCGCCGGACGCGCGAGGGTCGCCTGCTCAAATCGGTCCGCGAGACGCTGGTCGCGCATCTCGGCGGTGCCGATCGCATCTCCGCGCCGCAACGCGCGCTGATCGAGCGCTGCGCGATGCTGCAACTGCGGGTCGCGGGCTGGTCGTGTCCCGCCGAGTGGTGTAGGAGCTGTGGATAAGTAGCCCGCCGCAGCGACCGCCGAGAGTTCTGGCGGCGGCGGGCTACTTATCCACGGCGGTGGTCATCGCGGGTCTTCGGTAGGGTTTCGGTTGAAGCCCTTCCACGCGAACCGAGGACCCGACAATGACCGACGAGATGATGAGCCTTCAGGCGCTTTTGGAGAAGAGTTCGGACGCCGACCTGCTGCGCGAGATGATCGGCTTTGCCGCACACCGGCTGATGGAGCTGGAGGTCGAGAACCTGACCGGTGCGGCGCACGGCGCACGCAGCAGCCGATCGGCTCACCCACCGAAATGGCTATCGCGACCGCGATTGGGAGACCCGCGCCGGGACGGTCGAGCTGCGTATCCCGAAGCTGCGTAAGGGCAGCTATTTTCCCGGCTTTCTGGAGCCGCGCCGGATGGCCGAGAAGGCACTGACGGCGGTGATCCAGGAAGCCTATGTCCAGGGCGTCTCGACCCGCTCGGTCGACGAACTGGTCAAGGCAATGGGCATGACCGGGATCTCCAAGAGCCAAGTCAGCCGGCTGTGTGGCGAGATCGACGGCAAGATCGCAGCCTTCCTCGACCGACCCCTGGAGGGCGAATGGCCCTATATCTGGCTGGATGCAACCTACGTGAAGGCGCGCCGCGACGGTCGCGTCGTCTCGGTCGCGGTGATCGTCGCGGTCGGCGTCAACGGCGACGGCAGGCGCGAGGTGCTGGGCCTGGCGATCGGCGCGTCGGAGGCTGAGACCTTCTGGACCGACTTCCTGCGCAAGCTCGCCAGGCGCGGTCTGCGCGGCGTCAAGCTCGTCGTCTCGGATGCCCATGAGGGGCTGAAGGCCGCCATCGCCAAGGTGTCTGAACACGACATGGCAGCGCTGCCGCGTTCACTTCATGCGCAACGTGCTGGCCCATGCCGGCAAGCAGGGCCGCCGCGTCGTCGCCGCCTTCATCGGCACCGCCTTCGCCCAGGACGACGCCGAGACCGCCAGGACCCAGTGGCGGCAGGTCGCCGACCAGCTGCGCCCCAGGGTCAAGACGCTCGCCGAGTTGATGGACGAGGCCGAGAGCGACGTGCTTGCCTACATGAGCTTCCCGCCGGCGCACCGCCCGAAGTTGCACTCGACAAATCCGATCGAGCGCTTGAACGGCGAGATCAAGCGCCGCACCGAGGTCGTCGGCATCTTCCCCAATGACGAGGCCGTGATCCGGCTGGTCGGGGCCATCCTATTGGAACAACACGATGAATGGGCCGTGCAACGCGCCCGCTACATGACCCTGGAAACCATGGCTCCGTTGAGCGACGATCCCTTCGTCAAGCTGCCCGCCGTGGCCGCCTGACATAACCGGCCAGACCCGCCGGAGACCTGGAGCGACCCCGCGCTCCTACACCACGCTGAGGGACACGACCGCGGCGCTCGATCGCAAGATCTTGGACGGGACGTTTTCCGAATACGACGCAAAGACCTACCTCGCATTTTCCAACTCCCTGACCCGCACCCTGGCTGCCCTCGGCATCGAGCCTGCGGCGGCAAAGCCGGCCGATCCGCTCGCGGCGCTGCGCGCGCATGTCGCCGCCCGCCACGCTGCCGACGAGGCCGCGTGATGCTCACCCCGGCCGCGGCCATCACCGACCCAGCGCTGCTCGGCCCGTATTTCGAAGGGTCGAGCTGGGACACATGGCGCGCTGTCCTGAAGGCTGCTTGCGCGGAACCGCTCGATGCCGAAGCACTGCGCCTTTTCAAATCTGTCGCCGGTGACCGCGACCCGCCGACCCGCCGGGTGCGCGAATTGATCGTCGTCGCCGGCAGACGATCCGGCAAGGATAGCATCGCCTCCGCCGTCTGCACCGCTGCCGCGCTCCAGGACTACGCCCCACACCTCCGCCCGGGTGAGCGCGCCAGCGTGCTCTGTCTCGCGGTCGACCGCGAGCAAGCCAAGATCGTCAACCGTTACGTCGCCGGCTACTTTCGCGAGAATCCGCTACTGCAACCGCTCGTTTCAAGAGAAACCGACGACGGTCTGGAACTCACAAATAACGTTGAAGTGATAGTAACGACCAATTCTTACCGTTCGGTCCGAGGTCGCACCGTCGCTTGCGCGGTATTCGATGAGGTGGCGTTCTGGCGCGATGCGGATAGTGCCAATCCTGACACCGAAACCTATAACGCGGTCGCGCCGGGGCTCGTGACGCTGCCCGGTGCAATGCTGATCATGATCACGAGCGCCTACCGCCGAAGCGGTCTCGCTTTCGAGAAGTGGAGCAAGAGCTTCGGTCAGAACGATCCCGACGTATTGGTGATCTACGGGCCGTCCACCGCGTTCAACCCGACGCTGCCGCAAGCTGTCATCGACGCCGCCCTGGCGCGCGACCCGGAGGCCGCCGGCGCCGAGTGGCTCAGCCAGTGGCGCTCCGACATCGCCGACTTCCTCGATCGCGAGCTGGTGGAGGCGGCGGTCGATCGTGGCGTCGCCGCGCGACCGCCGCAGAGCGGCGTGCGCTATGTCGCGTTTGCCGACCCGTCCGGCGGTAGAGGCGACAGCTTCGCCGTCGCCGTCGGCCACGCCGATGGCGGCGCCGTCGTGCTCGACGCCATCTACGAGCGCCGCGCGCCCTTCGATCCATCATCCGCCGTCCGGGAGATCGCCGACCTGCTGCGCGGGTATGGCATCGCCGAGGTGACGGGGGACCGCTACGCCGCCGGCTGGACCGTCGAGGGCTTCGCGAAGGAGGGCGTCGGCTACCGCCAGAGCGAGCGCGACCGCTCCGCGCTCTACCTCGACGCCCTGCCTCTGTTCACGGCGGGCCGCGCCCGTCTGCTCGACCACCAGCGGCTCGTCCACCAGTTCTGCGCGCTGGAACGCCGCACGTCGCGGTCCGGTCGCGACCGGATCGACCACGCCCCGGGCGCGCATGACGATCTCGCAAACGCCGCGGCTGGCGCCCTGACGCTGGCCGCTGCGGGCGCCGCGCCACCGCTGATCCGCGCCGCCGACCTGCTGACGCCCAACGGCGTCCCGGTTGCGTTGCCGCCGATCTGCGACGCGGTTCTGGCGACCCTGGCTGTTGACCCGCTTGGGCACGCCGCGGCGATCTTCTGGGCGCGCTCGCAGGTCGGTGTGCCGCTCATGCTGCTGGACTTCGAAACGGCACCGCTCGGCGAGGCGCTGTTCTCCGCGATCGGCCAGCAGCTCGTCGATCTGGCGCGGCGTTGCGGCCACCGCGCGGCCACGCAGCCGGCGATCTTCACCGTCGAGACGTTGGCCGCGCAGGCGCTCGCGCGTGGGTTGGCCGCGGTGCCGATCGACGAGATTGCGTCGGCCGATCCGACCGCGCTGGCCCTGTCCGCGGCCGGCTTCGTGGCCGCCGGGGCGGTCAAGATCGCGCAGCCGGCGCACGACCGCGCGCGCCGCCATCCGCTGGGCGCGGCGCTCGACTTCCGTGCCGACGGGCGCGCCGACGATCCGCTGCGGCTGGCGGCGCTCGTCGGCATCGTCGTCAGCCTCGACGAACGTGATTGGGCGGCGTGAAAATGGCAGGCTTCCCGAGCGATCAGGACAACCCCGCCGGCGCCCTTTCGGTCTACGCCGTCACCGCCCCGCGGGGTGGGGCGGCTTTCGTTAACATCGCCGCCAACGGTCTCTTTGTGGTCACGGGCGGCTCGTCGGCCGCCGACATCACGATCCTGTTCGCATGAGGAAAGGAAACACATGGCGTCGATCGTCGACACGCTGATGGCCCGCCGCGGCACCATCGATCCCGAATTCGAGGGCGTGAATTGGGCGCGCGCCGCCGACCGCGAATGGCACCGCGAGCGCGGCGAGACCGAGCGAGCGTTCCTCGCCCGGGTGCGTGCCGAGGCGGCGGAGCGTTTCCGCGTCGTCTGGATCGGCGGCGTCATCGCGATCGCGCCACCGGCCGACGACGCACCGCTCGCCGCCTGAAGGAGAGCCGCACGATGCCTTATCCGTCCAGAGGTGCGATCGAACGGGTGGTCGCCGCCCGACAACGGCTCGACGCGACAGCGGCCGATCTCGATCGGCGTCAGGGATACGCCCCGAACCTGCACGAGCAGCGGGACATGGCCGCCACCGCTGCGCGCCACAGCCAGCTGTTCGCCGATCTCGAACTGCCGCCGCCCGCACCGCGCCCCGGCGAGTCGCCGCGCGCCCACCGCGTCCGCATTATCCGCGAGTTGATAGGCCGCGCGCCGACGCAGTGGCGGGACGCCAATCTCGACTACGCCGCTCGGGTCGGTCAGCTGGCTCCGATCGAGGGCCAGGTCGTCGACGCCGCCCAGCGCGTCGCCGCGGACCGGACGCGCGGCAGCTTCCGCCGGCCGGGCGCGCTGCGCGAGATCAGGCGCGCCGACCAATCGGGCTGCGAGAGCGTCGAATACATGGGCGATCCGAGAGCCTGGATGAACGCCTTCATGTGCCCGGTGCAGACCACCGTCGTGGCGTTCACCACCGGCCCAGGCGGCCGGAAGCTGCTCTAGGGGGAAAGGCAGAGCGATGAGCACTGTTGACGACGAATTGGCTTGGCTCACGCGTCGCGGATCGCGCAACGAGGCCCGCGCGCGCGACCTCGGATCGCCGCGCTCCGCGCCCGCGCACCGAGACGCAGGCGCGTTACGACGATGCCTACCGCGCCGTCGGCACCGACGGCGCACCCCCGCCATTGCGCGACGAGAGCGAGAGCACCTACCGGACGCGCCTCGCCTCCGGTCTCCAGCCCTTCAGCCGAGCGTTCCGGGACACCGACCTCTACCGGTTGCCGGCCGCCGAGCTGGCACCGATCGAGGCCGCGATCCTGGCCGATGCCGGTGCTGCCGCTGCCGACCGCACCCGCGGCGCATGGGGTGCCCCCGGCAGGCTGCGCGAGGTGCGCGCCGATGGCGGTGCGATCGAGTTTCACGGCGATCCGAGGACCTGGATGGGCCAGTTCTGCGGTCCGGGGCGCGCCGTTCGCGTGTTCAAGGGCGGCGCCGGCAATCCGCTGCGGGTCAACCGCCCGACCGTTCGATGAGAGTTCGGCGGGGCTCGTCATCTGCCCCGCCGATGTTCTGGCCGCATCATCTCGCGCGGCTGGCGGGCAAGACGGAGAGTGTCCGGCCTCAACCCCGTCCGCCGGCGGGCGCAACCTCACGCGCCGCGGCCGGCCTCCACCTCCCGGCGGCAGATGTGGGACGTGCGTGTACCTAAACTGCCGCACGCCGCAGGCGAATCGCGGACGAATTAGATATTGGAAATTATCATCAGGCTGACATAGTAAGCGGGGTATGTCCAGTGTCAAGGAATTGCGAACGCGACGACAATCCTGATGAAATCCAGATTACGCCGGCAATGGTGGAGGCTGGTGCTGCTGTGATACTTGCTGATCCGATCATTGGAAAATATATGTCAAAAGGCTTCGCGACTATTATTGCAAAAGAGGTTTTGCAAGATGGGTTGCGAGCCGCCGATGGAAAAATTTGTAAAGACTGGTGCTTGCCTCCGAAACCTTAACGGAATGCTCTTGTAAATCTTTGAGTTTAAGGGCTATTGGTGTGTTGGACCTCCCGCGTAGTTGCTCGTTGGCACCCTCATATATTTCAAACCAACATTCGGGAGGTACATCAATGTAACTAACATCAGAATAAAATTCTGATGCAGACCGTGGGGCGACCGGATGATGAGCAACTTTGTTACGCATCGGTGTCAACGTACGAAATTTCTTCAAAATGGCATCCCAATGCTTCAAGTCGTCATGCATAGGTTGCCCCGAAATGTGTTTAGGAAGAACTAATCTTACCAATTCATCAACCAAGCTGAATCGTGCGTCTAACTGGGGCGTTCGATAATAGACCACTGCGGCTTGTTGCTTCGGGCAGCTTAGGGCAGCATGGCATATCGCAAATAGGTTATCTTCAACTCGCGCCCATTCGGCGATACAATAACCCATCATCATGTGAAACTGATCTGCCGCATCCTTGAGATGGTTGGCCTGACCGATTGTCATGCGGCGTCCTTCCCGTCATGAGCGAGCTGCTGCGGCTCCTGAAGACGCCCCCCACCTCGTGCGCCGAGCTGCCAGAGCACGTGCGACGCGCGACGGGGGAAGGCTACCCGGAATCATGCGGAGCGCGCCAGCGCGGAAGAGCGCATGCGGGAAATGCACCTTGACTGCTGCACGCAGCAGGAGATCGCGGACGCGCTGGGAATTTCCCAGCGAACCGTCTCCGACTGGCTTAGCGATTTCGCTAAGGTTAGCGAAACTCGTATCGGTACGCTTTTCGCTAACCTCCCGGCGCGACCCCCGACCGTCCGTGGGGCAACGTGCAGCACTTCGACGTGTGGCAGTTCACCCTCGCCGAAGGCGACGGGAGCTACTTCGGCCGGATGCCGCCGCAGGTGGTGCAGAACCTGCTCTGGTATTTCACCGAGCCCGGGCAGACAATCGGCATCGGCATTCGGTGGGTATACCGAGGTTCCCGACCTTTCGATTAGGAGACGCTACCGCCAATGATCTGCCCCACCTGCGAGCACTCCGGCCGCCCCGGCTATGTCCGCACCGCGACCGGCGACCATCAGCCGTGCTCGACCTGCCAAGGTTCGGCGATCGCGAGTTGCTGCGACGGCGCGGTACCGTGCGACGAGGATTTGGCCGACACGGGGGGGAGCGATAGCCGAGGCCGATTGACGTAAGACAATCCCGCCCAGCGCGCGTGTGATATCTTTCGGGCCAAACCGGAGGATGACGATGCGCTTCGTCCTCGCACTCGCTGTGTTCGCGCTGGCGGCACTCGCTCCTGCGAGCGGATCGGCGCAGGCGCGGGTCTGGTACTACTGCGACACTTGGCACGCCTACTACCCGGGTGTGCTCAACTGCCCGGTGCCCTGGCGCATCGTCAACGAGCACGCGCCATCGTTGACCTACGGCCGGCCGGCCGCGATCGGACAGCCAACTCCGACATCGCCGTTTGTTGCCGTCCCGGCGCGCCCGAGCTTCCCGCGGCGGCTCGACGGCCTCGACGATTGGTGCCAGCAGGTCAAATTGCCGTCGAGCATCGCGATTTGTAGCGACGGGGAGCTTCGGGCGCTCCTCATCGAACGGCAGCACGCGTACGACGGGGCGAAGGCGCGGCTCAGCGCGGCGCAGCAGAAGGCGCTGCTCGCCGATCAGAACGAGTGGGTGAAGTCTTACGCCCCAGCCTGCGGCTTGGCGTCGGACGAACCGCCGCCGCTGCCGCTCTCCCCGATCGTGCAGAGATGTATGGCGCAGGCGGGCCGGACGCGGATCGCGTACTTGCAAGGGTACGGTAGCACTCGCGCTCGTGAGACTCCTCCGACGCAGACTGGTGAACACGCCACAACAGCGTCAACTCCGATTGGACTGCCGAGTTTCATGCTGGACCAAGGCTCAGAAAACCTTCCCAAGGAGGGACCGAATGCGTGGTGCCGAAAGCCCGAAGTTATCCGGAGCATAATCAGAGCGCTCAACACGATCACCGCTATTAAGAGTTCCGGAGAAACTGTCATAGATTTCCGTGACTCCAAAACATTACAGATAAACGTAAAGGAAAAAATATTCTCGTGTCATGGCGTAATTCATGTTTCGAACGGACAGATGCTTCCTGGCACCTTTTCGGTTTTCAACAATGCACTGGTGACTCAAAATGGGAATGGATGAATGACGGTTCGAGGAGCCTGCCAGCCACTGCCCGCACAACGGTGCCCACAAGCTCCGCCGGCGCGACGGAAGATGCTTTCATCGCCGTGATTTAGGAAGCAAAGCAAAAATATCTACGAGCCACGAATGATATGGCAAAAGGGGGGACACGCGCTTGGCGAAAGGCAGCTATCTGTAAGGTGATGACCCCACTCGCTGTCACAAACTGGAAGGGCGAAATTTACGAGTTATCCTCAAATTCAGAAGGTAAGGGCGTTGTTGAAATTGCCATTGGTCCGGATATCTATGTAAGGACGTGGAACAACTCTTTGTCGGATGTGCTAGATAATACGCTGATTGACCCACAATCGTCTGTATTTCATGTGTTATCAGAAATGAAAAAGGGCGACTATATTCAATTTTCAGGAACCTTTCTTCCCGACGAGACCGATTGTGTGCGAGAAGGGAGCTTGACACAAAATGGCTCGATGACCGAACCAGAGTTCATATTCAGATTTTCTGCCGTATCAGCTAACTAAGTGATGACGAAATCCCGGCCGAGCACGGGAACGCCGATAAGCCGGCATCAATCGCCGCACCCTCGCTGAACCCCGCGCGCGCCGCAACCCAAGCAGCGCAGCCGGGCAGCACCCGAATTCCGGCACGGTCAAACACGCGCCGGGCTCCTGTCGGAACGGACCCGCTGAAGGTCCACCCCAGCCGTTAGCCCAGAAGTTAGCCCGATAGCGGCCTTCACCAGGGCGAATTTGCAAGCCATCTAGTAACTAATTGGTTTTCTTATCTTTGTTGGCGTCCCCGGCAGGACTCGAACCTGCGACCCCCGGTTTAGGAAACCGATGCTCTATCCGGCTGAGCTACGGGGACTTTCAATGACTTAAGAGCTACCGATTGGCCGTTGCCCACCAAATTGCCCACGAACTCAACGGCTGCTCTTCTTTACCGCATCCCGAAAGGTCGTGTCGAGCTTGGCGGCGGCGTCTTCCTGCATCGTCGCGCCAACGTGGCTGTACGGATCGAGCGTGACACTGGTCGAGGAATGCCCAAGCCGTTCCTGTGCAATCTTGGAGTGAACGCCAGCCAGTAGGAGTTGTGTCCCCTCCGTGCCAACGATGGTGAGACATCTACCCCCCGGGAGTTTAGCCTTGAGGGCGTAGGAGCATCGTCTCGTGATAATGCCGAATATGCTGACAGAGTCGCCTGCGGAGACGGACCTGGGAACGGAGGAGGGCTGTAGCCCGACGATCGTTTCCGGGCCGGTCTCCGCGTCACCCGAATTGACGGGCGGGCCGCGCCGCCTGAGCTTTACGGCGCAGGACAGGCTGCGCATCCTGGCCGAGATCAATCGCGCTGCCGGCACCGGCGGGATCGGTGCCATCCTGCGACGCGAAGGCCTGTATTCATCGGCTCGTTGTGATTGGCGGCGACAGCGTGATGCCGGGGCCCTTGGGGCGCTGACCCCGAGCAAGCGGGGTCCCAAACCGCCGGCTCCCAACCCGCTGGCCGCCGAGCTGGCCAGCGCCCGTCGGGCCGGCAATTTCGGGATGCGCCGCTCGACCGTCCCACGGGCCTTCAGCCCACGGACTTGTTGGGGTGGACGGCCCCACGGCATCGCGTGCCAAAGTTTCGGGGTCGTATGACCGAAACGAGGGAGCCGTCCGCCATGGAGCTTAAACGCATTGCCATCGACACGTCCAAGTCGGTGTTCACCCTGCACGGGGTGGATGCCCAAGAGCGTCCGGTGCTCCGCCGCGACCTTCGCCGGGGCCAATTGGTCGCATTCTTCGCCAAGCTGGCGCCGACCGAGGTGGTGCTGGAAGCGTGCGGCGGCTCGCACCATTGGGCGCGCACGCTGAGCAAGCTGGGCCACCGGGTGGGGCTGATCCCGCCGCAATACGTCAAGCCGTTCGTCAAGCGCGGCAAGACTGACCGGAACGACGCCGAGGCGATCAGCGAGGCCGCCAGCCGGCCAGCGATGCGCCGGGTGGCGATCAAGTCGGCCACCCAACAAGCCGATGCTCTCACTCTGAGCGCCCGCGAGCTGCTGGTGGCCCAGCGCACCCAGACCATCAACGCGCTGCGCGGCCATGCCGCTGAGTTTGGCGTGGTGGTGGCCGGCGGCACCGGCCGGGTGGCCGAGCTGCTGGCGGCGGTGGCGCAGGATGCCGAGGTACCGCAGGCCGCGCGCCGCCTGCTGGCCTTCCTGGGGCAGCAGGTGGCGCATCTCGACCGCGAGATCGCCAAGCTCGACACGGCGCTGATGGCGCAGCACAAGGCCAACCCGGTCAGCCGGCTGCTGGCCGAGATTCCCGGCATCGGCCCGATCGGCGCGTTGACGCTGGCCGTACGGATCGACCCGACGCAATTCCAATCCGGCCGCCACCTGGCCGCCTGGATCGGGCTGACGCCGCGCGAGCACTCCAGCGGCGGCAAGCAGCGCATGGGCGGCATCAGCCGGGCCGGCGACGAGCGGCTGCGCCAATTGCTGGTGCTCGGGGCCACGGCGATCATCCGATACGCCAAGCCGGGCCGCGCCTCGGCCTGGCTGCTGTCCTTGCTGGAGCGCCGGCCGCGCAAGCTGGCGGCGGTGGCTCTGGCCAACAAGATGGCCCGCATCGCGTGGGCCATGATGACGACCGGCGAGGCATATCGGCGAGCTCCGCTCGCGGCCGCTGCCTGACCGGTCGTCGCTGCCAGGAGTGCAGGTGTGCCGCGAGGAGATGATGATCGGTCGATCCGACGATCCAGAACACCCCGCCCGGATCACCGGCGTCCCGACGCCGCGGACTTGTTTGGGGCTGGATTGCGGAACCCATCTGGGCCAGCGGCATGTGCCGCGCAAACAGGCCGGACACATGACCGCACATCGTACCGTCGTCGAACTCTTCGCCCGTCACCCCTTGCACTCCGGGGCCGTCCACACATGATCCGGGGGGCGGGTCTCCCGGTCGCGCTCGCGATACCCGTTGCGCTGGGTGATCCGATCGGTGCTGCGTGCGCCGCCCCGGTCAGGTTCTCGACCTCCAGCTCCATCAGGCGATGCGCGGCGGACCAGCAAAGCACGCGCCGGGCGCAGGACCGGGAAAGCGTGTCACAGGCGCTGGAACGCGTACGACAAGCCGCAAGGCAACGGAAGAAGGAGAGGTTCACCGCGCTCCTGCACCATATCGACCTGGCGATGCTGAGAACGGCGTTCTACGCGATCAAGCGCGACGCTGCGCCCGGCGTCGACGGCATGACATGGGAGGCCTGCACGCGCAGGTCCAAGCAGGAACGTACCGGGCGCTACCGTCCCGCCGGAGCTACATTCCGAAGGAAGACGGCAGCAAGCGCCCGCTGGCGGTCGCGGCCCTGGAAGACAAGATTGTCCAGAGGGCGACGGCGGCGGTGCTGAGCGCGATCTACGAGGAAGATTTCCTCGGGTTCTCGTATGGGTTCCGGCCGGGGCGCAGCCAGCATGATGCGCTGGACGCGCTGATCGTCGGGATCAGCACCAGGAAGGTGAACTTCATTCTCGACGCCGATATCCGATCGTTCTTCACGGAGGTTTCCCAGGAACGGCCGTCCCTACCGCGGAACACGCGTCGGATCGAGTCGTCCGCCGCATCGAAGCGGTCGACCTGCGCACGACATTTGGGACGGCGTCAGCGGATTTGGGCTAGAAACCCTCCTTGCGCCTGCGGCCGGTTGGGACGCGAGCGTAGGCATGACCATCCAGGTGAGGAGACACCGATGCCGTTCTACGAAAAAGGCGACGTTCGCATTCATTACGAGGAGGCCGGCTCCGGCTTTCCGCTGCTGGTGATCCCCGGCGGCGGGCTGAACTCGACGATCGCCGGGCTGGCGGCGAGCCATCCGTTCAACCCGATGCAGGAGTTCAAGGGCGATTGCCGCGTCATCGCGGCGGATCTGCGCAATGCCAATGGCGGCCAATCCTCCGGGCCGCTCGCGATCGACCGGCCATGGGATTCCTATACCGACGACCATATCGGCCTGATGGACCACCTCGGCATCAGCGAGTTCATGGTGCTGGGCTTCTGCATCGGCGGCCCGTTCATCTGGAACCTGATAAAGCGGGCGCCCCGGCGCGTCGTCGCCGCCGTCCTGGCGCAGCCCAGCGGCTCGCGCCCGGAGATGCGCGACCTGTTCTACCAGAACAACATCAAGGGCTGGGCCCCGCAGCTGTGCGAACGCCGGCCCGACATCACGATGGCGATGGTCAGCGACTTCCTCAACAACATGTATACGAAGAACGCCGATTTCGTGTTCACCGTGACGCGCGATTTCGTGCGCGACTGCCGGACACCGATCCTGGTGCTGCCCGACGACGTGCCGGCCCACCCCTACGCGGTGGCGATGGAGAGCGCGATGCTTGCGCCGAACGCGCAGGCCAGCATGTATCCGTGGAAGGACACCCCGGACAAGATCCCGCTGGCGGTGCGCCACATCCGCACCTTCCTGCGGGCCAATCGACCGATGGCCGCAGCCGCCTGACAACTCGGGAACAAGATGACGGGGCGGCGGGCATCAGCCCCGCCGCTCCCTTTCACGACGATCAGGGCAGCTAATCCGCGAAGCTCGACCGCGCCGCCACAGCCCACCGCCCGTCGGACCGGGTGACGATCCATAACGAGCGGAACGCGCCGATCACCGCATTGTCGGTGCGATAGCGGGTGAATTGCACGTCGAGATGCACCTTGGTCGGCCCGGCGGCGATCACGTTGCGGAAGTCCCAGGCGCTGTGGTGCCAGTCCGCACCGGCCCGCGCATGAAAATCGCCGAGGTAGGAGCCGGGCTGATCCCACACCCGCATCCGGCCTGCGGCGAGGCGGTAATGCGGGAAATGCAGTGTCGCGAGCAGCGCCGGCTCATCGCCGGCATTGAGCGCCGCCATGAATCGGTCGAGGACGGCGAGCGCGGCGTCCACCGCTTCCTTGTCGGGCCGGGCCTGGGTCTGGTCGATGGCGGTGATCATTTCCCCTCCGCTGTGACCCGAAAGCATCAGCCGACGGCGGCGCGAAAGATGCGCATGTAGTTGCCGCCGGCAATCTTGCCCGCCTCCTCGGGGGTGAAGCCGCCGCGCAGCATCGCCGCAACGAGGTGCACCCACTGCGTGTAGTCCTGCACGCTGCCCGGCGTGACATGCTGGTCGGTGCCGATGCTGACGTGATCGACGCCGACGGTCTCGGCCATCTCCTTGAGGCCATCGACGTATTTGTCGAGGTCCGCGAAGAAGTGCCAGATGCCGACCGAGCCGCCGGTCTCGGCGATCGCTCGCGCATGATCTTTGGTGACCTGCCGCCCCTGCAGCGGCGTCGGCCCCATCGCCCGCGACCCCAACAGCGCCGTGTGCGACAGCAGCAGCGGCTTTGTCGCGATCCTGACCGCCTGCTTCACCATGTCCTCGGTGGCGTGCGCAACGTCGCAGACAAAGCCGAGCCGATGGCAGGCGCGGATCACCTCGGCGCCGAAATCGGTCAGGCCTCGATGGGTGATGGCGCCGGTCTGGAAGTCGCCGATGTCGTTGGGCGTATAGTGCACCAGTTGCAGGTGCCGAATGCCGTGCCGATGCGCTTCCTCCAGTCGCTCCAGCTTGCCGTCGAGGAAATCGAGCCCCTCGACATCGGCGATGATTGCCGGCTGCCCCGCCTTGTGCGCAGCCTCGATATCGGCGGCGCACAGGGCGCGCCGCATGCCGTGGCTGGCTACAATCTGATCCATCCAGGCAAGGCGCTCGAGATGATGCCGGTAGAGCTGGCCAGGCGCAGGCGAGCGCACCGCCGCCAGCACGCCCTCGGCATTGCGCCCGAGAATGGGGCCGTCCGGCACGTCGGCGAGGCAGGCGACCGCGAGCGAGCCCGCCCGCATGGCATTCGCCAGATCGCCGCTGGGCGGCGCCTTCGACGAAATCCCGGTTTTGCCGCCATGGGTATGGACGTCGACGGAGATGGTCTTGCGCAGAACGCCCAGTGCGGCGGAGGCAGTCTCGGCCGTGCGCGCGGCGGCGGTCGAACCTTGCGGCGCGACGCCCCCGGCCAGCATCGCACCGACCGGGATAACCGCTGCACGCCACAATCCGTGCCCCGGAGCAGTGACAGGCCCATGACCGCAGCAATCCATGCCATCCTCCCGCAGCTGCGAGCCAGGTCGATATGCCGGCCTCGCCGGATCATGTGGTAATCTGCCCGGACGAGGGAAGCCACATCAATCGACCGGCCTGACCGGCGGTCGGCGCACCGCCAGGGACGGCCACTATGGCGTACGACATCCCACCACCGCAGCAGCTGCCGCAGCCCGGATACTACTACCACTTCAAGCATGACCTGCACGGGCCGGTGAACAACTACGCTTATTATATTTACGGCGTCGGCCACCACACCGAAGATGATTGCCGATCAGAAGATGCGTTCATGCAGGTGTACCGGCCATTATACGAGCAGGCGTATGCCTACCGGCATGGCGGACTGTTCGACCTGCGGCCCCTGCACATGTTTTTTCAGCCGGCCGAGTGGCAGGGCAAAAAGGTGCCGCGGTTTACCAAAATCGTCGACCCCGACGTGGTCGCACAATTGAAGGCCATCAAGGCCCGGATGTATCCGAGCCCTTAGCCCGGCGCGCCGGTCATCCGCTTTGGAGGAATGCCATGAAAATAGCACGCTTTATTCCAACCCCCGACGGCGGGTCGCGTTTTGTCGAGGTCGACGTTCCGATCGACAATGCGTCGACCGACGCGTTCGGAAATGTCATCCGACGTTCCGCGGCTCTCTCGGCGCAGAGCACGATGCTCGCGGAAATGCCCGAGGGCCTCAACCAGGACTGGCATCCGGCGTCGCGGCGTCAGCTGGTGATCGTGCTGTCCGGCACCGTCGAAGTCGAAGCCAGCGACGGGACCCGGCACCGGTGGAGCAACGGCGAGATGTTCCTCGCCGACGATGTCGGCAGCCGCGGCCATCGCACTCGCACGATCGGCGGGCCGGCGCGCGTGCTGTTCGTGCACTTGCCGCCTGAAAGCGTAATCGGCGTTTAGGGGGCGCGGATGATGCTGGAGCAACGCGAGGGTGGCTGCCACTGCGGCCGGGTGCGCTTCCGGGCGCAGGTCGACCTGGAATTGCTGTCACAATGCAACTGCTCGATCTGCACGAAGAAGGGCATCCTTCACCTGCCGATCGGGCCGGAGAATTTCGAATTGCTGAAGGGCAAGAACGCGCTGACGGTCTACACATTCGGCACCGGCGTGGCGCAGCACGCATTCTGCTCGCATTGCGGAATGCACGCGTTTTATGTGCCGCGCTCGCAACCCGACAGGATCACCGTCAACGCGCGCTGTCTCGACGACATCGACGGGCCGAGCCTGAAGCCCACCCGTTTCTTCGAAGGCCGCCATTGGGAAGAGGCCCAGCGCCGGCGGATTGCCGCCGGAGGCCATATCGCCGCCACCGGATTGAATGGCGCGGCGACGCTGAAGGCTATCCTCGATCGCGCCCCCGAATAGGGCCCAGCGAGCGGGCCAGGCCTACTGCCACCGGCGCGACGTGCGGATTGCGTTCCAGATGCGCTCCGGCGTGGCCGGCAGTTCGATGTGCTCAACGCCGAACTCACCGAGCGCATCGACGATCGCATTGGCAACCGCCGCCAATCCCGGGGTGATGCCGCCCTCGCTGCCGCCGCGCATGCCCAGCGGGTGAGTCGTCGATGGCACTTCGCTGATCTCGGTGTGGAACAGAGGCAGGCCGTCGGCCCGCGGCATCGCATAGTCCATCAGCGATCCGGACAGCAGCTGGCCGGTGTCGCGGTCGTAGAAGCATTGTTCCCATAACGCCTGGCCAATGCCTTGCGCGATGCCGCCGTGGCTCTGGCCGTGGATCAGCATCGGGTTCACCGCCCGGCCACAATCGTCGATCGACGTATATTGCACGATTTCGACGACGCCGGTCTCCGGGTCGACCTCCACCTCGCACACGGCGGAGGTGTAGGCGAACGACGGCAGGCTCATAACCTGATCCGAGATGCCCATCAGCTTGCCTCGAAGATCGGCCGGCAGGTCGCTTCCGAGAGCAGCAGCGGCGGCGTCGAAAAGGCCGACCGAGCGGTCGGTTCCAGCGACGTGGAAGCGCTGCCGGGCAAACTCGACATCCGCCACGGCGACCTCGAGCATCGCCGCCGCGATGCGGCGCCCTTTCTCGACGATCTCGTCGGCGGCCTTGGCCATCACCCACGCCCCGAGCCGCATCGAGCGCGCGGACGACGAGCCGCCGCCCGCCTGCACGCGGTCGGTGTCGCCGGTGACCAGCCGGACCTGTTCGGGATCGACCCCGAGCCATTCGCTGACGATCTGGGCAAAGCTGGTTTGGTGACCCTGGCCGGCCGACATCGTGCCGAGCACCAGCTCGATCGTGCCCGACGGATCGATCGTCATCTCGGCGCGCTCGCGCGGCGCCCCGGTGTTCAGCTCGACCGACGCCGCGACGCCGATGCCGCGACAGCGGCCGCGCCGGCGAGCCGCGGCGCGGCGCGGCGCAAACCCCGCCCAATCGCCGAGTTCGGCGGCGCGCCGCAGCGACGCCGGGTAGTCGCCGCTGTCATAAACGAGGCCGAGCGGATTGCGGTAGGGCATCGCATCCGGCATCACCAGGTTGCGCTGCCGCAATGCGAGCCGGTCGAAGCCGTGGCGGCGGCAGGCGATGTCGATCAGGCGCTCAAGGACAAACATGACCTCCGGCCGCCCGGCGCTGCGATAGGCGGAGGTCGGCGCGGTGTTGGTGACGACGCCGACGCCGCGCATATACGAGGCCGGGATGTGATAGACGCTCGACGACACCGCGATCCCTTTGGCCAATGGCACAAACGAAATCGCGCTGGCGCCGAGGTTGCTGGTGTTGATCGCGCGCAGGGCAAGAAAGTTGCCCTCCGCGTCCAACGCCAGCTCGGCCTCCGAAATCAGGTCGCGGCCGTGAAAATCGGTCAGCAAGGCGTCGCGCCGCTCGCAGACCCATTTGACCGGCCGACCGACGCGCTTGGCCGCCCAGGCAACCAGCACGAATTCCGGACAGGTGTTGTTGCGGGTGCCGAAATTGCCACCGACATCGCCCGAGACGACCCGCACCGCGTCCTTGGCGCCACCGAGCGCGCCGGCAATGTCGGCGCGCTGCCGGATCACCCCGCCGGCGGCGCTGGTGTAGATGGTGAACCGCCCGGCCGCCTCGTCATACGTCCCGACCGCCGCCCGCAACTCCATCGGCACGCCGGTGACGCGGTTCAGCGACGTGTCGAGCCGTACGACATGGGCCGCCCGCGCGAAGGCGGCCGCGGTGGCCTCGCGGTCGCCCGCCTCGGAGTCGACGCAGCGGTTCGAGCCATGCTCCTCCCAGACGAGCGGCGCTCCCGGCGCCAGCGCATCGCGCGACCGTGCGACAGCGGCCAGCGGCTCGTAAGCCACCTCGACAAGCTCGGCAGCATCCATCGCCGCCGCGAGCGTCTCCGCCACGACAATGGCGACCGGTTCGCCGACGTAGCGCACGGCGTCGCGGGCCAGCACCGGGTGCGGCGCGAGGAAGAACGCCACGCCGTCGCGGCTTTTCAGCGGCACTTCGTGCGGGTTGGTCGGGACCGGGCTGTGCGGGATCGGCCGCAAGCCGTCGGCCGCCGCGTCGCCGCCGGTCAGCACCGCAAGGACGCCCGGGCTGGCATTGGCCGCCGCGACATCGACGCCGGCAATCCTCGCGTGCGCGTGCGGCGAGCGCACAAGGGCCGCATAAGTCTCCCCGGGCAGGCTGACATCGGCGGCGTACTGTCCGCCGCCGGTCAGCAGCCGCGCGTCCTCGCGGCGTGGCAGCGATTTCCCGATGCCCCGCGGCGCCAGGCTCTCGCGGGAATCCAGAAACGACATCAGGCGCGGCTCACGCAGCCTTGGTGACGCCCTCGTCGTCCTCGATCGGCAGCGGCTGCCAGTTGCGCGACACCACCCAGTCCGGCCGCGGGTTGGGGCCGAGAACCGGCCGGTTGGCCACCGCGTTGCACGACACGTAGATGTGCCAGCGATCCTCGGCCGACAAATTGTGTCCCGAGGCATGCAGCACGTTGCAGTGAAACAACGCCGCAGTGCCGGCGCGTCCCGTCACCGCGACCGGCGGCGGCGAGTTGCGCATCACCTCGATCATCCTCTCCTTCGGAATGACCCACAGCTTGTAGCCGGTCGAGGTGTCATAGACCAATTCGAGCAGGCCGAGCTTGTGGCTGCCGGGAATGATATAGAGGCCGCCGCTGAATTCGCTGGTGTCGTTCAGCATGACGTTGAAGGTCGCCATATTCGGCTGTGGGCAGCCATCCTTGCTCCAGGAATTGTAGTCCTGATGCCACATCCAGATGCTGCCTTCGATCGCCGGCTTGGCGTTGATCTTGGTGTGGTAGACATAGGTCTCGTCGGTGCCGAGAACCTGCCGGACCGGCCGCAGCACGCGTGGCGTGCGCACCAGCGCGCGAAACGGCGGCGAGCGGGTGGCGCCATCCTTCTCGTGCACGCGGAAGATGCTTTTGACGCCGCCGGTGTGCTCGCGAAAGACTTCCTCGGTGTCGAGCCTGGCGAGCCGCGCCACTTCCTGACGCAACACGGCCACCTCGGCCGGCGTGAACAAATCGGGGAAGATCAGAAAGCCGTCCCGCTCGTATTGCGCCATCTGGGCCGGGGTCAATTCCATCGCTTCCTCCCAAGGTGCAGGGCACTGCGCTCCCTGCACTGTAACGCCGAACCCGACTGCGGCAGAGCGCGATCTGCCGCCGGCTTACGGGCGCTCAAACCCGAGCCGACCGATTGCCGGCAGCTTGACCGCCGGCCCTCGGGCATCGAGGCCGAGGCTGAGGCCAAGCAGGTTGACCTCGACCCCCTCCCTGACTGCGATCAGGATACCGGCGAGCCCGTACAGCGAAACCTGAACACCCGACCCGCTGGGCGCGGCGGCAAAGACTCCGCCGCCCGGCAAGAAATCCTTGCCCACTGCATTGGACGGCAGCTGGAGGCCCAATTCCGGGACCTGGCGGGCGATGTAAGCGGTGAAGGTATTGCTGTTGGGGCCGGGCCAGGCGCGATAGGCACGGGGATAGGGATAACTAGCGACCGCGGCGCGAATCCGCTCGATCAACCCGTCGACCGCCGCGCCGCGCCGGTCGAGCACGATCCGCGGCCGGGCGCCAAACCAGTAATTGTCGGGACCCATCCGGTCGATGCGCACCGCCGGGGCGCCGCCGGCGACGCCGAACCCGAGCACCTCGTACCGGGTAAAGCGCGGCGCTCCGGCGGGTTTGACCGCGATCCAGGTGTGCACCGAAAACACGCCGCGCCACGACACGGCTGGGGCGGCAAACACCTGGATCACCGCCTCTTGGGTTTCGGCGGGGTCGGGGGCGAGGCCCGTCGGGTCCCGGCGCGCCTGATGCCACGGCACGCCGCCGCGCGGGTCGGGCAGACAAAGGCCGACCAGTACCGGCACCGCAAACAGCGCAAACAGCAACACAGCGAAGAACCACATGCGCTCGGCACGTCACATGATGCGGGGTTTCCCGGACAGCATAGCCCGGCCCGGCGCTTTTCCGCCTGCGCCCAATCGCGCTAACGTGGCGGCCGGGCCGCGCGCCGGCCCGTGCATGTTTCGCGGAGGCGACGATGCGTTTTGGCTGGCTCACCCTGTCCCTGTCGCCCTCCCCGGAAGAGGATGCCGCCCGCATCGACCAGCAGATCGCACAGGTCTGCTTCGCCGAGCAGCTTGGGTTCAGCGATGTCTGGCTGACCGAGCATTATTTCACCGGCGAGAGCGTCTACAACGACGCGCTGCTGTTCGCCTCGGCGATTGCGATGCGCACCGAGCGGATCCGCATCGGCTTCGCGGTGGTGCAGCTGCCGTTTCATCACCCCGTGCGCCTCGCCGTGCAATTGGCGCTGCTCGACAATCTCAGCAAGGGCCGCATCGACGTCGGCGTCGGCAAGGGTACGGTCTACAACGAATATGAATTCGTCGGACACGGGCTGCGCAGCGACGACAGCCGCGCGCGCATGGCGGAGGCGATCGCGATCCTCGAGCTTCTGTGGCACGGCGGCCCGGTGACCTACAATGGCCAATTTTTCCAGGTGCATGTGCCGGGGTTGCGGCCGCGTCCGGTGCAACGCCCGACCCTGCCGTTGTGGCGCAGCGTGATCTCGCCGGCATCGTTCGGCGAATGCGGCCGGCTCGGCGTGCCGATCCTGACGGCGCGGCTGTCGGTGGCGCGGATCAGGGAGCGCTGGGCCGCCTACGAGGCGGGGCTGGATGCCGGCGGGCATGACGCGGCGACCCGGGCGCGGCTGCTGGCGCAGAGCGCGCTGTGGCGCAACGTCTACGTCGCCGAGTCCGATGCCCAGGCCGAAGACGAACTCTCGGCGCTGCTGCTGCAGACCCGCGACCACATGATGCATGTCCGCGCCGCCTACAACCCGCCGGATTTCGCGATCGATCCGGCGATGCTCAACCCGTGGGCCGATCCGGCGACCGGCGACGCCGAAGCGCTCGCCTACATCCTCGCGACCGGGTCGTTGTTCGGCTCGCCGGCGCGGGTGCGCGAGCAGGTCGCCGCGCTGCGCGATGTCGGCGTCCGCCACCTGCTCTGCCAGACCGGCTTCGGCGACATGAGCCACGACGCAAACCTTGCCTCGATGCGGCGCTTCGGCGAACAGGTGATGCCCGCCTTCCGCGACGCATGAGGACGGCGGCGGCTGTCAGCGCAGGCGCACGAACTTGTCGACGCCGCGGTCCTGGGTCAGCCCGGCGTAGATGTCGCCGCGCGAGTCGACGCCGACGCCGTGGACATGGCGGCTCTCGAGGCGGACGAGCACCTTCCCTTCGCCGTCGCGGACGCAGATATAGGCGGGCTTGTCGCCGTCTTCCTGCTCGGCGATATAGTAGTTGCCGTCCTTGCCGCGGCTGATGTCGTTGGGGCCGCCCATGCCGGTCCACTCACCGAGGGTGTCGCCGTCCGGCGAGAAGATCTGAATGCGCTTGTTCGCGCGGTCGGCGACATAGAGCCTGCCGGCGTCGTCGAAGGCGATGCTGTGCGGCAGGTGGAACTGGCCCGGGCCATGGCCCGGCGCCCCCCATGATTTGACGAGCCTGCCGTCGCGGGTAAAGCGGTGCACGCGGGCGTTGCGGTAGCCGTCGGTCACGTAGATGTCCCCGTTGGGGTGGGCCATCATCTCGGTCGGGTGGTTGAACGGCCCGGCCGCCCGCTCGACCAGCCAGTCCGCGACCTTGCCGGTGTCGGAATGCTGGCCGGGCGTGCCGAGCGTCAACAGCACCTTGCCGTCCAGTGTGAACGATTTGGCGACCGAGTCGGAGCGGTCGGTGGTGTAGACGACGTCGCCGACGATCTTGAGCCCGTGCGGGTCGGTAACCTCGCCGCTGCCCCACGCGCCCAGGTATTTGCCCTCGCGGTCGAACACCACCACCGGTGGGTCCTTGCGCTGGAAGACGTAAATGCGGTCCTGCGCATCAGCCGCCACCCGGCTGATCAGCCCGAACGGCTCGCCGTTCGGCAACTTGAAGAAGTCGCGGATTAGCTCGTAGGTATATTCGCCCGTGCCAACTTGAGCCATTGTTGTCTCCTCCCGAGAAAATGAATACGAAACGTCCTGGGGCGTTGCGCCGCGCCAGCGTCCCTTCCTCGACCGCGCCGGTCCGCCGCGAACAACCGCCGACGATCGTGCCCCTCGGCGTGGTGTAGGAGCGCGGGGTCGCTCCGGGTCTTCGGCGGGTCTGGCCGGTTATGTCAGGCGGCCACGGCGGGCAGCTTGACGAAGGGATCGTCGCTCAACGGAGGCCTGGTTTCCAGGGTCATGTAGCGGGCCCGTTGCACGGCCCATTCATCGTTTTGTTCCAACAGGATGGTCCCGACGAGGCGGATCACGGCCGCGTCGTTGGGAAAGATGCCGACGACCTCGGTGCGGCGCCGAGAGGCCGATCGAGGAAGGCCGCAATCTTGCCGTCGATCCGGAACACAGTCGGCTGACCTGGCACTTCGAGATGCCGGTCATCCCCATCGACGGACCAGTCGTCGACCAGCGGGGCGAGACGCCTTGCACGTAGGCTTCCTGGATCACCGCCGTCAGCGCTCCCGAGCTTGTCGAAGGGCTCGGCCATCCGGCGCGGCTCCGGGAAGCCGGGAAAATAGCTGCCCTTGCGCAATTTCGGGATGCGCCGCTCGACCGTCCCACGGGCCTTCAGCCCACGGACTTGTTGGGGTGGACGGCCCCACGGCATCGCGTGCCAAAGTTTCGGGGTCGTATGACCGAAACGAGGGAGCCGTCCGCCATGGAGCTTAAACGCATTGCCATCGACACGTCCAAGTCGGTGTTCACCCTGCACGGGGTGGATGCCCAAGAGCGTCCGGTGCTCCGCCGCGACCTTCGCCGGGGCCAATTGGTCGCATTCTTCGCCAAGCTGGCGCCGACCGAGGTGGTGCTGGAAGCGTGCGGCGGCTCGCACCATTGGGCGCGCACGCTGAGCAAGCTGGGCCACCGGGTGGGGCTGATCCCGCCGCAATACGTCAAGCCGTTCGTCAAGCGCGGCAAGACTGACCGGAACGACGCCGAGGCGATCAGCGAGGCCGCCAGCCGGCCAGCGATGCGCCGGGTGGCGATCAAGTCGGCCACCCAACAAGCCGATGCTCTCACTCTGAGCGCCCGCGAGCTGCTGGTGGCCCAGCGCACCCAGACCATCAACGCGCTGCGCGGCCATGCCGCTGAGTTTGGCGTGGTGGTGGCCGGCGGCACCGGCCGGGTGGCCGAGCTGCTGGCGGCGGTGGCGCAGGATGCCGAGGTACCGCAGGCCGCGCGCCGCCTGCTGGCCTTCCTGGGGCAGCAGGTGGCGCATCTCGACCGCGAGATCGCCAAGCTCGACACGGCGCTGATGGCGCAGCACAAGGCCAACCCGGTCAGCCGGCTGCTGGCCGAGATTCCCGGCATCGGCCCGATCGGCGCGTTGACGCTGGCCGTACGGATCGACCCGACGCAATTCCAATCCGGCCGCCACCTGGCCGCCTGGATCGGGCTGACGCCGCGCGAGCACTCCAGCGGCGGCAAGCAGCGCATGGGCGGCATCAGCCGGGCCGGCGACGAGCGGCTGCGCCAATTGCTGGTGCTCGGGGCCACGGCGATCATCCGATACGCCAAGCCGGGCCGCGCCTCGGCCTGGCTGCTGTCCTTGCTGGAGCGCCGGCCGCGCAAGCTGGCGGCGGTGGCTCTGGCCAACAAGATGGCCCGCATCGCGTGGGCCATGATGACGACCGGCGAGGCATATCGGCGAGCTCCGCTCGCGGCCGCTGCCTGACCGGTCGTCGCTGCCAGGAGTGCAGGTGTGCCGCGAGGAGATGATGATCGGTCGATCCGACGATCCAGAACACCCCGCCCGGATCACCGGCGTCCCGACGCCGCGGACTTGTTTGGGGCTGGATTGCGGAACCCATCTGGGCCAGCGGCATGTGCCGCGCAAACAGGCCGGACACATGACCGCACATCGTACCGTCGTCGAACTCTTCGCCCGTCACCCCTTGCACTCCGGGGCCGTCCACACATGATCCGTGGGGCGGGTCTCCCGGTCGCGCTCGCGATACCCGTTGCGCTGCGTGATCCGATCGGCGCTGCGTCCCGGTCAGGTTCTCGACCTCCAGCTCCATCAGGCGATGCGCGGCGGACCCGATCATCTCGCGCAGCAGATCGGCGTCCGAACTCTTCTCCAAAAGCGCCTGAAGCTCATCATCTCGTCGGTCATCCTCGGATCCTCGGGTCGGTCGAAGGGCTTCAACCGAAACCTGGCGAAGACCCGCGATGACCACCGCCGTGGATAAGCAGCCCGCTGAGCCTCCCCCGAATTGGTGGACACCTTTGCTAAGCTCCGGTGGGAGCGGAAAGGTGTCGAATGGGCGAGGGACGTCGTCAATTTACCGATGAGTTCAAGCGGGCGGCGGTCGCCCTGCTGGCGGGCAGCGGTCGACCCTTGACCCAGATCGCAGCGGAGTTGGGCATCGCGCCGTCGATGCTTCCGCAATTGGCGTGGTCGGAGCGGAGGGCGGAATGCGGGGTCGGCGTTGCGCTCCACCACGCCGGCGCCGGCCCCCGCTTTCCGCCCCGGACCCGGCGGCCAAGATCTCCCGGCTGCGCCGCGAAAACGATCGGCTGCGCATGCAGCGCGACATTCTGAAAAAAAACTGTGGCCATCTTCGCGGAACCGCCGCAATGAGGTTCCGCCTGGCGGGCGTGGCCTGCGGGCGGGAACCGCGCCGCGCTCACGCCAAGGCGGAGGGGCGCGGGCTGGTCTCGGACAGAGCGATCAACTCGCGGATCAGGCGATCCTGCGTCACGCGAAGCGGCCCACAATATCCGGCATCGCTCCACAGATTGACCAATTCGTGCGGGTCTTCCTGCCGATCGTAGAATTCGCCCCAGCCGACGCCATCATAGAGGCTCAGCCGGTAGCGCACGGTGACGAGCGTGCGCACACGCGCCCGAGACGGCAAGCCCATGTAGACGCGCTGGCCTTCCTCCTCGATGAGGAGCGCGTCGCGCGATTGCCCGCCCGTGCCGGTGATGGCGCCGAGCAGCGAGATCCCCTGCATCCCGTTGAACCCGGCGAGCCCGGCGCGTTCGAGGATCGTCTGGCCGATGTCGATGGTCCCGGCGAGCGCGTCGCGGCGCGTGCCGCCGTCCGTCGCCGCGGGATCCGCCCAGATGAACGGCACCCGCGTTATCGACTGGTAGTGTATCGGTGCTTTGAGCAACAGCTGGTGGTCGCCCATGTAGTCGCCGTGATCGGCGGTGAAGATCACGACCGTCTTCCCGGCGAGGCCCAATGACTCGAGCCGCTCCAGGATGCGGCCGATCGCATCATCGATCATCGCGATCATCCCGAAGGTCAGCGCGGTCGCTTGCCGCACCTCGGCCTCGGTGGCGGCGAACAACGCCGGCGAATGGGCGTTGCGCGTGCCGCTGTCGCGCTCGTCGAGCAGATGGGCGAGATGCGGCGGTGCGTGGCGGCGCTCGAAATGCCAGCTCTCCGGCAGCACCATGTCGGCCGCGCGGTAGAGGTCCCAGTAGCGACCGGGTGGAGTGAATGGATGATGCGGATCGGGAAACGAGCATTTGAGCAGAAACGGCCGGTCCGGCGTTTTCGCCAGATCGTCGAGCCGCGCCATTGTGCGTTCGGCGACATAGCTGGTCGGGTAAAGCTCTTCTGGTACCCGCGTGCGCCAGGCCTGCGGGGCGACGATGTCGTTCGCCTGCAGCGCGTTCTTCGCCCCGCGCAGCGAATCGGGGTCTGCGTGGCGCGCAGCGAGCCAACCGCTGTAGTGGCCGTCCACCTGGTCGCCATGCTGGATCGCCGGATCGACGGTCTCGAACCCGTAATATGGCAAATCCATCGTCCGTTCGGGGGCCCGGCGCCAGCGCGCGGCGTATTCCTGGTCGTAGCGTCCCGGCTCCGGCGGATTTGCCTCGTCGAGGTGTGGCGGCGGCTTGACCAGAGCCGGATCGCGGGTATCGGGAACCAAAGGCGGCCGATCGAGCATGTTCTGCAAATGCGACTTGCCGACCATCGCGGTGCGATATCCCGCCGCGCGCAGCAGTTCGACAAACGTCGTCGCCCGCAACGACAGCGGTATGCCGTTATGGCGCACGCCGTGCGCCGATGGCATCCGGCCGGTCATCAACGTGGCGCGGTTCGGCATGCAGATCGGGGTAGCCACGTAAAACCGGTCGAACGCGACGCCGCGCGCGGCGATGCTGTCGATATTCGGTGTCCGCAGGATCGGATGGCCGGCGCAGCCGAGATGATCGGCACGCTGCTGGTCGGTCATGATCAGGAGAAAATTCGGCCGGTCCATCTGCGTGTGCCCGTTGCTTCAGCCGACATTCGCCCGAATTCCCGCGGCTCTTGGGGCCAGAATCGTCCCTTTGGCGGGCTTGGGCAATCGTAAATTGTACCCGCCGCCGGTATCCCTGCGTTCTATCGTGCGCGATCAGTCGGCGGCGCGCTCGCCACCGAAACTGGCGGGGCCAGCGCCGACTATCATACCGGCCTGAGTAGGCGCTGACACGTTGATGCGAAACTTGGCCTGCCTCGCTGGTGACAATGGTGGAGCCGCGCTCGTAACGCTGGCTGAAGACCTCGAACAAGAGCACGGCGCCGGTCGTTGACAGGGGCACATAGCCGAGCTCATCGATGATCAGCAGCTTGTAGGCCGCCAACTGGCGCTGTAGGCGCAGCAATCGCTTCTCGTCCCTGGCCTCGATCAGCTCGTGGACCATGGCGGCGGCGGTGGTGAAGCCGACCGACAGGCCCCTCTGGCAGGCGACCAGCCCCTCCAAGACCAAGAGAAGCCGGCGCTGCAGGCGGTCTAACTCGGCTCGCAGCAAGGGCGGCAGCGCGCGTCCGTCGCGGGTGTGCAATTCTGCCATGTCGCGCGCCCAGGAACGCAGCGACGGCCTGCGTCAAATGCCCCGTGTGAATAGCAGCGCCTCGATCCTGTTCTCGATGCGGAGCCGCTCTTGTACGAGATGTTCGCGCTCACGGTGCGGGCGCTTGCCGAATGCCTTGACCGAAAATGGACAAGTCGGCTCCATCTGGGATAGGGGGCCTATGGTCCCCATGCCTTATGCCATCGTCGGCGTCGGGGGTATGTGGCGGCACCCCCATGCCCCAGCGGCCTCCTGGCGCGTCAGCACGAAGCCCGCAGATCGGGTGCCGGCGAGCGTGCCGAGGCGAGAGGCGACATACTGACGACCCCGGCCCTGGGGATCGAGGATGTTGACGACGGCCGTGGCGAGGTCCACCGCCTTGACCGGATCATCGCTGCGGCAGGTGTGCCAGGTACGGAACAGCTTCGTCCACGCGCGTCCGGGGACATCATTGCCGTATATTTGCCGTACGTAGCGAATTTGCGCGCCGCCTTATCTTATGACTAATTGATTTATTTGGCGTCCCCAACCGGATTCGAACCGGTGTTGCCGCCGTGAAAGCGCGGCGCGTTGTTATTCTGTGATACCGTGTGACGCCCTGTGAAACCCGAAAATGCCTTATTTTCCGCGGGACTCATTGCATGGGGTGTCATCGCGTATCATATCGCGTCACATGCTCGGCAACAGACGAACAACAGACGGATGACGCAATGCCCATCACGCTTCGAGCCCTCGAAACCCGCTCCGGCCGGCTCAAGCTGCCGGTGAGCAAAAATCCCCAATTTGCGCCGCTGGGCCAGGGCGTCAGCCTTGGTTACAGGCGGACGGCGCAGGGTCCGGGGGTGTGGGTCGCCCGGTTGGCCAACGGCCGCCGCGGCGTCGAGAAGCGCGTCGCGGTCGCCGACGATGTCGGCGAGGCCGATGGCGTCGCGGTGCTGAATTTCTCGCAGGCGAAAGCCGCCGTCGAGCGGCTGGGCCGCGGCGGCAGCCTCGCCGAGCCCGAGGCGCCACGCGCTGCCGTCGCGACGCTGGGCGACGCCGTCGAGCGGTATCGGCGCGACCTCGAAGCGCGCGGCGGCAGGAGCGACAATTATTCGAGGCTTGTCTTTAACCTGCCGCCCGCGATGATGAAACGGCCGCTCGCTCTACTTGACGCCGCCGAATTGCGGAAATGGCGTGACAGTCTTACGAATCGGCAAAGCCCAGCAAGCATTAATCGGCTCGCGTCGATACTGCGAAGCTGCTTGAACCGGGCTGCCGAGGCCGACGCCAGCTTGTCCGCTCGCGCGTGGCAAATCGGCCTGCGCGCGCTGCCGGATGCCACGCAATCGCGCAACACCGTGTTGACCGAGCCGCAAATCCGCAGCTTGATTGCCGCGGCCCGAGGGCAATCACCGCAATTCGGCCTGCTTGTCGAAACGCTCGCGGTGACCGGGGCAAGGATTTCACAAATAGCGCGCTGCGAGATCAGGGATTTGTCCGGTGATCGAGTATCGATCCCGAGTAGCGCCAAGGGTCAACGCAAGAGGTCGAGCCGCGTCCCGGTGCCGATACCTGCCGGGCTCGCCGATCGACTGCGCGTGTTTGCTGCCGGGCGCTCGCCGAGCGCACCGTTGCTGGTAAAGCCGAGCGGCGATCCCTGGTCGAAAAGCGATCATTCGAGGCCGTTTGCTCGGATCGTCGAGCAGATCGGCGAAGATAACAGCATAGTTACAGTATATAGCTTGAGACATAGCCATATTACGGCGCAATTACTCGCTGGTTTGCCGGTTCAAGTTGTGGCAAAACTTCACGATACCAGTGCGAGCCAAATAGAGCGGCATTATGCAGCCGAAATTGCTTCGATCGCTGATAGTGCCGTTCGGGCAACGATGCGCGACTTGGGGAGCGAGGCGCCCGGCGGGGATGTCATTCCGCTGCGCCGATAGACGAGCCCTGGGACGCCGCGGCAGGACCTCAGTTTGATTGTAACAGTGGCAGCGTGGCGATCGCTTTCTTGGGCACGCGGCTTGCACACTTCCTGCGCTGCATGCGACAGTTCTCCCAACGCCCGCGAAGCGGTGGCCGTTGGGGGAAACGCACCCGTCAAAATGGCGCGGATTATATGGGACAAGGTAAGGAATCCAACACCATACGTCAGCCAAGCTCTGGGCGTGGAGGAATGGCGACTGCGCCACGCAATTCACGCCATCAAGAGGCGATGCGGCCTAACCGGGTCTGACCGTGTTATCATTTATGACGATGGGACGGTAACGGATGAGCAAGGCGAACAGCTTGGGAACGTCTTCGATGAAGATTGAGCGGCCCCGAGCGAGGCTGTCCGCGTCTCTCCGTGTCCGCGGTGACTCCCTAGACCCAACGCAAATTACTCGTATCCTGCGTGTCTACCCGACCACGGCATACGCTAAAGGAATGAAGTACTATGCCGGAGAGCGTACCGGAGAGTTAACTGGACGAACCGGACTCTGGCTGTTGTCTACCGAGCATATCGTCGCGAGCGAACATCTAACCGATCATTTATTATTTTTGATGGGCCTTTTGGTTCCCAACTCAAAAGATTTCGCTCCATTTACCCAATTGCGTTCACTGCGTGAAAAGCAAAAAGACATTCGCATAGATGTTGCCTGTTTTTGGCATGGGCGTTTTGGGGAGAAGCGACCGTCCATACCGAAGGCTATCAGCGATTTGTTGAAGTTGATCCCCGCCGAGCTTGAGCTAGACTTCGATACTGATAGCGAAGAAGCCGAACGACAACGGGCTTAGCCGACCAATCGCGATCCGCGAGTTTCGGCGCGGTGCGTCCTGCGTGCTCGTCGATCAGACGAACCATGTCCCCCATCGACCAAAGGCGGCTCTCGAGGCCCCCCGAGGCGAGAACCGCTCCGCTGACGTGATCGGAGGCACTACCAACGCCGCGCCTGCCTTGCCATGCCAGGGACCTTGCCTGTCGCGGCCTCGGCGAGCCGCGACGGCCGCACTCTGCCGGCAACCGCGCATAGGATGCAAGCCGGGTGCGGGGTTGAACCCCGATGACGGCGCGCGACGCGCCTTGAGAGGAGTAGTGAGCGAGGGCTATCGGCCCAGCGTCGCGGTCGACGGAAGCTACCATACGCGGCGAAGTAGCGCTGGACACCGCGGCGCGATAACGGCCGCAGATCGCCGCGACGACGGCGTAACGAAAGCCCAGATGCACGAGCCGACTGAGCAAGGTGAAGCCGGACCGCAAAAAGGGGTCCGCGTTACGCCGCTGTCCGGCAGCGAGCGGCAGCGCCGGTGCCGCGGCCCCATGCTGCGGCGACGGCCGGTTGCGCTACCGCATGCGCAATGCCGCGGCCGCCATGCCTGTCGCGAGCGCCGAGGCAACCGCGACGGCGGCAGACTGCCTCGGGGCTCCGCGCGGAGTCAAGCGAGCCTGAGTCGGCCTGCGCTGCAATAAGTCGGCGTGACGCGCCTTGACAGCCGGTGCACCGACGCGATAACCGTAGTCGGCCAATAACTATCCGCCGCAAAAAACCGGCGGCTCTGCAAATGGAGATGCCATCACATCCCGGAGGTCCGGGGTGTCTGAGCGTGTATCGTCTTTTTGTGGAGGGGTTTGGCGAATGCCTGGGGCAAAACTGAAACTGCCGGAGCCGCAAGAGGCGGCCGGCTGGCGCGTGCCTGTCTATGCGCGGCTGATTGGCGTCAGCGGGGGGACCGTTCGAGGGTTTTTGCGCCGGGGCTTGTTGGAGAGCGTGCAGATCGGCACCTGTCGCGTGATCCTGACGCCGCCCCAAGAATTTTTGGAGCGGCTGAAAAAAGAGCAACGCGCAAAGGCTCCGGGGCCGGTGCCTGCCGAGCCCGAGGCCGTAACCGTCGAGCATCCGGAGCCGCCCGCCCAGCCCCCCACAACGCGAGGTCGGCAGAAGCCGCCGGAGGCCCGGCGAGGTCGCGGTCGGCCGCCGAGGGCGTGACGATGGCGGCGGTGAGAGACGATACCTTTGTCGCGCTGATGGCGGCATGGCGGCGCTCGCCGGATCTGCCGGTGCGCGCGATGGCGGCAAGGTTCGGGTGTTCGGAGCAAAAGGCCGGCCGGGCAAAAAGGGCCGCTGGCATCGCGCCGCGGCGTCGCAAGCCGGAGGCCTCGTCGTGAGCGGCCGCAAGCGCGATCCCGAGCGCGACGCGGCGGGGTTGGCGCATTTTCGTGCCAACCTAAACGGCAAACTCAAGGAGGCCGCGGAGAAATTCGGGGTCGCGGAGTCGGCGCGTTATGCAAATAACAGGAGGGCCGTCGTCGTCGATATGCCGAGGTCGGCGAGGTCGGCCGCTATGTTCGTTGCGGGATAACGGGGGCGATTCGCGCCGTTGGGCCGCTATGTTCAATCAGGAATAACGCGAAACGGGGCCGCAAATCTGCGGCCCCGCTGGCGGCTCTTGACTGGGCGGCCACCAGCGACAGAGCGTGTGCGTTGATTTCACGGGTGACAGCCCGTTGGAAATCAGTTCGGATTGCCGGAAACAATCCGAGGCCGAATTGAACGCCACGCCCTTGTGGCACGAGTCGGCAGGCTCCGGCAAGCGCGATCTGATTTCCTTTGGCTGGACCATCCGCGGCGGGTCGCGCGGGCGGTCGAGGACATTGGCGCGCAACTCGTGACGGGGCGGGGCTACCAAGGGGCGGATGCGAGCCCGAGCGCAGGACGAAAGCCCGAAGCGTGCATCCCGGCCGGTCATTCCCGGTCGAAAGTAGCGGGTGACTGCGGCGCGGAATTGGACGACGCCGCGGGCTCAATGCGACGGCTGGCTCCGGCGAGCAAGATCGCAGAGAGCGTTGTCCGGCAACTCGCGGGCGGCCGAAGGGCTGGCGCGGGGCTTGTCGGACTATGCTCTTCGCTCAGGCTTCACCAACGAGCACGATGGTAGGAAAGAAGGTGGAGAACAGGGTTTTAAGTAGCCTCTGCGGCTTTTAGATAACCTCTCATAGGTCAGAATTCAGAAATGGCCCGCCGCGCCCGGCGGGTTTTTTCGTGCCTGCGGTCATGGCCGCGGCCGGCGGCCGGTTGACCTAGCGGCCGGCCGGCCAATCTGGTAAGGAAGTCATGCGCCGTCGCGAGACGCCGCTCGCCCTGAGACGGAAGCCCGATGCCGATCGCGCCTGAAATCCGCCAAGCTGTCGCCGATGCCATCCGCGCGCGGCAGGAGTCCGACCGGGCAGTCGCCGCCCGCTTCAATGTTGCAAGATCGACGGTCGCGACGATCCGCGCCGAGGCCGGAGCCGCCGAGCCGCCGAGCCGCCGCCGCCACGGCTGCCGGTAGGTGTGCCCCCACCGGCACTGGTGCAACCGGCGACCGGTTGGCAACTACTCGATGCCTGCGACGCGCTCTTGGAGCGGCTGCGCGCCGCCGGCCTTGGCGCCTTGGCGGATGTCGCGCCATCTCGCCGGATGCGGCTCGCAAAGGCATTCTGCGGCGCGCTGGGTTGCCCGGTGCCGCGAGGTCAACCTCGCGGGATACCGAAACCGCGGCAGCGCGCCGTCGAGCGGGACGCGGCAGAATGAACGCGCCGGCGACGGTGACTGCGCCGCTAATTCGGTGGGCGCTTGCCGCGTCGCCCGCCCTGACTGCATTCGAGCGGCGCTTTCTGCGTAGCCTTGCCGATCGTGTCGGCGATGCCGGCGAACTGCGGTTGACCGCGCGGCAAGCTGTCATCTGGCGCGATGTTGCCGGCAAGGCGTCGCGCTGGCATTCCCGCAGTGTTGCCGCATGACAACTCCAGAGCAGCACGTTGTCGCAATCGCGGACAAAATCGAGGGGCGTCTCGGCGTCGATGTCGCGCTGCCGGTCGGTGACATGCTCGCCGAGTTACGCGCCGACGGCGTCACGCTCGACACGATCGAGGCGGCGGCCGTCGTCATCGCCGGCCGCATCCGGCGGCGGCAACGCCGCGTCGCGCTGTTGCTTGCCGCGGCTCGGGCTGCTGCTGTTGCACCATGATTGCCTGCCACGCGCGCTTGCTGCTGCGCCATGATGCCTGCCACGCCTGCGGGGAAACTGATGCTATATCAATGGCTTACCCCCCTTATCGTCATTATCTACAACATTCCTACCCACGGGACCGGTTCAGGCCGCCGCTTGCATCGCGGGGAATAAAGATCGCGGGTCGATCCGCTATTTATCGGCGAGGAAGCGCGAAAAACCACGGTTTTCGTGTTGCCGGGAGCCGGAAACCCGCAATTTGCTGTTGAGAGGTCCGGGATGGGCTTTCGAGGTCGAAAACCTACACCACCACAAATTCGCCTCGTTACCGGCCGGGCGTCGCAGGCAATTAAGCCGCGGCAGGATGCTTTTGACGATGACGACAGGCCGATCGCGCCGAAGTGGCTCCGCGGGCGCGCTAAAACGCTATTCGAAGGAAGCGGCGGCGAATTATTGGCTGCATTCCGTCGATAGCTTTGCCATCGCGGTGTGGGCGAGCCTTGCCGCGGAATTTGCCGCAACGCGCGGCCAGATGTCCGCCGCCCGAATTTCGCAGTTGCGCCGCGCCGCCGGAGAAATCGGGCTCAATCCTTCTGATCGCGCGCGGGTTGCCGGGCCACCGAAGCCGAAAGCGAGCCCCGCGGATCGTTTTTTCGAGTGAGGTCGGTATGGGGCAACGTCCTGGTGGTGCTGAGCGGCGCGCGGCGGAAGCCGAGGCCGATCGAGCGCTCGGCGAACTGGTCGACGCCGCGATCGCGCTTCGCAAGCGGGCCATCGCGACGCGGGGGCTGCGCGATGATCCCGATAAAATCGAGCAGATCGTCGCGGAAATCGGGCGGGCGGCGCGGGCGGCGCGAGCCGGCGACGGCGATCGGCGCGATGTCGAGGTCGCCCTCGCAAAACTGATCGCGCCGGCCCGCTAAGCCCGGTGTGCCTCCTGCGAGACGCGCTGATCGCGGATGCGCGCCGCGGTGATCCCGTCGCGGTCGAGCGACTTGTTGCCCTGGTGCCGGAGCGACTGCCGGCCGCGGTTGTTCGGCGGGAGCGCGACGCCGCCATCGCCGAGCTTGCGGCCGAGCTTCGCGCCGTCGCTCCGGGCCGCAGCAACCGCGCCATCGCCGCCCTTCTCGCGGTCGCCGGCGAGCGCATCGCCGCCGGTCATGCTGGGCTGCCGGCGGGCCAATTCGAGTGGCTGAGCGGCGCCGAGCGCGGCGAGGTCGCGGGCCGCGTCCGGTCGATCGCGTCATGGTGCGGCTGTTGGCCAAAACGGCGCCGGATCGAGGCGGTGATCCGCGCATGATCGGCGAGCGTCGGCGGCGGCGAATTAGGTCCCGCCGTATGACCTAATTCCGGCTTCTCCCGCGGTCGCAGCGTGGAACCACGGAAAAGAGGTTGGCGAGCGTCGGCGCCGCTTCCGCTTGGCCAGGGCGTGTCGTCGCGAGGTCTTGTGATTGCGCGGCAGGCCGGGCGATGGGTCGCGCATCGTCGATCGTCTCTTGGAAAGGCCGCTGCATGTTCGTCGCTCGTCGCAGGCCCGCGCATGTCGAAGCCGCTGCCGCCGCCGCCGAAAAGCCGCCGGCTGCTGTACGCCGCGCCGTGTTCTTTGCCGGCGGCGTCGCGGCGCCTGGCGCTGACCTGGCCGCGATCGAGCCGGCGCTGGCCCGGCTCGCCGATGTGGTGACACGGCTTGGCCGCCCGGCCGGGTTGCGCAATGCCGAGGCGAAGTTGCGGGCAATCCGCGCCGGCCGCGAGGCGCTGGCCGCTGAGCGATCGGCGGCGGCGTTGGCGGCGCGGCAGGCCGAAGGCAGAGGAACCGGCGAAAGCGGCAAGCTGGCCGCGATCGAGCGGCGATTGCGGGAAGCCGATCGCGAGGTCGCCCGCGGCCTTGTTGTATTGCAAGCCGAGCGCGAGAAATTCGAGCCGGCGCTTGCCGCGGCGGTGGCGCCATCAGTCCGCGAGGCCGCGCAAGTGGTCGCCGAGGCCGTCGCGATGCTGGGGCAAGCCGCCGTGCTGCTGCGCGAGGTCGATAGGGCAACGGTCGCGCAAGGCCATCGCCGGTTGCATCGGCTCGGCATCGCGGCGCTCGGGGCCGGGCTTGCAAGCCTCGCCGGTGAGGCTCGCCGCTTGCTTGGCGGCGATGATGGTTGACGCCCGCAACGCTTTCCTTCGCCGCCTGGATGTTATCGGCGAGGTCGACGCCGAGACGGTCGAGCGGGTCCGGCGGCATCTGGGTCGCGCCGGTGCGAGCCGCCCGATTGATCTATATGTCAACACGCCCGGCGGCGATGCTGCCGCGGCCCGGCGCATCTGCGCGATGCTGGCTGCCCGGCCCGGCGCTGTCCATGCCGTCGCCCAGCATGCCGCAAGCGGCGGCGCACTGATTTGGTTGGCGTCGACGACGCGGGTCGCCGCCGGCCCGGTCCTGTTTCATGCCGCGAGGCTGTTCGCTGCCGGCGACGTGCATTTTGCCTGCGCTGGCTCGCCCGCCTATGCCGCCGCCTGTCGCCGGGTTGATGAATGGCAGGTCGAGTGGATCGCGGCTCGGCTCGGCTGGCATCGCGCTGCGGCGCGCGCGCTGATCGCGGCGGGCGAGGTCATGCTACCGCCTACGGTCGAGCGCGCCGGCTTGCTGGTGCCCTACGTCGAGGTCGCGTCGCGACTTGAGACTTCGAGATCGCCTTGCCGGTGTCGGCGCCCGCCTCGCCGCCCGCGAGCGGCAGCCCTGGAGGGCGGCCCGATGACGGATGAGCAAATCGCGGCGGCCTTGACGCTGGCCGCGGCGGCTGCGAGCCAAGGGGAGGAACGCCTCGCCGTGGCGCTGATCGGCCGGGTGCTGATCGAGGCGTGCCACCAGCTCGGCGAGATAGAGGCGCGGCTGCGAGCGTTGGAAAATGGGGGCAAAGATGGCTGAGTTGCAGGCAAGGGCAGCGCAATCGAGGCCGGAGCCGCCGGATCGCTCGCCCTTGGACCCCAAGAGGCCGCTGGGCTGCATCGTCCGGCTGGTCGGCGCCTTGGCGACGTTGCTACCGCAGATGGACAAGCGGCTGACTGCGGAAATCGCGGAACTGCGCCAGCGTGTGGCGGCGCTGGAACGCCGCGCCGAATAGCGCAAATCGGTCTGGCCGAGCCGGCGGGGGGAAGGACGCGCCCGCGATTCGGCTGGGATAAGACGGTGAGTGCCCGCCCGGTTGGGCAAAAACCCCGTCGATCAGCGGCGCGTTAAACCCTTCGCGCGCGCGGCTGGTGTTCCTCTGGGCCGCCCGGTCGTGGTTGCTGCTGCGCCGGGCGGTTTCGGTTTATCATGCCCGCCCATGATGCCGGAAGCCGAAACTGGAGTCGTGGCCGCCCTGGCCGCCGAGGTCGCCACCTCGGAGCGAGGCGGTGAAGCTATCGCCGCCCTGCGCAGCAAACTTTGCATGATGGGGTGGCCATTTCCGGCCGCCGATCAGGCCGCGCGCGCCGCCGTCGCCGCTCCCGCCCCCCGCAATTTCACCGCTGGCGAGCGCGGCCGGCCGCGGCGCCGCTGGCGCTGCGATGTTCTCGCGGAGCCGCCGCTCTGCTGCGCCTGCGGGAAGCCGATTGAGGGCGCGCGAGGCCGCAATCGGCGCTGGTGCGATGCCCGCTGCCAGCGCGTTGGGCTTAACGAGCGCGGCGCCGTGTACCGATGCCGCCATTGCGGGGTTGTTTTCCGTCGCCGCGTCGCCGGCCCGACGCCGCTTTGCTGTTCGAGGGCGTGCAATCAGCGTCATCGGGCGGCGCTGCGGCGGCAGGCAATTGCTGACTACCTCGCCCGGCATCCCGGCGAGTCGATACGCGGCGCCGCGCTCGCCCTGCGCGCCGGTCGCGGGCTTGTTGCGGAGATACGATCCGATGCCGTCCGATCTTGAGGTCGCCGCCCTGGCCGCGGCAATGCGCGGCGCGCCGCGCCGAGCCACGCCTGCCCCGCCTTGCCATGCGCTCGCGGCCGAGGCCGCCGCGGGTCGCCTCGAAATTATCGCGCACCGTCGCACGCGACAAGGTGCGGCGCCGCCTTCGCCGGGGAAGCGAGGCGGCGCCGCAAGTGCCCGGCTTGATAGTTGGGGAGCCTCGCCGGGTCGCGCCGCAGGGCTGGGCCCCTCGCGAGACGATCGGGGCGGTGCTGCGCGAAGTCTCGCCGGAATGCCCGCCTGTGTCCACCATTTAGAGATGTCACTGGTTCTGCCATTTAGAAATGTCACTGTTGCCGGTTCGGGCGGCGGGCGGGCGTGGAGCCTGTGCGAAGCGCAGCGGCCGAGCGACGCCCGTCGCACTGCGCTGCCGCGTCACCGGTTGTTTTACCGAGCGAGCGACAGCTCGCTCGGCTCGTAGGGAAAATCTCAGCCGACTTTGAATAGACGCGCGTCACGCTGATCGCGGCGGCGGGGTGCTGATCGGCTACGCGTCTCCGCCCGTGCAATCTGCTGCTCGCGGATGACGGCGAGAGCGGCGCCGAGCCGCTTGTTCTCGACAATCGCGCCCTGCGAGACCTGGCGCAGCTTGTCGAAGGTGCGGTAGGCCAACTCGACGCCCTTGTAGCGGATCGACAGCCGGCCGTCCGGCTGATCGACCACCGTCACCCGCTTGCCGATCGCCGCCTTGGCCGGGTCGCTCGGCTCCAGAATGAAGATCACCTTGTCGTACTGGAGGGTCAGCGCCCGCGACAGCGTGCGCTCCTCCTTCCAGGCGAAGGCATCTTCCAGATCGTCGCTCTCGCGCAGCGGCCGGTGCAGGTCTTTGCCGTTCGCCGGCGGCTTGGCAAAGCGCGTGTTGTAGTTGGCCATGAACGCCGGCAGGAGGGTATTCCCATCGGCCAGGCTGGATGCCCCGGCGAGCCGAAGCTCCTTGACCAGCCGGTCCTGCAAGGTCTTGTGCGCGCGCTCGACCCGGCCCTTGGCCTGGCTCGAATTGGCGCAGATGATGTCGATGTTGAGCGCGTCGAGCGCGCGCCCGAACTGGGTCATGCCGTCGCCGCCAAGGGCGCCCGTCTGATTGACCCGAAAGACGCCGTGTTTGTCGCTGTAGAGCGCAACCGGCTTGCCCCAGGCTTCCAGATAGGCGCGGGTCGCATGGAAATAGGCGAACGTCGACTCGCTCTCCACAAACCGTAGATGCATCAGCCGGCTGGTCGCGTCGTCGATGAATACGAGCAGCGTGCATTGCGGCCCGCGATCCTCAAACCACCAATGCTCACAACCGTCGACCTGCACCAGTTCACCGGCGCATTCGCGCCGGTGGCGGGGCTGATGAACACGCTTCAGGCGCTGCTTGCGATCGAGCCACAGCCCGTCCGCGATCATCCAAAGGCGAAGGGTCTCGCGGCCGAGAACGATCCCGTGCAGCTCGCCCAGCTTCTCGGCCGCCAAAGTCGGGCCGAAATCCCAGTAGCGCTCGCGAATGATCGCCAGCGCCTCAATGCGAACCGCCGCGGGCTTACCTCGGTTGCCGGGGCGACCACGGCGCTTCGATATCAGACCCGCCGCACCCTCGGCTCGATAGGCCCCCAACAGCCGGAATACCTGACGCCGCTCAAGACCCAACAGTTGCGCCGCCGCCGTGGTCGTCAGCCGTCGCTGATCCAAGTCCCGCAGCACCTCAAGCCGTCCAAGCTCTCCATTGCTCATCAGCTGTACCGTCACCCCAAACACCCTCCCGAAAATCCCCGGGGAGTGTCATTTCTATCTGGCAGAGGGGTGACATTTTAATCGGGCGCCTACACCCGCCGCCAAGCATAACCAGCCTTACGGAAAATCACTGCGCCGGTCGGCCCTGAAGCACTGTGTGAGCACCAGCATCCTCGATGGATGCCGAATGTCCCATAAAGGGACATTCCTGCGCGATGTTTGGCTGCATTTTATACCGAAATTTCCCTATATGTCCACTTTCAATGCTAATTGAAATAGCTATTTTAGGGACATTGTTCGTCCCGAAGGGAGCCATTGCTATGGTACAAACAGTTGACCCCGAACGCCTCAGGCAGGTTCGGATCATGCGCCGGCTAAGCCGGGAGGCGTTGGCAACCAAGGCTAAGCTGACTGCGAAGACGATATCTCGCCTTGAAAAAGGCGACGAAGCTAAGCCGATCCGTCAGGCAAACCTAGAGCGTTTGGCGAAAGCGTTGGACTTCGCTGTCGGCGTCCTGACTGGTGAAGAGCCGATGCCTTCGGTGGCCGGGCACCTCGGTTCGGCTGCCGAGGAAGCTGCCTACCAGCTTAACGTCCGCGTTGACGGGGCAGTCCGCAACGCATTCGAATTGGCGGCTCGGCGGTACGGCGTTTCGGTCTCGAAAATTGCTACGCTTGCGCCGCTTCTGTTCGTGATCCTCGCCGAAGCAAGCTTGAAACATCGAAGCAAGAACGTGGCAGAATGCCAGAATAAATACGATGAGTATTTGGAAGCGAAATCGCAAATTCCCTATCATATCCCTGTATACGAACTCGGCTCTGAGATCGGGGCGGAAGAACACTCAATTAGGATAAACGATATCTTCGGGCGAACTCTTTGGAACACTGCGCCGGATAATTGGGACAGAAACAACCCGTTTGCTACCTATCTGCAAGCACTGACGGCGGGCCGGGATAACATCATCAAGATCGGCGCCATCGGGCCGAAGTCGACTGACTATCGGGTCTGCCGGTTGGAGGCTGTCGGGTTGGCGGGGGATGAGTTTGCCGAGGCGCTTCTAGACGGCGAGGTCCCGATCCATCGCATGACGCGCGAAGTCGAGTCTGGCGCTGTGACGGAACGCATCGAATGGATGCGCCAGCACAAAACCTCGGTGGTCAAAGTGGCGGAAGAGCCGCCCCATGACGTGCCGGAACGTCCTCCCATCGACCCCTCCTTAGTCATCGACATAGAGCTTTGACCGGGGGAGAGCCATGCGCGCTTCAAAATTTACACAGCATGCAGTCCGGCGGATGTCCCAGCGGGGCATCCGGTGCGACGACTTGGAACTCGCCGAGTTCATCGGAACCGAGGTCGAGGGCGGAACTATTGTCCTGCGCCGGGATGCGCAGGCGTTCGAGCGGGAAGTTAAAAAGGAGATCGATCGGGTTTGGCGGCTCGTCGGCAAGAGGGTCGTCAGGAACGGGGATGCCGTCGTCACGGCCTATCATGCTGGACGCGCGAAGGAACGGCGACTGCTCCGACAGGGTTACGATGGTGGTTGAATTTCCGGGGACGGCGGCGCCCGTCCCCCGGTCTCGCGGACCACCACGACCGGATCGCTCGACCGACGGCAGATTGTCGTTTCCTTAGCGCACCGCTTTCGCGCACAGCGTCGAGGCGGCTGACGCCTTGATCCCGGCATACCCCGGCCAAGCCAAGCTTGGCGAATTGCGGGCCGGGCGGCTGGCGCATCTACCCAAAGGGGTTTCTGATGTCGGATATTTTTTACGTTGAAGAAAAATTGTGCCAGGCGCTTGATGAAATGCTCGTCGGCAAAGGATCGATCCGAGATCGATTGGTTTCTGCCGCTGAATACTATCTCACCCGCCTCAAGATCGATGATATTCCAGCTAAGAGCCGCGCTGAATTTGCCGCTGTAATGAACACCCTTACGAAGTATCCCGCCAAGAGAGAAGGCGAAGGCTCAATTCGCGCATCGGTTCGCAGGTTGCGCAAAGAAGAGCCGGAAGCACTTGCTAGAAAGATCATGTCTATCTATCTAGGTGTAGTGCGGCAGCAATCAAGATGATCCTCTCACCCCGTTTCCCCATCCGCGTTTTATCTCGGCGGGCGGCTACTCGAAAAAATCCTCGTCGATTTTTTTGATTTGAAGGGTGTCCTCAATCCTGCACCCGACATTGTGCCGGATCATCAGCTGGAAACCTCCAATTACCGCGTTTTCTGGGAGGGGACGAGTCGCGGATTGGGCGCGTGAAGGTTGGGGTGATCCGGTGATCGGGGGCGGGTGCCGAGCGGCTTCCGGCTGACGGGGGTTGCGGCTCAGGCTGGTGCGATCTGGCCCGTGAGCCAAGCCATTCGCTGCATATTGAAGACGAGGTTTGCGAGGCCGATCTTGGTTCTCGCGCGGGCGATGCCGATAGTTCGGATGAACAGGCCCATTGGCCCCTTCTGCCGGGCGAAGACATGCTCGACCGCCGAGCGCACCGCCGATTTGCGGGCATTGGCGCGGGCAGTGCGACGGGGCATCGGCTTGCCTTTCGGCTTCTTGCGATGGATCTGCGAGCGCATGAGGCGGTCGGCAAGGAACTTCTCGTTGGCCTTGGAACGATAGGCGGTGTCGGCCCAGACATCGCCGGCGGTGTTATTCTGGTCAATCAGCTCGGGCAGCAGCGCCCCGTCATGGCGCGCCGCGTCGGTGACCGTCCAGCGGCGGATCAGGCGATGCCGGCGGTCGATGCCGATGTGGTTCTTGTAGCCGAATGCCGGGATCGCGAGATCGACGCGAGGCATTCCCTCGTCGTTCGGCTTGGCCTTGGTGTATTTGACCGTCCAGCGCGCATCGCGGTCCTTCTGCCGCAACTTGGCAGGGTTTTTCGCCCACTCCGGCGGGATGCGGCCTTCCTTGATGTCGCGCTTCTCGCCGTCGGTGTTGCGCTGCTTTGGCGCGGCGACGATCGAGGCGTCGATGATCTGGCCGCTCATCGCCAGAAACCCGGCCGCCGAAAGCGCCCGATCGAAGCGCTCGAACAGAAGCTCGATCGCCGGCCTGCCGGCGAGCCTGGCCCGCGTCAGCGCCTCGCGAAAGGTCCAGATCGTGTTGGCGTCGGGCACCGTGTCACCCAGCCCCAAACCGAGAAATCGCATGAACGATAGCCGGTCGCGGATCAGATATTCGGTGCGCTCGTCCGACAGGTTGTGGCTGGATTGCAGCACCAGCACCTTGAACATCAGCACATGATCGAACGGCGGCCGGCCGCCTTTCGCGCGGTCCGAGCGCGGCACCGCCCGCTCCAGATCGGCGCGGAACAGCTCGAAATCGACCACCGCGTTCAGCCGTTCCAGGCTGTCGCCCTTGGCCGAGAGCTGCTTCAGCCGCTCGTCAACGTCGAAAAACCCTCGCTGTCCTGTCATTGCCGATCTCCCGCGTCTCCCAAGCGACACGGAATCAGCGATCAGTCCGAAATTCCAGCGGTTTTTGGAGCCGCCCAGCTTAGTCAGCTGCTCGCCGTCGATGAGAACGATCCTCTTGCTAAGAAATTCTGCTGTCTCTCGGGCGGAAGGAGAGAAAATTGAAGTCGTTACAAAAAGACCTTTCGTAGCCTTATGGCGGTCGAGGCTCCCAAAAAAGTCCCGTATTGCGCCGGGGCCAATGTTGTTGCCGACCGCGTAGCGTTTAGCTTGAATGTAAACCCGATCAAGCCCGAGTGCGTCTTGGTCGATTACCCCGTCAACTCCGTCGTCGCCGCTGCGACCAAGCGCGCGGCCAGCATCAGCAGCAGAACCGCCATAACCCATACTTAGAAGCAGGTTGACGATGAGGCGTTCAAAAAAATCGGGTGGGGCCACTCGGATGCGGTCAAGGAGTTCTTGAGCGAGCGACGTTTCAATCTGTCGATGCGCTGCCCGCATGATTTCGTCGGGTGTCTCCGTCCGGGTAACAAGGTCGGGTGTCTCCGTTCGGCTCAAAAATGCAGGTGCAACCGGCTGCCGATCCTCCGTTGCTGCTTCCGATGATTTCGTCGTGAATTGCCGGAATTCGTCGAACCGATTGAGAAAGGTGTTATCAATGCGTTGAGGGCGTGATTCAAGCACCTGTTGTCCGCGTTCTGTAATCTTGAAATACCCGCGTCGCGTGATTTGAACGAGGCCAGCCTTGTTGAGGTAAGTCTTAGCCCAATGCACTCGATTACCAAAAAGGGACTGCTTACCGGAAGGAATAAGTTCTGACCGTTCTTCTGGCGTAAGGCCGATTTCCTCGGCAAGCCGCTCGACAGCAGCCCCTATACGGATTTCGCCCCCCGCCGCTACCGTAAGAACCGGCAGCATTAGGGACTGATAATCTGGAACCGGCATTGGTGCTCAACAATCATAGAACAGAGTGAGGGCTAGTCGGATCACGGCGTAAGCCGTGAAATCGTCCAGCCGCTCACATTGTAGCTGCGGCCGATCTCGGCGTGCGTTTCGTCGCCACGCGCACGGCGCTCAAGCGCCTCGCGCTTCTGGTGCGGCGTAAGCTTCGGCCGGCGGCCGAGCTTGACGCCCCGTGCCTTGGCGCGGGCGCGTCCTTCGCCGGTGCGTGCGCGGATTAATTCGCGCTCGAACTCGGCGAGGCCGCCAAGCACGGCGAGCATAAGGCGACCGTGCGGCGTGGTGGTGTCGGCCCATGCGTCGCCGAGCGAGCGGAATCCGGCTCCCTTGCCGGTGATCGCCGCGAGGGTGTTGAGAAGGTCGCGGGCCAGCCGGTCGAGCCGCGTTAGCGTCACTATGTCCCCAGCGTCGAACTGGTCGAGCAACCGGCGGAGCTGTGCCCGGTCGGTCTTGGGGCCGCTCGCCACCTCGCGGAACACCTTTCCGGCTCCGTCGGTGGTCAGCGCCGTAACCTGCGCGTCAACTCTGACCGTCCGTCGATACCCGTGCATAGCCATTAGATCATGCGACCATTTTGCACAGTAACCGCGCCAAGCGAAATCATACCGCGTCATGCGATATTTTTGCCGATCAGCAACAGACAAACAACAGACGGGCGGTTTCGGTATCTCATAAGCGCTTGAAATTCTTGGCGTCCCCAACCGGATTCGAACCGGTGTTGCCGCCGTGAAAGAGCGGTGTCCTGGGCCTCTAGACGATGGGGACAGTGGGCCGCGGCGCGATGGGTCTAGCGCCTGGAACGCCAAAAATCAATCGCCGCCCGCGCCGCGCCGTTCGTTAGCGCGGCAGCTTCCAGGCAAAGCTCAGCTCGTGGCCGTCGGGGTCGGTGATGTGAAAGAAGCGCTCGCCCCACTCGGCATCGCGCGGCGGCGCCTCGGGCCGGCAGCCGGCAGCAATCAGCCGGGCATAAAGCGCGTCGACATCGGAGTGATAGAATATGAGGCGCCCCCACCAGGACCACGCCCGATTGGCCGGCTCGACGATCAGATTGAGGAAATTGTCACCGGCGCGAAAGCTGGTGAACTGGGCCTCCTCGCCGCCATAGAGCAGCGGAAATTCGAGCAGCCGGTAGAACGTGACCGCGCGCCGCATGTCGTGGGTCGCCAGCGTCACCGCACTGATCCCCTTGATCATCGCGGCAACACCGCGTCCCTAGAAATCGAGATCAGCATAGTGCGGCGGCGGCGGCGCACCGGGCACGTGATCGCCGAGAATCTGGCGGAAGCTCGGGCGCGACTTGATGCGGGCATACCACTCCTTGGCCAGCTCGTGGGCCTCCCATGGCACGTCGCCGAGATAGTCGAGGGTCGAGAGGTGCGCCGCCGCGGTGATGTCGGCGAGCGAGAAATGGTCGCCGGCGAGCCAGCGCCGCCGCTCGACCAGAAAGCCGATATACTCGAGGTGATAGGGGAGGTTGGCGTGGCCGGCGCGAATCGCCTGCGAGTTGGGTTGCGCGTTGGGCTGGCCGGGCGCGCCGTAGCGCCGCATCATCTTCTGGCCCAGCAGGTTTTCGGTGACTTCGAGGTTCATCTTGATGTCGAACCAGGCGCTGAGGCGGCGCACTTCGGCCCGGTCGACCGGGTTGAGGCCGATCAACAGCCTTTCGCGGTAGGCTTCGTCGAGGTATTCGACGATCGCCTCGGTGCCGGCGAGCACCGCGCCCTCCGGCTCGATCAGCACCGGCACTTCGCCGGCCGGGTTGAGCGCGAGGAATTCCGGCCGCCGCTCCCACACCTTTTCGAACTTCAGCGTGAATTCGAGGTTCTTTTCGGCGAGGACGATACGCACCTTGCGCGCGAAGGGCGACAATGTGAGGTGATAGAGAACCCGCATGGGGCGGATTGTACCGGTCGCACCCCCCCCTTAACAATTGCGACGATGAGGGTGGCCAAGGGCCGCGACCAACGCGGCGACCACCCCGTCAGGAGATGGCGCCGCGGCGCCCGAGCTTGTCGGGCCGCAGCCGCTCAAGTTGCGCATAATACCGAAACGGCTTGATCGGTTTCGCGGGTGACAAGGTGATGTTTTGATCCGAAACGGATCACGCCCCGGAAAAGCCGGCGCCTACTCCAGCGCGAGGGGCGCGCCATCGAGGTCTTCGGCGCGCTCCACTTCGATCAGCACGGCGAAGCCGGCCTTGTTGGGATCGCGGTCTTTCTCGGGCTGAACGAGGCGCAGCCACACCTCCTCATACACCGGGCCCGATTTATGGATCTTGGCGCGGCCGTAGAAGCGCGCGATGCCGCCTTTTGGCAGGACACCTTCCTCGCGCAGTTGCGGCTTCCTGAAATAGACGGTGAGCGGGGTTCCGTCTTTCAGATTGGCGGTGGTCGAGCCCTTGCCGCGCTCCCACAATGCGAGGTGCGTGTCGTCAAACACCATCGTGCCGCCGCGCGGCGTCACCTGCGCAAACCCGTTCGGCAACACCGAGCCGACGAGGCAGACATTGGCCGGAAACGCGGTATTGATGTGCGATTGCAGGACGCTTGGAATTTTTGCCACTAGACCCTCCTGTGCTTCCCGTCACTCTACCACTCAAGCGACCTGTTCCAAGGTCGGGGCGATGTCGCGCGTCGTGACCCGACGCAGATCGCGCACCCTCGTCTCGTCGAAATGGCGGCCGCGATGCATCGTGCAGCGATTGTCCCAGACCACCAGATCGCCCGCGCGCCATTCGTGGCGGTAGACGAACGCGCGCCGCGTCGCGTGCTCGATCAGTTCGCGCAATAGGAGCCGGCCGTCGGGCAGCGGCCACCCGACGATCTCCGAGGCGTGCGCCGCGACGTAGAGCGTCTTGCGTCCGGAGCCGGGATGGGTGCGCACGACGCGCTGCGGCGCCGGCGGCAGCACGTTCTTTTCGCCGAACAGCAGATCCACGAAACCGAGCTGGCCGCGCGACCAAGAGATGTCGTGCAACGCGACGAGATCGGCGATCTCGTCCTTCGTCGCCGCCGGGAGCGCGTCGTAGGCGGCACGCATGTCGGCAAACTCGGTCTCGCCATTGCCGAGCGGGCTGGGACCGGGCACGCGGTGCGCGTAGAGCATCGACAGGGCCGCCGGCACGCGACGGAACGAGCCGTCGGTATGCCACAGCCGGTTGCCGAGCTGATCGAAGCGGCGCGGATCGTCGCGCCCACGCAGCCGATTCTGGTCGTCGAGGTTGGAGATGTCGGACATCTCCGGGCGCAGGCGTCGCTTGACGTCGGCATTGCCGCTTCGCGGCAATTCCAGTTCGCCGAAGTTCCGCGCAAACGCCATCTGTCGTGCGTCGTCGAGCGCCTGGTCGTGGAACACCAGCACGGCGAAGCGATCGATCGCCGCGCCCAGCGCCTGCACGGTCGCCCCATCGAGCGGCCGACCGACATCGACCCCGCTGACCTCGCCGACAAACAGCTTGTGTACCTGGCGGACGATGAAATCCATCGCGATCCCTTCCTAGAGGTGGCCGCGCACGAAACCGGCGAGCGCCTCGACGAGGCGGGCGAGGTCCGCCTTGAGGCGGTCGAAGCCGGGCAGCTTCTCCAGGGTTTTCTGGTCCATGTAGAGCGCGCGGTCGACCTCGATCTGCAGGCTGTGCCGCCGTTCGGCCGGGCGGCCGTGGCGGCGCACGATCTCGACGCCCTTGTAGCCCTCGTTGATGCGCACCTCGTAGCCGAGGCCGCGCAGAAAGCGGGCGACAAAATCAGTGAATTGCGGCGCGCAGGTCGAGCCGTCGCGATCGCCAAGCACAAAATCGCCGTGCTCGCCGCGCTGCCCTTCTCGCCGATTGCCGGCCGACGGCATCGAGTGGCAATTGATGTGCCACACCGCGCCGAACTCGCGATGCAGCCGATCGCAAGATTCCTCGAGCACCCGGTGATAGGGCGTGTGGTAGCGCTCGATCCGCGCCAGAACGTCGTCGGGGCTGAGCTTGCGATCGTAGATCGGCACCCCGGGTTGGGCATGGCGCCGCACCAGGCCGACCCGCGTTACCGGCCGCGGCAGCCAGGCTGGCGGCAGCGCGCCGGCCAACACGGCAGGATCAAGATCGTCCGCCGCCCGGTTGACGTCGATATAGCTGCGGGGAAACAGCGCTCCGATCAGCGTCGCGCCATATGCCGGCGCCGCCGCGTAAAGCTCGTCGACATAGCTGTCCTCGGCACGGCGCAACACCGGCAACGGACAGCGATAGGCAAACTCTTGCGGATAGACCGCGCCGCTATGCGGCGAATCGAGAACGAGCGGCAACGTCTCGGCGTGCGGGTCTCGGCGCCACAGCACACCCGGTATTTCCAGACCCGTTGCGAAGCGCTGCATCCTGCCCCTGCCCGGCCATTGACGAAGCGCCAAGCGACACAGCCTCGCCGCCCGCGTTTTGCCACGGGTTTTTCATCGCACAGCGACCGCGCCGATGGAAGGCCCAAGCAGGCCACCAAGGCATCCCGGCAGATCTATCGGGCGGCGACCGGCACGAGGCGGGCAAGGCCGAGAAACTTCTCGGGGTCCTGCGGCTCGCCGGCAACCAGCACCTCATAGTGCAAGTGCGGACCGGTGGCGCGGCCGGTGCTACCAAGGAAGCCGATCTGGGTGTGCGCCGCGACATGCTGCCCGACCGACACGATATAGCGGTGCAGATGCGCGTAACGCGTCGAGATGCCGTGGCCGTGATCAATCTCGACGACCTTGCCGTAATCGTCGCGATACCCGGCATAGCTCACCACGCCCGGCGCGGTCGAATAGACCGGCGTCATATAGGGGGCGTCCATATCGATCCCGGTGTGAAACTCGCGGCGGCGGTTCATCGGGTCGCCGCGCAGGCCAAACGGACTGCCAAGGCGGTAATGCGAAAGCGGTGCGTCGATCGGCAGCGTCTTGACCAGCCGCTCGAGCGACGCGAGCTTTTGCGCGCTCAGCGTCGGCACGCCACCCCGCGGCACCGGCACGAACGGGCCGCCCACGCCGGTCCGCATGCCGTACTGCGCGAACAGATGCGCGACATCAACGCCCGCCGAGGCAAGCACCCGCTCGAATTGGCCGAGCCTGCCCGGTTCTACCGCGACCGCGGGAGTGCGCGGCCGCTCCTCGGCCTGAACGGCCGGCGGCGCGGCCACAGCAGCCACCATCGGTGCGGTAACGACCCGGGCCGGGGCTGCGGCCGCCACAGCTGGCGCCGCGGCGCGAGGCGGGGTTGGAGCGGCAGCGGCGATTGCCGGGGCGGGTCGCGCCCGTACCGCGGGAGCCGGCTGCGCCTCGGCGACCGGTCGTGCCGGCTGGCGCGACTGCAGCATGGACAGCCGCTGTTCGAGCTGGCCGACCCGGGCGCGCATACGATCGCGGTCGCCGGCGGCCTTGTCGCGCTCGGCCGCCACTTCCTCGAGCTTCCTCTGCCAGGCGTCGAGGCCTGCCTGCGCCTGCTGCTGGCGCGCCTGTCCTGCCGCCAGGTCCGTCTCGGCTTTGCTGAGCCGGGCGAGCAGCGTCACCCGCTGCGCCTCGGTCAGGTGCAGTTCATGCTGCGCATCGTCGAGAGCGTGCTTAAGCTGCGCGACCCGGTCGGCCGTGGAGGTCGCCGCCCGCTCCGACACCGCAATCTTGCGCCGGGCCTCATCGCTAACCGCTGCGATCCGATGTTGCGTCGAGTTCAGCGCTTCGGTGGCAACGCCGAGACGGTCGCGCAGCTGCGCCAGCGCATCCTGCAGGTCGGCATTGGCGCTTTCGGCATGTCGCACCGCCTCCTGCTGCGCCGCAGCAAGACGGGCGTAATGGACATAGCCGACCCCTAGCCAAGCACTGGCGCCGACTGCGATTGCCGCCGCCGCCAATGCGACCGCACCGCGATGCCCGATGACGCGCCACCGCCCCGACTTCAGCGGGAAGCTCACGCCTCCCCCCCGCAAAACATCGCTCAAACCGTGCCCCCCATGCTCTATCGAGCCATTGCCATCGCAGCCGAACGCCCGACCAGGCTGCAAAGCAAAATCCGATGGGAGCCGCCGCCGTATGCTCTTGAAACCGGCGCCTCGGGAGAGTTTCCCGAAACCACCCTGTCCCCACCCCGCATAAGCGGCGCACGGCAATCCCCCAACACAAATTCAGCCTAGCGCCGGATCGTCAGGTGTGCAACAGCAAATCCCCGGCCCCGCCAAGCGCTCCTGGTATCCGGGAACCGCCCTCCCTACGCCATCAAGAGCCGGTCAAGACAAACACCGCCAGCGGGCACAGAAGCCGCGTCTCGGGCCGGTGATTTCTGGGGTGCGCACTGCATCATATTGGGGTTGTATTGGCAAAGCGTCGACGCCGGGGGCGACAGGCCGACGAATTCACGAGCGATATGGCGCGATACTGCGGCAATTGCGCAACATCACTCGTTGCACAATGGCAACGCCGCTCAGGCCGGGATTGCCAGCGCGCTCGCCTGCTGCGGCGCCGGGGCCAGTTGTGTTTGATAATAATCGGCAAAGATGCCGCCGTGCCGCAGCAATTCCGCGAAGGTGCCAGCTTCGGCGATGGTGCCGTCGCGCAACACAACGATGCTGTCACAGTTGCGCACGGTCGACAGGCGGTGGGCGATGATGAACGTGGTGCGCCCCTGCATCAGGGTTTCGATCGCTTCCATCACCAGCGCCTCGGTTGCGACGTCGAGCGCCGAGGTCGGCTCATCAAGGATCAGGATCGGCGCATCGCGCAACAGGGCGCGGGCGATCGTGATGCGCTGCTTCTCGCCTTCCGACAGCGCCGCGCCGGCCTCGCCGAGCCGGGTCTCGTAGCCCTCCGGCAGGGCGGCGATCATGTCGTGGATGCGGGCGAGCCGGGCGGCGTTCTCGATCGCCGCCCGGTCGGCGCCGGGGCGGCCATAGGCAATGTTGTCGGCGACCGACAGCGGGAAGATCAGCGGCGGCTGCAGCACCATCGCGATCTGGCTGCGCAATGCCGGCAGCGTGTAGTCGCGGATATCGACCCCGCCGATCGTCACGACGCCGTCCGTCGGATCGAAAAACCGCGGCAAGAGGCCGAGCAGCGTCGATTTGCCCGCCCCGGTCGGCCCGACGACCGCAATCTTGGAGCCGGCGGCCACCGTGAGGTCGATATCGTGCAGCACAGGCATCTCCGGCCGGTAGCGAAAGCTGACGCCGCGCCAGGCGATGTCGCCGCGTGCCCCCTCCGGCGGAAACTGCCGCGTACCGCTTTTCAGGTCGGCCTCGGTTTCCAGTACCTCGAACACCCGGGCGGCGCCGACCCGCGCCCCGGCGATGAGGCCCCAGCTCTGGGTGATCTGGTTGATCGGCGCGTAGAGCTGCGCAAGATACGCGATGAACACGATCAGTTGCCCGAGCGACAGGACACCGGACATGACCGCGCGCGCGCCGGCATAGATGACGACCGCGGTGCCCACCGCGATGACCACGTTGACCGCGCCGGAGTAGAGCGTCTGCCAGTTATAAAGGCTCAGGGTGGCGCGCAGGCTGTCGCGGCTGGCCCCCATAAAGCGGCGGTGCTCCTCCTCTTCCTTGGTGAAGGCCTGCACCACCTTGATCGCCGCCATGCCCCACTGCACCAGCGAATAGACCCGGCTGTCGAGGTCGCGCACCTCGGTCGCGACCTCGACGATCTTGCGGTTGAAGGTAGCGATCAGCACGAACAGCACCGGCACGATGGTCAGCGCCAGCACCGTTAGAAACCGGTCGATCGGGAACAGCACGACCAGCATGCCCGCGAGCAGGATCATCGCCGAGAGGATCGGCAATGCCCCGTTCATGATTATCGTCTGCACCGCGAAGCTGTCAGCGGTAACCCGGTACATTAGGTCGCCGACCCGCTGGCGGCCGTGATAGGCGAGCGACAGACGTTGCAAATGCGCGTAAAGATCGCCGCGCAAGTCATTGACCATGCTCTGGCCAACCCGGATCGTCGTGTAGTTGTGCCACAGGGTCAGCGCGCCGGCACCGAGATTGACGACAACAATGCCGGCGCAGGCGACGAGCAGCAGCCAACCCTTCGGCAACGACAGCAGATCGCCGAGCGGGCCGCCCCCGATCGAACTACCGGCGGGCGGCGTCCTGCCGCCCAACACATAGTCGATGACGATCTGCAGCGGCCACGGTTTCAACAGTTCGAACCCGGCCAACAGGAACACCTGCGCCAATGCCCAGGCGACCGGCCCGCGATGCGCCCGCAGGTAGGGAAAAAATTTCGCGATCATCGGGGATCCAGGATACCGAGCCGCGCTTGCGTCAAGTCGTTTGCGGCTGGCCGGTCGGCAATGTCGGCCGACGGATCGGTTCGGCCGGCATCAGCCGCGCCTGGCGGCCGACCGCCTCGACGATCCGGTGCATAAGCCGGCCGAACGTCACGAGTTGCCAGCAGATCACCCCGAGATTGACGATCCCGATCGCCAGGAAGGCGAGCGCCGCCACCGGCGAGCCGAGAATGAGACTGCCCGCCACCAATGCCGCGATGCCGCGCAGCAGCACCCGCGCCAGGCTCGACAGGCGCAGCGCGCAGCGCACTCGCAACAGGCGCTTTGCGCCGCCATGATTCTCGGCGCACACCGTGACCAGCGCACGGCTCCATAACCCGCGCGAGATCTTGAGATCCCACTTGCTCCAGCCGGTATCGGCGACCACGAAATATTTCTGCGGCAGCAGAAAATCCATCAGACCACCGAGCAGGACCTCCTTCTCGGCGGCGCTTTCGCTCCAGTAGGACAGGACAAAAGCGCGCTCCAGCCAGGAAATGCGCGGGCGCTGCTCGATCGGAGCGGGACCGATATGGTCTTGCGTCTGCATCGTCTTGAAGCGCCATTTCAGGCGCTCCCAGCCGCGCAGCAGCGGTCCCAGATAAATCAGCAGCGCGACCAGCGCACGCGCTTTCAGCCCGGTAAAGCGCTTGTCGATCGGCGCCTTCAGCGCGCCGTTGATGCACATCGCCCAGGTGGTCAGCAGCGGCACCGCCAACAGCCACAGCCAGCCCCCGCCGACAATCCCGACCAGCGCCAGCACCAGCGCCGCGACGCTCCACTCGAAGGTCAGCGGCAACAGCGAGGTCAGCGACGACGGCGGCTCGTACATCGTCTGGAACAGGCCGCGCCCGAATGTGCCGGAGTAGATCACCGGCTTGCGCGACAACAGCAGCGCCGCCGACAAATCGCCGTAGATCCGCCCAAGCCATTTGGCCTGGCCGAACAGGTTGAAGCGGAACGGATGCTTGGCGTAGACGAGCGCCTCGGCCTTGCCGTAGCCGCGCTGCTGGTTGATGTAGGCCTTTACCGTGTTGCGGCGGAAATGCCAGACGATCGCGGCCGGACTGAAGCCGATCGTGTGGCCGGCATCCTGGAAGCGCCAGCAGATGTCGACGTCGTCGCCGGCGGCGCGATAGGTCGGGTCGAAGCCGCCGAGCGCCATCAGCGCGTCGCGGCGGAACGCCATGTTGCAGCCGGCGATGTGTTCGGCGACCTCGTCGCTGATCAGCACATGCGTCGGGCCACCCGGCGACACCGCGACCGCGGCCGGCACGAGACTGTCTTCGGGCGGCGGGAAATTGGGGCCGCCGCACGCCGCCAGATTGCCGTCCTCCATGCGGCCAACAAGGTAGGTCAGCCAGTCCGGATCGGCGACGCAATCACTGTCGGTATAGGCGACGATCTCGCCGGTCGCCGCTTCGGCGCCGACATTGCGCGCGACGCTGAGCCCCCTGTTCTCCTGGCTGATGATCCGGCAGTACGGAAAGCGCTCGCTGATCTCGAGGGTGCGATCCTTCGAGCCGTCATTGACGACGATGACCTCGTAATCGGGATAGTCGAGCGTCTCGAGCGAGGCGAGACAGGCTTCCATCGTGCGCTCGGCGTTGTAGGCGCACACCACGACCGAGACCCGCGGGTAGCGCGGCAGCGCCGGCGGCAGGGTGCCGCGATAGCGTTGCGCGACCTGGTGGAAAGCCGCTTTCGGCTGGCGGTCGCGATCGACCAGGCCGAACGCCCAATCCTCGATCAGATGCCCGCCGGTGAACCATTCGTCGGTCCAGGCAAAGACGAACGTACCCGCCACCCCGGCGGAAAAGGCGGCGCGCACCTGCCAGTCGAGGATTTCAGCCTGCTCCGCGTCGCCGTTGCGCATCGAATCGACGCCGAACTCGGTCAGCACCAGCGGCTTGTCGACCGCAAGATTGTGCAGCCGACCGATATAGCGGCGAAACGCGGTCTCGTCGTGGAGATAGACGTTGAAGCACAGGAAATCGGTGAAATCGATGGTCAGATATTCGGTCGACGGAAAGTTGGCGTAGCTGACCAGCGCCCCCGGGTGCTCATGCCGCACCAGCGCGACAAGCTCCTTCAAGAAGCCGCGCACCGCTTCGGCGCCGTGCCAACGGATCATGTCCGGCGGGATCTCGTTGCCGACCAGATAGGCGAACACCGCCGAATGCCGGGCGCAGGCGCGCACCCCGGCCGTCACCGCCGCGCGGATCTCGCTTTTGACAAGCGCGCTGTCGAGAAACGCGACGTGCTGCGCCCACGGCAGCCCGACCAGCACCTTGAGCCCGCTCGCCGCGGCGAGATCGAGCAGCCACAATGGCGGCACGGTGAAGACCCGCGCCGTATTGACGCCGGCACCGCGCATCAACGCGAAGTCGCGCGCGACCACGGCGCGCTCCGGAAATTGCCCGCCGTGGCTGCCCACGCCAAACGGGCCGTAGGTCACGCCTTTGACGAAATGCTTGCTCTCGCCGGCGAAAAAGAACTTGCCCTGCACCCGGATCGGGCCGACCGGAGCGGCCGGCGGGCTGGCGAGCGGCTCATCGAGCGCGACCGCTTCCGGCGCGGCGCCGTCGCGTTCGACGATGCTCATCTCGGCGACTCCCGCGGTGGTCGGCTCGGCGGCGGCGGAATGATCGGCGTAACGTCGCGCGGCGAGTGAAATTATGTTCATGTGCGATCCAGGAAGTAGCAATCGACGGACCAGAACAGCCCGGCCTGCGTCATTTGTTCGGCAAACGCGACGCGCGACCGGTTTCCCAGGCGAATGCAGTGCGGATGATCGTGTCGAGATCGGAGTGGCTCGGCTGCCAGCCCAGCTGCGCCAAGGCAAGCCCCGGGTCGGCGACCAGTTCCGGCGGATCGCCGGGCCGCCGGGCCACCTCCCGCCGTGGCACCGGCCGGCCGCCGATGCGCTCGACCGCAGCGATCACGTCGCGCACCGAGCAGCCGCGGCCGGTTCCGAGGTTGACCGCGATGCTGTCGCCGCCGGCCGTCAGACGTCCGAGCGCGCGGACATGCGCGTCGGCCAGGTCGCTCACATGGATGTAATCCCGAATCGCCGTGCCGTCGCTGGTCGGATAGTCGGTACCATAAATTTCGACCGGCTTGCCGGTGCCGAGCGCGGCACGCAATACCAGCGGGATCAAATGGGTCTCCGGTTCGTGGTCCTCGCCCGTCTCGCCATCGGGATCGGCTCCGGCCGCGTTGAAATAGCGCAACGCCGCATAGCGCATGCCGTAGGTCGCACCATACCAATGCAATGCCCGCTCGATTGCCAGCTTGGTCTCGCCGTAGGGGTTGAGGGGCGCCTTCACGGTGCTCTCGCGGATGGGGAGCGATTCGGGCACGCCATAGACCGCACAGGTCGAGGAGAAGACGATCGTGCTGACCTCGGCCATGCGCATCGCCGACAGCAGCGCGAGCGTGCCGCCGACATTGTTCGTGTAATAGAGTTCGGGGTCCGCGACCGATTCGCCGACATAGGCGAAGGCCGCGAAATGCATCACCGCGACCGCCTGATGCGCCCGCAGCGTCGCCGCGAGCCGCTCGCGATCGTGCAGGTCGCCTTCGACGAGCGGCCCCCAGCGCACCGATTGACGGTAGCCGCGCGACAGGTTGTCGTAGACGATCGGCTGATAACCGGCATTGGCCAGCGCCTTGCACGCATGGCTGCCGACATAGCCGGCACCGCCGGTGACGAGAATCGATTGCGACATCGGGTGATTACCGGCCAAAATTGTCGAAGTGATGAGACAACGGGGCATCCGGGCTTCCTCTTCCACCGCCCCCTCTTCCACCGGGGCGGGGTGCGTCAGCTCGCCGCGTCTCGCGGCCTCGGAATAACCGGGGGACACGGCCCGTTCTGGGCTGCATTACCCGCCGCAACCGCAGGGAGACCGCGCTGATGCGCATCGCGATGATCGGGACTGGGTATGTCGGCTTGGTGTCCGGCGCCTGCTTTTCGGAATTCGGCGTTTCGGTAACCTGCGTCGACAAGGATTCCGACAAGATCGAGCGCTTGAAGCGCGGCGAGATCCCGATCTTCGAGCCCGGCCTCGACCAGCTGGTGGCGACCAACGCCGCCGCCGGTCGGCTAGCCTTTACGACCGACCTCAAGGCCGCAGTCGCGGGCGCCGACGCCGTGTTCATCGCGGTCGGCACGCCGTCGCGGCGCGGCGACGGCCACGCCGACCTCAGCTATGTCTTCACCGCGGCCGGTGAGATCGCCGAAGCCCTCGGACAGAGCCAGCACGCCGCCAAAGGACCGGGCGAGCGCCCGGTCATCGTCACCAAATCGACGGTGCCGGTCGGCACCGGCCGGCGGGTCGAACGCATCCTCAGGGAGGTCCTACCGCCCGGGCGCTTCGACGTCGCCTCCAACCCGGAGTTTCTGCGCGAAGGGTCCGCCATCCAGGATTTCATGCGCCCCGACCGGGTCGTCATCGGCGCCGAGAGCGAACACGCCAAGAGCGTGCTGGGCGCCCTCTACCGGCCACTCTACCTGCTCGAAACCCCGATGGTCTTCACCACATTGGAGACCGCCGAACTGATCAAATATGCCGCCAACGCGTTTCTCGCGACCAAGATCACGTTCATCAACGAGATGGCCGATCTGTGCGAGGCGGTCGGCGCCGATGTTCAGGACATCGCCCGCGGCATCGGCCTCGACGGACGCATAGGGCGCAAGTTCCTGCACGCCGGCCCGGGCTTCGGCGGCTCGTGCTTTCCGAAGGATTGCCAGGCGCTGGTGCGCACCGCCGAGATCGCCCGCACGCCGCTGTCGATCGTCGACACCGTGCTGCGCGTCAACGATGCGCGCAAGCGCCGCATGGCAGACCGCATCGCGGCGGCCTGCGGTGGCGACCTTGTCGGCAAGACGCTTGCCGTGCTCGGCCTCACCTTTAAGCCGAACACCGACGACATGCGCGACAGCCCGAGCCTGTCGATCCTGCCGGTGCTGCGCGAAGCCGGGGCGAGGATCCGCGCCTTCGACCCCGAGGGCATGGACGAGGCGCAAAAGCTGATGCCCGACCTCGACTATTGCGGCGACACCTACGCCACGATGGAGGGCGCGGACGCCCTCATCCTGATCACCGAATGGAACGAGTTCCGCGCGCTCGATCTCGCCCGGGTCAAGACATTGCTGCGGCGACCTCTGGTGATCGACCTGCGCAACGTTTACGCGCCCGACGAGATGACCGCGGCCGGCCTCACCTATTACAGCATCGGCCGCCCGCCGACCGCCGAGTCGGCTGGCAAGCCGACCGTCGAGCAGCCCGCCCATCTGCGAATCATCGCCTGACCCGACCAGGGTCGGAGACAGCAAAGGACACTTCGATGCGCACCGTATTAAAGCGCGTTCTCGTCACCGGCGGCGCCGGCTTTCTCGGCTCTCATCTATGCGAGCGCCTGCGCGCGCAGGGGCATGACGTGCTGTGCGTCGACAACTACTTTACCGGGCGCAAGGACAACATCTCGGCCCTGCTGGCGGACCCGCTGTTCGAGGCGATGCGGCACGACGTGACCCATCCGCTGTTTGTCGAGGTCGACGAGATCTACAACCTCGCCTGCCCGGCCTCACCAATCCACTATCAGTTCGATCCCGTCCAGACCACCAAGACCAGCGTCATTGGCGCCATCAACATGCTGGGGCTGGCCAAGCGGGTGAAGGCCAAGATCCTGCAGACCTCGACCTCCGAGGTCTACGGCGACCCGGTGCTGCATCCCCAGCCGGAATCCTACCGCGGCAACGTCAACCCGATCGGCCCGCGCGCCTGCTACGACGAGGGCAAGCGCTGCGCCGAGACGCTTTTTTTCGACTACTACCGCCAGCACAATCTGCGCATTCGCGTCGTGCGCATCTTCAACACCTACGGTCCGCGCATGCACCCCAACGACGGGCGGGTGGTGTCGAATTTCATCGTCCAGGCACTGCGCAACGAGCCGATCACACTCTACGGCGACGGCTCCCAGACCCGCGCCTTCTGCTATGTCGACGACATGATCGAGGGCTTCCTGCGGATGATGGCTGCGCCCGACGACATCACCGGACCGATGAACCTCGGCAACCCGGTCGAGACCTCGGTCGCCGAACTCGCCCATCTGATCCTCGAGTTGACCGGTTCGCGCTCGAAGCTGGTGCAGCGGCCCCTGCCGGCCGACGATCCGGTACAGCGCTGCCCCGACATTTCCCAGGCGAAGGCGATCCTCGATTGGGAGCCGAAAACCCCGCTGCGCCCGGGCCTCGAACGCACCATCGCCTATTTCGACAAGCTGCTGACCGAGCGGGGCGAAGTGCTGCGCGAGCGGAAGCCGGCAACGGCGTCCTAGGCTTCCAGGCTCCGGAGCCCGAGCCGCCGCGCCGCAGCGCCGGGCTCACTGCCCGATCAGAGGGATGTGAGTCTGACACCGGCCGGTAGCCTGCACCAGCCGGCCTGACGCGGCGCCCAGGCTCTTCTCTTCGAGCGGCTGATAGGGCGTCGCGCAGATCTGCGCGGCGAGGAGCCGGTTTACCTGCGGATCGTAAGCATTGAACTCGGCAAATTCGGGCGGTATGGCGCCGGCCGGCGCGAGCGCACTGGTTCCGAAACCATCCTTGACCGGGATATAGGGCGTGCAGCCCGGTAGCGAGGCAATCAGCAGGACGAGGACGAGAAGAGCGCGCATGGGAATCCGCGGCTGGAAATCACCCCGCGAGTGTGCCCGCCCTGCGTCGGCAGCGCAACTGCGATCCGTTTAGACGACGCGCCTCTCCGGCGCGGCACGGTGCGCTAGCCGTGGCCGCCATGACCGCCATCACCGTGTGGGCCGCCGCCGTGCGGGCCGCCGCCATGTGGGCCGCCGCCATGCGGGCCGCCGCCATCCGCCGTCGCATCGCCATCATATGCGGGCCGCCGCGGTGGAATCCGCCGCGCATCGCCATCATATGCGGCCCGCCGTGAAATGCGGCGCCATGCGGCCCGCCGTGGTGGAACCCGCCGCGCATTGCCATCGCATGTGGCCCGCCGTGAAACGCGGTGCCGTGCGGCCCGCCGTGGTGGAATCCGCCGCGCATCGCCATCGCGTGCGGCCCGCCGCCCCGCCGCGCGGTGTGGAAGGCTGCGCCGCGGACCTGCGGGCCGAGGACGCGGTCGGCGGCGGCAGGCGCGACGACGGCGGAGGCGGAGGCGAAGCGCGGCCCGAACGCCGGAGCGGCATAGGCGACCCCGCCGCGACGCGCCGGGTCGTGCGCCCACACGGTGCCGGCGAATGCCGGATGGCCAAAGGTCAGCACATCATAGGCGGCCGCATCGACGATCACGTTGCGATGCCACCAATCGAACTCGGCCCAACCCCAGAGCGGACCGTAATAGGCCACCGTAACGACGGGGTAGAAGGCGATGAACGGCACCGGCGCCCAGACGTAGCCGACCGGCACCGGAAACACGACCGGCGGATAAAGCGGGTAGCGCCAGGTTCCGTAAGCCCGAACCGGATTGCACACCGGCACGTAAACCGCCGCCGGGTTGGCCGGCCGGATGGTGATGACCTCGCCGCTCCGCACCGCCCGGCAATGGCACACCGCGGTCTCCAAATTGCCCGCCAGCATCGCCTCCCGGCGCAGCGACTGCACCGCCGCCATCACATCGGCCTGCTGGGCGAGAAAGGCGTTCCCCACCTGCCCCGTCCACTGCAGCTTGTCGCTCATCGTGTCGAGCAGCCGCGGGAACGGCACCAGCGCCATGACGGCAGGATCCCAATGGTTGGCCTTAAGTGCCGCCATCAGCACGTCGCCCCGTAGCCGGCGGTTGGCCGGCACCTTGACCCAGCGAGCCGCCTCGACAACCTCGACAGGATAGGTCGCAGCCATGAGCACCTGGTCGAGCAGCTGATCCGGGTACAGCGCGATCGGCGCCAGCAACTGAGCGAGCTCGGCTTGCGACAGTCTTATCGCGGGTGGCTTTACCTCAGGCTGCTTAGCCGCGGTTTGACCGGCCGCGGGTTGCTTCGCCGCGGATTGCGCCGGGGAAGCGGGCGAAAGCGGCGCGGCGGCGGGAGGCGCTGCCGGCAACGGGGCGGTCGCGGCAGGAGGGGCGGCGGCAGGCTGGGTTGCCGGCTCGTTTTCGGCAATGGCCAAGCTCACGGCGCCGCCGGCAATGGCGAGCGCGGCCCCTGCGACGAGCAACACGCGGGTCTTCATGCGGCCTCTCCCGTGCCTGCGGCATTCCGTAGTGGGCTCACCGCCAGAGCGACGGCTGGGCACCCGCGATCACAACACCAGCGCGGGCGAATTTGTTCCCGACAAACACGCGGAGCGTTCAGCCGTGGAGGCGAGCCAATGCCGCAGAAAAATCGCCCATGTCGGCGACCACCAGTGCCGCACCCTGGCGCAATCGAAGATGACGAGATCGAACCCCATCCGCGCTGCCGCTTAGCCCGGCACCCGCACCAGCTTCTGCAGGCTGCGCACGCTGGGCGGCACCTTCTCGCCGGGATGGGTGTAGCTCTGCCACGCGGTCCACGACACTTCACCGATATAGATGTCGCCGTGGCGGTCGACCGCGATGCCATGCGGCGCCGAGAACTGGCCCGGCGGCAAACCCGATTTCTCGTCGACCCGGCCCATCAGCTTGCCCTCGCGCGACAGGATGCTGACGCGCGGCCCAAGATTGGGGAAATTGTGGTTGACCCGCTGGTGCGGCCCCAATTCGCCGATATAGCAGCAACCGTGCGCGCCGCCCTCCATGTAGAGGCCGCAGGGGCGGTGCAGGTTGTTCCATTGCGTCTCGTACTTGCCGTTGCCGTCGAAGATCTGCACCCGGTGGTTCTCGCGGTCGGCGACGTAGACCCAGCCTTCGGGGTCGCTGACGATGTTGTGCGGGATGTTGAACTCGCCCGGCCCACAGCCGCATTCGCCCCACGAGAACAACAGCTTGCCGTTGGGCGCGAATTTGTGGACGCGGGCGTTGGCGTAGCCGTCCGAGACGTAGATGTCGAGGTCGGGCGACAATGCAGTGTGGGTACAGCGGTTGAATGGCTCGCCGCTCATGAAGCCCGAAGGCCGGCCGGGGATGCCGATTTCAAGCAACACCTTGCCGTCGAAGGTGCATTTGCGCACGGTGTGGTCGCCGTCATCGGTGCAATAGAGCGTCTCGTCCGGGCCGACATGCAGCCCGTGCGCCCGGTGAAACAGACCCTCGCCCCACGAATTGAGCAGATTGCCGTCGCGGTCGAACACCATCATCGGGTGCTCGCCGCGATTGAATACATAGACCCGGTCGCGCGAATCCGTCGCGACCGCGGCGACGTCGCGAAAGGTCCAGCCTTGCGGCAGTTTCGCCCAATCGGCCTCGACCCGGTAGGTATAGCCGCCGCTGCCGACGATGCCGTCCTCGCCCGCCATCTCGCCCTCCCTTTCGCGTCTGCCGCCTTGGTGAGAGACTATCGCCGCGACGCCCGGCCCCGCAATCAGGAGCGCGCCGATGCCGATGATGCCTGTCCGCCTGCTGCAGCCGGAATGCTGCGCCCGCGCTTCCCTTGATTTCTGGCGGACGATAGACTTGCCGGCGTAAGTTGAAACCGCCGGCGCCGAATGCCGGCATATAATTGAGAGATCGTCGTGGATTTCGACCGACTCCACCCCGGACAGCGCCGGCGAAGCGCGCGAGCCGGGTTTGCCGCCGCCACTTCCCGACGCTGCACAGGCTGCCCCCTCCGGCGCGGAGGGCATGCCCGCGGACGGATCGGCCACCGGCGCGAGCGAGGGCATCAAGCGGCCGCGTCGTCGCCGGCGACGGCGGCGCAACCCGATGCACAGCCCCCTGGCAGGCGGCGTGTCGGGCGACGTGACGAGCGGTGCCGACGTGCCCGTTGCCGCCGACGTGCCGGCCTCGGTAGACGCGCCGGCCGCCGCCGATGCTGCCTCCGGCGGCGAGGTGCCGGCCGATGGCGCCGTGGCGCAGCGGCCGATCCTGCGGCTGCACATCCGCCGACGGCGGCATCGGACCCATGCCCCCGGACTGTTGCCGGGCCCGGTCGAGCCGGCGAGCGAGGGCGCGGCCCCCACCCCGACCGGCGCCGACGCGACCGGCGGCGGAGCGGCACCCGGCGCCGCGCCGTTGGGCCGCTTCCGCGCGCCGCGCCGGCGACGGCGCCAGGCACCGCTCGCCGCCGCCCCCGCCGTTGGCGACGCCGGCGAGCCGGCAACGGAAGGCGCGCCGCCCGGCGCGGCGGGCCAGCCGACGAGCCGGCCGCCGCGATCGCGCAACCGCCGCCGCCGCGCGGCACCCGCAGGGGAAGCGGCAGGCGAGGCCCGCGAGCACAGCCCTCGCCAGTCCGACAGGGCTGGGCCAGCCGGGCCGCGCGGCCGCGGCGGCGAGCAGCGGCGCCAAGCGGGCGAACGCAGCGGACCCGGCGAGGCGCCGCGCCAAGAGGCTCGCGACGCCGGAAGCCGCGACAATCGTCGCGGCGCCGGGCCGCGGGATCGCCGCGACGGGCCGCCGGGCCGCGGCCGGCGCGACGGGCCGCGCCCGGTCGAGCGCAAGCTCTATTCGATCGACGCGGTGGTCGATCGCGGCTTCGAGGATGTCGAGGAGGAGGAGGCCGAGACCCGGCGGGTGCACTGGACGATCGTCAAGCGCACCACCGCCGACCAGCTGAGCCGCAAGGCGCTCTCGGCGGTCTATGTTTTGCAGCGCGACGGCAGCGACACCGAGTTTCCCAGCCTCGGCGCGGCCCGCGATGCGGTCAACAAGAAGATCGTCCACCCGGAAAAGCTGACGCTCTCAAAAGCCGAGCACGCCGCCGCGAAAAAATAGGCCCAAAAGGGCGACATCGCCGAGAAGGAATAGATGGAAGAAATCTACTGCTTTGCCGGCAACCCGCTCGACCGCGTCAGCGAGCGCCGGCGCGACCGCGAGTGGATTGCCGGACTGCTCGCCGACCCGGCGGCCCGCATCCTGCCGTTGCGCGACTTGCGGCCGTGGACGCGGGGCACCGGATCGCCGGTGCTCGACTGGCAGGAGCTGGCGCCGTGGCGCGCATCGATCGAGGCCGGTGCGACGCTGGTCTTCCTCGGCCTCGGTCTCGCCGATGGCCGCCCGCATTTCGCGATCGACGCCAGCGGCGCCGACGGCGCGGCGGTGGGCGACAACGAGTCGTTCGACGCCCGCACGCTGGCGCCGCTGCTGCCGGCCGGCGAGGCGGCGATCCTCGCCGAGGCGCGCGCGGTGATCGACTGGCACGCGCGGCACGGCTTCTGCGCACAGTGCGGCGCGCCAACCCGGGTGACCGCGGCCGGGTGGGTGCGGCGCTGCCCGGAATGCAAGGTGTCGCATTATCCGCGCTCCGATCCGGTCACGATCATGCTGGCGGTGCGGGGCGATTATGCCCTGCTCGGCCGCAACCGGCGCCGTCCCGGCAACCGCTTCTCCTGCCTCGCCGGCTTTGTCGAACCGGGCGAGACGCTGGAGGAGGCGGTGCGCCGCGAGGTCCGCGAGGAATCCGGCATCCGGGTCGGGCGGGTGCGCTATCTGGCGTGCCAACCCTGGCCGTTTCCGTCCACATTGATGACCGGCTTCCTGTGCGAGGCGTTGAGCGAGGAGATTACGGTAGACCCCGAGGAGCTAGCCGAGGCGCGCTGGTTCGAGCGCGCCGAACTGCGCGCCATGGTGACGCGCGCCGCAACTGGCCCGGACGACCCGAGCCAGGTGTCGGTGCCGGGACCGGTGGCGATCGCGCACCAGATCTGCCGGCGCTGGTCGCACCGGCTGGACGACGTGCTCGACTGATCGCGGACAAGCACTGCGCCAACCATGACAGCGGGGGCCGAACGCATCGCCCTGGTCACCGGCGCAACGGCCGGGATCGGGCTCTACACCGCGCTCGGGCTGGCCGGCGCCGGATTTCGCGTGATTCTGACCGGCCGCGATGCCGCCCGCCTCGAACAGGCGCGCCGGACCGTTGGCGAACGCGCGGGCGCGGCCCCACCAGAAATCGTGCAGGCCGACTTCGCCAGCCTCGCCGCGGTGCGCGACCTCGCCGACACGGTGCTGGCACGGCACGATCGGCTCGACCTGCTGGTCAACAACGCCGGGCTGATGACGCCGCATTACCAGCGCTCCGCCGACGGCTACGAGGTGACGATCGCGGTCAATCACCTGGCGCCGTTCCTGTTGACCAATCTGCTGCTCGACCGGCTGCGCGGCTCGGCGCCGGCACGAATCGTCACGGTCGCCTCGCAGGCCCATCGCGGCGCGCGGATCGATCCCGCGACGCTCGGCGATCCGCCGGATTGGAGCCCGCTCAAAGCCTACGGGCGCTCGAAGCTGTGCAACATCCTGTTCACCCGCGCGCTGGCACACCGGCTCGATGGCAGCGGCGTCGTTACGGCCTGCCTCCATCCCGGCGTCGTCGCGACCGAGATCGGCAATCGCGCGGGAACCCTCGCCGGCCTCGGCTGGCGTCTCGTCAAGCCGTTTCTGATCACCCCGGAGAAGGGCGCCGCGACGTCGCTGTTTCTCGCGACGACCGGCGATCCGATGCCGTTCCACGGCGGCTACGTCATCGACAAGAAGCTCGCACAGCCCGATGCGGCAGCCCTCGACGACGATCTGGCCGAACGCCTGTGGGCCGCAACTGCCCGGCTGGTGGGGTTGTAGCGGCCGTCGTCAGCCCGGCTGCGTGCCATAGGCGGAGACGTCCGAATCGGGCTGCTCGTTGGGACCGATGACGAGCGGCGGGAAAATCGCTCGCGCCCGGATCAGGCCGCGCTGGATCACGGTATTCATAATCCCGTCGATCGCATAGGGGACCAACAGTCGCCCCGAGCCATACATCCGCACCGCGATCTTGTTGGACATCGGGAAGCAATGTTGCAGCAGCAATTCGGCGCCGCGCGGCGACACCGCATAGGCGAGGATGCCCCAGATCAATCTCGAATTCGAGGACGCAATGCGTGCCGCCAGGGGCAACCCGGGCGCTCCAGGAATCATGCTGCCGCGCCAGTGCATCGAACGGAACGGCCGGCGCCTCGAACCTGACGTTGCACCACTGCCCGTCGCCGACGCCAAGGGACGCCACCGCATCCCGATTATAGCCGAGATACAGAAGGTCGCAGCGCCCCAGCAGTTGCGCCTGGATCGGCTCGAACCAGTCCTTCAGGCTGTGCGGTATATAAGCATCGTCCTCGAACACGATGATCGACTGCCGTGTCTCGACGCAAATCTCCCAGAGCCGCTTGTGGGAGAGCCCGTTGCCGATGGCGCCCGTGGAAAACGGCAGGTCCGGCTCGATGATCCCGTCGCGGATCAACGCATCGCGGACCAGGTTCTGCCCGTCGACCGCATCGAACACGCGAATGTCGATGCCCTTGTCGGCATTCCACAGGAAGAAGCGCTGCTGTCGGTCAGGCCGTCGCCCCAGGCAGATGACGTAGGCGGGGATCGTGACCGCGCCGTGCGGGCTTGCGGCGGGTGCTGACAGCGCTGGCGCCATGGCCGGGCGATGCGGTCGCTCCGCCAACAGCGGCATCAGCGCGGCGGCGACGCGCGCCAAAACCTCGCCCCAATCGTCGCGGCGGCGCTGTCGAAACAGGCGGGCGGTCGGATACCACGGCGTGTCGGCCCGCCCCAGCATCCACCGCCAATCCGGCACCTCGACGAGCAGGATCCATACCGGGCGGCCAAGCGCTCCGGCGAGATGCGCCACCGCGCTGTCGTTGGTGATGACGAGGTCGAGGTGCATCATCACGGCAGCGGCGTCGAGAAACCCGTCGTCGCCGGTGTCGAAGTCGGGGCCGAGGCTGTCGACGAACATGCCGTCCGGCAGTTCCTCCAGTTGCTCGACCCCCGCGCCCTTCTGCAAGCTGATCAGCCGGACCCCTGGAATCTCGCCGAGCGGCGCGAAGGCGCGCAGCGGCACGGCCCGCGCGGCCGACAGGATGTTGCCCTGCCAGGCGATGCCGATGCGGAATTCGCCATCCGGCAGCCGGCTCGTCCAGGCGGCAACCCGCACCGGGTCGGCTGCGAGGTAGGGCACCGCAGCCGGAATCTGCGTCTCGTCGAGGCCGAGCACCGCCGGCACGCTCATCAGCGGCAGGTGAAAATCGATCGCCGGGAGGCTGTCGTCGTCGCCGCCTTGGCGGACGACCTGGCTCGCGCCGCCAAGGCTCTGCATCAACCCGCACAGAGACGGCTGCACCTCGACGATGATTTCGCCGCCGCGTTCGGCGAGAAACGGGACGAAGCGGGCGAACTGGATCGCGTCGCCGAGGGCCTGCTCGGCGTAAAGCAGCAGGCGCCTGCCGCGCAGCTCCTCGCCCTGCCATTCCGGCGCGGCAGAGCGCCTCGGCGGCCAGGCTGGGCCGCGGCGGCGCCATTCGTATTCGCGCCAGCCATCGTCAAAGCACCCGAGCAGCAACAGCAGCAAGGCGCGGTTGCTGTGACAATCCTGGTAGCCCGGCACCGCCGCCAGCGCCTTGTCGTAGCTTGCCAGCGCCTCGGCAAACCGCTTCAGCTGCTGCAGCGCCAGCCCCCGGTTGGACAGGGCGTGGGCGTAATCGGGACGCCGCGCCAGCGCCTTGTCGTAGCTGTCGATCGCCTCGGCGTAGCGCCGCAGATCGTGCAGCGTGGTGCCGCGGTTGGACAGCGCCTCCGGAAAATCCGGCCGCAACGCAAGCGCCCGGTCATAGCTCGCCAGCGCCTCCTCGAAGCGGCGCAGCGCGCGCAGCGCGTTGCCGCGGTTCGACAGGGCCGGCGCGTGATCCGGCCGCAGCGCCAATGCCCGGTTGTAGCTTGCTAACGCCTCCTCAGGGCGCCCAAGCTCGCCGAGCGTGACCCCGCGGTTCGACAAGAGCTGCGGATCGTCGGGGCGGAGCGCCAATGCTCGGTCGTAGCTCGCCAGCGCCTCGATCTGCCGCCCCCGGCGCGCCTCGACCACGGCGAGCAAATGATGCGCCTCAAAGTTGCGCAGGTCGGCCGCGAGCACAGCGCGGCTGAGACGCTCCGCCTCGTCGAGCGCCCCCCGCTCATAGGCGGCGAGGGCCTGCCGCATGTCGACGGCCTCGGCAGGCGTCGCCGCTGAGGCCGGGGGATGTGTCGTCTCGCTCATCATGCCGGCGAGCGCCGCGGCGACCCGCCCCATCACCTCGCCCCAATCGTCGCGCCGGTCCTGCCGAAACAGGCGCGCCGTCGGGTACCATGGCGTGTCGGGCCGGTCCAGCATCCAGCGCCAGTCCGGCACATCCCGCAGGATGACCCAGACCGGCCGGCCGAGCGCCCCGGCGAGATGCGCGATCGTGCTGTCACTGGTGACGACGAGGTCGAGATGCATCATCACAGCAGCCGAGTCGAGAAACCCGTCCGGCCCACTGTCGAAATCGGCACCGAGTTCGCTGACCCGCATCACGTCCGGCAACGCCGCCAGCTGCTCGACGCCGTCGTGCTTCTGCAAGCTGATCAGGCGTACGCCTGGGACACGGCAGAGCGGAGCGAAAGCGGCGAGCGGGATCGAGCGCCCCCGATCGATCTTGCGCCGCGGGTTGCCCTGCCACGCGATGCCGACGCGAAATTTCCCTTCCGGCAGACGCGCCCCCCACGCCGCGACTCGCGCCACGTCGGCGCGCAGATAGGGCACCACAGCCGGGATCTGGGCCGCATCGAGGCCGAGCACGAACGGCACGCTCATCAGCGGCAGCTGGAAATCCGCGGCCGGCGGGGTTTCGCCCTGCCGAACGATCCTCGCCGCCCCCTCCACCCGCTGCAGCAAGCCGCCGAGCGGCGCCTGCACGTCGAGAACGATCTCGGCGCCGCGCTTCGCGAGCAGCGGCGCGAAGCGGGCAAACTGGATCGTGTCGCCGAGCCCCTGCTCGGCATAGAGCAGAAGGCGCTTGCCGTGCAGGTCTTCGCCCCGCCATTCCGGCGCGGCAAAATTCCGCGCCACCCACGCCTTGAGCCTGCGGCGCCACTCGTATTCCCGCCAGCCCTCGGCATAGCGGCCGAGCAGCAACAGCAGCAGCGCGCGGTTGAACCGGCAATCGGCAAAATTGCCCTGGATCGCCAGCGCTCGGTCATAGCTCGCCAGCGCCTCGTCGAACCGCCTGAGCGCCCCCAGCGAATTGCCGCGATTGGCCAGCGCCGGCGCGTAATCGGGCCGCACCGCCAGCGCCCGATCGTAGCTCGCCAGCGCCGCCTCAAACTGCCGCAGATCGTCGAGAATGACGCCGCGGTTGGACAGCGCCTGAATGTGCAGCGGCCGGATCGCCAACGCCCGGTCGTAGCTCGCCAGCGCCTCGTGCTCCCGCCCGAGCCGGGACAGCACGACGGCCAGCAGGTGATGCGCGTCGAAATGACCGCCGGCGTCGGCGATGACGCCGCGGCACAGATGCTCGGCCTCGCTCAGCTCGTCCCGATCATAGGCCGCGAACGCGGCCTGCATCCGAGCGGCAGGGCCGTGATCGGGAGGTGCGAGGCTCAGCGCCGGTCGACGCTCTGCGGCGGGGCGCCGTCGATGTAGGTGGTCCGCGCGGCCTCGCCCGACAATGGCAGGAAGGCGAGGATGCGCGTCGGCCCCGGCCCGACCGCGACAAACCCGTGCGGCACCCCGGCTGGCAACACCGCGGTATGGTCGGCGCCAACCAGCCGCCGCTCGTCGCCGATCCACATCTCGAGCGTACCGTCGAGCACGACGATGACCTCGTCCACCGTATCGTGCCGGTGGGTCGGCGCGCCGGCGCCGGGCTCGAGCACGCTGAGGCTCGCCGAACAGGCGACGCCGTGCTCCTTGCCAGCGAGAGTGAAGCGGCGGTAGCCCGGCCGCCACGGGATTTCAACCGCTTTCTGGTGATCGACGATCGGCATTTGGCGCCCCCGGCGGTGTTGGTTGGGCTTGGCTGTTGCGTTAAATTGTAGCATCGCCGGCCTCAGGAGCCTATTGCCGATCCCGATCCACCGGGCTCGGAGCGGCGAGGGAGGAGTAGTCGATGTCCCTGGCCTTGCGCCCGATCGAGCCCGCCGACGTGGCCGAAGCGGGGCGGATCTGCCACGCCGCCTTCCGGGCGATCGCCACGCAGCACAATTTCCCGCCCGATTTCCCGGACCGCGAAGTAGCGACCGGCATGATCGGTCAATTGACGGCACATCCCGGGTATTACGGGGTCGTTGCCGAGCGCGACGGCCGCATCGTCGGCAGCAACTTCGTCGACGAGCGCGCGCCGATCATCGGGCTTGGCCCGATCACCGTCGATCCTGCCGGGCAGAACCAGGGCGTCGGCACAGCCTTGATGCGGCATATGATCGACCGCGCGGCGCACAACGGTGCGCCGGGGCTGCGGCTGCTGCAATCGGGCTATCACACCCGCTCGCTCTGTCTTTACACAAAACTGGGCTTCGTGGTTCGCCAGCCGATCGCCTGCCTGCAAGGGCCGGCGATCGGGATCAATATCCCGGGATGCGCCGTGCGCCCGGCCGCTGACGCCGACGCCGAGGACTGTGACTCGCTCTGCCGCGCCGTGCACGGCCACGCGCGCGGCGGCGATCTGCGCGAAGCGATCGGCAGCGGCGCCGCCGTGGTCGTCGAGCGTGCTGGCCGGATCACCGGCTACACGACCCAGATCGCCTTCGCCGGCCATGCTGTCGGCGAGACGAACGACGATCTGAAGGCACTGATCGGCGCCGCATCCTCCTTTGCGGGCCCGGGCTTCCTGTTGCCGAGCCGCAACGCCGAACTGTTCCGCTGGTGCCTGGCGCACGGACTGCGCATGGTGCAGCCGATGACGTTGATGACGCTCGGTCTCTATAATGAGCCGCAGGGCGCCTATCTGCCCTCGATCCTGTTCTGAGCCGACATGGCCGACACCACCCTCCGCGCGGCTTACGACTACATCATCGTCGGCGCCGGGTCGGCCGGCTGTACCCTCGCGCACCGGCTGACCGAGGATGCCGGCGTGCGGGTCCTGCTGCTCGAGGCGGGCGGCTGGGACCGCGACCCGTGGATCACGATCCCGATTGCCTGGGCGCGCATGCTCGAGAGCCGGCAGCACGACTGGATGTATTTCGCCGAACCCGAGGCGACGATGGACGGGCGCGGCCTCGAATGCGCCCGCGGCAAGGTGATCGGCGGCTCCTCCTCGATCAACGCGATGGCCTATGTCCGCGGCCACCGCGGCGATTACGACCGCTGGGCCGAGGCCGGCCTGCCGCACTGGTCCTACGCCCATGTCCTGCCCTATTTCCGTCGCCAGGAGAGCTGGGAGGAGGGCACCGGCGCCTATCGCGGCGGCGACGGCCCGCTGACGACGGTGTGGTCGCGTTACCAGGACTCGCTGGTCGAAGCCTACGCGGCGGCGGGCGAGGCGGCGGGCTATCCGACGACCGACGACTACAACGGCGCCAAGCAGGAGGGTTTCGGGCGCTGGCAGGCGACGATCCGCGACGGGCGACGGTGCAGCGCTGCCGTCGCCTATCTGCGCCCGGCCCTCGCGCGCCCCGGCCTGACCGTCGCGACCGGCGCGCTAACGACCCGGGTCATACTCGACGGCGACCGCGCGGTCGGCGTCGAATATCTGCTGCACGGCGAGCGGGTCGTCGCCCATGCCGAGCGCGAAATCATCCTGAGCGGCGGCGTCATCAACTCGCCGCAACTGCTGATGCTGTCGGGGATCGGCGACCCGGAGATGTTGCAAGGCCAGGGCATCGCCGCCGCCGTGGCATTGCGCGGCGTCGGCCGCAACCTGCAGGACCACATCTCGGCCGGCATCGCCTGGCGGCGCACCACGCCCGGCCCGCTCCACCACAAGATGCGGCTCGACCGCATCGCCCGTGAACTCGCCAAAAATTATTTTTTCGGCACCGGCATCACCAACAATCTGCCCGGCGGCGTGATGGCGTTCCTCAGGAGCGCGGAGGCCACGCGGCTGCCCGACATCCAGCTGCTGTTCGCTGCCGCGCCGATGACCGCGCGACCGTATCTGCCGCCGTTCTCCCCGCCGTACCAGGACAGCTTCGGCTGCCGCGCTGTCGTATTGCGGCCGGAGAGCCGCGGCCAGCTCGACCTTGTCTCCGCCGACCCGCGCCAGAAGCCGCGCATCCGGCAGAATTTCCTCGCCACCGACAAGGATTGGCGGACGTTGCGCGCCGGGCTGCGCATCGTGCGTGACCTCGCCGGCCAGGGGCCGCTGCGCTCCTTCATCGCCGGCGAGATCGCGCCGGGCCCGGGCGCGCAGTCGGACGACGCACTCGACGCGCATATCCGCGCCACCGGGATCACCGTCCACCACCCGCTCGGCACCTGCAAGATGGGCACGGCCAACGACGAGATGGCCGTCGTCGACGGCGAGTGCCGGGTGTTCGGCGTCGAGCGCTTGCGCGTCGTCGACGCCTCGATCATGCCCGATCTGGTCGGCGGCAACATCAACGCCCCGGTCATCATGCTTGCCGAAAAGGCGGCCGACATGATCCGTGGCCGCGATCCGCTCGCTCCCGTAAATGTTTAGCCGATAGAACTTCAACCAAACTCTGATGATCCTGACCCCGATCCCGCGTGCCGACCTCGCCGCCGTGCTCGAACGCTTTGCGGCGCAACTCGACGATCCGGATGCCCGCACCGCCTTTGCCCATATCCGTGCGACGCCGGCCGAGCGCGCCCGGGGCGCGGCGGCCGAGGCGCATCGGCAGCGGGCGCTGGCCGTAGCGTGGGCCGCTGGCATGGCAGTGCACCCGGCAGGCGCGCGGCCCGGCTTCAACTGGGACGGCGCCGCGCTCGACGGCGACACCGAGGCCTATGTGATCCTGCACGAGGTCGCGCATTTCGTGCTGGCCCCGCCCGAGCGCCGCGCGCTTCCCGATTTCGGCCTCGGCCCCGGGCCGGACACCACCCGTCGCGCCGCCGCCGAGTATGCTGCGACGTTGCCGTTGCTCGACCGGGAGGCCGACGAGGCAGCCGCCTCGCTGCTCGGCATCTTGTGGGAGGCGGAGCTCGAACAACCGGCCCTCGCCTCGTTTCTCGATCAGAATTGGCTGGAAGGGTTGGAGCGCTCGGCCGCACCGCATTTCACCGCGGTGCTCGCCGGGCTGCGGCATCGGAGTCTGGTTGACGGCGGCCTTGGGGTGCTCGAAACAAGCGGGACGGGAGAGTTGGAATGAACCGGATCGATCTTGCGGGAAAAGTGGCGATCGTCACCGGGGCGGCGCGGGGCATCGGCCGCGCCATCGCCGAGCGCTTTGCCGCCTCGGGGGCGCGCGTCGCGATCTGGGACGTCGATGATGCCACCGCCGCCGCGGCTGCCGCCGCGATCGCCGGAGCCTCCGGCATCGTCTGCGATGTGACCGACCCCGCAACCATCGCCGCCGCGCTCGCCGCCACCGAATCGCGGCTCGGCGCCCCCGACATCCTCATCAACAACGCCGGCATCGCCGGCCCCAATTTCCCGCTCGACGAATATCCTGCCGCCGCATGGCGCCAGGTCATCGAGATCGACCTCGTCGGCGTGTTCAATTGCTGCCGGGCGGTCGTGCCCCTGATGCGGCGGCGCAATTACGGCCGCATCGTCAACATCGCCTCGATCGCCGGCAAGGAAGGCAACCCCAATGCCTCGGCCTATTCGGCGGCGAAGGCCGGGGTGATCGCGCTGACCAAATCGCTTGGCAAGGAACTGGCCGAGACCGGCATCCGGGTCAATTGCGTGACGCCGGCGGCGGCGCGCACCGACCTCTTCGCACAGATGACCGAGGCGCAGATCGCCTACATGCTGTCAAAGATCCCGATGGGCCGCTTTGTGCTGGTCGAGGAGATCGCCGCGCTGGTTGCCTGGCTGTCGTCCGAGGAATGCGCCTTCTCGACCGGCGGCGTGTTCGACATTTCCGGCGGCCGCGCGACCTATTGAAACGGGCGCCGGCCGCTCGCCGATGCGCCGGGGACGGAATTGTCGGAAGCAGCGAATAACCAGCAATATCCTGGGGCGCGGCACCGACGCCCGCTGCGAGGGAGTTCGCCGATGACCAATCGCCTTGCGCTTCTCGTGGCCGCCCTGCTGGTCGGGCTGCTGTCGACGCCGGCGACGGTGCGGGCGGCCGACGAGCCGGTCGCGACGGCGCCGATTCCCCCGCCCCTGACGCCGCCGCCTGCCGCGCGCCGGGTGGTGAAAGCCAGAGCGCCGTCAGCCCATAGAAAGACCCATGTGACCGCGCGGTCGCATCACCACAAGCTCAGCGTGGCCCATCGCTTGGCGCGCCATATCCGCCACGAGCGGCACGCTGTCGTCGCGCGCCACGAGCCGCCGCCGGCGCCGCCTTCCATCAAGCCGTCCCCGCCGCGGCGGCGATATTATGCCGGGGACGTCGCGCCGTGGGCGGCCATCGACACGCCGCCTGTCCCACCTTCCTGGTATGACGACGGCCCGCCGCCGGCCTATTACGCGCCACCGTGGCGCCGCGCCGTGATCGCGCCCTGGTAGGGCCGAGAAGCGCGTCGCTCTGTCAGGCCGCCGCCGCCGCCCGGCCGATCGCCGCGGCGCGCTCGGCGAGGCGCCGGATCCGCGGCCAGTCGCCCGACATGACCGCATCCTTCGGCGCCATCCACGAGCCGCCAATCATCGGCACATTCGGCAACAGCAGATACTCTGCCGCGGCGCGCTCGGTGATCCCGCCGGTCGGGCAGAACGCAACGCCCGGGAAAACGGGCGCCAGCGCCCTTAGGAGCGCGATGCCGCCGAGCGCTTCGGCGGGAAACAGCTTCATGACGCAAACGCCGAGGGCGCGCACCATCATGATTTCGGAGGGCGTGGCGACCCCGGGCAGATAAGGCAATTCGCTGGCGAGCGCCGCCGCGGCGAGTTCCGGCGTCGTCCCCGGGCTGACCAGAAAGCGCGCGCCGGCGTGCATCGCCGCCGCAACATCGGCGGCACGCTGCAACGTGCCGGCGCCGACGACGACCGACGGCAACTCACGGGCGATCGCGGCAATCGCCGCAACGGCATCAGCTGTGCGCAGCGCGACCTCGATGACCGAAAGCCCGCCCTCAAAGAGGGCCCGAGCCAGCGGCACCGCGTCCCGCGCCCGGTCGATCGTCAAAACCGGGATGACCGAGACGCCGCGAAACAGAACATGCATGATCGGGTCCTCCTGCCGCGGAGGCATTAGCCAAGTTTATGCCGCTGGGCGCGGCATCGCAGCGATTTCGGCGCCGCCCGCGAAACCCGGCGCAACGCTGGGGCGTCCGGGCGTCGCCAACGCAACCCGGAGGCGCCGAGCGAGCCGCGCGGCGAGAATCGGCGGCGACAGCGCTGTGTCGGCTCACCAGACCGGGCGCAGCATGTCAACATCGCCCGGCAATTGACAGGCGCCGGCAGCAGGATTTGATTCACCGCAACGGCGGCCAGCACAGCGGAGGTTCAGGTAGTGGAAAAGCGCAGATTTGGGCGGACCGGCCTCGATGTGTCGGTACTCGGCTTCGGCTGCGGTGCGGTCGGCGGGCTGATGGTCAGGGGAGAGCCGGCCGATCAGGAACGCGCGGTGTGGCGGGCGCTCGAGCTCGGCATCAATTATTTCGACACGGCGCAGCAATACGGCAACGGCGAAAGCGAACGCAATCTCGGCCGGGTGCTGAAGGCGCTGAAGCCCGACGTCCGCGTCGGCACCAAGGTCAGGCTGCCGGCGACCGCGCCCGGACAGATCGGCGCGGCAGTCGCCGCCTCGCTCGAGGCGAGCCTGAAGCGCATGCAGCGCGAACAGGTCGATCTGTTCCAGTTCCACAACGCCATCGTCGGCACGACAAAGGGTGCGGCGTTTTCCGCCGATATCGTGCTGGGCGAGGTCGTCCCGGCCTTCGAGCGGCTGCGCGAGCAGGGCAAGATCCGCTTCTTTGGCATCACCGCCAACGGCGAAACGCCCGCGCTGCACCGCGTCGCCGACGCGCGCGGCTTCGACACCGCGCAGGTCAGCTACAACTTGCTGAACCCGAGCCCGGGGGCGGCGGTGCCTCCCGGTTATCCGGCGCAGGATTACGGCAATCTGCTGGGTCATATGCAGGCAGCCGACATGGGCGTCATCGTGATCCGGGTGCTGGCGGCCGGAGCGCTCAGCGGCAGCGAGGAGCGCCACGCGCTGAATTCCCCGCCGCCGGCGCCGATCGGCTCCGGCGCCGATTATCGCCGCGACCTCGAGCGCGCCCGCCGCTTCGAGCCGCTCGTCCGCGAGGGCCACGCCGACAGCCTCGTCGAAGCCGCGCTGCGCTATCCGCTGGCGCAGCCCGCCGTCTCGACCGTACTGATCGGCCTTGCGACGCTTGAGCAGCTCGAATACGCCGCCCGTTCGATCGAGAAGGGCCCGCTGTCGCCGGCCGCGCTCGCCCGCGTCGCCGAGATCCAGCAGAGCTTCGTCGGCGAAGCGCGGTGACCACCGAGGAGTTGAACGTGATCATAAAACCTACCGGCGCGGCGCTCGGTGCCACGATCGACGGCGTCGACACCGCACAGCCGCTTGACCCGGCGACGTTCCGCGCGATCCTGATGGCGCTCGGGCAATACGGCGTGCTGCGCTTTCCGGCGCAGCACCTCGACGCCGCGCGGTTGAAGGCGTTTTCGGCGCGGTTCGGCGCGCTCGAAATCAATGTCGCCGGCGCGTATCAGGAGCCCGACCATCCGGAAGTCATGATCCTGTCGAACATCGTCGAAGCGGGAAAGCCGATCGGTGCGCGCGACGCCGGCCAGGACTGGCACACCGACATGTCGTACAGCGCGACGATCGCCTTCGCCAACGCGCTCTACGCGATCCGCGTGCCGCGCCGCGCCGGCGTGGCACTCGGCGGCACCGAGTTCGCCAACATGCAGGCGGCCTATGACGCCCTGCCCGAGGCACTGAAGCAACGGCTCGACGGCATGACCGTGCTGCACGATTTCAACAAATTCTGGGAAATGATGCGGCAGCGCCCCGGCAGCTGGCGCGCCCCTCTGAGCGAGGAGCAGCGGCGGCAAAAGCCGCCGGTGTCGCATCCGATCTTCCTGACCCACCCGATCACCGGCCGCAGGGTGCTCTACGCCAATCCCGGCTACGCCATCCGCATCAACGAATTGCCCGAGGCCGAGAGCGACGCGACGCTCGCCTTCCTGTTCGAGCACCAGTTGCAGCCGCGCTTCCGCTATGTGCACCGGTGGACCGAGGGTGACCTCCTGCTGTGGGACGACCTCGGCACGATCCACAACGCGCAGGCCGATTACCGCGCCGACGAGCCGCGCCTGATCAAGCGCTGCCAGGTCATGGCCGACCGCATCTTCGACCCGGCATTTTTGACGGAAGCGCTTGGCGGGCGGGTGAACGCGTGACCCCCTGCACCTCGTGGGCATGCGGGGTTCCCGGCCAAGCTGGGGCAAGTGGGTGCTTTGCAAAAATTTTGCGACCGCCACTTCGGGTCGTCAAGATCGGGATCGAATGGTCGTGATTGTGGATAGCATGGAATAAGGACCCGGTTTTCCCGGTGATCGGGATCCAATCGGGACCCCGGGGGCAAGGGGTGCACAGTGGCTTCCATGGGGGACATGGGAGCCGGTCATTTGGCGGGTCCTGCCCAGGGCGCCTAGCGGCCTTGGCCTTTGGTTTGGAAGACGCCCATGCTATGCAGCGATGGCGTTCCGCGGAAGCTCGGGGCGCTGAACCCGGCTCACGCGATGCGCTCGCTCGTCTTCAGATGCCTGATCGTGCTGCTGTCGCTCGCACTGGTCGGCGGCAATGCGCATGCCCAGCTGCATGCGGGCAATCCGCCTCACGATCAGCGGTGCCCGGAAACCCATGGGCACGCGCACGGCGACGCCTCCCATCACCCGGACGACAAAAGCAATCCCGGTTGCTGCTGTGATAGCCTCGGCTGTTTCTGGGCCATCAATCAGACCCCCGACCTCAGCAGCAGTGGTCCGGCATTTTACGGCGCGTTGATACGATTTGGCGACAAGACCTCATTCCGCCCTGGTCGAGCATTTCCTCCTGAGCTTGGTCCCCCCAGATCCGGCACGCTGAGCTAAGCCCTGCCACGCGGCCGGGCTGGGAAGACTGGCGTCACTTGCATTGGCCGTCAGAGCCGCAGCGTGGCGCAACGCCTCACTAAAATCCAATTGAACGCCTGCATCGACCCTCAGCATCGGCCGACGCATCGCCGCTCCATCATGAGGAACCCGACCCATGCCTACCCGATTCTTTCGTCCTTTGATGATCTTGCTGCCGCTAGCGCTCATTGCTGCACGACCCCTGCGCCCGCCGCCCCGAGCCCGTCACCCGCGCCGCTCGGCATCGATCTGGGTGCTTCCGGCCCCGTAATGGCATCACTGCAGTCCGCAACGGCTACCCAGGCGGCGGTCGCTGGGGAAAGAAAAACCCCGGCGCATGGGGCGATGCAGATGGCGCATGACGGCAAGAGCGATGTTCACGCCACCGGTACGGTCAATTCGGTCGATCCCGTCCAGCACAAGGTCAACCTGACCCATCAGCCGATTCCCGAGATCGGCTGGCCGACGATGACGATGGATTTCGCGGTCGCGCCCACGGTCGATCTGCGCGCGATCAAGGCGGGCGCCCGCGTGAATTTCTCAATGGAGCGGGGCCAGGACGGCATGTACCAGATCCAGTCGATCGCCCCGGCCGGAGCGGGGCGATGAGACCGGTCGGCGTCGGCGACGTGGGTCGCCGGAGGTTCCTGCAAGCGGCAAGCGCGCTCGGCGCGTACGCGCTGATGCCGCCGTGGCCGCTGCGCCGGGCGATGGCGGCGCCGGCGCCCGTGCTCCGCGGCACCGAGTTCGCGCTCGAGATCGCTCCGACGCCGTTCACCGTCAACGGGCAAACCGCGAGCGCGACCGCCGTCAACGGCCAAATCCCGGCGCCGATCCTGCGTTGGCGGGAAGGCGACACGGTGACGCTCGCGGTCACCAATCGCCTCACCAAGCCAAGCTCGATCCATTGGCACGGCATCCGCGTGCCGGCGCCGATGGACGGGTCCGGGTTCAGCTTCGCCGGTATCGCCCCCGGCGAGACTTTCACCTACCGCTTCCCGGTCCGGCAGGCCGGTACCTACTGGTATCACAGCCATTCCGGCCTGCAGGAGCAGACCGGGCTCGCCGGCGCGATTGTCATCGATCCCAAGGGCGGCTACGCGCAAGCCTTCGATCGCGACTATGTGGTGTTCCTGTCCGATTGGACCTTTGAATCCCCGGAACGGATCGTCAGCAACCTCAAATTCCAGAGCGACTACTACAATTACGGGCAGCGCACGCTCGGCACCTTCCTCGCCAACGTGCGGCAGAACGGTCTCACCCGTACGGTGTCCGACCGCGACGAGTGGGGCCGGATGCGGATGAGCCCGACCGACATTCTCGACGTATCGGGCACGACCTACACCTATCTGATCAACGGCTTTCCGTCCGACGCCAACTGGACCGCGCTGTTCAAGCCCGGCGAGCGGGTGCGGCTGCGCTTCATCAACGGCTCGGCGATGAGCATCTTCGATGTGCGCATCGACGGCCTGCCGATGACGATCGTTCAGGCCGACGGCAACGATGTCATGCCGGTCGTCGCCGACGCTTTCCGCATCAGCGTCGCGGAAACTTACGACGCAATCGTCGAGCCGAAGGAGAACCGCCCCTACACGCTCTTCGTTCAGGCCGAGGACCGCAGCGGCTATGTGCGCGGGACCCTGGCGCCCCAGCCCGGCATGGCAGCGGCAGTCCCGCCGATGGACGCTCGACCGCTGCGCACGATGGCCGATATGGGCATGGCCGGCATGGAACACGGCGAGATGCCGGGCATGGAGCTGAGCCCCGAGGGCAAGCGCCTCGACGGCCTGCCCGCGGTGGACAATATCGCGATGATGCCGGCGCCGCGGCTCGACACCGCCGGCGAGGGCTTTCCCGCCGGGCTGCGCGTGCTCAGCTACGCCGATCTGCGCGCACCCAAGCCCGGTGTCGACCCGCGACCGCCCGGGCGCGAGATCACGTTGCACCTGACCGGCAACATGGAGCGCTTCATCTGGGGTTTCGACGGCAAGAAATTCTCCGAAGCCGAGCCGATCGAATTGAAGCTCGGCGAGCGGGTGCGCTTCACCCTGATCAACGACACGATGATGGAGCACCCGATCCACCTGCACGGGCTGTGGAGCGAGCTCGAAAACCGCCACGGCGAGCACCGGCCCTACAAGTACACGGTGAACGTCAAGCCCGGCGAGCAGGTCAGTTTTCTGGTCAGCGCCGACACACCCGGGCGCTGGGCCTTTCACTGCCACCTCCTCTACTCACATGGAGACAGGCATGTTCCGCGAGGTGCGGGTCGCATGAATGCCCTCCGCACCTTCGCCATCTGTTCCATGCTCGTGCCCTGGGCGAGCACCGCATCGGCGCAAACGTCCGCCGCAAATTCTCCCGCTCCAATGCCGGGCATGAACCCCAACGCGCCGATGCCGGCGATGATGGACGAGGCCGCCTTCGGTCACGTGCTGCTCGACCAGTTCGAGGGCCGGACTAACGGCGGCGATACCGGCTTTCGTTGGGACGCACAGGGCTGGCTCGGCACGGATTACAACAAGCTGTGGGTCAAATCGGAAGGTTTCGTTCGCGGCAATGGCGAGGTCGATGACGGCCGCCACGAGTTCCTCTACGACCGCGCGATCACCACCTACTTCGACCTGCAGGCCGGCCTCCGCAGCGATCTTGACTCGCGGCCGAGCCGGCAATGGGCGGCCTTCGGTGTTCAGGGGCTCGCGCTCTATTTCTTCGATGTTGAGGCCACAGCTTATGTCAGCGACCAGGGTCATTTTGCCGGAAGGCTGCAGGTCTCCTACGACCTCCTGATCACCCAGCGGCTGATCCTGCAGCCCGAGGCGGAGCTCAATCTCTACAGCAAGTCCGATCCGTCCCGGCTGGTCGACACCGGGTTGTCCGACATTGATACGGGGGTGAGGCTGCGCTACGAGGTCACCCGCAAGTTCGCGCCCTATGTTGGCGTCGCGTATGAAGGGAAGTTTGGCCAGAGCGCCACCTTCGCCCGGCGCGCCGGCGAAAACACCAGCGGCGTGCGCTTCGTCTTCGGCCTGCGGACATGGTTTTGAGGCCGACGATGCGTTCGATCCTTGCCTCGTTCCTCACGGTGATGCTGGCGGTCGCGGTGGGCGGGATCGGCTTCGTCGCCTCCGGCCTTTACGATGTGGCCGCGACCACGCCGCATTGGCCGACGACCACCTGGCTGCTGCAGATCGCTCGGACTCGCTCGATCAAGGCGCACGCGGCCGGCATCCCGACCCCGCCGGGCCTCGACGCGCCCGCAAAAGTTGAAAGCGGCGTCGCACACTTCGCGGCGCATTGTGCGATCTGCCACGGTGCACCGGGCGTGCCGCGCGGCGAGATTGCCCAAGGGCTTTATCCGCGCCCGCCGAACCTTGCCACCGACGGCAAGCAATATTCGCCGGCCGAACTGTTCTGGATTTTGCAGCACGGGATCAAGACGACCGGCATGCCGGCGTGGAGCGACCATAGCGACGCCGAACTATGGGCGACAGTCGCCTTTCTCATGCGGCTCCCGGTGATGACCGAAGCGGAATATGCGCGAATGCTGATGGCAGGAATCGCCCGTGGCGGTCACCACCACACAGGTGGCCAACCCGAAAAGACGGAGGATTAATCGTTGACCTCAGATGCATCTTATCGCGGAGAGACAAAAAAGCCGGCGCCGGCGTTGCCGAGGTGATCGCGGTCGACTTGGTTCCGGTAGCCGAATGCCTGAACGACCTCGCCAACGCCGGATACCAGACCACGTAATCCGAAAAATGCTCTAGCGGCGGCGCACGCTTTCATCAACCCTTCCAAGGGCGAGACCCGCCGCACGAGGGAGGGCCCACCGACCGCCATGCGGCTTGATTTGACGGGTACAGAGACCTTATCCCTGGGGGCTCAGTCAGATCGAATTGCCGGCCGGATCGTGACCACCTGCTCGCTGTTTCATGCCGCCGTCGCCGCTTGGTTCGAGCGCAGCTTTGCCGCGCCGACCGCGGCGCAACGGGCGGCGTGGCCGGCGATCAAGGCGGGCCGGGACGTGCTGATTGCGGCGCCAACCGGCTCCGGGAAGACCCTCGCCGCCTTTCTCGCCGCGATCGACGAGCTGGTGCGCCAGGGACTCGCCGGGCCGCTCGCCGACGAAACCCAGATCATTTACGTCTCGCCCTTGAAGGCGTTGTCGAACGACATCCGCCGCAACCTCGAACGCCCGCTCGCCGGCATCGGTGACGCGCTGGCGTCGCAGGGCCTGCCGGACGTCGCGATCCGCACCTGGGTGCGCACCGGCGACACCCCGGCCGGTGAACGCAACCGGATGCGCCGCACGCCGCCGCACATCCTCGTAACCACCCCGGAATCACTTTACATCCTGCTCGGCTCCGAGTCCGGCCGCCGGATGCTGGCCCCGGCCCGCACAATCATTGTCGACGAGATCCACGCGGTGGCGGCGAACAAGCGCGGCGCCCATCTGGCGCTGACCCTTGAGCGGCTCGACGCGCTGTGCGGCCGGCGGCTGCAGCGCATCGGCCTGTCGGCAACGCAGAGGCCGATCGAGGCGGTCGCCCGCTTCCTGGTCGGCACCGCGGCCGACCGGGATTGCACGATCGTCGACACCGGCCACCGCCGACAGCGCGACCTCGCGCTCGAACTGCCGTCGTCGCCGTTGGAAGCGGTGATGTCGGGCGAGGTCTGGGAGGAGGTTTACGACCGCCTCGCAGCGCTGACCTGCGCGCATCGCACGACCCTGATTTTCGTCAACACCCGCCGCATGGTCGAGCGCGTGACCCGCCAGCTGTCGATGCGGCTCGGCGAGGAACATGTCGCCGCGCATCACGGCAGCCTCGCCAAGGAGCGCCGGCTGGACGCCGAGCAGCGCCTCAAGAGCGGCGCGCTGAAGGCGCTGGTGGCGACCGCTTCGCTCGAACTCGGCATCGACATCGGGGAGGTCGATCTGGTCTGCCAGCTCGGCTCGCCGCGCTCGATCGCCGCCTTCCTGCAGCGGGTCGGACGCTCGGGCCACGCCGTCGACGGCACCCCCAAGGGCCGCCTCTTCCCGCAGTCGCGCGACGAGCTGGTCGAATGCGCGGCGCTCCTCGACAGCGTCGCGCGCGGCGAACTGGACCGCCTTGCGATCCCCGAGCAGCCGCTCGACGTGCTGGCGCAGCAGATCGTCGCCGAAGTCGCGGCGCAGGAATGGAGCGAGGACGAACTCTTCGCGCTCGTCCGCCGCGCCTCGCCCTATCGCGACCTGCCGCGCGCCGAGTTCGCCGCGATCGTGCAGATGCTGGCCGAGGGGTTCAGCACCCGGCGCGGCCGGCGCGGCGCGCTCCTCCATCACGACGCGGTCAACCATGTGCTGCGCGGCCGGCGCGGCGCGCGCATGACGGCGCTGACCTCGGGCGGCACGATCCCCGACACCGCCGACTATCAGGTAATGCTCGAGCCGGAAAACCATGATAATCGGCAGCGTCAACGAGGATTTCGCGGTCGAGAGCCTGGCCGGCGACGTGTTCCAGCTCGGCAACGCCGCCTACCGCATCCGCCGCGTCGAGCGCGGCACCGTGCGGGTCGAGGATGCCGCGGGCCAGCCGCCCAACATCCCGTTCTGGCTCGGCGAGGCGCCCGGCCGCTCGGACGAGCTATCCGAGGCCGTGTCACGCCTGCGCCGCGAGGTCGCCGGGCGTCTCGCGAGCGGATGCGGGGGCGACGGCCTCCTGCCCTGGCTGACGCAAGAGGTCGGCGTCGGCGAGGCGGCAGCGCGCCAGCTGGCCGACTACCTCGCCGCCGGGCACGCCGCGCTCGGTGTCCTGCCGACGCGCGAGACGCTGGTCTTCGAGCGCTTTTTCGATGCGGTCGGCGGCATGCAGCTGGTCATCCACTCGCCCTATGGCAGCCGGCTCAACCGCGCCTGGGGCCTGGCATTGCGCAAGCGCTTCTGCCGCAAGTTCAATTTCGAGCTGCAGGCGGCCGCGACCGAGGACAACATCGTCCTCTCGCTGACCACGGCGCACAGCTTCGACCTCGCCGAGGTGCAGCATTATTTGCACCCCGCGAGCGTGCGCGACGTGCTGGTTCAGGCGTTGCTCGACGCGCCGATGTTCATGACGCGCTGGCGCTGGGTCGCCGGGGTGGCGCTGGCCTTGCCGCGGTTTCGCGGCGGCCGGAAGGTGCCGGCGCCGCTCGCCCGCATGGACGCCGAGGACCTGATCGCCGCGATCTTCCCCGACCAATTGGCCTGCGCCGAAAACCTCGCCGGGGCGCGCGAAATCCCCGACCACCCGCTGGTCAACCAGACGATCGCCGACTGCCTCGGCGAGGCGATGGACATCGCCGGGCTGGAGCGGCTGCTCGCCCGGATCAACGCGGGCGAGGTCACGATCGTCGCGCGCGATCTGACCGAGCCCTCGCCCTTGGCGCTCGAAGTTCTGTCAGCGCGGCCCTACGCCTATCTCGACGACGCGCCGCTGGAGGAACGCCGCACCCAGGCGGTGATGGGGCGGCGCTGGCTGGCGCCGGAAGAGGCCGCCGAGCTCGGCCGCCTCGACCCCGAAGCGATCCTGCGGGTGCAGAACGAAGCCTGGCCGGAGGCGACCAACCGCGACGAGTTGCACGACGGCCTCGCCTGGCTCGGCTTCCTGACCCCGGCGGAAGCGGAAGCCGGACCGGGCTGGGGCGGATTTCTCGCGCAATTGGCGCGCGAGAAGCGGGCCGCCAAACTGGACAGAGAGCGGGCGGCGTTTTGGGTCGCGGCCGAGCGGTTGCCGCAATTTTTGGCGCTGTGGCCGGACGCGCAGCTCGATCCGCCGATCGCGGCGCCGGAATCCCTGGCCGGGCACGAATGGTCGCCCGAGGAAGCGCTCGTCGAGATCGTGCGCGGCCGGCTCGAAGGGCTGGGCCCCGTGACCGAGGCCGCGCTCGCCGCGCCGCTCGGCCTCACGGCCGGCGACATCGCGCCCGCACTGGCAGCCCTGCAGTCCGAGGGCTTTGCGCTGCGCGGCCGTTTCACGCCCGGCGCGGCGGCCGAGGAGTGGTGCGAGCGCCGCCTCCTCGCGCGCATCCACCGCTACACGCTGAAGCGCCTGCGCGCCGAGATCGAGCCGGTCGCGGCACGCGACTTCCTGCGCTTCCTGTTCGAGTGGCAGCGCGTCACCAACAAGACCCGCATGGAGGGCCCGGACGCGCTCGCCGCGGTGCTCGGCCAGCTCGAAGGCTTTGAGGCGGCGGCCGGCGCCTGGGAGACCGAGATCCTGCCAGCCCGCGTCGCCGAATACGATCCCGCGTGGCTCGACGACCATTGCCTCGCCGGCCGCATCGCCTGGGCGCGGCTGCGCCCGCGCGCCCCGCGGGCCGAGACAGGCGAGCGCTCTCAGGCTGGCGCCGCGGCCGGTGCCACCGCGCCGGTGCGCGCGACACCGATCGCACTGTTGGCGCGCCGCCATGCAAAGCTGTGGGCGGCGCTGTCGCCGCTGCCTGACCCGGCCCTGGCGAGCCCGCGCGGCCGGGCAGTGGCAGATTTCATCCGCGACAACGGCGCCTCGTTCTTCGATGAGCTGGCCGACGGCACCCGGCTGCTGCGCCCGCAGATCGAGGAGGCGCTGGCCGAATTGGTGGCGTTGGGCCTCGTCAATTCAGACAGCTTCGCCGGGCTGCGCGCGCTCTTGCTGCCGGCCGACAGGCGGCATCAGTCGCGGCGGCGGCGCGCGATGTTCGGCATGGAGGATGCCGGCCGCTGGGCCTTGGCGCGGCGCCCGAATGCATCGCGAGATGGCACGCTCGGCCCGGCCGATGCCGGCGAGGCGGTTGAGCATCTGGCGCGCACCTTGCTGCGCCGCTACGGCGTTGTGTTCTGGCGGCTTCTGGAGCGCGAAGCGGCGTGGCTGCCGCCGTGGCGCGACCTGTTGCGCGTCTATCGCCGGCTCGAAGCGCGCGGCGAGATTCGCGGCGGCCGCTTTGTCGCCGGGTTTGCCGGCGAGCAATTCGCCCTGCCCGAGGCGATCGGCGCCCTGCGCGAGGCACGCCGCAAACCGGTCTTGGGCGACCTCGTATCGCTGTCGGGCGCCGACCCGCTCAACCTGCTGGGCATCCTGACCCCCGGCCCGCGGCTGGCCGCGCTGACCGGCAACCGGGCGCTGTACCGCGACGGAGTGCCGATCGCGCTACTCGTCGGCGGCGCTGTGCAGTTCCGCGAGTCGCTCGACGCCGCCGCCGAATGGCAGGCGCGCAAGATGCTGTTGCGCGGCGCCGTGCCGGCGAGCCTGACCCCGCTTTCGTGACACGGTCCCGGCACTTTTCTTCCGACCCGCCCGGGATTATTATCTTAATGGTGGAACTTTTCAGCGCCGGCCTCCGGTGCGATGGGGCTCGGCGCGCCGCGACCGACGATAGCCTCCACAGGACGAGACGCGAGGTCGCGCTCAGCAGGACATATCGGCCATGATGAGGATATTGGGAATCGTCGTCGCCATCCTGCTGATCATCGTCCTCGCCTACCCGTTCGCGCAGGATGCCTATCAGCGTTACCTGGTGGCGCATCGCCTTGATGCGGTGATGAGCGCGCAGGAGCGTGCCGAATTCCGTAACTGGAGCGGCGACGCGATGTCGTTTGCCAAGCGCCTCTACGACCGCTGCGAACTGAACCAGGGAAAAGGCGCGGTGCAGTGCGACCGCTACCGCTACGCCTTCCGGTAATCTTCGGCGGCCGCTAGCGCTGCCGCGACCGCAAGCGCGTCGCGCAGTGCCGCTGGATCGTGGGTGCGGATCAACTCCGCGCCGTGCGCGGCCGCATAGAGTTCGGCCGCGAGGGTTGCCGCGCCGCGTTCCGCCGTGGGGCGGCCGGTTACCGCGCCGAGAAACGATTTGCGCGACACCGAGATCATGACCGGCAGGCTAAACGCACGCCTGAGTCGGTCGAGCCCGGCCAGTACCGCAAGCGAGGCTTCCGGCCGCGTGCTGAGAAAAAGCCCCATGCCGGGGTCGAGGATCAGCCGCTCGCGGGCGATGCCGGCGCGTTCGAGACGCGGAATGCGCTCGGCGAAAAACCGCTCGATCCGCGTCCACACCTCGCCCGGCGCGAGATCGACCTGTTGCGCCCGGCCTTCGCCCTGGCCGTCGGTTTGAACGGCATGCATGACGACGAGACGACACCGCGCCGCAGCCAGGTCGGGGTATACGGCAGGATCGGGAAAGCCGCGGATGTCGTTCAGGTAATCGATGCCGCGCGCCAGCGCGAAGCGCTGGGTTTCGGGCGCGGTGGCATCGATGGCCAGCGGGGCGCCATTGCCCGCAAGCGCCGCAAGGACCGGCTCCAGCCGGCGGATTTCCTCGTCCGGCGTGACCGGCTCCGACGCGACATTGCTGGCCGCGGCGCCAAGCTCGACGATGTCGGCGCCCGAAGCGGCAAGCCCCTTGGCGTAAGCGATCGCCGCCGCGGGATCGAGAAAGCGGCCACCGTCGGAAAACAAATCGGCGGTGATGTTGACGATGCCGACGATCAGCGGACCCATCGCTTTCAGTCCGGCCGATTACGTTCGAGGATCGCGCCGACCGCCTCGGCATCCGCGAAGATGTCCAGCTTCTCGACCTCGACTCGGACATGCGCGACCCGCGGATCGGCAAAGCACGCATCGCAGACCCGGGCGGCGAAGCCCTCGCACAGGTCGATATGGCCGGACGCCGCGACCTGGCGAATCGCCGCGACGACCTTCTCATAATTGATGACGCGGCGGCGGTCTTCACCGGGAAAGCTTGCCGTCTCGGTGGCGGTCAGCTCGACCGAGACGCGCACCCGCTGCTTGCGGTCGCGCTCGGCCCGGCGAATGCCAATGCTGCACATCAGCACGAGCCCGCGCACGACGACCGTGTAGCGGGATGCGCCCCGATCCGGCGCCGAGGATGGACCCGCCTCAGCCACGCGCGGCGTCGCTGCGCGCGGCCAACTGCGATCGTGCAACCGCTAGCTTCATGCTAACCTCGGCCAAGCACCAAGAGGGAGGCCAGCATGTGGCGCGAATTCCGCGAGTTTGCAATGCGCGGCAATGTCATCGACCTCGCGGTCGGCATCATCATCGGGGCGGCGTTCACGACGATCGTCAACTCCCTGGTCAACGACATCCTGATGCCGCCATTGGGGTTGTTGCTCGGCGGCATCGACTTCTCGGGTTTCTTCGTGACCCTCAAGGGCGGGGCCTATCCGACGATCGCCGCCGCCAAGGCGGCCGGCGCGGTGACGCTCAATTACGGGCTGTTCGTCAACGCCATCATCCGCTTCGTGATCGTCGCCTTCACGATTTTCATGCTGGTCAAGCAGATCAACCGCCTGGCGGCGCCCAAGGAGACGGCGCCGGCAGCGCCGCCCCCGCCACCGCCGCAGGAGGTGCTGCTGGCCGAAATCCGCGACCTGCTGAAGGCGCGCGGCTAATCCTCGGGCGGCGCCGTTGCGTGCAGCGTTGTGTCCTGGCCGTGCACCGGGTCGGCGATCGCCGCCGCGATGCCGCGCACGCCCTTCCACTCCGCGGCCGGCCGCGCCCGCCCGTCGCTGCCGATCTGGTCGATCCCCCAATAGATTTCGAGCCGGTGGTTGTCGGGGTCGCGGAATTCGACGGCGATCTGGCAGCCGGCGCGGCGGCGCCCCTCGAAGTCGATCTCGACGCCGTGACGGCGCAGATGGTCGCGGGCGCGCACCACCTCGTCGAGGGTCGCCACCTCAAAGGCTATATGGTTGAGTTCGGCACTCTCCGACGCCCTCTCCAGCGAGCCGACCAGCGCGATGCCGTGATGGTCGGGGTTGCAGCGCAGGAAGGCCATGCCGCCCGGCACCATCGCCTCGGGATAGATGTCGGAAACCTCGAAGCCGAGCACCTCGGTATAAAAGCGCACCGAGCGGGCAACGTCGCGCACGTTGAGCACGACGTGGCCGATTTTGGCGACGCGGAATGGCAGCCCCGTGGGACGCCCCTGTCCTTTCAGCGCGTCGACGTCGATCATTTCCCGGCTCCGGCGGGTTGGCGGCGATGCGGGCGTGCTTTGCCGCCATGATGCAGTGGCTTTCGTGCCGGCCGCGATCGTCTCCTGATGTGGACGCGGCCGGTGCGAGAGTGCCATATTGCGGCGGTTTTGCAACCCGGCGCTCGCCCTGCGAACGCTGACAGCCACCAACCGATAACGCCGCCAATGCTCCGATTGCTGCCGCCGCGCATGGTTCTTTGCCTCGTCGTTCTGGGCCTATCCGTCCTGGCGCCCGCGCTGTCCGGCGGCGGCGCGGCATTCGCCAGGAAGCCGCCGCCGGCAGAATGGCAGGCCGTCCTGATCGCCGGCGACAACGCCCAGCCGGTCTTCGACAACGCGGTCATCGCGCTGACCCATTGGCTGGAAGCGCGTGGGGTCCCGACCGGCGACATCCATCGCCTGAGTGCCAGCCCGCACCCGGGCGATGTGGCGGTCGCGCCGGCATCGGACCGGCAGGTCCTCGAAACGATCGCCGCATTGCGACCGCGGCATCGCGAGCGCTGCCTCGTCTTCATCACCTCGCACGGCCAGCGCGGCGAGGGCATTTGGCTTGCCGAGAGCGGCGACTTTCTCGAGCCCGCCGCCCTGGCGCGGGCGTTGTCGGCCGGGTGCGGCGCCGTCCCGACCGTCGTCATCATGTCAAGCTGCTACAGCGGCGAATTTACCGCGATGCGCGCGCCGAACCGCATCGTGATGACCGCAGCGCGGGCCGACCGGCCATCGTTCGGCTGTCAGGCGGACCGCACCTATACGGTGTACGACGAATGTCTGCTCGCAGCCCTGCCGCGCGCGCACACTTGGCGGGCCGTCTACGCCTCGAGCAGCGCCTGCGTGCGCCGGCGCGAGAAATGGCTCAACGTGCTGCCGTCGCAACCGCAGGCGTCGTTCGGCATGGAAGTCGGCAACCTGTCGGTGCGGTGAGAACCAGACCGAAGCCTGCCGCATCCCGGTCGCTCCCGACAGGCGCCGCGATCAGTCGTAAATAATATCTCTGCGGCGTACAAATATCGTGTGGTGCTCCCCTACAATGGTTTGTTCCTGAAGTCGACGCGTCCGTCGGCGGGAACAGGGGTCAAGTGGGGGATCTGACGATGCGACGGGTCAATTTCTTTGCTGCAGCCGTTCTTGCCGGCGCCGCGATGGCGCTGGTCGTGACGAGCGTATCGGCCGATGCCGGGCAGCGGACGCGTTCGGGCGCGTTTGTTGGCAAGCGCGGCAGGAACGTCACGTACAGCCAATCCAGGTCGCACGCCAACGGCGTCGCGACGAACCAGCGGACCTACACCGGCCCGAACGGCAAGACGGCGACAACGACGGTTACCAAAACCCCGCAGGGCAACGGCACCGTCGCCGTGCAGGGCACGATGACCGGGCCAAACGGCAACACCTACAGCCGATCGAGCACCGTCACGCACTGATGCCGCTCCGACGCCTCGGCTGCGCCTCGAACACCGAACGGAAATCGAGGTCGTAGCCGAAGGCGCGCGGGCCGACGTGATCGAGGCCCTTGCGTCTCAGAAAGACGGGCGGCCCGGCAGCGACACCACCGTCGCGCATGCCATAGCGGATCGCGAGAATCCACGCCCCGAACACGAGGGCCTCGATGTCGTCGACGGCGATCGGGGTCGTCATGCGGTGAAGTGTATAGTGATTCCGCTATCGCGAGGGATGCGAAGGGAGGGGGTCGCGTGCCGCTTTCGGGGATCAGGGTCGTCGATCTGACGCGCATTCTGGCCGGGCCGTTCTGCACGATGATGCTGGCCGACATGGGCGCGGAGGTCGTCAAGGTCGAGACGCCGGGCGTCGGCGACCCGTTGCGCGGGCAGGGCGCGATGCGCGACGGGCTGTCGTGGTATTTCGCCGCATTCAACCGCAACAAGCGCTCGCTCTCGCTCAATTTGCGTTCCGACGAGGGCAAAGCCGTGCTGGCGCGGCTGATCGCGCAGAGCGACGTGCTGGTCGAGAACTTCCGCCCCGGCGTCCTGGAGGCGATGGGCTTCGACGCGGCGCGGCTGAAGGCGCTGAAGCCCGACCTCGTCTACGCCAATATCAGCGGCTTCGGCACCAGCGGCCCTTATCGCGACCGGCCGTCCTTCGACTTCATCGCGCAGGCGATGAGCGGCTTCATGGCGGTGACGGGCATGGCGGACGGGCCGCCCCTGCGCGCCGGGCCGCCGATCGCCGATCTGGTGGCCGGGCTCTACGGCGCGATCGGGGTGTGCGCGGCACTGGTCAAGCGCGGCCGCAGCGGGGCGGGCGAAACGGTCGGGTCGAGCCTCAACAACGGGCTGATCAGCCTGCTCGCGTTCCTCGCCGCCAATCACCTTGCGACCGGCGAGGAACCCGGGCGCAGCGGCAACGACCACGCGATCGTCTCACCCTATGGCATGTTCCGCACAAAAGACGGCGAGGTCGCGGTGGCGCCCAGCCAGGAGCAATCCTATCAGCGCCTCGTCGACGCCCTCGACGCGCCGGAGTTGCGCGACGATCCGCGCTTTCGCAGCAACGATTTGCGCGTCGCCAACCGCGCCGCGATGACGGCGGAGGTCGAGCGGCGGCTCGCCGCCGACACGACCGAGCACTGGATCGAGCGGCTCAACGCCGCCGGCGTGCCGTGCGGCCGGGTCATGGGCCTGTCGGAAGTGTTCGCCGACCCGCAGGTCATCGACCAGGAGATGGTCGTGACGCAGGAGCACCCCGGGCACGGCGCGGTGAAGATGCTCGGCTTCCCGCTCAAGTTTGCCGAGTCGCCGTGCCGCCTGCGCCGCCCGGCGCCGGAGGTCGGCGGCGACAGCGACGCGGTGTTGCAGGAACTCGGTTACTCGGCCGCGGAAATCGCCACGCTGCGCAAGGCCGGGGCGGTGTAGCCCGGCACGCTCGCGTTATTCCGCCCCGATCGCGCGGCGGAAGCGGTTTTTCAGAAAGACGCCGTCGCGCGACGGCAATACCCGCGGCGGCTCGTCGGCGTGGATCGCGACGCGGGCCAACATCGTCCGGTCGAAATTCTGCAGCCGCGCCGCAAACTCGCTCAGCGCGGCTTGGCCGGTGATGTCGTAGACCGCCTCGATGCCGCAGGCGCGCGCGACGCCGGCAAGGCTGACGCCGGCTTGAGTATGGCTCGCCTGCATGCCGGTCTCGCCATAGGCGCCGTTGTCGAACACCGCGATCGCCAGGTTGGGCGGGCGCTCGACCCCGACCGTCGCCAGCGTGCCCAACCCCATCAGCATGTCGCCATCGCCGGTGACGACCAGCACGCGGCGGTCGGGCCTCGCGATCGCGAGGCCCAGCCCGACCATCGCCGCCCCGCCCATCGCGCCCCACAGATAGAAATTGCGCGCGTCGTCGGCGACGCTGGCAGCGTCGTAAGTGGTCGAGCCGAGGCCGGTCACGAGCAGCAGCTCGCCGCGCGCTTCGAGCAGGGTGCGGATCGCGGCGCGGCGGTCAAGGCGCGGGTCGTTGCCCTGAGATGCGATGCCGCTCATTTCACCCACCGCTTGGCGCCGATCAGCCGCTGCGCCAGCAGGACCGCGGCGACCGGCCCGCCATTGAACGCGATGTCGAGCGCCGCCGTCACCGTCTCGCCCGCATCCTCGGCATGCTCGACCCGGTAGACCAGCACATCCATCAATTCGAGCGCGGCCTGGGTCTTGGTTCCCATCGGCACCTGCCACGGGTTGAACTCGCCCCATTCGCCGCGCATCGTGACCAGCATCAGCAGCGGAAAGCGGCAGGATTTCGCCAGCGACAGCATGTTGATGCAATTGCCGACCCCGCTCGACTGCATCAGCAGCGCGGCGCGCTGGCCGCCGAGCCAGGCGCCGGCGGCGAGAGCGATCCCCTCCTCCTCGCTGGTCAGCGACACGGCGCGGATCTCCGGGTCGGCGCGGCACGCCTCGATCAAGCGCGCGTGCCCGGCATCCGGCACATACCCGACCTGGCGTATTTGCGCCGCCTTCAATGCCGCGAAAATGTCGTCGCGCCAGTCGCCATCCGCGCCGTTGCCCTCAGCCAAATCCACCCCTCCCTTTTGCCGCCCGGCCGCCCGCATGCCGCAACCGGAGATTGCAAGTTTCCGCAAAGCCTAGCTGTTAATACAGCGCATCTGCAGCCAGCTTCCCGCACAGGTTGTACGCCGCCGCCCCGCGCGGCGCCGAGCCTTCCGGACCGCCCCTCAATCCCGACCGACGCAAGGCTACCACAGGAATACGGCGAATTTGCCGCCACCGGCACGATATGGCACGCCCGATCGCCGGAACGAGGTCGAGGATCACGAAAAAGCGCTTCCCGCCGCCCAAAACCGCTGCGGGGATCCGAGCAATTCATCCGCCGAGGCCGACCTGACCGCCCACGGCCCGCTTACGAAACCGACAGCCGCCGTTCATCCTCGACGCCAGGAACCGCCCATTGTGCCCCAAAGGGGACAGGTAGCTCCGGGTCCGCGGGCGACGCCACACACGAAATGTACCTCCAACGCCATCACCCGGCGTTACTGAAGCAGCGCGGTCGGTGCGGTGCACGGCATCAAGGCGGCGAACGGACGAACAGGATCGCTCCGGCTGCAGCCGCCTGCTCTTCGGTACAAACCAAGCGCCACGAGATGTCGGCACATCACAACCTGGAACGCTACCTCGACACCTAAATGGAGGCGGCTGGGATCGGTGATGGCCCGAAAATTTCTCTCTTTCGTTCTGCAGCCGGCGTTCTGTAGCCGGTCGCACCGGCACGCTGACGGAGAAGCCGATGAACCGGATCGACGCATGGTGAACCGCGATGGCAGCGTGACTCAAACGAAACGGCTTCCGGCGGCCTCCGGCAAACCCGGGGCGGTTCGATACACCGTCCGAATTCGTTCCGTTTCCGGCTAACTTGACAATGCCTGATCATATTATACACCCCGAAGTGGGGAACTGAGGAGATGACCTTGAGCGACAACCCGATCGGGGCTTCCTATCTCTATTTGCTGGAGCCCGAGATTCGCTTTCTGGAGGCCGCCGTCGAGCATCTGATTCCCACCGATGAGCTGGGCCCAGGGGCTCGCGATGCTGGTGTGGTGGTCTATATCGACCGGCAATTGGCCGGCACCTGGGGCGTCCACGGCCGTCAATATCGCGGCGGCCCATGGATGGAGGGCACGCCGCAGCAGGGCTACCAATCGCGCTTCACGCCGCAAGAGGTTTATCGCATCGCGATTCGCGAGATCAACCAGCACTGCAAAGCCGAGTTCGACCGGCCTTTCGCGCAGCTTGCGCAGTGACAGGCAATTGCGCCTGCTCGAGCAGCTGGAGAAGGACGAGATCGCGCTGCCTTCGCTGTCATCGAAATTCTTCTTCGATCTGCTGTGGCGCAACACCGAAGAGGGGTACTTCGCCGATCCGCTGTACGGCGGCAACCGCGACAAAGTGGGTTGGAAGCTGCTCGGATTTCCCGGCGTGCCCAGCGGCCAATACCGCCAACTGGTCACCAGCCATGAGCCGTACCACGCCGAACCCGTCAGCGTGCTCGACGTCCAGACCGGTAACGTGCCGCTCGATGCGGAAGGCTTTCCGAAGCACGTCATCATCAAGCGCAACAGCAACAGGGGAAGCTGAGATGTCGACTACGAAATTAAAAGCTGTCGATGTCGTCGTCGTGGGCAGTGGCGTGGTCGGCTCGATCATGTCCATGGAACTGGCCAGCGCCGGGTTGAGCGTCGTGTGCCTGGAGCGCGGCAAGCAATTCGATATCGACACCGACTTTCAGAAACCCAACGTGTACGACGAACTGAAGTTCGATCGCCATAGCGACATCTTCCAGAACCTGGCGCGCGATACCATTACATTTCGCAACAACAACGCGCAGACGGCGCTGCCGATGCGTGAGATGGGTGCGTTCAAGCCAGGCGAGATGGTCGGTGGCACGGCGGCACATTGGGGCGGCAATGCGCGCCGCTTCTTGCCGCATGATTTCGAAATGCGCTCGCGCATTGAGGAACGCTATGGCGCATCGTTCATCCCTGAGGACTGCAATCTGCAGGACTGGGGCGTCACCTGGGACGAGATCGAACCCTACTACGACCAGTTTGAGGAAATCTTTGGCGTCGGCGGCAAGGCCGGCAACCTGGACGGCGAGATCCAGGCAGGCGGCAATCCTCACGAAGGGCCGCGCTCGCGCGAGTATCCAAACCCGCCGACCCAGCGCACGTATGAGGGCACCCTGTTCGCCGACGCGGTGAGCTCGCTGGGCTACGTGCCGTTCCAGGGCCCAACCGCGGCGATGACTCAGGACTACCGCAACCTGTACCGCGTACAGATGCTCGAATGCGCGCGCGGCGGCTTCTGCTCGAGCCATGTCTGCGCGCAAGGTGCCAAGGCCAATCCCCTCACCTCGGTGCACCCCGCGCTCGCCCGGCAGCCGACCTTCGAGTTGCGCCCGCTGTGCAACGTATTGCGCGTCAACACGGATTCCACCGGCAAGAAGGCCACCGGCGTGACCTACATCGACGCACGCGGCAACGAAGTCGAGCAGCCGGCCGAGCATCGTGGTTCTGGGCGCCTATTGCTTTAGCAACACACGGCTGCTGCTGCTGTCGGGCATCGGCACGCCCTACGATCCGCTCACCGGCAAAGGGGTGGTCGGCCGCAACTACTCTTACCAGCAAGGCGGCTCGGTGCAGGTGTTCTTCGACGATCGCGAGTTCAATCCGTTCATCGGCGGCGGCCAGATCAACACGTCGATCGACGAATTCAACGGTGACCTGATCGACCGCGGCCCGCTCGGCTTTATCGGGGGCGCCTATGTCAACACCTCGACGAGCGGCGCGACGCCGATCAAGGGCAAGCGGGTGCCGCCCGGCACGCCGCGCTGGGGAGGCGAATGGAAGAAAGCCGTAGCCCATCACTATCGCCGAAACATGGCGATTACATATTCACGCATCCTGTCTGAGCTATCGGCACAACTACCTCGATCTGGATCCGACCTACAAAGACGCTTACGGCCTGCCGCTGCTGCGCATGACGTTCGACTGGAACGACAACGACCTGCGTATGATGAAGTACCTGAACGAGCGCTGCACCGAGATCGGCCGGGCGCTCAACGGTTCGCGCCTGGGCGGCAAGAACAAGGGCACGCATTTCGGTATCACGGGATACCAGAGCACGCACAATGTCGGGGGCGCCGTGATGGGCAGCGATCCGTCGACCAGCGTCGTCAATAAATACCTGCAGTCGTGGGACGTTTCGAACCTGTTCGTGGTGGGCGGCAGCGCGTTCCCGCAGAACCCCGCGAACGGCCCCACCGAGACGATCGGCATGCTGGCCTGTTGGGCGGCCGATGCGATCAAGGAAGACTACGTTCGCAACCCGGGCTCCCTGGTCTGAACAGCGACGCTTCATGCCGTCGACGTAAAAGAAGGAGTGAGGGCTGGTTGACGCGCGAATTGCAATCAAAGAAGGACGTTACGAAGGCTCAACCGCGGTAGAGATCGCTCGTCCGCTTCCGGCGCCTCCTTGTCGTTGCAGACGCTCCGGCGAAGGTCGCTTGAGCGACGCGACAGCGGCCGGTCAGCCTTGGCCGCGGAACCGTGCGAAGTTTGCGGACCCCATCAGCGTGCATGCATTGCCAGCCGACAGGGAAGGTGTGGCACCAGATTTCACCGCCGTGCCGTCGCCTTGACCAACTCCGGCGTCGGTTTCGGCATCGGCGCGGGCGCGGCGCCGGGA
>CAVVDM010000007.1:0-226681 GCA_963746885.1 uncultured Alphaproteobacteria bacterium
CTAGGCGTCGGCACTCACGCACGTGAAACAGGGCGCCCGCGGGCGCCCTGTTTCATTGGCGCTCAGGGTGCTTGCGGAAGGTTAGCGGTGCCGCCAAGCCGGCTCGCCGCGCCCACCATCGTCGCGCGGCGGCAGCGGGATCCGCGCTTCCAGCCGTTCAAGCTCGATCCGGGTGCGGGCACCGGCACGTAGCAACCGGTCTGTGGCCTCGCGCAGGGCGGTCCGGCTCTCCTGCGTATCCTGCATCAGGGCCGCGTCGAAGGCCGCGAGAAACGCAGCGATGTCGCCATCGACGCGCGCTCGCAACTCGTGATCGATAAAAGAGCCGCCGCCGTCCTTGCGGTTCGCACCGTTACCGTTACCGCGTCGCGGCGGGTCATCGTAGGCAGTCCCGCGCGCCTCGCCGAAACCGTTCGATGCTCTGCCGTCGCGTTGCGGCGGATAAATTCCGGGTGCGACCGTCGAGGCGCGGTCCTCCGAATGGGATGACTCGGCCGGCTGGGTATCGCTCGGGCGGGCGCTGCCGTTGCCGGGCGACCCATTGGCCGGCCCACCACCAAGCGACAGGTGCAACGTGCGGCGCTGATCGCCATTGGCGGCCGCCGGCGGTGCCGATGCAATTGGCGGATGCGCCGACGTCGCGGGCGCCGAACGCGGCCCGAGGCTCGCCGAACTGACGTTGCCTTCGCCCATGCCCTTGCGGTCAGACCCGTTGACCTGGCGCGATGGCCGTTCCTCGGGCCGACCGCCTGCAAGGGCCGCCGGCGGGATGGCGGCCGGCCGGGGCGCGATTGGCGGATCGGCCGGCATCCGGCGCGAAGACTCGTCGGCAACACCTTGCGCGCTCGGCCCGCCATCCGAATGGCCGTTTGCCACCGGCGCTGCGGCCGCGGTGCCAAAACCGTTCGGGGCGGCCTCGGCGACCGTAGCCTTGATCAATTGCGGTTCAGACCCGTTCGGCGGCGTCGCCGGCGTTTCCATGTCGCGCTGTCGCGCCCGACTCCGGCTCACGACATAGCTGATTGCCGGCGGCGAACAGTCGTAAGTTCGTGCGATGCTGGCCAACGTTTCCCCCGCCTCGTATCGGGCCATGATCAATGGCCAGTCTGATTGGGGAATTTTCCCTCTTTTACTCGATTTTTCCATTAGCAAGACCTGGGCTTCCTTTTTGCTCACATATCCCGGCCATCAGCCCGTGATGGCATGTCTCAACTCGACGCAAACGCTGTCCGAGGTACCAACGCTCGGAATACGATCGTAAGTTCAGGGATGCCTACCGGCGTCTGCCGTAACTTTGGCGGAAGCGGCATTCCACCGTCCGCCCTCTCGTTTGCGAGAATAACGGCAAATAAGAGAACCGTGAAGCGGTTTATTGGTTTCACCGCCAAGTTTTCGTATTCCTCGCCGCTACACGCCCCCCGTCACAGCCGAACGATTTTCCCGGGGTTCAAGATATCCCCAGGATCAAGGGCCTGCTTGATGCTGCGCATCACGGAAACCGCCTCGCCGTGTTCCGCAACCAGGAAATCCATTTTGCCGTATCCGATGCCGTGTTCGCCGGTGCAAGTCCCTTCCATTGCCAGAGCTCGGGCGACCATTCGATCATTGAGGCGACTGGCCTCGGCAATTTCTTCCGGCGATTGAGGATCGATCATAAAGATCAAATGGAAATTGCCGTCGCCGACATGCCCGGCCAGCGCCGAGGGGATCGACGATTGCGCCAGATCGCGCTTGGTCTCGCCGATGCACTCCGCCAGCCGCGAGATCGGCACGCAGACATCGGTCGGCCAACCCTTTGATCCCGGCCGCAAAGCGAGCGCCGCATAATAGGCATCGTGGCGCGCCTGCCACAGGCGAGAGCGCTCCTCCGGGGTGGTCGCCCAGCGGAAATCGTCGCCGCCGTGCTCGCCGGCGATCTCCTTTACGATTTCGACCTGCTCGGCGACGCCGGCCGCGCTGCCGTGGAATTCAAAGAACAATGTCGGCGCTATTTTGTGATCCAGTTTCGAATATTTGTTAATGGCGTCCATTTGCGCCTCGTCGAGCAGCTCGATTCGCGCCACCGGCACGCCGCTCTGGATCGTCAGGATCACCGTGTCGACGGCGGCGGCGATGGTCGGAAAGGCACAGACCGCGGCCGAGATCGCCTCGGGAATGCCGTAGAGCCGCACCGTCACCTCGGTGATGACGCCAAGCGTCCCTTCCGAGCCGACGAACAGCCGGGTCAGATCATAGCCGGCGGCGGATTTGCGGGCGCGGCTCGCGGTGCGGATCACCCGCCCGTCGGCCAGCACGACGCAGAGCGACAGCACGTTTTCGCGCATCGTGCCGTAGCGCACCGCGTTGGTGCCCGAAGCGCGGGTCGCCGCCATGCCGCCGAGCGAGGCATCGGCGCCCGGATCGATCGGGAAGAACAGGCCGGTGTCGCGCAGGTATTCGTTGAGCTGCTTGCGCGTCACGCCGGCCTCGACGGTGGCGTCGAGATCTTCGGTCGCCGACCCGCAAAATCCGGTTCATCTGCGACAGGTCGATGCACACGCCGCCGCGCAGTGCCGCGACATGGCCCTCGAGCGAGGTGCCGGTGCCAAAGGCGATGACCGGGGTGTTGTGTTGGGCGCACAGGGCGACGATCGCGGCGACCTCCTCGGTGCTGCGGGCGAAGGCGACGGCGTCGGGGGCGTGCGGCGCGTGGTAGGATTCGTCCTTGCCGTGCTGGGCGCAGATCGCTGCCGAGGTCGACAGCCGATCGCCGAGGCGTTGCTGCAGCGCGGCGAGCAGCGCCGGGTCGAGAGGCGCACGTTGTAGAACCATTGCAGTCATGGCAGGCCGTAAGATCGGAGGATTTGCCGCCGACCATTACTCCCGCCAATTCGCCGGCGCAATGCTTGTTCCAGGCAGCTTCACACACGGGAAGACAGAATGAAAATTTCGGGTCCCCCCTCCAGCCTGATCCGTGTCTTCGGCGAGCCGGCGCTCATTGAGCCGGCGGCGCGCAGCAGCTACCCTGTCGGCTGAAGCGCACGAACAGAGGGCGGGAGTCCGCGATGGCCCAGATGGCCCAATGGGGCACGGTGAGTTGGCGGCGGTTACGCTCGACGATAAGTACAGCCTCGACAAAGGCCGGGTGTATCTGACCGGCACCCAGGCATTGGTCCGCCTGCCGCTGATGCAGCGGCAGCGCGACGTCGCCGCCGGGCATAACACCGGCTGCTTTATCGCCGGCTATCGCGGCTCGCCATTGGGCGGGTTCGACCAGGCGCTGTGGGGTGCGCGGCGCTTTATCGAGCGCAACCACATCAAGTTTCAGCCGGCGATCAACGAGGAACTGGCGGCGACCGCGGTGTGGGGCAGCCAGCAGATTGGGCTCTTTCCCGGTGCCAGATACGACGGTGTCTTTGCCATGTGGTACGGCAAGGGGCCGGGGGTCGACCGCAGCGGCGACGCGCTGAAGCACGGCAATTCCGCCGGGTCGGCGCCCTATGGCGGGGTGCTTGGCGCTGGCCGGTGACGACCATACCTGCAAATCCTCGACGCTGGCGCACCAGTCGGAATTTGCTTTCATCGACGCGGCGATCCCGGTTTTGAACCCGGCCGGGGTCGAGGAGATCCTCGATCTCGGCATCTATGGCTGGGCGATGTCGCGCTATTCGGGGTGCTGGGTCGCGTTCAAGACCGTGGCCGAGACGATGGACAGTTCGGCCTCGGTCGCGGTCGATCCGGGGCGGGTCGAGATCGTCTTGCCGCGAGGATTTCGAGATGCCGCCGGGCGGGCTCAATATCCGCTGGCCCGACAGCCGCTCGACCAGGAATTGCGGCTGCACCGCTGGAAGGTGCCGGCGGCGGTCGCGTTCGCCCGCGCCAACCGGCTCGACCGCATCGTCATCGATGCAAAGCAGCCGCGCTTCGGCATCGTCACCACCGGCAAATCCTATCTCGACGTGCGGCAGGCGCTCGACGATCTCGGCATCGGCGATGCCGAGGCGGAGGCGATCGGTCTGCGCCTTTATAAAGTGGCGATGCCGTGGCCGCTGGAGCCGGAGGGGGTGCGCGAGTTTGCCGAGGGGCTCGACGAAATCCTCGTCGTCGAGGAGAAGCGCGGCGCTGATCGAGCCGCAGCTCAAGGAGCAGCTCTACGGCTGGCCGGCCGACCGCCGGCCGCGCATCGTCGGCAAGTTCGACGAGGCGGGCGACTGGATCCTGCCGTCCAACGGCGAGTTGGCGCCGAGCCAGATCGCCCGGGTGATCGGGCGGCGCCTTGCCGGCCTCGGCGACATGCCGTGGCTGGCCGAGCGTCTCGCCCGGCTCGACGCGCGCGAGCGCCGGCCCAACGCCGATGTCGTGCCGTTCGCGCGCACCCCGTATTTCTGCTCGGGCTGCCCGCACAACACCTCGACCAGGGTGCCTGAGGGCAGCCGCGCGCTGGCCGGCATCGGCTGCCATTATCTGTCGCAGTTCATGGACCGCAACACCGCCACCTTCACCCAGATGGGCGGCGAGGGGGCGTCGTGGATCGGCCAGGCGCCATTCACCGAAACGGCGCACGTCTTCGCCAATATCGGCGACGGCACCTATACCCATTCCGGCATCCTGGCGATCCGCGCCGCGGTCGCCGCCGGCGTCACCATGACCTACAAGGTGCTGTTCAACGACGCGGTGGCGATGACCGGCGGCCAGCCGCTCGACGGCGGGCTGACCGTGCCGATGGTGGCGCGCCAACTCGCCGCCGAGGGCGTGCATCCGGTCGTCGTGGTCACCGACGAGCCCGACAAGTATCCGCCCGGCACCGAATTTCCCGCACGGCACGGCGGTGCGCCACCGCGACGAACTGGATGCGGTGCAGCGCGAGTTGCGCGAGATGAAGGGCGTCACCGCGATCGTCTACGACCAGACCTGCGCCGCCGAGAAGCGCCGCCGCCGCAAGCGCGGCCGCTTCCCCGACCCGCCGCAGCGCGTCTTTATCAACGATCTGGTTTGCGAAGGCTGCGGCGATTGCTCGGCGACCTCGAACTGCCTGTCGGTGGTGCCGGTCGAGACCGAGTTCGGCCGCAAGCGGGCGATCGACCAGTCGAGCTGCAACAAGGATTTCTCCTGCCTGAAGGGGTTCTGCCCGAGCTTTGTCACGGTGCATGGCGGCAGTTTGCGCAAGCGCGTCACCGGCAATTTGGGCCAGAGACGCGCTCCGCCGCGCCGCTGCCCGAGCCGCTGCTGCCCGCGCTCGTCCGAGCCCTACGGGATACTCGTCACCGGGGTCGGCGGTACCGGCGTCGTGACGATCGGTGCGCTTCTCGGCATGGCGGCGCATCTGGAAGGCAAGGGCGTCAGCGTGCTCGACCAGCTCGGCATGGCGCAGAAGGGCGGCGCGGTCATGAGCCATGTGCGCATCGCCGCGCGGCCCGATGCGATCCATGCGGTGCGCATCGCCGCCGGCGCCGCCGACCTGCTGCTCGGCTGCGACCTCGTCGTGTCGGCGAGCAGCGAGGCGTTGTCGCGGCTGCACACCGGCCGCAGCCGCGCCATCGTCAACAGCCACGAGACGATCACCGGCGACTTCACCCGCCACCCGGACCTGGCCTTTCCCGGCGACCAGCTGGGCCAGGGTGTCGCGATCGCCGTCGGCGCCGACAATGCCGAGTTCGTCGAGGCGACGCGCCTCGCGACCGGGCTCCTCGGCGATTCGATCGCCACCAACCTGTTCATGCTCGGCTATGCTTATCAGCGCGGGCTCGTGCCGGTTTCGGGGGTGGCGATCGAGCGCGCGATCGAGCTCAACGGCGTCGCGGTCGATGCCAATCTCGGCGCCTTTCACTGGGGCAGGCGGGCTGCGGTCGACCCGGCGCTGGTCGAGGCGCGCGCCGTCCCGCAAGGTGCGCGGCCGGAGAGCCATCGCCGATCCGAGACGCTCGACGAGGTCATCGCGCGCCGCGTCGAGTTTCTGACCCGCTACCAGAACGCCGCTTACGCCCGGCGCTATGCCGTCCGTATCCGCGGGCTGCGCGAGATCGAAGGCGGCGCGGTGTGGCGGCGACACTGCGCTGACCGACGCGGCGGCGCGGGCGCTGTTCAAGGTGATGGCCTACAAGGACGAATACGAGGTCGCCCGGCTCTACAGCGAGAGCGATTTTCTGACCCGGGTGGCCGAGCAGTTCGAGGGGCCCTACGAGCTGCGCCTTCATCTGGCGCCGCCGCTGCTGGCCGATCGCGATCCCGCTACCGGGCATCTCAAGAAGCGGGTCTACGGCCCGTGGATGCTCGGCGCGTTCCGCCTGCTCGCAAAGTTTCGCGGGCTGCGCGGCACCGCGCTCGACCCGTTCGGACGCACCCCGGAACGCCGCGCCGAGCGCCAGCTTGTTGCCGACTACGAGGCGGTGCTCGACGAGATCATGCGCGAGCTGTCGCCGGCTAACCATATGGCGGCCGTCGAGCTTGCCGCGCTGCCGCAGGAGATTTGCGGCTTCGGCCATGTCAAGGAGGCGAATCTCCGGCAAGCCAAGGCGCGGGAAGCGGCGCTCCTGGCGCGCTTTCGCGCGCCGCCGGCAGCGCCGGCACTCGCCGCCGCCGAATAGATGCTGGGCTTTACCGAATTGTAATCCTAACGGCGGACAACTGACGCCCTGACGAACTGATGTCGGAGGGCGCTGTGATTGCCAGAATTCTCGCTGCATCCGTGGCGCTGACGTTGACGCTGGCGGCGAGCGGCGCCGCGATGGCGTGCCAGGGCAAAGCCGTGGCGACGCTCGACGACACGTTCCGCACCCCCGATCCCGGCTGGGGTCCGCCGGATCAGGCCGCCGCCTTTACGCCGGGCGGCCTCGTGTTGAAGCCGCCGGTCAACGGCAGCGCCTGGCGGTGGAACATGAACTACACGATGGACGGCAGCGATCTCTGCGTCTCGGTGGCCAATCCGAGCCATCTCGCGGGCCGCGCCGATCTGGGCGATGTCGGCGTGCGGTTCTGGGCGAAGAGCGCACAGAATTTCTATACCGCGACGGTGTCGCTCGACGGCACCGTGGCGATCGATCGGTTGGTCAACGGGGTGTGGCATGTCGTCCTGCCGCCAACTCCCTCGGCGGCGGTGCGCACCCAGCCCGGCGCGATCAACCAGGTCGAAATCAGCGTCAAGGGCAGCGCCGGCAGCTTCTACGTCAACGGCGCCAAGATCACCGACTTCCGCGGCGAGGCGCCGGCGCAGGGCGGGCCGCCGGGCGTCTATGCCGAGAGTGGCGGCACCGCCGGTCGATTGGGTGTTCCCGCGCGTCCAGCTGTTCTGACAACGGCGCATCGTCTCGTCCCGGGCCTGGCCCGGGTCCCCGGCGAGGGCAAATTCGCTCTTGCGACTTGCTCTCATCCCCGCCATCCGGCAAGTTCGGCCGACCAGACCGCGCTTGCCGCGATTGCTCACTCGATCCGGGGAGGACGAGATGCCCGCCTACAATGTACTGATTATGGGGGCCTCGTACGGCTCGCTGCTTGGCCACCAAGCTGCTGTTCGGCGGTCACAAGATCACCATGGTTTGCCTGCCGGCCGAGGTCGAGGCGTTCAACAGCGACGGCGCCCGTGTGCGCATGCCGATCCGCGGCCGCAGCGAGCCGATCGAGCTCGACTCGCGCAAATTGCCGGGCAGCCTCAAGGCGGCCGGCGCCGGCGACGTAAACCCGAGCGATTTCGATCTCGTCGTGCTGGCGATGCAGGAGCCGCAATACCGCTCGCCCGGCGTGCGCGAATTGCTCGACGCCGTGGCCAAGAGCCGGGTGCCGTGCATGTCGATCATGAACATGCCGCCGCTGCCCTATCTCAAGCGCATTCCCGGCCTGGCGATCGAGGCGCTGCAAGCCTGCTTTACCGACGCCAGCGTGTGGGACAATTTCGAGCCCGGGCTGCTGACCCTGTGCAGCCCCGACCCGCAGGCGATCCGCCCGCCCGGCGAAAAGATCAACTTCCTGCTGGTCACCCTGCCGACCAATTTCAAGGCGGCGCGGTTCGATTCCGACAAGGCCACCGCGGATCCTGCGGCAGATGCAGGCCGACATCGAAGCGGCGCGCTACAATCCGGGCGACGGCGACGATCGATCTGCCGGTCAAGCTGCAAGGTGCACGACTCGATCTTCGTGCCGCTCGCCAAATGGGCGATGCTGCTGACCGGCAATTACCGCTGCGTCACCAAGGACAGCGCGATCGACATCAAGGATGCGGTGCATCAGCGACCTCGCGACGTCGCGCGCGGTCTACAACTGGGTGTGCGAGCGTGTGCGAGAAGATGGGCGCCAAGCCCGACGATCTGGTGCCGTTCGAGAAATACGCCGCGGCGGCCAACGGTTTGGTGCGGCCGTCTTCGGCGGCGCGTGCGCTCAACAACGGCGTGCCCAACATCGAGCGCACCGACCGGCTGGTGCAGCTGATCGGCGCGCAATACGGCATGCAGAACGCCGTCGTCGATCAGACCGTCGCGCTGGTCGACGCGCGGCTCGCCGCCAACCGCAAAAAGGCCGCCTGACCGGCGATTGTCATTCCGGGACGCCGCGCCGCGACGAACCCGGAATGACCACGGTTGTTCCTTTGTGCGCGGCTATCCGCGGTTGAAGGCCGGCATCACGTCCTTGGCGAACCAGCGCAGCTGCTCGATGAATTCGCCCGGCGGCAGGCCCTCGGCCCAATGGATCATGAAATCCTCGAGCCCGGGATATTTCGCCTCGATCGACTTGATGCCGTCGATCACCTGAGCCGGGGGGCCGCAGAACCACGCCTTCTGCTTGCACGCCCTCGCGCAGCGTCGGCATCCGTCGCCGGCGCGCCGGGGGTGCCCCAGGTGCGGCCCTGCTCGTCGGCGTAGCGCACAAAGCCGAACGGGGCGAACCATTTGTAGCGCTCGTCATGCGCCGGTTCGACGCGGCGGATCGCTTCCTCCTGGCTGTCGGCGAGATAGATGCCGGCGCCCCAGATCATGTCCTGGCCGAGCTGGGTCGGCCGGCCGTGCTGCGGCGCAGGCCGTGGAACGCGCGGATCACGTCGTCGAGGATCTTCTCGCCGTTCAGCGTCACCATCGCCTTCAGGCCGTATTTCGCCATCATGTCGATGGTGCGGCCGCTGGCGATCGGCATGACGATCTCGACCGGCAGGTGCTTCGGCCGCGGCACCATGGTGATGTCTTTCAGATCGTAGCCGCGATACGGCACCGCCGGCGGGCAATCGAAATACTTGCCCTTGTGGCTGGAACTGCTCCTCGTTGAAGCAGGTCAGCAGCAGCTGCAAGCCGCTCTTCGAAGATGTCGCGGTTGGCCGTCGGCGTCGAGCAGCGGCGCGCCGAAGGTCTCGACCTCGCGGGTGTGATAGCCGCGGCCGACGCCCATGAGCATGCGGCCGTCGGTGACGATGTCGGCCATCGCGTAGTCCTCGGCCAGGCGGATCGGATGCCACATCGGCAGCACGTTGAAGCCGCAGCCGAATTTGAGGCGCTTCGTCTGCGTCGCCAGCCACAGCCCCACTGGATCAGGTTGGGGATGCACTCGTAGCCTTCGCGCTGGAAATGGTGCTCGGCCGCCCAAAGGCAGTAATAGCCGAGGTCGTCCATCAGCCTGGGCGACCCGCCGCGAGGTGTCGAACACCTCGCGACAGCCGCTCGTTGGAATAGCGCCGTTCGTTCGCCGGCGTGCCGTTCAGCCCGATATTGTCGAGCTCGATCTGGCCGACATACAGCGCGTGGAACCGCTTGATCATGACGCCTCCATTGGGGCTGGGTGGGTCAATTCTGAATGTTGTTCAATATCCTGAATGCCGGTGAGGCGGGCGTCAATCCCGCGCACCCTTGTCGTCCGCCAGCGCCTGGGCGATGCCCGACACCCGGGCCGTCGCCTCGCGCAACAACCGCTTCAGCTCCGGCAGTTCCTGCTCGAACCGATCGATCGGCGCGCCGATCAGGAGGCCCGCCGTGACGCCGCCATCGGCGTTGAAGATCGGCGCCGCGATACCCGCAGCGCCCGGCACGGTCTCGCCGAGGCTGATCGCGAAGCCCTCGCGGCGGATCGTCGCGAGCCGCTCGCGCAACTGCTCGGGGTCGGTGATCGTGCGTGCGGTCAGCGGTTCGAGCGGCGTCGCGCGGATGTAGGAATCGACCCAGCCCGGTTCCTGATAGGCCAGCAGCATCAGCCCGCCGGCCGAGACATAGAGCGGCCGGGTGGTGCCGGTCGGCACCGTGTAGCGCACCGGGTTGGCGCTATCGATGATATCGGCATAGGTCACTCGCTGCGCCAAGCGGTCGAGCACGACGAGAAAGACCGTCTCGCCGGTCCGCGCCGCGAGGTCCTGCAGGAGCGGCCGCACCAGGTTCGGAAAGCGCCGCACCGCCAGGATGTCGGCTGCCAGGCGAAAGGATTTCGGGCCGAGGCGGTAGAGGCCGTGGCCGTGCTCCATATAGCCGCGCCGCCACCATCGAGCGCAGGATGCCAAGAAGGCTGCTTTTCGGCGCTGCGATCGAGGTGCTGAGCTCGGCGAGGCTGACGCCCTCTTCCGACTTGGCAAGCGCCTCGAACAGCGCGACGAGCCGCATCGCGGAGCGGGCAAACGAGCCCTCCGCGGCCGCGGCCGGTTCTGCCGGTCGCCTCGTGTCCGGTACGCGTCGCAGGGGTCGGGTTCTCAATGGGGCGCCATTCCAGTGTTTGCCGCTGCCGCACAGTAGTAGTTTGCAGCCCTCTCCTTCAACCGAGCGCAACCGGCGCGCTGCGGATTTGCAATCGCGGCAGACGCCGGCCGTCGTGGCTGCTAGAGTTTGGCATCGCTTGCGGGAGGAAAATATGACCACCACGCTTGAAGCCGATTCGCGAGGGGATGTGCGGGTCGAGGATGTCGAATATCAGCGCCAGGGCGGCCACGCCATGCTGGCGCGGCTGTATCGCCCGGCCGGCACGGGTCCGTTTCCGGCGGCCATTCAGGTGCATGGCGGCGCGTGGGTGCACAAGGACCGCGCCGACAACGACTTCATGGCCAAGGCCTTGGCCGAAAGCGGCATTCTCGTCGCCTCGATTGATTTCCGCATGCCGCCCGAGGCGCCCTATCCGGCTTCGCTCGCCGACATCAACCTGGCGGTGCGCTGGCTGAAGGCGCGGGCCCGCACCTATGGCAGCCGCCCGGACTGGGTCGGCATGTTCGGCACCTCCAGCGGCGGACATCAGGTCTTGCTGGCGGCGATGCGCCCGGACGACCCGCGCTATGCCGCGCTGCCGCTCGCCGAGGCGCCGCAGATCGACGCCCGGGTCGGCTGGGTGATTTCAGGTTGGGGCGTGCTCGACCCGCTGCTGCGCTATCACCTCGCCAAGAAGGCCGGCAATACCGAGCTGATGGAGAATCACCACGCCTTCTGGGGCGATGAGGCGACGATGAGCGAGGCCAGCCCGCCGGCGATTCTCGACCGCGGCGAGAAGGTCTATCTGCCGCCGGCGCTGGTGTTCGGCGGCGATTCCGACGAGTGGGTGCCGCTTGAAACGATGCAGCGTCTGGTCAGCGGTTGGAAGAAGGGGGGCGGCGAGGTCGAATTGGAGCTGTATCGCGGCGCCAATCACGGCTTTATGACGGGTAAGCCCGACGCGCCCTACGCAAGGCCGGCGCTCGAGCGGATGAAGGCCTTCATCCGCAAGCACACGGGCTGATCCGTGCTCGTGGCGGGTTCCGCTCTGCGCAACCCGCCCCATAAGGCTAACCGTAGGATGGGTTGAGCGAAGCGAAACCCATCATCTGGAGGACCGCGATGCAGGAAAACCGAATCAAGCGGATCATGCGGGACGGCGGGCTCGCGCTCGGCACCCATGTCGGCGGCATCCCCGACCCGCAGATCGTCGAGATCATCGGGCTCGCCGGTTTCGATGCCGCGTTCATCGACATGGAGCATACAACGCTTGATTTGCACGATGTGCAGGCCTGCGTGATGGCGGCCGAGCGCGTCGGCATTACGCCGCTCGTGCGCACCCCGGGCTTCGACCCGGCCTTCATCCTGCGCCTGCTCGACATGGGGGTGCAGGGCATCCAGGTGCCGCATGTCTCCGACCCCGAGACCGCGCGCCAAGCGGTGCAGGCGGTGCGCTATCCGCCCGAGGGCGATCGCGGCATGGCGGCGGGCAGCCGGGCGGCCGATTTCGGCAAGATCCCGCTGCTCGACCACATGGCGAAATCGAACCGCGAGGTTCTGCTGGCATGCATGATCGAGGACATGGCGGCGGTCGAGCGGATCGACGAGATTGCGGCGGTCGAGGGGGTCGACCTGTTGGCGGTGGGCCCCAGCGACCTGTCGCGCTCGCTCGGGGTCAGCGGCCACCCCGATCACCCACGTCTCGTCGCGGCGATCGACCGGGTGCGCGAGGCCGTCAAGAAGGGCGCCGGCTGCCGCCTTGCGATCCCGCTCAACCACGCCGCCTTCCCGCGCAACGCGGCCGAACTCAGACATCTCGGCGTCGGCTACACCAATTGCGCCCCGACCCCGGAGGCCCGCCTGCTGCGCTCGATGCACGAGCAGGCCGCGGCGCAGCGCAAATTGCTGGGGTAGCCTGTTACCAGCCGCCGTCGACGCCGATCGCCTGGCCGGTGACGAAGGCGGCTTCGTCGGAGGCGAGGTAGGCGATCATCGAGGCGACCTCGTCGGGCTCGCCGAAGCGCCCGACCGGGATCGCCTTGGAGCGCTCGCGGAAGCCGATCTCCAGATCGTCTCCGTATTCGCGGCGGTTGGTGCTGATTGCCCGCGACGTGCGGATCGGGCCGGGGCAGACCGCGTTGACGGTGATTCCGAACGGCGCCAGGTCGAGCGCCAGCGAGCGGGTGAAGCCGACGATCGCCGCCTTCGAGGCGGCGTAGGTGGCGCGGTTCTTGCCCGGCCGGAACGCCGCCTTCGACGACACGCAGACGATGCGGCCGAAGCCGGCCTTGCGCATCGCTGGCACCGCGGCGCGCGACATCAGGAAGGCGCCCTTGGCGTTGACCCCCATCGTCAAATCCCAGGCCGCGACCGGCACGTTCTCGATCTCGTTGCGGTCGGCGCCCTGCGGCGCACCGGCGTTGTTGACCAGGATGTCGAGCCGGCCGTAGCGCGCCAGCACCTCCTCGACCATGCGCTGCGAATCCGCCTCCTGGCTGACGTCGCCGAGGGTCGTCGAGGCGGTGCCGCCGGCCTGCCGGATCTGCTCGACCAGGCTGTCGACCCCGCCCCAATTGGCGTCGGTGTCGCCCGGTGCGTTGAACTCGTTGGCGACCCCTGTCGGGCGCAGATCGGAGACGACGACCGCAACGCCCTTGGCGGCCAGCGCCCGCGCCGTCGAATTGCCGATGCCGATCGGCTTGCCGCAGCCGGTGATCAGCGCGACGCGGGTCGGATGGGGCATGTGGGTCCTCCCTTCCATATCCATTTAACCGTCATGGCCGGACTTGTTGGGGTGGACGGCCCCACGGCATCGCGTGCCAAAGTTTCGGGGTCGTATGACCGAAACGAGGGAGCCGTCCGCCATGGAGCTTAAACGCATTGCCATCGACACGTCCAAGTCGGTGTTCACCCTGCACGGGGTGGATGCCCAAGAGCGTCCGGTGCTCCGCCGCGACCTTCGCCGGGGCCAATTGGTCGCATTCTTCGCCAAGCTGGCGCCGACCGAGGTGGTGCTGGAAGCGTGCGGCGGCTCGCACCATTGGGCGCGCACGCTGAGCAAGCTGGGCCACCGGGTGGGGCTGATCCCGCCGCAATACGTCAAGCCGTTCGTCAAGCGCGGCAAGACTGACCGGAACGACGCCGAGGCGATCAGCGAGGCCGCCAGCCGGCCAGCGATGCGCCGGGTGGCGATCAAGTCGGCCACCCAACAAGCCGATGCTCTCACTCTGAGCGCCCGCGAGCTGCTGGTGGCCCAGCGCACCCAGACCATCAACGCGCTGCGCGGCCATGCCGCTGAGTTTGGCGTGGTGGTGGCCGGCGGCACCGGCCGGGTGGCCGAGCTGCTGGCGGCGGTGGCGCAGGATGCCGAGGTACCGCAGGCCGCGCGCCGCCTGCTGGCCTTCCTGGGGCAGCAGGTGGCGCATCTCGACCGCGAGATCGCCAAGCTCGACACGGCGCTGATGGCGCAGCACAAGGCCAACCCGGTCAGCCGGCTGCTGGCCGAGATTCCCGGCATCGGCCCGATCGGCGCGTTGACGCTGGCCGTACGGATCGACCCGACGCAATTCCAATCCGGCCGCCACCTGGCCGCCTGGATCGGGCTGACGCCGCGCGAGCACTCCAGCGGCGGCAAGCAGCGCATGGGCGGCATCAGCCGGGCCGGCGACGAGCGGCTGCGCCAATTGCTGGTGCTCGGGGCCACGGCGATCATCCGATACGCCAAGCCGGGCCGCGCCTCGGCCTGGCTGCTGTCCTTGCTGGAGCGCCGGCCGCGCAAGCTGGCGGCGGTGGCTCTGGCCAACAAGATGGCCCGCATCGCGTGGGCCATGATGACGACCGGCGAGGCATATCGGCGAGCTCCGCTCGCGGCCGCTGCCTGACCGGTCGTCGCTGCCAGGAGTGCAGGTGTGCCGCGAGGAGATGATGATCGGTCGATCCGACGATCCAGAACACCCCGCCCGGATCACCGGCGTCCCGACGCCGCGGACTTGTTTGGGGCTGGATTGCGGAACCCATCTGGGCCAGCGGCATGTGCCGCGCAAACAGGCCGGACACATGACCGCACATCGTACCGTCGTCAACTCTTCGCCCGTCACCCCTTGCACTCCGGGGCCGTCCACACATGATCCGGCCATCCACGGCTTCTTGCGAGACAGCTTCGTGGATGCCCGGGTCACGCCCGGGCATGACGTTTAAATCACACCGGTCGGGTGCCTTTGAGCTGGGTTCGGTGCATCAGGCGGCGGGTTGTGGGATCGAAGGCGTCGCGGCGGTGCATGGCGCAGCGATTGTCCCACCAGATGAGGTCGCCGACCCGCCATTCCTGCTTCCAGGTGAAGCGCTCCTGGCAGGTGTGCTCCCACAGGAAATCGAGCAATTCCTCGCTCTCGTCGACCGGCAGCCCGATCACGTAGGCGTTGATGCGGCGGCCAAGAAACAGCGACTTGCGACCGGTCTCGGGGTGGGTGCGGACCATCGGCTGGCGCGCTCCCGGCACCTGCGAGACATCGTCGACGGTCTCGAAACCCTTGTGCGCCTTGCCACCGCTCGAATGGGTCGCGGCGTGGATCATCCTCAGCCCGTCGATCCGCGTCTTCACATCGGCGGGCAGCGTCTCGTAGGCGGTATAGCAGTTGAGGAACTCGGTGGCGCCGCCGGCCGAGGGCGGCGGGCATTCCAGCGAGCGCAGCAGGCTGGCCGCCGGCGGCACATCGACGAACGAACTGTCGGTGTGCCAGAAGGCTTCGCCGTCGCCGAGCCCGCCGATCGCCTTGCCGTTTTCCAGGATGTTCGAGATGACCGAGATTTCCGGCGCGATCTCGCTGTTGCGGCCGTCGGTCTGCGTCGCGACCCCGTATTGCTGTTCGATCAGCCTGGCCGGATTGAATTCGAGCGCACCGAACTGGCGGGTGAAGGTCATGTGCTGCGTGTCGGTCATCTTCTGGTCGCGAAACCGCAGCACGAGATGCTTGAGCCAGGCGGCGCGGATCGCATCGCGATCTGCTGCGCTCAACGGCTCGCGGATGTTGACGCCGCTGATCTCGGCGCCGCAGCCGGCGCCCGCAAAAGGGGTGACGTGCACGGTCATCGCGCTACTCCGCCGCTTCGAGGGCTTCGATGCCGAAATCATTGATCGAGACGCGCCAGTGGATGCGGTCCTCCTCGGGCGGGTAATCGCCGGCGGCCTTGTGATAGGAGCAGCGGTTGTCCCAGATCACGATGTCGCCCTTTTCCCATTTGTGATGGTACTCGGCCTCGGGCTGGATCATCGCCGCGGTCAATTCGGCGATGATCTCGTCGCCCTCAGCCCGCTCGATGCCGACGAAATCGACGATCTTGCCGGGATCGAAGTAGAGCGATTTGCGGCCGGTTTCCGGGTGGACGCGGAAGATCGGATGATAGACCGGCGTCCAATCCTGATCCTCGGGGTTAAGCAGTTTCGACTTGCCGCGCCGGCCGCCATAGGAAAAAGCGCCGATCACCCCGTCGAGCCGCTCTCTCAAGCGCTGCGGCAGCCCGTCATAGGCGGCGTAGCCGTTGGCGAACAATGTGTTGCCGCCGCGGCTTGGCACCGCCAGTGCATAAAGCTGTGTCGCCTTGAACGGCGCCTCGTTGTAGGCGCCGTCGGTGTGCCAGCCCTCGGCGCCGCGGCGGTAGATTTCCTCCCGCAACTTGCCCGCGGCGTCGAACTTGCCCACCCCGAGCATCGTAATCTTGGGATATTCCGGGTGCCGCGTCGACTTCGACGGGTGCGGGGTCACCGGCCCGAAGCGCTCGCTGTAGCGGATGAAATCGGGGATCGTCAGATCCTGGCCACGCACGCACATGACATTGCAGTCGAGCCACGCTTGATAGATCTTGTTCCAGGTCGCCTCGTCCATCGTCTTGACGTCGACCCCGCGTACTTCGACGCCAATCTGCGGACCCATCCGGCGAATCTCGACCATCGCTTAATCCTCCCGTGCCGCGCGCATTAGCCTGCAGCGCAAGTCAACACCCGAAGCAGGCGCATGACAATTCGCGATTGCGGGACACCGCCCCGCATCAGCGGCATCGCGGTGGCTCACGCGCCGTTGCGCCGCTGTTCGCTGGTGCCGGGCCGCATCACCTTGGCATGGCGCTGGAACGGATAGAAGAACTGCCGCACGATCCCCTTTGGCAACGGAATGCCGACCGTACCGTAGCGGCGTGGCCAGACGTTTTTGTCCTTCGGCAAGTAGAAGGTGCCGAATAGCCAGTCGATCACCGGCAAATGCGCCACGTAATTCTTGTCGATCGCTTCGTCGTCGCTCGAATGATGCCAATGATGATAGCGCGGCGAGCACAGTACGTATTTGAGCGGGCCGAGGTCCCAGCGGATGTTGGCGTGGATGAGCCCCGCCTGGAACCCGGCGAAGACGATGTAGAGGGTCAACGGCTCCTTGGCGATGCCGAGGATGAAGGCGGGGATCAGCACGAAGGTGCGGGTCACCAGCGGCTCGAGAAAATGCAGCCGCGACCCGGCCAGCCAATCCAGATGCTCGACCGAGTGATGCACCGCGTGGATCGGCCACAGAAACTTGACCTCATGCATCGTGCGGTGGATCGCGTACTCGACGAGGTCGGCCAAGACGATCGCCATGACGAATTGCACCGTCCATGGCAGCCCCGACACGAATCCCTGGATGTCGTGGTTTACCGCCCAGGAGAAAAAGGTCGGCGCCGTCATCGTCGCGGCGAAGGCGTAGATGCCGATCAGCAGGTGGTTGAGCAGGAAATAGCGCGAATCGTGCCACCAATCCGGCCGCAGGATCGCCTGCTCGCGCAGATGCGGAAACAGCTTTTCGAGAAAGATGAAGATCATCGCCGATAGCATTAGGTCGAGGATGAACCAGTCGATGCCGATATAGCCGGGCGCGGCATAGCGCGGACCCACCTGCGCGGTGGCGCCGCCGCCCCACAGCGCCAACAGCGTCAGGGTGATGCCGATCGCGCCCATCAGCTTGTGGCGGTTGAGCGCGAAGGTGACCACCCCGAACGCCGCCGAGAAGATCATCCCGCCGGCAAGCAGATAGCGCATCTGATCGACCGCATAGGCCTCGCGCAATTGGGGCGTCGTCAGGAAATCGGGGAAGTGGAAGCACAACACGCCGAGGACGCTCAGCACGCCGAGCGTGACCGAGATCCAGCCGCTGATCTTGCCCTCGCCGACCCGGAAATAGGGTTCCAAAATTTGCTCGCTCATTGCCGCATCCGCCGGACGAGATGACCCAATTTAGCAATGCCATCCTATCGTATCCGCGGCGTCGCGGCGAGGTGGCCGGACGTGCCGGAAACCGCTACGTTCGGCTATCGAAAGAAGGAGAGGCGTCATGAAGCTGGTGCTGTTCCAGATCGCGCCCGATACCGACCCGGTGCCGGGCATTCTGACCGAGCGCGGGGTGGTCAACATCAGCAGCGCGCTGCGGCCGAGCTACACGCCGCAATTGACGATGCAGGTCATCATCGACCAATTCGATCGGCTGCGGCCCCGGCTGGAAACGCTCGCAGCCGAGGGCGAGGCGAAGCCGCTCGACGCGGTGCGGCTGCGCGCGCCGCTGCCGCGCCCGGGCAAGATCCTGTGCTGCATCGCCAATTACTGGGAGCACGCGCAGCGCGAGGCGCGCCCGCTGAACATGTTTTTAAAAAACCCCGAGGCGGTGGTCGGGCCGGGCGACACGATCATGCTCCCCGAATTTACCGAACCGTGGATCTTCATGCACGAGGCCGAATTGGCTCTCGTCATGAAGGGACCGGCCAAGAAGGTGGCGCAGAAGGACTGGAAGAGCGCCGTGTTCGGCTATACGGGCCTCATCGACGTGTCGGCGCGCGGCGAGGGGCGGCGCACCTGGAAGGCCGGTAGCTGGCTGGGCAAGTCGTTCGATACCTTCGCGCCGATCGGCCCGTGCATCACCACCGCCGACGAGGTTCCCGACCCCAACGACGTCATCGTCCGCTTCTGGGATGACGGCCAGCTGCGCCACAACTACAACACCGACGACATGGAGCACCGCGTCCCTGAGTTGGTCGAGTTCGCCTCGACGATCATGACAATGAATTCCGGCGACTTGATCGCCTGTGGCACCAATCACGAGGGGTTGGGCGCGTTACAGGACGGCGAGACGGTCGAGATCGAGGTCCAGCACGTCGGGCGGATGGCGCTCAAGGTCGTCGATCCGCTGAAGCGGACCTGGGAGCGCGGCGTTTATATGGGTGTCAATTCGACCAACCCTGAGGCCGTCAAGCGCCATCGGCCGCAGGGGTGAGGCGAGCACCGACAGGCCGGCTTGCAGTTTTACGAACAATTATGCTTAAACCGGGCGATCGGCCGAACCGGTTTGCCGCGACCGCCTCGCCCCGTGCTATGCTGCGCCCTCAGGCGGGCGAGAGAGTGAACCCCCATGCTTCTTAAAGCCAGCATCGCCGCTGCCGCCCTGATCGTCGCGGCGGTCGGCCTGTCGTCGATTGATTACCGGGAACTCTACAACGCGATGTATCCGGTCAATGGGCTGAAGCGCGATGTCCTCAACCTGTGTCACGAGGCACAGCCGACCTTCGTGCGCGCGGTCGCTTCCGACCGGGTCGGCTGCTACGACAGCATGCCGGACAACATCGAACTGGCGATCGGCTGGGTGCGAACCACCAGCCGGCTGGCCGCGATGCGGCAACGCCAGAGCCCGATCGAGGCGGCCGAGCGGCTGCTGGCCGAGGCGGCAATGCAAGGCCGGGCCGGGCTGCTCGGGCCGCGCCACTTCACCGGCTATGTCAGCGTGCCCGTGACCCCGCGTCCCTGCGTGGCCACGACGCTGGCCTCGCTGGCCGGCGTTACGGCGGTCACGTTAGGCGATTCGGATGAACATTTGGCCCGACGGATCGCAAAAGGCGATGATTTGAGCCTGGCGGCGCTGGGCTTGGCGCCACGCGGCGCACAGCGCGAGCCGACACGCGACCAGGACCTGGTGCTGCCGGACTTGCCGCTCGGCGGCACGGTATCGCTCGCCGCGCCGATCGCGATCGCCAATCCCGAGCACGGCCCGATGCCGCCGTTCGTGCAACTCGCGGCGGAATGCCGCACGCCGGTCTGATCAATCGGTTGCGGCGCCGCGTTGGGGCCGGCCATGGATGTGCACCTGGCGGCCGCCGGCTTGTTCGAGGATCCGCACCGCGCGCAATTCGAGTTCCGGGTCGGCGCAGCGCACCCATAAGAGGGCGGCGCCGGCTTTCAGTGCCGCGGCAAACTCGTTGCTGTGCGGCGCGGCGGTGTAATCGTCGAACAGGTCCTTGAGCGCCGCGCCGCCCAGCCCGGCGCCGACCAGCGCGGCGACGGTCGCAGCGATCGGCCCGCCCGAAATCAGGATGATGCCGGCGATGGTCAGCGGGCCGATGTATTTGAGCTCGTCGCTGAGCCCCGCCGCCATCAGTTCGCCGGGATGCTCGTCGGAAGCGGTCAGCGGCTGGTGCGACGCCAGCACCGACAGGTCGGCCGGTTCGAAACCGGCGGCGAGCAGCGCCGACACCGCCGTGCGGAAATGCTCGCGGTCGGGAAAGGAGGCAACCGCCTCGCGGATCACCGGGAAGCGCGTCGACGCCGTTGCCGCCATGATCATCCTCCGTTGCATGCCCCGGGAGGGCCGGCCTTGCAGGCAATTCCGGGGGTCAGTCGCCGCATGTTAACGTCAAAACCGCTCAGCGTCCCCGCGCCGTTTTGCCAGCGAACTCTGCGATGCCGATGACTGCACGGCCTCTCCGTGACTCCGATCTGCCGGAAGCGGCGGCGCCCCCGAGCGCCGCAGGTTCGGCGGCGACGCCGGTCATGGTGCAGTATCACGCGATCAAGCGCGCCCATCCCGGCGTCCTGTTGTTTTTCCGGATGGGCGATTTCTACGAACTGTTTTTCGAGGATGCCGTCGCGGCGGCGCCGGCGCTCGATATCGCCTTGACCAAGCGCGGCAAGCACAACGGCGCCGACATCCCGATGTGCGGCGTGCCGGTGCGTGCTGCCGATTCCTATCTGGCGCGACTGATCCGCGCCGGGTTCAAGGTGGCGATCTGCGACCAGATCGAGGATCCCGCCGAGGCGCGGCGGCGGGGCGGGAAGGGGCCGGTCAGGCGCGCCGTCGTGCGCGTCGTCACCGCCGGGACCCTGACCGAGGAGGGGCTGCTCGACGCGCGCCGGCACAATTATCTCGCCGGCATCGCCGAGATCGGCGGCGAACTCGGCCTCGCCTGGCTCGACCTGTCGACCGGCGCGTTCGCGTTGGCGCCGACCAGCGAGGGCGCGCTCGCCGCCGATCTCGCGCGCATCATGCCCGGCGAGATCCTCGTCCCCGAGCGGCTCCTGGCGCGTCCGGCATTGTTCGAGCTGTTTGCCGACTGGAAGCCGGCCCTGACGCCGCTCGCCAACCCGCGTTTCGACAGCGAGGCCGCGCGCCGCCGCCTCGAGGAATTTTACGGCGTCGAAGCGCTCGACGGCTTCGGCAATTTTTCCCGCGCCGAGATCGCGGCCGGCGGCGCGCTGGTCGATTACGTCGCGCTGACCCAGCAGGGGGGTGTGACCCGGCAGGGGAGCGAGCGCGAGGGGGCGCCCTACCTCGCCGCGCCGGTGCGGGTGGTGCCCGGCTCGGTCATGCAGATCGACGCCGCGACCCGGCGCAATCTCGAACTGGCGGCGACGCTGTCGGGCGAGCGCCGCGGCAGCCTGCTCGCGGCGATCGACCGCACCGCTGACCGGACCCGGCGCGCGGCTCCTCGCCGAGCATCTGGCCGGCGCCGCTGACCCGACCCGAGGCGATCGCGGCGCGGCTCGATGCGGTCGCAGTTCTTTGTCGACCGCGTCGACACGCGGGCGGAGTTGCGCCGGCGGCTGCGCCGAGTTCCCGATATCGAGCGGGCACTGAGCCGCCTCAGCCTCGGGCGCGGCGGGCCGCGCGATCTCGCCGCGTTGCGCGACGCGCTCGGCGAAACTTCGGCGGTTCGCGCCGCGCTCCTCGGCGCCCGGTCTCGTGCCGCTGCCCGAGCTGGTGGCCGGCGCTGAAACGGGGCTCGGCGAGCATGGCGCGCTGGTTGAGCGGCTGGAGCGCGCGCTCGCCGCCGAATTGCCGCTGTTCGCCCGCGACGGCGGGTTCATCGCGCCGGGCTACATCGCCCGAACTCGACCAGCTGCGCGCGTTGCGCGACGACAGCCGGCAGGCAATCGCGGCTTTGCAGGCGCGCTATGCCGAGGCGAGCGGGGTCGCCGCGCTGCGCATCCGCCACAACAACGTGATCGGCTATTACGTCGAGGTGTCGGCCGCCAATGCCGGCAAGCTCGGCCCCGACTTCATCCATCGCCAGACGATGGCCGGGGCGCAGCGCTACACGACGGTGAAGCTCGGCGACCTCGAAAGCCGCATCGCCAGCGCCGCCGAGCGCGCGCTGGCGCTCGAGCTGCGTCTGTTCGACGATCTTGTCGGCGAGGTGATGGCGCGGCGCGGCGAGATTGTCGCCGCAGCGGCCGGCGCTGGCAGTGCTCGACGTCGCCGCGAGCCATGCCGAGATGCGCCGCCGAGGCCGGCTGGACACGGCCCGTAGATCGTGTCCGGCACGGCCTTCGAGATCGAGGGCGGCCGCCATCCGACGGTCGAGGTGGCGCTCGCCGGCAAGGGCAGCTTCATCGCCAACGATTGCGTGCTGGGCGAGGACCGCATCTGGCTCGTCACCGGCCCCAACATGGCCGGCAAGAGCACGTTTCTGCGCCAGAACGCGCTGATCGCGATCCTGGCGCAGATCGGCGCCTTCGTGCCGGCGCGCGCAGCGCGGATCGGCATCGTCGACCGCCTGTTCAGCCGGGTCGGGGCGGCCGACGATCTGGCGCGCGGCCGCTCGACCTTCATGGTCGAGATGGTCGAGACCGCGGCGATCCTGAACCAGGCCGGGCCGCAGAGCTTCGTGATCCTCGACGAGATCGGCCGCGGCACCGCGACCTTCGACGGGCTGTCGATCGCCTGGGCGGCGCTCGAGCACCTGCACGAGGTCAACCGCTGCCGCGCCCTGTTCGCGACGCATTACCACGAGCTGACCGCGCTCGCCGCGAAGTTGCCGGCGCTCGCCTGCCGCACGATGCGGGTCAAGGAGTGGCAGGGCGATGTCGTATTCCTGCACGAGGTGGCGCCGGGCGCCGCCGACCGCTCCTACGGCATCCACGTGGCAAAGCTCGCCGGCTTGCCGGCCAGCGTCACGGCGCGCGCCGAGGAGGTGCTGGAACATCCTGGAAAAGGGCGAGGAGGGCGGCGCACTTGCGCGGCTGGCCGACGATCTGCCGCTGTTCCGCGCCGCCAGCCGCATCGCACCGGCGCCGGCGACGCCCGGCTCGCCAGCCGAAGACCTGCTGCGCGAGGTCCGCCCGGACGAGCTGACCCCGCGCGAGGCGCTGGAGTTGATCTACCGACTGAAGGCGCTGCTCGCGGAGTAGCGCCTCGCGTCGCCGGAGGGGTATTCAGTGGGTCGCGGGCTGGCTCGCAAGAGCACGCAGCTCGTCGAGGCCCTCGCTGGCGCGCTTGTGCAGGATCTCGGTCGCGTCGGTGCCGGCCTTGGCTGCGATCGTCGCGACCTCGCGGCCGTGACAGACGCCTTTTTCCATCATCTTCTTGACGTACTCGGTGTTCTTGGCCATCCGGTCCTCGGGCGAGGCCGGTTGTGCCATCTCGCGCAACAGCGCCGAGAACCCCTCGAACGTCTCGCGCGTCAGCTCCATCTGGCGCCGGGCGAGCGCGTTCACGCCCTCGACAGCAGCCTGGTTCGCCTGGCTCAGCGCCTCGATGTTGCGGCGCTGCGCCGTCCATACCGCCTCCATGTCGAACGGCTTGAAGCGAAAGTCGGCGAACATCTTGGTGACGTCAAAATCGAAGGGGTTTGAGCGAGCATCAGCCATGATGGGTATCCGGGGTTGAGGGTCTCGGGCAAAATTGTGCACCGCACAATCGCCTATATCATAGGCTCATAGCCTGGCGTCAAGCAAAAGTTTGCGGTGCAGCAAAACCCCGGCCGGCTTAGGCTGGCGCCGCGTCGGCGCGACGCGGCGGCCTCCTCCCCCTCCCGAGCCAGCGCTCGATGCCGCGCAGCCGCCGGTCGAGCGCCGCCATGGTGGGCCCCAGATCCGGCGAGTCGTCGCGCAGCCACACCCGCAATGTTGCCAGATAAGCCGCCGCGGTAAGCTGCACCGCGACAATTCCGCCGAGTCCTTGGCCAGAAATCCCGGCTGCTTCGAGCATCCAGGCCATCGAGCGCAGCAATCCGCTCCCCGCAGCAAGCGCGGCGGCCGGATCGGTCGGCAATTCGCGGCCGAGCACGTCGAGGGCGTCGCGATACGGGCGCAGCGCGTCAAAACGCCGCATCAACAGATCGAACACGCGGTCGCGCGGTCGCTCGTCCGGATCGGAAGCGGCGTCAAGCGGTGCCGCTAAGACCGCCTCGTCGATCCGCCGAAAAAACGCGCAGAGGATTGCCGGCTTGCATGAGAAGGCGCGGTAGACGGCGAGGATCGGCAGATCGGCTGCGGCGGCGATTGCCGACATCGACAGATGCCGCCAGCCATCCTGTGCGACAAGGCTGAGCGCGGCATCGATGATGCGGTCGCGCTCGCTGGCGACCGGCAGCGCCGCTCCGCCCGACACATGCGACGAAGACCGCCCCCTAGCCATCGCCGCGGCAGCCGTCAGTTAGCGAGGTCGCGCGAGCGCGCGGTGGCTGCCGCGACGGCGCGGTCGAGCAGCTCGGGCAGGCCGTCGGTGCCCATCAGCACGTCGAGCGCGGCGCGGGTCGTGCCGCCCGGGCTGGTGACGTTCTGGCGCAGGCGCGCCGGCGTCTCCAGCGAGCGCAGCGCTAGCTCGCCCGAACCGGCGACCGTGGCGCGGGCAAGCCGCAACGCCAGCTCGGCGGGCAGCCCGGCGCGGGCGCCGGCGGCGGCCAGCGCCTCGATCAGCAGAAAGACATAGGCCGGGCCACTGCCCGAGACCGCGGTCACCGCATCCATCAGCGCCTCGTCCTCGACCCAGGCACTCTCGCCGATCGCGGCGAGCAGCGCCTCGCACAAGAGGCGCTGCGTCGGTGCGACGCGGGCGTTGGGGCAGGCAACGGTGATGGCCCGACCGATCGCGGCCGGCGTGTTCGGCATGCAGCGGATGATCGCGGCCTCGTCGCCGAGGTGTCGGGCGATGCCGCCGATGGTCTTGCCGGCGGCGATTGACAGAAACAAGGTCCGCGGGCTCGCCCAGCGGCGATACGACGGCAACACCGCGTCGATGACTTGCGGCTTAACGGCAAACACCACCGCGTCGGGAGCGAGGTCAGCCGGCAGCTCGGCTGCGGTGCGGTGCCACGCCACCCCGGTCAGGTCGCTCAGCGCCGCCGGCGTTCCTTCCGGCTCGACGATCACAAACCGCTTCGCCGCGCCGCGCGCCAGCCAGCCGCGCAACATCGCCGAGCCCATCTGGCCGCACCCAACGAGGACGAGCCTGCCCGCGCTTACCGGGCTCGGAGCTGCCGCTGTGCTCATGGCACCATGTCCAACCGCCCGCGCCGGTCAGGCCTCGCCGATCGGCTCGATCATCGCGGTTTCCATCGCCTCCCCCGGGGGCTTGCCGCCCCAGATCACCAGCTGGAACGCGGGATAGAACCGCTCGCACTCCGACAGCGCGATGTCGACGAGGTCCTCGACTTGCTCGGAGCTTGCGGTGCCGCTGCCGCGCAGCAGCACCGCATAGCGAAACGCCGGAGAGGTGTCGCCGGCCGCCAAGTCGAAATGGCCGAGCCACAGCCGCTCGTTGGCAAGTGCCAGCAACTCGTAGAGCGGCCCGCGCCGCCGCTTTGGTACCTTCATGTCGAAGCCGCAGGAAAAATGCAGTGCGCTCAGCTCCTCCTGCCACAAGAAATACAGCCGGTAATCACACCAGCGGCCGGAGATCTCGACGATCATCTCCTCCTCGCTGGCCCGATCGTGCGCCCAGTCGTTGGCGACGACAATCTCTTCGACGAGGTCGATCGGATTGCCGGTGGGAGAATGAAATTCGACCATGGAGACAGTGGCAGTCATCGCGCGCTCCTGAAGGCGAGTCGACGTGACGGTACGGTGGACCTGTCGGTTGGATAGCCCAGCTTTTCGCTCCTCCCGGCTGATTTGAGGGGACTACGATCTGCGTGTGTCGCTACGCTGCCAAAGCACGGCACCCCTGACAAGGCTAGATTTAGCGTTCCTGACGGTTTTTTCATCAGGAGCTTGCGGGTTTGTCGCCGCCGGGGGAATTCTTTTCCAACGCGGCAAGGCGCGCTTCCAACGCGTCGAGGCGGCCAAGCAAAACTTCCTGCTCCTCGCGCGCCTTGGCCGCCATCGCTCTCACCGCCTCGAATTCCTCGCGGCTGACCAAGTCCATGCCGGCCAGCACCCGTTCGAGCTGATCGCGCAGGCGCGTCTCGATCTCGCCGCGCACCCCCGACAATGCCCCTGCCGCGCCGGCGGCGACCCGTGCGAAATCGTCAAAAAACCGGTTCTGGCTCTGCATCGCGATATCCTCGATGCCGCGCGGTTAGCGTTTCCCGGCGAGCACGCTCCGGTGGCGCTCCCCTGGATGTTGTCCGACGGACTGGCCTATTTGGCCGCGGTCTTGTGCGCCTCCGCCGCGCGCCGCGCGGCATGGCGGTCGATCTCGGCCTGCACCGCCGCACTCGCCGCGCCGGTAAACTCGACATGATGGCTCGTTGCATAGCCATAGCTATCGCGCAGCAACTCGCGGCTGCGCTGGAAATGCGGGTGCACGAAGCGCGCCATCAGCTCGTAGTGACGCAACGTTTGCGGCCAATCGGCCCAGTTGTGGGCGAGCTCCGCGATCACCCCGAAACCGCCCGAGCCGCCGACCAGCCGCTCGATGTAGGCGATTGCGTCATCGGGCGTGCCGATGCAGGCGGTGCCGCTCTCGACCATGAAGCTGTAGGGGTCGGTGACGTCGGGCGGGATGATCGGAAAGGTCGCCACGTCGCGGAAATAGTCGCAGAACGCGTTGAGCCCGAATTCGACATTCTTGCGCGCCTGCTCGCGCGTCTCGGCGATGTGAAACAGGCCGACGACGCGCCAGTCGCGCCGATTTGGGACATGGCCGTTGGCGCGCGCCTCGTCCTCGTAGAGGCCCCAATTCTTGGTGTGGGTCTCCATCGCCATCGGGCTCGTGCCGCCGATCGACAGCATTCCGATGCCGTGTTTGCCGGCCGCCAGACCGCCCGCCGGCGAGCGCGCCGCGGCGACCGCCATCTCCATGTGCGGGGTCGAGTAGGGCCGCAGCTGCAATTGGGCGTCGATCAGGTTGAACCAGTCGGTCTTGCGATTGACGACCTCGCCGCGCAGCAGACGAACCACGACATCGAGCGACTCGTTCATCATGCGGCGCTGGTCGTCCGGCTTGACGCCGATCTTCAGCGCGTCGTGCACGAGGGCGCCGGGCCCGACGCCGAACATCGCCCGGCCGCGCGTCATGTGGTCGAGCTGGACCATGCGGTCGGCGACCATGAACGGGTTGTGGTATGGCAGCGACACGACGCCGGTGCCGAGCCGGATGTGGCGGGTGCGTTCCGCCGCGGCGGCGATGAACATTTCCGGGCAGGCGATGACCTCGAAGCCGCCGGAATGATGCTCGCCGATCCACGCTTCGTTGTAGCCGAGCCGGTCGAGATGCTGCAGCAGCTCGAAATCGCGCTCGATCGACAGGGTCGGGTTTTCGTTGTGATTGTGGAACGGCGCCAGAAAGATGCCGCTGCGCAGGGGAAGATCGCTCATGTCGGCTGCCTATGCCGGTGTGTGGGGCGGAGGCCGCGCCTCCTCTGCAGTGATCGTCAGCCATTGCCCCCGGTCCCCGCAAGCGATTTCGAGCGGTCACTCCGCCAGCAGGCTCGCGACGACCTCGACGAGTTGCGCCGGCCGGAACGGCTTCGGCAGAACCGCGGTCGCCCCGAAGGCCTGGGCAAGGCCGAGATAGTCGCCGGGATCGAACGATCCGCCGCCGGAGATTGCGAGGATCGGCAATTGCGGCTGAAGACGCCGCGCCGCCCGTACCGTCTCGACCCCGTCCATCTCGGGCATGATGATATCAGTGATTAAAAGATCGGTGTGACTGTGGGCGAGGAAGTCGATCGCCTTCCTCCCGTTCTCGCAGCGCAGCACCGTGTGCCCGGCCCCCTCGAGCACCAGCATAATCACCCGCCGCAGCACCGGGTCGTCGTCGATTACGAGGATATGGGCCATTACCGTATGCCGACCTTCGCCCGAAGCAACAATTTTCTACCTTACAGCCACCGACCGCAATCGTCCTGCTGCGGTGGCAGGCGCAGGCGGTCCGCTGACGCCGGGTCACCCGCGCCCCACCCCGTTCGGCGGGTTGATCGGCTGGCGGTAGGACAGCGCCTCGGCGATGTGGCGGCGGGCGACGCCCGGGGCGCCGTCAAGATCGGCCAGCGTGCGGGCGACCCGTAAGACGCGGTGGTAGCCGCGCGCTGACAGGTGCAGCCCCTCGGCGGCTCGCTGGAGGAGGGCACGGCCAGCCGGCTCGGGGGTCGCGACCGCGTCGAGCAGCGCGCCATCGACTTCGGCATTGGTGCGGATGCGCTGCTCGTCCGGCAGCGCGGCGTAGCGCGCGCTCTGCCGCGCCCGCGCTGCGCCCACTCGGCGCGCCACCTCGGCGCTCGTCTCGGCCGGCGGCGGCAGCGCCAAATCGGCCGGCGACACCGCCGGCACGTCGATGTAGAGGTCGATGCGGTCCATTAACGGCCCGCTGATCCGCGACTGGTAGTCCTGGGCGCAGCGCGGCGCGCGGCCGCAGGCCCGCCCCGGCTCCGACAGATAGCCGCAGCGGCACGGGTTCATTGCGGCGACCAGCTGAACCCGCGCCGGATAGGTCACGTGGCTGTTGGCGCGCGCGACACTGACCCGTCCAGTCTCCAGCGGCTGGCGCAGGGCTTCGAGCGCGGCGCGGTTGAACTCGGGCAGCTCGTCGAGAAACAGCACGCCGTGATGCGCCAGGCTGATCTCGCCGGGGCGGGTGCGCATCCCGCCGCCGACCAGCGCCGGCAGCGAGGCGGAATGGTGCGGGTCGCGGAACGGCCGCTCACGCAGCAATCCGCCGCTACGCAGGCCGCCCGCGACCGATTGGATCATGCCGAGCTCCAGCGCCTCAGCCGGTTCGAGCGGCGGCAATATGCCCGGGAGCCGCGCCGCCAGCATCGATTTGCCCGAGCCGGGCGGCCCGACCATCAGCAAATTGTGGCCGCCGGCGGCGGCGATCTCGAGGGCGCGCTTGGCACTTTCCTGGCCCTTGACGTCCTTCAGGTCGAGCCCGGCGGCGCGCGACGGCGCCAGCTTCGCCTCGGGCGGCGGCAGGAGCTGGGTACCCTTGAAGTGGTTGACGATGGCAAGCAGGCTCGGCGCCGCGATGATCTCGACATCGCCCGCCCAGGCCGCCTCGCCGCCGCAATCGGCGGGGCAAATGATGCCGCTGTCGCGGGCGGCGGCGGCGAGCGCCGCGAGCAGCACGCCGGCGACGCCGGTCAACGAGCCGTCGAGTGCTACCTCGCCGAGTGCCGTGTAGCCGAGCAGTTCGTCCTGCGGCAGCACCTCCATCTCGCCGAGCAGCCCCAGGGCGATCGGCAGGTCAAAATGGCTGCCTTCCTTCACGACGTCGGCCGGCGCGAGGTTGACCGTGATACGGCGCGGCGGTAGCGCCAGGCCCAGCGCCGACAGTGCCGCTCGCACCCGCTCGCGCGATTCGGCGACCGCCTTGTCGGGCAGGCCGACGATCGTGAACGCCGGCAGCCCCGAGGCGATCGTCACCTGGGTCTCGACGTCGACGACCTCGACCCCATGAAACGCCACCGTGCGAACCCGTGCGACCATCTCCCCGCCCGACGGTTGAGCGGGGAAACTCTAGGGGTTCCGGCGGCGGCAATCCAGCCGCACAGGGGGCGAGAGAACCGGATCCTCTCCGATTCGGCGGAATGGATCCGGCTGGCGGGCTACCGGCAGGTGTCGCCGACATGAATCGAGTTGAGCCGCTGCGGCGCGTTGTTGAGCAGATCGGCGCCGCCGTTCTTGGCGGCATAGGGCCACTCGCCGAATACGGCGACGGTAACTGCATGGTTGTGAGTCGTCGTGGCGGCAGTCGCCATCGGCGACGCAAGACCGGGCATGGCGGCGACCAGCACGGTCGCGACAAGCAAGCTCTGCCGCGTTGATGTGAGACCTGCCCGGAATTGCGCAGGCCGCGGGGCCTGTTGGGGAACTCATCGAGCCGGCAGATGTCGAGGCTGCGTCAGCGATGTTCCGGTTGCATAACATTGGCATGACAGGGGCCAGGGCCTGCGTTGCGTGGCCAGCGATGCTTCGCTATGTCTAGGCCATCCGCCGCAACGGCGGCGCGGAGGGGTGGCCGAGCGGTTGAAGGCGCACGCCTGGAAAGTGTGTATGGGGGCAACTCCATCGCGGGTTCGAATCCCGCTCCCTCCGCCATTCCCCCATTTCCGGCCGTCTCAAGCCGTCCCGCCTCCGACCAAAACCTCAAGGATATCCTCGCCTTTCTGTCTTCCGCCGTATCCCGCCGTATCGTACTATCTCAGCATCGATGGGGGAACGAAGTGGGGAACGGGATCAGCCTTCCCCCATTTCGGTCCCGGTGGCAGAGGCGGGAACGATGGCGCATACCGGCAAGCTCTCGGCGGTCGAGGTAACCAAGGCGAAGGGGCCGGCCGTGCTGCATGATGGCGGCGGGCTTTACCTCCGCGTTTCCCCCACCGGCTCGAAAAGCTGGGTGTTCCGTTTCCAGATCGAGGGCAAGCGCCGCGACATGGGACTCGGACCCTTCCCCGATATCTCGCTCGCGGAAGCCCGCGCAAAGGCCACCGAGCGCCGTAAGCTGCGGCATGAGGGAATCGACCCGCTCGACGCCAAGGCGGCCCAGCGGCAAGCGCAGCGGGTTTCCGTCGCGAAGGGCCGGACCTTCCGCGAGTGCGCCGTCGAATTCATCGAAAAGAACCGGGCGGGCTGGCGCAACGCCAAGCATGCGGCGCAATGGGGCTCGACGCTCGAAACCTACGTTTACCCCACTTTGGGGGAATTGCCCGTCTCGGCGATCGATGCCGGGCTCGTCGTGCAAGTGCTCGATCCGATCTGGTCGACGAAGCCGGAAACGGCAAGCCGGGTGCGCGGCCGCATCGAAGCGGTGCTCGACGCCGCGACGGTGCGAGGCTTCCGGCAGGGGCCAAACCCGGCGCAGTGGAAAGGCAACCTCGCCCATATCCTGCCGGCGCGCGCCAAGGTGCGGAAGGTCCAGCACCATGCCGCACTGCCCTTCGACGACATGCCCGCGTTCCTGGCCGCTCTGCGGGGCCGGGAGGTATGTCGGCGCGGGCGCTGGAATTCGCCATCCTCACGGCGGCGCGCACCAGCGAAGCGTTAGGCGCGCCTTGGGCCGAGATAGACCTTGCCGCCAAGGTTTGGACCGTGCCAGCCGAGCGCATGAAGGCGGGCCGCGAGCATCGCGTGCCGCTGTCGGATGCCGCGCTCGCGGTGCTCGACAAGGTGCGGCCGTTGGCGCTGACGCGGGACGGCGAGCCGGACCCGGCCGCGCCAGTGTTCCCCGGCCCGCGGCGGGCATCGCCGCTGTCCAACATGGTGCTCTTGATGCTGTTGCGCCGGATGGGCCGCGGCGATCTGACGGTGCACGGCTTCCGATCGAGCTTCCGCGATTGGGCGACCGAGCGCACCGCATACCCGCGCGAGGTTGTCGAGATGGCGCTGGCGCACGCGATCGAGAGCAAGGTCGAGGCGGCCTACCGGCGCGGCGATCTTTTCGACAAGCGGCGGCAACTCATGGATGCATGGGCGAGTTTCTGCGCGGCGTCAGCCGGCGGCAAGGTGATACCCATTCGCAGAGTTTTGTGAGCTGGGTCACAAGGCGCAGGAATTGAGGAACACGAACGGCGTTCGCGTTAAAAGCGGTAACGGGGTGCGTTGGCGCTTAAAGGTCCACGGTTGACGGGCTAGACTAGGCCCGCGGTCTATCGGGCTGGCACTCTATGCCAAACCTGAGACAGGCCGGAGACATACGTAAGATCACCTTCCAGATCGGAGAGTTGGTCTTCTGTCAGGTCGGGTATGCCGATCTGGTCGCGCATCGACGCCTGCAAGCCTTCCAGAGCCGACAGAACAATCATCACGACTGCGCGATCCGGCGGCAACTCGTGATCATGGGTAATGCTGCCTGGACGCCTGATTTGAGGATTTTCATTGACTCATTCGGTCCATAACTGGCGACTACGCTCATCCGGCAGGCGCTGAACCGCTGCATCTATGACTTTGCGAGCTTTACTCGTTAATAACAGCATCTGGCACCTCCCGATCAGGGATGCGGCTTGAAGAAAGGCATTACCGTCGCGAGCGCGGCTTTGAAGTCGGCCAGCGACATGTCGTAAGCCGGCGCCCAAGTCCAGTGACCCGGCGGCACGTCATCGTTCCAGAGCCGCAACGAGTCCGGATACGGCGTTCCTGCCGCTAATCGCCATGCTTTTCGCCAACGACTGTCGAGCGCATTCCACGTCGAAGCGCCGCCACCAGTGGTCGAAGACACCATTACCTCCTGCGACACGCCATCCACGTACGTGTCAACGTCTGAGGCGGGCGCCGGTATCCCCGGCGTTACCGGGTCGTGTGCGCTGCGCACTTCATGCAACCGGCAGTTATGGCGACATCGACGGCACCCCACCGGTCGTCGCGGGCATCCGGCCACCCGCAATGTGCGCTCGCGTGCCAGCGTGTTACCGCAGGTATTGACAGGAAGCTCCGTTCGCGCGAGAATGGGGATTAGCCCGCCTAACGGGCGCTTTGTCGGGTTATCGGTCCCGTGAACCGATGGCGTGGCTCGCCTTACCGAGCCGGCGCTACCGATCGCCTAATATCGGGCATTGTCGTGGCGACGCACGCGGGCAGCCCACCCTTACGGGCGCCAATCCGATCCTTTTTTGGAGCGCATGCGCGATGCCCGATGAATCCCGCGCCATTCCGGTGCGCCATCTTTACCCACCCGCGGAAGCCGAGCAGTTGCTCGGTATCTCCCACGCGACCCTTTATCGGCTGATTTCGGCCGGCAAGCTGACCCCCATAAAGATCGGCAGTCGGACAGGGATCACGGCGGAGTCGATCGAGCGACTCTGCGCCGGGGGCGCGCCATGACCGCGCCCGAGATCGCGGCGGCGCTCGGCGGCCGGCGCGAGGGGCGCGGGTGGCGCTGCCAATGCCCGGTGCATGGTGGTCGTAGCCTTGTCATCAGCGATGGCCGCGAGGGCCAACTGCTCGTCAAATGCTGGGCCGGCTGTGCGGCGCGCGACATCCTCGCCGAGCTGCGCCGATTAGGGCTGATCGCCGGCAAGACGGATCATGCGTGTCCGCACGCCGCTGAGATAGCCCGTCGCCACGCTGCCGCGGCTGAGCGCTGGCTTGGCGAGGGGCGGTGCGTGCGCATAGCCATCCCTCCCGAGCCTGGAACCGACATAGCCGACGTGTTGGCAGGGCGCGCTTATGCGCGGACCGTGGAGGCGTCCGATGTCGCCGCCTGACGGTGCCGCCGAGGTTCGCCGGATCATCGCCATGGCCGAAAGGGTGAAACGCAGCTTGTCGTCCGCGACGGCGACCTGCCGTCTACAGCGCGGGAGTTGCGCGACCTGCTGGCGGCGAGCGGCGACCTTTACGACCGCGATATGCCCGTCAAGCTGGTGCAGCCGGCCACGGGCGGCCCCATGATCGCAAGGCCGCTGACGGTCAACAATGTCGTCTTCGAAGCGCATCGTATCAGCCGGCCGGTGAAGATCGCTAAAGATGGCAAGCCAACGCCAACAACGCTGCCCGAGCGCGTTGCTCGGATGTATCTCGATATGGCGGGCGAATGGAGTTTGCCGCCGCTTGAGGGCATCGCGACGGCACCATTGCTGGCGGCTGACGGCGACATTCGCGATGCGGTGGGGTACGACCCGGAAACAGGGCTTTGGTGCTGCAAACTGCCTCCGCTGCGCATCCCCGGACGCCCGAGCCGAACCGATGCCGGCGCGGCGCTCCAATTGCTACGCGAAACGTTCAAGACATTCCCGTTCGCCGATGCGCAGCGCCGTTATGACCCGGCGCTCGCGGCGAAGGTTACAGACCTCTCTCACTCGCCTGGCCGGGACGAAAGCGCCTTCCTGGCGGGGCTGCTGACGGCGATCTGCCGCGCGAGCCTGTGGCTCGCTCCCGGCTTCCTTGTGATCGCTCCGCAAATATCGGGCGCCGGGACAGGCAAGGGGCTGTTGGTTCGCGCAATTTGCCTTATCGCCTTTGGCATTCGCCCCCGCGCCTTCACCAGCGGCCACGATCGCCAAGAATTCGACAAGCGTATCGTGGCGGAACTGATCGAGGCTGCACCGGCGATGTTTCTCGACAACGTGAACGGGACGGTTCTGCGTTCCGAAAGCCTTGCGTCGGTCCTGACCGAGCGCCCGGCGCGGGTGCGGCTGCTCGGCCAGACGCGCATGGTGGCACTGAACAGCACCGCGTTTATCGCTATTGCCGGCAACGGTCTGCGGATTTCAGAAGACCTTGCCCGCCGTTTCCTGCTCTGCGAGCTGGACGCGCACGTTGAGAACCCGGAGGGCCGGGATTTCGCGCCCGGATTTCTCAATGCAATCGAGAAACGGCGCGCCGAATTGTTGGCCGCGGCGCTTACGATCTGGCGTTATGGGCGGCAGGACACGGCCGAAATGACCAAAGGCCGCCCCCTCGGCAGCTTTGAGGACTGGTGCGCCTGGGTTCGCGACCCGCTGGTGACGCTCGGCTGCTGCGATCCGGTTGAACGTGTCGAATTGGTCAAGGCGCGGGACCCGCAACGTCAACACGTCGCCGAGTTATTCAAAGCATGGGATGACTGCCACGGAGGCGCGCCGGTCAAGGCCGCGGAGCTTCACGAACGAGTGAAGAGGATCATTGATCCGCAAAGCCGAGGACGGCAATTCATCGCGTCCCGGCTCGCCACCCTGACCGGAACGCGATCTGCTGGTTTCGTGCTGACCCGTCAGGAAGCCTCCGGAGTGTGGGGTGCGGCAACCTACGCGCTGCACCGCACCAATGGCGACGAGGGCATGGGGCATAGGGACCATAGGGATGATCGGCCCCCTATGCCCCCTATGCCCGATGCCCTCGGCGGCAAGCCGCATCCGAACGGCGGGTGGGAGGAAGAATTGTGACCACACAAGGATTGCTCGCCGAAATCGCCGAAGCCGGCGGCCGGATTGAAGCGCGCGGTGACCGGCTGCGGCTGGCGGCACCGCAGCCGTTACCGCCCGATCTTGTCGCGCGCGTTCGGGAGGCCAAGCCGGCGCTGTTGGCGGAAATCGCTGCTCGCGCAACCTGGGATGTTTCCTATTTACATAGTGTGTATCTTGTGTGTCCAGGCCATTTACCGGGCCATGGTTCGGGCGAGTCCGCACGGACTTCGAGCGGCAAAAGATACTTGTTACCGAAGCGCCCCTGAAAGTCGTTCAGATCATCGTTCAGCGTCTTCAGAGACGCGAAATCCGCGTCCATCGTCTTCGTCGAAACGTGGTGCTTGGCCAAGTCTTCAATAGGAACGGCTGGCATGTCCATCTGGTACAGCTTACCCTTGTATTCAATCCAAGGCCGGTGCGCGTAGCCGTGGCGCGCGGCGGGTGCGTTCTGCGCTCGCGCAAGCAACGCGGTCAATTCCGATTTTTCAGGAATGCGATCATCAAGTGCGAAAGCCAATGCGCGCAACATGTCGATTCGAGCCTTCGCATTGTTAATCGCAAAAAACGCCTCCCATGCCTGCCATGGTGGAGCGCGAAGAATCATGCCGAAGATGATCGACAGCCGAAGTTCTATCATCGACCAAAGCGATACGATCTCGCCAACTCGGCGGGCATATTCCGGATGCGCCGTCAGATCGACGATCCGAAATGGGTTGGCGTCGTGGTCGGTCGAGCCGACATGGGAACCGCGCATGTTTGACCGCGAAACCTTTCTTCGAGAAAGGGCGATTTTGATGGCCCGATCCGATTGGACTTATGGACGGATCGAGCGCGACGAGATATTTGAACAGGCGCGCCGGTATGAGGCATACATGCGCGGCGCGCCCGTTCTCGCTACGGATTCGTCGGAGAACGGAGAATCCCAAGAAGTCGGAACAGCTTCTCGTTCAATTCTACCATTTGCCACTCGATCCCAGCCGCCCCGCTCAGCAAGAAACTCCAGAGCCGCCGCTTGACGAGCCTCTGACGGGACGGAGACCCCAGTTGTCGAGTTTGTGACTGGGGTAAACTGGTACGGACCATTGATGGGGGGAGTGCTTGACATATGAGGCTCGCTCCTAGCGTTGGGTGACACCCGTTAGGATAGCGGAGAGCGGGGCCGGGTGCGAATCCGGCCTCGCTGTGCTACGCTGATGCCATGAAAGCCAGGCCGATGCCGCTACCACCGGAAATCGAGGAGCTTCCCGATTCTTGGGAACGATTCGAGAAAGCCTTCGACAAGAGCGGCGGCGGCCGTCGCGTAGCTGCTGTGTCCCCGATTACCCCGTATTTGATTGGCGGATCGAATGTCATGCTACCAGTGCGTCCCGACGCTTTCTTTCACCAACTCGGCTTAAGATTAGGCGATATTATATTTTATTATATTTGGCAAACCCATCAACTAAATGCGGTTCCGTCTAAAGCCTTCCACCACCCAGATTCCTCCAATGCCTAACGCCAGCGCCACGGCTACCGGGGCCAGCGAGAGGATCGGCCAGCGTGAGACCGGGGACAGCGGAGGATTGGGATACCAGCCGCCGCATCACCCACAGGCGCTCAAACGACAGTTCCAGGCCGATTATGATCAGCAACAGGACGACGCCGAACTGGGCGATCGGCTCGATCGATTCCGGCGCACTGATGGTAATCGCCGAAAGCCGACGTACGTGCGGAACGAGCGAGGCAAGGCCGAACGGGCCAACGATAATGCCGACGAGGATGAAGCCGAGCGCCGAGCTGACGTGCAGGCGATGGAACAGGGGAATGACAACGCCGGCGGCGCCGAGCACGATAAGGGCCTCCTTGTAGAATGCGGTATCGAGCGTGGCGGCTTCCATCCGGGGAGCTTATACCGTCCTGATTAGGCGTTGGACTTTTCGAGCCAGGGGTAGGAGCACCGGGATCCGATGCGATCGCCGTGGTGCTGTCATCTTGCGGACGTGATGGCGGACCGATCGGAATGACCCTGGCTGGTTCGGCGGCTTTCGGGACGGCGGCGGGTTTGGCGGAAATCGCGGCGGCGGCGGATTCGAGGGACGGTTCCGGCGATGATGGGAAGCATGTCGCCCACGGATGCTCACCAACTTGGATGCCTGGATCCGCCGAAGGCTACATTCGTATCTTTGGCGGCAATGGCAAAACGGCCCCAGCCGCTTCCAGGAGCTGCGGCGCCGTGGCGTGCCGAAGTTCCACGCGGCGGTTGCCGCCGGCTCACCGACCGGGTTCTGGCGTATGTCGGGACATCCGGCGGTCCAACCCTGCGCAACCCGTTTTTCGACGGCCTCGGTCTTCCCCGCCTCCATGTTTCTGCTCAGGCTTAACCCGGTCGAACCGCCGTGGTACGGACCCGTATGCCCGGTGGTGGGGGAGTGGCGGCGCCGCGAGACGTCCCCCTATCCCGATCAATCGGCGCTCTGCTGCCGATGGCAGCCGCGCTTGTGGTGGGGTCGGCCCGAGCCGGTTCGTTGCGAGCCGCAGGATGCCGCAAAGATCGGAGGGTTCATTGAGAGTTATTTTATTCGCCATGCTCTTCGTTGGTCTCGCCAGCCCGCTGGCGGCAGTCGCCGAACCCGTGCTGAACGTAACCGCGGGCGGTACGACACGGCAGTTCACCGCTGCAGAACTGCTTGGTTGGTCTATTGCCGCAACGCTCTCGGTGTCGGATGACCCTTCTTATGGCCGGGCAATGAGCTATCGCGCCGTGCCACTGCGCTCGTTGCTTGCCGCGCTTCCACCCGACACGGCAGATACCATCCAGGCACGGGCGTCGGACGGGTTTGTTGCCGAGATCCCGCACGCGCTCGTCAGTGGGGCCGCGACCCCTTGGGTTGCGTTCGAGGAGCCGGCGCATCCATGGCCCCTGCTGAGAGGGAAGTTGGCGTCGGCAGGCCCGTTCTATTTGGTCTGGAAAGACCCCGAGCGTGCCGCAATATCACCGGAGCAGTGGGTGTACGCCTTGGCGGCGCTGACCGCGGTGCCCTCGCCTGCGCAGCGCTGGCCGGCAATCGCGGCTGATCCATCGGTTCCAGAGAATGCGCCGGCTCGGCATGGTCAGACCGCGTTCATCGCCAATTGTCTGCCCTGCCACCGCCTCGGAGGAGCTGGCGAGGGAAAGGTCGGGCCCGACTTGCTGCGGCCGATGCCGGCTACGGCGTATCTCACGGAGTCGGGGCTACACGCGCTCATGCGCAATTCCGCCGGCGTGCGAGACTGGCCGGCACGGCAGATGCCGGCATTCGATGAAGCCGCACTTCCTAACTCGACAATCAACTCAATTATTGCCTATTTGCAACATTTGGCCATGCGCCCGAAGTGAACCGCTACCATAGCCTCTCCGGCTAATTCCCGAATATAAGCACGGTGTACCCGACACAGGGAACCGAATGAATGGTGGCTAATCGATTTACCTTCCCGGGCCTGTCGCACATTACCGCCCTATATTTAATCACCGGCGTATGCGGATTGATCGACGCAGCGTGTTTTCTGTCGTTCGGCGGCGTGTTTGCAGAAATCATGACCGGAAACCTCCTATTCTTGAGCTTTGCAATCGGTGTTGGTGAGCCGATCAGAGGCATCGTGAAATATGTCCCCGTCCTGCTCGCCTTTTCGATCGGTGCTGTTGTCGGCGGACGTCTGGTGCGCGGGTCATGGCAGGAAACCCGTATCGGGTTCGTGGTAGAGTGGACGTTATTGGCGGCGGCCTTGTTGATAAGTGTCGCATCTCACCCAGCTTACGACTCGCTGGCACGCGGCTTTGTCGTATCGCTGCTAGCTATCGCGATGGGATTGCAGAACGCATTGATTCGGCGTCATGGGGTACCGGACCTCGCCACCAATGTGATGACGCTGACCCTGACCGCTCTGATAGCCGAGACACGCATTGCCGGCGGCGAAAGCGAGCGGTGGCAGCGACGCTCGACGTCGGTCGCGATATTTCTCGCAACCGCGACGCTGGGCGCGGCGCTCACGGTTTCAGTTGGGCCATGGATGCCGATGTCGCTAGCGCTCGCACTCTTTACCCTCGCGCTCCTCGGGATCGATCCGCAGGGCTCAGCCCAAGCATTGAGATCGGCCGCACCTCGTCGGTAGCCGCCGGGGGGGAGCTGCAACCCGCCCGGCGTGCAGTGCTTTCGCCCTCGCATCGGTCGAACGCGATCGGAGCAATGCCGGATCCTGTTATCGGCTTAGACTGAGGAGGCGCCCCGGCGAAGGCCCGCAGCCGTGTGGGGGAAGGAGGAAAAGCATGGACGCCTATATCTACGGCAAGCGGCGGTCGCTGCCGGCTGGTTTCGAGGCTTATGGCGATCGCTCGCGTAGCGCCGTGATCTCGATCGACATGCATCAAGGCCATCTCGCGGACACGCCCGACTGTCCCTGCCCGGCGCCGAGAGCGCGAGAGCTGGTGGCACCGATCGATGCGTTTCATGATGAGGGCCGCCGTTTTGGCGTGCCTATCATCCATGTCCGGACAGTGTTGCGCAAAGGTGGCGTCGACGACATCAGGGGCCACAAGGCGGCGTGGCGGCTGGTTTTCCCGCTCTACGCGGGCCTGATCCCGAACGCCGACGAGCACGGCATCGAAGGAACGCGCTGGACCCAATTCGTCACGCGCGTCGAGCCGGAAGACATGACGGTGAATACGAAGAAGCGGCTATCGGCATTCTACCCGACCGACCTTGACTTCCTGCTGCGCAACATTGACACCCGAACCGTTGTTCTCAATGGCGGGTTCACCGACTGCTGTATTTTGAACGCGGCCTTCGAAGCAAGCAATCTCGGGTACAACGTTGTCGTCCTGCGCGATCTCGTGCGCGGTACCAATGAGGAAATGGAAGACGCGGCGTTGAAGATGGTGTCGCTGCATCTCGGGCTCGTGGTCGAACTCGGGCGATCTGCTGGAGCACTGGGGCAAAGGATGACGGCGAAGAAGGGGCGTCCGGTGATTTGACCGAGCCGAACGAGATGGCCGCGACGACTGCCCTGCGCAAGAACCTCGGCTTGATGGAGGCGGTCGCCTTGTCGCTTTCGATCGTCGCGCCGACGATGGCGATGGCGTTTAACGTTACGCTTGCGGTCGGTGCTGCGGGATCAGCCGCACCGCTTGCCTTTGCGATTGGAACAGTGGCGCTCGCGATCGTCGGGCTTTCTTTTGTCGCCTTCGGCCGCCGCATCGCGCATGCCGGCTCAGCCTACGCGTATATCAGCACGGAAATCGGGCCGCGTGCCGGCTTCCTTGCCGGCTGGGCGCTGATGCTGACCTACGTCGTCTACGGCACCGGCACCTCGGTACTGGTCGGAAATTTTCTCGACGCCGCGTTGGCCGATTACGCGATCAAGCTTCACGGCATGTGGATCGCGATCGCCGCCGCCGCGACACTGATCGCGATCTGCGTCGCCTATCGGGACATGCGTGTTGCCGCGCGGCTGATGTTCGCACTTGAGGCCGTATCGGTGCTTGCCATTATCATCCTCGGCATCATCGTTTTGCGCGTGCGGGCATCGGCAGGCGCCCTCAGCCTTGCACCGTTCGTGCCGGCGCCGGGTTACAGCTGGTCCGGTATCGGCTATGCCCTGGTCTATGCGGTGCTGTCCTTCGCCGGTTTCGAGGGCGCAGCGACCCTTGGCGAGGAAACCGACAATCCGCGCCGGGCCATCCCGATCGCGGTGTTCGGCACGGTCATTCTGGCGGGGCTGTTCTATGTGTTCGCCTCGTACGTCCAGGTAATCGGCTTCGGTCTCAGCGAAATGAAAGCCCTCGCCACGGACAGTGCACCGCTTAATACACTGGCGCTGCGGTTTGGCTCGCGCGGCTTCGCTGCCCTCCTCGACCTCGCCGCGGCTCTCAGCGCCTTTTCCTGTGCCCTCGGGTGCCTCAGCGCGGCCGCGCGGATGCTTTTCGCGCTGGGCCGAGCCGGGTTGGCGGCGCGGCTCGGTACGGTACACGAACGACATGGCACCCCTAGCGCTGCCGTGCTCGCCATTGGCGCCCTCATGCTCGCCGGCGTGCTTCTCTGGGCGCCGTCGGTCGGTCCCGGCGACTACTATGGCGGCATGGGCACGATCGGCACGCTCGCGCTCATTCTCGTGTATTTGGCGGTAACCGGCGCCGCCATGGTCGCCGCCTTGCGGGTGGGCCGCGGCGTATTGGCACTCGCGGGCGCCGGCGGCACGCTGCTGCTGTTCTGGCCTCTCTACAATTCGCTCTATCCCGTGCCGGCTTACCCGGCCGACTTGTGGCCATATGTCGTCGTCATTTATCTCGCGGCGGGCGCCGGCATGGTGGCGCTCCGGCCAGCGGCGCAATCCCCCCTGGCGCCGCCGGAAGACCCACGTCAGCCTCGGGCCTGACCCGGGCATCACGGGTTTTGTTCGGGGGGGCGCCCTTGATAAAATGGGTCTGGGAAAATAGGGGATCGCTGGCCCCGACCGAGGAGGAGCGATGACAACACCCTATCCGCGCGACATGATCGGCTACGGCGCCGAGCCGCCGCACGCGCGATGGCCAGGCGGGGCCCGGTTAGCACTGCAATTCGTCGTCAATTACGAGGAGGGCGCGGAAAGCGCCATACTCCATGGCGACGACGCGGCCGAAGGCTTTTTATCGGAGGCGATCGGCGCGCAGCCGACGCTGGGCGCGCGCAACATGAACATGGAGTCGATGTACGAATATGGTAGCCGAGCCGGGTTCTGGCGCCTCTACCGCACCTTCACCCAACGCACGCTGCCGGTGACGGTCTTTGCCGTCGCGATGGCACTCGAACGTAACCCGCCGGCGGTTGCGGCGATGGTCGCCGCCGGATGGGAGCTGGCGACGCACGGCTATCGCTGGATCGACTACCAATGTGTCCCGGAAGCGGTGGAGCGCGAGCACATTGCGACGGCAATCGACATTCATACGCGGGCGACCGGCAGCCGGCCGCTTGGCTGGTACCAGGGCCGCTGCAGCCCCAATACCCGACGCCTCGTCGCAGAGGAAGGCGGCTTCGCCTACAATGCCGACAGCTACGCCGACGACCTGCCGTACTGGGACAGCAGCACCGGCAGGCCGCAACTCATCATCCCCTACGCGCTCGATTCCAACGACATGCGGTTCGCCACCGCACAGGGATTCAATTCCGGCGACCAGTTCTTCGCTTATCTGAAGGATACATTCGACGTGCTCTATCGCGAGGGCCGAGTGCGCCCGCGCATGATGTCAGTCGGGCTGCATTGCCGTCTTAGCGGACGGCCGGGACGAGCGGCCGCCCTCGAACGGTTCCTCGACTACGCCGGCCGCCACGAGGGCGTGTGGATTACCCGGCGGATCGACATCGCGCACCACTGGCTTGCGACACATCCCTACTCCACGCAGCGCTGATGCAAGCTCGATTTACGATTTACTCGGCCGGGTGTCTTGTCGCTTCCGGTGGTGTCAACCGCTTCAGGCGCTCCTCAATGCGCTGCAGCACAACAAAAAACGAAGGGACGAACAACACGGCAAGACAGGTTGACGCAATCATGCCGCTGAGCACGCTTAGCCCGAGCGAGATGCGCGCGGCCGCGCCGGCGCCGCTGGAAAGAACTAGCGGCGCCATGCCGAAGATGAAGGCGAGCGAGGTCATGACGATCGGACGGAAGCGGGTGCGGGCCGCCTCGACCGCCGCCTCGACGATCGGCAGACCGTCCTTCATGCGGCGTTCACGCGCCACCTCGACGATCAGGATGGCATTCTTGGCAGCCAGCGCGATCAGGAGAACAAGCCCGATCTGCACATAGAGGTTGTTGGCCACCCCGAGAACGCCCAGCGCCACCGCCGGCCCGGCGAGTGCCAAAGGAACGGCCAAGATCACCGCCAGCGGTCCGATCCAGCTTTCGTACTGACCGGCCAGGCACAGATAAGCCAAGAGAATGCCGAGGCCGAACACGTAATAGATCTGGGCGCCGACGGCCTTCTCCTGATAGGACATGGCGGTCCACTCGAAGCCTGTGCCCCGCGGCAGCACCTTCGCGGCGATCTCTTCCATCAGCGCAATCGCCTCACCGGAACTGTACACACGCGCCGGCGCACCGACCACCACAGCGGCCGGATAAAGGTTGTAAAGGGTGATCAGGGCCGGACCCGTCGCAGGTCGGATCTGTACCAGAGAGCCCAGCGGCACCATGGCGCCGCTCTGGCTACGCACCGACAGGCGCAAGATGTCGTCCGGGTGCAGGCGGAAGCGCGAATCGGCCTGCGCATAGACTTGGAATGTGCGCCCGAACTTATTGAATTGATTGACATAGGTTGAGCCGAGATAGGATGCCAGAGTGTTGAACACGTCACCTAGCGAGACCTGTAGCGCCTCCGCTTTGCTGCGATCGACCTGGACGTCGAGCTGAGGAACACCGGCACTGATCGGGGTGGTCAGCCGCTGCAGGGTGCTCTGACCCGCTCCGTCGGCGACGATGGTCCGGGCGACGCGCTGCGAGCTTCGTAAAGTCGCCGCTGCCGTCCCGCAGCTCGACCATCATGGTGAAGCCGCTCGCATTGCCGATGCCCTGGATCGGCGGCGGCACGATCACGAAGCCGGTCGCGTCCGGCAGTTGATCCATGCTGCTTGGGTCAGATGCTCGTAAATGCTCCGCAAATCCTGGCCTGCCGCGCTGCCGCGTTCGGCCCAATCCTTGAGCACGACATAAACGGCCCCCGCCGAGGGCAGCGAGGCATTGTTGTCGAGCAGGCGAGATGCCGGCGATCTCGATCACCTGGTCGACGCCGGGCAGTCGCACGTGCGATCGCCGAAACCTCATGCAGCGCGCGCTCGGTACGCTCCAGCGAGGCGCCGTCGGGCAATTGCACCGCGATCATCACGTAGCCCTGGTCCTCGAGCGGGATGAAGGCGGTCGGCAGTCGCGCGATCCCCCAGATCGCGGCCCCCGCCACGACGAGCGCCAGCAGTGCCATTGCTGCGCCATGTCGCGTCATGCGCCCGATCAGCCCGGCGTAGGCGCGTTCGAGCGGCAGATAGGCGCGGTTGAAGGCGCGGTAGACGACATTGCGTTGGTCGGGCGGCACAGGCGGGCGCAGCCACAGCGCGCATTGCGTCGGTTTGAGCGTGGCGGCGTTGACCGCGCTGATCAGCGCCGTCGCGGCGATCACCAGGGCGAACTGCGCGTACATCTGGCCGGTGAGCCCCGGCAGGAACGCCGCCGGCACGAAAACCGACATCAGCACCAGCGTGATGCCGATGATCGGCGCCGAACAGCTCGCGCATGGCGTGGATCGCGGCATCATGCGCCGACAGGCCCGTTCCATGTGATGCGTCGCGCCCTCGACGACGACGATCGCGTCGTCGACCACGATGCCGATGGCCAGCACCACCGCGAACAGGGTCGAGAGGTTGATGGTGAAGCCCAGCGCCGCCATGGCCGCGAAGGCGCCGATGATCGTCACCGGCACGGTCGTCGCCGGGCACCAGCGTGGCGCGCCAGTCCTGCAGGAAGACCAGGATCACGACCAGCACCAGCACGGCCGCCTCGACCAGGGTCGTATAGACCTCGTCGATCGAGGCGTTGACGAAGCGCGTGGTGTCGAACGGCACGCTGCCAGGCCAGGCCCTGCGGGAAACTGCGCGGCCAGCTGCTGCCATCTTGGCGCGCACGCTCGGTGGCGACCGCCAGCGCGTTGGCGTCCGGCGACTGGAAGATCGCGATGCCGGCGGCCGGCTGGCCGTTGACGCGGAAGGACTGGGCGTAGGTCTGCGCGCCGAGTTCGACGCGGCGCGACGTCCTTGACCCGGGTGAGCTGGCCGCCGGCGCCGCTCTCCGCCTTGACGACGATATTGCCGAACTGCTGTCGGATCGGCCGAGCGCGGCCGTGCAACATCGACGGTGTACTGGAAGGCCTGGCCGGCCGGCGCCGGCGGCGTGCCCACCTGCCCGGCGGTAACCTGCTGGCTCTGCTGCTGGATCGCCTGGATGACGTCGCTGGCGGCACCAGGCCGCGCGCCTTCAGCTTTCGCGGATCCAGCCAGATGCGCATCGAGTACTGGCCGACGCCGAACACGTTGACGTTGCCGACGCCCGGGATGCGCGACGAGCTCATCGACCAGATTGATGGTCGCGTAGTTGCTGAGGAACAGGCTGTCGTAGCGCGTCGTTGGGCGAGGTCAGCGTGACGATCTGCAGGATCGAGGTGGACTTCTGCTGCACCACCACGCCCTGCGCCTGCACCGGCTGCGGCAAGGACGGCCAGCGCGCTGGAGACGCGGTTCTGCACCAGCACCTGGGCGAAGTTCAGGTCGGTGCCGATGTCGAAGGTGACGGTCAGCGTGTAGGTGCCGTCGCTGGTGCTGGTGGACTGCATGTACAGCATGTCGCTGCACGCCGTTCACCTGCTGCTCGATCGGCAGGGCGACCGTGTTCATCACCGTCTCGGCGCTGGCGCCGGGATAGCGCGTGGTGACCTGGACGGTCGGCGGCACCACATTGGGATACTGCGCCACCGGCAGGCTGAGCAGCGCGACCACGCCGAGCAGCACGATGACGATCGCCAGCACATTGGCGAGTACCGGCCGCTCGATGAAGAAGCGGGAGATCATCGACCGGTCTGCCTCAGGACTTGCGAGCGTCGTCAGCGCCGCGGCCTGCTTGATCGCGGCCTGCTTGCGGCATCACCTTTCGCCCCGGGACGGCGCGCTGGAGCCCGGCGATCACGACCCGGTCCGTCAGGCTTCAGGCCGGAGTTGATGACCCGCAGGGTCGCCGACCAACGGCCCGACTTGACGGTGCGCTGTTGCACCACGTCGTCCTTGTCGACGACCAGCAGGTAGCGGCCCGCCTGGTCGGTACCGAGCGCCGTATCCGGCACCAGCAGCGCTTCGGCCTGCTGGCGCTGCAGCGGCACGCGGACGCGCACGAAGAAGCCGGGCAGCAGCGCGTGGTCGGCGTTCGGCAGGATGCCGCGCACCATCAGCGTGCCGGTCTGCGTGTCGACGCTCGGGCGAGGCATAGTCGAGCGTGCCCTTATGCGGGTAGCCGCTTTCCGTCATCAGCCCGATCTCGACCGGCACTTGATGCAGATCGGCCACGCTCAGCTCGGGCTCGATGCAGGCTGGCGCGGATGCGCAGCACGTCCTGCTCGCTGACGGTGAAGGAGACGTAGATCGGGTCGACCTGGATGATCGTGGCAAGCTTTGTCGGCCCGCTGGCGCCGACCAGGCTGCCGACGGCAACCTGGTGGGCGGTCACGATCCCGTCGAACGGCGCGGTGACCTTGGTGTAGCCAAGATTGATCTCGGCGAGGCTCACCGCGGCCTTTTGGTTGAGCACGTTGGCTCGATTCGTGTTCCGCGTGGCCAGCGCCTGATCGACCGCCGCTTTCGACGAGAAGTCCTTGCTGCCGAGCGATGCCTGGCGGTCGTATTCCGCCTGCGACTGGCTCGCTTGCGCTTCGGCCGACACCAGCATCGCTTGCGCCTGTTGCAACTTCGCCTGGTAGGGCGCCGGCTCGATAACAAAGAGCGTGTCGCCACGATGGACGACTGCGCCATCCTGGTAATCGATCGACTGCAGGTATCCCGCGACGCGGGCCACAAGATCGACCTGGTTATGGGCTACGGTGTTGCCCGTGGCTTCGATAGAGGGCGTCACCATCTGGCGCAGCGGCTGCGCCACGGTGACTAGGGCCAGCGGCGGCGCCACGTAGGCGTTCTGCCGCTTGCAGCCCGCCAGCACCGCAACGAGAATCACTGCGCTGACGACCGCGGTGCGCGTAGCCGCCCTGGCGGACCAATTCACCGACCGCACGCTTCCGGTCGGCGGTTGCTTCGATGACGGTCGCATGAGGCCTCCAATTCCCTGCCGTTCGCGGTGGGCGGCGTGCGCCCAAGATCGGCGGCGGCGGTTCAAGGTATCAGGTTGCAGTCGAAGAGCTTATTGGCGATTGGCTCGGAATCCTCCACACGCTCGAAGGCCGGGGCATTCCGCCATTGGCCGGCTTTGGCGTGGGCTTGATTGGCTATTCCTCAGTTGTTGGGTCCGGGAATGCATCCTCGACCTTTAGGCAGGGAACTTCCTTCTCGTTTAATTCCCCTTTGTTGGTTACGCAAGTTGCAACCCTGGCGCCAACGATAACGCTGCACGATGCGGTGGCGCTCACTCGACACGTTAGCAACATCTTCCGAGCGTCTCGCGATGCGCCTTCGGTGTACAATCGGATGAGCGGAAGATCAGGATCATCTACTATTAAACCTTCAACATCGCTTTTCTCGACATATCTTCCTTGAAGCGCCACTCTCTGCGACTTAGCCGCGAGGTCACGCCAATCGAGTTCAAAGTCGATCGGTTTCTCCATCGTGAAGCCACGATCCTTTAGCTTCTTTGCAAGGTTATCCTGTCTTTCAGTAATTGCCTGGGCGCGTAGCTGCTCCTTAGCTTTTTTCGCTACGGCCGCCTGTTGCTGTTTTTGTTCCTGCTCCTGCTTCTCGCGTTCGGCTTGCGCTGCCGCCACTTCCTGCTTCTCGCGTTCCGCGCGATCGGCGGTGGCTGCCGCGCCCCTGTCCTGATTGGCGCTGTCCGCTTCGTTTTGGGTCGGTTTGTTCAATCCGCGTAGTAGCTGTGCAATTCGCGCGAGGTAGATCCTCTCGAGACAATCGCGATCCCTGCCGCAAACCTGGCGCTCTTTGAGCCAGGTGACTTGCGATCTCTCAAATTTTGGTCGATCGAGGCCGTCTAATTGATTGCGAACTTCAAAGTATGTGCTCGCCATAGGTTCATCAAGATGGCTTAGATCCGAATCTTGGCAAATCAAAATTTCATCCGGGAGTCGAGCGTTTCGGCAATTAAAACTCTGACCGTTTGCGCTGCTACTCGCGATCATCCAGAATGCGCACGCGGCAGCGATAGCCCTAGAGGGCATCCTCGCAGACAGCATTTTCGGAAAAGCTCCAGCCGTCGTGCCGGTCGGTTCAAGCGTGTCGTCGCCAAGGTCGAGTGGGCCCCCAGCAAACTCTATCGGCGCGTCGGCTTCATCGTCACCAACCCGGTGCGGCCGAACTAAGGCGGCAAACACCGTCAACGCAGCGACGATCGCGAGTAAGCCCGTAGACAATCAATTCCCCTTCGCGAGCCTTCGGCTTTTTGGGTTCCGCTTGACGCTGACGATCGGCTTCGATCCTATGCCGGACGCGCATGCCTGTCTCCCATTGTGTCATGCCGTATCGGCCAAGCGCGCCCGTAACGGGGGAATGTACGGGGGAACGTTCTCGGAGCGAGATCATAAGTAATTGATAAACATTTAATATTTCTGATGATGATGCGGACGCTCCTCCGCCATCTGACTAACCGTTTTGATTATAGTTTTTTTGCGCCCGGGATCTGAAATGGCCGGCGGTGTGGGCCGCTTTGCGGCGATTCCGGTAGTGCTGCCGTCGGGGCGAGCGAGCCGAAGGCGCTTCCCGTCGTCAGGGTCGAGAAAAGGACGGCACGGGCAGCCATCGAGCCCAGAACCGGCTCGCTATCCGGTCCGCCAGTTCATCACGAAACAGATGTTGAAGGACAACCCGACGCCGAGCAGCAGCACGATGATGTTCGCATAGTTAAGCAGCCGAGACAGCAGCACCATCGCAATCAGGGTCAGGAGGGAGGAGAGCGGTAGCGGCGCGAGCACAAGGGGAAAATCGTAGATTAGATTGTCGCCGGGTCGCGCGCCGGCCACGCTGGCGTGGTGGCGCCTGCTACATAATACCGATGGAGAGCCGACGAATATGATCTCGTATGGGGAGGTAGGGCATAGGCAGCGCCACTCGTAAGCTGCTGCCGGAAGCACTTCGTTGGGCTTACCCGCCGAGGATCGTCCCGACCGGGATGTCGAGCTCGGTCGACTTGACCTTGGCGCCGTTGCCGAGGCGCAGGCGCGACACCTCGACGAAACCGCCCTGGGCGTGGATGCGCAGCCCCTCCGGCCCGGCCAAGACGACCTCGCCGAGCTTCTTGCCGCGCACCGTGCCGAAAGTCGGCGCCATGATTTTCTTGGCGTCGAACAGATAGAGCTTCTCCTCGCCGTGCATCGTCCAGGCGCCCGGCGCCGGGTTGCAGCCGCGGATCAGATCGTAGACAAAATCGACATGGGTCGCCCAGCTGATCTGCGATTCGGCATCGCGCACCCAGCCCTCGTACGTCGCCTCGCTTTCGTCCTGGGTCCATTCGGTGGCGCGCCCGGCGGTCACGAGGTCGGCGGCCTGCACCAAAGCCTCGACCCCGAGCGGAAAGATTTTGTCGAAATACAGCGAGGCCGCGGTGTCGTTGGGGCCGATCGCGCAGCGCTTTTGCAGGATGACGGGGCCTTCGTCGAGTCCGGGTGTCGGACGGAAGATCGACAGTCCCGTCTCGCTGCGGCCACGGATGATCGCCCAGGGGATCGCGGCCGGCCCGCGATGCAGCGGCAGCAGCGAGGGATGGAACTGGATCATCCCGTGCTTCGGGATCGCGCAGAACTCGGGCGGCGCAAACAGCAGCACATAGGCCATGACGCCGATATCGGCATCGAGCGCCTTCAGCGCGTCGAGCGCCTCAGGTGCGGAATATTTCGCAAAGCGGTAGACCGGAAGCTTGTTCTCCTCGGCTGCGGCGACCAGCGGGTCTGGCCGCGCCCCCGGCTTGTCCGGCGCCGCGAACACGCCGACGATCGTGTCGCCGCGCGCCAGAAAGGCTTCCATGACGGCTTTGCCGAACGCCTGCTGACCGACAATGACGATGCGCATCTCGCCCCCACTTGCTTGCGGCAATGCTCAAATGCCGCGGAGTTCCCAGAGTTCCACGCGGGCCGGCACTCGGCAAGCCCGTCGGCGCGGCCTATTTCTTCGCCGCCAGCAGGTCGCGGATGCCGCGCAGCGCGAGGTCGTAGCCGGCAATGCCGAACCCGGCGACGACGCCCTGGCTGACCGCGGCGGTCTGCGAGGCCGGGCCGCGCCGGATCGGATTGGAGATGTGGACTTCGATCGTCGGAAACTTCACCTGCGAGATCGCCGCGACCAATGCCGGATAGCCCGAGCCGAAGGCGGCCGGGTTGAAGATCGCGGCGTCGATGCCGCCATCGGCGGCGGCATAGATCTTGTTGACGATCTCGCCCTCGATGTTCGAGTGGAAAATCTCGACCTCGAGGCCGATCTCGCTGGCATAGGCGCGAATGCGCTGGTCGTATTCCGGCAGGGTCATCGGGCCGAAAATCTCGGTTTGCACCTTGCCCCGCATGTTCATGCCGGCGCCGTGGATAACCAGAACCCGTGCCATGACGCTCTCCTGATGATTGCAGGGCAATTGCTGGCGGTCGCTGCCGCGCGCAGGTTACGAGAAGCGCTCGCGCCCTGACAAGACGGGAAGCCTTTTACGCAATACTCGCCCGGATCCGCCGTGCCGCATCCTCGCCGGCCCGCAGCCCGAACACGCAGGCCTTGATCAGCCCGCCGACATAGCCCAGCGCGCCGCCGCCCTCGAGCCCGCCGGTGCAGCCGCCAGCAGCATAGAGCCCGTCAATTGTCGAGCCGTCCGGACGGCGGACGCGGCCATGCCCGTCGATCGCGATGCCGCCCATCGTGTTGGTGATCCCGGCGCAGATCGGGATCGCGAAGAACGGCGCGGTCTCGATCGGCCGCGGCGCGCCGCTCTTCGCCGAGCGCGACGGCGACAGCGCCGCGAGATTGCCGCCGCGGACCGCCTCGTTATAGGCCGTGACGGTTGCCTCCAGCCCGTCGGGATCGAGCCCGGCGGCGCGGGCGAGGGCAGGGAGCGTGTCGGCGCGGTGCAGCGTGCCGCCGCCGCGCTCGAGCTGCGGGTTGGGCGGCACCTGTGCGGCGCGGCCGGCGCTCTCCCAGATCGGCGCATCGCAGATCACGGTCGCGCAAAGCGGATCGTCGAGCCGGGCGAGATCGTTGCTGATCGAAATGCCGCCCAATCCCTCGTCAAGCAGCCTTCGCCCGCCGCCGTCGACGACGATCGCCGCGGCGGCAACCGCGTCGATCTGCGGGTAGGGCCACAGCCCGTCATTCGTCATCGCGTCGCGGCTCATCAAATGTCCGTAGAACCGGTCGAGGCGGGTCAGCGCCGCGCCGGCCGCTTCGGCCATGCGCAGCCCGTCGCCGACCGCCGTGCCGGCATTGCGCCGCAGCACGAGCTCCGGGTGCGGCCCGATATGGCGCCGGAACAATTCGGGCGACGCCGGAAACCCGCCATCGGCGATGACGACGGCGCGCGCCGCCAGCGTGAATTCGGTGTCGCCGCGCCGCGCGGTGAGACCGGTACAATGCCCGCCGCTGATCCGCAGCGCAGCGCAGCGCGTGCCGAGAAACATGCGGCCCTGCCGCTCCTCGAGCCGCCGCTTGAGCTGCGCGATCATCAGGTCCGGTCCGCGGCCCTGCCAGTCCTGGCCGGCCACCGCGGCGCGCGGCGGGCTCAGCGTCCAGCGGTGCCAGCCGATCGGGCTGGCGCTGGTGAAATGGGCGCCCTGGGCGGCCAGCCAATCGACGGTGCGGGCGCAATCCTCGGCGATCGCCGTGGCGAGCGCGGGCTCGGCCTCGCCGCCGGTGGCGCGCTCGATGGCGGCGGTCAGCTCGGCCGGCGGAAGCCTCACGTCGTGGTAGGAGACATGAAAGATGCCGCCAGCCCAGCGCGAGCTGCACAAATAACGCTCATCGGTGCCCTGTTCGATGACGGCGGTGCGCAGACCGAGTTCGGCGCCGCGTAGCGCGGCAATGAGCCCGGCAAAGCCGCCGCCGATCGCCACCAGATCAAACTCGCCTGCGTCGCTCATCATCCCATCCCCATCGGGCAAGTTCAGTAAGGACCATAAATTCGCGGGCCTCTAATGCGAGAGGTGCACATGACAGAATCACGATATTGACCTATCTTTGTGCATCACAATTCGAATCTATCACAGGATTTCGAGGAGCTGCCGGCAATGGCTGTTTCGATCCGCCCGGTCCACCCGGTGTTCGTCGGCGAAGTGTCCGGGCTCGATCTGCGGCTTCCGCTCTCGCGCGACGAGGCCGCGGCGGTCGAGGCAGGAATGGACCGCTACGCGGTACTCGTGTTCCACGACCAGAACATCACCGATGCGCAGCAGATCGCGTTCACCCGCAATTTTGGCGAGATCGAGAACGCTGCCGGCGGCAACATCACCCGGCCGGATCAAAAGCGGCTCAACCCGCTGATGAACGACGTATCGAATCTCGGCCAGGACAACCGGCCATTGGCGCGCGACGACCGCCGCCGCCTGTTCAATCTCGGCAACCAGCTGTGGCATTCCGACAGCTCGTTTCGCGCGGTTCCGGCAAAATATTCGCTGTTGTCCGGACGAATCGTCGTCGCCAAGGGCGGCAACACCGAATTCGCCGATATGCGCGCGGCCTACGATGCGCTCGACGACGAGACGCGGCACATGGTCGAGGATCTCGTCTGCGAGCATTCGCTGATGTATTCGCGCGGCTCCCTTGGCTTCACCGAATTGTCGGCCGAGGAGCGGGCGATGTTCCTGCCGGTGCGCCAGCGCCTCGTCCGCACCCATCCGGTCAGCGGGCGCAAGTCGCTTTATCTGTCCTCGCATGCGGGCGGAATCGTCGGCTGGCCGATGCCCGAGGCGCGCGCCTTCCTGCGCGACCTCACCGAGCACGCGACCCAGCCGCAATTCGTCTATGTCCATCATTGGCGGCAATACGATCTGGTGATGTGGGACAACCGCCAGACGCTGCACCGGGTGCGCCGCTTCGACGACACGCAGATCCGCGACATGCGCCGCACCACCGTCGCCGGCGATGCGATGACCGTCGCGCAAGCGCAGGCGGCCTGAGGTCGCCCCCGCAGTTGAAAATTTCAGGTCGGCGAGCGTCTCCTCGTCCTCCGTGCCCGGTGGGTGAGGCGTGAGGGGCGCGGAGCCTTACGTTCCGGTGCCCAACCGCGGCATGATCACGCTGTCGATCATGCTGGCGAACATCATGCAGGGGCTCGACAACACGATCCTCAATGTCGCCCTGCCGCACATCCAGGGCAGCCTGTCCGCGTCGCAGGACCAGGTTGCCTGGGTCCTGACCTCCTACATCGTGTGCTCGGCCGTCATGATGCCGCTGACCGGCTGGCTCGCCGGTCATTTCGGCATCAAATACATTCTCATCGCTTCGGTGACCTGCTTCACGATCGCTTCGGCGCTGTGCGGCATCGCGACAAATCTCAGCGAACTGGTGCTGTTTCGGGCGCTGCAGGGTGTGGCCGGGGCCGGTCTGATCCCGCTCTCTCAGGCGACGCTGTTGCGCATCAACCCGCCTGAGCGCCACGGCCATGCCATGGCGGTGTTCGGCATGGGCACGATCTTCGGGCCGATCATGGGGCCGGCGCTCGGCGGCTGGTTGACCCAGGATTACAGCTGGCGCTGGGTCTTTTACATCAACCTGCCGGTCGGCGTGTTGTGCGCGCTCGGCATTCTGGTTTTCATGCGGGTCAATCGCAACGTGCATCGCGAGGCATTTGACTTCGTCGGGTTCATCACCCTGAGCTTGGCCATCGGCGCCCTTCAATTGATGCTCGACCGCGGCGAATTGAAGGATTGGTTCCACTCCAGCGAGATCTGGATCGAGACGGCGATCGCGGCATTGGGCTTTTATCTGTTTACCGTGCATACCGCGACCACCGACGAGCGCTCGTTTCTCAATCGTGAGCTGCTGCGAAGTCCGAATTTTGTCGCCGGCACGCTGTTGATGTTCTGCGTCGGGCTGATCATGACCGGGACATTGGCGCTGATCCCGACGATGCTGCAACACCTGATGAACTATCCGGCGCTGCTGACCGGGCTGGTAACCGCGCCGCGCGGCGTCGGCGTGATGCTCGCGATGTTCGTGGTCGGGCGTCTGGTCAATCGCGTCGACAACCGGCTGCTGATCCTGGTCGGCTTCCTGTTGACCGCGGCCTCGATGTGGCAGATGAGCGGCTTTTCACTGCAGATGAGTGCCGCTCCGGTCGTCATTTCCGGGTTATTGCAGGGCTTCGGCTTAGGCTGCACCTTTGTGCCGCTGAACATCATCGCGCTATCGACCCTGCCGCGGCAGATCCTGACCCAGGGAACTGCGATCCGCAGCCTGATGCGAAATCTGGGCGGCAGCATCGGCATCAGCGTCCTGGTGGCGACACTGGCCGAAAACACCCAGACGGTGCACGCGCGCCTCACCGAAAGTCTGCGGCCGGACAATCCGCTGCTGCACGGACCCTTCCTGGCGGCGCCGTTCAGCCTGACGACGCCAACCGGCATGGCCGCGCTCAACGCCGAGGTCACCCGGCAGGCTGCGATGGTCGCCTATGTCGACGACTTTCAGATGATGATGATAATCGTGCTGCTGTCGCTGCCGCTTTTGCTGCTGTTGCGCCCGTCCGAGCGCAGCCCGGCTCCGGCCGCGGCCGCTGTACCGGTGCCGGCCGCTGCTGCCCCGGCGGGGGCCGACGATTAACCAAAGCCGCGAATATCACGGCGGTCCTGATGGCGATCAGCGATTATTCACTATTTGAGCCGCGAAGATGTTGCCGGCGAAGATTGCGCAGCGGTCGGCGTTGTGGCAATAAGTGATCGGGGAAGAGTAGGAGCGGGGGCATACCGATGTTGCCTTTCCGCTTGAGCCGTCGGGCATTGCTCGGTGCGGCTCCGTTGTTGGCGGTTCCGCTGGGGGGTGGGACGGCAGCAGCGGCGGAAAGCGATTTCTATGGTTTTCTGGCCGGGGTGCGGCGCGACGCGATGGCGCGCGGCGTTCGGTCGGCGACGATCGATATCGCTTTCCAGTACGTCCGATACCTGCCGCACGTCATTGAGCTCGATCGCCGGCAGCCCGAGCACCGGATGAATTTCGCTGAATATCTCGGCAAGGTCGTCACCCAGAAGCGCCTTGACGATGGGCGGCGATACCTCGTCGACAACTGGGCGCTGCTGCAGCGCGTTCGGCAGGCGTTCAACGTCCAGCCGCGCTTCATCGTCGCGCTGTGGGGGGTCGAGAGCGATTTCGGCCGCACGATGGGTAGCTATTCGGTGCCAGCGGCATTGGCCACGCTGGCCTATGACGGGCGCCGCGGCGCGATGTTTCGCGCCGAGTTGGTCGCCGCGCTGCAAATCCTCGACCAGGGCCATATCGCGCCCGGCAACATGATGGGCTCGTGGGCCGGGGCGATGGGCCAATGCCAGTTCATGCCCTCGACGTTTTTGCGTTATGCGGTTGATTTCGACCGCGACGGCAGGCGCGACATCTGGACCGATCGGGCCGATGTCCTGGGCTCGATCGCCAATTACATCGCGCGCCTCGGATGGCATGGCAACGAGGATTGGGGACGCGCGGTCGTCGTGCCGGGAAATTTCGACACGCGGCTCGCCGGGCTCGACAGCCGGCGCTCGACGATCGAATGGAGCCGGCTCGGCGTCCGCCCGGCCGGCGCAGCGGCGTTTACCGGACGCGAGCCGATCGCTTCGCTGGTGCTGCCCGACGGCATCGGCGGCCCGGCGCTCCTCGTCTATAACAATTTTCGTGCCATCAAGCGCTGGAACAACTCGACGTATTTCGCCGCGGCCGTCGGCTATCTCGCCGACAGCATCGATCGCAGCTAGGTCGGACAGGGCATCGCGATGCGCGCATGGTCAGGCGTCCGGCTTCTGCCGCTTGTCATGGTCGCTTTGGCGCTGGCCGGCTGCGCGTCCTCGCCCGAAATGCAGGGCAGCTACGTTCACGGTCGGTTTCGCATGGGCCGGCCGAACTACACGGTCGCCCCCTACCAAGTCAACGGTGTGCGGTACTACCCGCGGGTCGACTATCATTACGACGAGACCGGGACAGCCTCCTGGTACGGCCCGGGCTTCGATCATCACCCTACCTCGGACGGCGAGATCTACGATATGAACCAGCTGTCGGCGGCGCATAAGACGCTGCCGCTGCCCAGCGTCGTCGAGGTGACGAACCTGCAGAACGGCCGCTCGGTGCGCCTGCGGGTCAACGATCGCGGGCCGTTCGTCGGCGACCGCCTGATCGACGTGTCGCGCCGTGCCGCCCAACTTCTCGGCTTCGAGCGGACGGGGACCGCGCCGGTGCATGTCCAGATCCTGAAGGATCAAAGCATAAAGGTTGCGGAAGCGGCGATGCGCGGCGAATACGGGCCGATGGGCGGTTCGGTCGGCGTCGCCGCCGCGGCTCCAGCCACGAGGATGCAGGTGGCGTCTGCCGCTCCCCGACGGCCGCCGCCGCCGCAGCCCGCGCCGCCGCTCGCCCCAGCCCCGGCGCAGATCGCCGCCGCTGATCCGGGTCCGGCGTCGCTGCGGGCGCAGGAGGTCATCGGGGCGCCGCCGCCCATGCAGCCCGCCGCCGCTCCGCCGCCGGTGGCACATGCTCCCGAGCCGCCGCCGCCATTGCGCTCGCCGGTCGCCGTCGCGGCCGCTCCCCGGCGGACCTACTGGCCGTCGCTGATTGCCGAGGCGCACGCCGAGCCGCTGCTCAAGGCACCGTACACGCCGCCAGCCGCGATCCGCCGTTCAGGCAGGATTTTTGTCCAGGCCGGCGCCTTTGCCGTGCCGGAGAACGCGCGCAAGGTGCGGGCGCGCATCGGCGATCTGGGCCGCTCGGAGATCGTCGCGGCGACGGTCAACGGTGCTGCCCTTTATCGCGTGCGGCTCGGGCCGGTCGCCAGCGAAGCCGCGGCGCACCGGCTGTTGCGCGAGGTCGTCGGCAGCGGCTATCCGGGGGCGCGCCTGGTCGCCGATTAGCCCGGGCGGGCGCGAGCGATTCAGTCCGGAGGTGCGAGGATCGATGAGATTGCGTCGGATGCATTGCGTGGCGTATGTCACCGCGCTCACTGTGGCGGCGCTGATCGCGCCGACCCTCCCGGCCTGCGCGGCCGCGGCAAAGACGAAGGCGAAGGGGAGGGTCGTCGCGGCGCCCGCTGCGCAGCCCGCGCCGACCGCCACGAGCGCCGGCCCGATCGATACGCAGGCTAGGCACGCGCTGATCATCGAGGCGGAGACCGGTGCGGTGCTGCTCGACAAGGGGGCCGACGAGCGCATCCCGCCGGCCTCGATGTCGAAGCTGATGACCGCCTATGTCGTCTTCGGCTTGTTGAAATCGGGCCAGGCCAAGCTCATCGACCAACTGCCGGTGAGCGAGGCTGCCTGGCGCACCGGGGGCTCGAAGATGTTCGTGCCGCTCGGCGGGCGCGTTTCGATCGACGACCTGCTGCAAGGCATGATCGTGCAATCGGGCAATGATGCCTGCGTCGTGCTGGCCGAAGGGCTCGCTGGCAGCCAGCAGGCGTTTGTCGATCTGATGAACCGGAAGGCAAAGGAGATCGGCCTCCTCCACAGCCATTTTGCCGATGTCGATGGCCTGCCCGACCCCAACCACTATATGACCGCGCGCGACCTGGCGACGCTGGCGCTGCACACGATCCACGACTTTCCCGAATATTATCATTATTTCGACGAAAAGGAGTTTACCTTCAACAACATCAAGCAAGGCAACCGCAACCCGCTATTATATGCCAATATCGGCGCCGACGGGTTGAAGACCGGCCATACTGAGGAGGCCGGGTACAGCCTGTTGGCCTCGGTTCATCGCGGCGACCGGCGCATCATCCTGGTCCTCAATGGCCTGCCGACCTCACGGGCGCGCGCCCAGGAAGGCGAGCGATTGGCTGAGTGGGCGTTTCGCGAATACAATGACTACCAGCTGTTCAAAGCCGGCGACCAGGTCGAGAATGCCGATGTATGGCTCGGCGATCAGGCGAAAGTGCCGCTGACGGTCGCCCATAATGTGGTCGTCACGCTGTCGCGCCAGGCGCGCAAGGCGATGTCGGTAAAGGCCAGCTTTGACGGCCCGGTGCCGGCGCCGATCAGCAAGGGCGAGGAGATCGGCAAGGTGGTGATAAGCGCGCCGGACACGCCGCAGGTCGAGGTGCCGCTCCATGCCGCCGCCGGCGTCGACCGTCTGGGCCCGCTCGGGCGCGCGGCGATGATCGCGGCGCGGCTGATCTGGGGCGATCGACACTGAGCGCGCCGGTCCTGCCATCGGGAGCGCGCGGCCGCTTCATCACGATCGAAGGCGGGGAGGGGGCCGGCAAGTCGACCCAGGTCGGGCTGCTGACGGCTGCCCTGGCGCACGCCGGCATCGCGGCGCAGTGCACACGCGAGCCGGGCGGCTCGCCGGGTGCCGAGGGGATCCGACGTTTGCTGCTCGAAGGCGCACAAGATCGCTGGGATGCGGTCGCCGAGTCGCTGCTGCTTTATGCAGCGCGCCACGATCATGTCGTGCGCCACATTCTGCCGGCGCTGGTGCGCGGCGTCTGGGTGATCTGCGACCGATTCGCCGATTCGACGTTTGCCTATCAGGGCTACGGCCGTGGCTTGGCGATTGCCGACTTGATGGCGTTGCACCGCTTCGCGCTCGGCGATGTCACGCCGGATCTGACGTTGATCCTCGATCTGCCGGTCGCCGAGGGGTTTGGTCGCATGGCGGGCCGCTCCGGCGGGCCCGATCGCTTCGAGCGGCTCGACCGCGATTTCCACGAACGGCTGCGCCAGGGCTTTCGCCGGATCGCCGCGGACAATCCGGATCGCTGCCGGCTGATTGACGCGAGCGGCGATGTGGCCGGCGTGCAGCACACCATTTTCGCCGCGGTCCGGCAGCGGTTTGGCGTGCCATTGACCGATGGCTGAAGACGAGGACGCTGTCGCGGTGCCGGCGCCGCGCGCCAACCCGAATCTCTTTGGCCACGAGGCGGCGGAACGTGCATTACGGCATTTGTTCGACACCTGTCGCTTGCCGCATGCTCTGCTGCTGAGCGGGCTGCGCGGTATCGGCAAAGCGACGCTTGCCTTCCGCTTCGCCCGCTTCGTCCTAGCGCACGGTGCGGCGGAAAGCGCGCCGGGTGGAATGACGGACAGCACCGGTGCGGACCTCGGGATCGCCCCCGAGAGCGGCGTCTTCCGCCGCGTCGTCGCGGGCGGCCACGCCGATCTGTTGACCGTCGAGCGCGCCTACGACCCGCGTCGGCACCGGCTGCGCGGGGAGATCGTCGTCGACGACACCCGCGCGATCGGGACATTTCTGCACTTGACCCCGGCAGAGGGCGGCTGGCGCGTCGTCATCGTCGACGGCGCCGACGAGATGAACCGCAATGCCGCCAATGCGCTGCTGAAGGTTCTCGAAGAGCCGCCGCGCCGCGCGCTGCTGCTGCTCGTTACGCACAGCCCGGGCCGGCTGCTGCCAACGATCCGCTCGCGCTGCCGACGCTTCCCGATGGCGGCGCTGCCGGCAGCGACCGTCCGCCAGCTGCTGGCGCATTACCGCCCAGATTTGCCGGCGGCACAGGCCGATGTTCTGACCCGACTTGCCGGCGGCAGCATCGGGCGGGCACTCGACCTCGCGGCGGCCGGCGGCGTCGAACTCTACCGGGGGGTGCTGGCACTGCTGTCTCGGGAGCGCGGGATCGATCCGGCGGCACTGCACGCCTTCGCTGATCGGCTGGCACGCGGCGAGGCGGAGCAGGCCTATCGTGCCGTCGCCGAACTGGTGACGCACCTGCTCGCTCGAACCGCCCTCGCGGCGGTGCGCGGCGGCGATGCGGCGGACCCGGCCCTGCCCGAGGATGACGCGGCGGTGCTGCAACGGCTTCGGGGCCGCGCGCCGGCGGCGCGTTGGGCCGAGTTGCGCGACGAAATCGGGCATAGCTTCGCCCGTACCGACGCGCTCAATCTCGACCGCAAGCAGACGATCCTCGGCGCATTCTTTGCCATTGAGCGCACCGCGCGGTAGAAGCTCGCGGCGCGGCTGTGGCTGGACCGCAAGGAGGTTCGGCCCCATATCTGCGTCTTGGAGAGGATGATGAGCGCCGATCCGCCGTATTTCGTCACCACCCCGATCTATTACGTCAACGATCTGCCGCATTTGGGCCATGCCTACACGACGGTGGCCTGCGACGTGCTGGCGCGCTTCATGCGGCTCGATGGGCGCAACGTCCGCTTCCTGACCGGCACCGACGAGCATGGCCAGAAGGTGGAGCGGTCGGCTCAGGCGCGCGGCCAGACCCCGCAACAGTTTGCCGATGAGATCTCCGGCGCGTTTCGCGACATGACGCGGCTGCTCAACATCAGCCACGACGATTTCATCCGCACCACCGAACCGCGCCACGTTCACGGGGTGGAGGCGCTGTGGCGCGAGTTGGAGCGCCGTGGCGAAATCTATCTCGGCCGTTTCGCCGGCTGGTATTCGGTGCGCGACGAGGCGTTCTATGATGAGAGCGAACTGGTTGATGGAAAGGCCCCGACTGGCGCCGATGTCGAATGGCTGGAGGAGGAGAACTATTTCTTCCGGCTATCGGCATGGCAGGACCGGCTCTTGGCGTTCTATGAGGCCCATCCCGACGCGATCGCGCCACGCAGTCGGCGCAACGAGGTGCTCAGCTTCGTGCGCGGCGGGCTCAAGGATTTGTCGATCTCGCGCACCAGCTTCAGCTGGGGCATCCCGGTACCGGGCAACCCGCGTCATGTCATCTACGTGTGGCTTGACGCACTCGCCAACTACATCACGGCACTTGGTTATCCGGAGATCGCTGGACAGGCGTTTTCAACGTTTTGGCCCGCCAATCTTCATATGGTAGGTAAGGATATTCTGCGCTTTCATACGGTCTACTGGCATGCCTTCCTGATGGCCGCCGGGGTGGAGCCGCCGCGTCGCGTGTTTGCCCATGGCTGGTGGACGATCGAGGGACAGAAGATGTCGAAATCGCTCGGCAACTTCATCCCGCCGCAGGAGCTGGTCGATCGCTACGGGCTGGACCCGCTACGCTATTTCCTGCTGCGTGAATTGCCGTTCGGCAGCGACGGCGATTTTTCGCACCGCGCCGTGGTCGGCCGGGTCAACGGCGATCTCGCCAATGATTTTGGCAATCTGGCGCAGCGCGTGCTGGCGATGATCAATCGCAACTGTGCGGCTACGGTGCCCGAGCCGGGCGGCTTTTCCGAAGCCGACGAGCGGCTGCTTGGCGAGGCGCGCGGCCTGTTGGGGCGGGTGCGGCCGTTGCTGGTCGAGCAGGGCTTTCACCTCGCGCTCGAGGCGATCTGGCGGGTTGTCGCGGAGGCCAACCGCTATGTCGACGAGCAGGCGCCGTGGGCGTTGCGGCGCACCGACCGGGCACGGATGGGCACCGTGCTCTACACGCTTGCGGAAGTGCTGCGACATCTTGCGATCCTGACGCAACCCTTTGTGCCCGCAGCGGCAGCCATGCTGCTTGACCAGCTGGCGGTGCCCGGCGCGGAGCGGCGCTTCGCCGATCTGGCGACCTCGTTGCCGCCCGGTCGTCCGCTGCCGGCGCCGCGCGGTATCTTCCCACGCTTCGTAGAGACAGAAGTGGCGGCCGGTTGAAAATAGGGCAGGGCAGATGCTGGTCGACAGCCATTGTCATCTCGACTTTCCCGACTTTGCGATGGAGCGGGACGCCGTGATCGCGCGCGCTCGCGCCGCCGGGGTCGGCACGATGCTGACGATCGGCACGCGGCTCGACCAGTTCGCCGCCGTGCAGGCGATTGCCGAGGCTCACGACGACATCTGGTGTTCGGTCGGCGCGCACCCGCACGAGGCGGCAGATCACGCCTCCGTCACGGCGGTCAGCCTCGCGGCGCTCGCCGCGCATCCCCGGGTCGTCGGCATCGGTGAGACCGGGCTCGATTACCATTATGACCACAGCCCGCGCGACGCGCAGGAACGCGTGTTCCGCGCCCATATCGCGGCGTCGCAGGCGAGCGGGCTGCCGCTGATCATCCATGCTCGCGAAGCCGACGGCGATGTCGCGCGCATCCTCGCCGAGGAACGCCCTCCGCCCGGCGTGCTGCATTGCTTCAGCAGCGGCCGCGCGCTCGCCGAGACGGCGCTGGAGTTGGGTTTCTACATCTCGATTTCAGGCATCGTGACCTTTCGCAACGCCGAGGACCTGCGCGCGATCGTGCGCGATGTGCCGCTCGACCGGTTGCTTGTCGAAACCGATGCGCCCTATCTTGCGCCGGTGCCGTATCGTGGGCGCCGCAATGAGCCGGCCTATGTCGCCGCTACCGCAACAGCGGTCGCGTCGTTGAAGAACATCGAGCCTGGCGACCTCGCCGCCGCGACGACAGCGAATTTCTTCCGTCTGTTCGGCAAGGCTGCCCGACCAGTGACATGAAAGTCACCGTGCTCGGCTGCGGTGCCTCCTGGGGAGTCCCGGCAATCGGACCGGATTGGGGACGCTGCGACCCGGCCGATCCGCGCAACCGTCGCCGCCGCTGCTCGGTGCTCGTCGAGAGCCGCGGCGCCGCCCTGTTGATCGATACCTCGCCCGATCTGCGCGAGCAGCTGCTCGATGCCGGAGCCAGCCGCCTCGATGCCGTCCTGTTGACACATGCACATGCCGACCATCTTCATGGGATAGATGATGTTCGTATGGTTAATCGTTTGATAGGAAAGCCAATCCCGCTTTATGCAAATGCCGCCACATTGGCCGAGGCCGAGCGGCGATTTGGCTATGCTTTGCAGCCGGCGATGCCCGACAAGCCGCTCTACCGCCCGGCGCTTGTGCCGCACGAGATCACCGGACCGTTCACAGCCGCCGGTCTGCCGGTGGTGCCGTTCGCGCAGGATCACGGCCACATGACGACGCTCGGGTTTCGCATCGGAGCGCTCGGCTATTCGACCGACGTCACCGCGCTCGACGACGCGGCGTTTGCGGCGTTGTCTGGAGTTCGAGCTGTGGATCGTCGACTGCCTGCGCCGCCAGCCGCATCCGACGCACAGCCATCTTGCTAAGACCTTGGCCTGGATTGCGCGTGTGCAGCCACGCCGGGCCGTGCTGACCCATATGGATCAGAGCCTTGACTACAGCCAGCTCAGCGCCGAGCTGCCCGTAGGGGTTGAGCCGGGTCGCGACGGCCTCACAATCGAACTGCGCGCCCCGTGATCCATCGTGCCGCAACGGGGCGCGGTAACGGGGCGCGGTCGAGGCTGTATTTTCCATAATATATATTATGCGACATATGGACGTAAGCGTCCGATGGAAATGTCCCCCTCTGCGGCTTATGGATCGAATGAAGCTCGGGAGGCCCCGCTGATGACCCGCCCGATCGACCGGCTGATCGCGATCATGGCGCAACTGCGCGACCCCGAATCCGGCTGCCCGTGGGACCGCGAACAGGATTTCGCGACGATCGCGCCCTACACGATCGAAGAGGCGTACGAGGTCGCCGATGCGATCGAGCGCACCGACCTCGCGGCACTGAAAGACGAGCTCGGCGACCTGTTGCTGCAGGTCGTGTTCCATGCCCGCATGGCCGAGGAGGCCGGGCATTTCGCCTTCGACGACGTAGCGGAGGCGATTTCCGAGAAAATGGTGCGGCGCCATCCGCATGTGTTCGGCGACGCCGAGATTGCATCGGTTGCGGCCCAGAATGAGGCGTGGGAGGCGCATAAGGCGGCCGAGCGCGCGGCGGCCGGCGCAACACAGAGCGTCCTAGACGGGATCGCCCTCGCCCTCCCCGCGCTGCTGCGGGCCGGCAAGATTGCGCGGCGCGCCGCGCGCACCGGCTTCGATTGGCCGGACGCGCGCGCGGTCATCCCGAAGATCGCCGAGGAAATCGCCGAGATCGAGGCCGAGCTGAATAGTGGCGCCGATGCGGCGCGGGTGGAGGAGGAGATGGGCGATCTGCTGTTCGCCGCCGTGAATCTCGCGCGTAAACTGGAGGTCGAGCCCGAGACCGCGCTGCGCCGCGCCACCGCGAAATTCGAGCGACGTTTCCGCCGGGTCGAAGCGCTGGCAAGGGAGCGCGGCGTCGGCCGCGATATCGAGGCCCTTGAAGCGCTATGGCAAGAGGTGAAATGGGAAAATGTCGAAAAGACAGATGGTTAGAGGCACCCGCGGCCTGTTTCCGACTGTGGTTCGGCCGCCTAATTCAACCGTTGCCGGTGCCTGAGCCGGCCGAGATCGGCGTCGGATAGGCGAACCGAGAGGTGGGCCGCTTCGGCATCGTCGCGCCGCCCCAACACCTCGCCATGCGAGTAGATCCACGCCAGCGTCTTGCCGTCTGAGAGCGGCACGTCGAGGCGGACCGGACGCCCGCCGTTCTCGAGCCGATGGTCGAGCAGTTGCAACAGCGCGTCGCACCCCTCCCCGGTCGCCGCCGACAGCGCGACGACGTCGCTGTTGCGCTGCGCCTGGTTTAGAAGACCGGCGCGCTCGCTTTCCTCCAACAGGTCGATCTTGTTCAACACCTCGATGAGGCCGTCTTCGGTGAGGCCGGCGAGCCCGAGATCGGCAAGCACGCCGAGCACGTCGGCGCGCTGCGCCGCGCTGTCCGGGTGATGCGCGTCGCGAACGTGAACCACGAGATCGGCCTCGGTAACCTCTTCGAGGGTGGCGCGGAACGCTGCGACCAGATGGGTCGGCAGGTCGGAGATGAATCCGACCGTGTCGGAGAGGATCGCCTTCCGTCCCGACGGCAGGTCGAGCCGGCGCATCGTCGGGTCGAGGGTTGCAAATAGCAGGTCCGCGGCGCCGACCTCGGAACGGGTCAGGCGGTTGAACAGCGTCGATTTGCCGGCATTGGTATAGCCGACCAGCGCTACTACCGGGTAAGGAACCCGCCGGCGCGCCTCGCGATGCAGCGCGCGGGTGCGCTTTACATCATCGAGTTCGCGCTTGAGCCGCGCGATGCGCTCGCCAATCAGGCGGCGGTCGATCTCGAGCTGGCTCTCGCCGGGGCCGCCGAGAAAGCCGAAGCCGCCGCGCTGGCGTTCGAGATGGGTCCACGAGCGCACCAGCCGCGAGCGCTGATAGGACAGCGCCGCCAACTCGACTTGCAGGCGGCCTTCGTGGGTGCGAGCGCGCTCGCCGAAGATTTCGAGAATGAGACCGGTGCGGTCGATCACCTTGGCCTGCCAGCGCCGCTCCAGGTTGCGCTGCTGCACCGGGGTCACCGGCGCATCGACGACGACGAGTCCGATTTCGTTGTCGGCGATGACGCCGCGCAAAGTCTCCACGTTGCCGCTGCCGAACAGGGTGGCGGGCACGGGCCGCGCGATGCGTACGATCTCGGCGCGCACGACATCGAGGTCGATCGCCCGCGCCAGCCCGACCGCCTCGTCGAGACGGGCCTCAAGCGACCGCTTCGGTGCTTCGGAGGTACCGGCAGGCGGCGCTTTTGCCGCCGGATGGACGACGAGCGCGCGGCTCGTCGATGCCGCTTCTGGCGGTTCGCTGCGGCTCAGAGTTCCCCCGCCTCCTTGCCGCCTTCGAACAGCTGGATCGGCTGTGCCGGCATGACAGTCGAGATCGCATGCTTGTACACCAGCTGGGAATGCGCATCCCGCCGCAGCAATACGCAGAAATTGTCAAACCAGGTGATGATCCCCTGCAGCTTGACGCCGTTCACCAGAAACACGGTTACCGGAGTTTTGTTCTTGCGAACATGGTTTAAGAAAACATCCTGAACGTTTTGAGATTTATCGGTTGTCATGGGTGGTCTCCCCATCGTTATTGGAGCCGCGGCGACCGGCTCGAACGCGAAACAGGCTAGGTCGGGGTCGCGCCGTATCGCCTACGAAGATGGGCCCGCGGCGTCGAAGCGCAAGCCCTCCAGCATACGAAACAGGCTTCCGCCATCGGCAAACGATAGGCGCGGCGCAAACCGGGCAAACTCCCCAGGCATTGCGGCCGCGTCGCCTAACAGAATTGCGACGCAGCCGCTGTTCCAGGCACATTCCATGTCGATCCCCGGTGTCGCCGACAAACCACACCTCGCTGCCGGCCGGCACGCCGCTCGGCGCCAATGCCAGATGGACCGGATCGGGGGCCGGCTTGTCGGCTGGCGCGTCGCCGGCGCCGACGATGCTGCCGAACATCTCGGCCCAGCCGAGCCGCGCAACTTCCCGGCGCAGCAACGCGCCGGTCTTGTTGCTGACGATGCCGAGGTAGATCCCCTGCCCGGCCAATTGCCGCAGCATCGCCGAGCGGCCGGGCAGCACGGTCAGGCGATCGAGATGGATCTCGCGGAACCTGTTCAGGTAAATGTCGCGCGCTTCCTCCCAGCGTTCGCCAAAATAAAGCGGAAAGGCCTCGCGCAGGCTGAGCCGCACCCGCTCGCGCGTCTCGGCCAGCGACCACTCCGGCTTGCCCATTGCCCGCATCAGGAAATTGAGCGCGTCGTGGATCGTTGCCCAGCTGTCGACCAGCGTGTTGTCCCAATCGAACAGGATCGCGCGCGGCGGTCGGAGTGCCGTGGTCGTCATTGTCAGCCGGCCACGGCGTGCGCCAGATAGGCGGCGCGAAGTCGCTCGGCGAACATCCCGGGCCGGCCATCGCCGATCGACGCTTCGTCGATGCGAACGACCGGCAGCAGATCGGCCGTGGTGCTCGTCAGGAAAGCCTCGCGCGCGGCCTTTGCCTCCGCCACCGTGAACGGCCGCTCGACGAGGCGGTAGCCCTCGCGCGCAATGATGTCGAGCACGGCAAGGCGGGTGATGCCGTTGAGGATCGCGTGGTCGGCGGCGCGGGTCACCACCGTGCCGTCGGTGGTGACGATCCAGGCGTTGGTCGACGTGCCCTCGGTGATCCGCCCGTCCGCGTCGACCTGCCAGGCCTCATAAGCTCCCGCTTCCCGGGCCTGCTGCTTGCCGAGCACATTCGCCACCAGCGCTACCGTCTTGATGTCGCAGCGCTGCCAGCGGATGTCTGGGATGGTGATGACGGCAACGCCGTCCCGCGCCAAGCCCGGGTCGGGCGGACGTGAGCGCCGCGACGTGACGACGAGCGTCGGCTTCGCCGCCGTCGGAAAGCGCATGGTCGCGCGGAGCGACGCCGCGGGTCAGCTGGATATAGACGATGCCATTGGTGACGCCGTTGCGGCGCACCACCTCGCGCAGCACGATCCGGAAAGCTGCATCGCCGATCGGCGGCGCGATGCGCAGTTCGTTCAGCGAACGGTGCAGCCGCCCAAGATGCAGCGCCTCGTCGACGAGATGCCCGCCTTTGACCGCGATCACCTCATAGACGCCGTCGGCAAACTGAAAGCCGCGGTCCTCGATATGCACCGCCGCCGCGCGATGCGGCAGATAGTGTCCGGCGACATAGGCAATGCGGGACATGTGTGGTCAACCTGCCGCCGGCCGGCGTATCACGTGCCCACCTTGAGGGCACGCTCGTTGCCGAACAACCCGAGCGATTTCAGCTTGCGGTGTAGTGCCGAGCGCTCCATGCCGACAAAGGCTGCGGTGCGCGAGATGTTGCCGCCGAAGCGGGTGACCTGAGCAAGCAGGTATTCGCGCTCGAACACCTCGCGCGCGTCGCGCAACGGCAGGGTCATGATCTCGCTGCCCTTGTCCCATTTGACGACGGAGGGCGCGATCGCGGTGATCTCGTTGGGCAGCATGTCGGCGCGGACCGGCTCGCTGGCGTCGCCCGGCGCCATGATCAGGAGCCAGTCGATGACGTTGCGCAGCTGCCGCACATTGCCGGGCCATGTGTAGGATTGCAGCGCGGCCAGCGCATCCTCGCCAAACTCGCGGCGTCTCGATCCGCGCCGCGTCGGCGCCGCGCGCCATGAAGTGCCGGGCTAAGCAGCGGGATGTCCTCGAGACGCTCACGCAATGGCGGCACCCGGATCGGCACGACATTGAGCCGATAGAACAGATCCTCGCGGAAGCGCCCTGCTGCGATCTCGGCTGCCAGCTCGCGGTTCGACGAAGCGATGACCCGGACATCGACCTCGACCCGGCGCGTGCCTCCGATCCGCTCGAAAGTCTGCTCCTGCAATGCGCGGACGATCTTGCCCTGAGTCTCCAGCGGCATGTCGGCAACCTCGTCGAGAAACAGGGTGCCGCCATGGGCGCGCTCGAACGTGCCGATCTTGCGCGGCGCGCCGTTGTTGGCCGCCTCGTAGCCGAACAGTTCGACCTCGAGCCGGTCGGGATGCATCGTCGCGCAATTGACCGGGACGAACGGCCCCTGGGCGCGACGCGAGCGGGCGTGCAGCAGGCGGCCGACCACCTCCTTGCCGGAACCGGGCGCGCCGGTGACCAGTACCCGGCTGCCGGTCGGCGCCACCCGCTCGATTTGCTGGCGTAACTGGTTGATGGCCGGTGAGGCGCCGACCAGATCGAGCTCGCCGCCGGCACGCAGCTTCAGCTCGGCATTTTCGCGGCGCAACTGCGCCGCCTCGATGGCGCGCGCGACAACCAGCAGCAGACGGTCGCTCTTGAACGGCTTCTCGATAAAATCGTAGGCGCCGATCTTGATCGCCTCGACCGCGGTCTCGATCGTTCCGTGGCCGCTGATCATGACGACCGGGACGGACGGCATCTCGGTATGCAGCTGGCGCAGGATGTCGATGCCGTCGAACTCGCTGCCCTGCAGCCAGATGTCGAGGATCACGAGGTTCGGCTGGCGGGCCTGGATCGCGGCGACCGCCTCGCCGCTGTCGGCGGCCTCGCGCGTCGCGTAGCCCTCGTCCTTCAACACCCCGCCGATCAACATCCGGATGTCGGCCTCGTCGTCTACGATCAGGATGTCATGCGCCATGGTTAACCAAACTCAACCCTGCAGGCGTTGTCGGCGAATCGACACGGGAAACGCCGGGCGCCTCGCCGGCGAAGACCAGCTCGACCCGGGCGCCGCCATGCTCCCGATCCGACAGGACCAGCTCGCCATGATGATCTTCCATGATCTTTTTCACGATAGCGAGGCCCAACCCGGTTCCCTTCGCGCGGGTCGTTACATAGGGCTCGGTCAGGCGCTCGCGGTCCTGTCGCGGCAGGCCCTTACCGTTGTCCTCGATGCTGACCCTGACCGGCTCGCTCGCCGTCACCGCAACGATGATCTGGCCCGGCGGATTGGCCCCGCTTTCGACGATTCGCCCCTCGATCGACTTCGACCGCGTTCTTGACGATATTGATCACCGCCTGCCCGACCAGGCGCGCATCGCAGCGCAACGGAACCGGCCGCGCGGCAAACCGGGTTTCAAAGCTGATATTGGGATGCGCCGTGCGTTCGAGAAACACCGCCTGCTCGACGATCGTCGCCAAATCCTCGGTCTTGAGCACCGGTGCCGGCATCCGCGCGAATGACGAGAATTCGTCGACCATCCGTCCGATATCTTCGACATGGCGGATGATCGTGTCGGTGCAGATCTGGAAGGTCTCGGGATCGTTCTTGATATCCTTGAGGTACTTGCGGCGCAGGCGCTCGGCCGAGAGCTGGATCGGGGTCAGCGGGTTCTTGATCTCGTGCGCGATACGACGGGCTATATCGGCCCACGCAGCTTTTCTCTGGGCCGACAGCAGCTCGGTGATGTCGTCGAAGGTGACGACGAACCCGCTGATATCGCCATCGTCGTGCTCGGCGGCGATCCGCACAAGCAGGGTCCGGGTGCTGTTGCTGCCGACCACCTGCACCTGGCCCTGGGCCAGCCGATCGGGGCGCAGCGCCACTGCTTCCAGCAGCCCCGCCATTTCGGGCGCAACCTCGGCGAGGTCATCGCCGATCGACAGATCGAGATCGATCCCGAGCAGCGCCGAGGCCGACCGGTTGGGAAGATGGATGCGGCCGCCGCGATCGAGCCCGATCACCCCGGCCGACACCCCGGTCAGCACCGTCTCGGTGAAGCGCCGCCGCTCATCGAGCTGGCGGTTGGCCTCGATCAGCTCGCGCTGCTGGCTCTGGATCTGATTGGTCATCCGGTTGAAGGCGCGGCTTAGCGATACCAGCTCGTCGTCCTTTTCTCCTTCGGGAACCCGCGCCGACAGGTCGCCGGCACGTACCCGCTCGGCCGCCCCGACGAGGCGGCTGATCGGGTCGGCGAGCTGGGCGGCAAAGTGGATGCCAATCGATATCGCCGCGACGAGAAACAGCATCGCGACCAGGATATAGATGACGGCAAAGGTGATCTGGAAACCCGAGCGCTGTCCTTCGAGCCGCTCGTATTGGGCGGCTGCTAGATGGGTTTCGTCGCGATGGGCGAGCACGCGCGGCTCGATGAACCGCCCGACATAGAGGTAGAGATCGCTGAACTCGTCGAGCCGCACCAGCGCGCGCACCCGCTCTTCCTTGTCGTCGGTCATGATGACGACTTCGCCCTGGCTGGCGCGGCGCAGCGCATCCTTGCTGACATCCTCGAAGCCGAGCGCAAAGACCAGCCCGGTGCGCGCCAGCATCGTGCCGTTGCGGTCGAGGACGGCGGCCTCGGTCAGTCCGCGCATCGCCGCCTGGGCGGTCAGGATCGGTGCGAGATATTGCGGATTGAGCTGCAAGGTCGACGGCGGAACGGTCAAGGTCGGCAGCCATCGCCAGCGCGTCGGCGCGGATGGCCTGCTGGTGCTCCTTGACGTAGGCGTCGGCGACCGCGACCAATTCCGAGATTGCGGTGCGCACCTTGTCGCTGAACCAGGATTCGATGCCAAAGCTGAAGAACAAATAGGAAAACACCGCGACGATGATCGTCGGCAGGACCGCGATCAGACCGAACAGCCCGACCAGCCGCACCTGCAGCCGCGACCCGGCAAGCCCCCGCCGCCGTTCCGCCCACACCTGGACGAGCCGCTTGGCGACCAGCGCAGCCAGCGCGAGCAGCAGCACGAGATCGAGATTGAGCAGCGTCAGAACCGCGTTCGGGCCCGGCCCGAACGGCGGCGCGCCGGTCAACGCAAGATAGGTCGCGATGCCCGACGCCAGCGCCGCCGCCGCAAGCGCGATTGCAATCTTCCGCCACAGGCCGATGCCGCCAGACCGAGTGCGGACCTGCCGCGCCAGGCTCATCCATCAATTCCTAAAGACATTGCCGCCGAACGATGCTCCGACGCGACCTCGAGCCGCAACCCGCCGCGCGGCTGCTTGCCGGGAGGAAATTCGGAACAGGCCAAGCGGCGCGGTACGCTGCTATTTTAGGCCGCGGACGACGGGGATGTCCAATTCGCGGATTTTCTTGCGCAGCGTGTTGCGGTTGAGCCCCAGCAGATGGGCTGCCTTGATTTGATTGCCGCGGGTCGCCCCCAGGGTCGCGACGATCAGCGGCCGCTCAATCTCGCGCAATATCCGATCATACAGCCCCGCGGCCGGAAGCGCGCCCCGGTGCGCGGCAAAATAATCGGCGAGGTGACGTTCGACCGCGGCCGCAAGCCCCTCGCCGCCCGCTGAACTCGGCGTGCGCCTCGATCGTCGGCGTGACCTCGGCCAGTTCCGCCTCGATGACATCGAGGCCGATGACTTCCTGCGAATAGAGAGCGGCCAAACGGCGGACCAGGTTTTCCAGCTCGCGCACATTGCCCGGCCAACGGTAGCGCCGCAGCCGCTCCATCGCCGCCTCGCCGATCGCCTTGATCGGCAGGCCCTCGCGCCCCGCGAGCGACACGAAATGGCGCACCAGCGCGGGAATGTCGGAGCTGCGTTCGCGCAAGGGCGGCAGGCGGATCGGCGCGACATTGAGCCGATAGAACAGATCCTCGCGGAACAGCCCCTGGCGGATCAGCTGCTGCAGATCGCGGTGGGTTGCGGCAATGATGCGAACATCGACGCGGATTGGCGCGCGGCCGCCGACCGCGGTGTACTCGCCCTCCTGCAACACCCGCAACAGGCGGGTCTGTGCCTCGGGCGGCATGTCGCCGATCTCGTCGAGAAACAGCGTGCCGCCCTTGGCCTGTTCGAAGCGACCCATGCTGCGCGCGGTGGCGCCGGTGAAGGCACCCTTCTCGTGCCCGAACAGCTCGCTCTCGATCAGCTCGCGCGGGATCGCGGCCATGTTGATCGCGACGAACGGCCCGGACCGGCGCTTGCCGAAATCATGCAGGGCTCGGGCGACCAGTTCCTTGCCGGTGCCGCTCTCGCCGGTGATCATGACCGTCAGGTCGGTGCCCATTAGCCGGGCGATCGCGCGGTAGATCTCCTGCATCGCCGGCGACCGGCCGATCAGCGGCAGCTGCTGCTCCTCGACCTCATCCGGCGCCGGAGCGGGCACGCTGGGCGGTGCGCTGAGCGCCCGCTCGACGACACTGACGAGTTCGCGCAGGTCAAACGGCTTCGGCAGATATTCGAACGCGCCTCGCTCGGTCGCTTTCACCGCGGTCAGCAGCGTACTCTGCGCGCTCATGACGATGACGCGCAAATCGGGACGCACCCGCCGGATGCGCGGCAACAGGTCGAGCCCGTTCTCGTCAGGCATGATCACGTCGGTGATGACGAGATCGCCTTCGCCGTCGGCGATCCAGCGCCACAGCGTTGCTGCGTTGCCGGTCAACCGCACGTCATGCCCGAGCCGGGCGAGCGCCTGGTTCAACACCATGCGGATCGCCCGGTCGTCGTCGGCCACCAGGATTGTCGCACTCATCAGCCGCTACCGCATTACGCGTCCCCGGCCGGCGTTACGCCCCCTGGCGTAGAGATTGGCAGAAACACCCGGAATACTGTGCGCCGGGGTTGGCTGTCGAACTCGATGACGCCGCCGTGGTCGCCGATCACCTTCGCGACAAGTGCAAGACCAAGGCCAGTTCCGTTCCGCTTGGTCGTGACGAACGGATCAAAAAGGTGTGGTTTGAGGTCTTCGGGGATGCCGCTGCCGTTATCCAGCACCGAAACCATCAATGGCAGATGGCGGCGCCCGTCGCCGCCCGGGACCGCGAGGCGCAGGCCGTGGCGGTAGGCCGTCGTCAACACGATTTCGCCGCCGCTGCTCGCAACCGCCTCGGCCGCATTCTTGACGAGATTGAGAAACACCTGGAGCAACAGGTCGCGGTCGCCCCGGACCGGCGGCAGCGAGGGATCGTATTCCTCGATGATGCGGACATCGCGGGCGAACCCGGACTGCGCGATCTTGCGTACCCGGTCGAGCACCTCGTGGATGTTGATCTCGTCGCGGGTGATCGGCGCATATTCCGAAAACGCCTCCATGCGGTCGACCAGCGCGACGATGCGATCGGTCTCGTCGCAGATCAGCTGAGTCAGCTCGCGCCCGGCATCGTCGGTGTCCTGCTCCAGAAGCTGCGCTGCGCCGCGAATGCCGGAGAGCGGATTTTTGACCTCATGCGCCAGCATTGCCGCCATCGCAGTGACCGAGCGGGCGGCGTTGCGATGGGTCAGCTGTCGGTCCATCTTGGCAGCCATGGAGCGCCCGTGCAGCGTCAGTACGACGAGGTCGGCCCCCTCGCCCGCCGCCGCGCCCTCGATCGTCACCGAGCGGGTGGCAAAACGCGGGCCCTCGAGCGGCACATCGTATTCGGCGATCGAGCCGCCGCCGCGCAAAACTGCGTCGACAAGAGTGAACAGCGGGCTCTGCGGCTGGATGAATTCGGTGAGCGGGTTGCCGAGCAGCGCGGCGGCGCTGGCCCCGAAAAACTGCTCGGCCGCCGGATTGACGAACCGCACCGTGCCGGCCCGGTCGAGCGCCAGCATCGGATTGGGCAGGGCGGCCAGCAGCACTGCGGCGTCGAGCGTGGGGGCGGCCACCCGGCGCACCGTTGTTGCGGTGCTCCGGCCGCGGCGCAACGTGCTCATCATCACGCAGCCTCGCGCTCGATCAGCGGTGCGTAGAAGGCGCGCAACAGCGCCTTGACCCGCCTCACCTCGTCGGCCTGGTTAACGGCGGCGCGGAACTCCGCGGACCCCGGCAGTCCCTTCGAGTACCAGCCGAGATGCTTGCGCGCGATGCGCATACCGATGGCGCTGCCGTAATGGCTCAGCATGTCGTCGTAATGGCCGCAGACGATGTCGTATTGCGCGCCGAGCGGCGGATCGGGGCGGCGCCGCCGATGGCGCAGCCAGTCGATGACCTGGCCGACCAGCCACGGGCGGCCGTAGCAGCCGCGCCCGATCATCACCCCGTCGGCGCCCGACAGGGCAAGCGCCTGGTCGGCGTCTTCAAGGCTGGTAATGTCGCCGTTGACGATGACCGGGATCGCCACCGCCTCCTTGACCTCGCGCACGAACCGCCAGTCCGCGTCGCCGGCGTAGAACTGGCAGCGCGTCCTGCCGTGCACGGTAACCATGCGGATGCCGCAGGATTCGGCGATCTTTGCCAGGCGCGGCGCGTTGCGGTGGTTGTCGTCCCAGCCGGTGCGCATCTTCAGCGTGACCGGGAGGTCAACCGCGCGGACGGTCGCTTCGAGCAGCCGCGCGGCATGCAGCTCGTCGCGCATCAGCGCCGACCCGGCATGACCGCCCACGACCTTCTTGACCGGGCAGCCAAAATTGATGTCGATCAGCTGCGCCCCGCGATCGGCATTGAGCTTCGCCGCTTCGGCCATGACACGCGGCTCGCAGCCGGCAAGCTGCACTGCCATCGGCTGCTCCTCGGGACAGCTTCGCGCCATGGTCAGCGCCTGCCGCGTCTCACGGATCGCTGCCTGGCTGGCGATCATCTCGGAAACGACAAGCGCGGAACCGAGCCGCTTGACGACGCGACGGAACGGCAGATCGGTCACCCCCGACATCGGGGCGAGGATGACCGGGTCTGCCAATGTCACGGAACCGAGATTGATGCCCACGGATTACTCATAATCTCAAGATGCTTAAGATTTAGGCAGTTATCCTAACCCAAATCGTGTTGCGCTGCAACATCGGCCGACGCATCGGCCCTCTCCCAAGCCATGCCGCGCTCAGTCGGCCGCCGCGGGCCGTGCGACCGGCGCACGGCGTTGGCGCAGCAGCAGCACGAGCGGGATCGAGGCGAGCGCCACCACCGTCATCAGCTTGAAATCGTCGATATAGGCAACCATCGACGCCTGCCTTGTCACCTCGGCGTTGAGCGCGGCGATGCCGGCCGGCTGAGTGAGGCTGAACCGGGCGCCGAGTGCCGGCGCCTGGGCCAGCGGATTGTCCGGCCGCAGGTACTCGACGAGCCGCGAATGGACAATCGCGGTGTTCTCGGTCAGCTGGGCGACCAGGATCGGGATGCCGACGCTGCCGCCGAGATTGCGCATCAGCCCGCGGATCGCGGTCCCCTGAGTCAAAATATGGCGCGGCAGATTGGACAGCGCGACCATGTTGAGCGGCACCGCGGTGCAGCCGAACCCAAACCCCTGGATCAGGCCGGACACAATCACCGGCCCCTCCCCCATCTGCAGCGAAAAATGCGTCATCTGCCACAGGGCGACGGCGATCAGGGTAAACCCGAACGCCACGAGCACTTTGGCGTCGACCACGTTGATCACGCGGCCGACGAGAAACATTCCGATCATCGTGCCGATGCCGCGTGGCGCGGTAACCAGCCCGGTCGTCAATACCGGATAGCCCATCAACTCCTGCAGCATCAGCGGCAACAGCGCCAAGGTCCCGTTCATCACGACGCCGACGAGAAAAGCCAGTACGGTGGCGGCGACAAACGGCCCGTTCTTCAGCAGCTCGCGGTTGAGGAACGAACGGTCGCCCGTCGTCATGGTATGGACGACCAGCAGGTAGAGCGCGAGCGCGGCGACCGTCGCCTCGATGGCGATCTCGGTCGAAGCGAACCAGTCATTGACCGTGCCGCGGTCGAGCATCAGCTGAAACGCGCCGATCGCCAGGCTGAGCGTGGCGAAGCCGAAGAAGTCGAAGCCTTCGCTGTGGGCACGGCGGTTGTCGCGAATGAAATAGGCGATGCCGAGCGCCGAAATGATCCCGAACGGCACGTTGATGTAGAAGACCGATCGCCAGCCGAAACTGTCGGTCAGCCAGCCTCCGAGCGCCGGCCCGGCGATCGGCCCCAGCACCGTGCCGGTGCCGAACAGCGCCATTGCCTGGCCGTGGCGCTCGGGCGGGTTGATCGACAGCAGCGTCGCCTGCGCCAAGGGCGCCAGCGCGGCGCCGCCGATCCCCTGCAACACGCGGAAGATGACCAGCTGCGGCAGGTTCTGCGCGGCGCCGCACAGCGCCGAAGCAACGGTGAAGCCGATGACCGAGACCAGGAACACGTATTTGATGCCCAAACGGCCGGCCAGCCAGCCGGTCAGCGGCATGGTGATCGCCACCGAGACGATGTAGGAGGTCAGCACCCAGGCGATCTCTTCCCGGCTCGCTGACAGGCTGCCCTGCATATGTGCCAGCGCAACGTTCGCGATCGTGTTGTCGAGCCCGCGCATGATCGTCGCGAGCATGATCGAGCAGGTAATCCAGGTGCGATTGGGCACTGCGCCGGATCGTGCGCCGTTCATGCCGTTGCCGCCTGCAAACCGATCACGCCCGGCATTTCCTTCTCTCGACCCATCCGGCGCCGCATGCCGCGGCCGCCTTCCGGCTGGCATGCTCCCAACCGCGAGGCTAGTTTACGGCAATGCGACAGATTTATGCTCTGATTGTCGCGGCCGGGCGCGGTACCCGCTTCGGCGGCGCGCTGCCAAAGCAATACCTTCCGCTCGGTGGCGACACCGTGCTGCACCATGCCGTCTCGGCGTTTGCCGCGCACCCGCGCGTCGCTGGCGTGCAGGTCGTGATCCGCGACGAAGATCGCGCGATATTCCACCGGGCAATCGCCGGGCTGACGGTGCTGCCGCCGGTGCCGGGCGGCGCCGAGCGGCAGGATTCGGTGCGGCTCGGCCTCGAGGCGCTGGCCCCGCACGAGCCCGCGCTGGTGCTGATCCACGACGGCGCCCGGCCGTTTCCCGATACCGCGCTGATCGACCGCGTCATCGACGCGCTTGACCGGGCGTCGGCGGCGATTCCGGCGCTGCCATTGGGCGACACGATCAAGCTCGTGGCGGACGGCGCGATCCGCGAGACCGTCGACCGCAGCCGATTGTGGCGGGCGCAAACCCCGCAGGGCTTTCGTTTCCCGGCAATCCTGGCGGCGCACCGCGCCGCCGCCGGGTATGTCCTGACCGACAATTCCGCGGTGGCAGAGGCGGCCGGCATCGCGCCGATCGTTGTCGCCGGCAGCGAGGACAATCTGAAAGTGACGACCACGCACGATCTCGCCGCCGCCGAGCGCCTGCTGGCATCCCGCCTCGCCGATGTGCGGGTCGGCCAGGGCTTCGATGTGCACGGCTTCGGACCCGGCGATCATGTCATGATCTGCGGTGTTGCGATCCCGCACGGCGCCGGCCTCGTCGGCCATTCCGATGCCGATGTCGGACTGCACGCGCTGACCGACGCGCTGCTCGGCGCGATCGGCGCCGGCGATATCGGCATGCATTTCCCGCCGACCGACCCGCGCTGGCGCGGCGTCGCGTCGGAGGCGTTCCTGCGCCATGCCGCCGGGCTGGTGCGCGACAGGGGCGGCGCGATCGCCGCGGTCGACGTTACCGTGATCTGCGAGCGCCCGAAGATCGCGCCGCATCGGGGGGCAATGATCGAGCGCGTCGCCGCGATCCTGGCTATCGTCCCGGACCGGGTCAGCGTCAAGGCGACGACGACCGAGGGGCTCGGCTTTACCGGCCGCCGCGAAGGCATTGCCGCGCAGGCCGTCGCCACCGTGCGGCTGCCGCTCTGACTGCCGCGAGTCGCCTCGGGCTGCCATTCCGCCACCCGGCGGCGCTGGCGGCGACCTGGTTTGGCGCCGGCCTGCTGCCGGGAATGCCCGGGTCATGGGGGTCGCTGGCCGCCCTGCCCTGCGCCTGGACGATCTGCGCCGTCGCCGGCCCCGGCGCCCTGGCCGGCGCGGCCGTGCTTACATTCGCGCTCGGGTGGTGGGCCGCGGCACGGCTGGCGCGCGCCAGCGGCCACGAGGATCCCGGCTTCATCGTCATCGACGAGGTGGCGGCGCAATGGCTGGTGCTGGTCGCAGCGCCGCTCGATTGGCGTCTCTACGCCGTCGCGTTCCTCTTGTTCCGCCTGTTCGACATCACCAAGCCGTGGCCCGCCCGCGCGGTCGAGCGGCGCATCGCCGGCGGGCTCGGCATCATGCTCGACGACATCGTGGCCGCGCTCTACGCTGTGGCGCTGCTGTTGATCGGCGAAGGAGTTTTCGGTGTTCGATTCTGAGACCCTGGCGCTGGCCGAGGCGGTTCTGGCCGCGTGCCGGACACGCCACTGGCACGTCGCGACAGCCGAAATCCTGCACGGGCGGCCTCGTCGCGGCGGCGCTGACCGCGATTGCCGGCTCGTCCGACGTTGTCGAGCGCGGCTTCGTTACCTACTCGAACGAAGCGAAAATGGAGCTGCTCGGCGTGCCGCCGGACACGATCGGCGCGCACGGCGCGGTTAGCGCCCAGACCGCCGCCGCGATGGCGCGCGGCGCGGTGGCGCGCGCCGGGGTCGATCTGGCGGTGTCGATCACCGGAGTCGCCGGCCCGGGCGGCGGCACCCCGCAAAAGCCGGTCGGCCTCGTCTATCTCGGGGTGGCGCGCAAGGACGGCACGGCCCGCGTCGAGCGCCGCATCTTTCCCGGCGACCGCGCCGAGATCCGCCAGGCGGCTCTAATCCTGGCGCTCGAAATGCTCCGGGACGAGGCGCTCTCCAACTGACGCACGGAAACCAGAACGGAAACGGGCGCCGCCGTCGCCGGGGCGCCCGTCCGGCGAGTTCTACTATGCCGTCATCGCATCCGCCCCAAATTGGTCGGGGGGGGAAGCGCGGAGCGTCAGGCGAGTGACATGCCGAATGCACTGTGACGACTGTCGATCTACCGCGAGGCTGGCGCGGTGCCGCCGGTCGGAGCGCCGTACAGATCATGCGCGCGGTGTTCGAAAGCGGCGACCATGCGTCGCACGGCTTCGCTGAACAGCACCTCGATCACCCGCTGCAAAATGCGAGACTTGAACTCGAAATCGACAAAAAAATCGATGCGGCAGCCGTTCGCTACCGGCTCGAAGATCCAGTGGTTGTGGAGGTAGCGGAACGGCCCTTCGCTATAGGTCACGTCGATGCGGCGCGGCGGGTCGAGCGTCACGCGTGAGGTAAACCGCTCGCGGAACATGCGAAACCCGATGATCAGATCGGCAACGATCAGGTTGGGCTTGCGCTCGCGAACGCGCGCGCCGACGCACCACGGCAGAAACTCGGGGTAGCGCTCGACATCGGCGACCAGCGCAAAGAGCTGCTCCGGCGTGTAAGGGAGGATGCGCTGCTCGGCATGGGTCGGCATCGCGCGCGGGTTAGGCCCTTGCCGCGAGCGCAGCAGCGCGCGCCGCCTTGAGCCGGGCGAAATCCTCGCCGGCATGGTAGGAGGAGCGCGTCAGCGGCGAGGCCGACGCCATCAGAAAGCCCTTGCCCAGCGCCTGCCGCCGATACCCCTCGAAGGCCTCCGGCGTGACAAACTCCGCGATCTTGTGGTGCTTCGGTGTCGGCTGCAAATACTGGCCGATGGTCAGGAAATCGACCGCCGCGGCGCGCAGATCATCCATGACCTGCAACACCTCGGCGCGTTCCTCGCCGAGCCCGACCATGATGCCGGACTTGGTGAACACCGCCGGATCGATCCGCTTCGCCTGATCGAGCAACCTGAGCGAATGGAAATAGCGCGCGCCCGGCCGCACCTCGGCATAGAGACGCGGCACGGTTTCGAGATTGTGGTTGAGCACGTCCGGCTTCGCCGCGACAACTCTCTCGATCGCCCCGTCCTTGTGCAGAAAGTCGGGCACCAGCACCTCGATCGTGGTGTCGGGTGCAGCGGCGCGGATCGCCGCTATGGTGCGGGCGAAATGGCCGGCGCCGCCATCGTCGAGGTCGTCGCGGTCGACCGAGGTGACGACGATATGGGCGAGGCCCAGCGCGGCAACGGCGTCGCCTACCCGCTTCGGCTCATGCGGATCGAGAAAATCGGGCCGGCCGGTCGCGACATTGCAGAACGTGCAGGCGCGGGTGCACACGGCGCCGAGGATCATCATCGTCGCGTGCTTTTCCTTCCAGCACTCGCCGATGTTCGGGCAGCCCGCCTCCTCGCACACTGTATTGAGCTTGAGGTCGCGCATCAGGCGGCGCGTCGCATGGTATTCGGGCGAGCCCGGCGCCTTGACGCGGATCCACGACGGCTTTCGCGGGCTCGGATTATCCGGCCGCGCCGCCTTCTCGGGATGGCGCAGCGGCGCAGCGGCGGTCGGAGCGATCATCCGCTAGAAGTGGATGGCCCGGCCATAGGCGTCAAGCACCGCCTCGTGCATCGTCTCGGAGATCGTCGGGTGCGGGAAGATCGTGCGGATCAGCTCGGCCTCGGTCGTTTCCAAGGTCTTGGCGATCGCGTAGCCCTGGATCAGTTCTGTCACCTCGGCGCCGACCATGTGCGCGCCGAGGAGTTCGCCGGTCTTGCCGTCGAACACGGTCTTGACCATGCCCTCGGGGTCGCCCAACGCAATCGCCTTGCCGTTGCCGATGAACGGGAAATGTCCGGCTTTGACTTCGTAGCCGGCATCGCGTGCCGCCTGTTCGGTCATGCCGACGCTCGCGACCTGCGGCCGGCAATAGGTGCAGGCCGGGATGTTGCGCGTGTCGAGCGGGTGCACATCGTTGACCCCGGCGATCTTCTCGACGCAGATCACCCCCTCGTGCATCGCCTTATGCGCCAGCCACGGCGGCCCGACCACATCGCCGATCGCATAGATCCCGGGTTCGCCGGTGCGCAGCCATTGGTCGACGACGATATGGCTGCGCTCGACCGTCACGCCGGTGCCTTCGAGGCCGATCTCCTCGACATTGCCGACGATGCCGACCGCCAGGATCACCCGCTCGACGGTGACCTCGAACGCCTTGCCGCCCGCCTCGATCTGCGCGGCTACCGTGTCCTGGCCCCGCTTCAGGCCCTTCACCGTCGCGCTGGTGTGGATCTTGATCCCCTGCTTCTCGAAGCTCTTGCGGGCGAAGGCGGAGATTTCCGCGTCCTCGACCGGCAGCACGCGGTCGAGCACCTCGACGACCGTGACCTCGGCGCCCATGTCGCGGTAGAAGCTGGCGAACTCGATGCCGATCGCGCCTGATCCGACCACCAGCAGCGATTTCGGGATCGCCGCCGGCACCATCGCCTCCTTGTAGGTCCACACGAGCTTGCCGTCCGGCTCCAGCCCCGGCAACGAGCGCGCCCGCGCCCCGGTCGCCAGCACGATGTGCTTGGCGGCGAGATCGGCCACCCGCTTGCCGTCCTTGGCGACCGCCAGCTTGCCTTTGCCGGCGAGCCGGGCCTCGCCGTCGATCACCGTGACCTTGTTCTTGCGCAACAGGTAGGCGACGCCGTTGGACAATTGCTTGGCGACGGCGCGCGAGCGGGCGACGACCTTTTTCGCGTCATAGGAAATATCGTCGCGCCGAAAAGCCGAACTCGTCGAGATGGTGCAGCAGGTGGTTGATCTCCGACGCGCGCAGCAGCGCCTTCGTCGGAATGCAGCCCCAGTTGAGGCAGATGCCGCCCAAATGCTCGCGCTCGACAACAGCGGTCTTCATGCCGAGCTGCGCCGCCCGGATCGCTGCGACATAGCCGCCCGGCCCGCCGCCGACCACGACGAGGTCGAAGGAACTCTCCGCCATCCCTGGTGCCTCCGGCCTACAGCAGCATCGTCAGCGGATCTTCGATCAGCTTCTTGAAGGCGGCGAGGAATTGCGCGCCGATTGCGCCGTCGACGACGCGGTGGTCGCAGGACAAGGTGCAGGTCATCACCGTGGCGACCGCAAGCTGGCCGTCGCGCACCACCGGGCGCTGCTCGCCGGCGCCGACCGCCAGGATGCAGCCCTGCGGCGGGTTGATCACCGCGGCGAACTCGCGGATGCCGTACATCCCGAGGTTCGAGATCGAGAACGTGCCGCCCTGGAACTCCTCGATCTTCAATTTGCCGGCGCGGGCGCGCTCGGCGAGGTCCTTGGTCTCCGCCGCGATCTGCGCCAGCCCCTTCTGGTCGGCCGACTTGACGATCGGGGTGATCAGCCCGTCGTCGAGCGCGACCGCGACCGAAATGTCGACCCGCTGCCACAACAGGATCGCGTCGTCGCTCCACGACGCATTGGCCGCCGGCACCTGCCGCAACGCCAATGCCGCGGCGCGGACCACGAAATCGTTGATGGAAATCTTGGTCTCGGACTTGGCGTTGAGCGCCGCCCGGATCTTCAACAGATCGTCGATCGTGCAATCGACCGACAGGTAGAAATGCGGGACGGTCTGCTTCGATTCGCTGAGCCGGCGGGCGATGACCCGGCGCATCGCCGTATGCGGCCTTTCGGTGTAGGGCGGGTTGCCGGCCAATGCCAACACCTGCTCCTTGGCGAAGACCGCGGCGGACAGAGCTGCGGAAGCGGCCGGTGTCGCGGCCGCAACGGCGGCGGCCATCGGCGGCGGCGCGGCGCGCGGCGCGCCGGGCGCGGCCAACGCCGCCTCGATGTCGGCCTTGACGACGCGGCCCTGCGGGCCCGAGCCGCGGATCGCGGCAAGGTCGAGGCCGGCATGCACCGCCATGCGCCGCGCCAGCGGGCTCGCGAAGACCCGGCCGTTCGGCGCGGATGCGGCCGGCGACGCGGCAGATGCCGGCGCGGGCTTGCTCGGCGCCGATATCACAGCCGCAGCCGGAGCAGCGACTGGCGGCGCGGTCGGCGGCGGCGATGCGAAGCCTTCGAGCGCCGTCGGGTCCTCGCCCTCCTCCAACAGGAGCGCGATCGGCGCGTTTACCTTGATGCCCTGCGCGCCCTCGGGAACGATGATCTTGCCGAGCCGGCCTTCGTCCGCCGCCTCGTATTCCATGGTCGCCTTGTCGGTCTCGATCTCGGCGATCACATCGCCCGAATGAATCTCGTCGCCTTCCTTCTTGAGCCAGCGGGCGAGATTGCCTTCGGTCATCGTCGGCGACAGCGCCGGCATGCGGATTTCGATCGGCATCGACTATCCTTCTCCCGCCACCCCAGTCCCGTCATGGCCGGGCTTGACCCGGCCATCCACGAGCCGAGCGGCGACGGCGTGGACGCTCGGAGCAAGCCCGATTATGACGAACATTTATTGCAACCTCGGGGGCCGCCGCTTCTACCGGTAGGCCACCTCGTGCGCCGCGGCGACGATGTCCTCGACCTGCGGCACGGCAAGGCGTTCGAGATTGGCGGCATAGGGCAAGGGCACGTCCTTGCCGGTCACCCGCCTCGGCGGCGCGTCGAGCCAATCGAAGCATTGCTCCATGATCGTCGCGGCGATCTCGGCGCCGATCCCGGCAAACGGCCAGCCTTCCTCGACCGTGACGATGCGGCTCGTCTTCTTGACCGACGCGGTAATGGTCGCGACATCGAGCGGCCGCAACGAGCGCAGGTCGATCACCTCGGCCGAAATCCCGGCCTTTTCAAGCTCGTCGGCGGCCTGCAAGGCGAGCTTCACCATGCGCGAGAAGGCGGCGATCGTGACATGCTCGCCGGCCCGGGCAATGCGCGCCTTGCCGATCGGTACCAGGTATTCCGGATCGTCGGGCACCGCAAAGCTCTCGCCGTAGACCAGCTCGTGCTCCAGGAAAATCACCGGATTGGGGTCGCGGATCGCCGATTTGAGCAGCCCCTTGTGGTCGGCGCCGGTATAGGGCGCGACGACCCTCAGCCCGGGGACATGCGCGTACCAGCTGGCATAGCACTGCGAATGCTGCGCCGCGACGCGCGAAGCGATGCCGTTCGGGCCGCGAAACACGATCGGCGCCGACATCTGACCGCCCGACATGTAGCGCGTCTTGGCGGCCGAGTTGACCAGCTGATCCATCGCCTGCATCGCGAAGTTGAAGGTCATGAACTCGACGATCGGCCTGAGGCCGGCGAACGCGGCGCCGATACCGAGGCCGGCAAAGCCCTGCTCGGTGATCGGCGTGTCGATCACCCGACGCGGGCCGAATTCCTGCAACAGCCCCTGGCTGACCTTGTAGGCGCCCTGGTATTCGGCGACCTCCTCGCCGAGCAATAGCACGTTCGGATCGCGCCGCATCTCCTCGGCCATCGCGTCGCGTAACGCCTCGCGCACCGTCATTGTCGTCGTCTTGCCGGCATATTCTTCGGGTGAGAGAGAGGGAGCGGCGTGCGCCGGCAAATCCGATTTGGCCACAGCGGGTTGCGGCCTCGCCGCCACAGGCGGCGCCTTTGCCGGTACCGCCTTGGCGGTCGGCGCGCCGACATCTTCGCCGTTCTCGGCGATCAGCGCGATCGGCGTGTTGACCGCGACGTGATCAGTGCCTTCCGGAACGACAATCCTGGCAAGCACGCCCTCATCCACCGCCTCGACCTCCATCGTCGCCTTGTCGGTCTCAATTTCCGCCAGGACGTCGCCGGCCCTGACGGTGTCGCCCTCGTTCTTGATCCAGCGGGCGATCTTGCCCTCGGTCATCGTCGGCGACAGCGCCGGCATCAGCACTTCGCTAGCCATTCCGTTCCTCGGCGTCCCACGCGGAACTGCATCCGCTCGCGGCTCGTGTCGCCACTTCTAAGCTTCGGCCAGCACGTCGGTCCACAATTCGCTCGGGTCCGGCTCCGGGCAGTCCTGGGCGAACTGCGCCGCCTCGACGACAAGGTCTCGCGCACGCCGCTCGATCCGCTTCAATTCGCTGTCGTCGGCCCCGTACTCCTCGATCAGACGCTGCCGCAGATGGCTGATCGGATCGTGCTCGGTGCGCATCCGGTCGACTTCCTCCTTGCTGCGGTATTTTGCCGGGTCCGACATCGAGTGGCCGCGGTAGCGATAGGTCAGCATCTCGAGGATGATCGGCCCCTGGCCGGAGCGGGCGTGCTCGGCCGCGGCGAGCCCTGCCTCGTGGATCGCCACGACATCCATGCCGTCGACCTGCTCGCCGGGAATGCCGTAGGCGATGCCGCGATGAAACAGGTCGGTGCGGGCCGAGGCGCGGTTGACCGAGGTGCCCATGCCGTAGCGGTTGTTCTCGATCACGTAGACGACCGGCAGCTTCCACAGCGAGGCCATGTTGAAGCTTTCGTACACCTGGCCCTGGTTGATCGCGCCGTCGCCGAGATAGGTCACCGAGATCCGTCCGTCGTCGCGATAGCGGTGGGCAAAGCCGAGACCGGTGCCGATCGGCACCTGCGCGCCGACGATGCCGTGGCCGCCGAAGAAATTCTTTTCCGGGCTGAACATGTGCATCGAGCCGCCCTTGCCGTGCGAATAGCCGCCGCGCCGCCCGGTCAGTTCGGCCATCACCCCCTTGGGGTCCATGCCGCAGGCCAGCATATGCCCGTGGTCGCGATAGGAGGTGACGATCGTGTCGCCCTCCTGGAGCGCCGCCTGCATGCCGACGACGACCGCCTCCTGGCCGATATAGAGATGGCAGAAGCCGCCGATCAGCCCCATCCCGTACATCTGTCCCGCGCGTTCCTCGAAGCGACGGATCAGCAGCATGTCGGCGTAATAACGCTTGAGCGCGTCGGGCGTAACGTGAGGCTCGGCGGCCTCCGCCGCCTTGGCCTTGCGCTTGACTGCCATCTGGCTTCCTCCGGGGCTGCCCCCGAAGCATGGGGTCAAATCCCGTTGTTTGCAACCTCGCGGCCATCGACCGCCGGATTGCTCGGGAGCAGCCGCCGATCCGGAAAAGCGGCAAAAAAGCCGCACCGGGCAGCGGAGGATCAGCGCCGCTCCGGCGGCGTCATGATCACAATCTCGTCAGGCTTGACGACGTCGAGGGTCTTGCGGACCTGCGGTGTCCAGCAGATCGGGATCGACGTGATCGGGCCGCATGTGTGCGACCCTGTGAGCCAGTTCGGCGCGTTCGGTCTCGACTGCCGACAGGTTTTCCTTGGCGAGGTGCAATTCCGCCGTCAGGCGGACCCAGGCGCGTAAGCCCCGATCCCCCTCGACGAGGTGGTAGGCAAAATAGCCGGTCAGGGCCATCCCGAGGAACGGCCCGATCAACACCTTCGCCCGCCGGCGCATCTCGCGCAGCACGATCATGCTGCAAGAGAATCACGCAAAGATGCCGCGGTCAATGCTCCCGAATATTTGCCGCCAAAGTAAACCGCCGCCGCCGCCGGAGGATTCCTCCTCTGCCTCTCACCCTGATGGCCGCGAGAGGCCGGGGGCTTACCGCCTAAGCACCGCGCGACCCGGATAGAGGGCCGATTCGCCCAGTTCTTCCTCGATACGAATCAGCTGGTTGTATTTGGCCAGCCGGTCGGAGCGCGACAGCGAGCCTGTCTTGATCTGCCCGCAATTGGTCGCAACCGCGAGATCGGCGATCGTCGCATCCTCGGTCTCGCCCGAGCGGTGCGAGAAGACGGCGCCGTAGCCGGCGCGCAGCGCCGTCTCGACCGCGTCGAGCGTCTCCGACAGCGTGCCGATCTGGTTGACCTTGACCAATAGCGCGTTGCCGACGCCGCGCGCGATGCCGTCGCGGAGGCGCTGCGGATTGGTCACAAACGCATCGTCGCCGACGAGTTGGATCCGGGCGCCCAGCGTCTGGGTCAACAGCGCCCAGCCGTCCCAATCGTCCTCCGCCATGCCGTCCTCGATCGACACGATCGGGTAGCGGGCGACGAGATCGGCGTAGTAGGCAACCATGCCCGCGGCATCGAGTACCTTGCCCTCGCCATCGAGATGGTATTTGCCGTCGCGGTAGAACTCGGTGGAGGCAGGGTCGAGCGCCAGCACGACGTCGTCGCCGGGGTGATAGCCGGCCGCCTCGATCGCCTGCATCACAAAGCCGAGCGCCGCGTCGGCCGACGCCAGGTTCGGCGCAAAGCCGCCCTCGTCGCCGACATTGGTGTTGTGCCCGGCATCGTGCAGCTTCTTGCGCAGCGTGTGAAAAATCTCCGAGCCCATGCGAATCGCGTCGGTCACGCTCGGCGCGCCAACCGGCATGATCATGAATTCCTGGATGTCGATCGGGTTGTCCGCGTGCACCCCGCCATTGACGATGTTCATCATCGGCACCGGCAGCGTGCGGGCGAAGACCCCGCCGACATAGCGGTAGAGCGGCTGTTCGAGCTCGACGGCCGAGGCTTTCGCGCAGGCGAGGCTGACGCCGAGCACCGCGTTGGCGCCGAGGCGGCCCTTGTTCGGCGTGCCGTCGAGCGCGATGAGGGTGCGGTCGATCGCGAGCTGGTCGGCCGCGTCGAAGCCCGACAGCGCGTCGAAGATCTCGCCGTTGACCGCATCGACCGCCTGCAACACGCCGCGGCCGCCATAGCGCGCCCCGCCGTCGCGCTTCTCGACCGCCTCATGCGCCCCGGTCGAGGCGCCCGAAGGCACCGCGGCGCGGCCCATCGCACCCGAGTCGAGCGTCACCTCGACCTCGACGGTCGGATTGCCGCGGCTGTCGAGAATTTCGCGGGCATGGATGTCGGCAATGTCGGTCATCGGGCTCTCCGAGAGTGGCAGCGTGACGGCGAGATTGCGTTGTCGCCGCATTTCTCGCAATGCCAACTGGGGCTGTCGTAGCGTGCGCCGCGAAGCAATCTCGGTGCCGCAAGGCCGATCTACCGGTCGGACGCCGCCCCGGTCGGCCTGACTTTGGCCAGGCGGTCGAAGGCGATCAGGGTTTCGAGCAGCCCGGGGAGCGCCCGGAGCGGCACCATGTTGGGGCCGTCGGAGGGGGCGCGGTCGGGGTCCTCATGGGTTTCGATGAAGACGGCGGCGACGCCGACCGCCACGGCGGCGCGCGCCAATGTCTCGACGAAGCGGCGCTCGCCACCGCTCTTGCCGCCCTGCCCGCCCGGCTGCTGCACCGAATGGGTCGCGTCGAACACCACCGGATAGCCGGTCTCGGCCAAGACCGGCAGGGACCGCATGTCGGAGATCAGCGTGTTGTAGCCGAAGCTGACGCCGCGCTCGCACAAGAGGATGCGCTCGTTCTTTTGTCCATTTGGGCCGCTGCCGGCGATCTTGCCGGCGACATGCTGCATGTCCCAGGGCGCAAGAAACTGGCCCTTCTTGACGTTGATCGCGCTACCGGTGCGGGCGGCGGCGACCAGCAGATCGGTCTGGCGGCACAGATAGGCTGGGATCTGCAACACGTCGACCGCTGCTGCGGTCGGCGCGCATTGCTCGGGCAGATGCACATCGGTCAACACCGCGCAGCCGTGCGTCTCGCGGATCTCGGCGAGGATCGGCAGGCCATTGTCGAAGCCGATCCCGCGCGCGCCCGACAGCGAGGTGCGGTTGGCCTTGTCGAACGACGTCTTGTAGATGAGCTTGATGCCGAGCCGTTCCGTTATCTCGGCCAACGCCGCGCTCATCTCAAGCGCGTGCCCGCGACTTTCGAGCGCGCAGGGGCCGGCGATCAGCACCAGCGGCAGGTCGTTGCCGAGCGTGATGTCGCCGATCGTGACGTGACGTGGTTGCATGGCTGCGACCTCACACCAGCCGCGACTGGTCGACGGCGGCCTTGACGAACGAGGTAAAGAGCGGATGCGGCTCGAACGGGCGCGATTTCAGCTCGGGATGGAACTGCACGCCGACAAACCAGGGATGGTCCGGGATCTCGACAATTTCGGGCAACAGCCCGTCCGGTGACATGCCGGAAAAGCGCAGGCCCGCCGCTTCGAGCGAGTCGCGATAGGCGATGTTGACCTCGTAGCGGTGGCGGTGGCGCTCGCTGATGCGGGTCGTGCCGTAGATCTCGGCAACCCGGCTCTCGGGGTCGAGCACCGCGTCGTAGGCGCCCAGCCGCATCGTGCCGCCGAGATCGGTGTCGACGCCGCGCTGCTCCATCTCGTTGTCCCGCACCCACTCAGTCATCAGCCCGATCACCGGGTGGGCGCAGGCGCCGAACTCGGTCGAGCCGGCGCCGGTCAGCTTGGCGAGATGGCGCGCCGCCTCGATCACCGCCATCTGCATGCCAAAGCAGATGCCGAAATAGGGCACCTGCCTTTCGCGGGCGAAGCGCGCCGCCTCGATCTTGCCCTCGGTGCCGCGCTCGCCAAACCCGCCCGGCACGAGGATCGCATGCACCCCCTCCAATTGATGCACCGCCTCGCGCTTCCGCCTCGAACACCTCCGAATCGATCCAGTCGAGCTTGACTCGCACGTTGTTGGCGATGCCGCCATGCGTCATCGCCTCAGCCAGTGATTTGTAGCTGTCGAGCAGGTGCGTGTACTTGCCGACGATCGCGATCGTGACCTCGCCTTCGGGGCGGCGGATGCGATTGACGACGCTGTCCCAGCGCGACAGGTCGGGCTCCGGCGCCTCCACCCCGAAATGGGCGCAAACCTCGCGGTCGAAGCCCTCTTCATGGTAGGCGGCGGGCACAGCGTAGATCGTATCGACGTCGATTGCCGGGATGACCCGCGATTCGCGCAAATTGCAGAACAGCGCGATCTTCTTGCGCGCGCCCTCCGGGATCGGCCGCTCGCAGCGGCACAACAGGATGTCGGGCTGGATGCCGAGGCCGAGCAATTCCTTTGCCGAATGCTGGGTCGGCTTCGTCTTCAACTCGCCGGCCGAGTTGATCCACGGCACCAGCGTCAGGTGCACGAACATGACCCGCTCGCGCCCGAGTTCGTTGCCGAGCTGGCGAATCGCTTCGAGAAACGGCAGGCCCTCGATGTCGCCCACCGTGCCGCCGATCTCGCACAGCACGAAATCCTCGTCGCCCAGGTCGGCGGTGATGAATTCCTTGATCGCGTCGGTGACGTGCGGAATCACCTGCACCGTCGCGCCGAGATATTCGCCGCGCCGCTCGCGGCCGATCACGGTCGAGTAGATACGGCCGGTGGTCACGCTGTCGCTCTTGCGTGCGGCGACGCCGACGTAGCGCTCGTAATGGCCGAGATCGAGGTCGGTCTCGGCACCGTCATCGGTCACAAAGACTTCCCCATGCTGATAGGGGCTCATCGTGCCGGGATCGACATTGAGATAGGGGTCCAGCTTGCGCAGGCGCACCCGGAATCCGCGCGCCTGCAGCAGCGCGCCGAGCGCCGCCGAGCACAGACCCTTGCCGAGAGAGGACACCACGCCGCCGGTGATGAAGATGAACCGCGTCATGGACCTTCAGTGTATAGCAAGCATCGTCGGCGTCCCAACTGAAACTGCGTCATCGATGGCGCGCCCCGCAATTGTCGGCTCAGCTTGAGTTGCCCGGTCGCCGCTGTAAGCGGGATGCCGCCCGGGACGGTATGGCTGCCGTGGCGAGGTCGCTCGCGCGAGGCGAGTCGCGGGCGCTCCTACTTGGCCGGCGGCGCGGCGGGCGTTGCAGGCTGCGTGGGAGCGGCAGCACCGGCGGGCGCCGGTGCGGTCGGCGCCGCGGGGGCGGCAGGCGCGGCCGGCCCAAGCGGCACCGGCCCGCCCTGGTCGATGATCGAGCGCGGCGCGTGGGTCGCGTTGCTCAGCACTACAAGCAGGATGCTGGTCGCAAAGAACAGGGCCGCCAGGATCGCCGTCGTGCGGGTCAGCAGATTGGCGGTCGAGCGCCCGGTCATGAAGCCGGACATGCCGCCGCCGCCCATGCCGAGCGCGCCACCCTCGCTCTTTTGCAGCAGCACGACGCCGACCAGCGCGAGCGCGATCAAGACATGGACGACAAACAAAAGAATGATCATCGGCTGAGCGGCATCGCGGTGCTTTTGGAGATTGCGGCGTTATGTAAGCTCTTCGGCCGCCGCTGGCTAGCGGCGCGCGCGCGCGTCTCAATTTGCCGCTACATTCGGCCGGCAATCCGCTGCAGCGTCACCCGCAGGCCTTGGCGATTGCCCAGAAATCCTCGGCCTTGAGGCTGGCGCCGCCGACCAGCGCGCCGTCGACTTCGGCGAGCGCCAGAATCTCGGCGGCATTTTTCGGGTTGACCGAGCCGCCGTAGAGGATGCGCGTGCCGGCCGGGATGCGGCTGCTGATCGCCGCGTGGATCTCGGTGATGTCGGCCAGCGTCGGGGTCAGCCCGGTGCCGATCGCCCACACCGGCTCATAGGCGACGACCAGTCGCTCGGCCCCGGCCCCTTCCGGCAGCGAGCCGGCGAGCTGGCCCGCGACCACCGACACTGCCCGTCCGGCCTCGCGTTCGGCCCGTGTTTCGCCGACGCAGACGATCGCGACGAGCCCGGCGCGCCATGCCGCCTCAGTCTTGGCCCGAACATCGGCATCGCTCTCGCCGAGCCCGTGCCGGCGCTCGGAATGGCCGAGGATGACGTGGCTGCAGCCGGCATCCTTCAGCATCTCCGCGCTGATCGAGCCGGTGAATGCGCCGGCGGCAGCGGCGTGGCAATCCTGCCCGCCGAGCGCGACACCGCTGCCGGCGAGCGCCGCGCCGACCGCGGCGACCAAGGTGGCAGGCGGACACACCAGGAGGTCGCAGGCGTGCGGTTCCCGCGCCCGCTCCGCGACGGCTTGCGCCAGCGCCATTCCGTCGGCGCGCAGCCCGTTCATCTTCCAGTTGCCGGCAACAAGTCGTTTTCGTTCAGGCATTTCCATTCTCCCGCGCGGCGCAGCGCCGGCACCGGCTGTTGTTGCGGCCCCGCTTGGCCCTGTCTATGGTCGCGCCTACGATCACATCGGGGTCCGCGGAGGTCAACCGACCGCCGGCACGGACGAGGCAACTGCCACGCGGCGCCGGGTCCGATCCCAAGAAGCGAGCGTTTCACGCCATGATGCAAGCGATCCGCACTCGAGCGGGCTCCATAATCGTCAAGGTTCTATTTGCGTTGCTGATCGTTTCCTTCGGTTTCTGGGGTATCTATACGCGTTCGCCCTACTACCAGGAGCATTCGCCCGATACGGTCATCGCCACGGTGGGCGACCACGATATCCGGGCCGAAGAGCTGCAACAGGCATTGCAGCCGACCCTGGAGCGGCTGCGCGCGCAGTTCGGCGCCGCCTTCGACCAGCAGCAGATCAAGCAGTTCGGCATCGTCGATCGGGTGCTCGGACAACTGATCGACCGCAGCCTGCTCGACCAGGAAGCCCAGCGGCTCGACCTGCGGCTCTCCGATGACGTGATCCGCAGCGCAATCTACGACAACCCGGCGTTTCGCGGGCCGGACGGCAAGTTTAACCGTCAGATGTTCGCGCAGGTGCTGACGATGAACCACCTGAGCGAAGACCAGTTGGTGGCCCGGCTGCGGCGCGATATCCCGCGCGCCGACCTGGTGCAGGCGCTGACCGCCGGGGTCGAGGCGCCGCGGCCGGTGGTCGATGTTCTCTACCGCTACCGCAATGAAAAGCGTGTCGCCGACATCGTCGCTTTCCCGGCCGCCGCCGTCACCGACGTCGGCCAGCCGAGCGAGGCCGAGCTGAACAAGTTCTATGAGGCGCATCCCGACCTGTTCCGCGCGCCCGAATACCGCAGCTTCGCCTTGGCGAGCCTGTCGCCCGCCGAACTGACGGAAAAGGGCGCGATCCCCGAGGACCGGCTGCGCAAGGAATATGACCAGCGGCAGGACGAGTTCGCGACCCCCGAGAAGCGCGACATCCAGCAGATCCTCGCGCCCTCCGAAGACAAGGCCAAAGAAGCCGAGGCCGCGTTGAAGGCCGGCAAGGATTGGAAGGAGGTCGCGACGACGATTGCCGGCATGACCCCGGACACGATCGACCTCGGCCTGCTCGCCCGCAAAGAGATCCCGCACGAGTTGGGCGACGTTGCCTTCGATTTGCAGCTCAATCAGCCGAGCCAGCCGATCAAGACGCCGCTCGGCTGGCACATCCTGCGCGTCGTCAAGATCGAGCCGGCGGCGACGCAGAGCTTTGCGGCGGTCAAGTCGAAGATCGAGGACGAGGTGAAGCTGCGCGATGCCGTCGATCGGCTCGACAAGATCGGCAACCAGGCCGACGACGCGCTGGCCGGCGGCGCCAACCTCGCCGAGGTCGCATCGAAATACGGGCTGAAGGTGACGAATGTCGCCGCTGCCGACAATGGCGGCCTGGGCCGCGACGGCAAGCCGGTCAAACTGCCGGTCGGGTCCGACGAGATCATCAAGACGGTGTTCGCAACCGATGCAGGCCAAACCAGCCGCGTCACCGACACCCAGGACGGCGCGATCTTCGCCGTCCATGTCGACAAGATCACCCCGCCGGCGGAAAGACCGCTCGCTGAGGTCAAGGACAAGGCCATCGCCGCCTGGCAGGCCGAGCAGAAGCGAGAGGCGGCGATCAAACAGGAGAAGGCACTCGCCAAGGCGGTCACCCCCGAGCTGCCGTTGGCCAAGGCGGCGGGCGCCAAAGGGTTCACATTGCTTGCCGCGGTAACTCTGTCGCGCACCGTGCAGCCCGGTCAGAGCTTTCCGCCGACGCTGGTCGCCAAGCTGTTCGCGGCCAAACCGGGCGATGTCGTCAGCGCCAGCGATGCGACCGGTGCCTACACGGCGCAGCTGAAGACGATCCAAGCGCTGGAAACGGTGCCCGCTGCCGAGGCCGAAAAACTGTCGCAGCAGCAGGCTGACGAAACCAAGCTCGACGTTGCCAGCGAGCTCACCGAGGCGCTGCGGCGGCGCTTCCCGGTCGAGATCAAGCGCGATGCGCTCGACCGGATGTTCTGACGCTAGCCCGCGGCGCTGGCAGCGGGGTTATTGCGCCGCCTGTGCCTTCTCGCACAACAGCGCCAGCGCCCGCTCCAGGATCGGCAGACCGACCTCGCCCGGCGAGGTCATCACCGATTTCGGGATGAAACTGCACCGCCGCGATCGGCAATGAGGCGTGCTCGATTGCCATGATCACGCCGTCCGCCTCGGTCTGGGCCGCGACTGCCAGCACCGCGGGCAACCGCTCGCGCAGCGCATAGAGCGAGTGATAGCGGCCGACCGTGAAGCGCTCGGGCAGGCCGCGCAGCAGCCGGCTCGGCAGGGTGCGCACCACCGACGGCTTGCCGTGCATCGGCACGTCGAGCAGGCCGAGCGAGCCACCGAAATATTCGACGATGCCCTGTAGCCCGAGGCACACGCCGAACATCGGGATATGCCGCGCGAGCAGCAGGTCGAGCGTCTCCTTCATCGCAAAATCGTCCGGTCGGCCCGGCCCGGGCGACAGCACGACGAGATCGGGGGCGAGCCCGTCCCGCAGCTCAGCCCGCGCGAAATCGTGGCGCAGCGTCACAACATCGGCCCCGGTCGTGCGCAGGTAGCCGGCCAGCGTGTGGACGAACGAGTCTTCGTGATCGATCAGCAGCACATTGCGGCCGATGCCGGCTTGCCGCCTCGCGGCCGCGGCGACCGGCGCAGCCCGCCGCCCACCGCCGATCGCGGCGAACAGCGCGGCGGCCTTCAGTTCGGTCTCCTCCTCCTCGGCCTCGGGGTCGCTGTCGTAAAGCAGCGTCGCGCCGACCCGGGTCTCGGCGATGCCGTCCTGCATACGAATCGTGCGCAGCGTCAGGCCGGTATTCATGTTGCCGTCGAAGGTCAGGCGCCCGATCGCCCCGCCATACCAGCGCCGCGACGAGCGTTCCTCCGCCTCGATGAAGCGGATCGCCCACAGCTTCGGCGCCCCGGTCACGGTCACCGCCCAGGCATGCGACAGGAAGCCGTCGAGCGCGTCGAATTCGGGGCGCAACATCCCCTCGACGTGATCGACCGTGTGGATCAGCCGCGAATACATCTCGATCTGGCGGCGGCCGATCACCTTGACGCTGCCGGCGACGCAGACCCGCGACTTGTCGTTGCGGTCGACATCGGTGCACATCGTCAATTCGCTCTCGTCCTTTTTCGAATTGAGCAGTTCGAGGATGCGGTCGGCGTCCTCGAGCGCATCGGCGCCGCGCCGGATCGTGCCGCAAATCGGGCAGGTCTCGATCCGCCTGCCCTCGACCCGGACAAACATCTCGGGCGAAGCCGAGACCAGAAACTCACCCTCTCCGAGATTGACCAGCGACCCATAGGGCGCCGGATTGGCCTGCCGCAGCCGCTGGAACACCGTGCTCGGCGGGTCGGCGCAGCCTTCGGCGAACAGTTGTGCGCAGACCACTTCGAACAGATCACCGCGCACGAACGACTTCTTGGCGCGCTCGACCAGCTTGGCGTATTCGCCCTTGGCGTGGTCGCTGGTGCGCGGCCGGGCGGCATGCTCGGGATCAAGGCGATAGGGCGCGTCCGGCGTGGCGCGCGGCAGGCCGTGCGTCGAGCGGCCGCCGACCTCGAACTCGTAGCGATGGAGCGCGGCCTGCTGCCGCATATGGTCGACAATCAGGATCTCGTCCGGCAGATAAAGCACGAGATCGCGCTGATCGGCTGGGCGCGGCAGGCGGAGCGGCATCGGCTCGAACTGGAAGACGAGATCGTAGCCGAACGCCCCGTACAGCCCCAGATGCTCGTCTTGCGGGCTGGCAAACAGGTCGCCGAGCGCGCGCAACAGCGAAAACACACTCGGCTGACGGCTGCGCTGCTCCTCCGGAAAGCGGGTGTCGCTGTCGCGGATCGTGCCATCGAGGCGCCCCGCGTCTAGGCGTCGGATCACCGCGGCCGGCAGCCTCGCGAGACACTCGGCGACCGCTCCCAGCAACAACTCTCCGCGCGCGTTAAGCGCCTCGATCGCGAAGTCTCGACCGCGCGCGGTCAATGCCAGCGGCGGATCGACAAAACCCATGTCCCAGCGCGTGTAGCGGCCGGGAAACTCGAAGCTCGACGAGAACAAGACGCCGCGCCGGTGGTCGAGCCGGTCAGCCAGCGCGGTATCGGCCGGGCTGTAGGACTGCACGACGATTTCGCGCTGGATGCGGATGCCGCCCTTGGTCTCGTAGCTAATGCGCTGCACGGGATCCTCCGGTTCGCGTCGCCTCGGAGATCCTGGAAGCCGTCGCCCACGAAAAGCGAAAGCCGCCCGGTGCTCCGCGGCGGCCCACAGTAAAACGGAATCGTGGCCGCCCGGGTTAGACGGGCCACCACCAATTGGCTGAATGCATGTTAGTACGCATAGGCTTCATCGTATCAGCCATGCCGCCCGATCGCAATCGCCGCAATGCCCTCGGTTTCCGTCCGCCCGCCGAGCCTGATATATAGAGAACATGAGACGGAGCACCTCCCGATGACCGCCGCGCCAATCAGTGACCTGCGACCGTTGCTCGCTCAGGTGGCGACCGGCAGAAGCCTTTCGGAAAGCGAGGCCGAGGCCGCGTTTGACATCATCATGAGCGGCAATGCGACGCCGTCGCAGATGGGGGCGTTCCTGATGGCCCTCAGGGTGCGCGGCGAGACAGTCGACGAGATTGCGGGGGCGGCGCGGATCATGCGCGCCAAGGCGCTGACGATCGACGCGCCGCCCGGTACGATCGACACCTGCGGCACCGGCGGCGACAGCTCCGGCACCTTCAACATCTCGACCGCGGCCGCGCTCGTGGTCGCGGCGTGCGGCGTCCCGGTCGCCAAGCATGGCAACCGCGCCCTGTCCTCCCGCTCGGGCTCGGCCGATGTGTTGACCGCGCTCGGCGTCAATATCGATGCCGATATGGCCGTCGTGCGCCGCTCCCTGTGGGAGATCGGCATCGGCTTTCTAATGGCGCCGCGCCACCACAGCGCGATGCGCCATGTCGGCCCGACCCGGGTCGAGCTTGGCACCCGCACCATCTTCAACTTGCTGGGCCCGATGTCGAACCCGGCGGGCGCGCGCCGTCAGCTGGTCGGCGTGTTTGCGCCGGAATGGGTGGTGCCGATGGCCGAGGTGTTGGGCCGGTTGGGCGCTAAGCGCGCCTGGGTAGTGCATGGCGCCGGCATCGATGAACTGACCACCGCGGGAACCACGAAAGTGGCCGAGTACATTGATGGCAAAGTCATCCAGTTTGATGTGATACCTGAAGAAGCCGGCCTAAAGCGTTCTGCTAAAGATGATCTCAAGGGCGGCGAGCCCGCCCAAAACGCCGCGCTGATGCGCGCGCTGCTGGGCGGCGCGCACGGCCCGCTGCGCGATGTCGTGCTGCTCAACAGCGCCGCCGCGCTGGTTGTCGCGGGACGCGCCGAAAGCCTGCGCGCCGGCGCCGACGTCGCGGCGCAGGCCATCGACAGCGGTTCGGCGCAGCAGACCCTCGACCGACTCGTTGCGGCAACCAATCAGAGTGCCGCGAATGGCTGACGTTCTCGCCGAGATCTGCGCCGCGAAGCGGGCCGATATCGCGCGCCGCAAGACAGCACAGCCCGAAGCGGCACTGCGGGCGCGGTTGGCCGGGGCGCCGCCACCGCGGCCGTTCGCGGCAGCACTTGAGCGAGCAGTTGCGCGGCATCGCTATGGCCTGATCGCGGAGATCAAGAAAGCCTCCCCGAGCCGCGGCTTGATCCGCGCGGATTTTGACCCGGCGGCGTTGGCGCAGGCCTACGAGGCAGGCGGCGCCGCCTGCTTGTCGGTGCTGACCGACAGTCCGTATTTTCAGGGCAGCGATGACGATCTGCGGGCCGCCCGCGCGGCCTGCTCTCTGCCGGTGTTGCGCAAGGACTTCATTCTCGACCCCTATCAGGTCGTAGAGAGCCGCGTCCTCGGCGCCGACTGCATCCTGCTGATCATGGCCGCACTAGATGACGCTGCGGCACGTGACCTTTCTGTAATGGCTTATGAGAACGCACTTGATGTTTTAGTTGAGGTTCATGATCGCGCGGAGCTCGACCGCGCACTGTGTCTCGACGCGCGGCTAATCGGCATCAATAATCGCAATCTCAAAACGTTGAAGGTTGATCTTCAGACGACGGAAGAATTGGCTCCGTTGGTCCCACCAGGCCGGGTCATCGTTGGCGAAAGCGGCATCTACGATCCGGCCGATCTGGACCGGCTTGGCGCCGCGGGAGCGCGCTGTTTTCTGGTTGGCGAATCGTTGATGCGGGCCGGCGACGTCGCGGCGGCGACACGCCGGTTACTGCGACTGCCCGACCTCACCCACACCGATGTCGAGGGCCGCGCCCGGATGGTCGACGTCTCCGACAAGACCGAGACAGACCGGGTCGCCATTGCCGGCGCCCGCGTCGTGATGCAGCCCGCGACCCTGGCGCGGATTCGGGCCGGCGATGTCGCCAAGGGTGACGTGCTCGCGGTAGCGCGCCTCGCCGGGATCATGGCAGCGAAGCGCACCGCGGAGTTGATCCCGCTGTGCCATCCGCTGGCGTTGACATCGGTCGCGGTGGACTTGGCCTGCGTCGCCGAGGAATCGGCAGTCCATATTACCGCGACTTGCCGCCTTAAGGGGCGCACCGGGGTTGAGATGGAGGCGCTGACCGCAGCGAGCGTCGCAGCGCTGACGATCTACGACATGTGCAAGGCCATCGATCGCGGGATGATCGTGACCGATCTGCGTTTGCTGCACAAATCCGGCGGTAAATCCGGAGATTACGAGGCGACCTTATGATATCGGTTGAAGAGGCGCTGACACGGCTGCTGGTGCCGCTAGAGGCTTTGCCGCAAGAGCAGGTGTCGATTGCCGAGGGAATCGGCCGGGTTCTTGCCGAGGACCTTGCGGCGCGGCGGACTCAGCCGCCCTTCGCGGTATCGGCGATGGACGGCTATGCAGTGCGTGCCGCGGATCTTGGCCATCTCCCGGTCAGCTTGCGGATCATCGCCGAGATCCCGGCCGGGGCCGGCTTCGGCGGCGTGCTGCGGCCGGGCGAGACGGCGCGCATCTTCACCGGCGCACCGCTGCCGGACGGTGCCGACACGATCGTGATCCAGGAAGACACCGAGCGGCACGGCGACCGGGTCGAGATCAGGGAAGCCGCGCCGCACGGGCGCTACGTGCGCCGCGCCGGGCTCGACTTTGCCGAGGGCGAGGTGCTGCTACGCGCCGGACGTCGCTTGACGCCGCGCGACATCGGCTTGGCCGCCGCGATGAACCGGCCGTGGCTGTTCGTGCATCGGCGGCCTCGCGTCGGCATCCTCTCGACCGGCGACGAGATCGTCATGCCCGGTGACCCGATCGGACCGCACCAGATCGTCAGTTCGAACGCGCTGGCACTGTCGGCCTTCGTTACGTCTTGTGGTGGCGTGCCGATTTTGGTCGGCAACGCGCCTGACGATCCCGACGCGCTGCGCCGGATCGCCGCGGCGGCGCGTGGGGTCGACTTGTTCGTGACAACCGGCGGCGTCTCGGTCGGTGAGCACGATCTGGTGCGCGACGTTCTCAGCGAGGACGGTCTCGCCATCGACTTCTGGGAAATCGCAATGCGCCCGGGCAAGCCCCTGATGTTTGGGCATTACCGCGGCACGCCGATGGTCGGATTGCCGGGCAATCCGGTCTCGACCCTGGTCTGCTCGTTGTTATTCCTGAAGCCCGCGCTCGACAAATTGAGCGGCCTGCCAGACGCGGGCGATATCGCAACGACGGTGCGGCTCGGGATGGCGCTCAAACAGAACGACCGCCGCCAGGATTATCTGCGCGCCCGGCTGGTACGGGCCGCCGACGGCGTCGTCGAAGCAGTGCCGTTCGAGGTGCAGGACAGTTCAATGATGAGGCCGCTTGCCGCCTCCGATTGCCTCGTGGTACGCCCGCCGCACGCCCCTGCCCTGCCCGCCGGAAGCATGGTGCCGATCATCCCGTTTTCGAGCGGCCCGTGGGGCGGCGCCTTGCCCCTGTAGAGGCTTCGTGCGGCGGGCGCGTTGCGTGCCGCCGCCCATCCCGGTATGATCGGCGACCTCGCCAGGAGGGACCGGTCGGAGCGTAGCGCAGCCTGGTAGCGCATCAGCATGGGGTGCTGAGGGTCGAGAGTTCGAATCTCTCCGCTCCGACCACTCTCGGCATCCCGAGCGGCGCCGGAGAGAGGCTATGACCCGACCGGAATCCGATCTCGAACCGTGGCAATGGCCGGAGGCGCATTGGCGCCGGCTGGTCGACCGCGTGCGCGCCGGGCGACCGCTGCGGCCGCGCGAATGGCCGGGCGGCGCGCGCTGTGCCGTCGCCCTGTCATTCGATAGCGACCACGAGACGAGCGACTTGCGCGATGGCGGCAAGTCGATCGGGCGGCTTGCCTGGGGTCAGTTTGGCGCCCGGGTCGGCGTGCCGCGCATCCTGAAATTGCTCCACCGCTATGGGGTCAAGGCGACGTTTTACGTGCCGGCGGTTACCGCACTTATCCACCCCGACGAGCAGCGCCGCATCATTGCCGAAGGCCACGAGATCGGCATCCACGGTTGGATCCACGAGCTGAATTCGGTCTTGGCGCACGAAGACGAGCGCGATCTCATGCTGCGCTCGGCGGACACGCTCGAACGGGTCAGCGGCGTGCGGCCGGTGGGCATGCGCACGCCCTCCTGGGATTTCAGCTGGAATACGCTGGCGATCGCGGCGGAGATGGGGTTGGCCTACGATTCCTCGTTGATGTCGGACGAGGATTGCTACGAGCTGCTGCTTGACGGCAGCCCGTGCAGCGTCGTCGAACTGCCGGTCGAATGGGTGCGCGACGATGCCGTGTATTTCATGATGAATCGGTTCTCGGCATTGCGCCCCTACACCCCGCCGGCCGACGTGCTCGACATCTTCCGGCGCGAGTTCGAGGCCGCCTATGACGAGGGTGGCCTGTTCCAGCTTACGATGCATCCGCATGTGATCGGCTACCGCTCGCGCATCTGGATCATCGAAGAGCTGATTCGCCTCGCTCGTTCGCGCCCAGGCGTCTGGTTCGGCACCCACGCCGAGGTGGCAAGCTGGGCCAGGGAGCACGCCGGCTGAGCCCGGCGCGAGGCGCCGCGGCCGATCATGTCTGCCACGGTCAGCCGCCCTCCGGCACCCGCCTTGACGATGGATTTCCGGCTCCCCTAATGTCAGCCAGGACGAGACAAAGGAGTGCGCGATGAAGCCGACACCAGTCAGCGACAGCAGCTTCGATGCCGAAGTGTTGCGCGCCAACGAGCCGGTGCTCGTCGATTTCTGGGCCGAGTGGTGCGGGCCGTGCAAGATGATCGCGCCATTCCTTGACGAGTTGGCCACCGAGATGGCCGGCAGGGTGACGGTCGCCAAGGTCAATATCGACGAGAACCCGCAGACGCCGCGCAAATACGGCGTGCGCGGCATTCCGACGATGATCCTGTTCAAGGGCGGCCAGGTGGCGGCGACCAAGATCGGCGCACTGCCGAAGAGCAAGCTCAAGGAATGGGTCGAGTTCGTCCTGTAGTCGGGGCCACCGGCCGCCAGCGTTTTTGGGTGTCTGCGACATGAGCTCGGCCAGCGATCCGATCGTCCCGATTGTGCCGTACGAGGAATTGAGCCCCGCCTTTCAGGCGCGCTCGCGGCAGGGACGGCAGCGGCTCGGCGTACAGGTCAACAGCGTGCATGCCTGCGCGCACGCCGAGGAACTCGGCGGCGCGGCGAGGGATTTTCTGTCATCGGCGATGACGCTGGGGTCGCTGTCGCGCGAGCTGCGCCTGCTGATCCGCCTCGCCGTGGCCAATGCCAACCAGTGCCGCTATTGCACCGCGCACCAACGGCATCAGCTGATCGGCCTTGGCGTGCCGGAGGTTAAGATCGCCGCAATCGGTCATCCCGACAGCACCGCGCTCAGCCAGCGCGAACGAGCCGCTGCGCAGTTCGCTCAGGCGATGACGATCGATGCCAGCGACATTCCCGCGGCGATCTATGCCGATTTCGTCGCGCAGTTCACGCCGCAGGAGCGGGTCGAGGTGACGATCGTCGCAACCGCGATGGGCATGCTGAACAAGATCAACGATGCGCTGCGGGTGCCGCTCGAATCGGAATTCGAAGCGCTCGTCAGCTGAACGGGGGAAGCCATGCCGGAACCGCTGCGGCGCAGCTACCTCAAGCGCGAGACGGCGCAGGCGCGCGCCTATTCGCAGGCGGTCATCACCGAAGGCGGGCGCACGATCTGGCTCGCCGGGCAGGTTGCGGTTGAGGACTTTGCCGGCCGCACGCTCGCCGGCGATTTTGACGGTCAGGTCCGCGAGGTGTTTGCGCGGCTCGGCCGCACGCTCGCCGAGGCCGGCGCCAACTTGGCCGACATGGTGACAATGACCGTGTTCATCACCGATCCTCGCTTCGGTGACCGCTTTACCGAACTGCGCCGAGAAATCTTCGGCGACAATTTCCCGGCCAGCGCCTTGATCACCGTCGCGGGTCTCGCGCATCCCGAAATGCTGGTCGAAGTGCAGGGCGTCGCGGTCGCCGGGTAGCCGAGCGCGGATACTCCGGGTCGATCGCCGAGCCGGATGCGCCAGATCAATGTTGCGCGGTCAAGTCCCGCTATCCTGGCGCGCTACGCTTGGTTGAAGAGGAGGACGGCGCCAATGCATTCGATCGCCGATAAGGCCGAAGTCGCCATCGACTTTCCGGACAAATTCTACATGGGCAGCTTTGGCCGCGATTGCGACTTCGAGGCCCGCGCCGAGGCCGATGCCGTGCTGCTGCGGCTGATCCGCTCCGGCGAAGAGAAGCGTGTCGTGGACGTTCACCTGCATCACTTTCTGCTTGCCGGCATCCTTGATGACCTGGCCCGTTCGCTCTCCGAGCGTGAGCCGATCGACGACCTCCATCGCGAGCCCCTGCTGAAGGCCGCGCAACGCTTCGTCGCCGCGCTCGAACGCGCGCCGACGCGTCCGCCCACAGGTTGACGCGTAGGCTTGCGGCCGCTACCACCGACTTGCGTGTGGCAAGGCGCATGAACATACTCCGCCTAAACCGGCTGCGAGGGACACCAGCGTGGAAATCGGCCAGTCACGCATCGGCAGCGTTCTCGTGCTGCGGCCGGTTGGGCGGCTCGACAATGTCACCAGCGCCGAATTCCAGCCTGTCGTGCTGGAGGCGGTTTTGGGTGGCGGGTCGGACGTCATCATCGATCTAGACGCCGTCGATTACATCTCGAGCGCCGGGCTGCGCTCCTTGATGACCGCCTCGAAGATGAAGGCAAAAGGCCGCCGGTTGGCGGTGACCGGGCTGCGCACCGTCGTGCAGGAGGTCTTCGCGATCAGCCGCTTCCATCACGTGATCACGGTCTTCGGCTCGGTCGACGAGGCCATCGCCGAGTGGCAGCGGGTGAGCGCGCCGGAAGAGGCCTTGCGGGGCGAACCCGTAGCGGCGGCTCCGATTCCAGTACGCTTCTGGGGTACCCGTGGCTCGTTGCCGGCGCCGCTCGGCCCGGCCGCGGTGCGGACGAAAATCCACCAGGCGCTGCTCGCGGCGTGCGAACGCGGTCTCCGGGACCCCGAAGAAATCGATTTGTTTATCGAGCGCGAACTGCCGTTCACGGTCCGTGGCACATTCGGCGGCAATACGAGTTGCGTCGAGATCGACACCGGCGGCGACGAATATCTGTTGTGCGATCTCGGCACCGGGGTGCGCGAGTTCGGCAATCGCGTCCTGGCCGAACACGGGCCGGGCCGGCCGCATTGCTTCAACGTCTTCCTCTCGCATGTCCATTGGGACCACATCATGGGGTTCCCATTCTTTGGGCCGGCCTATATTCCGGGCAATCGCATCCGGATACACGGCTGCCACAAGGGGCTGCGTGAGGCCATGCTGCGCCAGCAATCGGCGCCGTGCTTCCCGGTCACGCTTGGCTCTCTGCCCGCGGCGATCGAGTTTATCGAGCTGGAACCCGACATCGAGTACCAAGCCGCCGGGTTTTCGGTCACGGCGATCCGGCAGTTCCACGAGGGCGAATCCTACGGCTACCGATTTTCCCGGGGCGGCAAATCGATCGTCTATTCGACCGACTGCGAGCACAAGGAATCGGTACTCGACGAATCGTACCCGTTCGTCAAATTTTTCCGCGATGCCGATCTGTTGATCTTCGATGCGATGTATTCGCTCGCCGACACCGTCTCGGTTAAAGAGGATTGGGGACATTCGAGCAATATCGTAGCGGTCGAGTTGGCGCAGCTCGCTCATGTCAAGCGGCTGGTCCTGTTTCACCACGAGCCGGCTTTTGACGACACGACGATCGACCGGTTGCGCCGCGAGACAATCCGCTACGAGGAAATCAGCCGCGACGAACACCAGGTCACGGTGGTCTCGGCTTATGACGGGTTGGAGCTGATCGTCTGAGACGCGGCTCGCCGCTACGGCGCGTTGTGGCGCCGCAGAAAATCGATCAACAGGCGACTGACCGCGTCGGATTGCTCCTGCTGCACCCAGTGGCCGGCGCCGTCGAGCAGGTGGACGCCGTCCATCCGCGGGCAGGCCACGTCCTGCATACGCTCGACCGCCCCGGGCCGCTGGTAGACGCCCCAATCGCTCTTGCCCGAGATGAAGATCGACCGGCACGTCAATGGTACGCCCGGAAAACAGCTGCAGTTCGCTTTCAAAAGCGCCGCCGGTGCGCGAGCGATACCAGTTCAGCCCGCCCTGGAAGCCGGTTCTGCCGGTATTCGCCGGCGTAAACCGCGAGCTCCTCCTCGGGCAGCCACCGGCAGGCGGCGATCTCGGCGGCGGACGGCATCTCCTTGGCCACCGCAGCCGGCATGTCGTCGGCCAGGTCCATGATGTAATAGGTCGGCATCTTCGCCAATTCGTCGGCATTCCACGCTTGCAGGCGATGCGGTCTATTGTCCTTCCAGTCGGCGCTCTTGTGGTGGAAATAGGCGCGCAGGAAATCGTGGACGCCCTGTTTGCAATGCCACATCTGGGCATTGGCCGGCCGCGTCGAGTAATACCATTGGTAATGCTTGCGCGGCCGCGGCAAGGCCGCCAACGCCTCGTGGATCGACGGGCTGGCGGGCACCGCGGGCGGCCTCCCATCGGTGTCGAACGGCAGCTCCGGCGGTCCGGCGAAAGGCGCGCTCATCAGTGCCAGCGAGCGGAACAAATCGGGCCGCACCAGCGCACACCAAGCGGCGACCGAGGCGCCAAAATCGTGGCCCGACGACCGCGGCGACCGAGCGACAGCCAAGCGCCACGACCAGGCCCAACGCATCGCGCACCGCGTTGAGCAGCCGGAACGGGCGCAAATCGGCATCGTAATCGGCGCTCCAGCCGGTAGTGCGGCCGTAGCCGCGCTGGTCCGGGGCAACGACGTGATACCCGGCGTCGGCAAGTGCCGGCATCACCTTGCGCCACGAATAGGCGATTTCCGGAAAGCCGTGCAGCAACAGCACAAGCGGCCGTCCCGCCGAGGCAAACCCCGCCTCCAGCACATGCATGTCGAGGCCGTTGATATCGCGCACGATGCGCGCGCGGATGCCGGCCGGCAAAACGGCTTCGTCCAGCGGGGTCATTAGAACCCGACCATCGCCGGCGCCTGCGATTCGCTCTGCTGCTCGACCGTCGGGACGCCGTCTGTCAGGGTCGTGCGTCGCAGGTCGCGCGGGTAGGTCGTGTCCTCGAAGCGCCGTGCGCGGTGCATCACCGTACGGTTGTCCCACATCACCAGATCGCCGACCCGCCATTTGTGCGAATAGACGAACTCGCGCTCCGTCGCGTGTTCGGTCAGTTCGCGCAGCAGCAACAGCGCCTCCGGCACGGGCCAGCCGACGATCCGCCCGGCATGCGAGGACAGATAGAGCGACTTGCGCCCGGTCTTCCGGTGGGTACGTACGAGGCGCTGGCGCACCGGCGCGAAATCGCGCTCCTCCTGCTCGGTGAACGGGACGCCGAGCGTCCCCTTCGAGTAGATGCGGCTGTGCTCACAGACGAGATCCGCGATCAGCGCCTTGGTCCTACGGTCGAGCGCGTCATAGGCGGCGCGCATGTCGGCAAATTCGGTGTTGCCGCCCTCGGGCGGGACGACATGCGCGCAGAGCAGTGAATAGCGCGCCGGGATGACTTTGTAGCTGCTGTCGCTGTGCCACAGCTGGTTGCCCAGCCCGAACAGCCGCTTGCGGTCGTCGCGCTCGAGGATATGGTCGCCGGGGCCGAGATTCGAGATATCGGCCAGCGCCGGGTTATCGAGCCGCTTGCCGGCGGGGCTCTGGATCTGCGTATAGGGCGGCTCCAGCTCGCCAAAATTCCTGGTGAAGGCGACCTGCTGCTCGGTGGTGAGCGGCCGCTCGCGGTGGAACACCAGCACCGCGTACTGGTCCATTCCGGCGTCGATCGCCGTCGCCTCGTCGACCGTCAGCGTCCGGGCGATATCGATGCCCCGGCACTCGGCGCCGATGACGGGATGAAGCGGCTTGAAGGTGATGGCCATCGCAATCCTCCGGCGAGATTGTCGCGAGAATACCGCAGAGCCGTTAAATTTGCTCTACATTGACCGCAACACAGCCGGACGGAAAGGACGCGCGCAATGCCGACGATCGAACCGACGGGAGCGGTGCTGGGCGCGACGGTGACCGGGATCGACCTGGCGCAGCCGCTCCGCGAACCGGATTTCGCGCAGATCCTGCTGGCCCTCGGACGTTACGGGGTTTTGCGCTTTCCCGACCAGCATCTCGACCTCGGTGCGCTGAAGCGGTTTTCCGAGCAATTCGGCGAGATTCAGGGCAGCCCCGTGCGCGGGCTCGACCAGACGCGCGAATATCCCGAGATCGATATCCTGTCGAACCTCAAAGAGGACGGCAACTACATCGGCAGCCCCGATGCCGGGCAGGACTGGCACACCGACATGACCTACCGCGAGGTGCCCGGCTTCGTGAACGTGCTCTACGGCATCCGCATCCCGCAGCGCGACGGGAAGCCCCTCGGCGGCACCGAATTCTCCAGCATGCACGCCGCCTATGACGCGCTTCCCGCCGAACTCAAGACGCGACTCCAAGGCATGACCGCGACCCACAACATCGAGAAATTCTGGGAGCACATGCGGAAGAACCACGCCAGCCCGCGGCCGCCGATGACCGACGAGCAGCGCCGCCGCCGGCCGCCTGTCGTCCATCCGGTGTTCCTGACCCATCCGATCACCGGGCGCCAAGTCCTTTACTGCAACCCTGGCTTCACGGTGCGCATCAACCAATTGCCGGAGCGGGAAAGCGACGAGATCCTGGAGTTTTTGTTCGCCCACCAGCTGCAGGACAGGTTTCGCTACACCAATGTGTGGAGCGAGAACGACCTCTTGCTGTGGGACCATCTCGGCACGATCCACCGCGCGATCGCCGATTACCGCCCCGATGAGATCCGGCTGATCCGGCGCTGCCAGGTCATGGCGACAAAGGTGTTTGACCCGGCGTTCCTGCGCCCGGCGCGAGCGCTGGCGGCTGCCGGCGCGGCTTAGACATCGAACCGAGGGACACCCGATGAAATTCGGCATCTTCATGAACGCGCAGCAGCCGCGCGGCGACGACCCGGTGCGGCGCTTCCGCGAGGCGGTGGCGCAGGCGCGCCTCGCGCGCGAGGCCGGCTTCGATGCGCTCGCCGCCGGCCATCACTATCTGTCGCCGCCCTACCAGTCGTTGCAGAGCCTGCCGTTGCTGGCGCGGCTTGCCGGCGAGGTGCCGGGGATGGAGCTGTGCCTGTCGGTGCTGCTCTTGGCGCTGCTCAACCCGGTGCAGACCGCCGAGGAGGTCGCCAGTCTCGACATCATGTCGGAAGGCAGGGTCGTGTTCGGCATCGGCATCGGCTATCGCGATGTCGAATACGAGGCGTTCGGCATGACCTCGCGCGAGCGGGTGCCGCGCATGCTCGAGGGGCTGCGAACTGATCAAGCGGCTGTGGACCGAGGAGGCGGTGACCTTCGAGGGCCGCTTCTTCCGGGTGCACGACGCGACGTGCACGATCCGCCCGGTGCAAAAGCCGTTCCCGCCGATCTGGATCGCCGCCAATGCCGACGCGGCCGTGCTGCGTACCGCGCGCATGGGCCTGTCGTGGTTCGTCAACCCACACGCCGCGCTGCCGACGATCGAGCGCCAGTGGCAGCGCTACAAGCAGACGCTGGCCGAGGCCAGGCAGCCGATGCCGAGCGCCCGGCCGATCTGTCTCGAGCTGCATGTCGCGCCGACTCACGAGGAAGCGGTCGAGACCGCGCGCCCGTTCCTCGAAGCCAAATACGCCGCCTACGCCGAATGGGGCCAGGACAAGGTGCTGCCCGGCGAGGAGAGCTTCCGCGTCGCGTTCGACGACCTCGCGCGCGACCGCTTCATCCTCGGCACCCCCGACGAGGTCATCGAGCAGATCGAGGAGCGGGTGCGGCGGCTCGAATCCAATTATCTGATCTTCCGGTGCGGCTGGCCCGGCATGGAGTCTGCCAAGATCCTTCGCGTCATCGAGATGATGGGACAGAAGGTCCTGCCGCATTTTCACGCCAAATACGGCCGCGGCTGACGACGACGCGGTGAGCGCGGCGGCGTTTCAGCAAGGCGGGGTTCGCGGCTTTCTGCACCAGCCGGACCAACCGAGCGGCGACGGGCTGGTGCTGACCCATGGCGCCGGCGGCAACTGTGCCGCGCCGCTCCTAGTGGCGGTGGCGCAGGCATTTGCCGCTAGCGGACTCGTCGTGCTGCGCTGTGACCTGCCGTTTCGCCAGCTTCGGCCGAAGGGCCCGCCGTCGCCTTCCGGTGCCGCCCGCGACCGTGCCGGACTGCGCGAGGCGGTGGACGCACTGCGCCCGATGTTGTCCGGACGGGTGTTTCTCGGCGGGCAATCCTACGGTGGGCGACAGGCGACCATGCTCGCTGCAGACGAGCCCGGGTTGGTCGACGGGCTGCTCGCGCTGTCCTATCCGCTGCACCCGCCGGGCAAGCCGGAGCGATCGCGCACCGAGCATTTCCCACGGCTGCAAGTTCCGATCGTATTCGTCCAGGGCACGGCCGACCCCTTCGGATCGGTCACGGAGTTGCGCGCCGCCATCGCGTTGATTCCGGCGCCCGCCAAGGTCATCGAGATCGACGGCGCGGGCCACGATCTGCGCCGCGGACATTTCGCCCTCGATCCAGTGGTCACGGTGCTGACGGCGCCGCGGGATCAAACGAGCCGGCGTCCGTAACCCCGCAGCTTGTCGAGCCAACGTTGTGGGCGCGCTGCGCCGCATCGTGCCCCCATCGTGATCAAATGTTGGGCATTCGGTGAGGGCGCGCTACGATCGCCGCAACCGCGTCGCAGGGCGGCGAGAGTTTGGGAGGGCGCTTGTCGATCGCCGAGGCACGCCGGCCGCCTGGGCGCGCCGGGCGGACCGAGCCGGCGCCGGCGCCGGCGGTGGTCGTGCGCTCGCCGCCTGGCCTGTTCAGCATCAGCGCGCGGCAGTGGCTGATCCTGCTGACCGTACAGCTCTCGACCTTGCTGTTCGGCATGACGATCACGCTCGCCAATGTCGTGCTGCCGCAGATCCGGGGCAGCATGTCCGCCACCCAGGACGAGATCTCCTGGGTCATCACGCTGAACCTGGTGGCAACCGCCGTCGCCACGCCGATGACCGGCTGGCTCGCCGCCCGGCTCGGCTGGCGCAACGTGATGTTTTTCAGCGTCCTCGGCTTCACGGTCTGCTCGTTCATGTGCGGCGTCGCCGACAGCCTCGACTCGCTGATTCTGTACCGAGTCGGCCAGGGGCTGTTCGGCGCGACGATCATGCCGATGGGCCAGGGCATCGTGCTCGCCACCTTCCCGCGCGAGCTGCACGCGACGGTGATGGTGATCTGGGGCGCCGGCAGCGTGATGGGGCCGGTGTTCGGCCCGATCTTCGGCAGCATGATGGCGGAAACCTACAACTGGCGCGCCGCGTTCTTCATGATCGTGCCGCCCGGCCTCGTCGCGATGACCTGCATCTGGTTCGCGCTGGCGGAATACAACACGCGGTCTCGGCTCCAATTTGATTGGACCGGCTTCCTCGCGCTGTCGGTGGCGATCACCGGGCTGCAGCTGATGATCGACCGCGGCCAGCGCCTCGACTGGTTCGATTCGCCCGAGATCTGCCTCGATGCCGGGGTGGCGGCGATCGCCTTCTGGATTTTCGTTGCACACAGCCTGACCGCATCGCGGCCCTTCCTCGACCCGAAGCTCCTGCTCGACCGGAATTTTTCGATCGGCCTCCTGATCGCGTTCTTCATGGGCATGCTGAGCTTTACCAGCCTCGTGCTGTTCCCGAGCCTGCTGCATGACCTGCGCGACTATCCCGACAGCACGATCGGCATGCTGCTGGCGGCGCGCGGCACCGGCAACTGGATGGCGTTTCTCGTCGTCGTTCCGTTTTCAAAGCGCTTTCCGCGGCTCGCCGTCGCCACCGGGCTGGCGGCGCAGGCCTTCGCCGCCTGGTCGATGGCGCAATTCGACATCAACCTGTCGAGCTCTCGATGTGTTCTGGACCAACGCGCTGCAGGGGTTCGGCTTCGGGCTTGCCTACACGCCGATGACGGTGCTGGCCTTCGCCACCCTGCCAGCCCATCAGATCACCGAAGGCTCGGGGGTCTTCACGCTGGTGCGCAACTTCGGGTCGAGCCTCTATATTTCGGTGACCGTGGTGATGCTGGTGCGCTCGACTGCGGCGAACTATTCCCGGATGACCGAGTTCATCACGCCCTACAACAAGGCCCTCGCCTTTCCCGGCCTCCCGTCGGCGTGGACTACGGACACGGCAAGCGGACTGATGCGGCTGGCCAATCAGATCCAGCAGCAGGCGGCGATGATCGGTTACATCAACGCGTTTTATCTGCTGGCGACGACCGCTGCGGCCGGCGTGCCGTTGGTGTGGCTGATGCGCGCGGCGCCGCGCCGGCGCTGAGGCACCTGCCGCTGGACCCCCGCGTTGTCGAAGGCGACAATACCCCGCTCCCGAGTAAACAGCAGGAAACTGGAAGCAATGGACGAGGAAGTGCTGGCCGGGGTGCGCGCCTGCGTATTCGATGCCTATGGCACGCTGTTCGATTATGCCTCGGCCGCCGCCAACTGCCGCGACCTGCTCGGCGACAAGGCCGACCGACTGACAGCGCTGTGGCGCGACAAGCAGCTGCAATACAGCTGGCTGCGGGCGGTGCAGGGACGGCACGCCGATTTTTGGCAGGTCACCGGCGAGGCGCTCGAGTTTGCGCTGGAAACCCTCGACCTGCCTAGCGACCGGCTGCGCGACCGGCTGATGAACCTCTACCTGCAGCTCGACGCCTTTGCGGAAGTGCCCGATGCGCTGCGGCGGCTGAAGGCGGCCGGACTGGTAACCGCGATCCTGTCAAACGGTGCGCCGGCGATGCTGGCCTCGGCCGTCGCAAATTCCGGCATCGGCGGTTTGCTCGATTTCGTCCTGTCGGTCGAGGAGGTCGGGGTCTACAAGCCGCATCCGCGCGTCTATCAGCTTGCTGTCGACCGGCTCGCGCTCGCCCCGGGCGCGATCGTGTTTCTGTCGTCAAACGCGTGGGACGCCTATGCCGCGTCGGCGTTCGGCATGCGGGTCGTATGGTGCAACCGCTACGGCCAGCGCGCCGAGCACCTGCCGGGACGCCCCGACCGCGAGATCCGCACCCTCGCCGATCTGCCGGCACTCATGTCTCGGTAGGGCCGAGGCCGAGGCGCGGGATCTCGATCGCCGGGCAGCGATCCATCACGACCTTGAGGCCGTGCGCCGCGGCACGCGACGCCGCGGCGGCATCCACGACGCCAAGCTGCATCCAGACCGCCTTGGCGCCGATCGCGATCGCGTCGTCGACCGCCGCTCCGGCGAGTTCGCTGCGGCGGAAGATATCGACCATGTCGACCGGCTCCGGGATTTCCGACAGCGCCGCATAGCAGTGCTCGCCCAGGATCGTCTCGCCGGCGGCGAACGGATTGACCGGGATCGTGCGATAGCCGTGGCGCTGCAGGTAGCGCATGACGCCGTGGCTCGGTCGGTGCGGCCGCGGGCTGGCGCCGACCACCGCGATCGTGCGGGTCGTCGTCAGGATGTCGCGCAGATATGCGTCGGAGTAGCTTGGCTGATCCATGACCGCACCCTGGCCCCTTGCCTCGCAACGGCGGAAGTGGATCATCGACGAATTGCTTGCCGGAGAGAACACCCATGCGCTTTGAGACCCGCCCACTGCACCCGACTTTGGCCTGCGAAATCGTCGGCCTGCGCTTGTGGGAACCGGCGGACCCGGAGACCGTCACCGCGTTGCGTGACCTGTGGGGGCGCTACGGCGTGCTGCTGTTCCGCCGGCAGGCCTTGGGCGAGCGCGAGCTCGCTGCGTTTTGCGCCCTGTTCGGCCCGCTAGAGCGCACGGTGCGCACCGATTGGGCGTCGCCGGTGGTTCCGGAAATCGGTCTGATCTCGAACCTGAAGGATGCACAGGGACGGCCGATCGGCGGGCTCGGCGACGGCGAATTGCAATGGCATTCCGACCAGTCGTACATGATGCATCCGGCAACCGGCGCGGGGCTTTATGCGCTGGAACTGCCGCCGGAGGGCGGCCTCACCTCCTGGCTCGACCTACGCGCGGCCTACACCGGCCTGCCCGAGCGGCTGCAACGCACGGTCGCCGGACGGCGCGGCGTTTTCAGCTATGTAAAGCGCTTGGCCGGCTATCAGGGGGGCGACCGGGTCATCTCCGAGGAAGCCCGGCGCAAGACCCCGCCCGTCGCCCATACGCTCGTCCATGCCCATCCGGTGACGGGGGAACAGGCGCTTTACCTCGATTCGACGACGACGGTCGGCGTCGAGGGCATGGAAGACGCCGCCGGCACAGCCCTGCTCGACGAACTTTACCGGACCGCGATCCGTCCGGAGCACGTCTATACGCACGATTGGCAGGTCGGCGACCTGTTGTTGTGGGACAACGGCTTTACGATGCACCGCCGCGAGCCGTTCGACCCGAACGCGCGCCGGCTGATGAAGCGCACGACGATGGTCCTCGACCCGGCCCGCCACATCGTTCCCGAGGGCGCGCCGGCCGAGATGCCGCTGGCGGCCGATTAGGCCGGCCGGGCGGTCGCTGCGGCGCGCAGGTCGAAATTGGCGTCGGCGGCCTGTTCCGGGGTGACCTGGCGCCCGGCAGAAAGCAGACGCCGCGCATGGGCATGATCGGCCGGGCGGTTGATCGAACTCGATGCCGAGCAGCGTCTCGCCCTTGTAGCAGAACACCGAGAACGCGCCGCTTTCGACGTCGCCGCGCAGCACGTGGCGGTCGTGGCCCGTCGTCAATCCGGCGATCTGCAGCCGCAGATCCCCCTGCTCGCTCCAGAACCACGGCAAAGCGATGTAGGCGTGCGGCTTTCCGGTCAGGCGGTCGGCGACGCAGCGCGCGTGGTCGGCGGCGTTCTGCACCGCTTCGAGGCGGGCGGGCTTGCCCTCGGCGTGGACGCAGGGGAATGCGGCGCAGTCGCCGATCGCCGAGATCGCCGGGTCGGCGGTCAAAAGCTGCTCGTCGACGACGATCCCGTTCGCGACCGCGAGCCCCGCCGCCGCCGCCAACTCGCCGTTCGGCACGACCCCGACGCTGATCAGGACGAGATCGGCGCCGAGCCGCTCGCCGGAGGCCAGCTCGACATGGTCCACCCGGCCATTTTGTCCGCCAATGCGCGCCGCCTGCGCGCCGAAAGCGAGATCGACCCCGGTGCGGCGATGCGCCTCGGCAAAAAACAGCGAGGTCGGCACAGAGACGACCCGACCCATGACCCGGTCGGTCAGCTCGACGACGTGCACCTGTTTGCCGTGAGCCGCGCGCGACGGCGGCAAATTCGAGGCCGATGAAGCCGGCGCCGATCACGACGATCCGCTCGGCTGCCGCGAGGCGCTCGCGCAGCGCGTCCGTCTCCGCCAGGGTGCGCAGATAGCACACGCCGTCGAGCTCGATGCCGGGCAAGGGCGGCGCCCGGTTGCGCGCGCCGGTGGCGAGCACGAGATGGGCGTAGCCGAGCCGCTCGCCCGACGCGAGTCGCACGGCTTTCCCGGCCCGGTCGATTTCGGTGACCCGCGTCCCGGGCAGGAACTCGATGTGGTGGTCGCGGTAGAACGCCTCAGGCCGCAGCAGCAGCAGGTCGAGGCCGATCTTGCCGTTCAGGTAGTCCTTCGACAGCGGCGGGCGCTGATAGGGCAGCACATCCTCGTCGCCGATCAGCGTGACGCTTCCGTCATAGCCATGCTGGCGCAACGACGCCGCCAGCTGGAAGCCAGCATGGCTCGCGCCGACGATGACGACTGCTTCTCCGGCCATCAGCCACCCGCCATCAGGTCTGGGTCTCCGGCAGATTGACGACGAGCCCCTCCATCTCGGGCGACACGACGAGCTGGCAGGCGAGGCGGCTGTTGGGCCGTCGCGGGCTGGCGGTGCCTTCGAGCATCGCGTCCTCATCCTCCCCCATGGCTGGCACCGCCGCGAGCTGGTCGTCGCGCACGTAGACGTGGCAGGTCGCGCACATGCAGGAGCCGCCGCACTCGGCGACGATGCCGTCGACCCCGTGCAGCACGGCGGCCTGCATGACGCTGGTGCCGACGTCGATATCGAGCGTTGTCTGGCTTCCGTCCTGGGCAATGTAAGTCACGCGCGGCATGATCAGTGTCGTCCTCGCTCGGCCTCGTCTAGCGGCAGCGTTACGCGATCCGTGCGCCGCGGTCGAGTATTTTCGAGCGCCGTTTTCGTGTGGCCCCGGCGGGTGTATACAGAGAAGGAACAGGCCAGCTAGGGAGGCGCGTGATGAAGGACGGGCTGCGCATCTTCGATGCCGACACCCATGTCGAGCCGACAGCGGAAGTCATCGACAAATATGTCGACCCTGGGTTCCGCCCGCGCCTCGTCGATCTTGCGCCATATCGACAACCGGTTCGGCCCGACAATCCGGGCGGCGCGCCGGGACGCCACGTCTACCGCTACGGCCAGATTTCCTATCGCCGGATCCTCGGCGAAGCGGCGCCGCGCGAGAACTCATACCGGCCGCGATACCCACTGGATGGGCAGCAAGCGGCCGCGCGTCGGCACCCAGGACGACCAGGCTGAAAACCGCATCCGCGACATGGACGACGAGGGAACCGACGGGCATTTCCTGATCCCGACCTCGTGGACCAGCCTTGTCGGCCACGAGGACCCGACGATCGAGACCAACGTCATCCGCGCTTATCACCGCCACATGGGCGATTTCAGCAGCAACTACCCCGACCGGCTCAAGAGCATGATCGTCGCCTCGGCGCGCGACGTCGATGCCGCGGTCAAGGAGATCCGCGAGTGGGGCAAGTCGCGCTGGGCGGTCGCGGTGATGCCGCTTGTCACCAAGGATATCCCGGCCGACCATCCCTCGCTCGACCCGATCTGGCGCGCCGCCGACGAGCACGACCTGCCGATCGTGCACCACAGCTTCACCTGGACGCCGCCCTATTTCCCCGGCTACGCGGATTTGTGGGACAACATCTTCCTCGGCCGGCTGTCGTCGCATCCGTGGGGCGCGATGCGCTTCATCGCCTCGGTGATCGGCGGCGGCATCATGGACCGCTATCCCAAGCTGCGCGTCGGCACCCTCGAATGCGGCTTTGGCTGGCTGCCGTTCTGGGGCCGCCGCATGGACGAGCAGTACGCCTATGTCGGCAGCACCGCCGAGCTTAAGATGAAGCCGAGCGAATACCTGTCGAGCGGGCGCTATTTCTGCAGCGTCGAGCGGCACGAGGGCGCCGACATGTTCGACATGGTCAGCCGCTTTCTCGGCGACGACGTGTTGATGTACGCCTCCGACTATCCCCATTCGGAGTGTCAGTTCCCCGAGACGGTCAGCAACTTCCTGGCCTGGCCGATGAAACCCGAGCAGCGCGCCAAGCTGATGTCCGGCAACGCCGCCCGGTTGTTCAAGCAGACCTGAGCGACCGTTCTGGTGGGTGATGGCCGGGCTTGACCCGGCTATCAGCGCGGATCCAGCGTCGCCTTGATGCCGCCCCTCGGGTGCAGGTTGGTCCAGGCGATTGGCTCGATCTTGTGCCCGGGGACAAGCCGGAAGCGGAAACGCTGCGCCAGCATCGCGACGGCGACCATTATCTCCATCAGCGCCAGCGAGGCGCCGATGCACACATGCGGGCCGATCGCGAACGGCAGATAAGCGTAGCGCGAGCGCGCCGCCACCGCCTGGGGCGTGAAGCGCTCGGGATCGAACTGGTCGGGGTCGTGCCACAGCTTGCGGTGGCGATGCACCACCCAGGGCAGAACGCCGACAAACGCCTTCTTCGGGATATGCCGGCCGCAGATTTCGTCCGCCTGCACCGCGGAGCGTAGCATCGTCGGAGCCGGCGGATAGAGCCTTAGCGTCTCGTCGACCACCTGGCGCAGGTAGACGAGCTTCGGGAGGTCTTCGGCAGCAGGCGGGCGCCCGCCAAGCACCGCATCGAGCTCAGCGTGCAATCGCGCTTCGGCCGCCGGGTGCGTCGCCAGCAGATACCATAGCCATGGGAAGACGCGCAGCGGCGTCGCCGAGGTAGCGCCGAGGGTCAACGCCTCGTCGCGCAGCTCAGCCTCGTCGAGACGGTCGCCACCGTCGCGGCTTCCGGCGTTGGCCATCCGCCACAATAGGTCCTTGGGCCCCTGATACCCCGGGTCGCGACGCTCCCGCATCAGCCGGTCGAACAGCGGAAGATAGCCTGCCACCTCGGCGCGGTTGCGCGCGCCGAGACGCAGCCAGCCCGGCAGCTTGACGAAATCGAGCAGGCTGTATTTCCCGGGATACTGGCCCAGTCGATAGAGGACCGGGTCAATCGCGCGCTCGTTGGCGGCGAAGACGCGCCCGGTAAAGGCGGTGATCAGATGCGCAAACACGTCGCCGATGTCGATCGCCGACGACGGCGGCAGCCGGGCTAGACGGTCACCCAACTCCCGCGTCAGCTCGACCATCCCGGGCAGGTCGGCGAGGATCGTGCGATGGTCGAGGGTGGGGTTGAGCAGGCGGCGGTGGCGGCGCCAAACCTCGCCCTCGGCCGATAGCATCCCGGTGCCCGAGGCAAAGCGGAAAACCCGGTGGATCGGCTCGATGCGCGGGTAATTGTCGACGTTGTCCTGCATGACCCGCCGGACGCCGTCGGGATCGCTGATCACAAAAACCCGGCCCCAGATGTAGCGTCGCTCGACGATCGGCGCGTCGAACAATTCCTCGTCGAGCCCGGCCAGCGAGTTCGACAGCGCGACGCGCAGCAGCCCCGCCGTCGACAATTTACGTGACGGCCGCGGCGGCATCGCCGGGCACGGCCCGGATGCGGCGGCGTCCATCACCGAGGATGCTATGATGTCGCGCCCGCCGGCGCCAATTCGCGACGCGAACCTGTCCCCGAGCTTGCCCGGCGCGGCTCGATCGTCATCCGGATGCCGCGGCCCGGGCGCAGGCTGGTCCACGCGACCGGCTCGATGCGCTGGCCCGGCACAAGGCGGAAGCGGAAGCGCCGGGCGAGGATCGCAACGGTGATCAGGATCTCGGTCAAGGCCAGCGTCGCGCCGATGCAGACATGTGGCCCGACCGAGAACGGGAGATAGGCATAGCGCGAGCGCGCCGCGATCGGCTCGGGGGCAAAACGCTCCGGGTCGAACCTGTCAGGGTCGTGCCACAGCCGGCGGTGGCGGTGGACCACCCAGGGCATCACGGCCACCACCGACTTGCGCGGGATCCGATGGCCGCACACGACATCCTCTGCGGTGGCGGTGCGCGGCATCACCGGCAGCGGCGGGTAAAGCCGCATCGCCTCGTCGACCACCTTGCGCAAATAAACCAGCCGCGGCAGGTCGTCGGCGGTCGGGAGCCGGTCGCCGAGTACCGCGTCGAGCTCGGCCGCAAGCCGCTCCTCGGCTTCGGGATGCAGCGCGAGGAGATACCATAGCCAGCTATAGACCTGCAGCGAGGTCACCGAGGTCGAGCCGAGGGTCAGCGCCTCGTCCTCGATCTCGGGGACGCTGAGGCGCTCGCCGCTCTCGCGGTCGCTCGCGTTGGCGAGGCGCCACAGCAAATCCTTGCCGCCGGCATAATCATTGCGGCGGCGTTCGCCGATCATCCGCGCCAGCAGCGGGTGAAGCGCCCGCGCCGCCGCCCGGCTGCGGTGGAAGCGGTCGGCGAAGCTCAGCCAGCGCGGCAGCGTCAGGAAGTCGAGAAGCCCGTATTCCCCGGGATAATGGCCCATCAAGTGAACCATCGGGTCGATCGCACGGTCGTCGCCGGCAAACACCTGGCCGGTCGAGCGGGTCAACAAATGGGTGAACGTCTCACCCATGTTGAGCTCATAGCCGGGCGGTAGCGCACCGAGCAGCCGCGCCAGCTCCTCGGTGATGCGCACCAGCCCTGGCACGTCGGCCAGCACCGCGCGCGGGTCGAGCGTCGGGTTGAGCAGGCGCCGGTGGCGCCGCCACACCTCGCCCTCAGCGCACAGCATGCCGGTGCCCGAGCCGAACGAAAACACCCGCCGGATCGGCTCGATGCGAGGGTAATTGTCGACATTGTCCTGCAGTACCCGCTTGATCCCGGTGGGATCGCTGATCACGAACAGGCGGCCCCAGACGTAGCGGCGCTCGACGATCAGCTCGTCGAACAGCGCCTCGTCGCAGGCGGCGAGCGTATTGGAAAACCCGATCCGCAGGATCTGCAGCGTCGAAAGCGGCCGCGCCGGCCGCGCCGGCATCGCCGGCAGCGGCCCCGTGGGCGCGATCGGCGGCCCTGGCCCGATCTCCGCGGCGATGGTCATCGCGGCTTCCCGTCCTCCTCTGCACAACCGCACCGACACTAACCGACCCACCACGCTGCGCAAACAGCAGGCATGCCGCAGGCAATCGGCAACCCGCTATGCGATTGACACCGGGCGGCGGCAGCGCCGAACATCACCGATGCCGGTTCTCGCGCGACGCCGCGACGTAGCGAAGGGTCGGAAAAACCTGGCTGAATAGGCGGAAAGGCTGGTCGTTATGGAGATGCAGGATCGCACGGTCGTGGTCACCGGCGGCGCTTCGGGAATCGGCCGGGCGACCGCCCTGCTGCTGGCGCGGGAGGGGGCGCGGGTGGTGATCGGCGACGTCGATGCCGTGGGCGGACAGCGGGTCGCGGCTGAAGCGACGCGCGACGGGCTCGCTGTCGAATACCTGCCGCTCGATCTGACGCAGAGCGCGACGATCGAAGCCTTCGCGGCCTCGGTGCAGCAGCGGGCCGAGCGGGTCGACGGCCTCGTCAACGCCGCCGGCTGGGACCGCATCCAGCCGTTTCTGGAAAACCCGCCGGAAATGTGGGATCAGCTGATCGCGATCAACCTGTTGGGCGCCGTGCGGCTGACCCGGGCCCTGCTCTCGCCGATGGTCGATGCGCGGCAGGGCAAGATCGTCAACATATCGAGCGATGCCGGACGCGTCGGCAGCATGGGCGAGACCGTCTACGCTGCCGCCAAAGGCGGCCTGATCGCGTTCACCAAATCATTGGCGCGCGAGCTGGCGCGCTATCGTATAAACGTCAATTGCGTCTGCCCCGGCCCGACCGACACGCCCCTGTTCCAGGTGCAGCCTGAGCGCATGCGCGAGGCATTGACCCGGGCCATCCCGTTCCGGCGAATCGCCCAGCCGGAGGAGATCGCCGAGGCGGTCATGTTTTTTTTGAGCCGGCGCTCGGATTACATCACCGGCCAGGTGTTGAGCGTCAGCGGCGGCTTGACGATGGTCGGCTGAGCCGCACCGGATATGTAATCCGGGGAACGCATTAACGTGGAGAGCGAAGCCATGTCGCGACATTATTGGGTTTGCCTTGCCGCCGCCGGCCTGATCGCCGCTTCCGGTGCCGCCTTTGCCCAGGCGGCGCCAGAGACCGCCCAGCAGAATGTCCGAGAGAGCACGCAGTATGAGCAGCTCTTGTGCACCAACCCGTCATTCCGCGCGCGGCGGATCGCCCAGGAATGCGGGCCGCTCCAGGGTTCGCAATTCTACAATGGCTGCGTCGCCTCGTTCCAATGCAAGACCCCGCACCAGGCACCGCACTGGCGCCAGGCGCCCGCCTCCGAAAAAATCCGCTGAACAGAGGAGAAACACCGATGGCCAATCCCGCCCCTGGCTATGCGACAAAGCCCGAGCACCGGGTCGACCTGCTGCCCGACACGCGGCGGGTGCGCGTGACTTTTGCCGGCTCGGTGATCGCCGACAGCCGCGACACCGTGCGCTGCGAGGAAACCGGGCACGAGCCGGTCTATTACATCCCGGAGAAGGACGTCCGGATCGACCTGATGCGGCCGACCGAGCACCACACCTATTGCCCCTTCAAGGGCGATTGCTCGTATTGGACAATCTCGGTGCCGGGCCGCGACGGCGACCAGCGGTCGGAAAACGCGGTGTGGGCCTATCGCGCACCCTTTGACGAGGCGATGGGCCTCGCCGGCCATTACGCCTTCTACAAGAGCCGGGTCGACGCGATCGAGGTCGCGTGAGATGGCCCGGCTGATGCAGAACTGGGTGGTCCGTAAACCCGTCGCCGCCTCGCGCGGCGGCGTCGTCGCGGCGCAGAACGGAGTCGCGGCCGCGGTCGGCGCCGACATTCTGGCAGGCGGCGGCAGCGCGGTCGACGCCGTCGTTGCGACCGCCTTTGCATTGGCCGTGCGCGAGCCTTGGAACAGCGGCCTCGGCGGCATCGGCTTCATGGTGGTCCATCCGCCCGGCGGAACGCGCGCCGAAGTGGTCGATTTCGGCCCGATCGCGCCGGCCGGGCTCGATCCCGCGGCCTACAAGCTGACCGGCGAGACGCGGACCGAGCTGTTCACCTGGCCGCGCGTCGAAGGCGACCGCAACATGCACGGCCCCGCCTCCTTCGCGATCCCGAGCGCGGTGCGCGGCTATGCGCTGGCGGTCGAGCGGTTCGGGCGCACCCCGTGGCGCGACCTGGTGGCGCCGGCGGTGGCGCTGGCGCGGCAGGGGCTTCCGGTCGACTGGTGGGTGACGCTGAAAACCGCGAGCGCTGCCGAGGATCTGCGCCGCTATGACGAAAGCCGCCGGATCTGGCTGCCGGGGGGGCTGCCGCCGGTCAGTCCGGCGAACGGCGAGGCGCCGGCCTTGAACCTGGGACGCCTCGCCGACACGCTGGCGCGGCTCGCCGACAAGGGGCCGGACGATTTCTACCAGGGCGACATCGCCGCCGCGATCGCCGCCGATGCGCGGGCTGGCGGCGGCGTGCTCTCGGTCGACGACCTGGCGGCATGCCGGGCCCGCACCGTGCCCTCGCTCGAGATCCCCTATCGCGGTTATTCGCTGCACGCCGCGCGCGGGCTGACCGCCGCGCCGACGCTTGCCGACGTGCTGGATCGCTTGAGCAGCAAGCGGTTCGCGCAGGCGCCCGACGCGAACTATTTCGAGACGCTGATCGATGCGTTGCAGCAGGCCTACCACGCCCGGCTGGAGGGGCTCGGCGACACCAGCCCGTCCGGCGAGAGCTGCACCACCCACATCACCGCGATCGACCGCGAGGGCGGCGTCGCAGCGCTGACCACGACGCTGCTATCAACCTTCGGCAGCCGCTACGTGCTGCCGCAGACCGGCATCCTGATGAACAACGGGGTGATGTGGTTCGACCCGAGGCCGGGTCGCCCCAATTCGATGGCGCCGGGCAAGCGCGCGCTGACCAACATGTGCCCGGTCGTCGGCGCGCGCGACGGGCGCGCCCGCTTTGGGGTCGGCGCCTCCGGCGGTCGGCGCATCCTCGCCGCCGTGCTGCAATTGGCCAGCTTCGTCGTCGATTTTGCGATGACCCCCGAGGAGGCGGCGCATCAGCCGCGCATCGACGTCAGCGGCGAGAGCGGCATCGCGATCGACCGGCGCTTACCCGAGTTGGTGCGCGAGCGACTGTCGGCTCGACCCGGAGCGGCGCTTGTCGAGCACACGGTATGGCCGTCGTGCTTTGCTTGCCCCAACCTCGTGCTGCGTGGCGAGGACGGGCTGAACTACGGCGTGACCGACGTCATGTCGCCGTGGTCGGCCGCGGTCGCCGAGCCGGGCAAGGAGGCATAGCGCCCGCGCCATGAACGACGTTACCGAAGCGGTTCGCGCCAAGCCGGCGATCGTCCGGCCGCGCGACGCGGCCTCGTTGATCCTGTTGCGCGGCGAGGGCCACGACCTTGAGCTGTTGGCCGGGCGGCGCCCCGGGCATGTCAAGTTCATGCCCGGCGTCTATGTGTTTCCCGGTGGCGCGATCGACGCCGAAGACCGCCGGAAGTGGCACGTCGAGGATGGCGGCGAGCACCTGCCACCCCGCCTCGTAATCTGCGCTCGCGCCGCGTTGCGCGAGACCTGGGAGGAGGTCGGGGTGGTGGTCGGCCGACGCAGTCCCGACGGGCCGCCCCCCGCCACCGCAACGCACGGCCTCGCGGCAGTCGAGGCGGCCTACGCCGAACGCGGCATCTCCGCCTCGCTCGCCGAGCTGACCTATGTCGGCCGCGCGATCACCCCGACGCCGGTATTCCGCCGTTTCAACACCCGCTTCTTTGTCGCCGACGGCAGCGCCGTGTTCGGCGATCCTGCATCAAGCGATGAGCTCGAAGATGTCGGCTGGCATCCGATCGGCCGCAAACCGCTTGCGCCGTTCCGCGATGTAACTCAGTTCATGCTGGCGCGGGCGATCGCATTGCGCGCCGGCACCGCGCCGCAGGAGGCGCCGCTCTTGTGCACGGTGCGCAGCAAGCGCCGGATCCTGGTGTGCCGCGAGGCCACGCTCGACCTGTAGCCGGCGCAGGCGCGCTCCTGGCGCCGCGGCAAGAAGGAGATCAAGACGCGATGGCCGCCCCGGACATTCTTGTTGTCGTCGAAACCGCAGCCGCCGTCCCGCGGCTTGTGGCGGCGGCTGCGGCGCTCGCCGGCAGCAATGGTGTGCGCCTGACCGGGCTGTTCGCCAGCGGCTATCCGATCGAGAGCGCCTATGGCGACCTCGCTGGCTGGACCCAGCTGGTCGATGCGTATCTTGGCGCGCAGCGCGCTGCGGCAAGCGCCGCCGAGGCCGCGTTCCGACAAGAGCTGGCACAGCGCAAGCTCAGCGGCGACTGGATCTTTCGTGACAGCGAGCCGACCGACAACGCCATCGCGCTCGCCGCGCTCTACGATGTCGTCGTGCTAGGCCAGCCCGACCCTGCGGCTGCGCCGGCCGGCGCCCTCGGGCTGCGGCCCGAGACGGTCGTACTCGGTGCCGGCCGGCCTGTGCTGGTCGTGCCGCATGCCGGCGATTTTGCGGTAATCGGCCAGCATGTCCTCGTCGCGTGGCATCCCGGGCGCGAGGCAGCGCGGGCCTTGCACGACGCGATGTTTGTGCTCGAACGCGCCCGCTCGGTCACGGTGATCGAGATCGCCCCTCCCGCCCCGCCCATTGGCATGGTGCAAATCGGCGCCGCCGAAATCGCCGCCGCGCTGCAGCGGCGCGGCATCGCGGCGACCGTCGAGAGCGAGACCGCTGGCAACATAGCGGTTGCCGACCTGCTGCTATCGCGTGCCGCCGGCCTGTCGGCCGACCTGATGGTGATGGGCGCGTGGGGCCATTCGCGGCTGCGCGAATATGTGCTGGGCGGCGTCAGCCGCAGCATCTTCCGGGAGATGACGCTGCCTGTGCTGATGGCGCATTGACGCGCCCGACGTCGCGCAGATTGCCGAAAGGGGTCACTCTGAAAATACCAGCGTCGTGTTGCAGGCGACCGCCGCCGGCACGACGACCCGGAGCGGCTCGATGCGCAGGCCGGGCAGCGCGCGTAGACAGTCGGCGGTCTCAGCCAGCGAACCCACCCGCAGTTCAAGCGCTGCCAAGTACTCGCGGCGGCCGGCCGGGTCTGCCGCCGCCTCGCCGAACTCTTCGACGATGACCGCCGGTCGCATCAGCTCGACCCGCGCCACGCCGGCCGCAACCACACACATGCCGTCGCGTTCGGCGACCGCCTCGGCTCCGAACAGCGTCTCGAACAGCGAGGCGGTCCGCCGTGGATCGCCGGTCGCGACGACGACGCGGGCGATCGCCCGAGCACCGTTGGGATGCGTCTGCCATTCCGGCCGCCAGACCAACTCGGGGGTCTGATGCTCGCAGAAATACACCCGGCCCATCGCGATTTTCGCAGGATCGAGGCGGGTCGTGCGGAAGCGCGCATCCTGCTGTGCGCCATCAAGCTCGACCGGACGCGAGAAGGACTGCACCGGCAGGATCGGCAAGCCGGCGCCGTGGGCATGGGCATAGACGGTATCGGCGTCCGGCGTCTTGAAGACGAGGCCGTTGAGCCCGATCGGGAAGGGCGCCAACTCCGGTCGGCTCGCACCATCGCCGCCGAAGCCGAGCAGTTCGAGGTAATCGGTCGTGAACATCGCCAGATGGTTCATCGAGCCGAGCGTGTGATGCCCGCGCGGCGTAAGCCGGAACCCGAGCTTTGCGAAGTTGCGCGCCACCGCGTCCATCTGGTCGCGGACGTCGATGACGACGTGATCGAGCACGGGTGGCGGCAAAGGCATGGGTGTAGACTCTGGCTGCGTTGTGGCGAATCACGGTAAGACCGCATCCGTAGCACTGCAACCCAGCCGGCGCCGTTCGCCGGCGGAGGCGGTCGTCGCGGCCCAGGCCGCTAGCGCGCCTCGGCGCGATGACCGCTGAGGACTTCGAGCGCCGCGCTCAGCTGCGCGTCGCGCGCCGTTCCAATGATCTTCGGGTTGATCGGGTGGTCGGTTTCCTCGTCAAGCGGTCGGGCACGGGCAGCCGTCCTCGACGCGTTTTTTGGCGCCAGCGCGCCGGTCGCCTTGAGGGCGCCAAACAGGTCGCTCTCATAGGTTATCACGGCGTTCGCCACCTGCTCGTCCTTGGGCAGGGTGACGATCCGGTCGGGGGTAATGCCGAGACCCTGGATCGAGCGCCCGGACGGCGTGTAGTAGAGCGCCGTCGTCAGCCGCAGTGCGCCATGTCCTTCGATCGGGATGATGCTCTGCACCGATCCCTTGCCGAAGCTGTGGGTGCCGAGCAGCGTGGCGCGCCGATTGTCCTGCAGCGCGCCGGCAACGATCTCCGATGCGGACGCGGAAGCCCCGTTGATTAGCACCACCATCGGGACGCCGCGGATCAAGTCGCCGTTCGGCGCTGCGGCATAAACCCGGTTGTCGTCTGGGTCGCGGCCGCGCGTCGTCACCACCGTGCCGGAATCGAGAAAATCACCGGCAACCTCGATCGCAGCATCGAGCAGCCCGCCCGCATCGTTGCGCAGATCGAGCACGAACCCCGAGAGGTTTCCCCCCGCCTCGCGCCGCAGATGCGACAGCGCGGCGCGTAATTCGTCGGGCGTATTTTCGTCGAAGGTGCTGACCCGGACGTAGCCGATGCGACTGCGCTTCAGCGCCGATTTAACCGAATCGACATGGATCACGGCGCGCGTGATCGGCAGGTTGAAGACGGGCTGCTTGGCCCGCGCGATCGTCAGCACCACGCGGGTGCCGGGGCTGCCGCGCAGGCGCCGGACCACTTCGCCGATCTCCATCCCGATGATGGGCTTGCCGTCGGCTTTGACGATGCGATCACCGGGCTCGATGCCCGCTGCGGCAGCCGGCGTGCCGTCGATTGCCGAGATCACCTGCGGCACGCCGTGCTCGACCGAGATCTCGATTCCGACTCCACCGAACTGACCGCTGGTCGTGGCGACAAGCTCGCGGTATTCCCGCTGGGTCATGTAGTCCGAGTGCGGGTCGAGCCGCGTCAACATGCCCTTGAGAGCGCCGTCAATGAGCTGGTCGGGCTTCACCGGGACGACATAACTGCGCTCGACCTGCTTCATCGCGCTCTGGATGAGGCTCAGGTCGCTGCTGCCTTGCGTCGAATCCGCGGCGAGCGAACTGCACCCGTTGACACCCAGCACAAGCACGAGAAAGACGGCGATGGAAATTCCCTTGATGCTCGACCGCGTCATGTCAGATCCCCGCAAGCCCACACCGTCATGCCTCAAGATCGGCCTGCCGCCGCAGATGGGCTGCGGCAAAGGTGGGGATCACTCCACCGATCTTCATCGCTGGCGGCTATCAAGAAGCAGCGTCGGGCGAACGGTACTCCGCCGTCATCGTCGCGAGAAGACCGCTGCAGGGATGCCCTAATTCTCGCCGCCGACGCGCCCGACCGCAGTCCGGCTAACCGCATCAGATCCTTCCGCCGGAAGGGCAAGAGCGGCGCCCGCTAGGGCGCTTGCCGGGCGGCGACGGGGTGGATGTAACGATCGTTCTGCTCCTCGGCGCGGACATCGCTCTGCGGCAAATGGCCCTCGCCGGCGGCGCGCCACAGGTCGACAAAATTCGCCTGCGGCAAGCGGTCGAGTGCATGATCCGAGGCCGCGACTTCGGCCGGCGGCTCGTGCCGATAACAGGTCGTGCGGGCCGCCGCATCGAGGCGATTAAATCCGAGATCTTCGGCAGCGCATCGGTCGAGCGCCTGTCGCTGCGCGGCATCGGCGGGGTAGAGCTGGCGATAGAATTCCCACAGCCCACCCGGTCGCGCAGCCGCAACCGTCATGCCGACAAAGCCGGCAATCAACAGCAACCTCATACGTCTTCCCCCACCCTTGCGCGACACGCGCCTCGCGAACGTCCGTCGCGCCGATCGGTTCCACTACTCCCAGCGAGCAGTGAGCGCGTCGCACGCGAGGTTACGCGACTGTGTTTTGTCGCACCACCGTGTATCCGCCACAATGCGCATGGAGCGCAGCCGACAACGACGTCGCTGCGGTATAGGAGCGGCGGTGCGATCGCTGGTGTTCGTGTGGGAGGGGAACAGGTGCTGATCACATGCTGGCGATACCTTGCGCCGATTTGTGTGCTGCTGGTGGCGGGCGGGGTGGCGGTGGCGCGGGCGCAGGATACCGCGACCCAGGAGGCCGCGCATCGCCGTGCCGTCCTGGCTCGCCTGCCAGCCAATGCGGCGCAGCGTCTGTTCGGGCTGGCGACCAGCCCGGCACCCGGGCCGGCGCGGCCGATCGGCAGCTATGCCAAAGGCTGCCTAGCCGGTGCGGTCGCGCTGCCGGCCGACGGCGTGACCTGGCAGGTCATGCGTCCGTCGCGCAACCGGGCATGGGGCCACCCGGTATTGATCGCGTTTCTCGAGCGCCTAGCCGATGCGGCGGCGCGGCAGGCGCAATGGCCCGGGCTGCTCGTTGGCGACATCGGCCAGCCGCGCGGCGGCCCGATGCTAACCGGCCGCGAATCGCACCAGATCGGGCTCGACGCGGATATCTGGCTGACGCCGATGCCGGCGCGACGCCTGAGCGCCGCCGAGCGTGACGAGATGCCAGCGACCAATCTCGTCGCCCGCGGCGGCTATGATGTCGACCCGCAAACCTGGCGGCCGGAGGTCCTCAAGTTGCTCGAGGTCGCGGCGCGCAGCCCGGGCGTCGCGCGCATTTTCGTCAACCCGGCGATCAAACGGGCGCTATGCCGCGAGGCCGGCGGCGATCGAGCTTGGTTGCGGCAGATCCGCCCGTGGTGGGGGCACATGCGGCATTTCCACCTGCGCCTCGTGTGTCCGCCCGGCACAAGCGAATGCCGCGATCAGCCCCCGCCCCCGCCCGGCGACGGCTGTGGCAAGGAACTCTCCTGGTGGTTCACGCCCGAGGCAATGCATCCCAAGCCCGGACCGCCGCGTCGGCCGCTGCTGCTGTCCGACCTGCCCGCTGCCTGTGCTGCACTGGTGCCGTAGGGCCAGCCGATCGGCCCCCCATCAATGCAGCTTCGGCGCCTTCAGCAGCCGCGTGCGGTCAGCCGAGAGAATGCGCACCTTCATCGTTTCCTTGTCGCGCGCCACTTGCAGAACGACCTCGCTGCCGGCCGCCCCGCTGGCCCAGATGCGGCGCCACAGCGAAGCAAGGCTCGATACCGGCTCATCGCGCACCGCGACGATGCGGTCGCCGGGCTTGAGGCCGGTCTTGCTCGCCGGCCCGCGCTCCGACAGCCCGGCCACGACGATCGCGTCCTCGACCTCGGTCGCATAAAGCCCGAGCCATGGCCGCGCCGGCTTGTTGGCGCGGCCATAGGTCAGGATGTCGTCCATGATCGGCGGCAACAGGTCGATCGGCACGACCATGTTGACGTCGCGGCGCAGCTCGCGGCCGTCCGAGCGCTGGACGTGCAGCGAGCCGATGCCGATCAGGCTGCCGTCGCCGCCGATCAGCGCGGCGCCACCCCAGAACGGGTGGGCCGGCGCCGTGAAGATCGCGCGATCGAGCAGATATTCCCAGTAGCCGGCGAATTCCTGGCGCGCCACGACGGTCGCCGCGACGGCATGACGGCGTCCGCCTTCGGCGGCAAGGATCACGCGGTCGCCGGCCCCGACCCGCAGCCGCGCGCCGACGTCGATCGGCGGGACGTTGAGCCGGCCGAGCGCCTGGACAAGCCCGAACCCGGTCTCCTGGTCGTAGCCCAGCACATGCCCGGGCACCGCGCCCCCGAGGCTCGAGGTCAGCCAGATCGTCTCGGCCTCGGTAATCAGATAGCCGATCGTCAGCACCAGCCCGTCCTTGCGGATCAACACGCCGCTGCCGGCGCGCTCGGTGCCGAGGGTTCCGGCGGTAAAGGCATCTTCCGGTACGGTCGCCTGCAGCCCGAGCACGCCAGACAGCGCGCGGTCTACGTCAAAATCGTAGTCCTCGGGCTTCGGTTGGAACTCGCTCGGTATTTCCCATTCGATGCTTCGCGCCATGTTCCCAGCTCGTCGATTGGCGGATCTCTGTCTTCCTATAGCGTCGAGAGTGCGCCGCGGCCACCCGCTTGTCAAAACCCTCGGCCGCGTCTGCCGCCGCCGGCTCGCGACGGCCAACGTTGCAGCGTGCTGCCGTCCGGCCTGTTGTCCAGGCCAGGCGGCGCTACTTTTCGCGGCGCTATTTTTCGTGGGCGACGAAGACGCCGTCCCAGTCGGCCGGCAGCCCTTCGACGCGCAGCTGCGCGATGCGCTCGCGAAACAGGCCATAAAGCGGCGCCATCCCGCGCTCGCCGGCGAGCACCGGGTCTTCGAGCAGGCCGAGCGCCGCGTCCCAATCGCGCCGGCGATACGCCGCCAGCAACGCGGCGTGACGGGCGAGATATTGCTGCGCCTCGACCGGATGCGGCGGCAGCGTGAAGATCCGCACCGCGTGCGTCTTGCCCTTGACCGCGACAAGGTCGAGCTCGATCAGGTCCGGATCGTCCAGGAGTTCGGCCGTCTCCTCGCCGATGATCAGATCGACCCCGTACAGCTTGGTGAGCCCTTCGAGCCGCGACGACAGGTTTACCGGATCGCCGAGCAGCGAGTAGTTGAAGCGCTGGTGCGAGCCGAAATTGCCGACGCTGCATTCCCCGGTGTTGACGCCGATGCCGATCGCCAGGGTGCGCCGCCCCTCGGCCGCCCACGCCTGGTTCAGCTCGATCAGCTTGCGCCGCATGTCCAGTGCGGCGGCCACCGCGTTCTTCGCGTGGTCGGGATCGTCGAGCGGCGCATTCCAGAACGCCATGATGCAGTCGCCGATATACTTGTCGATGGTGCCCTTGTGGGCCATCACGATCTCGGTCATCGGCGTCAGAAACTCGTTGATCAACTGGCCCAGCTCGTGTGAGGTCATTCCCTCCGACAGTGTGGTGAAGCCGCGGATGTCGCAGAACATGATCGTCATCAGCCGGGTCTCGCCGCCGAGCACCAGCTTCTCGGGATGGCGCGCGAGCTCCTCGACATAGTGCGGCGACATGTAGCGCGAGAACGCCTCGCGGATCTCGCGCTGGCGGTTCTCGGTCAGCCGCCAGTTGAGCAGCGTGCTGAACAGGTAAACCGTCGCCATGACCGCAATCGGATAGACCGGATCGAGCAGCACCGCGCCGTCGCGGAACGCGAACCACGAAGCGGCTGCGGCGGCAGTCGTCGCGACGCCGCCCACCGCGGCGCTCGGCAGCGCACCGAAGCGCGGGATTGCGACGATCATCAATACACCGCCCAAGAGCGCGAACAGAATCTCGGCACCGGGTCCCCAATCGGGCCGGAACAGGAAATCCTGCTGCAGGATCTGCTCGATCAGCTGGGCATGGATCTCCACCCCGGGCATGTCCGGAGAAAGCGGCGTCGCCTTGAGATCGTTCAGCCCTGCGGCCGACGAGCCGATCAGCACGATGTGATCGGCGATGCGCTTCGGGTCGAAATGTCCGGACAGGATGTCGGCCGCCGAGATGTAACGGCGGCTGTCGCGGCGGGCGTAGCGGATCGTCACCTGGCCGGAGGCATCGGTCGGCACCTTGATGGCCCGGTGCAGCTGTGGGATCGGGATCTCGATGGCGTTGAGCCCGGTGTTCTGACCGAAACTCCTTTCCGCCTGGGCGCCGGCGTACCGCGCGAGGTAGCCGCGCCCGCCAAACCCGACGCGCAGCGCCTCGGCCGCGAGCGACGGTACCGGCCGGTCGCCGAGCCGCAGGACCAGCGGCACGTGCCGCACGACATTGTCCCAATCGGACGGCTCGTTGACAAAACCGTTCCCGGAAGCCGCCTTCAAGAATTCCGGGAGCGCGCTGACGGCTTCGGGAAAACGATCGACAAAGCGCCAGGGATCCTCGTTCTTGGCGCCGAGGACCGCGAAGCCGGCCTTGATCGCAGTGTGCGGATTGCCGCCGCGGCCGATCAAGCTGAACCCAAGGACGACCGGAGCCTTATCCATTGCCGCGGCAAACTGCTGATCCGGATCGGGCATCGTCTTGAGCAGCCGCGCCGCGTCCGCCTCACTGACGCCCTGCTTGGTCATCAGCTTAAGCAGCATCTGCGGCGAGGTGCGATCCGGTTCGCTGAACAGCACGTCGAAGGCGACGACGGCGGCCCCGGCCGTGCGCAGCCGGTCGAGCAACTGGGCAACGACCGAACGTGGCCAGGGCCACTGGCCGATTGCTTTCAGGCTGCGCTCGTCGATATCGACGATGAGTACCGGCGGATCGTCGGGAGTTTGGCGCGGTGCGGCGCGTTGGTAGATATCAAACGCGAATAGTGAGAGCCGCTCGAACAGGCTGGGAATAGCGATATGCGCCGCGATTGCCGCCAGCAACAGCAGGAATGGCAGCCAATAGACGAGGCCGCGGCGGAAGACGGAAACGAGGCGTTTCACCAGATAAGCGCACCGATCGGCTGAGCCCGACGCTCTACCCCCATCGCTTGCCAGCGCGAGCCGACGAGGAACAAGTCGTCATGATTGCCAATATGCGGCGATTTTGCCAGCGTTTCACAGCAGGTTCCGGCATCGGAGCCGGGAGGGGGAAGCGCGGTGACGAGCACGATTGAGGCGGCCAAGGCGGATCTCGTCCGCGCCGCGCAACGTCTGGCCGAAGAACGCGGCAATCTGGCGGAGCGCGCGCCGCTGATTCGCTTCATCGCCGAGTTGTACGAACATGCCCCGCCCAGCGACGTCGCCGCCCGCCGCCCCGCGGATCTGTGTGGCGCCGCTCTGGCGCTGTGGCGCTTCGCCGCCTGCCGCCCCAGCGGCAGCGCTGCTGTGCGGGTCTACAACCCGGAAGGCGCGCGCGACGGCTGGTCGTCGCCGCACACGATCGTCGAAATTGTCACCGACGACATGCCGTTTCTCGTCAATTCGGTAACGGCGGCGCTCAATCACGGCGGTCGCGAGGTGTGTCTCGGCATCCACCCAATTCTCGTCGTCGCGCGCGACGCGGCGGGTTTTCGCCTCGGGCTCGATCCGCCGCAGGGTGGACGGCGCGAAGTCGTGGATGCAGATTGAGGTGAGCCGGGAACCGGAGCCGGGCGAACGCGACATGCTCGCCGCCCGGCTCGGCTCCGTTCTCGCCGATGTCCACGCCGCGGTCACCGATTGGCCGAAGATGCGCCAGGCCTTGCAGGCGCTGACCGACGCGGCGGCCGCGGGCTCGTCGCCGCCGCTGCTGCCCGACGAGTGCGCCGAGGGAGTCGCATTTCTCCGCTGGCTCGACGACGACAATTTCACCTATCTCGGCTTTCGCGATTATCTCCTCCCCGGGAATTGCGGCCCGGCGAGGCCGCCGCTCGGGATCCTCGCCGAGCCGGGCTACCGGGTGTTCGGCGGGCTGCGCGACTTCGCCGCCCTGCCGCCCGACGTGCAGGCGTTCGTGCGGCGCCGCGAGCTTTTGATCCTCGCCAAGACCGACCGGCGCGCCACGGTGCACCGCGCCGCACACATGGATGCGATCGGCATCCGCCGCTTCGACGCGGCGGGCGAGGTCACGGGGGTGGGGCTGTTCGTCGGGATGTTCACCTCGGACGCCTATATCCGCAGTCCGCGCACGATCCCCGTGTTGCGCCAGAAGGTGCAGCGCACGATCGAGCGCGCCCGCCTTACGCCGGACAGCCATGACGGCAAGGCCCTCCTCCATATTCTGGAAACCTACCCGCGGGACGAACTGCTGCAGATCACCGAGGACGAGTTGCTCGACACCGCGATCGGCATCCTCAATCTGCAGGAGCGGCAGCGGATTGCGCTGTTCGTGCGACGCGACGCGCTCGAGCGGTTTGTCTCTTGCCTCGTCTACGTGCCGCGCGAGCGCTATGATACGCGCCTGCGCCAGAGCTTCGCCACGATCATCGAGGCGGCGTATGGCGGCCGCGTCACCGATTTCTATGCCCATCTCGACGAGGCGGCGCTGGCGCGCATCCAGTTCATCGTCCGGGTCACGCGCGGCGCGGTGCCGGCGGTCGATGTCGGCGCGCTTGAACAGCGTCTTGCCGAGGCCGGGCGGACCTGGGCCGACCGGGTCGAGGAAGCGGCGGCGGACGCCTTCGGCGAATTGCCGGCGCGCACCCGGCTACGGCGGCTGAAGCCGTTCCCGATTTCCTATCAGGAGCGCACTGAGCCGGCCCAGGCGCTGGCCGACCTCGACCATATCGAGGCGGTGCTGGCCGGCTTGCCGCTCGAAGCCTCGCTGCATGCGCGCCCCAATGTCGATGGCAGTGCCGACGCGGGCCTCCGGCTCTATCGCCAGAGCGAGCCGGTGGTGCTGTCGGACGTGCTGCCGATCCTCGAACATCTCGGCTTGCACATCATCGCCGAGGAGCCGTTCAGCATCGAGGCCGCGGACGGCCGGGTCGTGTGGATCCACGAATTCACGATCGGCCCCGGCTGCATGCCGGCGGTGCCCTCGGCCGATTTGCGGCGCCGCTTTGAGGGAGCGCTGCTCGCGGTGTGGGCCGGCACGTTCGAAAGCGACGGGTTCAATCGCCTCGTTGTCGCCGCCGGGCTGTCGGCCCGCCAGGTCAGCGTGCTGCGCCTCTACTGTAAGGTGCTGCGCCAGGCCGGCTCGACCTTCAGCCAGGCCTACATGGAAGACACGCTGGCGCGTCACGCGCCGATCGCGCGCCGCCTCGTGCAGCTGTTCGAGCAGCGCTTCAACCCGGCCTGCGCCAGTCGCGCCTCGCTTGCGGCGGTCGCCGAAATACAGGCTCTCGACCACGCCCTCGACGCGGTCGAGAGCCTGGACGAAGACCGCATCCTGCGCGCCTATCTGACGCTCATTCTGAAGAGCGTGCGCACCAACTACTACCAGACCCTGCCCTCGGGCGAGCCGAAGCCGGTGCTGGCGGTCAAGCTGGCCTCGCACGCGATCGACCTGCTGCCGCAACCGCGGCCGCTCTACGAGATTTTCGTCTACAGCCCGCGCGTCGAGGGCGTGCACATGCGCGCCGGCAAGGTTGCGCGCGGCGGCATCCGCTGGTCCGACCGCAAGGAGGATTTCCGCACCGAGATCCTCGGGCTGATGAAGGCGCAGACGGTCAAGAACGCGGTCATCGTCCCGGTCGGCTCGAAAGGCGGCTTCGTCGTCAAGCGCCCTCCCCTCGCGGGAAGCCCGACATACCGCGAGCAGTTCGCGGCCGAAGGGGTCGAGTGCTACAAGATCCTGATCCGCGGCCTCCTCGACCTGACCGACAACATCGTCTCAGCGAATGGGGCGAGCGAGCATCGCGTCATGCCGCCGCCGCAGACCGTGCGCCATGACGCGGACGACCCCTATCTCGTCGTTGCGGCCGACAAGGGCACCGCCACCTTCTCCGACATCGCCAACAGCATCGCCGAGGCACACGGCTTCTGGCTCGGCGACGCCTTCGCCTCGGGCGGCTCCAAGGGCTACGACCACAAGGTGATGGGGATCACCTCGCGCGGCGCGTGGGAGCTGATCAAGCGGCATTTCCGCGAGCTTGGCCGCGATATCCAGGCGAGTGCGTTCACGGTCGTCGGGGTCGGCGACATGGCGGGCGACGTGTTCGGCAACGGCATGCTGCAATCGCGCCACATCCGCCTGCTCGCCGCGTTCAACCATCTTCACATCTTCGTCGATCCCACCCCGGACGCGACGACGAGCTATGCCGAGCGCGAGCGGCTTTTCCACCTGCCGCGCTCTTCCTGGGCCGATTACGACCGGGCGCTGATCTCGCCGGGCGGCGAGGTTTTCGAGCGCACCGCAAAATCGGTGGCGATCAGCGCCGAGATGCAGCGCGTGTTCGGCATCGCCAAGGACACGCTGACTCCCGCCGACCTGATTCGGCATCTGCTGACGGCCGAAATCGACCTGTTGTTCTTCGGCGGCATCGGCACCTTCATCAAGGCGAAGGGCGAGAGCCACGCTGAGGTTGGCGACCGCGCCAACGACGTGTTGCGCGTCGACGGCGAGCAGGTGCGCGCCAAGGTCGTCGGCGAGGGCGCCAATCTCGGCGTCACGCAGCGGGGCCGCGTCGCCTACGCGCTGACCGGCGGGCGTATCGACACCGACGCGATCGACAACTCGGCCGGCGTCTCGATGTCGGACCACGAGGTCAACATCAAGATCCTGCTTGGTCACGCTATCGCTGCCGGGGCGCTCGGCCCACAGGAGCGCGACCCTCTGCTGACGCAGATGACCGACGACGTGGCGGCGCTGGTCCTGCGCGACAACTACCTGCAAGGCCAGGCGCTATCGGTTGCGGAAGCGCGCGGTGTGGCGGCGCTGGACCGCCAAGTGAGGCTGATCCGCGACCTCGAACGCGCCGGGCGCCTCGACCGCGCGCTCGAATTCCTGCCCGACGACGAGACCCTGGCGGCCCGCGCCGCCGCGCGCGAGGCGCTGACTCGGCCTGAGCTGGCGGTGCTGCTCGCCCATGCCAAGCTGTCGCTCGATCAGGACCTCGTCGCGTCCGATCTGCCCGATCTTCCCGCACTGGCCGGCGAACTGCGCGACTATTTCCCGCCAGCCCTGCGCGGGCGCTTCGCGGCGCAGATCGCCGCACATCCCCTGCGCCGCGAGATCACCGCGACGGTCGTTACCAACGATCTGGTCAACCGCGCCGGCCTGACCTTTGTCCACGACATGCGCGCCCGTACTGGGCATGAGGCTCCCGACATTGCGCGCGCCTATCGCATCGTCCGCGACGCGTGCGAATTGCCGGCGCTGTGGGGGGCGATCGAGGCGCTCGACAACGCCGTCGCAGCGCCAGTGCAGACGGCGATGCTGCTCGACGCCGGTGAACTCGTCGAACACGCCGCCGCGTGGCTATTGCGCGGCAGGCGGCTCGACATCGGGCGCGAGACTAGCCGCTTCGCCCCCGCCCTCCGCCAGCTCGCGGCGATCGTTCCGGAGCTGCTGCCAGCGGGTGAGCGGGCCCTGTTCGACGAGCGCGCCGCGCGCTATGCCGCCGCCGGGGTGCCGTTGCCGCTGGCGCAGCGCGTTGCCGGCGTGATCTTCCTGACGACGGGGTTCGAGGTCGGCGAACTGGCCGAGCGCACGGCTCAGCCGATCGACCGTGCCGCGCGCACCTTCTACGCCGTCGGCAGCCACTTCGCGCTCGACGAGGCGCGCGCCGCCGCCCGCCGACTGCCGAGCGAAACGCCGTGGCAGAAACTTGCCGCCGAGAGCCTGATCGACGATTTCTACGCGCTGCAGACCGAGATCGCGGCGCGCGTGCTGGCCGATGCCGCCAATGCCGCCGACCCGACCGTCGCCTGGGTGCAACGCCATGCCGAGCGGCTCGCTGCTGCGATTGCGATGGCTGCCGAATTGCGCACTGCGGCGGCCCCGGATCTTGCTATGCTCGTTGTCGCCGGCCGCCAGTTGCGTCACGCGCTGGAGTGAGAACCGGACGTGCGCGCTCGATGGGGCGGCACGATCTCAACGGGAGCGATGCCATGAAGTTGACACGTCGTGATTTGGCTGCGGCGGGCGCGATTGCCGTAGCGGCGTCAAGCTTCGTTCGACCGGCGCTGGCCGATGCCGCCGAGGAGGCGGCGGTTACCCAGGCTGTCGAGGCGCTGCGAAAGGCGACGCTGGGGCAGGACAAGGCAAAGCTGGAGGCGCTGCTGGCCGAACAGGTCAGCTACAGCCATTCGAGCGGGGTGATCCAGAACAAGGCCGAAATGATCAAGGGCGTGATGACCCGCAAGGGGACCGTCAAGTCGATCGAGTTTCCCGAACTGAAGGTCGCGGTCGTCGGCAACGCCGCAATCTCCCGCCATCTCTGGGTATCGGAGGGCGAAACCGACGGGAAACCAACCCATATCCGGATTGGCATCCTGGAGGTATGGCAGAAACAGGACGGCAGCTGGAAGCTGCTGGCGCGGCAGGGCTACAAGCTCGCCTGAGTCGAGATCGCCGACCGGGCGGGGCGGCGGAACGGCCGGGATGGTCCGGGCGTTCCGCCTCGGCGACATGACGCAGGTTTGCCTGAGCGCCCTGGCCAATTTATGATGCCGGTGAGCCGCGCCCCTGCCCGCCTGCATGGATCGACCTGATGCTGTCCCGCCCCAACACCGCGCTTTCCCAGATCCACCTGCAGATCATGTGGTCGCGGCTGATCGCCGTCGTCGAGGAGCAGGCGCAGACGCTGGTGCGCACGGCGTTTTCGACGTCGGTGCGCGAAGCGGGCGACCTCTCGGCCGGCGTGTTCGATCGCGACGGCAACATGCTGGCGCAGGCGGTCACGGGCACCCCCGGCCACGTCAATTCGATGGCCGCCGCGGTCAAGCATTTCCTCGACGCCTTCCCGCTCGACACGATGAAGGCGGGCGACCACTACATCACCAACGATCCGTGGCTGACCTGCGGCCATCTGCACGACTTGACCGTGGTCAGCCCGACCTTTCTGCGCGGCAGCCCCGTAGGGCTCTTCGCCAGTACCGTGCATGTCGTCGATATCGGGGGGCTCGGCATGGGACCGGACGGCCGCCAGGTGTTCGAGGAGGGGCTCGCGATCCCGCTAATGGCGCTGGCCCGCGAAGGCCGCATCAACGAGGATTTGATGCGCATCCTGCGCGCCAATGTGCGCGAGCCGCTGCAGGTCGAGGGCGACGTCTATGCGCTCGCGGCCTGCAACGACGAAGGCAGCCGCCGCCTCGTCGACATGATGGAGGAGTTCGGCATCGCCAATCTCGACCGGCTGGGCGAGCACATCATCGAGACCTCGCGCCAGGCGACGATCGATGCGATCGGCAGGCTCACGCCCGGCAAATACAGGAACAGCCTGACGATGGACGGCTACGACCGGCCGTTGACGCTGGCCGCCGAGATGACCATCGGCCCGGACAACATCCATGTCGACTATGCCGGCACCTCGCCGGCCAGCGCCTTCGGCATCAACGTCGTGATGAACTATACGCTGGCCTACACCGCGTTCGGGGTGAAATGCCTGGTGGCGCCCGAGGTGCCGAACAACGCCGGCTCATTGGCGCCGATCACCGCCAGCGCGCCCGACGGCTGCCTCCTCAATGTCAAGCGCCCGCGCGCGGTTGCGGCGCGGCACACGGTCGGCCACATGCTGCCCGACGTCGTGTTCGGCTGCCTGCATCAGGTGATGGCGGGCGGCGTCCCGGCCGAGGGAGCGTCCTCGCTGTGGAACCCGCAGATCTACGGCGGCGCCGATGTCGAGGACGAACTCGGCGCGCGGCGCAGCAGGGCACAGGCGAGCATGACCGGCCGGCGTTCAGCACCGTCATCTTCCATTGCGGCGGCACCGGCGCGCGGCCCGGCAAGGACGGGCTCGACGTGACCGCCTTTCCCTAGCGGCGTGCGCACGATCCCCGTGGAGGCGACCGAGTCGGTGGCGCCGGTCATGTTCCGCCGCCGCGAGTTTCGCGAGGGGTCGGGCGGCGCCGGCCGCTACCGCGGCGGGCTCGGCCAGGTCATCGAGCTGGGCGGCAGCCGACGGCACGCCGGTCGCGATGCTGTGCAATTTCGAGCGCATCAACAACCCGGCGCGCGGCCGCGACGGCGGCGGCCTCGGTGCACCCGGCCGGGTGACGCTGGTCTCGGGCAAGCCGATCCGCTCGAAGGGCCGGCAGACGATCTCGGGCGGCGATTGCATCCGGCTCGAACTGCCCGGCGGCGGCGGCTTCGGCGATCCCGCGGAGCGCGACCCCGACCAGGTTGCCGCCGATGTCGCCGACGGGCTCTATACCGGCGAGATTGCCGCGCGCGACTACCGGGTCGCGCTCCTCGCCGACGGCGCGGTCGATCGCGCCGCGACCGCACGGCTGCGGGGTTGAGCCGACCGGGCCAAGGCCGTGCCCCTCACTGGCCTGCTGGGCTTGCTGCATGATGTCTCGCCCTACGAGGGTCACGATCTCTCGGCGCATCCGGGAGACCTGCAGGGGTGGGGCTCGACGGACCCCATCTTTCAGCTGGTCATCGGGAAGCTAAGGCCGAGGGTGATCGTCGAGGTCGGAACCTGGAAAGGCGCCTCCGCCATTCATATGGCGAAGGTCGCGCAAGCCGGCGGGATCCAGACCCAGATTGTCTGCATCGACACCTGGCTCGGATCGCCCGAGCATTTTCTCGGGTTGGCGTCAGGCTGGCGCGAATCGCTGCGTCTGCGCAACGGTTATCCGCAGCTCTATTTCACGTTCTTGACCAACGTGATCCAGCACGGGTTGACCGACATTATTGTCCCGCTCCCTGCCACCTCCGAGAATGCCGCAACCATTCTGCGCAACAGAAACATTCGACCGGACTTGGTCTACATCGACGCCACGCACGACTACGGTGCGGTAAAGCGCGACGTGCAGACGTATTGGCAGCTGCTGAACGACGACGGCGTCCTGCTCGGCGACGATTATCTGACATGGCCGGGCGTGACCCGGGCAGCCAATGAATTTACCCAGGAAAACAATCTGGTGCTGGCCGGCCGTCCGGGAAAATTCCTGATTTGCAAGAACCGCTCGTTTCTGCCCAGCATTGTCCCCTCGCTGCGGCCGGGGTAATACACCGCGCCATGACCACGCTGCCGCGCGCCATCCTGTTCGATCTCGACGACACGATCCTCGCCGCCTTCGGCCAGTCGGAGGGGCAATGGCAGCGCGTCATTGCGGCCTTTGCCGATCATCTTGTTCCGCATCCGCCGGATGACGCCATCGCCGCGATCCAGGCCTATTCGCGCTACCTGTGGGCCGATGCGGCACGTCACAAGCATTGGCGGCACCGCATCGGCGCGGCGCGGCGCCACATCGTGGCAAGCGCCTTCGCCGAGCTTGCGGCATCGCGCGGGCTCGCTGCGCCGTCGTCCGAGATTTGCGACGCCATCGCCGACCGCTTCAACGAGCTGCACGAGGCCGAACTGAGCATGTTCCCGCAGGCGCACGAGACGCTCGACCGCCTGAAGGAACTGGGGGTCCGGCTGGCGCTCGTCACCAACGGCGCGGCCGCGCCGCAACGCCGCAAGGTCGAGCGCTTCGCCCTCGCACACCGCTTCGACCACATCCAGATCGAGGGCGAGCACGGCTTCGGCAAACCGGAGGAGCAGGCGTATCGCCATGCCCTTGCCGCGCTCGATGTCGACGCGCACGAGACGTGGATGGTCGGCGACAATCTTGAATGGGAGGTCGTCGCGCCACAGCGTCTCGGCATCTACGCGATCTGGTATGACGGTTACGGTATGGGTCTGCCGCCCGATACGTCGATCCGCCCCGACCGCATCATCCGCTCATTGCCGGAGCTGCTGAGGCCGGAGCTGCTGGGGTAGCTACGTAGCTACGGGTTCCTGGCCGGCACCTCGATCGGCGCGCAGTTCCGCCGACCCGACATCAGGCAGTCTTCAAGCGCAGCGTTCTGGCGCAGCGCCGTGAAAAGAAAATAACCGGCGATCACCAGCGCCAGGACGACAGCGAGGCCGATCAGCGCCGGCCGCCGCGAATCCGGCTCGGGGTGTTCGTCGCGCGGACCATCGTTGCGCGGGTCGGTCATGCCGCCACCGGGGGCGGGGGCGACAGCGTCATCGTCTTCGCTCCTTGCCGCGTCACCTGGCAAATGGTCTTATCGCGTCCGCGGCGAGAAAAGAAGGGCGGGAGAAATGCGTGCGCTGATGCTGGGGATCGGGCTTGCGGTCGTCGCGGTACCGGCGCTGGCTGCGGGGTTCGACGTGACATCGCCGGATTTCGCCAATGGCGGCACGATGCCGATGCCGCAGGTGTGCGCGCGCTATCACGGCGGCGACCACTCGCCGGCCCTGTCCTGGTCGGGCGAGCCGGCCGGGACCAAGGGTTTCGCGGTCACGATGTACGATCCTGACGCGCCGACCGGGAGCGGCTTCTGGCACTGGACGATGTTCAACATCCCGCCGACCGTGCACCAACTCGCGGCCGGCGCCGGCGATGCCGGATCGACTGCGCTGCCGGCGGGCGCCGGCGAAGGGCGGAATGATGGCGGCGTCTCGCACTATTCCGGCTCGTGTCCGCCGGCCGGCGACCCGCCGCACCATTACCAGATCACCGTGTACGCGGTCAAAGTCGCGAAGCTGCCGCTCGATGCCGAGTTGTCGGGCGCTCGGGTCGGCTTTCGGCTGCATTTCAACACGCTCGCCAAGGCGCAGATCGTGGCAATGTTCGGCAAGCCGAAGTGAGGCACTGGCGCTGCCGGAGGCTCAGCAGACCGGCGCCCACAGCACCTCTTCGATATTGTCGGCGCCGGTCGCCAGCATGACCAGCCGGTCGAAGCCGAGGGCGATGCCGGCGCACTCGGGCAAGCCGTGTTCGAGTGCCAGCAGGAAATCCTCGTCGATCGGATACGTCTCGCCGTAAAGCGCCTGTTTGCGTGCCTGGTCAGCCGTGAAGCGGCGGCGTTGCTCGGCGGGGTCGGTCAGTTCGCCGAATGCGTTGGCGAGTTCGAGCCCGCAGACATACAGCTCGAACCGTTCGGCGAGGCGCGGATCGCCGGCCTTGCGGCGCGACAGAGCGGCCATCGCCAGCGGATAGTCATAGAGGATGGTCGGCGCACCGATCCCGAGGCGGGGTTCGATACGGTCAAGAAAGATGCGGAAGAACAGCGCCTCCCAGTCGTCGCCCGGGTGCGGCGCGATGCCGATCCGCGCCGCGGCCGCAGCGAGCAGCGCCGCATCGGGGCATGTCGGATCGGGGGTGGTCGCCAGCAGGTCGATGCCGGCGTGGCGCGCGAAGGCCTCGGCGACGCTGAGGCGCTCGAAGGGAAGCCGCGCGTCTGCGCTATGCCCGTGCCAGCGCAGGTCGGCGCTGCCGGCGGCTTCCTGGGCATGCCGCAGCAATGTCTCGCATTCGTCCATCAGGTCGCGATACGAGGCGCCGACGCGATACCATTCGAGCATCGAGAACTCGGGATGGTGCGTCGCGCTGCGCTCGCCGTCGCGATACACGTGCGCCAGCTGCCAGATCCGCGGCAATCCACCGGCCGCCAGCTTTTTCATCGCGAATTCGGGAGAAGTGTGGAGATAGCGCGGCCGCGGTGCGGCCGTCGCGCGGGTCGTGCAGCACGGTCGCGAACGCCTTGAGATGCGGTTCGAGGCCGGGGCTTACCTGCAATGCCGGGGTATCGACCTCGACATAGTCGGCCGCGGCGAAAAAATCGCGCAGAGCGCCGAGGATTCGGCCGCGCGCCGCGAGCCGGTCGCGGCGTTCGGCGAGGCGGTCGGGCCGCCACCATGACGCGGTCATCGCCCTCCCCCTTCACGCCGCGGCTGCATTCCGCTTTGCGCGATGTGCCCAAGCTGGTAGGAAACCCGGCAAATCCCCATATCGTCGACGAGACACACGCGCATGAAAATTAACGCCATCGATCTCAAGCCCGGCAACGTTCTGGAGCACCAGAACAAGCTGTGGCTCGTTGTGAAGCGCGACCTGGTGCAGCCGGGCAAAGGCGGCGCCTTCACTGTGCTCGAAATCCGCGACCTACGCAGCGGCAACAAATCGACCGAGCGGTTCCGCACGCAGGAGACCGTCGAGCGCGTCCGCCTCGACGAGAAGGAGATGCAGTTCCTGTATATGGAGGGCGACCAGGCGACCCTTATGGACAACGACACCTTCGAGCAGGTCAGCGTGCCGCGCGACCTGATCGGCGATCCGGCCGATTTCCTGCAGGACGGGATGGTGTGCAAGGTCATGCTGCATGAGGGTACGCCGCTGTCGGTGGAAATACCGCCTTCGGTGATCATGCAAGTCGTCGAGGCGGACCCGGTGGTGCGCGGCCAGACCGCTTCCTCGTCCTATAAGCCCGGGCGGCTCGAAAACGGAAGGCGGGTGATGCTGCCGCCGTTTGTCGAGACCGGAACCCGCATCGTCGTCAACACCGCCGACGGCAGCTACGTCGAGCGGGCCAAGGACTGACCCGAAACTTGCCGCTCGACGAAGGGTAATCCGGCCGTGGCGGTGCGCTCGCCCCTGATCAACGTGATGACCGCCTGCCGCCCTCAAGGCGGCGCGCGGCCTCATTCGCGATTTCGGCGAGGTCGAGCAGCTGCAGGTCTCGGTCAAGGGACCGGGCGATTTCGTCTCGACCGCCGATCTGCGCGCCGAGCGCACGCTGAAGGCCGAGCTGATGCGTGCCCGGCCCGGCTACGGCCTGCTGTTCGAGGAAGGCGGCGCGACCGCAGGGCAGCGACCCGCACCATCGCTGGATCGTCGACCCGCTCGACGGCACCACCAACTTCCTGCACGGCATTCCCCATTTCGCGATCTCGATCGGGCTCGAACGCGATGGCGAGATCGTCGCGGGGGTCGTCTACGAGCCGACCCGCAACGAGATGTTCTGGGCGGAGAAGGGTGCCGGCGCCTATCTCAACGACCGCCGCCTGCGGGTGTCGGCGCGGCGTCAGCTTGGCGATGCTCTGATCGGCACCGGCATCCCGTTCCGCGGCCGCGGCGATCACCCGACCTATGTGGCGACGCTGGCCCGGGTCATGGCGGCGACCAGCGGGGTGCGTCGGCAGGGCGCCGCGGCGCTCGACCTCGCCTATGTCGCGGCCGGACGGTATGACGGTTTTTGGGAGTTCGGGCTGTTTCCCTGGGACATCGCCGCCGGCCTCCTGCTGGTGCGCGAGGCCGGAGGCTTTGTCAGCGATCTCGCCGGCGGGCAAGCAATGATGACCAGCGGCGACGTTCTCGTCGCAAACAGCCACCTGCATCTGCCGCTCGCCGCCTTGATCAAGGAGGCGACGCGCACCGCCCAGATAAAAGCATAACGCCCGCGTGCCGTTGGCCGGCGCGCGGGTGGCAGCGTGCCTCAGATTTCGGTGTTCCCTGCCTGAGCCATCCTGTAACCTGCCCCGGTCCCGACGACATCATTAAGCGTGCTTTCCTTTCCGGCTGCCAGGGAGTGGGATTTATAATGCAGACTGCGCTCGCACGGCAGCCGCGCGTCCGCTCGGCCCCGTTGCGCGTGCACCATGGCCTGCGCACCGCATTCGGTCTCGCCGCCGCGGTGCTCGCCGCCAGCGTCGTCGTGGTGCAGCCCTTCGCCGCCAGCCATCTGTTTCCGACGCCCACGTCGTCTCTGCCGGCCGGCTCTGACAGCCACGACAAGCAGGTCTCCGCCGCGGGGCAAGCCAAACCGGCGCCGGCGGCAGCGCCGTCAAGGCCGGGCGGGCAGCCCGCCGATCGCCAGCGAACCGCAAGCGAACCGCCAAGCCACCCGGCCGCAGCCATTGCGCCGCGTCATGGGCCAGGGCGCGAGGCCGCCGACGCACCGCTGCCGCAAGCCGCTGCTGTCGCCCATGCACCCGTCGCCGAGCCGGAGCACCAGGCCCCGGCCCAATCCGCGCCGACCAAGCGTGACGTCACCGCCGCCGTCGCGGCGCTGGAGCGCCGCGCCCCTACGTCGTCAGCCGCCGACACGCTACCAACGCCACGCCCGCCGCTGCCGCTCGAAACCGAGCTGCTGCCATCCGCCCCGGCGACCACGTCGCCGCCAGCTCATCATGGCTGAGCGCGAGCCCATACTGGCACCGGTCGAGCGGCGCAGCGTGCGCCGCCCGCACGGCTTTCTGGCGCGGATGCTCATCTTCCTGATCGGCGTCATCGCGCTCGTCTATGTTCTCGGTCGCCCGCTGATCGCCGCATTCATGGGCAATCCGGCGGTGAACGGGCTGATCCTCGGGATCCTGCTGGCCGGGATCATCTACATCTTCCGCCAGGTAACCCTGCTCCAGCCGGCGACCGAGTGGATCGACAGCTTCCGCGACCGGCTCGCCAACCGCGACCTGACAGCGCCGCCCGGCCCGGCGCCGCGCCTGCTCGGGGCGATGCCGGGCCTGCTCGGGCGCCGTCAAAGCGGCCGGGTCACCCTGTCGGCGACCTCGTTGCGTACATTGCTCGACGGCATCGCGTCGCGGCTCGACGAGACGCGTGAGACCTCGCGCTATCTGATCGGCGTCCTGGTCTTTCTCGGCTTGCTCGGGACGTTCTGGGGCCTGCTGGAAACAGTGCGCTCGGTCGGCGGCGTGATCGGCACGTTGAACGTCAGCAGCGGCGATCTTACCCGCGCCTTCGCCGATCTAAAGCACGGGCTGGAATCACCACTGCACGGCATGTCGACTGCGTTCAGCGCCTCGCTCTTCGGTCTCGCCGGCAGCCTCGTCCTAGGCTTTCTCGACCTGCAGGCCGGGCAGGCGCAGAACCGCTTCTACAACGATCTCGAGGAGTGGCTGTCGACCTATACGCGGCTGTCCTCCGGCGCCTTCGGCGATACCGGCGACGGTTCGATGCCGGCCTATCTGCACGCGCTCCTCGAACAGACCGCCGACAGCATGGAAAACCTGCAGCGCATCCTGGTGCGCAGCGAGGAGGGCCGAATCGCGGCCAACAACACCCTCGCCAGCCTGACTGACCGGCTTGCCGTGCTCGGAGAGCACATGAAGGCCGGGCAGCTTCTGATGCTGCGCCTTGCCGAGAACCAGATGGAGCTGAAGCCATCGCTGACGCGGCTCGCCACGATCGCCGAGAACTCGCTCGGCCAGGACGACGTGCTGCGCACCCATCTGCGCAACATCGAGGCTTACGTCGCGCGCCTGACCGAGGACCTCGCGGAGGGAAGGGTACAGAGCGTGCAGGAGGTGCGCGGCGAGATCCGTCTGCTCGCCCGCACCATCGCCGCCCTGGCTGAGGAAGGCGGTCGCTGATCATGCCGAGCTGATCATGCCACTGGTCAACCGCCGGTCGCGCCGCTCCAGCATCGACATCTGGCCGGGCTTCGTCGACGCCCTGGCGCAGCTGTTGATGGTGATCATCTTCATTCTGCTGGTGTTCACCGCCGGGCAATTCCTGCTGTCGGATGCGCTGTCCGGCCGCGACAAGGCGCTGAAGGAGCTGCAGCAGCAGGTCAGCGAGCTGAGCAACCTGCTGGCGCTCGAACAGACCGCCAACGAGAACCTGCGCACCAGCGCCGCTGGCCTCTCGACCCAGCTCAAGGCCGCCCTGGCCCAGCGCGATGCCCTGACGGCGGAAGTCGCCGATCTGTCTGCCAAGGCGAAAGAGGCGGCAGCCCGGGCAGATCAGACGAGCGGCCAGCTCAGCGAGGCCACCACCCAACTCGGGGCACTGCGCACGCGCGCCGAGAAGGCCGAGACGGCGCTGGCCGCCGAGCAGCAAACGAGCGCCGCGGCGCGCGCTCAAGTCGAGCAGCTGACCGCGGCGGTCGCCGCGTTGCGCGAGCAGCTCGCCAAGATCGCCGCCGCGCTCGACGTCTCCGAGGCCAAGGTCAAGACCCAGCAGACGCAGATTGCCGACCTCGGACGCCGGCTCAACCTGGCACTCGCCAACAAGGTCCAGGAGTTGGCGCGCTATCGCTCCGAGTTTTTCGGTCGGCTGCGGCAGATCATCGGCGACCGGCCCGATATCCGCATTGTCGGCGACCGCTTCGTGTTTCAGTCGGAAGTGCTGTTTGCCCCCGGCAAGGCTGACCTCGGGGACGCCGCGAAGCAACAGCTCGATCCGGTGATTGCTGCCCTGAAGCAGATCGCCGCCGAGATCCCGAAAGATATCAACTGGGTGTTGCGGGTCGACGGCCACACCGATCGCCGTCCGATCAGCAATGCCCAGTTCGCGTCGAACTGGGAATTGTCTGCGGCGCGCGCGATCTCGGTTGTCCGCTATATGATTGCACAAGGCGTGCCCGCGGATCGTCTTGCCGCCGCTGGTTTCGCCGACACCCAGCCGATCGACCCCGGCAACACGGAGGACGCATATCGCCGTGACCGCCGGATCGAGTTGAAACTGACCGAGCACTGAGCGTCTGCCCGTTGCCGACAGCCTTGAACGACGCTACATAAGGCGCGCCCGATGAGCTTCGCCGCCGGTCCGGGCGGGGAGGTCGCCGAAAGCATCGTCACTACCCCGATCTCGGTGGGATGTGTATATTGCGAGCGATCGCGACGGCGCGCTGCGCGGCATTGCTGTGTGGCGCCCTGTGTTTACGGATGGATCAATACATTGCCGGCCCGCGTGCCGGCGCGACGAAGGGGTAGAGACCGATGGCGCAAGTCGCCCTGCGTAAGATTGTCAAAATGTTCGATAAGACCCCCGCCGTTCAGGGGATCGACCTTGATATCGCGGACCGCGAGTTTATCGTGCTGGTCGGCCCCTCCGGCTGCGGCAAGAGCACCACGCTGCGGATGATCGCCGGCCTGGAGGAATCCACCTCGGGCGAGATTTACATCGGCGATCAGCTGGTCAACGACGTGCCGCCAAAGGACCGGGACATCGCGATGGTGTTCCAGAACTATGCGCTTTACCCGCACATGACGGTATTCGAGAACATGTCCTTTGGCCTGCGCCTGCGGAAGTTCCCGAAGCCGGAAATCAAGGAGCGGGTCGAGAACGCGGCACGCATCCTTGACATCACCGATCTCTTGCAGCGCCAGCCGAAGCAACTCTCGGGCGGCCAGCGCCAGCGCGTCGCGATGGGCCGGGCCATCGTGCGAAACCCGAAGGTGTTCCTGTTCGACGAACCGCTCTCCAATCTCGACGCCAAATTGCGCGTCCAGATGCGCACCGAGATCAAGAAAGTTCATCAGAAGGTTACGGTGACCACGGTTTACGTCACGCACGATCAGATCGAAGCGATGACGCTTGCCGACCGGGTCGTTGTCATGAATGCGGGGCGGATCGAACAGATCGGAACACCGTACGAGGTCTATCACACGCCGACGACGCGGTTCGTTGCCGGGTTCATCGGCTCGCCGGCGATGAATTTCCTGCCCTGTCAACTGGTCGCCAACGGCAGCGGCCTCACCGTCCGCCTGTCGGACAAGCTGAGCTTTCCGGTGCCGGCAGACCGCACGGCACGCTACCGCACGCATGCTGGCCGGGAGCTGGTCTTCGGCCTGCGCCCCGAGGACATCCTCGAAACGCGTGCCGACCTGCCGCCGGGCCGCATTCAGTTCGAAATGCCGCTCGATGTGGTCGAGCCGATGGGCATGGAAACGATGGTGTATTTCACCGTCGGTGCCGTCGAGGTCTGCGGCCGCGTCAACCCGACCTCTGCCGGGAACGCCGGCGAGATGATGCAGCTCGTCGCCGACCTTAACCACATGCACCTGATCGATCCGCGCACCGACCAGGTTCTCTGAGGCCAGGCTCGATTGCATATCCGCCGTCCCGGTCTGCGCCGGGACGATGGATATGCGTCATTCTCCGAGCGGAGTCGCGGATCGCGCTATCAGCCGGGGGTAAGCATGGACGTGCGGGACAAGGTCGTTGCGGTCACCGGAGCGGCTCGCGGCCTCGGCCAGAAATTCGCGTCCAGCCTGGCGGCTGCCGGCGCGCGCGTAATCATCGGCGATGTCGCCGATTGTTCAGAGACGATCGAGCTCCTCGCTGCACAGGGCGGCGACTACATCGGCGTCCTGCTCGACGTCACCGACCCGGCCTCGGCTGCCGCGATGATTGCAGCCGGCAGTCAGGCTTTCGGGCGCATCGACGCGCTGATCAACAATGCCGCGCTCTACGGTGCGCTGCACGGCGGCCGCTTCGACGCGATCGATGAAGCGGAGTGGGACGCCGCGATGGCGGTCAACGTCAAGGGCATCTGGAACTGCTGCAAGGCAGCGGTGCCGGCCATGCGTGAGGCCGGCGGCGGCAGCATCGTCAACATCGCCTCGCTGGCGGCGACCTACGGCATGCCGTACGGGTTGCATTATACGACTTCGAAGGCCGCGGTCATCGGCCTCACCCGGGGTCTGGCGCGCGAACTGGGCCGCGACCGCATTCGGGTTAACGCCCTGGCGCCGAGCGCCGTCATGACCGAGGGCACGCGCGAGTTCTTTGGCGGCAAGCTCGACCGGGCGTTGGACGCGATCCGGGTCGGCCAGACGATCCAACGCAACCTGGTCCCCGAAGACCTCGTCGGCACGGTGATGTGGTTGGTTTCCGATGCGAGCAGCTTTGTCACCGGGCAGACCATCGCCGTCGACGGCGGCACGGTGATGCTGTGACGCGGCCTTCCTGGCGGTAGAGGGGCGCACCATGCAGCTGGCAGGCAAGGCGGCGCTGATCAGCGGGGCCGGCGGCGGCATTTGCCGGGCGATCGCGCTGGCGTTTGCCGAGGCGGGTGCAGCAATCGCCTGCGTCGATATCGATCCTGTCAGTGCGGCGGAGACCGCCAGGCTGGTCGCCGCGGCCAATGGCCGATCGCTGTCGCGGGCGTGCGACGTCTCCAGCGAGAGCGACACGCTGTCAGCCGCCGAGGCGGCCCAGCGAGCGTTCGGCCGGCTCGACATTCTGGTCAGCGGCGCCGCCCCGCACGACCCGAGCGGCACCGTGACCGAAATCGGCCTCGTCGATTGGCAGCGCGTGCTTGACATCAACCTGACCGGGTCATTTCTGCTGAGCCGCGCCGTGCTGCCCTTGATGATCGCCGGGGGCGGCGGCTCGATCATTTTCATCGCGTCGCAGCTCGGCCGCGTCGGTAGCGCCGGTCGCGCGGCCTATTGTGCCACCAAAGGCGCCTTGATCCAGCTTGCCAAGGTCATGGCGATCGACCACGCGGCCCAGAATATCCGGGTCAACACGCTGTCGCCGGGCGGGGTCGAGACGCAGCGAACATTGAACCGCTACGGCTCCTTCAGCGCCGCACGCGAGCGTCTCGGGACAAAGCACCTGCTGGGCCGGCTCGGGCGGCCGGACGAAATCGCCGGCGCCGCACTTTTCCTGGCCAGCGACGCCTCCAGCTTCGTCACCGGCAGCGATCTCCTGGTCGATGGCGGCTATACGGCGATCTGATCCAGCACCGTGCCGTCCGGGGCGAACGCGACGCCCAGCAACTTCCCGCCGCGGCCGGCGCCGGCATCAAGCGATACCGCGTACTCGCGCTCGACGAGACCGCGGCATTGGCGGTCGAAGCCGCGGATCACGCGGCGAAAGCCGTCGAACGGCGCGGCGAGATCGAGAATGTCGCCACCGCCCCACCAGAACGCGTCGCCTTGCGCACCGAGCGGCCGAGCGGCATCGATCGCGGCATGGACGAACAGTAGCCGCCGGTCATCGGTCACCGCGGCATGATGCAGGCCGGCGAGCAATGCCCGGTGGCCGGGTGCGGCGTTCATCGCGCCGCGCAGCGCGCTGGTCCAGCGGGTGATCGTGCGCGGCCCGTCGCGGCTCGCCGCGAATCCCTGCCGCAACTCGCCGCCGTAGGCGCGGACTGTCGGCTCGACCCCCTCACGGACCATCCAGGCCAGCACCTCGCCGGGATTGGGCGCGAATTGCAGCTGCAGCAGCTTTTGCCACATCTCCTCCTGCGCGCCTCGCAGGAACACAACATCGCAGACAAACCCGCGCCGCAGCGCCAGGACGCGCCGGCGGAAGTCGAGCAGTTCGTCCATTGTCGCGGCAACCGCGGCGCCTCGGCCGAGATAGTTGCCGAGATAGACGATACGATCGCCCTCGCCGAACCGCTCGGCGATGCGGTCGTGCAACCGGCTGAGACGTTCCGCTTCGCCGTGTATGGCGCCGACCGCCCAGATCCGCGGCGCTTCACGCAACCGAGCGAATTTTCCATTCGCTCTGTTACACATTGCCGCGCGCTCGGGCGCGGCTGTTGAGTTGCTGCCGCCGATCAAGCCGACAGCAGCTGTTCGACGCGTTGCGTCGCGGTCAACTCGTCGATCCGTTCGACCGCTGCGAACTCCCGCACCAGCCGATCGAGCGCCGCTTGGTAGATCTGGCGCTCGCTGTAGGATTGTTCGGGCTGGCCGACATTGCGGAACAGATCGCGGACGACTTCGGCGATCGAGCCGGGATCGCCCGACGCAATCTTGGCCTGATATTCCTGCGCCCGCCGGCTCCACATTGTTCGCTTGGCTCGGGAGCGGCCGCGCAATTTGGCCAGCGCGACATCCATCTCCTTGTGGCTCGACAGCTTGCGCAACCCCGAGACCTTTGCCTTGCCCAGTGGCACCCGCAACGTCATGCGATCCTTGTCGAAAGTCACGACGAAGACGCTGAGCGTGTGGCCGGCAATTTCCTGCGTCTCAATCGCGGTGATCTTACCCACCCCATGGGTAGGGTAGACCACCAGATCGCCTGTAGTGAATGGCACCTTCTCGGCCGTCATGTTCGTCTCTCGCGCTACCGACCCGACCGGCGCTGATGCAACGCACCCCCGGCCGCCCGGCACGGGGCGACCGCCCACACCTCTACGGCGAGCGGGCAACCAAGGGGGAAGGGCGTCGAACGCGCCGGCAATTTATATATCACAATGGGACGGGCCGAGCCAGCACAACAGCCATGTCCAGCCGGCAATGAGGCCGGCCGGCTTGCGTAACCGCAGGTGGGCTATCAGCCGCCGGAGTTCGGGCTGAAAAACTTCTTATACTTGTCCTCGACCCCTTTCCACTCATCGGCATCTTCGGGGTAGGGCTTCTTGCGGGTGATGTTCGGCCAGGTCGCGGCGTACTGCCGATTGAGCTCGAGCCACTGCTCCGCCACCGGTTCGCTGTCCGGAATGATCGCCTCGGCCGGGCATTCCGGCTCGCACACACCGCAATCGATGCATTCGTCGGGATGGATGACGAGCATGTTCTCGCCTTCGTAGAAGCAATCGACGGGGCACACCTCGACGCAATCCATGTATTTGCAGCGAATGCAGGCTTCAGTGACGACGTAGGTCATGGCGTCAGGTTCTTCTCCTTTGGGGTCATCGCCGGTTCATATCGGGTGGACACGCCCTGCCCGCTTGCAAAAGCATTGCCGTCCCTAGCACGCGCATTGTCGGTGGGCAAGCCCGTGGCGCACGGCCTGCCACCGTCGACCGCGCCACTCGCCGGGTGCCACGCGACGAGAGGAAATTTTATCTCGTACGGCACGTTGTTGCGCCGGTATGTCGTCCCGGCCCCCGGGAAACTCGCAGAAAGTTCGCAGGTCCCTCGTGCGCAAACGCGGCAAGATTGTCCTCCTCCATTTCGTCGGCCAAATGCCTCTTGCCGGGATTGCCTGGCAGGCGGCAAACTATCTCGTCGGCCTCGCAAAGCTGGGGTACGACGCTTGGTATGTCGAGGATCATGGCACCAATCCCTATGATCCGCGCATCAGCAGCGTCGTCATGGATTGCAGCTACAACGTCGCCTATCTGCGCACGGCGATGGAGCGGGTCGGGCTGGCCGAACACTGGGCGTACTGGGATGCGATCAACGACGTTTATCACGGGATGTCGCGCGATCAGGTACGCAGGCTCTATGCCGAGGCCGACGGCCTGATCAATTTGTGTGGCGCCGCACGCCTGCGCGAGGAGCATCTGCGCTGCCCGGTGCGGATGATGGTCGACACCGACCCGGTCTACGAGCAGATCAAGTACGCCAAGGCCGATCCGGCAGCCCGCGCCTATGTCGACGCGCATACCCATTTCTTTACCTATGGCGCCAACCTCGGCAGCGATGCCTGCACTGTGCCGCTGTGCGGCGTGCCATGGCGCCCTACGCGGCCACCGGTGGATCTCGACCTGTGGCCAGCGGCGCCAAGCGTCATCGGAGCCGGCGAGCCGCCGTGCTTCACGACGATCGCGACCTGGGAGAACCGCGGTAAGAACATTGAGTTCGAGGGCGCCGACTATCTCTGGTCAAAGCACGTGAATTTCCTGAGGTTCCTCGAACTGCCGCGCTGGCGGCCACAGACCTGCTTCGAGATGGCAATGCTGCCGCCCGACGAGGCGGTGCACCGCGAAGTCGAGGGAGCCGGCTGGCATCTCGTCGATCCGCGCCCGATTTCGGCCGACATGGGCCGCTACCAGGCATTTATCGCCGGCTCGCGCGGCGAATTCACGGTGGCCAAGGATATCTATGTCCGGCCGAACAGCGGTTGGTTCAGCGACCGCGCCGTCTGTTATCTAGCGAGCGGCCGGCCGGTGGTGACGATGCGGACCGGCTTCACCACCTATTGCCCGGCGGGAGACGGCCTGTTCGACTACGCGACGCAGGATGAGGCTGTGGCTGCGGTCGACGCGATCGCAGCCGATTACCCCCGACACAGCCGCGCCGCACGCGAAATAGCCGGAGAATACTTTGCCGCAGATCGCGTGATCGCCGACCTGCTGGCCGCAGCCGGCCTCTAAATGGTTCAGCCTCCTGTTTTCAGGCATTTCAGCCTTGACAGCGCGGGCGCCCGCAACGCAAACGAGCCGCCTATGTCGCCCGTACGCTAATATTCGGCAGTATGGGCTCTGTCAGCACATTACGACAGGCGCGATCGGCGCCGGGTGAAGCCTTGCGCATGTATGAGTACCCAAACCGCCCGGGCGTCGATGCAATGTGGGACCGGCTGGCCGGCGTGGTGTTGCTTGGCACCGTGGTCCTCGTCCTCCTGACCTTCAGAGATTACGGCGTCACCTGGGATTCCGACGTCCACAACTGGTATGGCGTGCTGGCGCTGAACTATTATCTCTCGGGGTTTGCTGATCAGCGCGCCCTGCATTTCCCCGACCTCTTCAACTACGGCGCCGCATTCGACATGGTTGCCGCGGTGCTTAACCGCTTCTCGCCCCTCGGCACCTATGAAACCCGCCATCTACTCGACGCCGCGGTCGGCATTCTTGGCTTTGTCGGGTGTTGGAAGCTCGGTCGCGCTCTCGCGGGGCCGCGCGCCGGCTTCATCGCGCTGCTGCTGCTGCTGCTGACGCCGAATTACTACGGCCAGATGTTCAACAATCCGAAGGACATCCCGTTCGCGGTCGGCGGCATCTGGGCCACATATTACACCGTGCTCCTGCTACCCTCTCTGCCGCGCCCACCGCTGCGGCTGGTGGTCAGGCTTGGCTTGGTGATCGGCTTGGCGCTGGGCGTTCGGGTCGGCGGGCTGTTGTTTCTGTGCTATCTCGGGCTGCTGCTCGGGCTGTCCGCGGTGTGGCAGGCGGCTGAGGCACGCCGCTTGTGGGTGGCGGTCGCGGCCGGCTGGACAGGCCTGTGGCGAGTGCTGCTGCCGGTCGCTGTCATTGCCGATGCGGTGATGCTGGTCTTCTGGCCCTGGGGGCAGCAGGACCCGCTGCACAACCCGCTGCGGGCGCTCGCATTCTTCTCGCATCAGTCGTTTCCCTACAACACGCTGTTCGACGGCCGCTACGTCCCGGCGGAAAACCTGCCCTGGACCTATCTGCCGACCTATATTGTGTTGAAGCTGCCCGAACTCGTCCTCGCCCTGCTGCTTGCCGCCGCCGCCCTCGCGGCAATCGGGCTGGCGCGACAGGGGATCGGAGCGCAGCGGCGGGCGGCCGTGCTCGGGTTGTTCCTGCTCGGCTTCACGATCGCCTTCCCGGTCGTCTACGCGGTCGCGATCAGGGCCGTGCTGTTCGACGGCATGCGACACTTCATTTTCGTGCTCCCACCAATTGCCGTCGCGGCCGCTTTGGCTGCGGATCGCGGCCTCGATTGGCTCACCGGTTTCCCTTATCGCCGGCCGATCTATGCCGCGCTTGGCCTCTACGGGATCACGCATGTCGCGACGATGGTCATGCTGCACCCCGACCAGTACGTCTATTACAATGCCTTTGTCGGCGGGGTTCCCGGCGCGCGAGGCAAATTCAAGCTCGATTACTGGGCCAATTCCTATGCCGAGGCGGTGCGCGGTTTGGTTGCCTATCTGCACCGCGAGTACGGCGCCGATTTCGCCCGGCGGCAATTCACCGTGGCGGACTGCGGGCCACCGATTTCTGCAGGCTATTATTTTCCGCCCAACTTCCGCTTCATGCGCCAGGCGGACCGCGCCGAGTTCTTCATCGCCTTCACCAAGGACAATTGCGATCGCTCGCTGCCGGGGAAGCCGGTCTACCGAGTTGAGCGGATGGGCGTGCTGCTGTCGGTGGTCCTCGACCGGCGCGACCTGATCGCCGAGAAGGATATGGCACAGCATCCGCTGCTCGATGCCCTGCCGCGGACGGCGCAGCGGTGAGCCGACCGCCCGGGCGCTGGAGCATTTCGCCGCGAGCTCGGCCGTTCGCGGCTGGGCGCGCGGCATCGCGCGCGGAGGTATCACGTGGAGCGCGCTGAATACGACAAGCTCGACCGAACCGAAGACCATATGTGGTGGTTTGCCGCGCTGCATGCCAACCTTCTGCTGTTGTGCCGGAGGGCAAGGGCAAGCAGCGCCGATGCCGCGGCGCGGCCGCTGCTCGATGCCGGGTGCGGTACCGGCGGGCTGCTCGCACGGATTGCAGTCGAATGCCCGGAGTTGACCGCGATCGGTCTCGACGCCGACGGCGCTGCCTGCGCCCGCGCCGCGGCAAAAAGCGGCCGGCCAGTCTGCGCCGGATCGCTCAACGCGCTGCCTTTTGCCGATGCTACGCTCGGCACGATCGTCAGCGCCGATGTCTTGTGTCACCGCGGCGTCGATGAACACGCAGCGCTGATGCAGTTCCACCGTTGTCTCGGCGAGGGCGGCGTGCTGATCCTCAACCTACCGGCCTATCGCTGGATGCTGTCGCGGCACGATTTGGCGGTCTACAACGTCAGGCGTTACACGCGGCGGCGCGTCGCGCGGCTGTTGCACGGGGCCGGGTTCCGGGTCGTCTTTGCCAGCTATTGGAATATGCTGCTGTTCCCGATCATGGTGCTGACCCGCAAGCTGTTGCCGGCCGCAAGCGGCGATGGCGACGTGCGTCTTTATGCCGGCGCCGTTCGAAGCGCTGGGGCGGGCCGCGACCGGCATCGAGCGTGCCCTGTTGCGCTACGGCCTGCGCCTGCCATTCGGCGGATCGCTGCTCGCGGTTGCCGCTAAAGAGACCGCCCCCGGGAGCCGGCATGTCTGACGTTCCCTTGCCCACCCCCGGCACGACGGGTACCCTCGCGGCGCCGCGCCCTGCGCTGTCGATCGTGGTCCCGGTCTATAATGGCGCCGACAGCATCGGCGAGTTGGTCGCCGCGCTCGAAGGCCTGACGATCGCCGGCGGGCAGGAGATCGTGCTGGTCTACGACGGCAGCCCCGACAACAGCCTCGCCGTGTGCCGAAACCTCGTCGAGCGGGCTCGTGTGCCGACCACGCTGGTCGAGTTGTCGCGCAATTACGGCGAGCACAACGCGGTGATGGCCGGGCTGCGCCACGCCGCCGGCGCCCACGTCATCACGATGGATGACGATCTGCAGAACCCGCCCGAGGAGGTCGAGCGGCTGCTCGCCTTCGCGCAGCAGACCGGGCACGAGGTCGTGTACACTTATTACGATGAGAAGCAACATGCCGCTTGGCGCAACCTCGGCAGCCGCTTCACCAACTGGGTCGCCGGCTTTGTGCTCGACAAGCCAAAAGGGTTCTACCTGTCGAGTTTCCGCTGCATGAGCGCCTTTGTAGTGCGCGAGATCATCCGGTACGACGGACCCTTCCCCTATGTCGATGGCCTGATCCTGCAAGTGACGCAAAACATCGATCGGCTGGCCGTCCGCCATCTGCCGCGCGCGGTGGGCCGCAGCAATTACACGCTGCGCCGGCTGCTGCGGCTGTGGCTCAGCATGTTCGTCAATTTCTCGGTGATGCCGTTGCGGCTCAGCACGCTGGCCGGGTTTGCGCTGAGCCTCGTCGGCGCGGCCGGCACGATCGTCGCGGTGAGCGAGGCGCTGTTCTTCGACCCGCCACAGGGCTGGGCCTCGCTGATGGCGGCCGTATTGTTGCTGTCCGGCGTGCAGCTCGTCATTTTGGGGATCGTCGGGGAATATCTCGGACGGCTCTATCTGACGGCCAACCGCAAGCCGCAATCGGTGGTCAAATCGGTGGTCCGGACCGCTCCGGCCGCGGCGGAATCCGGCCGCCTGCCGTTGCGGCTGCATCAGAGCACCTGAAAGGCCCCCGGCGTGGCAATCTATTATGCGAGCCTTCTCGCCGCGATCCTGTTCGGCGTGGCCGGGCAGATCGCGCTGAAATCGGGCGCCGTCGCCTCGGCGAGCATCGCCGCCCAATTCCTCAACCCGCTGACCCTGATCGGCTTTGCGATCTACGTAGCGGCAGCGCTCTTATACATTGTCGCGCTGAAGAAGATCCCGGTTTCAGTCGCGTTCCCGTCAGTCGCGGCCAGCTATGCCATCGTCGCCATCATCGCCCACCTGCTGTGGCGCGAGCCGTTCGGCTGGCCGCAATTCGTCGGCCTTTTATTGATCGGCGGCGGCATCCTGCTGATCAACCAGCATTAAGCGAGCGCCAGGGTTATATTAGCCACCCGCAGGTAGGCCTCGTTCGAGGAGAGTGGCGAGGCGGCGAGCGAAGGCGGAGGGATCGGGGAGCTGCTCGCCTTCGACGATGCGCGCCTGGTCGAGCAGCAGCCAGGCGAATTCGGAGAGCTGCTCGGAGGCGCCGGTTTCACCGACCGAGGCGGCGAGCCGCTCGATCAGGCGGTGGCGCGGGTTGAGTTCGAGGATGCGCTTTGCCGCGCTGTCGAGCTGGCGGTGCTGTTTCAGTAGGCGTTCGAGGTGCATGTCGATATCGCCCTCGTCGGCGACGAGGCACACCGCACTGTCGGTCAGCCGCTCGGAGCTGCGCACGTCCTTGACCGCGTCGCCGAGCGCCAGCTTGAAGATCGCGATCATGCTGGCGAGCTTGGCCGGCGGCTCGGCTTTGTCAGCCGCCTCCTGCTTGTCTTCGGCCGGGGCAATCTTGGCGAGATCGGCGCCGCCGCGGGTCGCCGACTTAAATGCTTTTTCCTTGTAGGTGCCGACAGAGGGAATCCAGAATTCGTCGATCGGGTCGGTCAGCAACAGCACCTCGATGCCGCGGGCGCGGAACCCCTCGAGCTGCGGGCTCTTGCGCAGCAGGTCGAGATTGTCGCCGGTGATCGTATAGATCGCCTCCTGCCCCGGTCGCATCGCCGCAATGTAGTCGTCGAGCGAGACGAACCCGTCACGGGTCGTCGAGCGGAAGCGGGCGAGCGACAGCAGCGACTCGCGCTGCTCTCGGTCCTCGTACAGGCCCTCCTTCACGACCGCGCCGAAATTATCCCAAAATGTTGCATATTCCTCGGGCGCCTCGCTCGCCTTCTTGGCCAGTTCGCCCAGCACGCGGCGGGTCAGCTGCTGGCGGATGCGCGTCACCATCGGGTTTGACTGCAGCATCTCGCGGCTGATGTTGAGCGGCAGGTCCTCGCTGTCGACGACGCCCTTCATAAAGCGCAGATAGGACGGCAGCAGTTCGGTGCCTTCATCGGTGATGAACACGCGGCGGACATAAAGCTTCACGCGCGACTTGCGTTCGGGGTCGAACAGGTCGAACGGCTTTTGCGACGGCACAAACAGGAGGAGCGTGTATTCGAGCACTCCCTCGGCCCGAGCATGCAAGGTCAGCCACGGCTCGTCAAAACCGTGTCCGACATGGTGATAGAACTCCTTGTACTGCTCCGCGGTGATCTCGCCGCGCGGCCGGGTCCATAAGGCCGAAGCGGTGTTGACCGTTTCCTCCTTGTTGCCGTCGGCGAGCACGATCGGCAAGGCGATGTGGTCGGAATAGGTCTTGACGATCTGGCGGATCCGGTGCGGCTCGAGATATTCCTCGTCGCCCTCGCGCATATGCAGCGTGATGCGGGCGCCGCGCGGCACATTGGCGGCAGGCTCGACCGTAAAGCTGCCTCGCCCGTCCGACACCCAGCGCCAGCCCTCGCTGTCGCCGGCCTTGCGGCTCAGCACCTCGACCTTGTCGGCAACCATGAAGGCCGAATAGAAGCCGACGCCGAACTGGCCGATGAGGCTCATGTCCTGCTTGGCGTCGCCGGTCAACTCCTGCATGAACGCGGCGGTGCCGGAACGCGCGATCGTACCGAGGTTTTCGATCAGCGCGTCGCGGTCCATGCCGATCCCGTTATCGGCGATGGTCAGGGTTCGCGAGGATTTGACCGGGGTCAGCACGACCCGGTAATTCGCTTCGCCCTCGGCCAGCGCCGGCTCGGTCAGCGCCGCATAGCGCAGCCGGTCGCACGCATCCGACGCGTTCGAGATCAATTCGCGCAGGAAGATCTCCTTCTCGCTGTAGAGCGAGTGCGCGACGATGTCGAGCAGGCGGCTGACTTCCGCCTGAAAAGTGCGGGTCTCGGGCTGGATTTGCTCGGAAAGGGTTTGCTCGGTCATTTTGCGGCTAGTTCGTGGTGACGGGGACCGCGCGAGATATGTGGCCCGCGCGCCGCTGTCGCAAGACGCTAAGCGCGTCGATGCCACAGGGGACTTCAACGCCGGTAGGGATGGCCCGGCAGGCCCGGCACCTTGACCCGCATCGCATAGATCGAGGTACGGGCGGTAAAGAACAGTGTCTTCATGTCGGGGCCGCCAAAGCACAGATTGGCGGGCACCTCGGGCGTCTCGATGACCCCGAGCCTGGAGCCATCGGGCGCGAACACCCAGGTGCCGCCCGGGCCGGTGCAATAGACCCGCCCCTCGACATCAACCTTCATGCCGTCGGGCACGCCCTGCGGCTCGTCCGACGACATGTCGGCGAAGATGCGACGGCGCACCATGTTGCCGGCGCTGTCGAGCTCGATCGCGTGGATGTACATCGCCTGCCGGGTGTTGGCGACGTAGAGCACCCGCTCGTCGGGCGAGAAGGCGAGCCCGTTCGGGTACTCGAAATCGGCAACATGGCTGGCCGTGCCGTCGGGCTTGACGCGGTAGACCGCGGAGGGGTCGAGCTCGCGCTCGCCGAGCGGTATCCTGAGGCCGGGATTGGTAAAATAGATGCTGCCGTCCGATCTGCACACGAGGTCGTTGGGGCGGCTGAGCCGCTTGCCCTCGAAGCGGTCGATCAGCACCTCCGAGCTGGCGAAGTTTCCGTCGGCCGGCCAGCGCGTCAGGCGCCGGTTGCCGCCCTCGCAGATCACCAGCCTCCCCTGCGGGTCAAAGGTCGTGCCGTTGCCCTCGCCGGTGTTCTCGCGCAGCAACTCCGCCGCGCCGCCCGGGCGCAGGCGATAGAACCGGCTGGCTCGCACGTCGACGAAATAATAGAACCCGTCCGGGTGCCACAGCGGCCCCTCGGTGAACACGAACCCGGTCGCCAGGCGTTCGGCTGCGCCGGGCTCGACAATCTGCGACAGCCCTTGCATCGGTTTCCTCCCTCGCGCTCGGCTTTGGCGTATCCTTTGGCGTATCCTAGGGTGCGTCCCTCGCGCTGTCCATTTCGGGAGGTCCCATGAGCCGCGCCGCCGCCATCGCCGCTGCCGAGCGCTATTTCGACGAGGGCGGATTTGCCGCCGATCTTGGTCGCCGCGTCGCGATCCCGACTGAAAGCCAGGTCGAGAGCCGTCTGCCGGTGCTGCATGCCTATCTCGCCGACGAGATCGCCCCTTCCCTCGCCCGGCTCGGCTTCGAGAGCGAGATTGTCGACAACCCGGTGCGCGGCGGGCCGGTGCTGATCGCCGAACGGCGCGAGGAAGGCGCCGCAGCGACCGTGTTCGGCTACGGCCACGGCGACGTGATCCGCGGCCTCGAGCCGCAATGGCAGGATGGCCTGTCGCCGTGGCAGCTGACGCAGGTCGGCGACCGGCTCTATGGCCGCGGCACGGCCGACAACAAGGGCCAGCACACGATCAATCTCGCCGCTCTTGCCAGCGTGCTGGAAGCGCGCGGGCGGCTCGGCTTCAACGCCAAATTCCTGATCGAGACCGGCGAGGAAATCGGCTCGCCGGGGCTGCGCGAGGTATGCCGCCAATACAAGGACCGGCTGGCCGCCGACGTCCTGATCGCCTCGGACGGGCCGCGCCTCGCGCCCGAGCGCCCGACGATCTTTCTCGGTGCGCGCGGTGCGATGAATTTCGACCTCTCGGTGGAATTGCGCGAGGGCGGCCACCATTCCGGCAATTGGGGCGGGCTGCTGGCCAACCCGGGCATCATCCTGGCGCATGCGCTGGCGACGATCACCGACGCCAAAGGCGCAATCCGGGTGCGCAACTGGGTGCCGACCCATCTGCCGAACTCGGTGCGCGTGGCGCTCGCCGATTGCCGCGTCGAGGGCGGCGACGGGGCACCGGAAATCGACCCGGATTGGGGCGAGCCGGGCCTCAGCCCGAGCGAGAAGGTGTTCGGCTGGTGCAGCTTCGAGGTGCTGGCGTTTTCGACGGGCAACCCCGACAACCCGGTCAACGCGATTCCGCCCGCCGCCAAGGCGACTTGCCAGATCCGCTTTGTCGTCGGGGTCGATCCCGAGGAATTCCTGCCCGCGTTGCGCCGTCATCTCGACGCGAGCGGGTTCGCGATGGTCAAAATCGCGCGCTGGGCCAAAGCCTATTTCCCGGCGACGCGGCTGGACCCAGAGCATCCGTGGGTGCGCTGGGCTGCGGCCTCGATCCGCGCGACGACCGGCAAGGCGCCCGCCATTCTGCCCAATCTCGGCGGCTCATTGCCGAACGACATCTTTGCCAATGATCTCGGCCTGCCGACCGTGTGGGTGCCGCATTCCTATGCGTCCTGCTCGCAGCACGCACCGAACGAGCACATGCTGGCGCCCCTCGCCCGCGAGGCCCTCAAGGTCATGGCCGGGATCTATTGGGATCTCGGGGAAGGCGACGCGCCGGTCCCGCGCTGACGGTGGCCGGAACGCGGCGGCTCTCCGGGATTGATTGCAGCCGCAGCGGCCGTGTTGGTGGCGGGCGTCGTGGGGTTGGCGTCCACATCGATGCTTCAGCGTGGTTGTTCCGCCGCGGAGGATGGCTCAGGGGACATGTTGCCGCAGCGGGACCGTGGTCGCGTAGCTCGACAGTCTACCGTTCCCCGGGTGGGCACACGATCGTTCCAGAACAACGCCGGACAGGGTGCTACTCATACGTTTAATCGGAGCTGCTCGGGCGGGAGCTGCTCGTTCAGTGGCTCAACGACCACAAATTAGGGCAGCACTAGGTTTCACTCCGGATCGATCTCCGGAGGTAATAGTTCAACCCACTGGAACTCGAGTGCGGGGCGAACGGGTACTTGCGGACGCGTAGCGGCCGCTGCACCTCAGGCGCTGGCCGCAACAGCACCACAGCCTCAAACGGCAATCAGCGGTCCTCGCAGCGTTCGACTGTTTCGAACGGCAAAGGCGGCTACGATCACACCGGCACTTATACCGGCCCCTACGGGGAGTCGGTTACCCGTTCGTATAATTCCTATCCTTAAGCCCGCAACGAGCCCGTTTAGCGCTCAAAGCCAACGGCACGCGGGTGTCCCATAGTCGCGGGCTGACCAGAGCGGTCATTGTTGACCCGAAAAAATGACGCGTCATCGCGCGCATTTTGGTGGGCGATGACGGATTCGAACCGCCGACCCCCTCGGTGTAAACGAGATGCTCTGCCAGCTGAGCTAATCGCCCGAACCTTTGCTCCTCCGGCGGTCCGCCGAAGCGTCCGGAGAGGAAGTTCGCAGATCCCCGTCCAATCAGTTGAGCTCGTCGCGCAATCGCTTGCCAGGCTTAAACTTAGCCTGCTTCGATGCGGCGATCTTGATCTTCTCTCCGGTGCGCGGGTTGCGCCCCTCTGAGGCAGCGCGCGAGGCCACCGAGAAGGTACCGAACCCGACAAGCCGGACCTCGCTGCCTCCCTTTAATGCAGCGGTGATCGACTCAAACACTGCATCGACCGCCTTGTTCGCGGCCGACTTCGACAGGTCGGCCTTTCCCGCGACGGCGTCGACGAGCTCGTTTCTGTTCACGTGTTGCCCCCTACAGCGAGTATGCGGACGATTAAGCGCGTAAATCGCCGCGGAGTTTAGAGCGCCCCCCCGGGCGGGTCAACGTCACTGCGTCTGCTGAAACTGTTATTTTTTCTGGTGTTATCGGTCATTGTCGCATTGCCGACATGAACTTGCCGGCAATGTGACAAGGCGCACAATACGCATCAATGCGTTATCAGCCCCGACCGCTCTTCGCCTGTTGCGGGAATCACCGGTTGGGCCGCCGGCGCCTCCTGCCACTCGATCGGGGTCAGCGGACCGGCAAGCGCTTCCGCCAGCACTTGGTCAACCGTAGCGACCGGGATGATCTTGAGCCCGCGCTTGACGTTGTCGGGGATCTCGGCGAGATCTTTTTCGTTGTCCGCCGGGATCACCACTGTCTTGAGTCCACCGCGCAACGCTGCCAGCAGCTTCTCCTTCAAGCCCCCGATCGGCAATACCCGGCCGCGCAAGGTGATCTCGCCGGTCATTGCGATGTCACGCTTAACCGGAATTCCTGTCAGCACCGAGACAATCGTCGTCACCATGCCGACGCCGGCCGAGGGGCCGTCCTTCGGTGTCGCGCCCTCGGGAACATGGACATGGATATCCTTGTGCTCGAAGGTCGACGGCCTGATACCAAAGGCGTGGCTGCGCGATTTAACGTAGCTCTCGGCGGCCTGGACCAATTCCTTCATCACATCGCCGAGCTTGCCGGTTGCGGTAACCCTACCCTTGCCGGGCACGGTAACCGCCTCGATCGTCAAGCAGCTCGCCGCCGACCTCGGTCCAAGCGAGGCCGGTGGTTACCCCGACCAGATCCTCGCTCTCCGCTTCTCCGAAGCGGAATCGCCGCACGCCGGCATATCTGTCGAGATTGCGCCGTGTCACCGCGACCCGCTCGGACTTCTTCATCAGAATGTCCTTGATCGCCTTGCGGGTGAGGTTGGCGATCTCGCGCTCGAGATTGCGCACGCCCGCCTCACGCGTGTAGTACCGAATCAGATCGCGCAGTGCGTCTTCGCTGATGCTCCACTCGGTCTTCTTGAGGCCGTGCGCCTTGATCTGCTTCTGGATCAGATGGCGCTTGGCGATCTCGACCTTCTCGTCCTCGGTGTAGCCGGGGATGCGGATGATCTCCATGCGGTCCATCAGCGGCTGCGGCATGCGCAGCGTATTGGCCGTGGTGATGAACAGCACATCCGACAGGTCATAATCGACTTCGAGGTAGTGGTCGTTGAAGCTCGAGTTCTGCTCCGGGTCGAGCACCTCCAATAGCGCGGAGGAGGGATCGCCACGCCAATCCGCGCCGAGCTTGTCGACCTCGTCCAGCAGAAAAAGCGGGTTCGAAGACTTCACCTTCTTCATGCCCTGGATCACCTTGCCGGGCATCGACCCGATATAGGTACGCCGGTGACCGCGGATCTCCGCCTCGTCACGCACGCCACCCAGCGACATCCGGACGAAATTACGACCGGTTGCCCGCGCCACCGACTTGCCCAGCGAGGTCTTTCCGACCCCCGGCGGACCGACCAGACACAGGATTGGCCCCTTCATTTTCTTCACGCGCTGCTGGACGGCGAGGTATTCGAGGATGCGCTCCTTGACCTTCTCCAGCCCGAAATGGTCGGCGTTGAGGACCCGTTCCGCCCCGGCGATGTCATGCTTTACCTTGGTCCGCTTGTGCCAGGGGATCGACAGCAGCCAATCCAGGTAGTTGCGAACCACCGTCGCCTCCGCCGACATCGGGCTCATGCTGCGCAGCTTTTTCAGCTCGGCAAGCGCCTTGTCGTGCGCCTCTTTGGTGAATTTGGTCTTGTTGATCTTGTCTTCGAGGTCGGCCATCTCATCCTTGCCGTCCTCGCCCTCACCGAGCTCCTTCTGGATCGCCTTCAATTGCTCGTTGAGATAGTATTCGCGCTGGGTCTTCTCCATCTGCCGCTTGACGCGGTTACGGATGCGCTTCTCGACCTGCAGGACGCCGATCTCGCCCTCCATGTAGCCGAACACCTTTTCGAGGCGCTCGGAAACGGCTTCGGTCTCGAGCAGCTCCTGCTTTTCCGGGATCTTCAGCGTCAGGTGCGAGGCAACCGTGTCGGCGAGCTTGCCGGGATCGTCGATCTGGTTGATCGAGACCAGCACCTCGGGCGGTATCTTCTTGTTGAGCTTAATGTATTGCTCAAACTGCGCGACCACCGTGCGGGCCAGCGCCTCAATTTCCTGATGCGTCCCCGGCGTCTCGCCAACCACCTCGGCTTGCGCCTGAAAAAACATGTCGTTATCGGAAAAGCGCACGATGCGGGCACGCTGGCCGCCCTCGACCAGCACCTTCACCGTGCCGTCCGGCAGTTTCAACAGCTGCAGCACTGTGCCGATTGTACCGACCGTGTAGATGTCAGCGGTTGAGGGGTCGTCCTGCGCCGCGTTTTTTTGCGTAACGAGAAGGATCTGCTTGTCGTCCTTCATCACGTCTTCGAGGGCCCGCACCGATTTCTCGCGGCCGACGAACAGCGGCACGATCATGTGCGGAAACACCACGATGTCGCGCAGTGGCAGAACGGGATAAGACGCATGTGCGGTTTCGAACATAGGCCCTCTTTTTGTCAGAGCCTGCCCGCTATGATAGCGGGCGGCCGTTAGACAAGCCTTATTAAGGTTGGCGTCCTCAGCCCGGCGGTCAAGGCTCCGAGATCAGGATGCCGCAGCCCAGCCCGGGCTACTACCCCGACTTAGTCGCCGGTGCCGACGTCGCCTCGGCGGTCGGAGTAGATGTGCAGCGGCTTCGCCCGCCCTTCGACGACCTCGCGATTGATGACGATCTCGCTGACCCCGGCAAGGCTGGGCAGCTCGAACATCGAATCAAGGAGGATTCCCTCCATGATCGAGCGCAGTCCACGCGCGCCGGTCTTGCGGGCAATCGCCTTCTGGGCGATGCCGCGCAGTGAATCCTCGGTCAGTTCGAGGCGGACATCCTCCATCTCGAACAGGCGCTGGTACTGCTTGACGAGCGCGTTCTTGGGCTTGGTCAGGATGTCGACAAGCGCGTCTTCGTCGAGGTCGTCGAGCGTCGCGACGACCGGCAAGCGCCCGACGAATTCCGGAATGAGGCCGAATTTGAGCAGGTCCTCGGGTTCAAGATCCTTGAGGATCTCGCCGGTCTTGCGCTCGTCGGGGCCGCGCACCTCGGCGCCGAAGCCGATCGAGGTGCCCTGGCGGCGCTGGGCAATGATCTTTTCAAGGCCGGAAAAGGCGCCACCGCAGACGAACAGGATGTTGGTGGTGTCGACCTGCAGGAATTCCTGCTGCGGATGCTTGCGTCCGCCCTGCGGCGGCACCGACGCGACCGTACCCTCCATGATCTTGAGAAGGGCCTGCTGTACCCCCTCCCCCGACACGTCACGGGTGATCGACGGGTTGTCTGACTTGCGCGAAATCTTGTCGACCTCGTCGATGTAGACGATGCCGCGTTGCGCCCGCTCGACATTGTAGTCGGCTGCCTGCAAGAGCTTCAGGATGATGTTCTCGACGTCCTCGCCGACATAGCCCGCTTCGGTCAGCGTCGTTGCGTCTGCCATCGTGAACGGCACGTCGATGATGCGGGCGAGCGTCTGAGCCAGCAGCGTCTTTCCCGAGCCGGTCGGGCCGACCAGCAGGATGTTCGACTTGGCAAGCTCGACGTCGTTGTTCTTTGAGCCATGCGCCAGCCGCTTGTAATGGTTGTGCACGGCAACCGACAGCACGCGCTTGGCGTGGTCCTGACCGATCACGTAATCGTCAAGGACGCGGCAGATGTCACGCGGCCCCGGGACCCCGTCGCGCGACTTCACCAGCGTCGTCTTGTGCTCCTCACGGATGATGTCCATGCAGAGCTCGACACATTCGTCACAGATGAAGACGGTCGGACCCGCAATCAGCTTCCTGACTTCGTGCTGGCTCTTGCCACAGAAGGAACAGTAGAGCGTGTTTTTCGAGTCGCTACCGCTGGACTTTGTCATCGTCACTCCATCGCCGCGGCCGGCGGCACACGCCACCGGATGAGCCGGCCTGACCACCCCACGGGGGTGGCCGGCAATCGGCAAGCGCGGGCCAATACCAGACACCGCCGGAGAGCCCGGCACCGGACATCCGAGTATATGTGCTCCCGACGGATCAACAACTAGTTAAATCCGCCGCCTGCCCTGCGGCCGCTATCAGGTCTGGAAGCCGCGCTCATCGTCGCGCGTCGGGCGGGCCGCGACGACCTCGTCGATCAGGCCAAACTCCTTGGACTCGGCCGGGGACAGGAACTTGTCGCGCTCGACTGCGTTCTGAATGACATCGATCGGCTGCCCGGTGTGGTAGACATAGATCTCGTTGAGCCTGGCGCGCAGCGACAGTATTTCGCGGGCTTGGATCTCAATGTCGGTGGCTTGGCCCTGCGCACCGCCCGACGGCTGATGGATCATGATTCGCGAATTGGGCAGCGAGAAGCGCTTGCCCTTGGCGCCGGCAGCCAGCAACAGCGACCCCATCGACGCGGCCTGACCGATGCACACGGTCGAAACCGGCGAGCGAATGTACTGCATCGTGTCGTAGATTGCGAGACCCGACGTCACCACCCCGCCCGGGGAGTTGATGTAGAAGGCGATGTCCTTGCTCGGGTTCTCCGATTCGAGGAACAGGAGTTGTGCGCAAATCAGGCTCGCGACCGCGTCGTGCACCGGCCCGACGAGAAAGATGATCCGCTCCTTCAACAGCCGCGAATAGATGTCGTAGGCGCGCTCGCCGCGGTTGGTCTGTTCAACCACCATCGGCACCAGATTGTTCATGTACTGCTCGAAATGATCGGCCATGTCTCTCTCCTCAAGCCGGATGCCGGATTCAATCGTGGCGAAATCACACCGGCGCGGCGCTTTCGTTTTCCGGCTCGGCGCCGGCCATCAACTGCTGTGGCGTGACCTTGCGCTCGTCGGGCTTGGCCAGCTCGACGATAAAATCGACGACCTTTTCCTCGAACAACGGTGCACGCAGCTGGCTCACCGCATCCGGGTTGTTGCGGTAGTAGTCGATAACCTGGCGCTCGTAGCCGGGGTGGCGGCGTGCTTCCTGCACCAGCGCCTGGTTCAGCTCTTCCTGACTGACCACTATATTGTTGTTGCGGCCGACCTCGGCAAGCAGCAGTCCGAGCCGGACCCGCCGCTCGGCGATTCGCAGGAACTCGGCCCGTGCCTTGGCGTCTTCCTCATCTTCAGGAACCGCGGGTTCGGTGTCCGAGGCGCCTTCGAGGGCGGTTTCCTCGGGCGCGATGATGGCAGCAGCGTCGATCGGCTCGTCGGCCGACCCAGGATGCGACATCGCATGATGCGCGGCCGGCTCATGCTCATGCTCCGACGGCTTCTCCGCCTCGGCGCTCGCTGGCGAGCGGTCCGAACTGCCTTCCAGCGCCGTTTCCTCCGGCGCCGCCATGGCCGCGGCATCGATCGGCCCCTCAGCCGCAGGCGCGGCCGCAGCGGCGCCTTCGGCGACGGCTCGCTGCGCCTCGACCTGTTGCCGGGCTTCCTTCTCGCTCTGGTACTGCGTCCAGATCGAGTTGAACTCCATGTCGACCATGCCCGGCGGCACCGGGAAATCGTAGCGCTCGGCGAGCTTGTCGAGCAGCGCACGCTTCAGGCTCTGGCGTGCCAGGCTGTCGTAATCGCGCTGCATGCGTTGGCGGACTTCCTGACGCAGCTCGGTCAGATTGTCGACCCCGACCGCTTCCGCCAGCGCATCGTCGATGCTCGCCGGCAGGCGGTGGCGCACTTCCTTGACGGTGACGTCGAAGACCCCTTCCTTCCCGGCCAGATCGGCATTGCCGTAATCCTCGGGGAAGGTCACCCGCACTTGCCGCATCTCGCTTGCAGCGACGCCCGTCAGTTGCTCGGTGAAGCCGGGGAGAAGCCCCTCGGCGCCGAGCTCGATCTGGCGATTTTCGCCGCGGCTGCCGGGAATCTCCGCCTCGCCGATATGACCGACCATGTCAGCGAGGAGGACGTCGCCGGTCGCTGCCGGGCGTTCGACCGGCTCCGTCTTGCGCTGCAACTCGGCGAGCCGTTCGATCGCCTTGTCGACGTCCTCGTCGGGCACGTCGGCGACCAGCTTTTCAAGCTCAAGGGCAGAAAAGTCGGGCTCGGGCATGTCGGGCATCAGCTCGACCGACATGGTGTATTCGAGATCGGCGCCTTCGGCCGCCGAGACGAGCTCGACCCGCGGCGGCAATGCCGGACGTAGGCTGCGCTCGCGCATCGCCTCCGCCGAGCTGTCCTGAACCGCACTCTCCAGCACCTCACCACGTACCGCCGGACCATAGCGCTTGCGCAATAGCGGCAACGGCACCTTGCCCGGGCGGAAACCGGGGATCCGCACCTGTTGGCCGATCTCGCCAAGGCGGCGGGTGATCTTATCTTCGACCTCGCTGGCGGAGACGGTGATCTTGAACTCGCGTTTCAGCCCGTCGGCACTGGTCTCGGTCACGTTCATCGGAGAATGCTCACATCCATTGCATCAAGCGGGCGCCAATTCGCCGCCCGGGTGGTCGGTTCCGGGGCCGCTGGTGCGGGCGGGGGGATTTGAACCCCCACGATTTTCATCGCTGGAACCTAAATCCAGTGCGTCTGCCAGTTCCGCCACGCCCGCGCGGCCGCCGCTTCGCGGTCATTAACATAGTCGCTCGTCCGAACATAGCGAGCCGGCACTTACCGTCACGACGCGCGGCTCAGACCGCGCACCACGGACGATGACGCGACCCGCCCCTCGCCGCGATAAGCTTCGTGATTGGCCTCGATATCGCCGAGCCGATAGAGGTAGTTGACCATGATCCCGGCGGATTGCTGCAGGCCCTTCGCCGAGATGTCGCCAAGCCAGTTGAGCCGCTCGACCCGCGCGCCGTTGCTGAGATGGAAATGCGCCACCGGATCGAGGGTGCGGCCTGCAGGCGCGCGCGCCTGCAGCAAATAGCGCGCGCATAGCCGGAGCAACGGCTCGCGCAGGCTCGCGGCGACGTGGGCATCCTCGTGCCACCCCGGCCGGTCGAGCAGCCGCAGCAGGAGGTGGCCGGGGTCATCGGTTCCGTCGCCGGCTTCGTCCCTGGCGCTATCGCCGCCGCCCAGCGCCTGCACCGCCCGCGCCTCGCCGGCAAGCAGAAGGCCGCCGTGCGCTGCTTCGCCCTTGAGCCACGCCCGGAACCCCGGTAGCGGCGACAACGTCGCGTAGGACTTGAGGCGCGGCAGCTCGCTGGCCAGCGCATCGACCACCCGCTTGATCAAAAAGTCGCCGAAGCTGATCCCGACGAGACCGGCCTGGCAGTTCGAGATCGAGTAGAAGATCGCCGTGTCGGCAGCCTCCGGATCTCCGATCGGAGCCGTCTCGTCGAGCAGGTCGTGGATATCGCCGGCGATCCCGTTGACCAGCGCCACTTCGACAAAGATCAGCGGCTCGTCGGGCATGCGCGGGTGGAAGAAGGCAAAGCAGCGGCGGTCAGCCTCGAGCCGGTTCTTCAGGTCGGTCCAGCCGCGGATCTCGTGCACCGCCTCATAGGCGATCAGCCTTTCCAAGAGCGCGGCGGACGAATCCCAGGTGATGCGCCGCAATTCGAGAAAGCCGATATCGAACCAATCGGCGAGAAGCTCGCGCAGATCGTTCGCGAGGCCACGCAGCGCCGGGTCCTCGCCGGCAATCGCGGTCAGCTCGGCGCGCCGGTCGACGAGAAACTTCACCCCTTCCGGCAGCGCGTTGAACTGGCGCAGCAAGGTGACCCGCGGCGGGGTCAGCGCCGCCCGCAGGGCGCGCTCGGCTGATAGTCGCACGGCCATATCGGAGGCCGTCTCGAGCGCCGCACAACAGCTGTCGACGGCATCGTGATCGGTATCGAACTCTTCGGCCAACAGGCGCAGAAACCGCTCGCGCCCGGCTTCGTTCAGCGCAAGGTAGGTGCGTCCGAGCTCGGCTGCGCCGGCCCGGGCGTTGACCTCGCCGCCGCGACCGTTCAGGCAGCGCAGCATCTGTTGGCGCAACCGCGCGACATCGTCCTCCGGCAGATCCGGCCGCGGCGCACCGGATAGCGCCCCGCGCGCCGACACGGCGATCTCCCGCCAAGCATTGCGCAGATTGGCCAGGGTGCGGTCGACGAACCCGTCGAAAAAGCCGGCAGGGGCGCGGTCGCTCATGGAGTGCCTGCAAGCGTGGTTGCGATGTCGAGAGACTATGCCGAGCCGGGTGACGACGCACGAAGCTTGAGCGCGGCAAGCACGGCCGGCATCGCCTCGACCAAATCCTCTGCGACGAGGCCCGGCCCGATCCGGTTCGCAGCGTCGGCATGCAGCCACGCCGCCGCAGCCGCTGCCTCAAAGGACGGCATGCCCTGCGCCAGTAGCCCGACCACGATGCCGGCGAGCACATCGCCCGAGCCGGCGGTCGCCAACTCGGGCGGCGCATTCTCGTTGATCGCGGCGCGGCCGTCCGGCGCGGCAATGACTGTGTCGCTGCCCTTCAGCAGTACCACGGCACCGCTCGCCTCCGCCGCCCGCCGGGCGCGCTCAAGCCTGCTTCCCGATAGGTCGAACAGTCGCGCGAATTCGCCGTCATGCGGGGTCAACACCGGAATCGGCACATCGGTCGCGCGGATCGCATCGAACAGGGTCTGCGGGTCGTCGGCAAACACGCTCAGCGCGTCGGCATCGAGCACCGCCCGCTTGCCGATCGCGAGTATCGCCAGCGTCTTCGCGCGGGTTTCCGGCAGAACGCCCGCACCTGGGCCGATCAGCGCCACATTGCGCCGCCGGTCGGTCAGTAATATCTGAAACGCATCGGCGTCGGCGGCCGGCTGCACAATGACCCCGGTCAGCGCCGCGGCGTAGATCGGGAGGGCCGCCGCAGGCGCCGCCACCGTGACGAGGCCGGCGCCGACCCGAACCGCGGCGCGGGCGGCGAGCCGCGCGGCTCCGGTCATCACCGCGCCGCCGGCAATCAGCGCATGGCCCCGTGTATATTTGTGGCTCAGCGCGCTAGGCCACGGAAACGCCGGCTGCCACCAGGACGGATGGTTCGCGGCGACGCGCGGATTGACCCGGTCGAGCGCCGCAGCAGGGATGCCGATCGGGGCAACCAGGGTGTCCCCGCAATAGGCGCGACCCGGCAGCAGCAGGTGGCCCGGCTTGCGGCGGAAGAAAGTCACGGTCAGCGCGACATGCGGCGCAACGTCGCGGACCTCGCCGGTGGCGCCGTCGACCCCGCTTGGCACGTCGACTGCGACAACCGGTGATGCGCCGTGGTCAAGGGCGCCAATCACCTCGGCCGCCACGCCATCGAGGGGGCGCGCGAGGCCCGCGCCAAACAGCGCGTCGATCACCAATCCGGCGCCGTCGAGGCTGGCCCGGTCGAGCGCCGTGACCGGGCCAGCCCAGCGCTGAGCAGCGACGGCAGCATCGCCCCGCAGCGCAGCGCACTCCCCGAGCAACGCAACGCGCACCGGCCAGCCGCGCTCGGCCAGAATGCGCGCCGCGACGAACCCGTCGCCGCCATTGTTGCCGGGGCCGCACAGAACGACGGCCGCACATAATGGCCAGTGCCGAGACACTGCGTCGGCGACTACCCGGCCGGCATTCTCCATCAAAGCGATGCCGGGAGTGCCGCCGGCAATGGTCAGCCGGTCGGCCTCGCCCATCTCGGCAGGCGACAGCAGCGCATGTCGGTGCCAGGCGTCGGACAGCTCGCTCATCCGGCTACAGGTGGGGAACGATCGCGCCACGAAAAGGACCGGCGCCTCGCCATCAATTAAACGACCGGGCCGGCTTGACGCTACGCCGTCGATTCGCTACCTCCACCGCGGACGGCGGGTGTAGCTCAGTTGGTTAGAGCGCCAGATTGTGGATCTGGAGGTCATGGGTTCGATCCCCATTACTCGCCCCAATATTCTCAACGATTAGAGACCGCGCCCGACGGGCCGCGACGACCGCCGACCCGGGGCTGATCAGTCGAGGCGGGTGTGGGCGAGCGTGCGGCCGAGCGCACCGCCAATCGCCAACACCGGGGGAGGGCCGGCCGATCCCGTTGCGGCGAGCGAACGTCCACGCGACGGCCGGGTGGCGGCCTCATCAAGCATGTCGGCGATCTCAGCCGCTGCCATCACCGCCTCGGCCTTCCGGGGATTGGAAAATTGCGCGAACAGATCGCTTGCCCGCTTCTCGGCGGCGCCATCGCCGCCGCGGGCAGCGGCACGGTACCAGGCATAGGCATCGGGGAGCGAGCGTCCGAGCCCCTCGCCTTTCTCGTAGAGGACCGCGAGATTGACCATCGCCGGAACTAGCCCTTGCAGGGCGGCTTGCTGACACCAACGCGCCGCCTCCACCCAATCCTGCGGTGCGCCGTGTCCCGCGGCATAGGTAAGGGTACGCGCTAGATTGTACTGTGCCACTGGGTCGCCAGCCCTGGCACGATCGCGATATTGCAGGGTGCGCTTGTTCGCATCGCTCAATGGCGTCGCGGGCGCCGTAGGCGATCGCGGGATCGTCGGAACTAGCGCCGCGGATGCTTGACGATCGTGTGCGGCCAGCGGCCGCGGCATCGCTTCTACAACTCCGAACAGCGGCCCGCCTCCGCCGCGATAGACAACTACCGCCAAGCCCACCGAAGCGGCCACTGCGCCATACCGCAGCAACCGACCGATGCCGGCGCCGAGCCGCTGCCACAGCGCCGCGGCGCGATCGACGGTCGCTTCGCCATCGGTGCCCGCGGGCACCGGCAACCGCCGGTCGGCAGCGATCCTCGCCAGCGGTGTATCTGCCGCGGCGTGCCATACCTGGCTCAGCGCGTCGTTATCGTCCGAAAAACCGATCCAGCGAACCTCGTGCCAGGGGACCACAGGCGCAAGCGGCAACCGTTGGGTAAATCCGACGATCGGCGGGGCGACGATCGCTGTTGACGCAAGCAGCGAGGCCGAGACCAGAGAGGCACGCTCGCCATTTCCCCAGCCGAACGGTGAGTTCGGTATAGCGATGTTCAGAACCGGAGCGCCCAGGCACGCGCCCGAGGTGTCGGCATCGGCGGCTGGGGTCCGGTCCGTGTCGGCTGACGTCAGTATTGCCGGCCGGAGCTGAGCGTCGGCGGCGCGCTCGTCGTTCCGGAGCGCTGAAGGCGCCGGCAACATCGCGATCGGCGCGTGCCCGTCGAACGACCCGGCCGGCAGCCGGCTGGGTTCCAGGCGCAGCGCGACCGCGGCCCCTTCTCGCGCAACCACTGCAGCAACGATGGCCTCGCGTAGAGGATCCGGTCGGACAGGCTCGGAAGCGGATACAAACCGTATTCCTGTCGCCGGCCGGAGCGCCTCGGCCGAATCAGCTACGACCAATGGCGCCGAATGTTCCGGTGCGCCGGGGCACACTTCCGGCGGGATCGACTGACGCGACTGCGGCACGGCGGTGGCCGTCCGCGTCGCCCAGGCGGTTGCGATCGATGCGCGCAACGGGTCCCCCCACGGCCGCTCGCCGCCGGAATTTAGGCTGGCCCGGGTTGATTTCCAGGGTATCGCAGGCACCGAGGGAAGGGGAGCGGCGCCCGCAACTGTCAGGACCGCGCGGCGGCGTGGGCCGCGGGCGTGGATCATTGGCGCATGGCCATAGCGATCGGGCGGGAAATGGCGCCGCAGCGAACGGCGCCGCCGCAAGGGGGCTAGCGGATTTCTCTGTGACAACCCAGTCGGTCGGCCAGTCGATCGTCGGCGCGGTTGCTGTTCGCCCATTCGGACATCGCTCCGTCGCAATCAGCCCAGTCAGCATAGGATAGGGCTCGATCAGTTTGCACGCGCCAAGTTGTTGTTTGACGCGCTCGACGCTTGGCCGACCGGATATTGGGGCGATCGAGCCGTCTCGCATTCGGGATCGCAGGCGGCGCCGAATGGAGCCCCAACAGCGAATCGGTGGGACGATGCCCGGTTGGTCGCAACGTACGGTCGCCGCTTCTTGCCGGGTGCGACGACCAAGCAGCGGGCGTCATACCCCGATATCGTGCCGACGGGCGGGATCAACCGCTCTTGCCGACACTGCCCCTGTGGCGCGATCCTAAGCCCGTCGCGATCAGCCGGCTGGGAGAGATCGATGCGCTTACACGGGAAGATCGCTGTCGTCATCGGCGCCGGCCAAAGCCCCGGCGAGGGCATCGGCAACGGCCGCGCCACGGTGCTACGCTTCGCTCAGGAGGGCGCGCGGGTGCTCGCGGTCGATCGCGACCTTGCCTCGGCGGAGGAGACCGCGGCGCTGGCGACCACGGACGGCGGCGTATGTCTCGCCTTTCACGCCGATGTGACGCGCGAGGCGACGCTCGCCGCCGCGATGGCGGAGGCGGTCCGGCGCTGGGGACGCATCGACATCCTGCACAACAATGTCGGGGTCAGCATCGCCGGCGGCGACAAGCCGCTCGACGATCTGACGGAAGAGGCGTTCGACCGCGTCTCGGCGATCAACCTGCGTGGCACGATCATGGCCTGCAAGCATGTCCTGCCGATCATGCGCAAGCAGCGGGCCGGCGCCATCGTCAACATTTCCTCGGTCGCGGCGCGCGAGAACACCTATCCGCTGGTCGCTTACAAGGTCACCAAGGCCGGCATGATCGCCTTCACCGAGCAGCTCGCGCTGCACAATGCCGCCTGGGGCATCCGCGCCAACTGCATCCTCCCCGGGCTGATGGATACGCCGATGGCGGTCGATACAAGGGCGCGTACCAGCAACCGCAGCCGCGCCGAAGTCGCCGCCGAACGCGATGCCAAGGTGCCGCTGCGCGGCAAGATGGGAACGGGGTGGGACGTCGCCAATGCGGCGCTGTTTCTTGCCTCGGACGAGGCCAATTTCATCACCGGCGTCGCCCTTCCGGTCGACGGCGGGGCACTGATCAAGATCGGATAGGGTGGGCGGCCTATTGCTGCGCAGCCCCGGGCGGCCGCGCGACATCGCGCCAATCCAGTGGGTAGCGGGTCCACGCCGGGCCGGTGCCCTGGCGCTGATGGATCACACGTACGACGCAGGCCCACGCGTCGCGAGCGCGCGTGTTGTCGCGATCGATCATCTCGTTGAGGCGCTCGGCGGCGACCCGGGCGGCGCGCGGCCCGTGTTGAGCGAGCGTGTCGCGCGCAAGGCGTTCGATCTCAGCGTCGGTGACGATCATCTGTCCCTCCGGCGGGATCGTTAACCACAATATCCGTCAGGAGCTGTATCAAGCCGCGTGCCACTCTGCCTCTGGCGGCAAAACCTCAACAAAATTGTTGAAAATCCGCGCGGTCACCGGCGTCCGCCGTGCGCGCCGTTGCAATTTGCAACTCACTTTTGTACCGCCTGCGGTTTTTAGGACACCGGATTAAAGCCTACGCGGCGATGGCGGCAGTTTGAAGCTGCTTTTCGCGGAATTGGGCTGGCGTGAGGAAGCCGTGGCGCTCGATCAGCCAGGTCGTGTTGTAGGTCTCGCGGAACGCAAGCAATGCTTGGCGCAGCTCCTCGGTGGTGTCGAAGGTCCGCACCCAGAGCAGGTTTTCCTTGAGGGTGCGGATGAACCGCTCGGCACAGCCATTGCCCTCCGGCGCGCGGACAAAGGCGGGCGAACTCTCGATGCCGAGGAAGGCGATCTCTTTCTGGAACTGGTGCGACATGTATTGCGAGCCGTGATCGTGGCGCACCGCCAGACCGCGGGCGAGCGCCTTGGCGAACCCGCCGAAGCGCTGCCGCACGCCCTGGCGGATCGGTTCCAGGGCCTGGAAGCGGGTCGCCTGTGCGCTCGGGCGTGGATGCCGCACGCATGTCGGCCGCAGGTCGATGATCGGCGTCGAGCGTGTCGGGGATGATGGTGCCGTCGTGGTTGCGCGGCCCGCGCGGCGAGCCAACCCGGGTCGGCGCGAGCAGGTTGTGCTGGCGCATCAACCGCAGCACCCGGCGCAACGAGGTGCGGGTCCCGGCATGACGCAACCGTGCCCAGACCTTGCGATGCCCCTCGCCATGGAACGGGCTGGCGGCAAGGATGCCCTCGATCGCCCGGGGATCGCGGTCGTCAGCGCGCCGTCCGACATCGCGCCGAGCGGCCCGCGCCGCTGCGCCGTCGGTGGCACCGACAGATGGCGATAAACCCCCGAGCGGGCGAGCCGCCACACGCGGCAGACCGCGGCCAGGCCGTACGGCTTGCCGGTGACCGGCGAGAGGGCGCGGCTCATGGCGTGCGCCTGCGTCGGGCAAAAGGGCGGTCGGCCTCCAGGATCGCGATCTTCTCGTTCAAGAGGTCGCGCTCGATCAGCGCCGCCCCGAGCCTGGCCTTCAGCCGCTCGCTCGCCAGCTCGTCGCCGGTGGCGGCACGGGTCGCCAGGGCGGCTTCACCGGCGGCCAGGAAGGCGTCATGCCAGCCGGTCAGCGTCGCCGCCGTGACGCCTAGCTCGCGTGAGACAGTCTCCAGGTCTTCTCCGCGCAACAGCCGCAGCACCGCCGCGCTCTTGCGCTGTCGCGACATCCTGCCACCGCGCCCGAGCGCCGCTGCGCCAGACTCTTGCGGTCGCTCCGCAGCGCTCGGCCGCGCTCCAACGTCGTTCGCTTGATCGGCCATGACACACCTCTCGTGCGGAAATCGTCCGCTTGCGAGGTGTCCCAATCAACCGTGATGCGGGGGACGCGAGCCAGATGATGTGCGCCGCAGCACGCTTCCATCGCCACGATGCAACCCTCAAGACCTTTGACGAAGCTCTCCACCGAACTCCGCCGCATTCGACGCCGCAAAACAACTCGGCCCGACGCATCCAAACCCGCCACGCTGCAGGAGTTCTTGCCCAGATCAATGCCAACAATGACGATGACCATCGGCGCGCTCCTCTTTATCCAACCAGCCACGAGCCTAACGGTTCGCGGCGAGAGGGGCGGACCGTCCCATAAGCACACACACCGACCCTTTGCCGCACCCCCCTTCGCGAGTCACCCCCAGCTCAGTGCGGTATGAGCCATGATGATCTACCTCATCGCTCTCAGCCTTAGCCGCCACTTCTGTTTCCCACGCTGTCAGCCCGGACGGTCAGGCTCACGCCGATGCCGCGGAGCAATTTTTCGCCGCCGGTTCCCCGTATCGTCGTTTTGATGAACGTTTTGGTGCGCTTGCCGACGCGCAAAATCAGGCCGGAATCTTCGGCATACTCGCGCTGCACCTCCTCGAACGGGAGGGAGCGAATGCCTTGGTCGGTGAACCGCATGACGGTACTCCCTTCGTTCTCAGCGGAAAAATAGGGGTAAATTAGGGGCGTGGAGTGGCCGGTATGCCCCGTGTTACCGTGCTACACTTGTTCTCAGAATGGCACACCCGCGCAGGTCGTTTTGCAAGCCTGCACAATGGCTTAGGAGACACGATGATGCAAGCTGGTACACGGTCGCCCAGTGGCAGAGGCAAGGTCGTCATCACCTGCGCGGTGACGGGGTCGATCCATACCCCGACGATGAGCCCCTATCTGCCGCTGACCCCGGACGAGATCGCCAAGGACGCGATCGCCGCGGCCGAGGCCGGGGCCGCGATCCTGCACCTGCACGCGCGCGACCCGAAGGACGGCCGCCCGACCCCCGACCCCGACGTGTTCATGCAGTTCCTGCCGCGCATCAAGCAGGCGACCAACGCGGTCGTCAACATCACCACCGGCGGCGGCCACGGCATGACCCTCGACGAGCGGCTGGCGGCGCCGCTGCGCGCCAAGCCCGAGATGTGCTCGCTGAACATGGGCTCGATGAATTTCGGGCTCTACCCGATGCTCGACCGCTACAAGGAGTGGAAGTACGAGTGGGAGCCGCAGGCCCTCGAAATGACGCGGGACTTCATCTTCCGCAACACCTTCAAGGACATCGAGCGGTCGCTCAAGGAGCTTGGCGAGGGCTGCGGCACCCGCTTCGAGTTCGAGTGCTACGATGTCGGGCACCTCTATAATCTGGCGCATTTCCTCGACCGCGGGCTGGTCAAGCCGCCGCTGTTCGTGCAGACGATCTTCGGCATCCTCGGCGGGATCGGCGCCGACCCGGAAAACCTGATGCACATGAAGCGCATCGCCGACAAATTGTTCGGCGACGGCTATGCCTGGTCGATCCTCGCGGCCGGGCGGCACCAGATGCCGCTGATCACGATGGGCGCGATCATGGGCGGCAATGTGCGGGTCGGGCTGGAGGATTCGCTGTGGCTCGGGCGCGGCCAGCTGGCCAAGGGCAACGCCGAGCAGGTCAGCCGCATCCGCACGATCGTCGAGAATCTGTCGCTCGAAATCGCCACCCCCGACGAAGCGCGCCAGATCCTGGCATTGAAGGGCGGCGACGCCGTCGCGTTTTAGCCGCAGCTACTCCGCGGCGTCCTTCATCTTTTCGTAGCGGTCGGGATCGGCGATCTCGGAGATCGTGCCGTCGGGGGCGCGGTATTTGACCGTGCCGGCGTCGCGGCGCGACAGGATGACGCCGCCATTCGCCTCGATCTTGGCGAGCGTCGCCTCGCGGTCCTCGACGGCGATGCCGAAATGGTGGATCGCCGGTCCCGGGCCGACCAGCTTCGCCTCGGGATCGTCCTCGCTGTCATACAGCATCAGCGCGAGGTCGATATAGCCGTCGGTCAGGTGGCGCGAGATGTGGCCGCGCGAATGCCCGGTCTTGACCTGGCGAAAACCGTAGACGTTCTCGTAGAACTTGGTCGCCGCTTCGAGGTCGGTGACCTTGAGCGCGATGTGATTGATCCGCGGCATTCCGCCTCCTTTTCGCTGAAACTCTAGGCCGCCACGCGCAGAAAGCGGTCGACCCCGTCGTCGCCGGTGGCGCGCTCGATCTCGCCCTCGCCGGCCAGGTAATGCAGATGCGCCAAGGCCTCGCCGAGCGCAAACCCGATCTGGTGACGGTCGAGCTGGCGGCGCCACAGGACCGGCACCATGTCGGCGGCGCTCATCGGGCGGGCGCAGGCGGCGACAATCTCGTCGCACCGCTCGCGATGATGCAACGCCAGCTCCTCGATGCGCCGGTAGACGCCGCGAAACGGCAGATTGTGCGACGGCAACACGAGGATGTCGGGCGGCAGCTGGCCGCGCAGCTTGGTCAGCGAGGCGAGGTAGCGGGCGAGCGGGTCGCCGTCGGGCTCGTAGGCCTGCACGCTGATATTGGGCGAGATGCGCGGCAGGATCTGGTCGCCGGCGATCAGCGTGCCGGTCTCCTCGCAAAACAGGCAGGCATGCTCCGGCGCGTGGCCCTCGCCGATCAGCACCCGCCAATCGCGTCCGCCGATCGCGATGATGCTGCCCTCGCCGATGCGGCGGTAGGCCGGCGGTACCGACGGCACGCCGCGGCGGTAATTGCCCTGGCGCTCGGCGAAGATTGTCGCGGCATCCTCGTCGAGCCCGGCGCGGCGGCCGAATTCATGGCGGCGCCGGGCGGCGTCCTCGCCGCTCGTCGTGTTCATGCGGGCGTGCAGCCACTCCTTGTCGGTGATCCATAAGGGCGCCTGCCAGTGCTCGGTCAGCCAGCCCGCCATGCCGATATGGTCGGGGTGGAAGTGGGTGACGATGACCCGCGCGATCCGGCGCCCGTCGAGACAGGTCGCAAAGATGTGCTGCCACGCCTCTTTGGTCTCGGGCAGGGAAAACCCGGTATCGACCGCCGTCCAGGTCGGCCCGTCGTCGAGCAGCCACAAATTGATGTGGTTGAGCGCAAACGGCAGCTTCATGCGCAGCCACAAGACGCCCGGGGCGATCGGGATCGTCTCGCCGGGCACCGGTGGGGTCTCGACGGGAAAATGCAGCATTTCGGGGATGGGCTCCGGATCTCGAATTGACCGCGGAAGGTGGGGCATGCAGGAATGCGCGCAAGTGTCGTCAGCGCCCCGGCAGCGCCCTGGCCCGCCGGCCAGCCTTGCGCCCCGGCGGGCGGTTTCATCGATTCGAGGAGCACGATGCGCGATTTCAACGTCCCCGGCCGCTCGGCGGCGATGGCGGCAAACGGCATGGCGGCGACCTCGCACCCGCTCGCCACCCTGACCGCGCTCGACGTATTGCGCGCCGGCGGCAATGCGGTCGACGCGGCGATTGCCGCCGTCGCGATGCAATGCGTCGTCGAGCCGGAAAGCACCGGCATCGGCGGCGACTGCTTTGTCCTCTATTCGAAAGCCGGGGCGTTGCCGATCGCGCTCAGCGGCGCCGGGCGGGCGCCGGCCAAGGCACATGTCGAATGGTATGCCGAGCGCCAGATTCGCGAGATCGCGCGTGCAGACCCCGCACGCCGTGACCGTGCCCGGGCTGCATCGACGCGTGGTGCCTGCTCAACCGCGAGCACGGCACGAAGCCGCTGTCGGAATTGCTTGAGCCGGCGGCAAAGGCGGCCGCCGACGGCTATGTGGTGACGCCGCGAGTCGGCGCAGGATTGGGCACGCGCTGCCGCAAAATTGCGCGATCCGATCACCGCCAAGGTGATGCTGCCCGGCGGCAAGCCGCCCGAGGCCGGCGACACGATGCGCAACCCGGCGCTGGCGGCGACCTTGCGGCGGATCGGCCGCGAGGGCCGCGCGGCGTTCTACGAGGGCGCGGTGGCGCGCGACATCGTCAACCGCCTGAAGGAACTGGGCGGCCTGCACGAGGAGGCGGATTTCGCGGCGCAGCGCTCGAGCTGGGTCGAGCCGATCCATGCCCCCTACCGCGGCTATGACGTCTACGAGATGCCGCCGGCCAATCAGGGCCTGACGGCGCTGATGATCCTGCGGACGCTGGAAGGCTATGCGCTCGACGGCGACGGGTTCAGCGAGGCCGACCGGCTGCATCTGATCGCCGAAGCGACCAAGGCGGCCTATCAGGTGCGCGACAGCTTCATCGGCGACCCGGATTTCGCGCCGGTCGATGTCGCGGGATTCCTGTCCGATGCCTGGGCCGAGCGCACCCGCCGGGCGATCCGCCTCGACCGCGCCTTGCCGCCGCCAGCTATTGGGAAGACAGCGGCCACAAGGACACGATCTACATGTGCGTCGTCGACCGCGACGGCAACGCGGTGTCGTTCATCAACTCGCTGTTCTCGGCGTTCGGCACCGGCATCATGGCGCCCGATAGCGGCGTCATCCTGCACAACCGCGGCAGCGGGTTCCGCACGATCCCCGGCCACCCCAACGCGATCGCCCCGAAGAAGCGCCCGTTCCATACGCTGATCCCGGGGATGCTGGTCAAGGACGGCCGCTCGGTGATGCCGTTCGGCGTGATGGGCGGGCAGTATCCAGGCGGTCGGCCACGCGAGTTTCCTGCACCGCTTTCTCGATTGCGGCATGGACCCGCAGCAGGCAGCCGAGGCGCCGCGCGTCTTCGCCTACCAGGGCGTCCTGCAGGTCGAGCATTTCGTGCCCGAGGCGGTGCGCGCCGACCTCGCCCGCCGCGGCCACCAGATCGAGATGCTCGACGTGCCGATCGGCGGCTGCCAGGCGATCTGGATCGACCGCGAGCGCGGCGTGCTGATCGGCGGCTCCGAGCCGCGCAAGGACGGCATGGCGCTGGGGTATTGAGCGCACGCCCGCTGCCCCACGCCGCTGACGGCGTCTCAGGCGTCGCCGAGATCGGCTTCGCGCGGCGCGGCGGCGAGACCCGCCTCGCCCATCTCTATCAGCGCAATCCGCTGCGGGTGCTGTTCCCGACGCCGGAGCCCGGCACCGGCGCCCTCGCGGTGCTGGTCACAACTTCGGGCGGCCTCGTTGCCGGCGACCAGATCGCGGTGACGGTTCGCCTCGGGCCGGGCGCGCTCGCCCATGTCACCGCCTCGGCGGCAGAGAAGATCTACCGCTCGACCGGGGCAACGACCGAAATCGCCCAATCCTTCACGCTCGACCAAGGCGCCTGGCTGGAATCCCTGCCGCCCGAGACGATCCTGTTCGACGGCGCCCGGCTGCGCCGCAAGACATCGCTGGCGCTGGCACCGGGCGCCGGCTTCCTCGGCGGCGGCATCATCGTGTTCGGCCGGCGCGCCCGCGGCGAGGGGTTCAGCCACGGCCTGCTGCACGATCGCTGGCAGGTGCATCGCGACGGTGCGCTGATATGGGGCGACGCGTTGCAGGTTGACGGCGACATCGCCGCGACGATGGCCGATCCCGCGTGCTTCGACGGCGCCGCCGCCTGCGCGACGCTGCTGCTGATGCGGCAAGACGGCGATGCCCGGAATTTTGTCGACGGCGCGCGTGCGGTCCAGCAGCAATCCGCGTCCGCTGGGCTGCGCGGCGGGATTACCGCGCTTGGCGGGCTGCTTGTCGCACGCTGGCTGGCGGCCGACCCGCTGGCATTGCGCCGCGCCTTTGCCGATCTCGCTTGCCATTTGCGCCACGCCGCGATGGGATTGCCGCCGCTGCTGCCGCGCCTGTGGAACGCCTGACGTGGCATGGTTAGTGCTGAGGGAGGCCGATGAACCTTACCCCGCGGGAGAAAGACAAGCTCCTGGTCGCCGTCGCAGCGATGGTCGCGGCGCGGCGGCTTGAGCGCGGCGTCAGGCTCAACTATCCCGAGGCGGTGGCGCTGATCACCGACTATGTGCTGGAAGGCGCGCGCGACGGCAAAACCGTCGCCGAGTTGATGCGCGACGGCGCCACGGTGCTGACGCGTGCCCAGGTGATGGAGGGCATCGCCGAGATGATCCGCGAGATCCAGGTCGAGGCGACCTTCCCCGACGGCACCAAGCTCGTCACCGTGCACGAGCCGATAAGGTGAGGCGGCGATGATCCCCGGTGAATTGTTCCCGGCCGATGGCGATATCGAGATGAACGCCGGCCGGCCGACCGTGACCTTGACCGTCGCCAACACCGGTGACCGGCCGATCCAGGTCGGCTCGCATTACCATTTCTATGAGACGAACAGCGCGCTGCGCTTCGACCGCGAGCAGGCGCGCGGCTTCCGCCTCGACATCCCGGCCGGCACCGCGACGCGCTTCGAGCCGGGGCAAAGCCGCGAGGTCAGGCTTGTCGCCTATGCCGGCGGGCGCCGGGTCGTCGGCTTCAACGGCCGCGTCAACGGAGCGCTGTGACGATGGCAACCCGCCTCTCGCGCTCCGCCTATGCGGCGATGTTCGGGCCGACCACCGGCGACCGCCTGCGCCTCGCCGACACCGAACTCGTCATCGAGATCGAGGAAGACCGCACGGTCTATGGCGAGGAGGTCAAGTTCGGCGGCGGCAAGGTGATCCGCGACGGCATGGGGCAGTCGCAGCGCTCCCGCGCCGAGGGCGCCGTCGATACCGTCATCACCAACGCGGTGATCCTCGACCACTCGGGGATCATCAAGGCCGATATCGGCATCCGGGGCGGCCGCATCGTCGGCATCGGCAAGGCCGGCAACCCCGACATCCAGCCCGGGGTCGACATCGTGATCGGCCCGGGCACCGAGGCGATCGCCGCCGAGGGCAGGATCGTCACGGCCGGCGGGATCGACAGCCACATTCACTTCATCTGCCCGCAACTGTGCGAGGAGGCGCTTTACAGCGGCGTCACGACGATGCTCGGCGGCGGCACCGGCCCCGCGGCCGGCACTGCCGCGACGACCTGCACCCCGGGGCCGTGGCATCTCGCGCGCATGCTGCAGGCGGCCGAGGGCCTGCCGGTCAATCTCGGCTTTTTCGGCAAGGGCAACGCCTCCGAGCCGCGGGCGTTGATCGAGATGGTCGAGGCCGGCGCCTGCGGCCTCAAACTGCACGAGGATTGGGGCACGACCCCGGCGGCGATCGACAATTGCCTCAGCGTCGCCGAACAGCTCGACGTCGCGGTCGCGATCCATTCCGACACGCTCAACGAGTCGGGCTTTGTCGAGGACACGATCGCGGCGTTCAAAGGCCGCAACATTCACGCCTTCCACACCGAGGGCGCTGGCGGCGGCCACGCCCCCGACATCATCAAATTGTGCGGCCTGCCCAACGTCCTGCCGTCCTCGACCAACCCGACGCGGCCCTACACGGTCAACACCATCGACGAGCATTTGGACATGCTGATGGTGTGCCACCACCTCGATCCGCGCATCCCCGAGGATGTCGCCTTCGCCGAGTCGCGCATCCGGCGCGAGACGATCGCCGCCGAGGACATCCTGCACGATCTCGGCGCGTTCAGCATGATGTCGTCGGACAGCCAGGCGATGGGCCGGGTCGGCGAGGTCATCATCCGCACCTGGCAGACCGCCGACAAGATGAAGCGCCAGCGCGGCAGATTGCCGGAGGACAATGACCGCAACGACAATTTCCGGGTGAAGCGCTACATCGCCAAATACACGATCAACCCGGCGCTGACGCATGGGCTGGCCGAGCATGTCGGCGCGGTCGCGACCGGCAAGCTCGCCGACCTCGTGCTGTGGTCGCCGGCGTTTTTCGGGGTCAAGCCCGATGTGGTGCTGAAAGCGGGCACCATCGCCGCGGCATTGATGGGCGACCCCAACGCCTCGATCCCGACGCCGCAGCCGGTGCATTACCGGCCGATGTTCGGCGCCTTTGGCCGCGCCCTGCAGGCCTCGTCGGCGACATTCCTGCCGGCGGCCGCGATTGCCGGCGGCGTGCCCGATCGGCTCGACCTCGGGCGCATGATCCTGCCGGCGCGCGGCATCCGCACCGTGGGCAAAAGCCACATGGTGCACAACGCCGCGACGCCCCATATCGAGGTCGATCCCGAAACCTACGAGGTGCGCGCCGACGGCGTCCACCTGACCTGCGAGCCGGCGACGGTGCTGCCGCTCGCGCAACGGTATTTCCTGTATTGAGGGCGAATGCGGCGGGCAATTGCGGTTCATACACGCGGCCATTGGCCGGAGGAAGCGGCGGTCGAACTCGGTCACCCTGCCGTTTCTCGACCGGCACCGGCGACGCATCCGGCTGGTTGCCGACACCGGCGCACCGTTTCTGCTCGACTTGGCCCGGGCCCAGCACCTGACCGAGGGCGATGGGCTGGAACTCGACAACGGCGCTTATATGCGGGTTTGTGCCGCGGCGGAGCCGGTCCTCGAGATCACCGCCGACAGCCCGGAAGGGCTGCTGCGCATCGCCTGGCATATCGGCAACCGGCACCTGCCGTTGCAGGTGGCCGAGGGCAAGCTGCGCATCCGTGCCGACCATGTCATCGCCGCAATGGTCGAAGGGCTGGGCGGCCACATCACGTGGTGCAGCGCGCCGTTCGACCCGGAAATCGGCGCCTATGCCGGAGCCGCCCATGCTCATGACAGCGCCCCCTGAACCGCCCGCCCGCCCCGGCCTCTACCGCCTGCTCGCGTGGGCATCGCCAAATTTCCCGACCGGCGCGTTCAGCTATTCGCACGGTCTTGAGGCGGTCGTCGCCGGCGGCGCGGTGCACGACCGGACCAGCCTCGGCCGCTGGGTTGCAACCATCGTCGTGCTCGGCAGCGGCCGCATGGACGCCGACATCCTGTGCGCGTCGTACCGCGCCGCCGCCACCGGCGACTTGGCGGCGCTCGATGCCGCCAACCGCCGCGGCCTCGCCTTTCGCGCCACCGCCGAACTGGCGCTCGAAGCGGCGCAGCAAGGTGCCGCCTTTCTCGCGACCTGCCGGGCGGCATGGCCCGAGCCGTTTCTCGATTGCTGGGCGTCAGGCGACGGCGTCTGCCACAGCGCTGCGTTCGGCGCCGCCGCGTCACGCGCCCGGATCGCGCTCGGCGATGCGTTGACCGGCTACCTGCAGGCCTTCGCCGCCAACCTGATCTCGGCCGGGCTACGCCTCGGCGTCGTCGGGCAGACCGACGGCCAGCGCATCCTCTGTGCGCTCGAACCGGTCGTCGCCGGCGCCGCAGCCGCGGCTATCGCCCGCGACCCGCAAGATTTCGGCGCTGCGACCTTCGCCGTCGACCTCGCCTCGGCGGCGCACGAAACGCAATATTCGCGGCTGTTCCGCTCGTGAGCGCGACGGGGCCGCTGCGCGTCGGGATCGGCGGGCCGGTCGGCTCCGGCAAGACCGCGCTGATGGACCGTCTGTGCAAGGCGATGCGCGGCCGCTTCGAATTGGTCGCGATCACCAACGACATCTATACCCGCGAGGATGCCGAGTTTCTGACGCGCAGCGGCGCCCTGCCGCCCGAGCGCATCTGCGGCGTCGAGACCGGCGGCTGCCCGCACACGGCAATCCGCGAGGACGCCTCGATCAACCTCGCCGCCATCGCCGACATGACCCGGCTGTTTCCGGCCGTCGACATCGTGCTGATCGAGTTCGGGCGGCGACAATCTCGCGGCAACCTTCTCGCCCGAGCTGGCCGATCTGACGATCTATGTCATCGACGTCGCCGCGGGCGACAAGATCCCGCGCAAGGGCGGCCCCGGCATCACCCGCTCCGACCTTCTCGTCATCAACAAGATCGACCTAGCGCCAATGGTCGGGGCGAGCCTCGAGGTCATGGCACGCGACGCGCGACGGATGCGCGGCGAGCGGCCGTTCGTCTTCACCAATCTGAAAAGCGGCGACGGCCTCGACAGAATTGTCGATTTCCTGATCATCCAGGGCGGGCTTTAATCGCGCGCCGCCTGTACAATCGGCGGCATGTTCGCCCTCCACGCCCACACCGGTGAGATCCACGGTGCCCCGGCCGACTTAGCCACGGCAGCGCTGCCGCAGGACATAGCCTGGGTCGACCTGCTGCGGCCCGATGCGAGCGAGACCGGCTTTGTCGAGCGCGCGACCGGACTGCACCTGCCGACCATCGAAGAAATCAGCGAGATCGAATCATCGAGCCGGCTGCGGGTCGAGGACGGCGTGCTGTACCTGAGCGCGCCGCTGGTTCATCGTGCCATCGCTGGCGAGCCGCAGACCACCCCAGTCGGCTTTGTCCTGACCCCCGAGCGGCTGGTCACCGTGCGCTTCGAGCCGCTGACCTCTTTTGCTGATTTCGAGAAGGCGGCGCGCGGCACCGCGCCGGAAATGTTCGCCGGATTGATCGAGGCGGTCATCGATCGCATCGCCGACGTGCTAGAGCACATTGCCACCGAACTCGACGCGCTGTCGCACCGGCTGTTCCGCTCCGGGCCGATCGGCGGCGGCAAACAGCACACCCCGGCTCGCGAGTCGGCCGATCTCCGGGCAATCCTACGCCGTGTCGGCGCCGGCGGCGACTTGGTCTCGAAAATCCGTGACAGCCTGCTCGGCCTAGCGCGCATCGTGCCCTATGTCGCCGGCCAGGGCGCCGCCTGGCTGCCCGATGCGGTGAAGGCCCGGCTCGAAACGATGCGTCACGACCTCGCCTCGCTGAGCGATTACGATGCCCACCTGATCAACAAGGTGCAGCTGCTGCTCGACGCCACACTGGGCCTCATCAATGTCGAGCAGAACGACATCATCAAGGTGCTGACGATCGTCTCGGTGGTCGGCGTGCCGCCGACCCTGGTGGCAAGCATGTATGGCATGAACTTCAAGAACATGCCGGAGCTCAACTGGGCCTGGGGTTATCCATACGGGCTGGTCTTGATCCTGCTCAGCGCCATCCTGCCGCTGCTGTGGTTCAAGTGGCGCGGCTGGCTGTGAACGAAAACGCCCCCGGCAAGCCGGGGGCGCTTCGCTCAGGCCGCTGCCGCAGCAGCGTGCCGGTCAGGCGGCCTGCCGCTGCTCGGCCACTTGCGGCTGGGCCGGCTCGGCACCGGCGATCTTGATCTGGCGCGGCTTCATCGCCTCGGGCACCTCGCGCACCAGGTCGACATGCAACAGGCCGTTGTCGAGGCGGGCGCCCGAAACCTTGAGGTGGTCGGCGAGGCTGAAACGCCGCTCGAACGCACGGCGCGCGATGCCGCGGTGCAGGTAGGAGCCGTTCTCATCCTCGTGCTGCGCCTTGCCGGCGATGATCAGCGCGTTCTCGTGCACCGTGATGTCGAGTTCGCTCTGCGAGAACCCGGCCACTGCCATCGTCAGGCGATAGGAATCTTCGGCGGTTTTTTCGATGTTGTAGGGCGGGTAGGTCGGCGCCGTGCCGGCGACGCGCGTCGCCGAATCGACGACCCGGGCCAGCTTGTCAAAGCCGATCGTCGAGCGGAACAGGGGCGAAAAATCAAAGCGATCCATAACCATATCCTCCGGTGAGCAACATGGGGTGCGGTCCCCGCCCGGCGGGCCGGGGACCGATTGCGAATGTACGGCCCCACCACGGGCGACCGCACAACGTCAAGGTGGAAGCTGGTGCGGCGGCATTCAAGAGGGCCCTCAGCACTCGACGGCGATGAGTGCCAATAGGCCCCTTGAACCGGTCCGCGCCGATACCAAATCGACCGCCGCCGGGTGCCGTTCGCGGAACTCGGCAAACGACTGTTTCCCCATGTTGCTCACTGGAGGGCGTGGCAATGACTGTCGACCACAATCTGCTTCCATCCGCTGTATCGCCCATCCGGCCCCAACCGGAGGCGCCCTGGGCGCCGGCCCAGGCACCGCGCGACCCGCGTTCCAGCGAGGCCGCTAACGCTGTCCAACGCAGCACGTACGACCCCGCCGCAAGCTTCACTGGCTGGCCGCGGATCTACCCCGGCCTTTAACCCCCGATTTTGTCGCCAAGCTGACGGCTGGCCCGGAGCGGCGAACATCCGCCGCTGCTTCGAAGCGGCCCGCGTCGGCCGTTGCTGGCCGTTCCCGTCATCGATTGGCGCAACAGGAGGACTTCGATGGCAATGTTGCCAACCAACTCGTTCGAGGCACTCCAAGGAGGAGAAAACCGTTCCGGCCCGCTACTTCGTCCCCAACACCGGCATCTTCGAAACCGAGGAAACGCTCGTCGTGGTCATGGAGATTCCGGGGGTCGAGAAGAAGGACGTCGAGATTAATCTGGAAAACAACGTTCTGCGGGTCGAGGGGCGCGTCGATTTCGCCAAGTATGACGGTCTCGAGCCGCTTTTCGCCGAGTACAATGTCGGCCATTTCGCCCGGGCGTTCACGCTGTCGAGCAAGATCGACCAGCAACAGATCGGCGCTGAACTCCAGGACGGGGTTCTGACGCTGACGCTGAAAAAAGCAAAGGAGGCGATGCCCCGGCGCAGCGCCATCGGCTGACGGTGTTGTGGGATCCGGGCGGCGTTATCTCTCGCCGCCCGGCGTCTCTCAGGTTTTCGGGCCGAACCCCTGGAAGCGCCGGTTGAACCGGGCGAGCTGGCCGCCGGTGTCAAGCAGGCGCTGCTGGCCGCCGGTCCACGCCGGATGCGATTTGGGGTCGATCTCAAGGCGCAGCGTGTCGCCGGCCTTGCCGTAGGTCGAGCGCGTCGTATAGCTACTGCCGTCGGTCATCATGACCGTGATCTCGTGATAATCGGGGTGAATTCCGTCCTTCATCGCTCGTACCTTCGGTCACGATCGCGCCAGCGGGGCCGCGTATATAGCGGCATGAGCGCGAATCTGCAATCCAGCCGTCGCGAAAACCGGCAACGATCCCGTTTGACAGCCTCCCCGGAGCAGTGATACCGACGCAGATGTTTGCAATGGCAGAGCGATGCCGCGGATCGTAATCGGTGATGGCGCGCTCTATTACGAGCGCCAAGGCGACGGGTTCCCGGTCCTCTTTGTGACCGGGCTGAGCGGGTTTGCCTCGTTCTGGCACGATCAGGTCGCTACCTTCGCCAAGAAGTTCGACGTCATCACCCACGACCATCGCGGCATCGGCCAAAGCGACCTGACGCGCAGCGGCTTCACCGTCGACCGCATGGCGGCCGACGTCATCGGCTTGATGGACGCGCTGGAGATCGAGCGGGCCCATATCGTCGGTCATTCGACCGGCGGCGCGATTGCGCAGATTCTTGCCGTCGAGCATCCGAAACGGCTCGCCAGCGTCGTCCTGTCGGCGAGCTGGACCAAGCCCGACGCCTATTTCCGCCGCCTGTTCGGGTTACGCAAGGACATCCTGCTGCGCCTCGGGCCGAGCGCCTACGTTCAATCCAACACCCTCTACCTCTATCCAAGCTGGTGGGTCGCGCGCAACAACGAGCGGCTGCGGCAGCAGGAGGCGCAGAACCTCGCGGTCTTTCCGCCGACCGAGATCGCTGCCAGCCGGATCGATGCGATCCTCGCATTCGACCGCACCGAGCAACTGGGCCGCATCAAGACACCGACCCTGGTCGTCGGCGCCGAGGACGACATCGTGACGCCGGCCTATTTCTCCGAGGAGCTGGCGCGGCTGATACCGGGGGCCGAGATCAAGATCTTTCCGCGCGGCGGCCATGCCTTCACCCAGGTCAGAGCGCGCGAGTTCAACCAGGCGGTTTTGCCGTTTCTCGCCTCGCACACGCCGGGCTGAGCAAGCCGAGCCGGGCGACCCTGATCAAGTGACCCCGGCGGTGCAGCCGGCGCGCCGCGGCTTGACGGTATTTAAGAATTCTTCAACACGTCTGCGGCAGAGTTCTCACCACTGTTCCGGGGCGAAAGTTCGGCGAGCTGATCGAGGTGTCAAGGCCGATGTCCGCTAGTGACGACGCGCAATCAGCACCCCTGTCCGCCGCCATCGAGGCGGCCGGCGACGTCGCCTTTGCCTGGGAGCTCGACGATGACCGGGTCGAGTGGTTTGGGCGCTTGGCCTCGGTGGGGATCGAGTTTGCCGCGGAGTTGACGAGCGGCCGCAGTTTTGCCAACCGCATCCATCCCGACGATCTGGTGCATCGGCAGCTTGCGCTTGCCGCGCATCTTGATGGCGGTGAGGCGTTCGATTGCGAATATCGTTTGCGTGACGCCGAAGGCAGCTTTGTCTGGGTGCACGAGCGTGGTCGGGCGAGACGGGATGCGGCGGGCCGGCCGCAAGCGATGCTCGGCGTCATCCGCACCGTCGGCGATCGCAAGGCGCAGCAGACGCGGGTCGAGCGGCTCGCCAACTACGACGAGCTGACCGGCCATTTCAACAAAAGCCGGCTGCGCGAGACGGTCGACCAGATCATCGCGCGCAATCAGCGCGCACCGGCCCCGGCGGCGTTCCTCGCCGTCGGCGTCGACAACATGACGATGATCAACGACATGTACGGCTCCGAGGCGGCCGATACCGTGCTGATCGAGATCGGCCGCCGGCTGGACGATTGCCTGCGCGTCAGCGACATGATCGGTCGGCTCGGCGGCGATCGCTTCGGGATTGTCTTGTCGCATTGCTCGGACGAACATATCGCCGCGGTGGCCGAGAAGATTCTCGGAGCGGTCAATTCGACTCCGGTGGCAACCGCCCGCGGGCCGGTCTATGCGACCGTCTCGGTCGGCAGTGCCTCGTTCCCGGATCAGGGACACACCTCCTACGACGTGATTACCCGGGCCGAGGGTGCGCTCGCGGAGGCCAAGCGTGCCGGCCGCGACTGTCATGCGCATTACCGCATGACCGACGAGCAGCGGGTGCGCCAGCGGCACAGCCTGTCGATCAGCGATCAGGTGCGGACAGCCTTGCGGGAAGATCGCATCGTTTTTGCGTTCCAGCCGGTGGTCGTGGCCGCGACCGGTAGGGTCGACCATTACGAATGCCTCTTACGGATGCGCATGCCGGACGGGCGGATCGTCTCGGCCGGCGAATTTGTCCCGGTCATCGAACAGCTTGGCTTTATCCGCTTGATCGACCGCTACGTGCTCGACAAGACGCTGGCCGAACTGGAGGCGCATCCCGGGGTCCGGCTCGGCTTCAACATATCCGGCCTGACCGCGGCCGACCGGCCATGGCTGCGCGCGCTGATCTCCCAGGTGCGCCATCGACCGGACCTTGCGTCGCGGCTGATCGTCGAGATCACCGAAACCGCTGCGCTCTATGACATTGAAGAATCGGCCCGCTTCGTCAGCGCGCTGCGCCATGTCGGCTGCCATGTCGCGCTCGACGATTTCGGCGCCGGCCACACCTCGCTACGCTACCTGCAGAGCCTGGCGGTCGATACGGTCAAGATTGACGGCTCGTTTGTCCACAATCTTGCCGGCAGCCCCGACAGTCAGGTTTTTCTGCGGCACCTGCTGGGATTGGCCAAAGGATTTGGCTTTCACACCGTGGCGGAGGGCGTCGCCACCGCCGAAGATGCGGCGATCCTGCAGCGCGAGGGCGTCGGCTTTCTGCAAGGCTATTACTTCGGCCGGCCAGCGCTCGATCGTCCCTGGCTCGCGGCCGGGAGCAACAGCGGGATCATTCTCCCGATACCGGCGCCGGAGACCGCCGGATCATCGGCGGCGAACCACTCGGCACCGTCAGGCGGGCCGCCAACGGGAACTGAGGCCGCTCACCCCTCCTTGCGGGTCCGGCCGAGCGCATCGAGCTGTTGGCGCAGCGCCTCGATCTGCGCTTCGAGACGGCGCAGGCGGGGATCTTCCGGTTCGCCCGCCTCGCCGCCGTGCCGGCGGCGTCTCGGTCGCACCCGGCGCCATATCGCGCGCATAGGGCGACAGCATCTTCAGCGCGCGCTCGAACAGCGCCATGTTCTGCTTGCCCATCTCATCGAACTGGCCGAACGGAAAGATGCCGAAGGTGGTCCGCAGCGAGTTGCGCATCTGCTCCTGATTGCGCGCGAAGGCGACCATCGCCTGCTCCAGGTAGCCCGGCACGAGAAACTGCATGCTGTCGCCGTAAAACCCGATCAGCTGCCGCAGAAAGCTGATCGGCAGCAGGTTTTGCCCTTTCTGCTCCTGCTCGACGATGATCTGGGTCAGCACCGAGCGGGTGATGTCCTCGCCCGTCTTGGCGTCAGTAGACGACGAAGTCGCCACCCTCCTTGATCATCCGGGCGAGGTCGTCGAGCGTCACATAGCTGCTCGTCGCCGTGTTGTAGAGCCGACGATTGGCGTATTTCTTGACGACAACCGGCTTCTTGCCGCCGCCCGCTGGCTCGCTCGCTGGATTGGTCATATGCCCGCCGTCCCGCAAAAGGCACGATGCTGCTATGCAACAATACAGCGATTATCGGCATTTGCCTCATCAAACTCGCCTCTTTGCCCGTAATCGTGCTAGCGAGATAGGCGGCAGTGCCTATAGTCGCGGCAATGAGCGAGGAAGACGATCTGGCGCGCCGCTTCTTCGCCCTGTGGGCGGAGTATCTGACAGCCGTCGTCGCCGATCCGAACGCGGCGGAGACGCTGCGAACCTGGCTTGCGTTCGCCGCCGGGTCGCCGGGCACCGCTGATGCCGCCGGCACGCCGCCCAGAGCGACGGCCCGACCGACCACCGGACCGGCGGCGGATGCCGCGGCCGCTGCCGGCCCATCTGGCGAGCGCGATGCTGTTGTGGCTGAGCTCGCGCGCCGCGTTGACGAGCTTGATGCCCGGGTTGCCGCTCTCGAACATGCCGGGGAACCTGCGCGACGACCGGCTGCAGGCGCTCGCCGGCGAAATCGCGCAGTGCGGTCCTGAGGCGGTCGCCGGCGCGCTCGATCGCGAGCTCTATCGCCGCGCCGGAAGCGTTTCTCGCCGGCCTTGAGGCCTATCGCCGCCATCCGTTCCACCGCGCCGCCGCGTGCGTGCCGGTGTTGTGGCGCCACGGCGCCGCGCGGCTGCTCGATTACGGGCGACGCGACGCGGCCGGGCCGACGATCCTTATCGTGCCGTCGTTGATCAACCGCTATTACATCCTCGACCTGTTGCGCGAGCGCAGCTTTGTGCGCCAGCTCGCGGCCGCGGGGCTGCGTCCGCTGGTGCTCGACTGGGGCGAGCCGGGCGACGCCGAGCGCGACTTTGCGTTGAGCGATTACATCACCGGCCCGCTTGACGGGGCGCTGGTCGGCCGCCGTCGCAAGTGCCGGCCGGCCGGTCGCTCTCGTCGGCTATTGCATGGGCGGGCTACTGGCCCTCGCGCTGGCGCTGCGCCGGCCGGCCGATGCCGCCTGCCTCGCGCTGCTGGCGACGCCGTGGGATTTCCACGCCGAGCGGCAGGCCCAAGCGCAACTGCTCGGCGCCTTGATCGAATGGTTGCCACTGTGGCTCGGCGACGTTGAAGCCGTGCCGGTGTCGCTGATCCAAGGGCTGTTCGTCACGCTCGACCCGTTTCTCGCCGAACGAAAATTCATCCGCTTCGCCGGGCTCCGATTCGGACAGTGAAGCGGCGAACGGCTTTGTCGCCCTCGAGGATTGGATCAATGACGGCGTGCCGTTGGCGCGGCGGGTCGCGCTCGACTGCGCCCGCTCGTGGTATCGCGACAACGATCCCGGGCACGGCGTCTGGCAGGTGGCCGGTCGACCGGTTCGACCGACCGATCTCGCGGCACCTGCCCTCGTCGTGCTCCCGAGCCGCGACCGCATCGTGCCGCCGCGCTCGGCCGAGCCGCTCGCCGCCGCGATCCCCGGCGCCGCCGTGCTGCGCCCGCCGCTCGGTCATATCGGGATGATGACCTCGCAGGCGGCGCCGCAGGCGGTCTGGCATCCGATCGCCGAGTGGCTGCGCCACCAATTTCCCTGAACCGCGCAGCCGGCTGGACTTCGACGCGCTGCGGCTTTTAGATTCGGCCGAACCTGCCCACATAGGCAGTGCGACCCCCGAGGAGATCCCGCCCATGACCGACATCGTCATCGCCAGCGCCGCCCGCACCCCGGTCGGAGCCTTCAACGGCGGGCTCGCCGGCCTTGCGGCGCACCAACTCGGCGAAGTCGCGATCGTCGAGGCATTGCGCCGCGCGCAGGTCGACCCGAAAGAGGTCTCGGAAGTCATCCTCGGCCAGATCCTCTCCGCCGGCGAAGGCCAGAACCCGGCGCGCCAGGCCGCCGTCGCGGCCGGCATCCCCTATGAAGCGACCGCCTACGGGGTCAACCAGCTGTGCGGCTCGGGGCTGCGCACCGTGGCGCTCGGCTATCAGGCGATCCGCAACGGCGACAGCGAGATCGTCGTTGCCGGCGGCCAGGAGAACATGAGCCAAGCGCCGCACTGCATCCACCTGCGCAACGGCACCAAGATGGGCGACGCGCAGCTGGTCGACACGATGATCAAGGACGGGCTGTGGGACGCCTTCAATGGCTACCACATGGGCAACACCGCCGAGAACGTCGCGACCCGCTGGCAGATCACCCGCGAGCAGCAGGACGAATTCGCCGCCCACTCGCAGATGAAGGCCGAGGCGGCGCAGAATGCCGGCCGCTTCAAGGACGAGATCGTGCCGGTCGTCATCAAGTCGCGGCGCGGCGACACGGTCGTCGACACCGATGAGCACCCCAAGCACGGCACGACCTTCGAGGTGCTGGCGAAACTGCGCCCAGCCTTCGACAAGAACGGCACGGTCACCGCCGGCAACGCCTCGGGCATCAATGACGGCGCCGCCGCGGTGGTCCTGATGACCGCCGAGACGGCCGCCCGGCGCGGGCTGAAGCCGCTTGCCCGCATCGTCTCGTGGGCCACCGCCGGGGTCGACCCGGCAATCATGGGGACGGGTCCGATCCCGGCCTCGCGCATGGCGCTGAAAAAGGCGGGCTGGTCAGTCGCCGACCTCGACCTGATCGAGGCCAACGAAGCCTTTGCCGCCCAGGCCTGCGCCGTCGGCAAGGATCTGGGCTTCGATCCCGACAAGCTGAACGTCAACGGCGGCGCGATCGCGCTCGGCCATCCGATCGGCGCGTCGGGCGCGCGCGTTCTGGTCACGCTGCTCTACGAAATGCAGAAGCGGGACGCCAAGAAGGGCCTCGCCACGCTGTGCATCGGCGGCGGCATGGGAATTGCCATGTGTGTCGCACGCGATTAGCGCGCGACAAAGCATTTGCGGGAGGGACGCATGGCCAGGGTGGCGGTGGTCACCGGTGGGACGCGCGGCATTGGCCGGGCGATCTCCATTGCGCTGAAGGATGCGGGCTACAAGGTCGCGGCCAATTACGGCCATGACGACAAGGCGGCGCAACAATTCTCGGCCGAGACCGGCATCCCGGTCTTCAAGTTCGATGTCGGCGATTTCGCGGCCAGCACCGCCGGAGTGAAGGCGATCGAGGCATCGCTCGGGCCCGTCGAGGTGCTGGTCAACAACGCCGGCATCACCCGCGACGCGACGATGCACCGCATGAGCTTCGAGCAGTGGAACGCCGTCATTCAGACCAACCTCTCGTCATGCTTCAACATGTCGAGAGCGGTCATTGAGGGGATGCGCGACCGCCGCTTCGGCCGCATCGTCAATATCGGCTCGATCAACGGCCAGGCCGGCCAGTACGGCCAGGTCAACTATGCCGCGGCGAAATCGGGCATCCACGGCTTTACCAAGGCGCTGGCGCAGGAGGGCGCGGGCCGGGGCATCACGGTCAACGCGGTGGCGCCGGGCTATGTCGACACCGAGATGGTGCGCGCCGTGCCGGCCGATGTGCTCGAAAAGATCGTCGCGCGCATCCCGGTCGGCCGGCTCGGCAAGGCCGAGGACATCGCCCGCACCGTTCTTTTCCTGGTCGCCGACGAGGCCGATTTCATCACCGGCTCGACCCTCTCGGTCAACGGCGGCCAGCACATGTATTGAGCGCGAGCTTGTGCAGCCGGCCTCCCCTCCGACCGAATTGCGGCTCGACCAGGAACGCTCGGCGTTGCGGATTGCGTGGAGCGACGGCACGCAATCCGCGCTGACGGCGGTCGCCTTGCGCTTGGCCTGCCGCTGCGCCGAGTGCACGGCACAGCGCGCGGCGGGGCAGCCGCTCGCCGCCTCCCCCGTACTCACGATCGCCGCGGTCGAGGCGATCGGCAATTACGCCGTCACGATCGCCTTTACCGACGGCCATGCGCGCGGCGTCTACCCCTGGGCCTTCCTCGCCGAGCTGGCCGCGGGCTGACGGGCGCGCTCAGCCCTTTACCAGGTCGAACAGAAGGTCCGGCCGCTCGATCACGATCGTCTGCCGCCCGGCCGAGATGATGCCCTTCTTGTGGAAACGGTCGAGCGTGACGGTGACCCATTGCCGCGTCACGCCGACGATTGCGGCAAGCTGGTCGTGGGTGATCTTGCGCTGGATCACCAGCCGGTTGGCCTCGCGGCGGCCGGAGATCTCGCCGAGGATGATCAACAGCTGGGCGAGCCGCTCAACCGCCGAGCGGGTGCCGAGCATCTGCACCAGCGCCGAGTAGCATTTGCTTTTGGCCACCAGTGCCTCGACAAGGCAGATCGCGAATTGCGGCAGGCGCTCGATCAGCCGGCGGATCGCCGCGCCGCTCAGATACAACAGCCGGCAGTCTTCCGCCGCCTCGCCCGACCAGATGTGCGCGCCGCCGCCGAAGATCTCCGGACCGCCGACGAAATGGCCCTGCGTCCAGTAGGCCAGCGTGATCTCGCGACCGGACGGGCCGGTGTAGTAGCTGCGCACGACGCCCTGTTCGATCAGGAAGATGCCGTCATGTGGTGCGCCCTGGATGAAGACCGGCTCGCCCCGCGTCATCGTCACGATCCGCCCGGCCCGGCGCAGGGCAGCCAGATCGGCTGCCGCGAGCCGATCGAGAAAGCCCGCGCCCTCGTTAAGTTCGCCGATCGCCTCACCGAGGTAGAGCGCGGTGGGGAGCAGCCGCGCGCCAAGAGTTGGTGTCACGGCGCCCCTCCTCCACAAAACGCGACCATGCCGGAGGGCCCGGTCGGCCGCTTCAGGCTGGCCAGATAGGTGGCGAGCAGCGCGATATCCGGGCCGGACAGCCGCGCCACCGCTTTCTGCATCGCGCCTTCCGGGTCGTTGCTGCGGCGGCCGGTCTTGAAGTCGTCGAGCTGTTTTTCGGTATAAGCGGCCGGCTGCGCTTCAAGGCATGGCGCATCGAAAGCGTGCCTCGGGTGAATACCGTGGCAATTGGCACAAGGCGGGATGCGCTCGGCCCGGCTGCCCTCGGCGAGCAGCCGCTCGGCGCGGGCCACATCCTGGCGGCTGAGGCCTTGCGGCGGTTGCGGCGGCGGCGGCGGTAGACGCGAGAAATACCTGATGATTTGATCAAGCGCTCGACCCGTCGCCTCGCTTGCCGAATTGCCCATCTGGCCGTGGTCGTTGCTGCGCCGGCCGTCGCGGAAATCGCTCATCTCCTTGCGCAGATAGGCCGGCCCGAGCGCCGCGAGGCTGGGGAAATGCCCGTTCGGCGCGACCCCGTCGAGCGCGTGGCATTCGCCGCAGCCTTCCCACGGCTTCATGTCCTTGGTGACGATCATGTCGCCGCCGATCGCGTCCTCGGCCGCGGCCGGCATCGCGCCGAGCAATAACAGCCCGACGACCGGCAGAGCGGCGAGCAGCGCATGGCGGGGCTGACGGACAAGCCGGCTCACCGATTCTGCTGATCGAATGCCCGCAGGCTCTCGGCGCGGATCACCTCGAGGCATTGGCGCTTGAGGCGGATGAAGCTATCCTCGGTCGCAATCTCGGGCTGGCGGGGTCGGGCGAGCGGCACGGGAATGTCGGCGATGATGCGGCCAGGGCTGGCGCTCATCACCAGGACGCGGTCGGCGAGAAACAGCGCCTCGTCGACGTCGTGCGTGACGAACATCACGGTAGTGCGGAACTCGCCCCAGATCGCCAAGAGGCTTTCCTGCATCATCACCCGGGTCTGGGCGTCGAGCGCGCCAAACGGCTCGTCCATCAACAGGACGCGGGGATAATTGGCGAGCGCCCGGGCGATGCCGACGCGCTGCTGCATGCCGCCCGACAACTCGGCCGGGTAGCGGTTGGCGAAGTGCGACAGCCCGACCATCGACAGAAACGTGTTCGCGAGGGACGAGGATTCGGCATAGCTCTTGCCGGCGCGACGCGGCCCGAAGGCGACGTTGTCGCGGATCGTCTTCCATGGGAACAGCGAATATTGCTGAAACACCATGCCGCGATCGGGGCCGGGCCGCGTCACCTCGACATCATCGACCGCGACCCGCCCGGCGGCCGGCCGGACAAAACCGGCGACGCAGTTGAGCAGGGTCGACTTGCCGCATCCCGACGGCCCCAACAGGCAGACGAACTCGCCGGGCTCGACCGCGAGCGACGCATCAACGACGGCGACATGGCGCAAACTGCCGCGGCCGAAAGCAACCGTCACCCGGTCGATTGTGACGTGCCCCTTTGCCGCGCGCGCGGCGCCGGATATCGGATGCTGCGGGATGACCGCATCGGACAGATCGAGGAATTGTGCAGACATCCCCTCGGCTCCTATTGCGGCATGGCAATCGCGGCATTCGGCGCGAACCCCGGGCTGCTACTCGCCGCCGCGCAGCGCCGCGCCAGCAGGTAGGTCGTCACCGTCAGGGCGACGACGCCGGTCCACGACAATTCGTCGCCATACGGCAAGATGGCATAGGCGGTCTCGGTGCCGAGCCCGAGCAGCGTCAGGCCGACCACCCAGGACGGGGTCGCGCAGCACGATACCCAGGTCATCGTTACATTGGTGGCGCCGGCGAGGAAGGCCCCCACCCCGGTCGCCGCCGCGGCCGTGCCGCGCGTCGAGGCGCGGCAGATCGTGCGCGTGCGGCGCAGCAACAGCACACAGATCGCCGTCAGGCCGGCGCTGATCAGCACCATCGCCAGCTTGGTAGGGATCAGCTCGAGGCTCCACTCGGCGATGCCGTGGCCGTAGTCGTAATTCATGTAACCGGTCTCAAACAGCCACTCGTTGCCGATCAGCGGCAGCATGTCGGCCACCGCCGGGGTGCTGCGGATGATCCGCCACACATTGGCGGGGTAGTTGTAGAAGGTGACGTAATTGGGGAAGTGACCGAGCCGGACCGTCACCGTCTCGATCTGCGCGAGGTAATAGACGACGACCGCGCCGAGCGTCATCGCCAGCAAGACCCGCCAATCCTTGCGCACGGTCGAGCCGATCACCCCGAGCGCCGTCATGTCCGAATCCTCCGCTGCCATGCCAATAGCGGCCGGGTCAACAGCTGCACCGCATAGGTCGAGGCGGTGCCGAGCAGCCCGATCATCAGCATGCCGACGACGATGTCGGGGTAATTGATCAGCGAATAGGCGTTCCAGGTGAAATAGCCGATGCCGTATTGGCCGCTGATGATCTCGCCGGCGAGCAGCGAGAACCACGACACCCCCATGCCGATCGCCAACCCGGCGGAAATGCTTGGCAACGCCGCCGGCATCACGACATGCCAGAATATCGCCAGCCGCGACGCCCCCAGCGATTGGGCCGCGCGCACCAGAACTTCCGGCGTCTGCTCAACCCCGTGGACCGTATTGAGGACGATCGGAAACAGCGCGCCGAGAAAGGTGATGTAGACGATCGAGGATTCCTCGGTCGGAAACATCAGGATCGCCAGCGGGATCCAGGCCACCGCCGGGATCGGCCTGAGCAGCTCGATATAGGGAGCCAGCAGATCGCGCGCGAGGCGCCAGCGCCCCATGATCATGCCGAGGAATATGCCGATCACCGAGGCCAGCGCGTAGCCAACTCCGATCCGCGCCATGCTGACGCCGATATGCATGTAGAATTTCGGCTCGTGCAGGTGACGCCACAACGCGATCCCGACCGTCACCGGCGACGGCACGTTGATAAAGCGGATGTACAAATCGAGGTGCACCCGCGACGCCCAGTACCAGAGCGCCAATCCGGCCAGCACCGAGGCCAGCCGCAGCCCGAAGCTGCGCGTCGCTGGCAACAGGCGCTCCGGCCAGGACGGACCGACCCGCTCGGTCGCCGCCGGCGCACCCGGTCCGGCGGCATGGCCGTGCGGCAAGTTTTCACTTGGCGCCGCGCCGCCCACCGAGCTCGCGGCAAAGTGAGTGGTTTCTGCAGCAGTCACGATAATGCGCCCGTTTGATTGCGCCTGTTCGATCCGGAGTCCGCGATCAGCTTGTGGCGCTCGCCATCGCCTGCTCGAAGGTCAGGATCTTGCCTTTCGACTGCGCGACGTATTTCTCCGCCTCACCCTTGCGCAGGAACGCGGCGTAGTGGCCGTCGGCGCCTTCAACGTAGAACGCGGTCTTGCCGAACAGCTTCAACCCGGTGGGCTCATCGTAGACATAGGTGGCGTTAAGCTTGGCCCCGGTCGCCTGGAAAGCCGACGCTGCCTTCAGGAAGCCCTTTACCGTCGGGTAGGTCTTGATGCCGTCGCGCGCATGCCAGATCTCGTTGGGCAGACCGCGATTGGCGACGCTCGGATCGACCACCTTGGCTAGCGCCTTGTCGTAATCCAGGCCCAGCTTGGCATAGGCCGCCCGGATGAAATGGTCGTCGACCCACGGCTTGAAGTCGAGCGGCGGCGACAGATGCGCGTCGGCCAACACCTTGTGGTCGAATTTCAGCGTGTCGATCCATTGCGGCTTCAGCGTCGGATCGAGCGTCAGCAGCCCACCCTTCGAGAAATAGAGATAGAGGACCTCCTTCTCGACGCCGGTCCATTTCTCCATCATTTCGCTGGCCTTCATCGGGTCGGCATTGACCCAATTGCCGGCGTCGACGACCGCCTCGATGAAGGCGGTAACGATTTCGGGATACTTGTCGGCGAAGTCCTTGCGCACGACGAGCCCGTGCAGATAGGGCACTCCGGTCTCGCTGCCGTCATAGATCTTGCGCCCGGTGCCGCGATATTCCATCAGTTCGGACCACGGGCAGAAATCGGCGTGCGCGTCGATCTTTTTGGCCTGGATATTGGCGGCGCCGACCGCCGGACTCTGGTTGCGCAGATCGACATCGGACAGGTGCATCTTGTCGTCGCCCAGGGCCTTGACCAGCATGCCCCAGGCGGCGCTCCCGACCGGCACCGAAACCGCCTTGCCCTTCAAATCCTTCAGGCTGAACAGCTTGGAATCGACCGGGACCACGATGCCGTTGCCCGAGCCTTTCAAATTATAGCCGGTGCCGGCAACGTAGAGCGAGCGCAGGCTCTCGGTGGCTTGGAACTTGGCGCCATTGACGATCAATGGATAGTCGCCCATCACTCCGAAATTCAGCTTGTCCGCGAGCATCTCGTTGGTGATCGGGCCGCCGGAGCTATAGTCTTTCCACGTGATGTTGTAGGTGACGCCGGCATATTTGCCGTCATGCGGCAAGCGCTTGTCGAGGAAGTGCATCTCCTTGACGATGATGCCGGCGGTGTAGGTGTCGGTGCACATGCTCTGATGACCGATCGCGATATCGATCGTCTCGGCAAATGCCGAGGTGGCCAATAAGAGGCCGGCCGCCGCGAGAGCCAGTTGTCGAAGACGCATTGATTTCCCCTCCACGTGCCAAGCTCGTCTTAAATCGTGCTGCTATCGGGGCAAGTGACGTGCCAGCCGCGATCGACGTCAGGCGCATCCGGCTAAGTGTCTGCGATTGATCGAGATTGCTTTGGCCGCGCTGGGCGATGCCGAGGGTTGCTGGCCATTTGATGGCCTCGGGCCCCGGTCAGTGCGCAAAGTTTCGGCAGGGAGCTTTGCACCGGCTAATACAAGCGCGCGGCAGCAAACTACCAGCGCGGCACGCGCACGCCGAATTGAAATGCGTCGGGCCGGGCAAACAGGTATTCGAAATCGATCGGCCGGCGCTTGTCGCCATAGCTCAGCCGCTTGATGCGCAGCAACAGATCGCCCGCACGCACGCCGAGATGACCGGCGGCGTCGGCATCGGCTGCGGCCATGTCGATGACCAGATCGGCAAACCCCAGTTCGATGCCGAGGACGCGTTCGATCAGCACGAAAATATCGGCATGCGCAAGATCGAGGGCGATCAGGCGGCGGCCGATGTCGAGCGGAAAATAGCTGACATCGTAAGACAGCGCGGTGCTGCCGCCCATGCGCACGCGCCGGATCGCGACCACCGGCTCGCTGCGCTCAAGCTCGAGCGCCTTGTGGATTTCGGGGGTGGCGGGGCCCTCAGCGATATCAAGCACGACCGAGTGCGCCGCGACCCCGACCGCCGCCATCATCTCGCCGAACCCTTGCAACCGACCGAGATCGTGCAGCGCGCGCACCGGCCGCACGAAATATCCCTTGCCTTGACGACTCTCGACCAGCCCGACCGCCCGCAACTCGTCGAGCGCGAGCCGGATCGTCACCCGGCTGACTGCAAATTCCTGCTGCAACGTGCTCTCGGACGGCAGTTGCACGCCCTGAGCGTAGCGGCCGCGCAGGATGCGGTCGCGCAACGCGTTCGCGATCGCGCCGTATTTGGGGATTCGCAGACGTCCCGCCGCGCGGTCGATCGGCCGCCGCGGGGCAGGCGTCACCGCCGCCGGGCCATCGCTCAGCGCGTCCCGGCCTGAGCGATCTGCCCAATCGCCCAGCGCAGGTTCTTGCGCACGTCCGGATCGGGATCGTCAAGATGGCCTTCCAGCGCGCCGAGCGCCGCCGGGTCGGCGATCTCGCCGAGCGCCGCCGCCGCCTCCTTGCGCAAATTGCTGATCGTGTGATCGAGCGCCGGCAGGATCGCCGTCACCGCCGAGGCGGCCTTGAGTCGGCCGAGGCTGCGGATCGCCTTGACCCGCACCTGCCAGTATTCGTCGCGCGTCAGGCGGATCAGCGGCTCGGTCGCCGCGGCGAGCCCGCCCTTGCCGGCGGATTCCGCGGCCACCTCGCGCACTTGCCAGTCGGCGTCATCGAGCAATGCCACGATCGCCTCGGCGACGGGTCGCGCGTGCGAAAACCCGAGGGCGCTGGCGACGGTGCGACGGACAACCGAGCTGTCGTCACGCGCCGCGTGGATCAGCGCCGGCAGCGACTCATCGAGCTGGAGGTAGCCGATCACCCCGACCGCCTGGGCCCGCACCTCGGCATCGGAATCGGCCAGCGCGACGATCGCCGGCGACAGCGCGTCGCGGCGCCGCAATTCCTTCAGCGCGCGCAGCGCATTGCGTCGCACGAAAGCCGCCTCGTGGGCGACAAACGGGAAAATGGCGTCCGCCGCATTGGGGTCCTTGAGCTCGGCGAGGCTGTCCGCCGCGGCTTGGGCGACCGCGGCATCGCCGTCCGTCAGCGCGGCGGCGAGCGGCTCGGCCGCCGCCGGCCCGTCGAACTCGCCGAGTGCGATCGCCGCCTGCAGCCGGACCTCGCGCGCCGGATCGGCGAGCGCCACGGCAAGATGCGGGATCGCCGCCGGGTCGGCCGTCTCGGCCAATGCCATAACCGCAACCCGACGGGCGGCGGGATCGGTCGCGGTGAGCCGCTCGGCAAGCAACGCGACGTCGCCGAAATCCTCGAAGGGAACAAATGCGCTGGACATGGCCGGCTATCGCAGCAGGTAGGGGATGTTGACCTTGACCGCCCCGGTCGGACAGTCGGCCTCGCACGGCATGCAATACCAGCATTCGTCATATTTCATGTAGGCCTTGCCGGTCAGTTCGCTGATCCGCAGCACGTCGAGCGGGCAGACATCGACGCAGACCGTGCAGCCCTTGTCGGCGATGCACTTTGCCTCGTCGACGACGACCGGGACGGCGGTGGGGGTGTTGGCAAGCGGCATAACGGCTCCGTGTCTCGGGGGCTGCGGGTCAGGCCTGGCGGCGGATGCGCTGCCGGTCGTAGGCGTCGCGCTCGTCATCGGTGATCGGCACGATGTAGGGCATGACCGGCCGCGTCTCGCACGCCATCCTGCCGTCGCGCTTCTTGAGGATCGTGTGGCAGAACCAGTCGTCGTTGTCGCGCTGCGGGAAGTCGGTGCGGTAGTGATAAAGCCCCCAGCGGCTTTCGGTGCGGAACAGCGAGGCGGCAACCGCCATGTCGGCGCAATCGAGGATCGAGGCGGCTTCGAGGGCGCGCAGCAACTCGTGCGGGTCGCGCGCGACCATCTCGTGATTGAGATCGTCGCGGACTTCGGCAAAGCGATCGGCGGCCAGTTCGTACTTGCGCGTGACCTTGGGCGGCTGCAGGTAGTCGTTGACGAGGCGGCGCGTCTTGTACTCGATCTGATTGGGCGGGATGCCGTCCTCGCGCAGTGTCGGGGCGAGGACGCGCCGGCGCTCCGCAGCGACCTCCGCGGCATCGAACGCGGCGTAGTCCGTCTCGGCGACAAAGTCGACCGCGTGCTCGCCGGCAATCGCGCCGTTGGTGAAGGCGCCGAGCATATAATTGTGCGGCACGTTCGCCATGTCGCCGGCGGCGTAAAGCCCCGGGACCGTGGTGCGGGCGAACTCGTCGACAAACACGCCCGAGGCGCTATGGCCGGAGCAGAAGCCGATCTCCGAGATATGCATCTCGATCATGCGGTGACGGTAGTCGGTACCCCGCCCCTCATGAAACCGGCCGCGGGTCGGCCGCTCGACGCGATGCAGGATGCTTTCGATCTCGCCGATCGTCTCGCCGGCCAGATGGTCGAGTTTGAGAAAGACCGGCCCCTTGCCCGATTGCAGCTCGTTGTAGAATTCGAGCATCATCTGGCCCGACCAGTAGTCGCACTCGATAAACCGCATGCCTTCGTTGTTGGCGGTGTAGCCGCCGAACGGCCCCGCCACATAGGCGCAGGAAGGGCCATTGTAGTCCTTGATCAGCGGGTTGATCTGAAAGCATTCGAGGTTCGCAAGGCCGGCGCCGGCATGATAGGCCATCGCGTAGCCGTCGCCGGAATTGGCGGCGTTCTCATAGGTGCCGAAGAGGTAGCCGGAAGTCGGCAGCCCGAGCCGGCCGGCCGCGCCGAGGCACAGGATCACCGCCTTGGCGCGCAATACCAGAAATTCGGCCGTGCGGGTGTTGACGGCGATGGCGCCGGCCACGCGCCCATCCGGCCCGGTCAACAGGCGCGTCGCCATGAAGCGGTTGGAGATCAGGACCTGCACACGCCGCAACTGGCGGTAGAGCGCCTTCTTGACCGTGTCGCCGTTCGGCATCGGTAGGACATAGGTGCCGATGTGGTGCACCTTCTTGACGTCGAAATCGCCCTTCTCGTCCTTCAGAAAGCGGATGCCGAAGCGATCGAGCTCCTGGATAATGTCAAAGCAGCGCGTGGCATATTTATAGACGGGCGCCTGATCGCAGATGCCGTCATTGGCAATCGTGATCTCCTTGGTGTACTGCTCCGGCGTCGCGTGACCGGGAATGACGGCGTTGTTGAGGCCGTCCATGCCCATCGAGATCGCGCCCGAGCGCTTCACGTTGGCTTTTTCGAGCAGAACAACGCGCGCCTTCGGGTTTTTCGTCTTCGCCTTGTAAGCCGCCATCGGCCCGGCGGTGCCACCGCCGATGACGAGGATGTCGCAATCGACCTGCGAGACGCCGTCCGCCCTGTCGCTCATTTCCGGGTGCCCTTCGTAGCCTCAGCTCGCCTCGGCCAACTCTGCGTCCGCGCGCCCTTTGGGACGGGTGCCACGGCAGCCGCAAGATTTCAAGCCATCAATCGGCAGATTGACCCGCGGCGACCGGGCTGTCGGTCAATTAATTGCCAGCCGAGGGATCGAGGCCGGTGTCGGTCAGGAGCAGTGCAGAACGCGTGCGCGAGCGTCGTCGGGCCGGCCTCGCCTTTAACCGGAGGAATGCAAGATGAATGGCCGATATAGCATCCGCGTCGAAGGGGCAAAGTATGGCGCCAGTTTTGGCTCGGCCTTGGCCATCGCGATTTCCTACACAGCCAATCACTCAATCCTATGGGCGATCGTCCATGGATTTTTCAGCTGGCTTTATGTGATCTATTTCGCGCTGTTCCGCGCGTAGTTGCCGGATTGACCCATCCAGGATCGCCGCCGCACATCTATCTGGCGCGGCGGATCGCAGGGTCGCGCTAAACGATGCGCGACGGCCAGATCTCGGCGGCCGACAGCCGCGAAGTCGAGCCTTGGCGGTCGCCCCGTCCGGGGTGCGCCGCCAGTTCGGCAAGCGCCGCCATGAATTCGCCCCGACGCGCCTGCGGGATGTCCTCGACCAGCGGGAAGCCAATCCCGCCGGTCCGCTCGTGCCACTGCTCCTGCGAAGCGAACTTGTCGATTACGCTTTGAATTTCCTCATGGCTAACCCCTGCGTCGCGCTTGATGCGCACAGAGACAGCCAAGAGGTCGTCGGTAATGTGGCGGTGGGGAGCGGAAGCCATCGCGGAACATCCGTCACTTGAAAAACGAGCCTAGTTTTGCGCCCGCAAGGTTGAGATTTCCTAAACGGGCCATCCGGCATATCGCCGAGGCCTCAATCGCAGCCTGCGGCACGCACGTTAGGCGAACGCCATCGCGCTGGCAAGCATCGCTTCGATCTGCGGCGGGCGAGTATCGGTTATGCGATGTTTAGTAGCAGGTGCCGGCACCGCTCCCGCATTGCGCGACAGCAGCGCGGCAACAACCTGTCGGTCAGTGCTGCAACCCGTAAAAGGCCTTGGCGCCGCCGCCCATGACCTGGCGCTGGGTTTCGGCCGACAAGCCGGCAAGCTGCTTGCGCACCATGTCCGGGGCGCCGGGGAAGAAGCCATCCTGGTGCGGATAATCGGTTGCCCACATGATCTTGTTGGGGCCGACGTAATCGGCCAGCACCTTGAGCGAGCCCTCGACCGGCTCGAACGAGATCCAGCAATTGCGCTGGAACAACTCGCTCGGGCGGATCGTCAGGCCCGAATCGTTGAAGCCCTGGTCGTCGAAATGGCGGTCCATGCGGTCGAGCCACGGCGCGATCCAGCCGCCGCCCGACTCGAGGAAGGCGATCCGGATTTTCGGGTGCCTCTCGCACACGCCGCCCCAGATCACCGCCAGGCAGGCCAGCATCATCTCCATCGTGTGGGTGATGATGTGACGTGCACCGCGCCCCTCGAAGCGGTCGATACCAACCTGCGGCATGCCGGCCGCAGCCCCCTCGTGGAAGCCGATCGCGAAATCGAGATCCTCGGCCGCAGCCCAGAACGGCTCGTAATCGGGATGGTCGATCATCTTGTTGTTGTAGGGGTTCGGCCGCAGGAAGCCGGCGCCGAACCCAAGCTCCTTGCGGGCGAAGCGCATTTCCTCGACCGCCGTCTCGACCGACTGCATCGGCAGCATCGCGACGCCGAACAGCCGGTCGGGATAGGCGCTGCAATAGTCGGCGAGCCAGCGGTTGTAGGCGCGGCAGGTGGCGGCGGCCAACGCGGGGTCGTGGATCGCGCCCGAGAACAGGCCGAGCGTCGGATAGAGGAAGGCGGCGTCGATGCCGTCGGAATCCATGTCGGGGATGCGCTTGTGCGGATCGAAGCCGCCCGGCCGCCCGTCCTGGTATTCCATCGTATTGGGCGTGACGACGCCCTGCCGGGCGCCGACGCCGCCGGCGCCGCCGAGCCCGGCCTGGGCGCTACCGAGCATCTGCTCCTCGATCACCAGACGCTGCTTGCCGTTGCTGTCCATGACCAGGCGCGGCGCCCGGTCGCGGAAGCGCGGCTCCATATAGCGGTCCCACAAATCGAGCGGCTCGAGCACATGGCCGTCGGCGTCGACAACGTTGTAAGCGCGCGTCATCGGTCTTTCCTTCCGCTGCGATCGGTCAGCTGAGGCCGTAGAAGCCCATCGCGCCGCCGGCCATGACCTGGTGCTGGGTCTCGGCCGACAGGCCCGCGATCTGCTTCCTGACCATGTCCGGGCGCGCCCGGGAAGAAGCCGTCCGGGTGCGGGTAGTCGGTCGCCCACATGATCTTGTGCGGCCCGACGTAATCGGCGAGCACCTTGAGCAGCCCTCGACCGGCTCGAACGAGATCCAGCAATTGCGCTGGAACAGTTCGCTCGGGCCGGGTCTTTAGGCCCGAATCGTTGAAGCCCTGGTCGTCGAAATGGCGGTCCATGCGGTCGAGCCACGGCGCGATCCAGCCGCCGCCCGATTCCAGAAAGCCGATGCGGATCTTCGGGTGCTTTTCGCACACCCCGCCCCAGATCACCGCGAGACACGCCAGCATCATCTCCATCGTGTGGGTGATGATGTGGCGGGCGCCGCGCCCCTCGAAGCGGTCCGTGCCGACCTGCGGCATGCCGGCGGCGGCGCCCTCGTGAAAGCCGATCGCGAGATCGAGGTCCTCGGCCGCGGCCCAGAACGGCTCGTAATCCGGGTGGTCGATCATCTTGCCGTTGTACGGGTTGGGCCGGATGAAGCCAGCGCGAAAGCCGAGTTCCTTGCGGACGAAGCGCATCTCGGCGATCGCCAGGTCAACCGATTGCATCGGCAGCATCGCGATGCCGAACAGCCGGTCCGGATAGGGTTTGCAGTAATCGGCGAGCCAGCGGTTGTAGGCGCGGCACGTCGCGGCGGCCAGTTCGGGGTTGTGGATCGCGCCGGAAAAGAGGCCGAGGCTCGGATAGAGGAACGCAGCGTCGATGCCGTCGGCATCCATGTCGGGGATGCGGGCATGCGGGTCGAAGCCGCCCGGCTTGCCGTCCTTGTAGTCCATCGTATCGGAGGCGACGACGCCTTGCCGCGCGCCCACCCCGCCGATGCCGCCAATGCCGCGCCCGTTATTGCCGACCACGAACTCGTCCATGACGAGGCACTGCTTGCCGTTGTCGCCGATCACCAGCCGCGGCGCCTGGTCGCGGAACTTGGGATCGATGTAGCGGTCCCACAGATCGAGCGGCTCAAGGATGTGACCGTCGGCATCGACGACGTTGTAGGCGCGGCTCATCAGCGTTTCCCCCCGGGATGGGACAATGGATGCGGCATCGTAGCGCAGGCGCGCGCCCGGCGCGAGACTGAATATCGTTCAGCATGCCGAACGGCCCCTCCCCACCGTAGCGCGGAGGGGCCGCGCTGGCCTCAGTTCAGCCCGTAGAAGCCCATCGCGCCGCCGGCGAGGACGCCGCGCTGGGTTTCGGGCGAGGTGCCTTTGAGGCGCTCGCGCACCATGTCGGGCGCGCCGGGGAAGAAGCCGTCGCGGTGCGGGTAGTCGGTCGCCCACAGGATCTTGTTGGGGCCGATGTAGTCGGCGAGCACGTTTAGGCTGCCCTCGACCGGCTCGAAGGAGATCCAGCAATTGCGCCGGAACAGGTCGCTCGGGCGGGTCTTGAGGCCGGAATCGTTGAAGCCCTGGTCGTCGAAATGGCGGTCCATGCGGTCGAGCCACGGCGCGATCCAGCCGCCGCCCGATTCCAGAAAGCCGATGCGGATCTTCGGGTGCTTCTCGCACACGCCGCCCCAGATGACCGCCAGACACGCCAGCATCATCTCCATCGTGTGGCTGATGATGTGGCGGGCGGCGCGCCCCTCAAAGCGGTCGATGCCGACCGTCGGCATGCCGGAGGAGCCGCCTTCGTGGAAGCCGATCGCGATGTCGAGATCCTCGGCCGCTTCCCAGAACGGCTCGTACATCGGGTCGTTGATCATCTTGTTGTTGTAGGGGTTGGGGCGCAGGAAGCAGCCCCTGAAGCCGAGTTCCTTGCGGGCGAATTTCATCTCCTCGATCGCATGCGGCACCGATTGCATCGGCAGCATCGCGATCCCGAACAGCCGATCGGGATAGGGCTTGCAGTAATCGGCGAGCCAGCGGTTGTAGGCGCGGCACAGCGCGCTGGCGAGGTTTGGCTCGTGCACCGCGCCGGCGAACAATCCCATGCTGGGATAGAGGAAGGCGGCGTCGATGCCGTCACTATCCATGTCGGGGATGCGCTTGTGCGGGTCGAACCCGCCAGGGCGGCCCTCCTCATACTTCATCTCGGCCGCCTTGACCTCGCCCTGCCGGGCGCCGACGCCGCCGATGCCGCCCATGCCCTGCGCGCTGCCGAGCATCTGATCTTCGACGAGCAGCTTTTCGAGGCCGGTCTTGTTGTCGACGACGAGGCGCGGCGCGCGGTCGCGGAATTTCGGGTCCATGTACTGGTCCCACAGGCCGAGCGGCTCGAGGATGTGACCATCGGCGTCGATGACGTTGTAGACGCGGCTCATCGGGCTTCCTCCGCAGCGAATTTACCGGTGCGCCATGCTAGCGCAGGCGCCGGCGCGGTGCGACGGCGAATATCGTTCAGCATGCCGAACGGAGGTTGGTTGGCAGCGGGCCGAGATAGCGGGCGCGCGGGCGGATCAGCACCTGGCTCTCGTACTGCTCGATCGCATGCGCGATCCATCCGACCGTGCGGCCGATGACAAACAGGCCGAGCGCGGCGCCGGCCGGCAAGCCGAGCGCGCTGACCGCGCCGGCCAGCGCAAAATCGACATTCGGGGATTGCCGGGTCAATTGGATCGCGGCCATCGCGCTGGCGGCGACGCGGGCGCCGGCGTCGCCGGCCGGATCGCCTCGACGATCGCCTGGGCGCGCGGGTCGCCGTCGGGGTAGAGCGGGTGCCCCAGCCCCGGCAGGCTGTCGCCGCGGGCGAGGCGCGAGGCCATCACCGCCAGCGGGTCGCCGTCCGCGCCGATCTCGTGGAACAGCGCCTCGGCCCGTGCCGCAGCGCCGCCGTGACGGCGGCCCGACAGCGCCGAGAGCGCCGCCGAGACGACGGCATAAGGCGTCGCGCCGGTCGAGGCGACACAGCGCGCGACAAAGGTCGAGGCGTTCAGTTCGTGGTCGGCCAGCAGCACGAGGCAGCGTCGCACCAGGTCGCCTCCCGCCGGGTCCAGCCGCCACAGCGCCGCCAGCCGCCGGTGCACCGGCTCGCCGTCCAGCCCCGCCGCCCCGATGCAGCCGACCAGCGCCGCCAGGATCCGCCGCCCGGTGCGGACGAGGCCGGCTCGCGTCAGGTCGAGCGCCGCCAGATCCGCTGCGGCCAGCATCGCCAAGCGGATTTGGCAGCGCTCGATCAGGCCGGTCAGCAGCGGGGGCTCGCTTTCCTCGCGGGCGGCAAGCGGAGCCGCTTGCGATGCAGCGTGATCGCCGGCGTCGCCCCACAGCAGCTCAGCAGCCTCTTCGAGCGTCGCCGTCTCGGCGAGGCGGACGGCATCGACCCCGCGATAATAGAAGCGGCCGCCGGCGATCAGGCAGATCGCCGAACCGATGACCGGCACCAGCGCTTCGCGCGCCCGGTCGGTGCCGCGGCTGGCGAGAAAGCGCTCGACCTCCTCGACGCGGTAGCGCCGCTCGCGGCTGTCCGGCACCGCAACCGAGTGCAGCAGCCCGCGGCTGACATAGGCGTAGAGCGTGTCGAGCTTGACGCCGAGCCGCCGCGCCGTCTCCCGCGCGCCGAGCAGCTCGGATTCCGGATAACTTGACTCCATAAAATCAATGTTGACACAAATGATAGACCGAGATCAAGTCAGTCCGGTTGAGCCAGGGAGGGCAAGAGATGACCAAACGGATCGCTGTGGCCGGGCTGAAATCGGTGGTCGGCACGCTCTATCCGCCGCCGTTCGACGTGCCGTGCCGGGCGCGCGAGCGCACCCGCCTCGGCGACCCCGCCGGGCTGACCCAATTCGGCGTCAACCTGCTGCGGCTGCCGCCCGGCGCCTGGTCATCGCAGCGCCACTGGCACACCGGCGAGGATGAGTTCGTCTATGTCGTGTCGGGCGCGGTGGTGCTCGTGACCGACGAGGGCGAGGAAGTGCTGCGCGCCGGCGACGCGGCCGGCTTCGCCGCCAATGACCGCAACGGCCACTGCCTGCAGAACCGCTCCGGCGACGATGCGGTCGTGCTCGAAATCGGCAGCCGGACCCTCGGCAGCGTCGCCTACTACCCGGACATCGACATGGTGGCGCCGGCCGGCGGCAAGCCCACCGCCTACACCCACCGCGACGGCACGCCCTACGAAGGGCTGCGGCGGCGAAAGCCGGAGAGCTAAGCGCGCTCACCACCCCAGCGCGTAACTGGCCCAGATCGCGGAGGCGTGCGAGTTCTGATCGCCTCAAACGGTGGACACGCGTTACGCTATACCATCCTAGGCCGGACTGCCGGGTGCACCCGGTCGGTTTGCAGCCCGATCAAGACCAGGAGAATGCGATGGATTGGCTCGAAGCGAACGGGGTCGGGCTGCGCTTCGATCTTGCGGGCAGCGGCGCCAAGACCCTGGCGCTGGTGCACGAGATGGGCGGCAGCCTCGACAGTTGGGACATGGTGCTGCCGGCACTGGCCGCGGGCAGACAGGTATTGCGCTACGACACGCGCGGCGCCGGGCAGTCGGAGAAGGTGCGGGGCGCTCTTGCCCTCGACACGATGGTGGATGACCTCGCCGCCTTGCTCGATGCACTCGGCATCAACGGGCCGGTCGCACTTGCCGGCTGCGCCGTCGGCGCGGCGATCGCGATCCGCTTCGCCGCGCGACTGCCCGAGCGTGCCGCCGCGCTGATTGCGATGAGCCCGGCGACCGGGCTTGCCGGCGAGCGTCGCGCCGCTGGATTACAACGCGCCGACAGGGTTGAGCGCGACGGCATGCTTGCGGTCGCCGAAGCCAGCCTCGCCGCGTCCTATCCGCCGATCCTGCGCGGCGACGATCCCCGCAGCTTCGCCGCGATCAGCCGGATGCTCGCCGATGCTGCGATGGACGGCGACTTCGCCCGGATCCAGTGTCCAACCCTGGTGATCGCCGGCACCCACGACCGGCTGCGTCCGCCCGAAGCGGTCGAGCCAATCGCCCGCGCGATCGCTGGCGCCCGCTTGCGGATTCTCGAGACCGGCCATTTCATGGCCGTGCAGACACCGCTGCCGGTCGCCGACGCGATCGCCGCGTTCCTCGCCGAAATCGAGAGCTGAGACGGCGACCCCGGTCAACCCCGGACCTCTTCGATGCCCAATCTTAATAACGGCTTGCGGTTCCGCGCCATTGTCATTGCGGCCGCCGCGGCGAGACCAAACCTCACCCCAAGGGCCGGAAAACTGGTGAATGGCGTCCTTATCGTTTGTCGGCCTCGCATTCTACGTGCTGGTGCTAATCGGGGCGTTTGCGGTCCGCAGCGCGGCGGGATTTGGAGCAGGGCTAATCGCCGTGCCGATGCTGACCTTCGTCCTGCCGGTATCAACCGCTGTGGCGGTGGCAACCGCTTTCACCACGCTCACCTCGGTGCGACAAGTAAGCCGCGACTGGCGTCAAATCGCATGGCGGCAGTTTGGCGTTGTTGTATTCTATACAGTAATCGGCATTGGCATCGGCTTTTACTTTATAAAACTGCTCGATGAAAACACTCTTCGACATAGCTTGGGCGGTTTTCTGATCCTTTATTCCGTTCATTCTTTGTGGACAAGCAACGCTTCCCCAGTGTTGCCGGTGCGCTGGCACGGCGTTTTGGCGGCAGGCGCTGGAATTGGGGGAGGTCTCTTCAGTGCATTGTTTGGGGGCGGCGTCGGGCCGATATATGTCGTCTATTTCAATATTTTGCGGATGGAAAGAGACGTCTTCCGCGCAACCATGAGCGCCGTGGTGCTGATCGGCGGCACCATGCGCCTAGCCGGATATGCAAGCTATGGGTTTTACGGAGGCTCGACCATCACCTTGCTGGCAGTCGGATTGCCGCTGGTGATTGTCGGCTCCTGGTTGGGAGATCGGGTTGCCCGCTGGTTCAGCGTTCAGACGTTTTCTCGGTTTGTGGGCGCTCTGGTGCTGCTCAGCGGCGTCGCGTTGCTCCTAAAATAGCTTGCGCAAGAGGCAACGGTAAGAGGGCAAGAGGGCGGGCGGTTAAGGGTGAGGTGCCGTCGGATGACGAGATGCGGGAGATCTCGTTGATCCCCTCATTTTAGACCACTCATACCGATTCGGCTTGATTTATTCGGCTGGCCACCAGTGGAAATTGGTGTTGGCCCTGATGACGGCGGGGTCGTCGGTGAGGATTGAGCATCGGCGATCGAGGGCATCGGTGAGTTTATCGAGGGAGGCGAATGGTCGATTGGCGACGGTTTCGTCGGCGAGCAGCCAGAGGTCTCCGGCGGGCTGCAATTCCGGGTGTAGGGCGGCAGGAAGGAGAGCCGGATGCCAGGGGGGATGCGCAGCCGCTTGCTGATGTGCCAGCCGGCGCCGTCGAGCACCAGGATGACGGTCTTGTCCGGGCCGGCGCCGATTGTGGCGGCAAGGCCGTCGAGCACGCTCTGGAACAGCGGAACGTTGACGCTATTGGCGAGCCACCACTCGACTGTGCCGGTTGCCGGTCGCACGCTCACGAATCCCCTCATTTTTGACTCCAACGTGAACCATGAGCATTTGCAAGAGGCGGATGTTGACTCGTCTTTCGTTGCCGCCCGCGCGGAACCGCGGAAAACTGAAACTTGGCCACCCACGAGGGGCAACGACGATACTGCGCCCAACTGATTGGCCGATCTCTAAATTATTGAAATTACGTCTGAAAAAATGAGGGGATGCTTGAGGGTCGCACGAAGCCGTAGAGATAGAGCCATTTGTACTTGTGCGGGCTGACCGCCACGGGGGACCGCCACGGGGGACCGCCACGGGGCGCTGGCCGGGCCGCGCCCAAACCCGCCGGACGAGCGGCTTCAGGCCGAGGCGATGCGTGCCGAAGGCCCACAGCTCGACCGGCCGGCCCGGCGCTTCGGCTTTGGCCGCCGCCACTGTGGCGGCGAGGTTTTTTATATGCCTCCTGCTCCTCGGGCCCGGCGGCCTTGGCGTGTCGCGGCCGCGGCCATTGCCGGCTGAACCCCAGACGGTGGAGATAATCCAGCCTGAGCTTCGGATTCCCCCGCATCACGGTTGATTGGGACACCTCGCAAGCGGACGATTTCCGCACGAGAGGTGTGTCATGGCCGATCAAGCGAACGACGTTGGAGCGCGGCCGAGCGCTGCGGAGCGACCGCAAGAGTCTGGCGCAGCGGCGCTCGGGCGCGGTGGCAGGATGTCGCGACAGCGCAAGAGCGCGGCGGTGCTGCGGCTGTTGCGCGGAGAAGACCTGGAGACTGTCTCACGCGAGCTCGGCGTCACGGCGGCGACGCTGACCGGCTGGCATTGACGCCTTCCTGGCCGCCGGTGAAGCCGCCCTGGCGACCCGTGCCGCCACCGGCGACGAGCTGGCGAGCGAGCGGCTGAAGGCCAGGCTCGGGGCGGCGCTGATCGAGCGCGACCTCTTGAACGAGAAGATCGCGATGCTGGAGGCCGACCGCCCTTTTGCCCGACGCAGGCGCACGCCATGAGCCGCGCCCTCTCGCCGGTCACCGGCAAGCCGTACGGCCTGGCCGCGGTCTGCCGCGTGTGGCGGCTCGCCCGCTCGGGCGTTTATCGCCGTCTGTCGGTGCCACCGACGGCGCAGCGGCGCGGGCCGCTCGGCGCGATGTCGGACGCCGCGCTGACGACCGCGATCCCCGGGGCGATCGAGGGCATCCTTGCCGCCAGCCCGTTCCATGGCGAGGGGCATCGCAAGGTGTGGGCACGGTTGCGTCATGCCGGGACCCGCACCTCGTTGCGCCGGGTGCTGCGGTTGATGCGCCAGCACAACCTGCTCGCGCCGACCCGGGTTGGCTCGCCGCGGGGACCGCGCAACCACGACGGCACCATCATCCCCGACACGCTCGACGCGATGTGGGGCACCGACTTGACGACGACGACTACCGGCGAAGGCCAGGCCGCGGTGTTTGTCGCGGTCGATCATTGCTCGACCGAATGCGTCGGCATCCACGTCCACGCACAGGCGACCCGCTTCCAGGCCCTGGAACCGATCCGCCACGGCGTGCGGCAGCGCTTCGGCGGGTTCGCCAAGGCGCTCGCCCGCGGTCTGGCGGTGCGCCACGATCACGGCTCGCAATACATGTCCCATCAGTTCCAGAAAGAGATCGCCTTCCTCGGCATCGAGAGTTCGCCCGCCTTTGTCCGCGCGCCGGAGGGCAATGGCTGTGCCGAGCGGTTCATCCGCACCCTCAAGGAAAACCTGCTCTGGGTGCGGACCTTCGACACCACCGAGGAGCTGCGCCAAGCATTGCTTGCGTTCCGCGAGACCTACAACACGACCTGGCTGATCGAGCGCCACGCCTTCCTCACGCCAGCCCAATTCCGCGAAAAGCAGCTCCAAACTGCCGCCATCGCCGCGTAGGCTTTAATCCGGTGTCCTAAAAACCGCAGGCGGTACAGGATCGACCGCACGCCCCGGATAGACCGACATCCACGCCACCACCTTGCGGCCGCTCCATAGCCCGCCGTCCGCCGGCCCCGCGTCCAGCGCCGCTGCCAAGGCGGCCAGGCCCGCCGCGTCCAGAACCGGGGCAGCGCCGTTGCCGCGCCGCCGATCGCCCAGACCAGCCGGCCCCTCGGCGTTCCACCGCGCCACCACCGTTGCCCGCAAGTCCTTGGTATCGCGGAAACCGGGCTCGATAGTCCAGCGTTTGGCATAGTGGTTGACGATCATCGCGGTCGGCGCCTCGGCGTCGCTGGCGACCCGGCACCAGGGTTCCTTCATGGCCTTGGCATGGACACAGACGACGGCGCCGACCGGATAGCCATCGCTCGCCGTCACTCTGGCATCGCGCAATTTGCGGACGCGGCCTGCCTTGCCGACCCAGTCGACGGCCGGGCGCGTCTCGCCGCCGGCATCGGCGACGCGGATATTGCCACGCAACCGGATGACATAGCCAAACCCCGGACTTTTGAGGAAAGCAAACAGCTTATGGTCGCCGAAGCCGCGGTCGGCGAGGATCGTCACGACAATCCCCGGCGGCAATACCTGTGACAGTCGGGCCAGACGGGCACGTAGTCGTTGCGTCGCTCGCTCAGCTCGTCTTTCCAGACGCTCAGCCACACCAGCGGCGTCGCCCGGCCATGACGTAGTCAGCACGAGACCATCATCAGCCGATGTCCATGAGTTATTATCAGATCACCTGCTTGCTGCTCCCCTTTATGAAAACCTCAGATGAGGCGCGGCGCACGACAAAGGCGGAAAAATCGAGGCCGCGCTCGCGCATTAGCAGCGCCAGGTTGTCGCGGCAAACCATCATGCTGACGCCGTCAGCGTGGATCACCGCACCGGCGCCGGCATAGATCAGCACGTGCCCGGGCAGGAAGATCAGGTCGCCGCAGCGCAGGTCGTCCGGCCGGGCTTCTACCCGCTTGCCGATCGCGTCGCGCTGCAGGTCGGTGTCGCGCGGCACGGCAGCGCCGATGTCGCGGAAGGCGGCCTGAACCAAGCCCGAGCAATCGAGGCCGAGAAAGCTCCTGCCGCCCCACAGATACGGACAGCCGAGATAGAGCGAGGCAGCGGCGACAATGTCGGGCGAGCGCGGTGGCCCCGGCGACAAGCATCGGCGCGGCAGATGCGAGCCGGTGTCAAGCCGGACATATTCGGTGCCACGCGTCACAAGCCCGGCTTCCGCGACGACGATCGCGCTGTGGCGCGGCAGGAAATCGGCCGTCGCCGAACGCAAATCCGGCGCCGCGTAGGCATATGACCCGAGCGTCGCGACGAAATGGGTCGGCACCGGCGGCGTGCCGAGCACGACATGGCGCGCCTCGACATAGCCGACGTAGCCGTCGAACAATGACTGGCACCAGGCGTAGCCGCCGGCCTCGTCGAACACCCGGACCTCCTCGCCATAATGGTAGAAGGTGTCGAGCTCGGCCGACGGCGACGGTCGGCGCCGCACCGGCGCGCAGCCTGCGACGACCCGCGCCGCCCGGCCTTCGACATAGCCCGCCGCCACGACCTGACCGCGCAGCCGCGCATCGGCGAGGTCCTCGCGATAGGCGTTGAGCCGCGGGTCGAGGGTCACCGCGGCGTCAACGCCCCGAATCGGCCCGCTTCGTCGGCGCGGTCGCGGCCGGCGGGCTCAACAAGCCGATAATCTTGTCGGCAATCAATTCGTAGCCGGCAGCAGTGAAGTGGATGCCATCGTCGCCCCGCAGCCGCTCGGTCGTGCCCGCGCGATCCTTGCCATAGGCGATATAGCGGCCTTGCGGATCGGCAATGACCCCCCACAGCGGCACGAACCGCACGCCGAAGCGCGACGTCTCCTCGGCATAGATCTCGTTGATGTAGCCCATATCGGCGGAATAGGTCGGGCTGCGGGCGATGGGGTTGCCCAGCCACAGCACCTTGAGCTTCGCGTCGGCGAGCGTCTGGAGGATCTCATCGGCCCGCCAAGCATAGGCGAGGCGCCACGCATCGCTGCGGAAATGCAGGTATTTGCCGTGGTCGTCGCGCATGTCGATGCGGTCGTTAGCGCCGAGCATGACGATCGCGACATCGGCCGTGTCATGCTTCACAAAGCGCTCGACGGGCTCCAGCCATTCGCGGTCGGAATGCACCAGGGAGGCGCCGGGATGGGTGCGGTTGAGCACGCGATAGCGCGAATCCTCGACCAGCACGCGCTGCAGCCCGCGGGCGAGGCCAGCAGCCTGGCTATCGCCAAATACGACGATGGTCGTTTGTTGCGCTGGCGCGTCGGCAGCCGCCGCGACCGTCGCAAAGCCACAGAAAACAGCCAGCGCCGCCACCCACGCGAGGGAGCGTCCGGCGCCGCAAAGCCGAGCAAATCCGTACACCCTGCCCTATCCCCCGCAACCGAAGCCCCAACCGCGCCGCGAATACTGATCGGTCGCCCGGGCCGATGCAAACCGTATCGCCGCGGCGATCGGTAGCGCAAATGGTGCGCCCGCCGCAACGCCGCGGGATCGCGGTCGCGGCTTGCTCGCGGCGGCACGAGCCGATAGAACGCGAGCCGCGGCCAGCGCTCGTGCAGGGGGAAATGGCAGCTCGCTCCATACAAGGGTTCCCGCGCAACAGCCCATCATTGCGGGATGCCGACGCAGCCTGCCAATTTCGTATCCCCGCACGCAGAGGGGTGAGCGCCTGCAAGACCCCGGCCGCACTAACCTCACTCCCCGGCTGACCCCGGATGCTGTTCCCGACATCGGGGTTTCTGCTGTTCTTTCTGCTCGTCGCGGCGGCGATGGCGGCGCTCGATACGCGCTTTGCCGCGAAGAAGGCTGTGCTCGTCGTCGCCAGCTATTATTTCTACGCACAGTGGGATTGGCGCTTCTGCTTCCTGTTGGCGTTCAGCACGTCGGTCAGCTACGTCGCCGGCCGGCTGATCGGGGCGATCCGGCGCCGCGAGTTGCAACGCCTCGTCCTCGGCATCGCGGTCGCGGCGCATCTCGGGCTCCTCGGGGTCTTCAAGTATCTCGACTTTTTCGTGCTGAGCGCCAACCGGCTCGCCCATCTGCTGGGCCTCGAACACGAATTGCCGTTTTTCGAGATTCTGCTGCCGGTCGGGATCTCGTTCTTCACGTTTCACGGCATCTCGTACGTCACCGACGTCTATCGCGGTGATGTCCGGGTGTGCCGCAACCCGCTCGACATGGCGCTCTACATGTCGTTCTTCCCGCAGCTCGTCGCCGGACCGATCGTGCGCGCCGCCTATTTCCTGCCGCAGCTCGCCCGCCCCTCGACCGAGCCGATCCCGCTTGCCCCGGCATTGGTGCTGATCCTCGGCGGGCTGTTCAAGAAGGTGGTGATCGCCAACTATCTCTCGAGCGGGCTGGTCGATCCCGTGTTTGCGGCGCCGACCAGCTATGGCGGACCCGATCTGTTGTTCGCGGTCTATGGCTATGCGGTGCAGATCTTTTGCGATTTCAGCGCCTATAGCGATATGGCGATCGGGCTGGCGGCGCTGGTCGGGTTCCGCTTTCCGGCCAATTTCAACCAGCCGTACCGGGCCGAGCGGCTGCGCGAGTTCTGGCGGCGCTGGCACATCACGCTGTCGACCTGGCTGCGCGACTATCTCTACAAGCCGCTCGGCGGCAACCGGGGGGAAGGCTCAAGACCTACCGCAACCTGCTGATCACGATGCTGTTGGGCGGCATCTGGCACGGCGCCGGGTGGAAGTTCGTCGCGTGGGGCGCGCTGCACGGCGGCGGGCTCGCGGTCGAGCGCCTGATCGAACCGTGGCTCGGCCGACGCGCCCAATCCCCGGCGGCGCGCATCCTCGCGACCCTGGTCGTGTTCCATTTCGTGTGCCTCGGCTGGGTCTTCTTTCGTGCCGAGGATTTCGAGGTGGCGCGGCTCTATCTCGCCGGACTCGGCGCCGGCTGGGGCGGCGGGCTGCAGCAGGCGGGGCCGTTCATGCTGGCGCTGATCGCCCTCGGCATGGCCGGTCAGTTCACCCCCGACGCGCTGTTCGAGCGTACCACCACGGCGCTCGCCCGGATGCCGGTGTGGGGTGTCGGTGTGACCGCCGGGATTGTCGTCGCGACGATCAACGCGCTCGGGCCGGAAGGCGTTGCCCCGTTCATCTATTTCCGGTTCTAGGCATGGTCGCGATCGAACAGGAAGAGCCGATCGTCCGCGCATCGCCGAGCGCCGACGCGATCCCGGCCAAGCTGCGCCGCCGCGGCGTCTCGCCGCGCCAAGTGCTGGCGACCTGCCTGATCGGCACGTTGCTGCTCGCGATGCTGGCGTCGCGCGACCTCTCCTCCTGGCTCGATCGGCTCGGCGACGGGCCGGTCCTCGTCCCGTTGCAGCGCGCCGCGACCGAGTGGGACGGCGCGATGGCCTGGCTCGGCCTCACCCGGCCGCAGGAGGCATTGCGCGCGACAATCCGCCACCTGCTCGACTGGCAGTGGCCCGGCGGCGCAAGATAAGGCCGACCCCGCCAGCAAGGAGACCTCCCGTGTTCCCGACCCTGACCGACGAGCAGCGCCAGTTTGTCCATACGATCCGCGAACTGGCGCAGGGCGAGTTTCGCGAGCGTGCGCCGCGCTACATGGACGGCACCTTCCCGTGGGAGAACATGAAATCGCTGGCCGAGCTGGGCGTCCTCGGCATGGCGGTGCCGGAGGAATATGGCGGGCTCGGGCTGCCGGTGTTCGACACCGCCCTCGTCCTCGAGGAGATCGCCAAAACCTGCTACGTGACGGCGATGGCCGTGTTGGGCGAAGTGGGCGTGCAGACCCGCATCATCGCAACCTATGCGCCCGAGGCGATCAAGCGGCGCATCCTGCCGGCGGTGTGCAGCGGCGAGTGCCTCTTGGCGATCTGCATGACCGAGCCCGACGCCGGCACCGACGTCGCCAATTACAAAACCAATGTCGACCATGTCGGCAACAAGCTGCGCCTCAACGGGGTCAAGACGCTGATCAGCCGCGCCGAGGAGGCCGGCATGTTCGTCGTCTTCACCCGCATCGACAAGAAGCCGGGGCGCGAGGGCATCGGCTGCGTATTGGTCGAGCAGGGCACGCCCGGCTTCACCGTGACCGGCACCTACCACACGATGGGCGGCGAAAACCTGCACGAGATCCGCTTCGAGGATGTCGAACTCCCGCCGGAGAACCTCGTGCTGGAAGACGGCTTCCGCAAACTCCTCAACGCCTTCAACACGCAGCGTTGCCTCAACCCGAGCATTTCGCTGGGCCTCGCCGAGGGAGCGCTCGAGGAGGCGGTCAAATACGTCAAGGAGCGCACCGCCTTCGGCCGGCCGATCGGCAATTTCCAGGGCATGCGCTGGAAGATCGCCGAGATGTACCGCGACATCGAAGCGAGCCGCTCGATCCTCTACCGCGCCTGCGCCAGCGCCGACCCGTTCCCCGACCCGCTGCTGGCCGCCGCCGCCAAGGTCACGGTCAACGAGATGTCGTTGCGCGTCACCAGCGAGGCGATCCAGGTACATGGCGGCTATGGCTTCACCGACGAGTATCCGGTGTCGCGATTCTATCGCGGCGCCCGCTACGGCTCGCTCGGCGGCGGCACGTCGGAGACCTTGCGCGAGCTGATCGGCAAGCGCGTCATCGCCGGCCTCGATCCCGTGGACGGGATCTTCGGGCTGGGCGCGTTCTAGAAGGAGCACGACAATGAAAGTCACCGGACATTGCCATTGCGGCAAGATCAGCTTCGAGGCCGAGATCGACCCGGGCCAAGTCAGGATCTGCCATTGCACCGATTGCCAGACGCTCTCCGGCTCGGCCTTCCGCGTCAACATCACGACGCTGCCCGGCTCCTTCGTGCTGAAGAGCGGCACGCCCAAGACCTACATCAAGACGACCGCCGACAGCGGCAACCCGCGGGCGCACGGGTTCTGCCCGGATTGCGGCACGCCGCTCTGGGCGACCTCGACGGACCCACAGCCGGCGACCTACGGCCTCAGGGTCGGCACGCTCGACTGCCGCGCCGAACTGAAGCCGTCGCGACAGGGGTGGTACCGCTCGGCCTTGCCATGGTCGCAGGATCTGAGCGGCGTCGCGCGCGTCGAGCGGCAGTGAGCGCGGCGCGCGGTCTCGCGATCGCGCTGGGGCTGGCGCTCGCCGCCTGCGCGCCGCAGGGGCCCAAGCTGGCCGGGCTGGCGCCGAGCGGATCTGTCCCGGGCGGGGTGCCGGTGATGCCGCAGCGGACTCTGTCGGCCGGCGACCAGTTCGCGATCCGCCTGCCGTTCGCCGCCGATTACAACGATACGGTCACGGTCGGCATGGACGGCACAGTGGCGCCGAAGGCGATCGGCAGCGTGCTGGTCGGCGGGCTGACCGTGCCCGAGGCGACGGCGCGGCTCACCGCGCGCTACGCCAAGCTCCTCCGGGACCCGCAATTGTCGATCACGGTGCGCCGCTATGCGCCGGAGGTCATCTATGTCGACGGCTGGGTGCGCCGCCCCGGGCTCCTCCGCAGCAACATCCCGCTGACCCTGGCGCGCGCCCTGGCGCAGGCCGGCGGGGTCAAGACCGGCGCCAAAACCGGCGACGTCTTGATCATGCGCCATGACGCCGAGGGCCGGGTCCGCAGCTATTCGGTCGCGCTCGGCAATTTCGCCGGGGCCGGGGCGCAAGACCCGCTGCTGAAATCCTTCGACGTCGTCTACGTGCCGCAGAACGCGATCACGGCGGTCTCGGAGTTCGCCAGGAAGTATTATGCGAACGTGCCGTTTTCGGCGAGCTTCCACGTCTCGCCGACCGCGGTGCCGACGATCGTGACGCCGCAGGTGGTGGCGCCCGCCCCGGCCGCGGCGCCGACAGTCACGCCGCAGTAGAGGCCGCCGACCGCGTCAATCCATCGGCAGGCCGGCGTGGGTATTGCGCGAGTCGAGCGGGGTGAAGCTGTTGGCGAGCGAGGGCATCGCCACCTCGGCGATCAACTCCGGGGTCCAGCCGCCGTTGTGGTGCACCATGCGCACCGGCCGCATATGGCCGTAGAGCGACAATTCGGCGGCGCGCTGGTGGAACACCTGGCCGTTGACGTGGGCGGCCCCTTCGGAGGCGAGATAGACGCATAACGGCGCGATCGCGTCGGCCCGGCTGCGCCGCAGCCGCTCCTCGCGCGCCGCCGCCGCGGTCGGGTCCTTCGGGGTCGGCACCGAGCGGGTCATGCGGGTGTCGGCCGAGGGCGCGATGACGTTGGCGGTGATGCCGCGCGACTGGTTCTCCATCGCAATGATGCGCGCCATCGCGACGACGCCGAGCTTGGCCGCGCCGTAATTGACCTGGCCGATATTGCCGAGCAGCCCCGAGGTCGACGACACCAGGATCATGCGGCCGTAATTCTGCTCGCGGAACAGGTTGATCGCCGCCCGGTTGACGTTGAAATGGCCGGTCAGGTGGACGTCGATGACCGCCTGCCAATCCTCCGGGAACATGTTGTGGAACATCTTGTCGCGCAGGATGCCGGCGGCGTTGAACACGATGTGCAATCCGCCGAACGTATCGCGCGCCTGCTGCACCATTTTCAGGCAGTCGTCGAAGCTGGCGACCGAGCCGAAATTGGCGACCGCCTCGCCGCCCGCCGCCTTGATCTCGTCGGCGGTGGCCTGTGCCGGGCGTGTGTCGCCGCCCTCGCCCGCACCACCGACCCCCGGATCGACGACGACGATCTTGGCGCCATGCGCCGCCATCAGCTTGGCGACCTCGGCGCCGACCCCGCGCGCTGCCCCGGTGCAGATCGCGACGCGTCCTTCGAGCATGCCCATCGTCCGGCCCTCTCCTCGTTTAGGCCGCTCAGTTGACCCGCCGCGCGCCCGCTTTGTCAATTCGTTCGCTGACCCGGCATTTGCTGATAATACAGGAGATCAACAGCTAACTCGCGGAGCCTCGGCCGCCGCGTACTCTCCTCTACCAGACAAATATGGCCGGATTGCCGTCAATGCCGGTCGCGGCGACCCAGCCGTTGGGACCTCTCCCCGCTCCTGCGTGCGTCACAGCAGCCGGCCTTGCGTTTGGGCCTATTCGCGGGCGGCGGTGCGGAAGGTCGCGCCGACATCGATGCGCGGGATACGCGGGCGAATGCCCTGGAACAGCTCGGCCAATGTGATGATCTGGATCTTCGGGACCTTCTCGAACGGCGTCTCGTAGAGGCCTGCCGCCGACGCCTCTCTTTCCATCACGTGCGTCGGCAATGCTAGCGTGATCAGCACGCCGAGCGCGGCCTTCTCGCGGTCAACGACCGAGATCAGCTCGCGGACCATGCCGACGCCGACGTTTTCGCCGCCCTTGACCGAGACCAGCGCCTTTTCGGTTTTGTCCTTGTCGCTGCGGAAAAACAGGATGCCGTCGATGCCGCCATCGGCGCCCTTTTTCTTGCCGCCATAGGGCCGCGCCTCGACCAGCGACACCGCCCACCACTGAAACTGGTATTTGTCGCGTCGCGCCAGGTCGAGCGCGCTTTCCAAATCCTTCGGCGTGCCGTGGACCTCGAAGGCAATGCCGGGAAACGCGTCCTTCAGCCGCCGCTCGATCAGCGAAATCGCCAGATGCGTGATGTCGATGCCGACCCACGCCCGCCCGAGCTTCTCCGCCGCATAAATTGTCGTGCCGCAGCCACAGAACGGGTCAAGCACGAGGTCGCCCTCGTTCGATGATGCCTGGATAATGCGCTCCAAGAGCGCAACGGGCGTCTGGGTGGGATAACCCGGTATTATGTAGCATGCGCCACCACGCCAGCGTGGCCAGCGCGCGACCCGGCGACAATCTAAATCACGACCAGAACCTTACGCGGACCCACCCTCGCGCTGGGCGGGAGTGACGCGCCGTGCGTCCGTTATGTGTTATTTCTATCTCGTTAATCGTCTTGTGGGCCGGGCGTATTGGGGCATTCGGTGAAAAAGAGTTCTCCTTCTCGCGGGTTCCCGGGATATGCGGCGCGGCAGATGAATGTATTGTGCGACGCGCCCCAAATATCATCATACACTATACGACCGACGAAAACCCCGATGGCGCGCCTTTGCAATATGGCCACCATATCCATGGTGGACACCGCGGGGGACACTTCCAATCGACTTTCCCCCGGCCAAACGGTGACATTAAATATATTTCGGTTATCGCACAACGAAAACAAGTGTTCGCGTTTAGAATACAGAGTCTCCGGCGGGACGATTGCGAGCAGCTGCGCACATACTTCTGTTCTTCTTGCGGGACTAGTCCCATAATTTTTAAGCTTATAAAACACAGCGTCCTCCTGTGCGGAGGGCGGCGGGACGCCGTTTGCTGGGTTGGCAATATATGCGTCGCAATGCGGGCATTTGAAGGTGAAGCTATCAAAAACAGGCCCAAGATACGCTCGCAACTGCCGCTGTTCTTGGTCACGGAAATCTCTGGCCTGTCGAGTAAAAATGACGGCAGAATAAATAGCGGAAGCCGCCGCAAAGAGAGCCAAGATGGCCGTAACCCCGAGAACTACTATGGTCGCGCGCTCACGGCTAGAGCGATTTCTCTCGTCGGCGCGACGATCGCGGCGATAGGTGTGTATTGCATCTGCTATTGCGCCGGAGAGCTGCTCATAACCGGCATTGTCTGTTTGCTGATCGGCGGCGTGGCACTCTCCGGTGTCCCCATCGCGCTCGCTTTGGTGGCCATTGACTGCATTAAGTAAGAGACTAAGCATAAAAATTAAGAGAATAATACCAACGACAAAAGCCGCAAAACCCTCATCAAACATCACTGATATTCACCTGATCGCGCCCAATTGCCTTCATCACGGCCAGGAAGAAACTCGCCGGGAAAGTCCCTCGGCTCAGCTTGTTGCTGATCGATCCCTCTGTTTCCTCCAATCCATGCTCCCTCAGCTTTTCGGCTAATTCCTGATAGCTGACATCGGCCCGCTTTAGCTCGGCCTTGACGAGCCGCTTGGCCCGATCGGCCCATTCGCGCTCACGCGATACGAAATCCATCCTATCCTCGCAAAAAAGATGGTTACCCATCATATATGCGATTTCCCTATTGACGGCAACCCTGAGAAATCCCATTATATCCGCGCGAAACATCCCGCCCTCCCTCTCCGCCCTGAAGGGCAGAGAGGGCATTCTAGTCGGCATCCAATTCTCGTTGGACGACTTCAAGCACGCCAGACAGGTTATCGATCACGTCATTGTTCCAGAAGCGGATCACACGGTAGCCGCAGCGCGCCAGTTCGCCGGTTCGTGCCGCATCGGCGTTGGCTTGCGCCATATGCTGGCCGCCGTCGAGTTCGATCGCCAGCTTGCGCGAGGGACAGGCGAAATCGACGACGAAAAGGCCGATCGGATGTTGGCGGCGAAAGCGCAGCTCCGGTAACGACTCGCGCAAAGCCTGCCATAGCCACTTCTCGACATCCGTCGCATCTCGCCGCAGTCGCCGTGCGGTAAGCGTCCGTTGCCGCAG
>CAVVDM010000008.1:0-32871 GCA_963746885.1 uncultured Alphaproteobacteria bacterium
GGAAATTGCCGAAGACCGCATAGCCCAGGCTCGCCGTGCCGATCAGCTCGACATAGCCGAGGGGCGCGATGACCGCGGCCGGACGACCGAAAGGCGCGGATCACCAGGTAATGCCCGGCGCCGCCAAGAACGCCGAGCGCGCCGAACAGCGCGAAATCGAGCAGGCCGCGCGGCCACACAAAGATGAACGGCAGCACGACGCTCATAATCAGCGAACCGAGCAGCGCGGTAAAGACGATGCCGGTCGCCGCCTCGTCGTAAAAGCTGACCCAGCGGGTCGCGATCTGATAGACCGCATAGGCCGCCGACGACACCAGCAACAGCAGCACGGCGGGATTTTCCAGGCCGATCCCCGGGCGAATCACCAGGAGCGCGCCGGCAAAGCCGACCACGACCGCGTTCCACCGCCGGATCCGACGCTCTCGTGCAATAGCGGCACCGACAGCGCGGTGACGATCAGCGGCGCGGTAAAGCCGATCGCCGAGGCGGTGGCAAGCGGCACCCGGGCGATCGCGATGACGAAAATCACGTTGCTGACCAGCATCAACAGCGAGCGGGCGATCTGCACCGCCGGGCGACGGGTCGCCAGCAGCCGCCAGCCGTGATGCGGCAGAAACACCAGCAGCATCACGATCAGATAGCCGGTAAAGCGCGCCCAGACGATCTCGCCAACCGGGTAGCGCGCGCCGAGCAGCTTCACCGCGGTGTTCATGAACGGGAACATCGACACGCCGGCGCACATCAGCAGGATGCCGCGCAGCACGTCGGGCTGGTGCAGCGCGAGGGGTGGCGCGGCTTGCTGTTGCGGCGCGGGGTTCTCGGCCGCCGGGTCGGACCGCGTCCCGTCGCTCAGAGGCAGGCGCGCATCGTGGCGGCGCTCGCGCTCGCGGCGGCGGCCATGAAGCTGAGGTCGCCGCCCGGCAGGACGACGCGCACGCCCATGCCGATATAGCGGCGCAGCAACGCCTCGTCGGCGATGCCGCCGACGCCGGCAAACTTGCCATGCGCCCGGCAGGCGTCGCATACCGCCTGATAGGCGGCGACGATGCGCGGGTCGGCAAAGGCGGCCGGGATGCCATGCTCCATCGCCAAATCGTCGGTGCCATCATCAGGCAGTCGATGCCCGGCACCGCCGCGATGGCGTCGGCATTGGCGATCGCCGTCGGGGTTTCCAGCATGACGGTGACGAAGGTCGCCGCATCGATCGCCGCGAAGGTCTCGGCCAGCCCGACCTTCTCATAGCCGAAATGCGGCATTCTGCCGGCCACCCAGCCATCCCGAGCGGCGGATAGCGAATGCCGGCGCGACCTTGTGCGCCTCCTCGGGCGTATCGACATGCGGCACGACGATGCCGAGCCCGCCGCCGTCGAGAAACCGCGTCGCCAGCCACAACTGCCCGGCCGGAACCCGCGCCACCGGCGCGATGCCGGCGCCGAGCGCCGCAACCGCGATCTGCACCGCGGTGTCGAGGTCCATCGAATTATGCTCGAGATCGAGGAACAGCCAGTCGAAGCCGCAGGATTTCATGATCGGCGCGACGTCGACCGTGCGCGCCTGGCGCAGGATCACGCCGAGCGCCAGTCCGCCGGCATCGAGCCGCTCGCGCGCGGCATTGCGCAAACTCGCCGCCATGTTTCTCTCCTTGCTTGGTGGGATCGGGCTGGGTGGGATCAGCCGGCGACGGCGGCGAGGTCCGCCGGCCTGTCCGACGCGGAAACAAGCGCTCCTCGACCAGGCCGCAGACGATATGCCCGGCGATGATGTGCAGCTGCTGGATCAGCGGCGTCGCGTCCGCCGGCGCGCGCAGGCACAAATCGCACAGCGCCGGCATATCGCCGCCGCCGCGGCCGGTAAGACCGATCGCGACGACACGGCACGCCCGCGCTGCCGTCAGCGCCCTCAGGATGTTCGGCGAGCGCCCGGAAGTAGAGATCGCGACCAGCACGTCGCCCGGCCGGCCCAGCCCCTGCACCTGGCGCTCGAAGACGCTGTCGTAGCCGTAATCGTTGGCGATCGCCGTCAACACCGAACTGTCGGTGGTCAGCGCCAGCGCCGCGGCCGGGGCGCGGTCGTAGTTGTACCGTCCGAGAATCTCGCCGGCGAGGTGCTGCGCATCGGCGGCGCTACCGCCATTGCCGGCGAACATGACCTTGTGCCCGGCGGCAAGTGCGGCGGCGATCCGGTCGGCAATCGCGGCGATCGTCTGGACAAAGCCGGGGTCGGCAATCGCTGCCGCCACCGCATCGCGCGACTGCGTCAGGTAGTCGATGATCGGCCCGCTCGGCTTGTCGCTCATCTCCCGGCCCATCGCTGCGGCGCCACCCTAGCCCCCGGCATTTCGCCCCTCAAGGGTTTCGGCATCCTATCCCCCGCCCGCCAGCGCGTCGGCGCCTTCGATGCGCTGCGCCAGCGCCGCCGCCAGAAAACGGTCGAGGTCGCCGTCGAGCACCGCCGAGGGGTTGCCGGTTTCGACCCCGGTGCGCAGGTCCTTGACCATCTGATAGGGCTGCAGCACGTAGGAACGGATCTGATGGCCCCAGCCGATATCGGTCTTGCTGGCGTTCATCGCGTCGACCGCATCCTCCCGTTTCTGCAACTCGGCCTCGTAGAGCCGGGCGCGCAGCATCGCGAAAGCATGCGCCCGGTTCTGGTGCTGCGAGCGCTCGCTCTGGCATTGCACGACGATGTTGGTCGGCAGGTGGGTGATGCGGATCGCGCTATCGGTCTTGTTGACGTGCTGCCCGCCGGCACCCGATGCCCGATAGGTATCGATGCGCAGATCCTTGTCGTTGATCGCGATCTCGATCTTGTCGTCGATCACCGGATAGACCCAGGCCGAGGCGAAGCTGGTGTGGCGCCGCGCCGCCGAGTTCGAACGGCGAGATGCGCACCAGCCGATGCACGCCGCTTTCGGTCTTCAGCCAGCCATAGGCGTCGGGACCGTTGATCCGCACCGTCGCCGATTTGATGCCGGCGCCGTCGCCGGCGCTCTCCTCGAGCCATTCGACCTTGTAGTCGTGGTCCTCGGCCCAGCGCACATACATGCGCAGCAGCATCTCGGCCCAGTCCTGCGCTTCGGTGCCGCCAGCGCCTGCGTGGACTTCAAGATAGCAGTCATTGGCGTCGGCCTCGCCCGACAGCAGGCTCTCGACCTCGCGCCGCTGCACCTCCGCGTGCAAAGCGTCGAGGCTTGCCTCGGCGTCAGCGACGACCGCGGCATCGCCCTCGGCGTCGCCGAGTTCGATCAGCTCGACCGCCTCCGCGACCCCGCGTTCGATCCGGCGATAGCCGTCGATCGCCCGCTCGAGCTTGGTGCGCTCGCGGAATACCGCCTGCGCCGCCGCCGAATCATCCCACAGCTTGGGATCTTCCGCCTTGGCGTTCAGCTCGGCGAGGCGCCGGTTGGCAACCTCCCAGTCAAAGATGCCTCCTCAGCAGCGCCAACGACTTATTGATGTCGTCGACGACTGCCTGCGTTTCGGCGCGCATGTCTCGCTCCTCGCCCCGTTAACAGAACCAACGCTAATATAGTGATTAATAGAGCCCGCCGGTGCCGCTCGCCGGAATTTCACGGGTCGGCAGGGCGACCGGGGGTGTCGCGTCCGGCGTTGCCGCGTCGGGCATTCCGGCGTTCTGCGCCGTGGCGTCCCCATTCCGCAGCCCCTGCAGCCCGAGATCGCGATTGGTGGTCGGCCCGGTGCCGGTCTTGAAGGCTTCCCAGATCGCCGCCTCGTGCGGGCCGGGCGGCAGGCCGCTCGCCGGGTTGACCCGGTAGAGCTGCACCCCGGGCGGGATGCGAAACTCGGTCGCCGGCTCGTCCTTCAGCGCCGCAATCATGAAATCGCGAAAGATCGGGGCCGCCACGACGGCAGCCTGCTCGCCGCGGCCGAGCGACATCGGGTCGTCATAGCCGACATACACCCCGGCCGCGAGATCGGGAGCGAACCCCTCGAACCAGGCGTCCTGAAAATCGCTCGTGGTTCCGGTCTTGCCGGCGATCGGCTTGCCGACCGCGCGCACGGCGAACCCGGTGCCGCGCTGCACCACGCCCTCAAGCATCGAGACGACCTGAAAGGCCGAGGCCGGATCGGCGATCTGCTCGCGCGTATCGGGGATGACCGGCACCTTCTGATGCTGCCACTCGACGTTATTGCAGCCCTCGCACGGGCGGGTGTCGGCGCGGTAGATCGTCTTGCCGTTGCGGTCCTGCACCCGGTCGATCAGGGTCGGGGTGATGCGCTTCCCGCCATTGTCGAGCATCGCATAGGCGGCGGTCAGGCGCAGCGGGGTGGTCTCGCCCGCTCCGAGCGACATCGAGTACTCGCGCGGCATGTGGTCCATGATGCCAAATTTCTCGACCGTGTCGGCCACGGCATCGATCCCGACGATCGCCGCGGTGCGGGCCGCCATGACGTTGACCGAATGTTCGAGTTCGACCCGCATCGTGGTCGGTCCGCGGAATTCGTCCTCGTAATTGTGCGGCTCCCAGAGCGGCAGCCCCGGCCCCTGATAGAGCGCGATCGGGCCGTCGAGGATCAGGGTGGACGGGGTGAACCCGTGTTCAAGCGCCGTCAGGTAGACGAACGGCTTGATCGACGACCCCTCCTGCCGCTTTGCCTGGGTGGCCCGATTGAACTGGCTGAGCTCGAAGCTGAAGCCGCCGCTCATCGCCAGCACCCGACCGGTGTGCGGGTCGATCGCGACGAGCGCGCCGGAAACGTCGGGAATCTGGCACAAATCGTACTGATCGGCCGCCGCCCGCCGCACCCCGCCGTGCCGGGAAGCGGGCTTGCCGGCATCGGCCGCCAGCTTCTCGACGAGCACGAGATCGCCCGGTTTCACCACATCGGCAGCATGGCGCGGCGTCGGACCGAGCGAGCCATCATCGTGCAGCGGCCGCGCCCAGCGCATTTGCGCGAACGGGATATGCCCGGTTTCGCCCTCCTTGAGCCCGATCTCCGCGCCGTCACCTTCGGTGTGCAGCACCACCGCGAGCTGCCAGCCGGCCGTCGCGGCGCCCGCCGGCACGGGCTCGGCGGCGAGCCGGTGCGGCCAGCCCGCACCCGGCTCGATATGCCCTACCGCGCCGCGCCAGCCGCCGCGCGCCCGATCGTAGGCGACGAGGCCGGCACGCAGCGCCTTGTCGGCGACCGCCTGCATCGCCGGATCGAGGCTGGTGCGCACCGATAATCCGCCCTCGTAGAGCGTTTTCTCGCCATAGCGCGCCAACAGCTGGCGGCGCACCTCCTCGGCGAAATACGGCGCGCTGACGGTCTCGGCCTCCTCGCGGTGGTGTACCGCCAGGGGCTCCGCCTTGGCCTGCGCCACCTCAGCCGCGCTCGCATAGCCGTCTTCCATCATGCGGTCGAGGACCCAGTCGCGGCGCGCCTTGGCCGCCTGCGGGAACCGCGTCGGGCTGTAGTTGTTCGGCGCCTTCGGCAGGCCGGCGAGAAACGCCGCCTCGCCCAGGCTCAGCTGACCGAGCGGCTTGTCGAAATAGGTCAGCGCCGCCGAGGCGACCCCGTACGCCCCCGCCCCGAGATAAATTTCGTTGAGATAGAGCTCGAGAATCCGGTCTTTCGGCAATGCCTCGTCGATTCGGGTGGCCAGCAAAATCTCCTTGATCTTGCGGCTGATCGACAACTCGTTCGACAGCAGCATGTTCTTGGCGACCTGCTGGGTGATCGTCGAGGCGCCGATCGGCCGCCGCTTGCCGCGCCAGCGCCCGATGTCGGTCACCGCCGCCCGCAGAATCGACAGCGGGTCGACCCCGTGATGGCTGTAGAAATTCTTGTCCTCGGCCGACAGGAACGCCCGGATAACGCGTTTCGGGATGGCCGCGATCGGGACGAAAACGCGGCGCTCGGTCGCGTATTCGGCAAGCAGCCTGCCATCTCCGGCGTGAACGCGCGTCGTGATCGGCGGCTGGTAGTATGCCAACTGCTGGTAATCCGGCAGGTCGCGACCGAAATACCAGATCGTCACCCCGGCGAACACACCACCGGCGATTGCGACCAGCACGATGCAAACGAATAGAAATCGGACGAGCTTGACCATCACGCGCAACCGCGCAGGCTCCTCGTGCTTGGCTCGCTCGGGTCACCTAATTCATCCGAGCGAGGGGCCTGCTCCCTCGCCCCCGCGCGGCGGCGCACCTTATGCTCCAAGCTCGTGGCTATTCCAAGGCGGTTTTCGCCAGCCGCACCGTGCGGCACCCGTCTGTTCCACCTATTGCGCCGCCGAGCGCGCCAGCGGATAGCAAGGAAAAACATTGTGGTGATGGGCTTTGCGGGGTACATTGTCACATGCGAATCCGCCAGCCGGGCGCGTGTCCGGCGGCGTTGCGACGCACACCCGCCTTATCGGCAAGCTGCTTGCCGCCGCACCGGGTCGCAGCGCCGGGCGATGCATGTCGTATGAACCCTAAGTCGAGCGTGTTTGTTGACGCGACGCCGATCACCAATTTCCGCGACGCTATGATCTCAAACGCCCCCGGCTTGCTTCCAACCAGCTTCCTGCCACACAGCACCGCGCCGCCGGCCGCCTTGACGGCTGCCGCAGCCGCGCGCCTGGGAGTCCCGCCCGAATGCCAAAGCGCATGCTCATCGACGCCGCCCACCCCGAAGAAACCCGGGTTGTCGTAACCAGCGGCCAGCGTCTCGAAGAGTTCGATTTCGAGTTGTCCACAAAAAAACAGGTCAAAGGCAACATCTACCTAGCCAAGGTGACGCGAGTTCGAGCCGTCTCTGCAGGCCGCCTTCGTCGACTACGGGGGCAATCGACACGGGTTTCTCGCATTCAGCGAGATCCACCCCGACTATTACCGGATCCCGGTAAGCGACCGACGGCCGGGCGATCCCGAGCCAGCGTCGGAAAACGACCATGCCGAGTGGGAGAACGGCGAGGCCGAGGACGCTGTGCCGCTGGCGACGGCGCTGCCCGAGCCGGTCCTAATCCCGCAGAGCGGCGCAGGGGACGCCGAGCCTGGCGCCACGGACGACGAACCCGGCTGGCCGAGCGCGGAAGCGCCATCCGGCGCCGACGAACCGCCGCGCCATGACGAGCCGGAGGCAAACGGCCCGGTGGCCGCGCCTGCCGAACCCGCGCTGCCCGCGGCGGAGGTCATCGAGACGGTGCCGCCCGGCGATTCGACTGACGACGAAATCCGCGATGAGGAACTCGGGGTCGGGTTCTGGCAGGATTTGGCGGCGTCGCCGCCCGGCTCCTGGGAGGGGACGCGCGCAGAACCGGTGGCAATGGCGCTGCGAGCCTCCGAGGACACCCTGATCGCCGCGGAAATTGGCGAGATGGCGGAAGACCAGGAGTTCTCGACGAGGAAGGCAACGGCACCGCCGAAAGCGGGGCGTCGATGCTGGAGGTGGACGATTCGGAGGGCATCGAGCGGTCGAGCGTCGAGACGTTCGGCGGCGACGAGGTCGAAGAGGTCGAGGAGGCCGATGCGGAGCGCCGGCGCACCCAGCCGTCGCGGCATTACAAGATCCAGGAGGTCATCAAGCGCCGCCAGATCATGCTGGTGCAGGTCGGCAAGGAGGAGCGCGGCAACAAGGGCGCGGCGCTGACCACCTATCTCTCGCTCGCCGGGCGCTATTGCGTGCTGATGCCGAACACCAATCGCGGCGGCGGCGTGTCGCGCAAGATCACCAGCATCGCCGACCGCCGCCGCCTCAAGGACATCCTCGAAGAGCTCGAGATCCCGGAAGGCATGGGCGTCATCGTGCGCACCGCCGGCGCCGAGCGCTCGAAGCCCGAGATCAAGCGCGACTACGAATACCTGCTGCGGCTGTGGAACGAGATCCGCGAGCTGACGCTCAAATCGACCGCGCCGGCGCTGATCTACGAGGAAGGCAATCTGATCAAGCGCTCGATTCGCGACCTTTATACCCGCGACATCGACGAGGTGCTGGTCGAGGGCGAGGAAGGCTACAAGACCGCAAAGGCGTTCATGCGCACGCTGATGCCGAGCCACGCCAAGCGGGTGCAGCCGTTCCGCGAGGCACAGATCGGGCTGTTCCACCACTTCCAGATCGAAAGCCAGATCGACGCAATCCACTCGCCGGTCGCGCAGCTGCGCTCGGGCGGCTACGTCGTCATCAATCAGACCGAGGCGCTGGTCGCGATCGACGTCAATTCGGGCCGCTCGACCCGCGAGCGCAACATCGAGGAGACGGCGACCCGCACCAACCTCGAAGCCGCCGACGAGATCGCACGGCAATTGCGGCTGCGCGACCTCGCCGGCCTCATCGTCATCGACTTCATCGACATGGAGGAGCACCGCAACCAGGTCGCGGTCGAACGCCGACTGAAAGACGCGTTGAAGAACGACCGCGCCCGCATCCAGGTCGGCCGCATCAGCGCGTTCGGGCTGTTGGAGATGTCGCGGCAGCGGCTGCGGCCGTCGCTCGCCGAGGCCTCGACGCTGCCCTGCCCGCATTGCGCCGGCACCGGCTTGATCCGCTCGGTCGAATCGACCGCGCTCTACGTGCTGCGGCAGATCGAGGAGGAAGGCATCCGCCGCCGCTCGGCCGAAATCTGCATTTATGTGCCGACCAACGTGGCGCTCTACATCCTCAACCAGAAGCGCGAATCGCTGACCCAGATCGAAGCGCGCTACGGCCTGCGGGTGATGGTGGCGCAGGACGATACGCTGGTGCCGCCGAGCTTCCGCATCGAGCGGTTGCGCCCCTACGGCGCCGGCGAGGCGCCGCCATTGCGCGCGATCCAGGCCCCAACCCTGGTCGAAGAGGAAGACGAGGAGGCGGAAGAAGAAGCCGTCGAGATGTCTGCGGCAAGCGAAGCCGCGTCGGAGGAGGCAAGCGAGGACGAACGCGGTCGCGCCCGCCGCCGCCGCCGCCGCCGGCCGCGCCGGGGCGAAGAGGCGCGCGAGGCGCGGCCGGCGCCAGGGACCGCGCCGCCGGCGGCGAGCGATGAGCGACCCGCCACAGCCGTGGAGACGGAGGTTGGCGCGCGCGATGCGGAGGAGACCGAGCGCGAAGCCGAGGCCGAGCGCCGCCGGCGCCGGCGCGGCCGCCGCGGCGGTCGCGTGCGTGGCCGCCGCGAGGAAGCGGCGGAGGGTGCTGCGGCACCACACGTCGCCGCCGAGACTATCGAGATCGTGGTCGCCGCCACGGAGTCCGGCCCGGGCGAGAGCGAGACATTGCCGCTGCTGGAGACTTGGCCCGCAGAACCGACGTTCGAAACGGCCAGCCTGGCGCCGCTTGCCGGCGATTCGGCCGAACCGGCGTCGGTGCACGAGCCGGCGAGCGAACACGAAATAGAGGCCGCACCGGCGCCGACCGCCGAGGCGGAAGAGGGCATCCCGTTTGCCAGCGCGAGCGAACTCGCGCTCGAAGACGCACTGGCCACCGCCGCGTCGCACGTCGCGGAGCCCGAGGCCGCAGCCGCAGCCCCGCCCGCCGCGGCTGCCGCTGCGGAAGATGACATTCCGTCTGCCGCCGGCCCGGCCGAGCCTGTGCTTGAACAAGCAGCGGCAGCCGCGCCGCTCGCCGCATTGCCGAATGGGGAGGCCTCGCCGGAGGCGGAACCGTCGCCGCAGGAAGAACTGCCGTCCGGCCCGTCGTCGCATCCCGCCGAGGACATCCACACCGTAACCGAGAAGCCGGCGAACCCACGCCGCGGATGGTGGCAGCGGCTGACCCAGGCGTGACCCCGGGAGGCCGACAGGCGGGTCGCCGCGCGAATGCCGCAATTGCCGTCTATGCCGCGCGCGACGATCGGGACATGCCGCCGCGTCCCGCATCTGTGAGGCGGCACAGCCGGGGAGAAGGTTGAGCGCGCCGCTGTCGGCCCGTCCGCTGAGGGTTCTCCTGCTGATCGTCGCGGTTGCCGCGATGATTTGCTGCGCACAACCGTCGCGAGCGGACCCGAACGGAATCCGCGACACCGAGATCGAAACGGACATCCGCACGATGGCGGCACCGGTGTGGCGCGCCGCCGGCCTCGCGCCCGAGGATGTCGGGATCTATCTGATCAACGACAACCAGATCAATTCGTTCGTCGCCGGCGGCCAGGCGATCTTCATCAACACCGGGCTGATCGAGCGGGCGGCGACCCCCGACCAGCTGATCGGCGTCATCGCGCACGAAACGGGGCACATCGCCGGCGGCCACGTCCTGCGCCTGAAACAAGCGATGCATAACGCCAGCATCGAGACCATCATCGCGATGGCGCTCGGCGCGGCGGCGTCAGCGGTAGGCCACAGCGGCGCTCCGCTGCTCGCCGCGCCGGGGGTCGGCGAACGCTCCTTCCTGCGTTTCTCGATTGCGCAGGAAGCGACCGCCGATCATGCGGCGCTCAACTATCTCGACCGCGCCTGCATCTCGGCGCGCGGCCTCCTGCAATTCTTCGAGGTGTTGCAAAGCAACGAGATGCTGTCGGGCGACCACGCGAACCAATGGGAAGATACCCACCCGCTGACGTCGCAGCGCATCGAATATGTGCGCGATCATGTCGCGCATGCGCGCTGCTCGAACGCGCCCGACCCGCCCGGCTGGACCGGGCTGCTGCGCCGCATCCAGGCCAAGCTGCACGCCTTTCTCGATCCGCCGTCGCGGACCCTTGCGGATTATCCCGAGACAAATCATTCCGAGCTCGCGCGCTATGCCCGGGCCATCGCGTATTATCGCATTCCCGATCTCACCAAAGCGTTGCCGGCGATTGACGGGCTGATCCGGGATTTCCCGCGGAACCCCTATTATCGTGAGCTGAAGGGCCAGATGCTGTTCGAGAATGGGCGCACCCGCGAGGCGATCCATCCCTACGAGGAAGCGGTGCGACTGATGCCCTCGGCGCCGCTGCTGCGCATCGGGCTGGCGCAGGTCTATATCGAGACCGGTGACCCGGCGCTGAACAACCGCGCCATCGCCTATCTCCAGGACGCCAGCCGCGAGGAGGGACGCGAGGCCGAGGTATGGCACTTCCTCGCCGTCGCCTATGGCCGCGACAAGCAATTCGGCATGGCCGCCCTGTCACTAGCCGAACAGGCGCTCGTCAACGGCAAGAAAAAGGATGCGATCCAGCAATCCACCCGGGCAAAGCAGCTGCTGCCCCACAGCAGCCCCGGCTATGCCCGCGCCGAAGTAATTCACCGCGAGGCCGAGCAGCTCGACGATTGATCGTCTCGCCTGCCGCCTTGCCGAGCCGGAGTTTTTGATCGTCATGCGGTTTTGTCTGATGCGCAACGTCGCCCTTGCCGTATGGCTCGGCGCGGTCATCGCGCCCCCCTTCGCCGCCGCGGCACCGGCGGCCCAGTTCACCCCCGAACAGCGCCAGGCGATCGAGGCGATCGTGCACGACTACCTGGCGAAAAATCCCGAGATGCTGCTCGAGACGCTGCAGGCTGCCGAGGACAAGGTAAAGAACGACGCGCACGACAAGGCCTCGGCCGCGCTGATATCGCATCGCAAGGAGGTGTTCGACGACCCGGATTCGCCGGTCGCCGGCAATCCCAAGGGCGATGTGTCGCTGGTCGAGTTTTTCGACTACCGCTGCCCCTATTGCAAGCAGGTGGAGCCCGCGCTCGAATCGCTGCTGCGCCAGGACAAGGAGCTGCGCTTTGTCTACAAGGAATTCCCGGTGTTGGGGCCGGCCTCGCTGACCGCCGCCCGGGCGGCGCTGGCGGCGCGCAAGCAGGGTAAATATGACGCCTTTCATCACTCGATGATGGCGCTGAAGGGCCAGATCGACGACGACGCGGTGTTCAAGGTGGCGGGCTCGGTCGGGCTCGATGTCGCACGCCTCAAGACCGACATGACAGCGCCCGATATCGACCGAACACTAAAAGCCAATTTCAAACTCGCCGACGAGCTCGACATCCGTGGCACGCCGGGCTTTGTCGTCGGCGACGAGATCGTGCCCGGCGCGGTCAGCCTCGACGCGCTGAAGCAACTGATCGACGCGGCGCGCAAGAGCAAGAAATAGACGGGACGCGCCGCACCACCGCTATTTCTGCTGCAGCGCGCGGTCGATCTCGCCGGTGATCGCGGCGTCGGTCGGGCGCACTTGCGACGGCCACGTGCCGGCGAGCTGGCCGTCCGGCCCGATCAGGTATTTGTGGAAATTCCAGCGCGGCGCCCCGGCTTCGCCGAGGGCGGCGGCGGCCCAGCGGTAGAACGGATGGGCGGCAGCACCGACCACCCGAACCTTCGCGGTCAGCGGGAAATCGACCTGGTAGCTCGTCTCGCAGAATTGCTTGATCTCGGCCGCGGTTCCCGGCTCCTGCGCGCCGAAATCGTTGGACGGCACACCGAGCACGACGACCCCCTGCGCGCGATAGCGCTGCCACAGCGCCTCGAGGTCGCGGTATTGCGGCGTGTAGCCGCAATAGGAGGCGGTGTTGACGACCAGCACCGGATGACCGCGCCACGCGGCGAGCGGCAGCTTGCCGCCGTCGAGCGCGGCGAATTCGAACTGGTAGGCGTCACCCGTTTCGGCGTCGCTTGTCGGCATGTCGCACCCTCGCCAGCCTAGCCATCTACAATACGCGTTTACGATAACTCGATTTCCCGGAAATGGGGACGCCCAACGACGCCACGCGATCGACCGGGGCGAACCGCGGGGGCGCATGCATTTCAGTTGCGTACCCCCTGCCCTTCCCGGAGACTGCGGCCCGATCTCGCGGGGTTGGCGCACGGATGCTGTTGAGATATCCGCGCTAGTTGCAATGAGTTAAGAGGGCTCTAGGTGTTCCCTAGGTTCCGCATGGAGTGACTGCTAGCTCAGCGCGCGTTTCCCATCGGTCGACCCCCTTCCCGATGCGCAGCTCGCAGATTTGGCTATCGTCCTCATATAGGATGCCCGTGCCGGCATCGCAGAGGGCTTTTATATTATCGAGGTCGTGTTGGCGGCTGTTTGGCCACCGCAGGGCGATATCGAGGCATACGGGGCTGCTGAACGGCTTCCCGCGCCATTGCGCCCGCATCTCCCATGCCAGCGCCTCCTTGTTCGCCCTGGCCTCCGGGGGAGGTAGCGCCGGCCGCGGTAGACCCGGTTCGTCGAGGCCTTTTCGATCCTTCGGTTATGGGTCGATCTCGTCGGTCATCAGGTCTTCGTAGAATGCGGGCAGGTAAGGCGAGCCGAGATACCATCGGATTGCTGCTCGGACGGCTTCCGCGCGGGTGAGGCCCTGCTCCTTGCCGACGCGGTCGAGTTGCCGGATCTCATCCGGCGGCAGCGATGTGGTCACGGTCACTCTCATGGTTTTGCGGTACGGGCCGGCCTACCGGATAGTCATCGTCGGCGGGCGCCGGCGGAGGCTCTCCAGGATCAAGCCCATCGCCGGATCGAACTCCGAGTCTTGGACCGGCTCGAAGATCACCTCGTCAATATAGCCTCCTGCAACCATGCCTGCATTGTACCATGCCGGGCCGTCCGAGGTGGTCGGTCGGCTCGTCACGCTTCGGGTCGGATCGCCGGCATGCCTGAGCGAATAGTGGCTGCCGCTTGTTCGGTCGCCAGCGAGGCCGGCCCGTTGAAGGGCGGCGATGAGCTTGCGCGGTGTGACGGCCGGCAAGCCGCGGCTCATAGCCCCTGGACGGCTACGGTAAGTGTCTCGCGGATTGGCCTGGGCTCGGGCTCAGGCTCGGTGGCCCGATCTACCGGAACCGGCTCGCCGTGATCAAGCGGACTTTGCCATGGCGCCTCTTCGAGGGTCTCTGCTTGGGCCACGACGGCCGGCAAAGCGGGGCACGTCACGACATATCCCCCTCCTCGGCGGGTTCGTAGGGGACGGTGAAGCTGTATTCCTGAATGGTCACGGTTTCCTCGTGGTTCATATCGGTCAGAATAGCATATTGGGCGTTATTGGGATTGGGCTGTTCAGTCTTAAAAGGCTGGGTGAGCTACTGAGTATTTTTATTTTGGTATTAATCGCTCTGAGTATTCTTAGTAGGAAAATATTTCCGGTCTAGAGCTGCTGTTTTCTTCCGGTCCTGACCGGAAAAATTTTCCGGTCAGTGGCGGAAGCCCGTTTGGCCGTGAGGTTGAGTTCATAGAGGTTCGGCTTTCCCAACCCTCGCTGCTTGATAGCAACAAAATCAGCCTTTTCCAGCTCCTGTAGGTAAGTGCGGACGCTGCGGTCGGTTACCCCCATATCCTTGGCAAGCCGCTCCTGGCCCGGGAAGCAGTAGTCATTCTGCCACGCGTATTTCAGCAGCATGGCGTAGGTGAGCTTGGCCCCCGGCGATAGCTTCCCGTTCTCAAGGATGTGGTTTGGCACCTGGGTGAAGCCCTTCGTCGAAAGAGCATCGGCACCGCGCAAGATGATGTTGCGTTCGATGATCTCTCCAATTGAGACGACCCTCCCCTCTCGGCGTTCCATGGCCGAATTTTAGCACCCGGTGCCATGTGGCGCGCGCCGCCGTGGGGATAAGCCCATTACCGATGATCGGGCTCGTCGACGAAGTCGCGGGCTCGCGCGTCGTCGCGGCTACGGTTGGGCGCGCTGAGGAGCGGTGCGAGCATCCGTTGCAGCCCGTTGACCAATGCGTTCATCTCGTGCGCGCGCTCCTGCTGCTCGGCGATTTGCTTATCCTTCACCCCGACCTGCTCGCGCAGAAATCGGTTCTCGCTTTCAAGCAGCTCGACGACACGCGTGCCAGCCGCGGCATGCCGCGACGCGTAATCGGTTGTCGCCGCAGGTCGCAGCTCGTCGGTGCTTGCCGCCACCTCCTGTCGCGGCTCTGCGTCTTGTTTTTCTGCGGCGACATCAGTCGCGGCATGCCGCGACGGGTCGCGACTGGTCGCGACAAGTCGCACCTCATTTATGTATGCGATGTGGCGATCAATCGAGGCCGGCGTGATCAGGAATTTATCACCGAAGGGTGTCTCGACGCGGTGCGCATCGAGGTCGCCCTTCGCGCTATACCGCTGAATGCTGCGCGCTGTCCGGGGAACTCCGGCGGCCTCATAGCGGGCAAGGGCCTCTTCGATCGAAAGAGAATAGTCGCTGTCGTCGCCCGTCGCGACATGCCGCGACACGTCGGTGGTCGTCGCGGCCTCTTGTCGCAGGTTGTCGCTCATGCTGCGGATGATAGCGCGCCGACACGACCACACGGCCGTTATCCCCAGCGGCGGCAGGCTAGAGGAGCCGCGCGGTGCGGCGCGGGATGGGCGCAGGTTGCATGCGGTGTGTGTCCACCATTTAGAGATGTCACTGGTTCTGCCATTTAGAAATGTCACTGTTGCCGGTTCGGGCGGCGGGCGGGCGTGGAGCCTGTGCGAAGCGCAGCGGCCGAGCGACGCCCGTCGCACTGCGCTGCCGCGTCACCGGTTGTTTTACCGAGCGAGCGACAGCTCGCTCGGCTCGTAGGGAAAATCTCAGCCGACTTTGAATAGACGCGCGTCACGCTGATCGCGGCGGCGGGGTGCTGATCGGCTACGCGTCTCCGCCCGTGCAATCTGCTGCTCGCGGATGACGGCGAGAGCGGCGCCGAGCCGCTTGTTCTCGACAATCGCGCCCTGCGAGACCTGGCGCAGCTTGTCGAAGGTGCGGTAGGCCAACTCGACGCCCTTGTAGCGGATCGACAGCCGGCCGTCCGGCTGATCGACCACCGTCACCCGCTTGCCGATCGCCGCCTTGGCCGGGTCGCTCGGCTCCAGAATGAAGATCACCTTGTCGTACTGGAGGGTCAGCGCCCGCGACAGCGTGCGCTCCTCCTTCCAGGCGAAGGCATCTTCCAGATCGTCGCTCTCGCGCAGCGGCCGGTGCAGGTCTTTGCCGTTCGCCGGCGGCTTGGCAAAGCGCGTGTTGTAGTTGGCCATGAACGCCGGCAGGAGGGTATTCCCATCGGCCAGGCTGGATGCCCCGGCGAGCCGAAGCTCCTTGACCAGCCGGTCCTGCAAGGTCTTGTGCGCGCGCTCGACCCGGCCCTTGGCCTGGCTCGAATTGGCGCAGATGATGTCGATGTTGAGCGCGTCGAGCGCGCGCCCGAACTGGGTCATGCCGTCGCCGCCAAGGGCGCCCGTCTGATTGACCCGAAAGACGCCGTGTTTGTCGCTGTAGAGCGCAACCGGCTTGCCCCAGGCTTCCAGATAGGCGCGGGTCGCATGGAAATAGGCGAACGTCGACTCGCTCTCCACAAACCGTAGATGCATCAGCCGGCTGGTCGCGTCGTCGATGAATACGAGCAGCGTGCATTGCGGCCCGCGATCCTCAAACCACCAATGCTCACAACCGTCGACCTGCACCAGTTCACCGGCGCATTCGCGCCGGTGGCGGGGCTGATGAACACGCTTCAGGCGCTGCTTGCGATCGAGCCACAGCCCGTCCGCGATCATCCAAAGGCGAAGGGTCTCGCGGCCGAGAACGATCCCGTGCAGCTCGCCCAGCTTCTCGGCCGCCAAAGTCGGGCCGAAATCCCAGTAGCGCTCGCGAATGATCGCCAGCGCCTCAATGCGAACCGCCGCGGGCTTACCTCGGTTGCCGGGGCGACCACGGCGCTTCGATATCAGACCCGCCGCACCCTCGGCTCGATAGGCCCCCAACAGCCGGAATACCTGACGCCGCTCAAGACCCAACAGTTGCGCCGCCGCCGTGGTCGTCAGCCGTCGCTGATCCAAGTCCCGCAGCACCTCAAGCCGTCCAAGCTCTCCATTGCTCATCAGCTGTACCGTCACCCCAAACACCCTCCCGAAAATCCCCGGGGAGTGTCATTTCTATCTGGCAGAGGGGTGACATTTTAATCGGGCGCCTACAGCATCGTGTCCGATAAGCGGCCTTCTGGAAAATCGCTGGGGCTCGCAACGCCAGCCCCCTCTCCACGCCCTCCTGTGGTATAGGCGAACGGTATAGGTGAATGGGGCTCGCCAATGGCGGTCACGACAGCTCCGAATACTCCAGCCACTCCGAAGACAGAGACGCCGGCACCGAGGCGTGTTCCGGCTCTCGTCACCTACTTAAGCCCATTCCGAATTGTCGAAAGAACGTCCGTCAACACTTGGGACGCCAGCATCGATCAGATAAATCGCGGGACATGGGATTATGTAAAATTACATGAGGTTGTCGGTGGCATCGATGTCGGCCTCGATCCACCTTATCACATGGTTGTCGGATTTGACGGGGCGCTGGCACTGCCGCCCATCCCAAAACTCCGTCCAATTTCCGAAGCGGTCGAATTTTTCAATCGTTGCCTCGCTGCTCTTTTAATCGGTGGGGTCTACTGCGAAGCTGTTGACCTCGATCACGTTGAGGTGGGTTCTATTCTCGACTGGAAATATATTCGTGTCCCCGGTCAAGGTCGCAGCTTTGAAAGCCAATTTCATCATGCTGCGCGGATGAAAATGGCAGCACCGCTGCACGCTATAGAGCTCCTCAACCCTAGACGAATTGACCTTTCCACACTTCACAACGCAGCAACGAAAGGGTTCTCTGTCGTCGCATCCCTTCCCGAACTTAGCCCGGAGTTTCTGCTCAAGGGGGTGTCTGGTTTGGCTCGCCGCGATTGGGGAGCCGCTCTAACCACCCTTTGGATCATCGCAGAACAACTGACCGTCAATCTTTGGAAAAAAGAGATGTTGCAATCTACAAATACCAAAGGTGATGATGTACCGGGGCGGAAAGACCAATTAAATGACAATCGCACGTGGACGGCGAGCAATAAACAAGAGTTGCTCTATCAAAAGAAAATCATCGATTCTCCTACTCTTCGCAGTCTCTTCGCCGCACGCAAGGCCCGCAACGAGCTCGTGCACAACGGTCGTCATCCCGTTGAGGAAGCTGCGGTTGCAGCATTTGAGGCCGTAAAGGGTCTTCTGAGGATAGCTGCCAAGGTCGATGATATTCCGCTGTTTACGCTCGATCTTGGCGATCACACGCTCTCGGACCCGTTCCAGCCGCCGCGAGATCGAGGGCCCCTGAACCCACAATATTGGCTCCCGATTCCTAAGCTGCCGGGCGAGGAAGAGCTTGAGCGAGAAGAGGCGCAGAAAAGGGAGAGGGAACCGCCGCCGGCGGACGATAAGCCTTGAGGGACAGTCGCCAGCGCCGCATTGGCCAAGCTGCAAGACGCGGCCGAGGCCACAGTCCTGCAACAAGCTGGTTGCTATGCATGGTCCTAAAACAAGACCATATGTGTGATAATGTCCTTTACCCTGACAATTAACGCCGCTTCCCGCCTTATCCGACACGAAGTTCCGATCCTCACATCGCCGGAGCATATGTCTGACCGCTCCGATCTACAGGGTAGGCCTTATGAATCGCATAGCCATTTGATAGGCTTGTTTTACGTATAATGAACCGAAACACTTTCCCAGTCGCTCGTTGACGAAAATGAAAAGTATCTACATAGCCTTCTGGAAATCTCAGATTTCCCTGCGGCACATCACCAAATGCACTCTCCGCAATTCCCATTGATATTAGCGAATCTGCTGACTGCCCTATAAAGCCTTCGATTTGACTCACTCCATTGGTGTGCTGAATTATCTTGACTCCCGAAATTTCAGCGGGCTTGTCAAATGAAAAAGTGACAAGTGCTCGAGTTGGGTCTGGCACTTGGGATGCTTGATAATGATGGTCATGCATAGCAAATGGTTCTCGTATAAGCGCATCCGGATCAAAACCGGGCGGCTCAATTATGTAACCGATTCCGATTTGATTAGTATTATGAATCGGAAAGTCCGCGCGCCAGCAATTCTGGTTGCGAGGCCACGACGGGCCATCCGCGGCATCGACTGGCATTTGCACAGTTACGATTTTTGGTGGCGCTGCCGGCGTCACTGGAGTTGGCGTCGGAGCACGCAAGGGTGGCAACAGTAGAGAACGTGTTTGATTGCCCACGGCAACATCAATTGTCATTTCTGCATCGAGATTTTTAGGAGTTAGCGCAAATTGGCTGTCCACTTTATCATGGAAATGCATGCTTGTTATTTGACGAGAGACTGTTTGAAGACTAACAGGTTCTACATTATTGGAATTTAATACTTTGCCAACCAGATTTGGGCCTACATTAACTGGCGGAGAATAAGAAAGCCAGATTTGACATGATCCTGTTCCTCTAGCCCCCGCGACGAGAAATAGACCTGCGCTTAACATCAAGCAGTCACGATACGCTTGTAAATTCTGAGCAGTTAAAGCGCTTGTTGCATAAGCAAATGAGCGTTGCTCGAAGTTATTTATTCCTAAACTTTCGGCCTTGGTTCTGATACTTTGATGGAAATCATCGTAGTTTGCGGAAATTGGAACTCCGTAGATAACCGCAGACGCTCCAAATTGCTGCTTAGCCTGATCATAGGCGCTCTCTGACATGTTCCACGCCAACGACAGATCGGTTACGTCATCATAACTAATGTCTACTCGCGCGGGAATAAGAGCCTGACTGCAATCCGTCGGTGGCATTGCGTTTTCTCCCCGATTCAATAAGTGGCAAAGAAGGACGCAGCCTTCTCCGGGTTATACCCGCGCCGGTCGTACAGCCTAGTGGTGCTCGGATCACGATGGCCAGCGGCTTTTTGCACGTCCTCCAGGTGCGCGCCGTTTTCAAGGGCGGTGGTGATAAATGTGGCGCGCATCGAGTGCGCCGAGTAGCCGCGGTTGAGCCCGAGCGCCATGGCGTATTTCCGCACGACGCGATCGATCGCGTCGGCGTCCATGTGCCGGCGGCCCTCGTTGCGCGCTTGCCATTGTGCTTGAGCGGCCGGAACAGCGGCCCGTCGCTTCGGCGTGGCCGGCGGCATCGAGATAGGCGCGGATGCGCGCCACGGTCTGCGGGTTGATCGCGAGCGCGTCACGCCGCCCGCCCTTGCGCATCACGCGCAACGAGTCATAGCCGCGGTTCTGGTGCAGATCGCCGACCTTGAGTGCAGCGATCTCGGCGCGACGCAAGCCGACCTGCAAACCGACCGACAGGATCGCGCGGTCGCGCAAGCCAGCGATTGTGTCTTCGGGTGGCATGTCGAGCAGCTTGCGCGCCTGCATCTTTCGAGAACGCGAGCGTCGAGCCCTCATCGCGGTTGATCGCCGGCCGCTCGACCTCAGTCACCGGGTTCTTCGCCGCGTGCCCGTGCCGCACCAGGTGCTTGTAGAGTGACGACAGCGCCGCCAGTCGCCGACGGATCGTCGAGGCCGCCACGTGCTCGATCTCCCGCATGAAGCGCTCCCAGGCGATCACCGCCTTGTGATCAGCCTGGCGCAGCTCGTCGACCGAGACGATGCCGAGCGTGTGCATGAAGTGCTGCACGTCGAGCCGATAGGCGCGGCGGGTGCGCGGGCTCTTCTGCTTGGCGAGCCAGATATCCTCTTCTGGGATTTCGGCGAGCTCCGCGACGGTAGAAACACGGGCCGGGGCGACCTCAGCGTTGACACCGATCGGCACCGGCAAGGCGCGGCGGCCGTTCACCCGCTTAAATCCTGCTCGGGTCGAGACCCGCATTTCGGAGACGCGGAGCAATTTTCTTCATCTTGGCGAACTCAGTGCCAAAAGCGGGGCCGATGCCGACCTCTTCGCAAAACTCCTTGCCGCTCACGTTCTGCAGGATGTCCGCATATTTGATTATCTGAACGTGGAGCTCGGCTATGTAGCCGTTGCGCGGCGCGCTCTCGATCGCCGACTTGATGCTCTTCATCGCTTGCGTGGCGTTCATCGCGGCTCACCTCAAAGCTTCCTATCGCGGCCGTCATACCCCAGCTAAAAGCAAATTGCAATATGCTTTTTGCAAAAAGCTGAGAACAATGATCGTGATAAACCTGATTATCACGTGGAGGGGGAGTGCCGCGCTGTGCCGAAGTTGGGCGTGTCACCGCGTCGGGTAAAGTGCGCCCGAATTTAGCTGGAGGAGTTATCAGCTTGGCGCCTTCGCGCGGGCCGGGTTACCCTTAATCTTATGGCTTCCCGCGTCGCCCGCTTTATAGAGGTCGTCAGTTCGCTGACGCAAATAGCGACCTATCTCGGACTTCCCGTTGCGGTCATAGGTGGATTAGCTGCTGGCTTCTTTGCTTGGACAAAGGAGCTCGGAGCGCTTTACAGCATTCTAATCGTCATCTTCGTTATCACCTCCATTCTACAATCGCTCATGGCAGCGACGTTCCTCGTTGATCGCATCTTCGAACGACGGCGGCAAACGGACGACGAAAATCGAGCAATTGCATATCATGTTGCTCCGGCTGGCGCTGTCATTATTAGGGACGACACAAACGAGAAAGCGGAATTTCAACTGCGTATCGGGCTGTTGAACTCCTCTGGCTATCCCTTGCGCTATCGGGTGATTTCCACGAAAGCTGAGATCGATGAGCGGGTAAATCCGAGCGAAAAACCGAATTATGTCCCTGGTATTCTTCCGGCTGGCAGCTCGACGCAGGTTCGCTTCAACTCCTACGCGCGGGGGCGTTTGCCAAGAAGTGGTCCACTGCGCGGCAGAATCGAAATGGTCTACCAATACGGGCACGCATCCGATGATTTCGTTTTTGAATCACGTCGTGTCTATAATTTGAAGTGCGATCTAAGTGATGATGCACCCAGACGAGCGGGTCTAAAACCCAACGTCTTTCCGGTGGAGCTAGTGGTTGTATCAGAGGAAAACGACCCACTTCCTCGAAGATCATCCATATTCTCGAAGGCGTGAACCGCCAGCCCCCGGCCCGCAAAAACCCCTTTCATCAGGTAGATCGCTCGGTCGACACGCGGGCATATCCGAGCAACATCGGTTTCGCCGTGTTGTCGCCGGCATCGGACGATCGCGCTCGCGCGGCCTTCGGCTCAGCCGGTCGGAGTCGCTGCTTCGCCCGCGCGGCTGTGCGATCGGTCTTTGTCCGTTTGATCGCTCAACCGCACTCTTGCTTTTTGCGAGGCCGAAATCAAGAATGAGTTCTGAGAGAGGGTTAAGCCACTTTTGTCCCTGACTTTTCCGTTTTAGGGAAACACCGAAAAAATTCGGCTGCCGGGGGTGGCAGCGGGTAGAATCCCGGGGTCCGGGGGGACCGAGGGGCGAGGCGATGCAGCGGCAGGGGAGCTTTTCCGAGGCGGAGTACGCCGGGAAGAAGAAGCAGACGCGGCGGGACATATTTTTGGCCGAGATGGAGCGAGTTGTTCCATGGTCGCGACTGCTTGAGCGTCTGCGGCCGTTCTACCCGAAGGGCGAACGCGGTCGGCCGCCGATTGGGCTGGAGCGGATGCTGCGGCTCTACTTTTTGCAGCAATGGTACGGGCTGGCCGACGAGGCGTTGGAGGACGCGCTCTACGATAGCCAGGCGCTGCGCGGTTTTGCCGGCATCGACCTGTCGGTGGCGACGGTTCCGGACGCGACGACGGTGATGAACTTCCGGCATTGGCTGGAGGAGCGCGATCTGACCCGGGCACTGTTCGACGAGATCGGGGCGATGCTCGAAGAGCGCGGCCTGTTGATGCGCCAGGGCACAATTGTCGATGCCACGATCATCGCCGCCCCGCCTTCAACCAAGAACAAAAAGAAGGCGCGCGACCCGGAGATGCACCAGACCAAGAAAGGCAATCAGTGGCATTTCGGCATGAAGGCGCATATCGGGGTGGATGTCGCCTCGGGGCTGGTGCACACAATGGTCGGCACCGCCGCCAACGAAGCCGACATCAATCAGACGGCGGCCTTGCTGCACGGCCAGGAGGAGGCGGTCTTCGCCGATGTCGGCTATACTGGAGCGGACAAGCGGCCTGAACTTTGAGGACTGCGATGTCGACTGGAACATCGCGATCAAGCGCAGCATCATCAAGGCGCTGCCCAAAGACCTGCGAGATTGGGCCGAAGCGGTCGAGAGGGCGCTGTCGCAGGTGCGGGCCTGGGTCGAGCACCCGTTCCACATCGTCAAGAATCTGTTCCGCCATAAGAGGCTGCGCTATCGCGGCCTGGCAAAGAACACCGCGCAACTGCGCACCCTGTTCGCGCTCGCCAACCTGGTGATCGTCAAGAAAACGCTGCTGGCGCAGGGCCGTGTGTGATCATGCTGATCATGCTCGGACCCTGTCTTGCTCCACAAACGACATAGGAAAACCCCGCTACAAACCCGGTATTCTACCGGCGCAGACGCTTCTCAGGCTCGCCGCCGTCACGCATTACGCTGTGGCTGCCAGCACGCCAGCTATGCCGCCATTGTTCGGCGTTTCCTTAGCACGCCTTCTCAAAAACCCACGTTTTCAAGAGCGACTCTCGGAGATGCTGTATCTGCGCGCGGTGGGCGACGCCCGAACACAGCTCGTTGCCGCCTCCGGCTATCCGGCTCGGATTGGGTGCGTCCTCTCCCTCTGGGACCAGCTTCACCTTTGCCTCGAAGAACGAACCCGCTCGCGCGGGAGGGGAGCACGCGTCGCGGTCGGCGCAAATTCGACGAGGTGATGCGCAGTAGCGCGTGACGGTCGGGGCATCCGATCCCGAGCATCGAAGGTCCAGCAACCTTCAGCTTGGGAGAGCCCCGATGACCTCCGATACTTCACCTCAGCCCATCAGCCCGCTGCGGGCGCGCATGATCGAAGACATGAGCGTGCGCGGCTTCAAGGAGGACACGCGGCGCGATTATGTCCGCCAGGTGCGGGCATTCGCGGCCTTCATCGGCCGGTCACCCGACACGGCGACGGCGGAAGAGCTGCGCCTCTTCCAGCTGCACCAGACGCGCAGCGGCGTACAGCCGCCGAGCATCAACGGCGCGGTCTCGGCCCTGCGCTTCTTCTTCACGGTGACGCTCGACCGCCCGGATCTGGCGCGGCGGCTCACCGTCGTGCCGTACCCGCGGCGCATCCCGACGGTGCTCAGCGTCGAGGAGGTGACGTTGCTGCTGCAGGCGGCATCAGCGCCGAAGTACAAGGCGGCATTCGCCACCGCGTACGGCGCCGGGCTGCGCGTCTCGGAAGTTGTCGCGCTCAAGGTCGGCGATATCGATTCCGAGCGCATGCTGCTGCGCGTCGAGCGCGGCAAGGGGGGCAAGGACCGCCACGCGATGCTGTCGCCGCAGCTGCTCGGGCTGCTGCGCGTCTGGTGGCGGGAGGGGCGGCGGCGCAGCCTGCTGCTGCCGGGAGGCTGGCTGTTCCCCGGCCGCAACCCGGTCGAGCCGCTGTCGGCCCGCCAACTCTGCCGCGTTGTCCGCGCCGCCGCCCAGGCCGCGGGGATCACGAAGCGCGTCTCGCCGCACACGCTGCGGCATAGCTTTGCCACCCACCTTCTCGAGCAAGGCGTCGATATTCGCGTGATCCAGACGCTCCTGGGTCATGCCAAGCTCGACACCACGGCGCTTTACACCCGCGTCGCCAACACCACGATCCGGGCCGTCACCAGCCCGCTCGACCGGCTCGCACCGTTGATCGAGGGGCCGCGACCCGAGGCGTAGCCGGCGGCCGTGCGCCGCCCGAGGCTGGAGGTCGCGGACGTCTTTCATCGCCATGGGGCCGACTGGCGCCGCGCCAATGCCGGGCATGTGAGCCTGGGTCAGCTCCAGGTCATGTCGGCGATCGAGCAGTGCCGCTCGGCCGCGCTCGGCGGGCATGTCGAGCGCTGCGAGGATTGCGGTCACAGCCGCATCGCCTACAACTCGTGCCGCAATCGCCATTGCCCCAAGTGTCAGGGCGCGGCGGCGACGGACTGGCTTGCGGCGCGCGAGGCCGATCTGCTGCCGGTCGGCTATTTCCACGTGGTCTTCACGCTGCCCGCCGAGATCGCCCCGATCGCCTACCAGAACAAGGCAGTGATCTACGACCTGCTGTTCCGCACAGCCGCCGAGACGCTGCTGACGATCGCCGCCGATCCCCGGCATCTCGGCGCTCGCATCGGCGCCACCGCCGTGCTCCACAGCTGGGGCTCGGCAATGACTCACCATCCGCACGTCCACATGATCGTGCCGGGCGGCGGGATATCGCTCGACGGCACGCGCTGGGTACGCTGCAAGCCCGGGTTCCTCTTGCCGGTGCGGGTGCTTTCCCGCCTGTTCCGACGGCTCTTTCTGTCCGCGCTCACCGACGCTCACGCCGCAGGCCGGCTGGCGTTCTTTGGCGAGATCGAAGGCCTGCGTCGTCGCCAGGCCTTCGCCGTTCATCTCGCACCGCTCAAGAAAAAGAACTGGTTCGTCTATGCCAAGCCGCCCTTCTCCGGGCCGGAAGCGGTGCTCGCCTATCTCGCCCGCTACACCCACCGCGTCGCCATCGCGAACCGCCGTCTCGTGGCTCTCGACGAGCGCGACGTGACCTTCCGGTACAAGGATTACCGCCGCAACGGGCAGGCCCGGTATCGCACCATGACCCTCGCCGCCGACGAGTTCATCAGGCGCTTCCTGCTCCACGTGCTACCGAAAGGCTTTCACCGCATCCGCCACTACGGGCTGCTCGCCAGCCCCGGCTGCAAGGCCAACATTGCACGCGCCAGGGAGCTGATCGCCGCCCCGATCCCAGAGGACGCGCCGACAGCAACACAGGACACAGCCGATCCGGGCGCCGCGCCCGATCATCGCCCGCCATGCCCTTGCTGCGGTGGCCGTATGATGATCATCGAGGTATTTGGGCGCGGCGGCGCACCGCGCGGCCCGCCCTCCGGCGCCGGGAGCGGGATTTGAAGCGATGACAATCCCTGTCGTCTCGTTGCAGCACCCATCCGCCGGAACTTCTCGTTCCCGGCGCCGTGCCCGTTTTATTCTGGCATCGGCAAGCGTTGGCAGGACATCACTGATCAGTCCCCGATCAGGCCCTCAGCGGCGCTGGCAAGGCCCGGTCCGCAGTCATCAGTGGCTTTCAGCTCTCGCCAATCTCCCCAAAACCATCCCCTGCCAACGCCGCTGCGCGACCAAATCCCCATAGACGGCCAACCGCTCGCCGCTCTCCCGCGGGTTCGTTCTTCGGAGGCTTTCGGACGCCGGCCCCTATACCGCATCCACTGCTCGCGCCCGGCCGGCAACCGAAACCCTTCCCGTTCGCGGACATGGTACACTTCGACTGTCCCGAAAATGGTCATAAACGGGACAGTTATGGCCCGAAGACTACGCATTTCCAAGACGAAACCAACCCGTCGGCGATCGACGCCAAACACCGAAAATGGGACAGTCCCGCCGCGGCGGCAGCTCAACTCGGCTCGTCGGCCGCGCGAGTACCTGACACCCAAGGAAGTCGAGCTGCTCCGGAAGGCGGCGCGCGAGCGCGGACGCTATGGGCACCGCGACGCAACGATGATCTTCATCGCATACCGGCATGGGCTGCGGCCTGCTGAGTTGTGCGCGCTGCGCTGGGATTAAGTCGACCTGGCGCATGGGCTCCTCCACGTGCAGCGCGTCAAGAACGGAATGCCGAGCGTGCATCCGATGGGCGGCACCGAGATCCGCGATCTTCGCCGCCTCCACCGCGAGCAACCGGAGGGGCGGCACGTTTTTCTTACCGAGCGCGCGGCGCCGATCACCACCGCTGGGTTCCGCAAGATGCTCGCGAGAGTGGGAGAAGGGTCCGAGTTCCCCTTCCCCGTGCACCCTGCGGATTCCGATGATATCGGCCGGGCATTCCGATTGATGTCGGCCACCTGTTCCGATCGAAGTCGGCCGGCCGTTCCGATTGATGTCGGCCGGGGTGGCGGAGCGCCCGCTGGGTGGATGAGATCTCTCCATAACCCGTTAGGCTTGGTCAAGCGTCGACGGTTTTGGGCGCCTTCTGCTTGCGCAGACTGTCGCCCTTGAGCTGCAGGCGATGGGCGTTGTGGATGATCCGGTCGAGGATGGCGTCGGCGAGGGTCGGCTCGCCGATCAGGTCGTGCCAGCGGTCGACCGGGATCTGGCTGGTGATCAGCGTGGCGCCGCGGCCGTAGCGTTCTTCGACGATTTCCAGCATGTCATGACGCTGCTCGGCCCCAAGCGGCTCGAGGCCCCAATCGTCGAGGATCAGGAGCTTGACGCCACCGAGCGCGCGCATCAGGCGGGGGTAGCGGCCGTCGCCGCGGGCGAGCGCGAGATCGCCGAACATGCGGGGCGCGCGCTGATAGAGCACCGAGCGATTGTCGCGGCAGGCTTTGTGGCCGAGGGCACAGGCCAGCCAGCTTTTGCCGACACCGGCCGGCCCTTCGATGATCAGGTTCTGTGCCTCCTCGATCCAGCGTCCGCCGGTCAACGCCTGGAACAGCGCACGGTCGAGCCCGCGGGCGGCACGGTAATCGACGTCCTCGACCGCCGCCTGGTGACGCAGCCGGGCGTAGCGCAGCCGTGCCCGCAGCCGCCGATCGTAGCGCTCGGTGGCTTCGCGATCGAGCAGGAGGGCGAGCCATTCCGCATGAGCGAGATCGGCGCTCTGTGGATTGGCCTCCAGCTCGGTGAAGGCGCGCGCCATGCCGGCGAGCCCGAGCTGGTGCATCTGGTCGAGTGTGGGGTGGGTCAGCACGATCAAGCCTCCTCAATGGTAATAGCGGGAGCCGCGGATGTTGGGGTGGTCGGGGAGCAACTCGCCCTGCGCGGCTGGCCGGGGCGGTTGCCGATCAAGGCCGTGCTTGAGGATCGATTGAATGGAGCCGTAGGAACGCGCGCCGATGTCGAGACCACGGTCGCAGGCCGCTTCCAGCCGCTCGGTGCCGTATTGCCGCGCCAGGCGCAGAATGCCGATGCAGGCGCGGTACCCCTGCTCGGGATGGGGCCGGCTTTCCAGGATCAGCGCGGCGAGCTTGGCGGTGCTCGGGCCGATCGCCGCCGCGTCGATGGCGATGCGCTCGATCGTCCATTCGGCGTAGCGCCGGTGCGCGCTCGGCATGTGCTCGGCGATCGTCGTGTGCCGGCCGCGGCCGGCGCCGCGCAGGTGCACCGCGACGCGCTCGCCCTTGCAGAACAGCTCGATGGTGTGGGCGGTGATGCGCGCGTCGAGCTGCTGGCGGATCAGCCGATGCGGCACCGAGTAGTAATGCCCCTCGATGTCGACGTGGTAGTCGAGCCCGACCCGACGCACTCGCCACTCGGCATATTCGTAGGGTTCGGCCGGCAACTCCTTCAACGCCGGGCGATCGAGTTCGAGGAACAGATCGCGCCGGCTGACGCCAAGACGGCGCATCGGCCGCGCGTTGAGATCGACGACCAACTCGGCGATCGCCTGGTTCAGCTCGGCGAGCGAGAAGAAGCGGCGGTTTCTGAGCCGCGCCAGTATCCAGCGCCCGACAACCTGGACGCCAACCTCGACTTTCGCTTTGTCGCGCATTGTCGACTGCTGATTGTGCGGGGACAACCAGCAGCCGGATCCGCATCACCCACCCTTTCCATCCGCAGTCAGGGAGGGAGTTCGAGTTGGTCTGTCGCCGCCGTCACTGGAGCGAGGACCGGGTGACCTATCTTGACGAGGACGGGCGGCTGCGCTCGGTCTCAGCCGATCTGACGGACATTGATCCCCCAGACGAGTTTCGACGGGTTGCCGCCGGGAGCGCGGCCTTTCGCCCGGTCGACCTGTTGGCCCTCTGCGAGCTTCTGGAGGAGCTTCGCCTGCGTGGTAATGCGTAAATCTAATTTTGCCGCTGTGTAAATTGGATTGCGCCGCAAAGGGCGTTCGAACCATTGCCCTTCATCGAGCAATTGGTTCACGAGTGTGCCGGTTCCGGTGCCTTTCCTCCCAAGGGTGGTATGTGATGCTCATTGACAGTCGTTTAGTTGAGGCGTATTTTTATTTACGATTCGTGACGGCAGCAGGACATGGCCAGAGCGCTGCGTCAAGACCCGAAGAGTCAGGCGTTGGCGCGCGACGGTGCGCTCAATCCGCATCCGGAGGCGGTGCGCGATGCCCGGTTCGCCGACAACCCGTTCTTCGACCCGAAAGACCTCGTCCAGGTGCGCTACGAGATGGTACGGCGCCACAAGGCCGACGGCATTCCCATCAGCGACGTCGCCGCCGCCTTCGGCGTGTCGCGGCCGACTTTCTACAAGGCCCAGGACACGCTCGCGGCGGCCGGGCTTGCCGGCTTGCTGCCCCGGCCGCGCGGCCCCAGAGGCGGTCACAAGATCTCTGCCGAGGTCGTCGCCTTCGTCGTCGATCTCAAAGCCGCCACCCCCGAGCTGACGACGCCGCAATGCCTCGCCGCCGTCGAAGCGCGCTTCGGCATCAAGGTCCATCGCCGCAGCCTGGAACGCGCGCTGGCACGCAAAAAAAAACCACTCGGCCCGCCCTGACCGTGGCTTCCATCAATGCCGTCGACACCTACGAGTTGCTGCGCGCCGCCGTGCTCCGTGCCGACCCGGATGCCGGTCCCCATCTCGGCGTATTGCGCCGCGAGGGACTAACAGCCTGGTCGCGGAGCTTGATCGAGGTGCTCGCCACCGGCACGCCGATCTCCGGTCCAGCGCTACAACCACCGACCCGGCACGCCCCGGCACCAGCTTCGAGCGAGCTCACCCGGCTCATCGCCGGCATCGTTCTCGCCATCATCGCGGAACCCACCCATGTCTGAGCTCAAGGTCACCGCCGATCATCTCAAGCGCGACGCCTATCTCTATGTCCGCCAGTCGACCCTGCGCCAGGTCGCCGAGAACGGCGAGAGCACGCAGCGCCAATACGCCCTGCGCCACCGCGCGATCGCCGCGGGTTGGCCGGCCGAGCGGGTGCGCGTCATTGACCGCGATCTCGGCAAGTCCGGCTCGACCGCCGCCACGCGCGACGGCTTCCAGGAACTGGTCAGCGAAGTGGCGCTGGCCAAGGCCGGCATCGTCATGGGGCTCGAGGTCTCCCGTCTCGCCCGCAACTCGGCCGATTGGCACCGGCTGATCGAGCTCTGCGCCCTGACCGCGACCCTGATTCTCGACGAGGATGGCATCTACGATCCGGCCAGCTTCAACGATCGCCTGCTGCTTGGCCTCAAGGGCACGATGAGCGAAGCCGAACTGCACATTCTCAAGGCGCGCATGCGGGGCGGACAGCTCAACAAGGCCCGGCGCGGCGAACTCGAGATGGGCCCGCCGGTGGGACTGGTGTATCGAGCCGACGGCGTCATCGACCTTGATCCCGACGCTGAGGTGCAGGCCGCCGTCCGTTTGGTCTTCGAGACCTTTGACCGTACTGGCAGCGCAACCAAGACCGTTCGTTTCTTCCGCGATCAGGGCATCCGGTTCCCGCGTCGGCTGCGGTCGGGGCCGAACAAGGGCGAGCTTGTCTGGGCGCTGCCGCAGCACTCGCGCATCCTGCAGGTGTTGCACAATCCCCGCTATGCCGGGGCCTTCGTCTACGGGCGGAGGCGCACCCGACGCCGCCCGGACGGTAGCACCGGCGTGGTGATGATGCCGAGATCCGAATGGCAGTTCGTGATGCCGGGCACCCAGCGCGGCTACATTGACTGGGACCGCTTCGAGGCAAACCAGCAGCGGCTCGTCGACAATGGCCGCGCCTACGGCATCCAGCGGCGGTCCGGACCCGCGCGAGAGGGGCCGGCGCTGCTGCAAGGGCGGGTGCTGTGCGGGTTGTGCGGCGAACGCATGGGTGTCCACTACAGCCAGGAACACGGTCGCATCGTGCCGGTCTACATCTGCCAGGAGAACATCGTGCGCCGCGGCGGACGCATATGCCAGACCGTCCCCGGCAAGATTGTCGATCCGGCGATCGGCGCCCTCATTGTCGAGTTGATGACCCCGATGACCTTGGACGTCACCTTGGTGGTCCAGCAGGAGCTCGAGGCCCGTGCCGCCGAGACCGATGCCTTGCGCCGCCAGCATGTCGAGCGACTGCGCTATGAGGCGGACCTCGCCCGGCGCCGGTATATGAAGGTCGATCCCGACAACCGCCTTGTCGCCGACGCGCTCGAGGCGGAATGGAACGACAAGCTACGCAGTCATGCCGATGCGCTTGCCGACTATGAGCAGCGCAGCCGCGACCTGGTCGCTGCGCTCGATGCGCAAGCTCGTCGCCGCATCCTCGACCTGGCCGAGCAGTTCCCGGCGATCTGGAACGACCCCCGCGTCGAGCCCCGCGAGCGCAAGCGGATCCTGCGCCTGCTCGTCGAGGACGTGACCTTGATCAAGGCCGAGGTGATCACCGCCCATATCCGCCTGTGCGGCGGCGCCACCCGCACCCTGCGGCTCGACCGGCCGCTGCCGATCGCGCAGATTCGCAAGTTCAAGCCCGAGCTCGTCGCCGAGGTCAACCGGCTGCTCGACCAGCACTGCGATCGCGAGATCGCCGACATCCTGAACCAGCGCGGCTGCCGGACTTGGGAGGACGAGCCCTTCAGCCTGAAGAAGATCGCCTTCATCCGCACCGCCTACAAGCTGCCCAGCCGGTATGAGCGACTGCGCCGCCTCGGCATGCTGACCACCCGGGAGGTCGCCGCACGCTTCGGCGTCTCCAGGACCGCCGTCCAGCAGTGGGGCCGCCAGGGATTGATCAAGCAGCTCTATCAAGACGAGTTGAAGCGTGGCCTCTGGCAGCTGCCGCCCGACCAGACCATCCTCAAGGGCTGCGGCGGGAAAGCGCCTCGCCAGGCCCGGCTCGTTCCCATCACCGTGCAAGTCTCCGAATGAGGTGCAGTGTGAAGCCATCGCCTTGTCGCGCGGCTTGTAGGGTCGCGCCGGAAGGATCGCCGTGCCGTAATGGGTCGCCAGATCGAGATAGGTCCGGTTGAGCCCCGGCTCGTACCAGTTGGCGCGGGTGACGCCGACCTTCGGGTTGTCGGGCACCAGCTGCGCCGGCACGCCGCCCATGAAGGCGAGCGCCCTGACATGCGCGCCGATCCAGTCTGGCAGCGTCTGGGTCCAGCTCGCCTCGGCATAGGTGTAATTGGAGGCGCCCATGGCGGCGACGAAGATCTGTGCCGCCCGGATCTCGCCGGTCCTGCCGTCAATCAGATCGACCGTCTGGCCGGCATAGTCGACGAACATGCGCTCGCCGGCAGGATGGGCCTGGCGCATCGTTGGCGACAGCCGGCCTTCCCAGGCGCGGTACAGCTCGCACCAGCGGCTGTAGGCGTAACCGCTCGGCTCGCTCTGCCGGTATTCCTCCCACAGCAGCATCAGGGTGACGCCGGGCCGGCGCAGCTCGTGGTGGACATGGGCTCAATCGGGCTCGGTCTTGCGCCGAGCGCCTTGCTGGCTGCCGTGCCCGGCATACAGCATCGCCTCCAGTACCCGGTCGGTCAGCGTCGCCGGCAATGGCCAGCGCAGTCCCGCCACCGCGACGCGCTCCAAGGTCAGCGCCACCGTGCTGCGCGCGATGCTCAGCGATCGCGCGATCGCCCGGTCAGTCGCGCCGCATTCGTGCTTGAGGCGCAGAATTCGCGTACTCGTCGCATCGACACTCTCTCGGCTGGCATCGGTCCCCCCGCTCGTCGTTGTCGCGACGAGCAGAGCGCCGAGCACTACCCAGCGGTCGAGCGCTTGCCACCCCTCTCGGCGGTGGCCGACTTCAAATCGGAATCAGTGGCCGACTTCATTCCGGAATCGGTGGCCGATTTCGCCCGGAATACGCATGCACCCGCACATGCTCCGCCATGCCTGTGGCTACAAGTTGGCGAACGATGGGCAGGATACCCGAGCTGTGCAGCATTACCTCGGGCACAAGAACATTCAGCACACCGTCCGCTACACTCAGCTGTCCCCCGAGCGGTTCAAGTCGTTCTGGGATGATTGACAAATGTTGATTTGGGTCCCCTGGACCGTGCTCCAACTGAGCGCCGCATCCACGCCACGGGTTCGCGCCGTCCGGATCGCTACTGATGCCGGCGAGCCGCCTTCACCGGGGTGCACGACGCCCGGTGTCGGCGCCTGCTTGCCGTTGACGCACCTCCAGGTGGCGGAAACGTCGCGACGATTGAACCCGTGGCGGCTCAACGATCGATACCCGACCTTCGCCATCGATCCCTCTCGGCTTCCGGCGGCTGCATGCCGGCGCGGATGGGGCCGGCGGCAGTTGCCCCAATGCCGACCTACGCATGCCACAATGATTAGCGAGGGCGATTCTGGGTGGCGCC
>CAVVDM010000009.1:0-231409 GCA_963746885.1 uncultured Alphaproteobacteria bacterium
CGAAAGCAGACGCCTAGAACCGACGGTACGGCCGGAATCCCGCGTAGTTAACCTACCCCCTGACGTTCGTTTTCGGTGGCAAAACCCAATTCAACTCAATTCCCACGGGCTCTCGGTTCAACCGCCGCAGTCCCCGTCCCAGGTCGCAATGTATTGACCGTCGGCAAAGCGCGTGGCGAATTTCCAATGGCCTTTCGCGCTTGTGCGGTTGGCATACTTGCCCGTGCCGCTTTGGTGCTGCCAGGTGCCGCCTACGACAGGCGAGGGCGATAGAGGAAGTGTGCCTTGATGCAGGCAAACGCGGCGCGTTCGGCGTATCGCCGCCGTCAGCCATCGGCTTCAATCACCTTCGGCGCGCGAGAAAGGCGGTTTTCGTTGCCGGGGCCGGTCAACGGCGCGATCCTGGCTACGAAATCGGCTGAAATCCGGCGAATGTCGGGTAAGAGGCCCGAGGGCTGGATCACCCCGTGTCGCAATGGTGATGGTTCGGCCGGCAGCAACGATGGCTTGCGTCTGGGTAGGGTTGAGCATCTGAACCTCCTCCTCTCTGAGCCGAGCTTTTGGGCGCGGCCGCCGCCGGCGAGGGTTGATTGATATAGCTAGCGCTCGGCGACCCGCATCGGCAGCGGCACCGGTGCACAGGGAAGTTTCTTTGCCCGCAACTTGGCGCAAGCGGCGATCGCGCGTGTCTTCGTGAAGGCGACGACACGCGTGCGGTATAGGTGGTGCTTGGTTCCAAGCAGCTTCACGACCTTTACCCGGCGCCCGCTGGCAACGGCGAGATGACCGGCCTGTCGACTCGAACCAGCTGACAAACGTTTTGGGTCTCACGAGGAAGTAGGCGCCCCCTGGTCCTGGATGTCGAAGAGCTTCGGCCGCTTGTGCCTGCTCGGCGGTCCATTGCACCTTGTGGCCGGAGCGGACCAAATCAAGAATGATGGCCGCGCCCGACAGCTGGGAGCGAAGCCGTGCAAAACCGTCTGCCCGCAGCTTGTCCGCATCCGGTACGGCTGCGCGGGCAGCGAGGTAACAGGCCTTGATCGCATGGGCGACCATCTTGTCGTTCCAGGGCACAACTCCGTATTCGATGGCAAGCTTCGCGGCAGCGTATGCTAGGGCGAATCGCTTGGCAAACCGATGCTCCCACCCGTGTTCTGGTACGCCCGCGCCCTTGAAAAACCTCTGCATCTCTGCTGCAATCCTCGCTCGTATGGTGGCCACATCCCAAGCCACGTATTTTACGAACCTCCTTAATGCCACTCCATAATTCTTGAGACATTCAGCCTCGATGTCCTCGGCCAACTTCCGCGCGTTAGAATATCCGGCAGGCAGCAACTCGAAGCTTTTGTATTTGTCGTGTACCAGGGCCGGTAAATCGATAGCGCGCACCAGCTCCCCTTTCAGCTGCTTCATAGCACAATCCGGGCAATCTCATTAAGCGAGTGCTCCCTGGTCGACAAGAACAACACCCTCCATGTGATCGATTGCTGCCCCATCTTCGCTCGATAAAGAGTCGAGCGAATCCGGCCTGTTCCACCGGCTAATTTGAATATAGCGTCACGGATCACTTTGGCTCTAGTTGCTGCAATATCTTCCGCGCGCTGGATCTCGTCCAGGCACAGTAGGCCATCGTTATGAGCCGCCGCAAGTTCCTCAAGACCGGCTTTCGTATTATCCCACGAATATAGATTATTCCGGATAGTGAACCGCCCCGGGTTTGTCGGAGGCTCCAACTTCTGAGAAGGTGGAGCGATGACAAGCAAGACGACGAACAAGTTTTCGCCGGAGGTGCGCGATCGCGCGGTTGGGATGGTTTTGGATCACGAGCGGGAGCCCCCGTCGCGTTGGGGGGCGATCATCTCGATTGCCGGCAAGATCGGCTGCACCGGGCAGACGCTGAGCGCCTGGCTGAAGAAGGCGGAGCGCGACAGCGGACGGGCCGCCGGCCCGACGACGGAAATCGCCGCCAGGCTGAAGGCCCTGGAGCGGGAGAACCGGGAACTGCGGCAGGCCAATGAGATCCTGCGCAAGGCGTCGGCATATTTTGCCCAGGCGGAGCTCGACCGCCGACACAAGCCATGATCGCGTTCATCGACGATCACCGCGGGGCGTATGGGGTCGAGCCGATCTGCGCAGTGCTGCCGATCGCCCCATCGACCTATCACAGCCATGCCGCCAGACGGGCTGATCCGTCGCGGCTGGGGGCACGGGCGAAGCGCGATGCCCGCCTGATGCCGGAGATCGCACGCGTGTCCGAGGAGAACTTCCAAGTCTATGGCGCGCGCAAGGTTTGGCGGCAGTTGCAACGCGACGGCCGGGAAGTTGCCCGCTGCACTGTTGGGCGCCTGATGCAAACCCTGGGTTTGCAAGGCGTTATCCGTGGCAAGCCGGTCAGAACCACGATCAGCGACAAGGCGGCGCCGTGCCCGCTCGACCACGTCAACCGACAGTTCAAGGCCCCTCGGCCGAACGCGCTGTGGGTCTCGGACTTCACGTATGTCGCGACCTGGGCGGGCTTCGTCTACGTCGCCTTTGTCATCGACACCTACGCCCGGCGCATCCCACGGGTCGGGCTTTGCCCGCCCGAGGACAGGCTCCGGCTGGCGTGTCTTGCGAACGGCACACGCGAATTTCGTGCTCGACGCTCTCGAGCAGGCTTTGCATGACCGGCGGCCGCTGCATCGTGGAGGGCTCGTTCATCACAGTGATCGAGGCAGCCAATACGTCTCGATTAAGTACACCGAGCGCCTGGCCGAAGCCGGGATCGAGCCGTCCGTGGGCAGCGTCGGCGACAGCTACGCGTTGGCCGAGACCATCAACGGCCTCTACAAGGCCGAGGTGATCCACCGGCGGGGGCCATGGCGGTCGTTCGAAGCCGTCGAGTTCGCCACGCTCGAATGGGTGGACTGGTTCAACCATCGCCGGCTGCTGGAGCCCATCGGCAACATTCCTCCGGCAGAAGCCGAAGACCGCTACTACGCTATGCTCGAGCAGCCAGCCATGGCAGCGTGACTCAAACCATACAGCCTCCGCGAAACCCGGGGCGGTTCAATGCTTGCTTGGTCATCGTTTTGACTCCATGTCTGTGTGAGCAGTGAGAATCCCTTAGACCGGCTCACTGCTCACTGCTCACTGCTCAGCGGTCGGTGGTCAGCGGCGTAGCCCGGTCATCGGGCAGGTTTCAGACGCACGCATGCAGTGTTGTCTCGCCGATACCGTCTTTAGGGGTGTTAAGCCCCTCTATGAGGCTCTACCCGGGATAATTCGCCGGGGTCGGCGGGCATAGCGCAAAGCATTGGAATCGCGTAGGATTCGATTGCTGGGGCCGAACCTGCGGTTCCGGAGCGCCATGCACGCCGAAGTTGATCCTACCCTTCCGTTGCCGGGCCTGTCACCGGTCTGCGGCAGGCCGGTCGTCGCCTGTTTTGACGGCGGTCGGCTGTCCTCGGATGGCGGCATTCTGCTGCTGGCCGAGGTCGATCGCCGGCTCAAGATCGCCGAGCGGCTGGCGCGATGCCTCGAAGACCCGCGCGCCCCTGAGCAGATCCGGCACGAGATCGCCGAGATGATCCGCTTCCGCGCCCTGGCAATCGCGGCGGGGTATCCCGCTGCCAACGACTGCGACGCACTGCGCAAGGATGCCGCCTTCAAGATGGCGGTCGGCCGCCTGCCGGAGACCGGGGCGGACCTCTGCTCGCAACCGACCATCAGCCGGCTCGAAAACCTGCCCGGTCCGGTGGCGCTCAAGCGGATGATGGCGGCGATGGTCGAGTTGTTCTGCGACAGCTTCGATACCGTGCCCCGGCGCATCGTACTCGACATCGACGACACCGAGGATCGGGCCTACGGCCAACAGCAGCTCTCGTTGTTCAACGCGCATCACGACAGCCGCTGTTTCATGCCGATCCACATTTACGAGGCGATTTCGGCCAAGCCGGTCGCGGTCTTTTGGCCGGCCCGAGGCCATGGCCCTCCGATCGCTCTGCGATCGGGTCCTTCGGACACGGGCGCGCGGCTGCGCCGCGGGTGCGAGCGCAATCGGGTCGGCTACATCTTCGGCTGGCCGGCAACAAGGTCCTGCTGCGCCGCGTGACGGCAGAGGCCGAGCCGGTTGCCTTGGATCGCCTCGACGCGCCCGCCGAGAGCAAGGTGCGCCGCGATGCCGAGTTCCTCTACGGCGCCAAGACCTGGAACACCGAGCGCCGCGTGATCGCCCGCGTCGAGGCGTCCGGTCAAGGCGTCGACAGCCGCTTCATCGTGACCAACCTGGCTGGCCTGGCCAAATCGCTCTACGAGAAAATCTACTGCGCGCGGGGGCAGGCGGAGAACCTGATCAAAGCCCACAAGCTGCATCTCGCCTCGGATCGCACATCCTGCACCAAGGCGACCGCCAACCAGTTCCGGCTGCTGATCCATACCGCTGCCTGTTGGCTGATGCACACCCTGCCCGGCCTGGCACCCCAACAAGCCCCGAATGAATGCGCCGCCGGTGCCACACTGCCGTACACCCTGCGCGCGAGCCGGCATCGCCGAGCTACGACGCACAGATGCTGCCGGTGAATTGTCCAGGCTAGAGGTTGACCGAGGCCAAGTCAATTCGGGTCCCGAGATAGGGACACCCGAGAAGCGCCAACCGAACGGCTCAGGGTTGGAAGCAGGCGCTCTTGGTCAACGCCAGTTCGATCGTCGCGGGTGCTTCGCGATCGACGCGGCGATTTGGTGGAGACGGACCCGCAGCGGCTCGCTTGCCAACCGTCTCGGGGCTCTTTCATTGCTTGTGCGGGCACCCGCCGCTGCCCCCTCGCGCGTTCGGCCGCGGTGGTCTTGCTAGTTGTCGGGTATCCGAGCCTCTGGCATGCTGGCGCTCGTCCCTGCCCGCCCGCTCGCCGGGAAGGGCCAGGCGGGGCGGGGCGCGGCGCCGTGCTCGATGCGGCGCCGGCAGGGGAGAGAGGAATGGAGATCGGGGCGGGCGGGACGCGGTCGAAGGCCGAGCGAGTGCGCCCGGCCGCGCCAGCGTCGGCACCTGTCCCGAGCGACCCGCGCGGCGACTTCGGCCCGTTCCAGCAATTTTTCGCCACCGCCGCGGTGCCCTGTCCCTATGTCGCCGGCCGCGCCGAGCGCAAGCTGGTGGTCGAACTGGCGGGCCGCGCCGCGCCTGCCTTCTACGACGAGCTGTCGCGCGCCGGGTTCCGCCGCAGCCACCGCTTTGCCTACCGCCCGGCCTGCCGTGCCTGCGCCGCCTGCGTGCCGGTGCGGGTAGCGGTCGAACGCTTTGCGCATAGCCGCTCGACCCGGCGGGTGCGCAACGCCAATGCGGCACTTGCCGGGCGGCTGCTCGTGCCGCGTGCTACGGCCGAACAGTTCCGACTGTTCGTGGCCTACCAGCGTTCGCGCCACCGCGACAGCGACATGGCGGCGATGAGCTATGGCGATTATCGCGGCATGGTCGAGGACAGCGCGGTGCGCACCGCGCTCGTCGAGTTCCGCGAGCCGGACGGCGTGCTCGTTGCGGTGTCGCTGATCGATCGGCTCGATGACGGCCTGTCGGCGGTGTACACCTTTTACGATCCGGCGCAGCCACGTCGCAGCCTCGGCACGTGGTCGATCCTGTGGCTGGTCGAAGAATGCCGACGTCAGGACCTGCCCTTCGCCTATCTCGGCTATTGGATCGATGAGAGCCCGAAGATGGCCTATAAGGCGCGCTTCCCGGCACTGGAGCGACTGGCAGACGGACAGTGGCTGCCGTTTGCGCCGTTGGCGAGCGTCGAAGAATGACGATCGGCATTCTGCAATCGACCCTGTTCGGCGACATGTTCGGCACCGCGGCGATGCGGGCGGCGTTTGGCGAGCTGGCCTTTCTCGCGCGCTGCGTCGAGGTCGAGGCGGCGCTGGCCCGGGCCCAGGCGGCGGTCGGCATCGTGCCGCACGAGGCCGCGGCGGCGATCTCGACGGCCGCCGCTGCCGCCGCGGCGGAACCTCAGTCGCTTGATCTGGTGCGCCTCAAGCGCGAGACGGAGGTCGTCGGCTACCCGATCCTGCCCTTGGTGCGCCAGCTCGCCGAGCGTGCCGGGGAGGCCGGGCGCTATCTGCATTGGGGCGCCACGACCCAAGACATCATGGACACCGCGGCGGTATTGCAGATCCGCGACGGGCTCGCCCTGGTTGAGGCCGACCTCGCGGCGGTTCGGGGCCACCTCGCCAGCCTCGCGCGGCGCTGGCGCGACACGCCGATGGCCGGCCGCACCCACCTGCAGCACGCGTTGCCGATCACCTTCGGCTTCAAGGCGGCGGTATGGCTCGCCGCCTTTGACCGCCACGCGGCGCGTCTTGCCGAATTGAGGCCGCGCGTTTTGGTGGTGCAGTTCGGCGGCGCCGCCGGGACGCTCGCCTCGCTCGGGCCGGGCGAGGCGAGCCTCGCCTCGCGCCGCGAGCTGGCGCGCGAATTGGGGCTCGGCGAGCCGGCGATCACCTGGCATGTCATGCGCGACGCGATTGCCGAGACCGTGCAGTTCCTGGCGCTGCTCGGGGGCAGCCTGGGCAAGATCGCGTTCGACGTCATGCTGATGTCGGCAACCGAGTTCGGCGAGGCGGCCGAGCCGTTCGTCGCCGGGCGTGGTTCCTCCTCGACGATGCCGCAGAAGCGCAACCCGATCTCGTGCGAGCTGATCCTGGCCGCCGCCAAGGCACTGCGCCAGCAAGCGGGGCTGATGCTCGATGCGCTGGTCAGCGATTTCGAGCGCGCCACCGGCCCGTGGCATGTCGAATGGATCGCGCTGCCGGAGAGCTTCGGCTATGCCGCCGGCGCATTGCATCAGGCCGCCTTCATGCTCGGCGGACTGATCGTCGATCCGGTCCGCATGGCGCGCAATCTCGACATGACGCATGGGTTGATCGTTGCCGAGGCGGTGATGATGGGCCTCGCCCCTCATACCGGGCGCAACGAGGCGCACGACCTCGTCTACGATGCCTGTCGCAGCGCGATCGAAAGCGACCGCCCGCTCTACGACGTGCTCCTCGAAACGCCGGGAGTGGCCGGGCCGCTCGGCGCCGACGCGCTACGCGCGCTGACCGACCCGGCCAACTACCTCGGCGCCGCGCAGGCGATGGTCGACCGCGTGCTCGACGGGCGCGGCTAGCGCGAAAACCGCGCGAGGTGGGCGCGCCCCTCGGCGCTCCCGGTCTGCGCCGCCGCGGCCTTTTCGACGACGCGCCGGATGCGCTCGGCGGCAAAGCCGAGCTGCACCAGCGCGACGCCGCGGTCGAAGGCTTCGCTGTAATGTGCGATCAGGCCGTCCTCAAAGCGAAACTGGCTGATGCCCTCGAACACCACCGGCCGACCAATGCTTTCCGGCAATAGCGAGCGGTAGCTGAAGCGGAAGCGGGCATAGCCGGTTGTGCCGTCACTGACCGGATCGAGGAAGTCCCAGCGATACTCGCTGCCGGTGTCGTGGAAGCGCTGCAGCATAGCGGCGATCGCAGGGCGGCCCCGGTGCGGGCCGAAAAACTCGTCGGCATAGACGCCGTCGGGGATGAACAGCGCGCCCAGGCCGTCTCCGTCATTGGCCACCACGGCGGCGGCGAACGCCGCGAGCAACTCGGTAAACGATCGCATTCGGCCCTCCCTTCGCGGTGGTCGTTACCGCGACCACAGAATAGCATAGCGCCCGGATCGCCCGGGCTGGAGGAGGGTTGCGCGATGAAGATTACGGCGGCGGTTGTGCCGGCGCGCGGGGCGCCGTTCGAATTGCAGACGCTCGACCTTGCCGCGCCGCAAGCGGACGAGGTGCTGGTGCGGATCGTCGCCAGCGGGATGTGCCACACCGACCTGCACGCCCGCGACGGATATTTTCCGAACCTGCCCTACCCGGTGGTGTGCGGGCACGAGGGCGCCGGCATTGTCGCGGCGGTGGGTGCGGCGGTGAGCGATCTCGCGCCCGGCGATCCGGTCGTGATCTCGTTCCCGTGGTGCGGCGACTGCGAGCCGTGCCGGGCCGAGCGGACCTCGTATTGTGTCAATGCCCGGACGCTCAAGTCGAGCGGCAGGCGGGTCGACGGCTCGACGCCGATGAGCCGTCACGGAGCGCCGGTCTATTCCTGTTTTTTCCAGCAATCCTCGTTTGCGACCTTCGCCGTGGCGCCGGCCAAGGATGTCGTCAAGATCCGCCGCGACGCGCCGATTGAGCTGCTCGGCCCCTTGGGGTGCGGGTTGCAGACCGGCGCCGGCGCGGTGCTCAACGTGATGCAACCCGAAGGGCGTTCGATCGCTGGCCGGTCGATTGCGATCTACGGCGTCGGTGGGGTGGGGCTCGCCGGGCTGATGGCGGCAAAGGTCGCCCAATGCGATCCAATCATTGCGGTCGACCGCTTGCCCGGTCGCCTCGCGCTGGCGCGCGAACTGGGCGCCACCCATGCACTCGAAAGCCGGGGCGGGGAGACCCTGGCCGAGATCCGCCGGATCACCGGCGGCGGCACCCATTTCGCGCTCGAAACCTCGGCGATGCCGGAGGTGTTCCGCATGGCCGTCGATGGGCTGCGCGGGCTCGGCACGTGTGTTTTGGTCGGCAGTGCCCGCGCCGGCACCGAAGTCAGCTTCGAGATGCCGGTGTTGCAGGGCGGCCGCACGGTGCGCGGCGTCATCCAGGGCGACAGCCAACCGGGCGAATTCATCCCGCGCCTAGTCGACCTCTTCATGGCCGGGCAGTTCCCGCTCGACCGGCTGATCACCCGCTACGAGTTTGCGGAGATCAACCGGGCGGCGGCCGATGCCAGCTCGGGCGCGACGATCAAGCCGGTGTTGCGGTGGCCGGCCTGATCAGCCCTTGACGTATTCCATGCGGAAGCCGTCGCCCCAGCGCTTGATGTGGCCGACCGAGGGCGATGGGAAGTGCATCGTGCAGCACAGCGTGTCGGTGTCGCAGTAGCGCTCGAAAAAGCGCCGCCGCGTCGCGACGGCCTGGTCGCGGTCGGTATCGACGCGCATGACCAGCTCGGGATAGCGGGCCTGGATCGGCGAGTGGATCAAGTCGCCGGTGAACACCGCCTTGTCGCCGCCGCGCCCGGCGCAAACCGCGAAATGGTCGGGCGTGTGGCCCGGAGTCGGGGTCAGGCGGATGTGGTCGTTGAGCTCGTGGTCGCTGGTGATGAGGTCGGCCCGGTTGGCCTCGATGACCGGCAAGACGCTCTCCGAGATATTGTCGAGCGGGGTCTTTTGGTGCACCTCGCTCCAGTACGTGTATTCCTTCTTCGAGAACAGGTAGCGCGCCTTCGGGAAGGTTGGGACCCAGCGGCCGTTTTCGAGCTTGGTGTTCCAGCCGACATGGTCGCCGTGCAGGTGGGTGCACATGACGAAGTCGATGTCCTCGACGCCGAGACCGGCTGCCTTCAGCGCTACCATCCAGTTGGCGTCCTTCTTGCCGTTCCACGCCGGCCGCAGCGGGAACGTCTTGTCGTTGCCGATACAGGCATCGACCAGGATATTGTGGTGCGGCGTCTTGACGACATAGGACTGGAAGCACAGTACGACATTGCCGGTCTTGGGGTCGCAGCCGGCCGGCTCGAGCCAGGATCGGTTTTCCTCGTAGACCTCCTTGCTGAGCGTTGGCAGGAAGTCGAATAGCGGCGTGAACCCGTATTCCTGCTCGACGATCCGGTGGATCGTCATGTCATTGACGGCGAAGGTCGTGGGCATGTCGGCGACTCCTCTCCCGGGGGCATGGCGTTGCCGCAATCGTAGTCCGCCGGCGCCACGATGACAAACCCGCCGCGCGGCCCGCGTAGCCCTGCTGCGAGCGTGCCGCGCTTTACCCTTCCTGATCGACCCCGACGATCAGGTGGCACTCGCGGATCTCGCCGCGGGGGATGCGCAGCTCGGCCGGCGGGTTGAGCTGGCGCAATACCAGCGTGTCGTCGTCCCACCGCACGAACTGCTTGATCAGCACGGCCTGGCCCTCCTTGTAGACGACGACGTCGCGGCCGCGGGTCGGCGGCTTGAATGGGTTGACGTGCAACAGCCAGCCCTGCTCATAGCGCGGCTCCATGCTGTCGCCGACCATGTAGATGGCGTAAGCGCCGCGCACGCCGGTCAGGTTGGCGGGGCGCGTCGTGTAGCCGATCGGCCCGTCGCCGAGAAACATCTCCTGGTCGCCGCCGCCGCGCGCGGCGCTGCGGATCGGGATCGGCTCGACACGCGGCGGGCCGACCGGATCGACCGTGCCGCGCGGCGGCCGGCCGCGTCGTGCCGGCGTGGTCAGTCCCGAGGACGCGCGCGGCGGGGCATCCATGCCGCCGCCGGCATGATGCAGCACTTCCTCCTGCGAGACGCCGAGGAAGGTCGCGATCTGGACCGCTTCCAACAGCTTCATCTGGCGCTCGCCCTTGACCATGCGCGAGACCGCCGACGGCGCGAGGCGCAGATGGCGGGCGAGATCGGCCTGCGACACGCCGGCCCGCTCAAGCGCACGGTTGAACCAGATCGGATCCATTTGCCGTCATCCTAATTGCGATATTGACATCGCTAAAAACATAATATATGAGACGTGCGTGTTTGACAAGAGGCGGGGCGCATGCGGATCAAACCAACAGCAACACCGCACGTCGGGGAGCAGGCTGGCGAGGCGGCCGAAGGCTGCGCATTTGTTCTTGACGACGTCGGTCACGGGCAAGCGGCGCCGGATGTGTGCGGCGCTCCCCGCCAGCCCGGCTCGGCCTATTGTCCGCGGCACCATGCCAGGTGCCATCTTGCCGATGGCAGTGCCGCCGCGCGGCAATGGCAGCGCGAGAGCGACGCGCTCGCGGCAGCGGTCGGCGGCAAACGCGGCGACGTGGCGCGTCAGCCCTCGCTGCAGTCGCTGCGCCGGCTCGAGCGAGCCGCGCGGGTGGCTTCGCGCCCCAATCGTTCACGTTTTACCCCCCAAAGGAGCGCCGATGCCGATACCCCGAAGCGATAAATTTTCGCGCCGCGCCGTGCCGGATAACGGGCCGACGCCCGAGCGCCGGCAACACGGCCCCATCGAACGCCTCGACCGGCCGATCGGCGACGCTTCGGGTCATCCGGCCCGGCCTTACCGCGCCGTCGACACGCTTGCGATCATGGAGCGGCGCGGTTCGATCAGCGCGGGAATGCGGCAGGCGGGCGAGGATTTCCGCGCGCGGTTTGCCCTTGCCCAACTCGACCCGCTGCGCGCGCTCGACCTGTCGCACCTGCGCATGGGCGAGCGCGGCCCGCGCCCCGACCGCGACGGCCCCGGCTTGCGCATCGAGGCGGCCCGCGCGGCAGTGCGGCGGGCGATCCAGGCGGTCGGTGGCCTCGCCTCGCCGGCCGGGTCGTGCCTGTGGCATGTGCTCGGCTGGGAGCGGTCGCTGAAGGAATGGGCGTTGGAGCAAGGGTGGAGCGGGCGCCGGGTCAGCCAGGAAGCTGCCTCGGGGATCCTCGTCGCCGCGCTCGGCGCCCTCGAAGCCCATCTCGGCCGGCCGAAATAGTTGTTATAATCGCATTTTATGTCGTTGACAAATCCGGATCGATCTGATATAAGATCACCATACTGACGGAACTGGGCCGGCGACGGCCCGATCGCACCTCTCGTCACAGAGTCGTTCTTGGCAACTCGGTCTCCCCGGCGTCCTGGCTCCCCGGCAACGGGCAAGCGCCGCAGCCGGAAAAACAGCGCCGATGAGCCGAGGCCGGGCGAAATCGAGGAGGTTGCGGCGCGCGCCGCGCGGCTCGGGATTACCCCGGAGCGCGTCCTCGCCGAATATGCCAGGATCGCCTTTGCCGATCTGCGGCACATCGTCGATTGGGGTCCCGACGGGCTCGTCATCAAGGCGCTGAAGGAATTGAGCGAGGAGGACGCGGCGGCGATCTCGGAGATCGTCCCCGGTTCCGATCCGAGCCATTCCCGCGTCAAGCTCTACGACAAGAAGGCAGCGCTCGACGCAATAGCGCGGCATCTCGGCATGTTCCCGCTGCCGGCACGGCGCCATGAGGATGACGCTCCCGACGACGAAGCGGAGGATCCTCGTGAATTCCTTGCACGCGAGCTCGCTCGCCTCGCTGCCGGAGGCGGTGAGGAATAGCCTTGTCTGGTCGCTGTCGCGCGAGCAGGCGCTGACCGTCAAATACGATTGGTCGTACCGGGCGCGGCGCGAGCAGCTGCCGCCCGAGGGCGATTGGCGGGTGTGGCTGTTGCTGGCGGGGCGCGGCTTCGGCAAGACGCGCACCGGTGCCGAACTGGTGCGGGCGCGCGTTGGGGCGCATCAGGCGCGCCGCATCGCGCTCGTCGCGCCGACGGCGGCCGATGCGCGCGACGTGATGGTCGAGGGTGAGAGCGGCCTCCTGGCGATTGCGCCTCCCTGGAAGCGGCCGTTGTACGAGCCGTCGAAGCGGCGGCTGACATGGCCGAACGGCGCCGTGGCCACAACCTACAGCGCCGACGAGCCGGAGCGGCTGCGCGGCCCGCAGCACGATTTCGCGTGGTGCGACGAGCTGGCGGCGTGGCGCTATCCGGAGGCCTGGGACATGCTGATGTTCGGGCTCAGGCTCGGCGCCGACCCGCGCGCCGTCGTGACCACGACGCCGCGCCCGACAAAGCTGGTGCGCGGCCTCGTTGCCGATCCGCACGTCATTGTGACGCGCGGCCGCACCGCAGCCAACCGCGCCAATCTGGCGCCGGCGTTTCTCGACCAGATCGTGCGGCGCTACGAGGGAACAAGGCTCGGCCGGCAGGAGCTCGACGCCGAGATCCTCGACGACATGCCCGGCGCCTTGTGGCAACGCGGCATCATCGAGGCGGTGCGGTCGAGCGCGCCGGCCAAGCTCGTGCGGGTGGTGGTGGCGATCGACCCGGCGGCCGGGTCGGGCGAGCATGCCGACGAGACCGGCATCGTCGTCGCCGGCCGCGACGCGCTGGGCCACGCCTATGTGCTGGCCGACGCCTCGGGCCGCTATGCGCCGGCCGAATGGGCGCGCGTCGCGACGGCCGCTTATACCGCGCACCAGGCCGACCGCATCGTCGGCGAAGTCAACAATGGCGGCGAGATGGTCGAGGCGACGCTCAGGATGATCGATCCGAACGTGCCGTTCGGTGCCGTGCGCGCGTCGCGCGGCAAGGCGGCGCGGGCCGAGCCGGTAGCGGCGCTCTACGAGCAGGGCCGCATCCACCATGTCGGCGCTTTCCCGCAACTCGAAGACCAGATGTGCTCGTTTACCGCCGATTTCGACCGCAACGTCGCGGGCTATTCGCCCGACCGGGTCGATGCGCTGGTCTGGGCGATCACCGGAACTCCTGGTCGCGCCGCCGGCAGGGGATGGAATTTTCGAGGCTTATCGGCAGCTTGCCGGGAAAGGGAGTGAGGCTCGATGACGCTTCTCGTAAAAGACGCCAACACCAGCGTGCAGTCGCTGGCGACCGAAATCGACGGCAACGGCAACCTGGTTCCGCTGCACGCGCCGGCTGCGACCGACGCGTCGGGCGTGTCGACCCCGGTCGGGCCGCAAAACCCGCTGCCGGTCATCAACGCTGCCGGCAGCACGGCGAGCGACGGCAGCGGCACGGTGGCGGCCGGCGGCAGCGCCCAGACGCTGTTCGGCGGCATCGTGCCGGCCAACGGCTACCTGGTGCAGAACAATTCCGCCGCAGCGCTGTGGGTCTCGGATGTCGGCGTCGCTTCGGATAGTGGCGCCAGCATCCAGCTCGCGGCCAATGGTGGCCTGTTTGCGACGCCGTCGGGCTACAAGCCGGCCGGGGCGGTCAGCCTCTACGGCGCGACGACCGGCCAGGCCTTTGCCGCGCGCCGGTGGTGAGGCGATGCCGGCGATGAGGTGGATCGACCATGCGCTGACGACGGCGGCGCTGGCCGGCTGCATGATGGCCGCGTGGAGCGCGCTGGCGCAGTCGCCCGGGAATTTCTCGACGTTGTCGACCACTGGCACCGCGACGATGAACGGCGACGTACTGATGTGCTCGGGGCGGCCGTGGATCGACGTCAGGTGCAACGGCGCGGTCGGCGACGACAGCCATGACGACACCTCGGCGCTCCAGACGACGATCGACACCGCCATCACCAACAACTGGCCGGTGCATATTCCCGCCGGCACCTACAAGGTGACGGCAGCGCTGACGATCGACTATGCCGGCCAGGCGAGCAAGGGCTTCCGCCTGATTTCCGAGGGGGCCAGGATCGACGGGCGCAGCGTCGCCGCTGGTCCGGTCCTGCGGGTTGAATGCTCGGGTGGGACGGTGAGCGCTCCAGCTAACTGCTTCTACTTCAAGCAGCAGGGGACGCTGTTCGTCGACGCCGACACGCCGTCCTATGCGGTGGTGATCGGCAAGACCGATTTCTCGGACGCGCACAATTCGCTGAAGCTCGACCACCTCGTCGTCAACAATGCCGCAACCGCCGCCGGCGCCGGCGGGCTTCAACTCAACTACGTGCTCGATTCCGACGTCTTCGCGATCGCCGACTCTGCCGGCGGCGCTGCCGGACTCGCGCTCGAGCAGACCGAATTCTCGCGCATCTCCGGCGCCGGCTCGGCCGCCGCCACCGGCGGCACCGCGCTGCTGCTCGAACACGGGTACAACTATGCGAACACGATCTTTGCCTTCGACATGGAGGTGTCGCCGACCTGTCTCGGCATCACCTTCGCCCATGACGGCATGAACACCTTCGTGTCGCCCTATTTCGGCTGCACCACCGCGGTCAACGCGACCGCAAGCACGCACAATGTGCTGGTCAACCCAACCTATTCGGGCCTCGTCGTCAATCGCGGGCCGCAATCCGCCGGCATCGAGATCGTCGGCTCCGGCAACTGGTCCCGCTGGCAGTTTCCGGCCGCGGCGAGCTACACCGCAGCGCCGATCGACGACCGCACGGTGCTGTCGTCGTTCAACGCGCCGGGCGCGGCGCTGGCGGTGACCCTGCCGGCGCCCAACGCCGTCAACCCCGGCTGGTCGATGGGCTTTGCCACCGACAACGGCAAGGGCCTCAGCGTCACCACGTCATCCGGCCAGATCCTGGGTGGCGGCAAGGCGGTGTCGTCGATGACGCTCGGTCCCGGCAACTACGAGTATTTGCAGCTTCAGTCGGACGGCAACAACTTTCGGGTGGTCGCCGCGACGCGCGGCACTTTGGCGGCAAACGGCATGGAGAGCCGCGATTGGCCGGGAAACTGGGCGTACCCGTCGAGCGCCGGCTATGCGGCGACGCTCGGCGACAACGGCACCGTGCTGTCGAGCTTCAATACCAGCGCCGGGCTGACCGTGACGCTGCCGCCCGTGACGGGGCTGCCGGCCGGGTGGTCGATGGGCTTTGCCACCGACAACGGCAAGGCACTGGAAATCGAGGTCAACGCCACCAACGGCGGCAAGATCCTTTATCCGCAGGCCAACCATTCGGAGAAGACCTCGCTGACTCTGGCCGGCAATTTCTACGAGTACGTCACGCTGCAATATGACGGCGGCGGAAATTTCCGCCTCGAGCAGGTGACGCCGGCGACGGCGCAGCAACTGGGCCTGGCCGGCATCGGCGGGCTGTCGCGCTGGCTGTTTCCCGCGGTCAGCACCTACAGCGCGGCGCTGGCCGACAACGGCACCGCGATCTCGGCCTATAACAGCCCGCTCGGCTACCTCACCGTCACCTTGCCGTCGATCGATACGATCAACACCGGCTGGACGCTGGCAATCGCCAACGACAACAACAAGATCGCCGCCGTTCAGGTCAATCCGACGAACGGCGGCAACATCCTCTATCCGGGCAGCGGTGCCGCGGTCACTTCGCTGCAGCTCGCCGCCGGCAACTACGAGATGGCGCTGCTGCAATTCGACGGGGCCGATTTCCGGGTCGTGCGGTTGACCCCGGCCAGCGCCGCCGCAATCGGCCTGACCGGTAGCGGTTGCGCGGCGAAATGGATTTTCCCGGCGGTCAGCAGCTATGCGGCGGGCCCGACCGATTGCGGGACTACCATCTCCAACTTCAACTCGCCGATCGCCAGCCTGACCGTGACCCTGCCCTCAACCACGGCGGTTGCCGCAGGCTGGTCAATGAGTTTCGCTACCGACAACAACAAGACGCTGAGCGTGCAGGTCAACGGCACCAGCGGCGGCGCGATCCTGATCCCCGGAACGCGCGGTTCGCAAAGCGCGCTGACGCTCTATGGCGGAAATTACGAGGTGGTCCGGCTGGAGTTTGACGGCTCCAACTTCCGGATCATGTCAACGACGCCGGCCACTGCCTCGGCCAACGGCATGTTTCCGGCGACCGGCGCGCCGGCCTCGAGCTCGGCCGCCTGCCAGACCGGTCAGGTCGAGTTTGACGCCAGTTACTTCTACGCCTGCACCGCGCCCAATACCTGGAAGCGGTCAGCCCTCTCCAGCTTTTAGGGAGTGACGCCCAATGCCTCCCGATAACGGGGTACGCACCCCCCTCAACCTCTCCTATACCTGGGGCCAGCAGGGCCTTGAAGCCCAGTTCGCAACGGTTTTCCAACCGGGGCAAGGAATTTTCTCGCCCGGCTACCCGCTGGCCCCGCTCGAACCCGAGCGGCTTCGGTTGTGGGATTTCCCGGTCGGCGTCAACACGATCTACACGCCACGCGCCTATGAGCCGGTGTCATTCGGCGAGTTGCGCGCACTGGCCGACAGCCACGACATCACGCGGTTGGCGATCGAGACGCGCAAGGACCAGCTCGAGCGCCTCGACTGGACGATCAAGGGGCGCACGACGCAGCGCCCGGACGACGACGTGCAGGCGCGCGGCGCGCGGCTCGCCGAGTTTTGGCGCCGGCCGGATGGCGATCGACCGTTCGCGACCTGGCTGCGCGAGCTGGTCGAAGACCTCTTGGTGATCGACGCCCCAGCGCTTGAGCTGCGGCGCAACCGCGCCGGCGAGATCATCGGCCTCGATGTGGTTGACGGAGCGACGATCAAGGTGCTGCTCGATGAGACCGGACGGCGTCCGCGTCCGCCGGCGCCGGCCTTCGAGCAGGTCATCCATGGCCGGCCGTGGAAGCTGTTGAGCAGCGACGAGCTGTTGTACCTGCCGCGCAATCCACGCCCGCACAAGGCCTACGGCTTTGGACCGGTCGAACAGATCATCATGACCGTCAACATCGCCCTGCGGCGGCAGGCGATGCAGCTGCAGCACTTCACCGAGGGCAACGTCCCGCCTGGGTTGCTGACCGCGCCCGACGGCTGGAATGTCGAACAGATCCGGCAGTTCCAGGAATGGTTCGACAGCGTGCTCGCCGGCAATACCGCCGCCCGCTCGCGCCTCGTCTGGGGTCCGAGTGGCACGACCTACCACGCCTTCCAGGAGGCGCCCTACAAGGACGAATTCGACGAGTGGCTGGCGCGCATCGTCTGCTACGCGTTCTCGCTGCCGGCGACCCCGTTCACCCGCCAGATCAACCGCGCCACCGCCGAGACCGCCCAGGAGGCCGCGCTTGCCGAGGGCCTTGCGCCGCTGATGGGCTGGGTCAAGCGGCTGGCCGACCATGTCATCCAGGACCGCATGGGCCAGGCCGACCTCGAATTCGCCTGGATCGACCTGCGTCCGGCCGATCCGGCAGAGCAAGCCAAGATGCTCGACATCTATGTCCGCGACGGCATCTACACCGTCAACGAGGCACGCGACGCTCTGGGCTTTCCTCCGATCGCCGGTGGTGAAGCGGCGCTGGTTTATGGCCGAGCCGGGCCGGTGCCGCTGGCGGCGTCGAGCGACACATAGTATCCGCCCACCTTCGTGCCGCGCTGCGGCGAAGAGCCGGTCCTCGATGACGGGCGCGGGCGGCACCTGCGCCGCCCGCAATCACAAACCTTGCAACTTTGGAGCCTCTCAATGCGCAGCCCACTTGCCGGGCTGGTAGCCGCCCTGTTGCTTGGGATCGCCCCGGTGACCCAAGCCGCAGAGGTCGTGACGCCAACCAGCCTGCCGATCACCCAAACCGTCGTTACGCTCGTCGCCGGGGCTGACACGATACTCGGGTCGAGCAATAGCCGCCGCTATCTCTGCCTGATGAACATCGATACCGGCCTCGTGACCCTCGCCTTCGACCATCCCGCAGTCGCCGGCGCCGGATGGGCGATCGAAGGCGCGACGGCGCCCGGCCACCAGGGCGGCTCGATGTGCTGGGAAAGCGCCATCGTCGCCGCCAGCGAGGTGCACGCGATCAGCGCGGCGGGCTCGACCGTCGTCGTCCTGGAGGGCAGGTGATGTTGACACAATATCGGGCTGCCGAACGGTGGACGTACCGCGCCAATCCGAGAACCCGGCGTTCCCTCCTTCCGGCGTTGCTGACGGTCGTCTTCGCGCTGCCGGCGGCACCGGCACTGGCTGGCGCCAGTCCGGGCGCTGCAATGGCAACCGATGCCTCCAACGCGGTGTTGCCGAGCGCGCGCGACAATCTCGGCTTCGGCGGCTTTGCGACCGGCGTCGTCGCTGCGACGATGAGCTGCACGACGGCGAACGGGTCGGCCGCGGTCACCGGCTGCGACAGCACGGCCGGGCTGGCGGTCGGGCAATTGCTGGACGGGCCGGGCATCGCCGCCGGCACGACCGTCGCCGGCGGCATCACCGCAACCGGCTTTACGATGAATGCCAACGCCGGAGCCGGAGCCGGCGCGGGACTCGTCTCGGCACGCGGGTCGTTCTGGTCCGACATCGACGGCGGCACGCCAATCATCTGGCGCCTCGACGGCCGGCTGATGGTCGGCAATGCCGTCGGCACCTTCGCGACGCGCAACACCTCGCAGCATGGCGACAATTTCTGCCCGACCGGCACCTATTGCGCCGACTGGCTGCCGCGCGACGCGCAGTTCCTCTCGATGTCGACCCGCGGCGGCTTTGCCGTCGTAGGCATGACGCGGGCGAGCGACGGCAATGACCTCAACCAGAGTGCGCCGATCGGCGTCGCCGGCGCGCTGATCAACGATTCGACGCTGCCGTGCTGCGATATTGGCTGGGCCGGCTATTTCGACGTGCAGCATGAAGCCGGTGCCGATGCCAGCTACGGCATCGAAGTCGCGGTCAAGAACAAAAGCAATAACTACACGAATTATCCCTATGGCTCGGGGGTCGGCGCGACGATCGGGCTGCAGCTGACGGCCGGCGGCGACCCGACCTATGGCGGCTCGCCTACCAACCCGAGCGCCACCGCGCTCGTGATCGGCAAGAATTCCGATACATGGAACACCGGCATCTTGTTCCAGAGCGACGCGCTCACCGGCGATACCGGCACCAGCGGGGTCGGTGTCGCGATCGACATGGGCGAGGGCATGTTGATCGACTGGCGAGCCAGCGACAACACTCAGGGCGCCTACATCTACAGCACCGACAGCGACGGCAATAACCACGGCGTCTCGCAGGTCTTCGCGAACGACACGATCAGTTTCAACGGCAATGGCCACGCCACCATCCTGCAAGCGGTGCACACGGCGTCGGCGGTCAACTACAGCCAGATCGCCAACGGCGCGACCGGCGTCGCGCCGAAATGGTCGTGCACCGGCGCCGACACCAACGTCTCCTGCGAGATCGCGCCGAAGGGTGCCGGTGTCGTACAGGTCGATGGGCCATTGCTCAGTCCCACTATGGTCGCGGCGAAAACTGCGAATTACAACATCGCTACGACCGATAGCGGCACGACGTTCGATAATTTTGGCGCGGCAGGTGAAGTTGATCTGTCGTTGCCGCCCATCAGCATCGGCCGCCGTTATTGCTTTATTGTTCAGGCGGCGCAAACGCTGAAAATAATCGCCGCCGGCGGCAACCACATTGCGATTGGAACATCGGTGAGCGCCTCTGGGGGAAACATCGCCAGCGCCGCACCTGACAGCTCGATCTGTCTGACCGCGCTATCCGGCAGCTGGATCTCGACCGGCCACGAAGGCACCTGGACGGTGAATTGACATGAACGCCTCGCCGACAACTGCCGCGACACAGACCAATGCCGCCGACCATATCAACGCCGACAGCGTCACGACGACCGCAAGTGGCGACACGATGCCGTGAGCGCCATAAACCTCAGCAATTAGCAATCGGTGTCGACGGCGAAGGCGGCCATGGATAGTCGAAGCGGAACGCGTGCCGCTGCCGTCATTGGGCATGCGCTAGACGGGATATCCCGGACGGCACGAACTCGGGAGATTTGCAATGCGTTTTTACTGGCCGATCGCCAAGGTCGCGGCCGAGCAGCGGATGGTGTGGGGCTACGCCTCGACCGAGACTGAGGACGATCAGGGTGAGACCGTGACGCGGGAAGCCTTGGCCGCGGCGCTCGACGACTACATGAGCTTCGCCAACATCCGCGAGATGCACCAGGCCTCCGCGGTCGGGATCGCCAAGGAAGCCGCGGTCGACGGCAAAGGCCTCTATCTCGCCGCCAAGATCGTCGATGCCGATGCGTGGCAGAAAGTCGTCGAGGGCGTTTACAAGGGCTTCTCGATCGGCGGCAGGGTCACCGCCCGTGACGCGGCGGATCGCCGGCTCATCACCGGCCTGCACCTGACGGAGATCTCGGTCGTCGACCGCCCGGCCAATCCCGAAGCGGTATTCGATTGCTGGAAGCGTTCGATTGGTCCCAAAGCGGGAGGCAGAATGACAAGTGCCGAAAGCGGCGGCCGCGGTCCTGACAGCGGCGTCGATTATGCGGACCCAGGCTATCGCCCGGACAAGCGGAAGCGCTATCCGCTCGATACCGAGCGCCACATTCGCGCCGCCTGGGCCTACATCCACCAGGCGCACAATGCGCACCGCTACGCTGAGGCCGAGCTTGAGCTGATCAAGGCGCGGATCATCGCCGCCTGGCGGGCGAAAATCGATCGCAACGGGCCGCTGGCGGCAGCAACCGCCAACCTCCGCCTGCCGGATGCGGCGCGCAAGGCTCTGGCCGACACCAGCCGCCTGGCGCAGATCGTCGTCGCTCTCGACTGGCTGCACGACAATATCGCGGCGGAAGCGGCGACGGCGCCGGACGGCGCCCCATTACCCCAGCATCTGCAGGAAATCACGGCCGAATTGCGCGATTTCGTGGAGTCGCTGATGGGGCAGGAGAACGCCGCGCCGGCGAACGACAGCGACAGCGACGACCCGGCGGCGAGCGAACTCGCCGCACTGGCGACGGTGAACACGCTGCGGAAGGCGCGCCGGGCCGATGCTGCCGAGTTCACCGCCGGCCTCGCCAAGCTCGCCGAGGCAATCATGCCGCGCCTAGACGCGTTGCAGACGCGGGTTGAGGCGATCGCCCGCACGCCGCTGCCGCCGCAGACCGCCGCGCGCGGCTTCGCCGGCATCGCGAAGCGCGAGGATGGTGGCGGCATGCCGGCACCGGCCGACGATGTTGTCGCCGCGCTCGCTCGGATGAGCGAGGAGGAGCGCACCCTGACCCTGATCAAGGCGGCGCACGCCAACCCGATCACGCCCGGCGGCCGACAGGCGCGATAACTTTCCGTACCCGTACCCGTACCCCCCAAACCCGGACCCGGCTCCCTCTCGACGAGGGCCGCCGGGTTTTTTGATGCCCGAGCGGAAGGACCACACCGATGAACCCGACCCAGGACACGCTCGATCTGGTCAAGGGCGCGCTGCGCTCGCCGGACGACCAGATCACCAAATCGATTTCCACCGGCACTGGCCTCGTCGCCTACGATTTGCAGGCGCCAGCCAAAAACCTCTATCCGTTTGTGACGCCAATCCGCAACGCGCTGCCGCGGATCGGCGGCGGCACCGGCACGGCGACCAATTGGCGTCAGGTGACGGCGCTAGTCGGCTCCGGCTTCGACGCGATGGGCTGGGTGCCGGAGGGTCAGCGCTCCGGCCAGATGTCGTATGCGACCGCTTCCAAATCGGCCGCCTTCGTGACGATCGGCGAGGAGGATTCGGCGACCTACGAAGCGATCAGCGCCGGCCGCCACTTCGAGGACATCCAGGCGCGGATGACCTTCCGCCTGCTGCAGAAGCTGATGCTGAAGGAGGAGATGGCGATCCTCGGCGGCAACGCATCGCTGCAGCTGGGAACGCCCGCCACGCCGGTGCTGTCGGCCTCGGGCTCCGGGGCGACGTTACCGAATGCGACCTATTCGGTGATCGTCGTCGCACTGACCCTCGAGGGCTTTCAGAATTCCAGCCTGGCCGATGGCGTCGCCACAACCAAGACAATCAACGGCGCCGACGGCAATACCTTTGTTTTGGCCGGCGGCTCATCCAACCAGAGCGCGGCTGCAACCCAGGCGGTCACGCTGGGCGAGACGCTGTTTGCCAGCGTCACCGCGATCCGGGGCGCCGTTGCCTATGCCTGGTTTGTCGGCACGGCCGGCGCCGAGAAGCTGGAAACCATCACCACTGTCAACTCGGCGGCGTTCTCCGCGCCGCTGGCCGGCACCGGCCAGGCCGCGACCGCGATCACCGCAGACAACTCGGCCAATCCGAGCTACGCCTATGACGGGCTCCTGACGAGCGCGCTGAAGACGGGCTCGAACGCCTATGTGAGCAGCATGCCTACCGGCACGGCGGGGACCGGCAGCGCGCTGACCGCCTCGGGGCGCGGCTCGGTCATCGAGATCGACACGATGTTCCAGCAGATGTGGGACCTCTATCAGGTGTCGCCGACCGTACTTTATGTCAATGTTCAGGAACTGAAGAACATCACCAGCAAGGTGCTGTCGAACGCCTCCGGACCGCTGCTGCACTACCAGGTTAGCGGTGACGGCAACGCCTATGATCTCGCCGCTGCCGGTGCGGTGTCGTTCTACTTCAACCCGTTCGCGCTGAATGGCGGCTTGCGCATCCCGGTGCGCATCCACCCGCGCGTCCCGCCCGGCACGATCATCGGCTGGGCCGAGAACCTGCCGGTGCAGTACCAGTCGAACGAGGTGCCCAACGTCGCCGAGGTAAAGACCCGGCAGGATTACTACCAGATCGACTGGCCGGTGGTGACCCGCCAGCGCCAGGTTGGCGTCTATGCCGAAGAGGTGCTGGCCGTCTACGCACCGTTTGCGATGGGTGTCATCACCAATATCGGCAACGGCTGAGGCCCGCCGCGGCGGTGCGGAGAGCAACGGGGAGAGGCCATTCCACCGTGTCCTCCGAGCCGCCAGGGTGATTTTGCCGTTCTCATTCTCCCGGAGCCTGAGCAAATGGCGTTTGGCGACCTGACGACGCTCGATGACGTGAAGGCGTGGCTGCAGACCGGTCAGTCCCCGTTTCCCGACACCGACGATGCGCTGCTGACGCGGCTGATCACGGCTGCCAGCCAGTTCATCCAGAGCTGGCTCAACCGCCAGATCGCGCAGGGCGACTGGCAGGAGGTACGCGATGGCGGCGGCGGGCAACGCCTCGCCTTCGCCAATTTCCCGGTCACCGCGATGCTATCGCTGTCGATCGACGGCCTCCAGATCCCGCCGGCGCCGAGCGATGGCGGCTTCGGGGCGGGCTACGTCTTCACCCCGACCGAGCTCGCCTTGCGCGGCTATGTTTTTACCCGGCGCGCGCAAAACGTAATCCTCACCTACACCGCCGGCTATGCGACGACACCACCCGACATCGCGCAGGCCTGCATCGAGCTGGTCAGCCAGCGCTATGCGGAACGAACCCGCATCGGCGAGATATCCGGTTCGGTCAGCGGCAGCGAAACCGTCAGCTATTCGCAGAAAGACATGAGCGACGACGTGAAGACGCTGCTGTCGCAATACCGCACCGTCGCGCCGGTGTCGGGGTTTGTTCGGCGCCTGGCCACGACGGCGAGTGATCCCGCGCTGGTGGTCGCAGCATTATGATCGAGCGCGAGACCATTTATGCGGCGCTGTTCACGCGCGTCGCGGCGGCGGCCAATTTTGTCACGGTGGCGCGCCGGATGCGCCCTTGGAGCAACCTGACCCCGGCCGAACAGCCGGCGCTCTACATGCGCCAGAAGACCGAAACCGCGGCGGTGCCGGCGCTGGGCGCACCAATGGTGTGGCGGCTCTTCGTCGAGCTTTACGTGTACGCCCATGCCAGCGACCCCCACGTGGCGCCGGCGACCGTACTCAACCCGCTGATCGATGCGGTCGAGGCGGCGCTCGCGCCGTCGGCGGTAACCGGAATGCAGGATCTGGGGCAGCCGGAAATGGTCCAGCATGCGTATATCGCCGGCAAGGTCGAAACCAATGAGGGAGTCCGACGCGACCAGGCGGTCGCCACGATCCCCATCGAAATCCTCTGCCTCTAACGGCGCCTTCTTCATCCTGTTCAGGAGACTTCTGACATGCAGCTCGCATTCGGCGCCGGAGCGCTGTGGGGCAACCGTACCGATGTGACCGGATCGGGTATCGGCCCCGATCAGTTCGGCATCTTGCAGGACGTGCAGATCGACTGGGATTGGACGACCAAGGAATTATGGGGCCAGTTCCAGTTCCCGCTCGATATCGCGCGCGGCCAGGGCAAGATCACCGGCAAGGCCAAGTTCGCCCGCATTTTTGGCGCGATCTACGGCGATCTGTTTTTCGGCCAGACCCCGGCGATCGGCCAGTTGACCGTATCGGAGAACGAAGCGGCGGTGGTGCCGGCCACCACCCCGTACACGGCGACCGTCACGAATGCCGCCAATTACGTCGATGATCTGGGCGTTTTCTATGCCACCGGAACCAACGCCGGCGATCGCTTCACGCAGGTGACGACGCCTGCCGCGGCGGGCGAGTATTCGGTCAACCTGACGACCGGCATCTACACTTTTGCCGCCGCCGATGCCGGCGCGGCGCTGTTGATCAGCTATGTCTACAATACCAGTTCCGGGAAGAAGCTGGCGCTGACCAACCAGCTGATGGGCTTCACCCCGACCTTCAAGGCGACGTTCTACACCACCAAGACGACGCAGGGGGTGCCGGCCGGGCTGGCGCTGGTGTTGAACGCCTGTACCGCGACAAAGCTGTCGCTGCCGACCAAGATCGACGATTACGAGATTCAGGAATTCGATTTCAGCGCCTTTGCCGACGCGACCGGCGCGATCGGCACGCTCAGCGTCAACGAGTAGAGCGATGAGCGAAACCATCAGCCTTGGCGGCAGGCAGTTCGAGATCCGCCCGTTAAAGCTTGGCCAGCTGCGCCACCTGCTCGACGCGCTCGAGGAAATGGTGGGCAAATCGGGGGGTGGGCTGATCGAGGCCGCCGCACGGGTGGTCGCTTCCGGCCTCGCGCCAACATATCCCGACCTCGGCGCAGACGCCGTCCTCGACCTGGAGGCGGGCGTCGCGGAACTCAACGAGGCGGTGGCCGCGATCCTGCGGGTCGCCGGGCTGAAACAAGCGGGGGAAGCGCAGCCGGTGGCGAGCCCGGGACCAGACCCGGTGAACAACTCAGCGCCATCTACGGCGCCCTCGCCACCGGCTGCTGCTATTCCTACCGCGTCATCGACGACCTGACGCTGGCCGAGGCCGGCGAGATTTTCGGATATTGGGAACACAGCCCGCCGGCATTTCTGATGTTGCAGACGATCGCGCGGATGCTCGGCTGGGCTCCGCCACCGGCGCCTGACGCAGCGCCCCGGATCGCCGACATCACCGCCGCCGCGCCGCCCGGCCTTGCCGTGGTGCGCGGTGGCGACATCGGCATGCCGGTCCCGATGCTCGACCCCGACGCGCTCGCCGCCCGCAACCGGGCATACGCTCTGGCGCTCGCCCGCCGCAACTGCCGCGAGGCGCCGAGGATTCGCGTGCCACCGCTAGGCTGAAACGCTTTTCCTCGATCGCGCTGTAACAGCGCCCGTCTGTCATTCCGAGAGTCCATCGGGGCGCCTGGAGCCCCATTTTCATGTGAGGTGCCACGTGGCCGATGCGGTGCAGATCAAGCTCGGCGCCGATATCAGCGGCGCGCTGTCGGCGATCAACGCGCTCAACCGGACGGTCGCGGCGGCGGACGCGCCGATCGCGCGTCTTACCCGGTCTTACCGCCGGTCCTTCGACGAGATCGGGGCGGGCTGGCAGAGGACCGTAACGGGGCTGATCGAGGGCACAACGACTTTCCGCGGGGCGGCATTGCGGGTCGCGCAGTCGGTCGAGCGCGGCTTTGTCGGCCTCGCCCAGACGACGCTGTCGCGGGCTGCGGCAGGGCCGCTTGCGGCGCTGCTCGGGCAGGCGGGACCGGCGGCCGGGCAGGGTGTCGGCGACGTGCTGGGCAATGCGCTGGGGCGGTGGATTTCCGGTGCGCCGCAGCAGCTCGGCGCGGCCGCGGCGTCGACCGCCAACAGCGCGGCGCTGGCCGCCAACACCGCGGCGCTCGGCGCGCTGACCGCCTCGCTCGGGGTCTCCGCGGCGGCGGGCGGCGCCGGTGCGGTCGGAAGCGCTGCCTCGCTTGCTGGCGGCACGGCCCAGCTCGGCGCGGCGGCGGCGGGCGGCGGGGTTTTCGATTTTCTCGGCGGGCTGTTCTCGTTCGGCGGCGGCGGCATCGTGCCGTCGGCGGCTGGCGGCTGGGCTTTGCCGAATTTTCCCGGCGCCCGGCCAGCGCTTTTGCACGCCCGCGAGATGGTCCTGCCGGCGCCGATCAGCGAGGGCTTGCAGCGGATGATTGGCGAGGGTGGCGGGAACGGAGCTGGAGGCGACATGCACCTGCATTTTCACGGGCCGTCGGATGGGCCGGCGGTCGAGCGCTGGTTCAGCGGGCTGATGGCGCGCAACCCTGGGGTCGTGCGCAACATGCTGCGCTCGAACGCTCTCACTCCGCGCACGATCTGACGGGGATGTCATGACCGCGATATTCCCCGCGCTACCCGGGCTCGGCTGGTCGGTGACCAAGGCACCGCGCTTCGCCTCGCGCATCCAGCACGCCGTTTCCGGCCGCGAATTGCGTGTCCTCGATCAGCCCTATCCGATCTGGACCTGGACGCTGAGCTACACGCTGCTGCGCGACAAGTGGGACAGCCGCGGCGCCGGTGGACCCGGCGTCGGATACGACGAGTTGCGCACGCTCGCCGGCTTTTTTTTGCAGCAGCAGGGCATTTTCGCGCCCTTCCTGTTCGACGACCCGACCGACGATGCGATCGCCGGGCAAGTCATCGGTACCGGCGACGCCAGTGTGAGCACCTTTCAGCTGGTGCGCAGCATGGCGGGTTTCGCCGAGCCGATCACCGCCCCCAATAGCGTCACCGCCATCTACTTCGACGGTGTGGCGCAGTCTCCGGCCGGGTATGCGATCGATGGCGACAGCGGTTTGGTGACCTTCACCACGCCGCCGCCGTCGGGCCAGCTGATCACCGCCGACTTCACCTATTGGTTCCGCGTCAGGTTTGCCGACGACACCGCCGAATTCGAGAACTTCATGTATCAGCTCTGGCAGTTGAAGCAGGTCAAATTGCAGACGGTGCTGCAATGAGACCCTGTTCCGCGGCGCTCGCCGCCTATCTCGCGGCGAATGACAGCGCCATCATCGCCGATCTGTACACCTTTGCGCTGACAAGCGGCGAAACCCTGCGCTATTCGGGCTGGACCACCGGGTTCAGCATCCCGGGCACCCGGTTTCCGAGCGGCAGCCTTAATTACAACACCACCTCCTACACCGATTTCGCGCTCGGGCCGCGCTTCGGCCGCTCGAAGGTGACGACCAAGATCGGCGTCGAGCCGACCGAGCTCGACATCGAAATCTATGCCGGCACCGACGATCTGATCGGCAGCACCGCCTTTGCCGACGCGGTGCGGGTCGGGCTGTTCGACGGCGCGACCGTGGAACTCGACCGGTTATTCGCGCCGTCGCCGTCGCCGGGCTCGGCAGCGCTTGACACCAGCCTCGGTGCCCTCTTGTGGTTTTACGGGCGTGTCGCAGACGTCGACATCGGGCGCAGCGCCATTCAGGTCAAGGTCAAGTCGCTGATGAATTTGCTGGCGATCCAGCAGATGCCGCGGCGGCTCTACATGGCGGGCTGCGGCCATGTGTTCGGCGATGCGATGTGCGGCTATGACCGGGCCAACGGCAAGGCGGCCGACGGCACCTCGACCGGCATCGGCGCGGTGACGGTCGCGGCGTCGGCCGGGACGACGCAGACCGAGTTGCACAACACCACCTTCACCCCGCCGGCGGCGGCGAGCGGCGGCACAGCCTACGACCAGGGCACGATGACCTGCCTGACCGGCACCAATGCCGGGGCGAGCCGCACGATCTTCAACATGATCGGCGGCGTCTGCTACCAGAAGAAGCCGTGGCTGTCGCCGGTCGCGATCGGCGACACGTTCCAGCTGCTGCCCGGCTGCGACCATACCACTGCAACCTGCAACACCACCTTGCAGAACCTCGCGCGGTTTGGCGGCTTTCCCTACATCCCGCCGCCCGAGGCCGCGGCATGAGCCCGGATCACGCGACGCAGATCGTGTTCGACCCGCATGTCAGCCGGGCGATCTGCTGCCTGCTGCTGGCGCTCGCCGCCGTAGGGGTGGCCTTGCTGATCGACGAAGCACGGCGGCGATGAGCACACCAGAACTGCGCGCCGCGGTCGTGGCTGAGGCCGAGACCTGGATCGGCACGCCGTTTCACCATGCCGCGCGGGTCAAGGGGGCCGGCGTCGACTGCCTGATGCTGCTCGCCGAAATCTACGAGCGGGCCGGCGTGTCGGCCCACGTTGCGCCGCCGTTCTACGTGCCGGACTGGCACCTGCACCGCGACGCCGAACGCTACATGGAGGGGCTGCTGCACTACGCCCACCTGATCGAGACGCCGCAGACCGGCGATATCGCGCTGTTCCGCTTTGGCCGCACCTTCTCGCACGGCGCGATCGTCGTGACCTGGCCGCGCGTCATCCACGCCTACTGGGCGATCGGCGTCGTCTGGGGCGACGCCACTCTCTACCCGCTGAAAGACCGCCCGGTGCGGTTTTTCAGCCCGTTCTGACGCGAGTCCAATATGCCTGATCCGATCACCGGCAAGGGCGGCGGCCCGACGCCGTTTGTCAATGCGTTCTCGGGGCCGGCGATCGGCTCGCTGCGCTACAACACCAGCCGGGCCGGGAGCCCGGTTTTTCTGTGCTATGGCACCTGCCGGGTCGCGGTCAACTTGATCGAGGGGTTCGGGTTCAGCGGTTCGGGCGGTGGCAAGGGCGGCAAGGGGCTCGGCAGCTCGGGCGGCAAGAAGGGCTCGAACCAGCAATATTCGGTCAACGTCGCGTTCGGGCTGTGCCAGGGGCCGGTGTCGTTCACCGGCGCCTCGCACGGCATTTCCGGCAACAACCGGATCTGGTCGAACGGCGGCCTGGCCGCCGGGCTCGGCCATGTCGGGCTCAACGGCTATGCCGGAAATGACGGGCAGTCGGCCGACCCGGTATTTGCCAGCAGCGACCCGAACAGCCCGGTCCTCGGCTATTCCGGCACCTGCTACGTCACCGGCACGCCGATGCAATTGGGCGTCGTCGCCGGCGCTGCCGTCGATCCAGTTCGAGATAACCGGGCTCAAGGCCGGCACGGCCGGGCCGCTGCTGCCCGACGACGCGCGGCCCGACGAGATCGTCACCGACCTGTTGACCAATGCGCGCTATGGCGCCGGCTTCCCGGCCGGCAATCTCGACAGCGCCGGCGCGCTCGCCGATTGGGGCAATTACTGCCAGGCGGCCGAACTCGGCGATGTCATTGCTGCTCGACCGGCAGCAGCCCTGCGCGCGCTGGCTGCAGGAGATCGCCGATCTGACCGTGGCGGCGGTGGTGTGGTCGGGCTCGACGCTGAAGATCATTCCCTATGGCGATCAGGCGCTCAGCAATAACGGCGCCTCGTGGACGCCGAACCTGACCTGGCAATACAGCTTCGGCGACGACGATTTCCTCGATTTTGCGGCGGCGGCAGCGATCCGGTCATCGTGACCCGCAGCGATCCGTCGGCGGCGCCCAACTGGCTCAGCCTCGAATACATGGACAGCGGCAACAGCTATAACCCGCAGATATTGCCGGTGTGGGACCAGGGCCTGATCGACGCCTACGGCATTCGCACCGAGGCGTCGATCCAGGCGCATGAATTCACCAACGCCACCAGCGCGACGGTGTCGGCGCAACTGCAACTGCAGCGCAAGGCCTATGTCCGCAACACCTACAAGTTCAAGCTCGGCTGGCGCTATTCGCTATTGGAGCCGATGGACATCGTGCTGATCACCGACAGCCATCTCGGCCTCTCCGGCGCCGCCGTGCGCATCACCCAGATCGACGAGGACGACAACGGCGAGCTGACCGTGACCGCCGAGGAAATCCCGGGAGAGACGCCATGACCGGAACGATCACCCCGATCGGCGTCGGCACGGCGCCGGGCTATGCCCGGCTGACCAGCGCCGGCGCACCGATCGACACGCTGGTCGACCCCGGCAACACCAACGCGCCGATCATCTTCGAGCCGCCGGCGGCATTGTCGGGCGGCGACATCGAAGTGTGGGTGATCGCCGCGGGCGGCGCCGATTGGGGCGGCTGCCAGGTGTGGATATCGAGCGACAACGCGACCTATGCGCTGGCCGGCACGATCTACAAGGGAGGCCGCCAGGGCACGCTGACCGCGACATTGCCGAGCCACAGCGACCCCGACACGGCCGACACCTTGTCGGTCGATTTGTCGGAGAGCCTCGGGCAGTTGCTGTCGGGCACCAGCGCCGACGCCGACAACCATGTGACCTTGTGCTACTGCGACGGCGAATTGCTCAGCTATGAGACCGCGACGCTGACCAGTTCCTATCACTACGACCTGACCTATCTGCGGCGCGGCGCCTACGGCACGCCGATCAACAGCCATTCCTCGGGCAGCAATTTCGCGCGCTTCGGGCCGAGCGACCCGTCGCTGTTTCGCTATCGCTACCCGCCGAATTTCGTCGGGCAGACGATCTATGTGAAGCTGCCGGCGTTCAACATATTCGGGCAGAGCCTGCAGGACCTCGCCGGCCTTACCGCCGACAGCTACACGCTGACCGGCGGCGGCGCGGCGCCGCTCAACGTCAACTTCTCCTATCTCGGCCTGACCGTCGACGGCAATGTCGATGTGCCGATTTCCTTCACCGGCACGCCGACCGCCGGCAGCGCGATCCTGACCCACAGTTTCAGCAGCCCGGCGACGTTCCCCTCGGGGCTGACGGGATCGAGTTGCACTGCCGGCACGGCCGCGACGGCCATCACAATCTTCGACATCGCGGTCAACGGCACCAATTGGGGCACGATGACCTTCGCGGCGTCGGCAACGATCGCGACCTTTGCCGGCGGACCCCAGGCCTACACGGTCGGCGACGTCCTGACCGTGACGCCGCGCACCACCGACGCGACACTGGCGAACCTGACCGGCGCTGTCGTCGCGCAGGGACCGGCGCCGATCGCGCGCTATACCTTCGACGGCGCCGGCACGCTCCCGGCCGGGCTGACCGGCAGCGTCGTCAACGCCGGCACCGCCGCGACCGCCAGCACGGTCTTCGACATCGCGGTCAACGGCACCAACTTCGCGACGATGACTTTTGCCCCCGGCAGCGCCACGGCGACCTTCGCCGGCTCGGCACAGAGCTTCATCGCCGGCGACGTGCTGACGATCACGCCGCGCACCGTCGACGCGACGCTCGCGAATATCTCCGGCTACCTCGCGACCGGCTGAGTGCCCCCCCCCGGTCGCCAGCCGGGACCTCATCGACCTCATTTGGACCAGCATCACCCCGTGACGAATGCAACGCACGACCAGCAGGCGGCGGACGGCCGCACGCGCCATCCGGTATGGCGCGCCATGATGATTCACCCGCACTTCACGCCCGACATCACCCTCGGCCACTTGATGCAGGCGCTCGTCGTCCTGACCACCGTGGGCGGCGGCGTCGTCGGCGGATTTCTCAGCCTGCGCGCCGACCTCGACATGCAGCGCGCCGAGTTTCGCGTGACCCTGGAAGGGCATGAGGTGCGGCTGACCGAAGCCGAGCACCTGCTCGCCGAGCGCCGCGTCGAAGACCGCCAGTTCCGCACCGAGATGCGCGCCTCGCTCGATCGCGTCATGCAGGCGATTGCCGATCTGCGGACTGAAATTGTCCAGAAACAAGACCGGAAATAGCGATGCTCAATAAAGCGATGACTGTCAGCGCGCTCCCTGCCTCGGTGTTCGACGGCGTGATCGACGTGTCGCATCACAACGGCGCGATTGATTGGCCGGCGGTGGCCGAGGCCGGGATCATGCTCGCCTTCCTCAAGGCGACGCAGGGCGTCGGTTTCGTCGATCCGGCGTTCGCGCGCAACCGCACCGGCGCCGTGACAGCCGGCGTGCTCGCCATCCCCTATCATTTTCTCGACACTGCGGACCCCGACCGCCAGGCCGAGCACTTTCTCGACGTGACCGGCCTCGCCCCCAGCGAGCCCGCGATGATCGATTGGGAAGGCGCGGCGCCGCTGGCGGCCATGCTCGTCTTCGGCGGGCGGGTCGCCGATCGCACCCGGCGCGACCCCCTCGCCTATTATGGGTTTGCCCAGCTGCGGCAGGCGAACGACACGCTGTCGCGCTGGCCCCTGATCTTGCCGCAATACCCGCGCGGCAGCACGCCCGGGAACTATCGCACGCTGGTCGCGCATCCACCGCGCTTGCCGCCCGGCCGCCCGGTCACCTGGGGTGACGGACAGCGGCCCTACGATTTCCACCAGTACACGCCGGCCGGCCGGGTTGCCGGCATCGCCACCTCGGTCGACCGCTCGATCTGGGTCGGCACCGCGGCCGAACTCCGGGCGTGGTTCGCCAGCGGCGCCGTGCCCCCGACCCCGAGCGCGTGCCCCGGGACGGATGCCGCGGCGGGCCCGGACGGCATTACCGATTTCACGCGCCTCGCCTGACCCCACAGGGCGCCGCGGCCCCCTTCCCGCCAGACCCGGCCGCTTTGCGCGGCCTTTTTTGTGAGGAACGCACCGCATGAACGACGCGGAATGGAAGCTTGTCGACCGCTTCAAGGAGCCGTCGAGCTGGGCGGCATTGGCGGCCGGGTTCGGCACCTTCGGGTTCGTGCTGCCCGGCGGCCTCGTGCAGGTCGTCTCACTGTTCGGCGCGGGCTTCTGCGTTTTGCTCGGCGTTCTGCTCAAGGAGAAATCGTCGTGATGAACATGCTCACTCGCCGTCGCCTGCTCGGCGCCTCGGCGCTGATCCCGGCCGCGCTCGTACTCAACGGTTGCGCCGGGCTCGGCCAGACGGTTGAGCGACTTCCGCAATACGCGCAGGATGTCGGCACCGTCGCGGCGGCGCTCACCAAGATCCTGCCCGACGTGCAGACCGTCATCGGCGCCTCGGCCGCAACGGTCAGTGCGGTAGAGAGCGCTATCGCCAGGGCGCAGACCCTCGCGAGCGACATCGCCGTGGCCGCGGCGGCGTCGAGCGGCAACATTGCCACCCTTATCGCCTCCTTCGCCGGCAATTTCATGTCGATCACCTCGGCCCTCGGCTTCAGCGTGCCGGGCGTGGTCGGTACGGTATTGCAGGCCGGCGCGGCGATCCTGCCGACGATTTTCGCGGCGGTCGGCGTCAAATTGCCGGCGGCGCGCATGGGTCGCGCGATGGCCGCGCCGATGACGCCGGAGCAGGCGCGCGCCGTTCTGCAGGCGCTCGCGAGGGCATGACGCGCGCCATCGTGCTGGTCGCAGCCGCCGGGCTTTGGCTCGGCGGCTGCACCGCGCCGCCGCCGACGCCGCCGCCGGCAGCATTACAACCGCAGGAGAGCAGATGACATGGCTCAGCTAATCGCGATCACCATCGAGACCCGGCGGGTCAGCGAGGCGTCGCTCGCGCCGATTGTCGCGGCGATCAGCACGCAGGTCAGCCGCGACTTTGCGCCCGCATGGAACATTGCCGCCACCGAATTGCGCCTGATCCCGCGCGGCGGCGCCTTGCCGAGCGGCGCATGGGCGGTGCGCCTGATGGAGCGCGGCGACGAGGAGGGCGATCTCGGCTATCACGAGGACGACAGCGGCAACCCCGAGGCACGCATCTTTATCGAGGATATCGAGCGCTTCGCCGCCTCGCTCAGCGTCACGGTCAGCCACGAGATCCTCGAGATGCTGGCCGATCCGTTGACGACCCGCATCTTTGCGCTGTCGGACGGCCGCTCCGCCGCATGCGAGGTGTGCGACCCGGTTGAGGCCGACGCGTTCGGCTATGCCATCGACGGCGTTCAGGTCAGCGATTTCGTGTTGCCATCCTATTTCAATTCGAGCGTTGCCAGCGCCGGAAGTTTCGATTTCGCCGCGCATCTGCGGCACCCCTGCCCAGCGCTGACCCCAGGCGGCTACCAACTCGCCTACGATCCGCACGGCGGCACTTGGAACACGATCGTGGCGCGCCTCTCCAATGGCGAGTTCAGCTGGCGCGCTTTGCGCCGCGGCCGCGGTGCGTGCCGTGCCCGCGGCGGCGTCCACTGACGTTTCGGGAACGCCCGTGGGCCTAACGCCGCATCGACGCAATCCCGCCTTGATCGTTGCGCCGCCACCCGGCATCGTGGGGCCACGGGGGGCGGGACGATGCGGTGGAGCGGGGCACTGGTGCTGGCGGTGGCGCTGTTGGCGAGCGGATGCGCCAGCGAGAACAAGTGCCCGAAGCCGGTGCCCTATGACCTCGCGACGCTGAAGAAAATCGAAAAGGCGCGCGAGCAGTTGCCGCACAACAGCATCCTCCTGCAAGTCCTCGAAGATTACGAGAACGAGCGCGACGATCTGCGCTTCTGCCAGTGAGGTCGGCGGGCGCGAGCCGCTTGACAGCGGCGCGTCCGCAGCTATGACGGGCGCAACCGCTGCGATGGGACGCGCCGCACATGAAACGCGCTGTTGTTTTTCCGGGACAGGGCTCGCAGGCGCCGGGCATGGGCCAGGCGCTCGCCGCGGCGTTCCCGGCGGCGCGCCACCTGTTCGAGGAGGTCGACGAGGCACTGTCGCAGCATCTGTCGCGGCTGATGTTCGAGGGGCCCGAAAGCGAGCTGACGCTGACCGAGAACGCGCAGCCGGCGCTGCTCGCCGCGAGCTTGGCGGTGATCCGCGTGCTGGAAAGCGAGGCCGGTTTCGATCTCGCGCGCCAAGCCGCCTTTGTCGCCGGCCATTCGCTTGGCGAGTATTCGGCATTGGCAGCGGCGGGCGCGCTGTCGGCGGCGGATGCGGCGCGGCTGGTCAAGCGGCGCGGCCTGGCGATGCAGAAGGCGGTGCCGGTGGGAGAAGGGGCGATGGCCGCGCTGCTCGGCCTCGACGTCGACGCAGCGCGCGCGATTGCCGAGAGCGCGGCGCGCGATCAGGTTTGCGCCGTCGCCAACGACAATTGCCCGGGGCAGATTGTCGTCAGCGGCCATCGCGCCGCGGTCGAGCGTGCCGTGGCGCTGGCCGCCGAGCAGGGCGGGCGGCGCTCGATCATGTTGCCGGTCAGTGCCCCGTTTCATTGCGCGCTGATGCACCCGGCCGCCGAGATCATGGCAGAGGCGCTCGCCGACGCATCGCTGCGGCCGCCGCGCGTGCCGCTCGTCGCCAATGTGACGGCGGCCGCGACCAGCGACCCCGATGAGATCAAGGAGCTGCTCGTCGAGCAGGTCACCCATATGGTGCGGTGGCGCGAGAGCGTGCGGCTATTCGCCGAAAATGGGGTCGAGGAGATCGTCGAGGTTGGCAGCGGGCGCGTGCTCGCCGGGCTCGTCAAGCGCATCGACCGCAGCGTGTCGGCGCTGTCGGTTGGCACCCCGGACGAGGTCGAATCTCTGATGAAGCGGCTGTGACCCACATGGCGGACCGCATCTTCGACCTTTCCGGCCAGACCGCTCTGGTCACCGGCGCCTCGGGCGGTATCGGCGGCGCGATCGCCCGCGCCTTGCACCGCCAGGGTGCCGAGGTCGCGCTCGCCGGAACACGCGAAGCGGTCCTCGCCGCTCTCGTCGCCGAGCTTGGCGATCGCTCCCACGCGATCATCGCCGACCTTGCCAACCACGACGCGCCGGACCGCCTCGCCCGCGACGCCGAGGCGGCGCTGGGCCGTATCGACATCCTCGTCAACAATGCCGGGATCACGCGCGACAACCTTGCGCTGCGGCTCAAGGACGAGGATTGGCAGGCGGTCATCGACGTGAACCTGACCGCCGCCTTCCGCCTGACCCGCGCGGCGCTGCGCGGCATGATCCGGCGGCGCCACGGCCGGGTGATTTGCATCAGCTCGGTGATCGGGGTCACCGGCAATGCCGGTCAGGCGAATTATGCGGCCGCGAAGGCGGCGTTGATCGGCATGGCGAAATCGCTTGCCGCCGAGACCGCGAGCCGCGGCATCACGGTCAATTGCATCGCCCCGGGCATGATCACGACGGCGATGACCGACCGGCTGAGCGAGGAGCAGCGCACCCGAATCGCCGGTACGATCCCGATGGGGCGCTTCGGCACGCCCGAGGATGTCGCCAGCGCTGCGGTTTTTCTCGCCAGCGCCGAGGCCGGCTACATGACCGGCCAGACGCTCCACGTAAACGGCGGCATGGTGATGATATGACGCGATGCCCGGATCACGGTGCGTCCACAAACCGGTCACGGCCGGAACTTTTACGGCAGCCGAATTCGTGTTATGTGAGCCGGCCTTAAACGGTCCATGACGGTGAGATGCGACGGCTGAGCCCGCGACTGGGCGCCCGGATCGCGCTGAATCGAGCCAATTAGCAGCATGCAATCGAGGAAATGAGCGAATGAGCGACGTCGCCGAGCGGGTCAAGAAGATCGTTGTCGAGCATCTCGGGGTCGACGAGGCCAAGGTGACCGAGAATGCCAGTTTCATCGACGATCTGGGGGCCGACAGCCTCGACACCGTCGAGTTGGTGATGGCCTTCGAGGAAGAGTTCGGGTGCGAGATCCCCGATGACGCGGCCGAGAAGATCGTAACGGTCAAGGACGCGGTCAGCTTTATCGAGGCGCATAGCTGAACGTGCCCCTCCATACGACGGCTCCGAGCCCACCGGCTCGCCGGTTCGTCCGTCATCGCAGCGTTGCGCCGGGAGCCCGTGGGGCATGAGGCGCGTCGTCGTCACCGGCATGGGGCTCGTGACGCCACTCGGCATCGGCCTCGAGCGGGTATGGGGCCGTCTGCTGGCGGGCGAATCGGGACTGCGGGCGATCCGGTCCTTTGACGTATCGGACCTGCCGTCGCGGGTGGCGGGGCAGGTGCCGCACGGCGAGCGCGCTGACGATCTGTTCAACGCCGATGACTGGGTCCCGCCGAAGGACCACCGGCGCATGGACCTGTTCATCATCTACGCGATGGCGGCGGCGATCCAGGCGGTCGAGGATTCCGGCTGGCAGCCCGCCGACGAGGAGGAACACGAGCGCACCGGCGTTATGATCGGCTCCGGCATCGGCGGCCTGCCCGGCATCACCGAAGCGGCGATCACCCTCCAGGAGCGCGGCCCGCGGCGCATCTCGCCGTTCTTCATCCCCTCCAGCCTGATCAACCTCGCCTCGGGCAACGTGTCGATCCGCTACGGCTTCAAGGGGCCGAACCACGCGGTGGTGACCGCCTGCTCGACCGGTGCTCATGCGATCGGCGACGCGTCGCGCCTGATCATGCTCGACGATGCCGATGTCATGGTGTGCGGCGGGACCGAGGCCGCGATCTGCCGCCTCGGACTCGCCGGCTTCTGCCGCCGCCCGCGCGTTGTCGACCAATTTCAATGACGATCCGCCTGCCGCGTCGCGCCCCTGGGATCAGGACCGCGACGGGTTCGTGATGGGCGAGGGGGCCGGGGTTCTGGTGCTCGAGGAATACGAGCACGCCAAGCGGCGCGGCGCCAAGATCTATGCCGAGGTGCTCGGCTACGGCATGTCGGGCGACGCATACCACCTGACCGCGCCGGCCGAGGACGGCAACGGCGCCTTCCGCTCGATGCGCAACGCGCTCAAGAGCGCGGGCCTGCCGCCCGACAGCATCGACTACATCAACGCGCACGGCACCTCGACCCCGCTCGGCGACGAGATCGAGCTCGGCGCCGTCAAGCGCGTGTTCGGCGCGCACGCCTATCATCTCTCGATGTCGTCGACCAAATCGGCGATCGGACACCTGCTCGGGGCGGCCGGCAGCGTCGAGGCGATCTTCTCGATCCTGGCGATGCGCGACGGCGTTGTCCCGCCGACCCTCAATCTCGACAATCCGTCGCCTTCCTGCGACATCGATCTCGTGCCGAAGCGGGCACGCGAGCGCAAGGTGAGGTATGTGCTGTCGAACTCGTTCGGCTTTGGCGGCACCAACGCGTCGCTGATCTTCGGGCGGGCAGGCTCGGGCCGGTGACCGGCCAGGCCATCGTCGAATAGCCGGCTAACGATGCGCGGTCGCTTCTTGCGATGATGCAATTTCTGCGCTTGCTGGCTTGGGGTTTCGCCACCGCCGCTATCGTGATCGCGGGGCTGGGCGCCGGGGGGTATTGGCTGTACCGCGACGCGCGGACACCGGGGCCGCTCACCGAGGCGCGCACGCTCGTCATTCCCGCCCATACCGGCGTCGCCGAGATTGCCGCGCTGCTGGCGGAAAAGGGGGTGATCCGCCACGAGTTGGCCTTCCGGGCGGTTGCCCGGCTGTCGGGGCGCGGCGCGGCGCTGAAGGCGGGGGAATATGAATTCCCGGCCGCGACGAGCGTGGAGCAGGCGCTCGACATCATCGCCGGCGGCAAGACGGTCAAGCATCGCCTGACGATCCCCGAGGGCCTGACCAGCGCCGAAGTCATCGCGCTGGTGCGCGATGCGCCGGCGCTTGAGGGCCCCCCCGGACCGCCGCCGCCGGAGGGCTCGCTGCTGCCCGACACCTACATCTACAGCCACGGCGACAGCCGCCAGGAACTGATCACCCGGATGCGGCGGGCGATGACCCATGTCGTCGCCGAGCTGTGGCAGGAGCGCCGGCCGGGCCTGCCCCTGACCAGCGCGCAGGATGCCGTAATCCTCGCGTCGATCGTCGAGAAGGAGACGGCGCGCCCGGAGGAGCGCCCGCATGTTGCCGGCGTGTTCATCAACCGGCTGCGGCTCGGCATGCGCCTGCAGGCCGACCCGACCGTGCTGTTCGCGCTGGGCGGTAATGGCGCGCACAAGCCCGATCGCCCGCTGACCCATGCCGATCTCGCGATCAATTCGCCCTACAACACGTATGTCGTGAAGGGCCTGCCGCCGGGACCGATCGCCAATCCCGGCCGCGCATCGCTGCGCGCCGCGATGCGGCCCGAGCCCACCGAGGATCTCTATTTCGTCGCCGACGGCAGCGGCGGCCACGTGTTTGCCAAGACGCTGGCCGAACAGACGCACAACATCGCGCAGCACCGCCGCGGCGCGGCACCCGAGCCCGAGGTCGCGCCGCCGGCCCCGCCTGTCGCCAAGCCGGTCCCGCCTGCAGGCCGCGCCGCGCCGGCTCCGGCTCACCACGCCCGGGCCTCGCAGCAGACAGCGCGGCTGCGACGCTGCCACCACGAAGCCGGCCACCCCTGCCCGCATTGATCGCCGCCGCCGCCGACCGCTATAACCGCAGTGCGTCAGCAAGGAGCATGGGCGGGGTGGGCGTTTTCAGCATGACCGGCTTCGCCCGGGCCGAGGGCGAGGGCGACGGCATCTCCTGGGCCTGGGAGGTGAAGAGCGTCAACAGCCGCTCGCTCGATCTGCGCCTGCGCCTGCCGCCCGGGTATGACGCGCTCGAAGCGCCGCTGCGCGCCGCGCTGGCCGGACGGGTTCGCCGCGGCAACATCGCAGCGACGCTGGCGGTAACCCGGGTGGTGCCGCCGGCGATCCGGGTCAACCGCGAGCTGCTGGCGCAGTACGTCGTGCTGCTCGATGAATTGGCCGGCGCGCTGCCTGACAAGGTTGGGACAGCGCCGCCCCGGCTCGATGGCCTGATCGGCCTGCGCGGCGTCGTCGAGACGGCCGAGGACGAGCCGGACGGCGTCATCGAGGCGCGGCGCGCAGCAGTGCTTGACGGCTGGGGGCTGGCGCTCGACCGGCTGGTCGCTGCGCGCGGCGAGGAAGGGGCCCGGCTGTTCGCGATGTTGTCGGAGCAGCGCGCCGAGCTTGCCGCGTTGGTCGAGGCGGCCGCCGGGTGCGCCGCGGCGCAGCCGCAGGCGATCCGGGCGCGGCTCGAAACCCTGCTGGCCGAACTTGCCGGCCTCGCGCCGACGATGCCGCAGGAGCGGGTCGCGCAGGAATTGACGATGCTCGTCACCCGCGCCGATATCCGCGAGGAGCTCGACCGGCTGCGCGCCCATATCGCCCAGGCGGGCGAGCTGCTGGAGCGCGGCGACCCGGTCGGCCGGCAGCTCGACTTTCTGTGCCAGGAGCTGAACCGCGAAGCCAACACGCTGTGCTCGAAATCGGCTGCGCTCGACCTGACCCGCATCGGCCTCGCGCTGAAGGCGGCGATCGAGCAGTTCCGCGAGCAGGTGCAGAACCTCGAATGAGCGCGCCGGAGCCCGAGGCCAAGGCCCCGGCCACTGCGATCCACCGGCGCGGCTTTCTGCTGGTGCTGTCCTCGCCTTCCGGCGCCGGCAAGACGACGATCACCCGCCGGCTGCTCGAGCGCGACCCGACGCTCTCGCTGTCGGTCTCGGTCACGACGCGGCTGCCGCGCCCCGGCGAGATCGACGGCCGTGATTACTGCTTCATCGACCAGGCGCGCTTCGACGCGATGGTGGCGGGCGGCGAATTGCTCGAACACGCCACCGTGTTCGGCCATTGCTACGGCACGCCGCGCCAGCCGATCGAGGCGGCTCTCGCGGCGGGGAGCGACATCGTCACCGATATCGACTGGCAGGGCACCCAGCAGCTCGGCGCCAGCGTGCCGCACGATCTTGTCACGGTATTCGTATTGCCGCCGAGCATGGCCGAGCTTGAGGCGCGTCTGCGCCGGCGCGCCCAGGACAGTGCCGCCGTCGTCACCGCGCGCATGGCCAAATCGGCCGAGGAAATGAGCCACTGGTCGGAATACGAGTACGTCATCGTCAACCGCGCCCTCGACGACAGCGTCGCCGAGGTCGAGGCGATCGTCGCCGCCGAGCGTCTGCGCCGCACCCGTCAGCCCGGCCTCGCCGATTTCGTCAACAAGCTGCGGAGCGGATAGTCTCCAGACCGCGCGCCAAGGCGCAGAATTCGGCGACCGATAATTCCTCGGCCCGCGCCGTCGGCGCAATGCCGGCGGCGGCGAGCAGGGGTTCGGGCGGCACGCCGAGCGTCTTCAGGCTGGAGCGCAGCATCTTGCGGCGCTGGCCGAAGGCGGCGGCGGTGACGCGTTCGAGCGCCGGCTTTGTCGCCGGGGCCAGCGGCATGGCGCGCGGGATCAGGGCGACGACGCTGGAGGTCACCTTGGGCGGCGGCACGAAGGCGCGCGGCGGCAGGTCGAACAGGATCCGCGGCTGCGTCAGCCATTGCACGATCACCGAGAGCCGCCCGTAGGCCGGGGTCCGCGGCGCCGCGACCAGCCGCTCGGCGACCTCGCGCTGAAACATCAGCGTCAGGCTCTCGTAGTCGGCGATCCGGTCGAGCCAGCGCAGCAAGCAGCGCGGTGGCGATGTTGTAGGGCAGGTTGGCGACGATCTTGCGCGGCTTCTCGCCGAGCGCCACCGGGTCGAGCGCCAGCGCGTCGCCCGCCACCAAGATCAGCCGCCCGGGATAAGCCGCCGCCAGCTCGCCGAGCGCGGCGAGGCAGCGCGGATCGCGCTCGATCGCGACGACATGCCGCGCCCCCTCGGCGAGCAGCGCGCGGGTCAGCCCGCCCGGGCCGGGGCCGATCTCGATCACCGTGGCATGGTCGAGCGGCCCGGCGGCGCGGGCGATGCGCCGGGTCAGGTTGAGATCGAGGATGAAATTCTGCCCGAGGCTGCGGCGCGCCGCGATGCCGTGGCGGGCGATGACCTCGCGCAGCGGCGGCAGCGCGCCGGGATCGGCCGCTGCCACGAAGTGCGGGCTCAGCGGTTCCGCCGGCGCGCCGCCATCGCCGCGGCCAGCTTCAGCGCGGCGATCAGGCTGTCGGGCCGGGCGCGGCCGGTGCCGGCGATGTCGAAGGCGGTGCCGTGATCGGGCGAGGTGCGGATGAACGGCAGGCCGAGCGTGACGTTGACCGCCTCGTCGAAATCGAGCGTCTTGATCGGGATCAGCGCCTGGTCGTGGTACATGCACAGCGCCGCGTCGTAGCCGCGCCCGCGCCGCGGCATGAAACATCGTGTCGGCGGCGAGCGGCCCGCGCGCATCGATGCCGGCGGCACGCAACTCGGCGATCGCCGGCGCGATGATGTCGATATCCTCGCGGCCGAGCGCGCCGCCCTCGCCGGCATGCGGGTTGAGCCCGGCGACGGCGATGACCGGCGCGGCGACGCCGAAATCGCGGACGCAGCGCGGCGTGCGTCACCTGCCCGGCATGAACGATCGCTGGCCTCGACAGCTGCTCGACCGCCTGTCGCGAGCGCCACATGGATCGTCACCGGCACGACGCGCAGGTGCGGGCCGGCCAGCATCATCACCGAGCGCGCGCCGCCGCCCGCCAGCTCGGCGAGGTATTCGGTATGCCCGGGATGGCGGAAACCGGCGCGATAGAGCGCGTCCTTGTTGATCGGGTTGGTGACAAGCGCCGCGGCATGGCCGCCCTGCACGTGGCTCGACGGCGGCGTCGATCGCCCCGATTACCAGCTTCGCATCGGCCGGGTCGGGCCGGCCTGGCGCGGCGCGCGGCACGCCGTCCAGCGGCAGGACCGGCAGCGCCGTCGCGAAAATCGCCGCGGCTTCCCGCGGCGCCATAATCGTCGCGAACCGGCACGTCCCAGCCGAAGCGCTGCGCCAACGCCGTCAGGCGGCCGGGATCGTCGATCACATAAAACGGCGGCACGCCATCGCCGCGCCGCAGCCACGCCGCCAGCGTGATCTCGCCGCCGATCCCGGCCGGCTCGCCCATCGTCAGGGCGAGCGGAAGGGCCATTCCTTACACCCGGACATCGACATAGGCGGCGCGCCGCAGGTCGCGCAGGTAGCGCCGCGCCACCGTATCGAGACGCCGGGCCAGCAGCTGATCGGCCGCCGCCTCGCGCGTTATCGCGGTCCCGCCGGCGGAAGGATTTGATTTTGCGCAGATCATGATCACGCCCACGCCGTTTCGCTGGATGATCGGTTCCGACGCCTGTCCGATCGCCAACCGGTCCACCAGCTTGCGCATTGCCGGCGAAATCTCGTTTTCCCGCAGCTTGCCTTCGCTCGACAGCCGTGGTGCCTTCTCCTTGCCGAGCCGCAGCAGGCTGGGGCAATCCTTGGCTTCCTCCCGCATGCGCGCGGCTTCACCGATCGCGGCGCGGCGGGCTGCTTCGCCGGCCTGCGCCGGCAGCGGAAACACGACTTGCACGATATCGAAGACGCGCCCCTGCTGGCTCCCGCCGGCGCCGTTGCGCCGGTCGACGACGAGCAGCAGGTAGTAGCCACCGGGGGCGCGTATTGGCGGCGACAGCTCGCCGACGCGCAGCTGCGAGACCTCCTTGCCGAGTTCGGCCGGTAGCTGGTCGGGGCGCACCCAACCCATGTCGCCGCCCACCGCCGCCGTCGCCGATTTCGAGAACTGCCGGGCGATCGCCGAGAAGCGGGCGCCCTGTCGCATCTGCTGGGTAAGGCGCTCGGCGAGTGTCTTTATCTCTGCGTCCTGCGCCGGATTGTCGACCGAAAGGAAGATCTCGGCGACCCGGCTCTCCGGATCCTTGGCGTGCTCCTTGAGGCGTTTCATCGCATCGTCGATCTCTTCGTCGGTGATCTCGACGGTCTGCGCAGCCCGGCGACGGACCAGCTTCGCCCACACGATCGAGGCGGTCAGCTGGTCGATCAGCGAGCCGCGATCGATTCCCCGGGCTTTCAGGAACTCGTTAAGCTGGCCCGGCTTCATGTTGTTCTGCGTCTCGATCTGCCCCAGCCCGCGCTTGATCTCGGCATCGGTCGCGGTGACGTTATCCCGCTTCGCCTCCTGCAGCTCCAGCTTCTCGTCGATAAGCGAGCGCAGGACTTGGGAGGCGATGCGCTGACGCATTTCCGGCGAGTCGGGAATGTTGGACGACAGCATGACCATCCGCATGCGCGACACGAGATCGAATACCGAGATGACCTCGTCATTGACGACGGCGGCTATGCGCATCTCGGCCAGGGGCGCCGTCGTGGTGGGCTGTCCCGGCGCGGCCGTCCGCGTCTGCTGAGCCGCAGCCTGCCGGCCATGAAGCGGCGCGGCAGATCCAGCATTGCCGCCGATGGCCACAACAAGGACACAGACACTCAACCAACGAAACACCGCCATTGACGACCAACCTTGCCCGCGGACCGATCGGGCTTAACCTACACCCTCGCGCCGGCAGTTGTCCCGGTCCGAACTGCCGCTACCGATTGCCGCCGGCCAGTCTTCAGAGGGCACTGTTCGGCAGCGACGCCACCGTGCCGCCGATTTCGCCGAGATTTTTGAAGACGACGCTGAACATCACCGACATGCCCGGCGTCACATCGCCGCTGCGCACGCCCGACTGGGTGACCGAGCCGATGAATGCCATGCATTCATCCTGGTAAATCGCCGCCAAGGTTGCATAAAGACTGGTGTTGCTCGATTGCGGCTGCGGCTGGCCGTTGATCAGGTTGCTGGAGTTGGTGAGGTTGACGGTCTCGCTGCCAGCCAGGGACCAATAGTGGGTGAGCTTGGTCTGCAGGCTGAACGTAACCTGCTCGCGCTTGCCGTACAGGATGCTCTGGCCGGTGGTCGGGCTGGTGACGACCTGGTTCGGCTGCTGCGGTGGCAGCAGCAGATAGTTGACCCCGAGCCGCAGGTTTTGCGGCCCGGCGCTAACCCCGACCTCCTGGCTGCGATTGCTCAAGCTGCTCTTGTCCAGACGGAAGCGGTAGACCAGGTCGAGATAGGAATTGGGCGAAAGGATAACGCGCCCGACCACGTCGGAGAGCCGGTCCGCCGCGCCGGATGCCGGAGGCAGATACGGATTGGCCTGGGCGCGGTAGCTCTGCCCGATCAGCAGCCGGTAATTGCCGCCGTCCTTATTGTAGAGGCCAGCCTTCAGGCCGTAATCAACTCGCTGCCCGGTATCGAGCAGATCGTAGCCGGCCAAGCGGTCCGGCCGAAACAGATCGGACGCATTGAAATCGAAGCCGAGACTGTCTTCGTTCGGGATTTTATGATTGTTGCCGCTGGCCGGCCCGGCATAAATACCGGCGATCGGCTCGATGATTGCGGTCGTATCATTGCTGCGATGGGCGAGCGGATAGCTCCAGGTCATCGCAAGCTGCGGAAAGACGCGGCCCCTTAGGTAGCTGAGGCTTGTAGGGTCCGTCGGCGGGGCGCCGTTGATCGGGAAATAGGCGCTCGGCAGATCGGGGTTCGATAGCTGGCTGAGATCGCCGACCGAGTAGGCGTCGCCGCGCAGGCTCGCCGAGAACTTGTATTGCCCGCCGATGCCGTCGCGGAAAATCTTGTCCCATTCGCTGCTCAGCGACATCCGGCGCGTCTGGGTGCCGACCTCGCGGACGATGTTGAGCAGGTTGGCGTTGAGCTTCCACCGTCCGCCATACCCGTCAGGCTCGCTGACCCAGCTGCGGTTGATTGACGGCAGCACGATCGGCTGAGTCGAATCGCCAAGACCCTGCAGCAGCGGCTGGAAAACATAGGCGTTGACGTCTGTCGCGGCGCGCGGTTCGAACCCCTCGAGATAGGCGCGGCTGACCATGGCGTTGAGCAGCGGGTTGCCAAAGCCAAACCGCAGCAGATAGGTCTGGTCCGATACCCGCTGCAGCTGGAACCCGGTGCGATAGGTGTCGTTGATATCCCAGGCGCCGGTGGCGTTGATGTGGCCGCGCAATTGGCTTCCGGTGTCCGTGTTGCTGCCCGCGCCGGTGTTGCTGTAGTTGACGCTGCCGATCGCATCGAGCCGGCCGTCGCCAAAGCGTTGCCGGTATTCGCCGGCAAGAAGCTCGCCCGCGCGCGAGGTGAACCGAGGCGCCAGCGTCAGGTCCTTGTCCGGGCCGAGCACCAGGAAATACGGCACCGCGATATGGAACCCGACGGTGTTCGAATTGCCGAAGCTCGGCATCAGGAACCCGCTTGCCCGCCTGACGGACGGCTCCGGCTCCGAAATGTAGGGCGTGTAGAACACCGGCCAGCCGTCGACCTCGAGCGTCGCGTCGCGGAACTCGATCCGCTTCGTCTCCTTGTCGTCGCTGATCTCGCGCGCCTTCAATTGCCAGGCCGGCGGAGCGCTCGGGTTGTCCTTGCACAGGTCGCAGGGGGAGTAGACGCCGCGCACCAGTTCAGTGCGGTTGCCGTTGAGGCGCCGCGCCGCATTGCCGGCGAGCCGCGAGCGATCCGCCAACAGCATCCGGACGTTCTTGGCAAAACCATTGTTCATGGAGTCGCGCAACTCCATGAAATCGCCAAACATGACCTCGCCGGTCGGCATCAGCAGGCTGACATGGCCGGACGCGGTGACCGTATCGGTGCGCTGGCTGTAGCTCACCGTGTCGGCCAGCAGAACCTCATTGCCCTGCGAAATCTCGACATGCCCCTTGGCGACGGTCAGCCCAAGTTGATCGTCGTTCTCGACCTCGTCGGCCTGAAACACGATGGGAGCGTTCTTGTCGGCTGCTTTGCGGCCGTGGGCGGAGAACTGCGCCACCCCCGGGGGCGCCGCCAGCACCAGCGCGAGAAGCGCGCCGCCCACAGCGAGAGCGATGCGCTCGCGCCACTTTCCTCTTCCAGGCCGAGGGAAACCTGTCATCCGCCTCAATCAACAATCTAGCAACAATCAGGGAGGTGCAAACCTGGGGGGAACCAGCATCGGCACCGACGGCGTACACAACTTGGTGCCGGTGCGAAATCCGGGCGAACGGCTATCCGTCCTCCAGATGAAGCAGCATCGACACTCCGAAAATCGTCGCTACTCCGGCGGGGGTCCAGGCCGCCAGAAGGACCGGGATCTTGGCCGACAGGCCAAGCGCAAACACGATATCCGACAGAAAATACAAAAGGAAGCCGGCTGCAACACCGCTGACGAGCAACATCCCCGCCCCGCCCTGCCGCTGCAGCCGCAGGCTGAAGGTCGCAGCCACCAGCACCATCGCGCAGAACAGAAACGGCCGCGCCAGAAGCGTGTCGAAGTGCAGGCGATGGCGCTGCGCCGAGAAGCCGGATTGCTCGAGCAGCGTGATGAACCCCGGCAGCTCCCAAAACGACATCGTGTCGGGCGATGCCAGGCTTTCCTCGATCTTGCTCGTGGTCAGGCTGGTTGGCAGCCGCAACGTGGCGAGCGGCTCCGGCGGTTGTCCCGGGCGAAAGCGCTGGCCGTCCTCGATCAGCCAAAACCCGTTGTCGAGCTGCGCCGAATGCGCCTCGACGCGGGAGACGAATTCGGCGCGACGGTTCAGAAAGAACACGCTCACATTGTGCAATAGCAGGTAAGGCGAGTTTACCTTCTCGCCGTGCAGGATGGCGTCGCCGCCGCCCGGGTCGTTCTGGCGCAGCCACAGGCCGGCGTTCGACAGGCTCAGCGGGTCGCCGCCCAGGCGCAGGATACGGTTGTCGAGCTTCTCGTAGCTCGCCTCGAGGGCCGATGCGATCGGGTTGAATATTGTCACGGCGGTAACGCCGATCAGCAATGCGACGAGCACTGCCGGGGTCAGGAAGCCCCAGACCGAAACTCCGGAGGCGCGAACGACGACCAGTTCGTTGCTGCGGGTCAGCCGCCAGAAGGCGAGCATGGTGCCGAACAGGATGGCAAACGGCATCACGTCCTGCGCCGTGTGCGGCAGTTTCAACGCGGCCATTTCCAGCAGCGTGCCCCAGGTGGCCTGCGGGCGCGCGCCACCCCGACGCAGCAGCTCTATGTAGTCCAACAGGAACGTGACGCTGACCATCGCGCCAAAGACGCCGCAAAACCACAGAAAAAACTGGCGGGCGATATAGGCCGAGAGGGTTCTTGCCAGTCGCACGGGAACCTGCCTGTCGATCTGCCGCCGGTTAGCGCGCACGCGCCAGCCGCCAAAGGTCAAGCTTGATGCCGCCGAACAGCAGGATTGCGGTCCCAAGCGCCAACGGCAAGAGATCGATCAAATACATCACGGGCAGCATCCCGACATCGCGGCTCGCCAGGTTCCTGACCCCGAGGTCAAATGCCTGAAACACAAAGGCTAGCCCAACGGCGAGCAGTACCCGGCGCAACTGCCCGCGCCGGTTGATCTCCCCGGGTAACAGGCAGGCGAGCGGTATCATCACGAAGCTGAACACCGAGAGGGGCACAATCAGGCGCTCCTGCCCCTCGATCACGAAGCTCTTGCGGGTCGCCGCATCGAGGCCCGGCGGCGGCCAGAACAGGTCGCCGAGAAACCGCTCCTGCGCATCGCGGAAACGCACGCCGGGGGCGTCGCGCAGCATGTTGAGATCGAGCGTATAGCGGTCGAAGGTCAGCACCGAGAGCTTTCCGGTCGCGCGGTCGTAGCGCTGGCGGCTGCCGTTCACCATGACGATGCGCGAGCCGTGCGCGTCGTCGGCAAAGGCGCCCCGCTCCGCCAGGATCGTGACCGGCTGTTGCGGATCGCGATCGTCGTTGATCAGCAACCCGGTGACCTGGCCGCTCTCGTCGCGTCCGGCGATATAGATCGTCAGCTTGTTCGAGATCGTCGTAAACGTCCCCTCCTGCAGCAGCGCCGACACGAAGCGGTTGCGGATCTCGAACTGGAGATCCTTGAACGCGCGGTTGGAGGCCGGCAGGAAATAGGCCGACAGGCTCATAAGCACGACAAACGCGATCCCGGCGAGGATGAATACCGGCCGTGCCAGGGCGAACGGCCCCAACCCCGCGGCCCGCATCACCACCAGTTCACTGTCCGCGGTGAGCCGGTTGAAGACGAACAGGACCGCGATGAAGGCGCCGATCGGCAGGACGATGTCGAGAAACCGCGGCAGGATCAACAGCGCCAGGAACAGAAACAATTCGATCGACAGCCCGCGGTTGACGATCAGATCGACCAGGCGCAGCGACTGAGCCAGCCACACGGCGGCGCTGAGCGCCGCGGTGACGAACAGCATCATCGCAAGGGATTGCCGCAGGACATAGCGGTCGAGGCTGCTCATCGGCGGCGGATCATAGGGAGGCAGCCGGCGCATCGCCACAGCTTTCCTGGCGACCGGCAGCGGCAAGCTGCCGCCCAGCCGCTTCCCGGGCGGCTCGATCGCCGTCATTGACTCGGGCCGCCGCTGCGTTTATCGCGCCGCAAGGTGAAAGACGCTTGCCCGGGATAGCCCCATGAAGACCCAATTTGCCGAATTCGCGCTGCCCGGCTCGGGCGCTCTCGTCGTAGGCGCGTGGGAGGACCGGATGTTGACCGCGCCGGCGCGCCAGGTCGACGAGGCGACCGGCGGCGCGGTCGCCCGCGCCGTGGCGGCCTCGCCCCGCTTCCAGGGCAAGAAGAACCAGCTGATCGCAATCATCGGGCCGGCGAACCTGCCCCTGAGCCGCATCGTCGTGGCGGGGCTCGGCAAGCCCGACGCGGTCAATGTGCGGCTGCTCGAGGATCTCGGCGGCACCCTCGTCGCCCATCTCAACGGCGTCGGCGAGAGCGAGGTCAGCTTCGCGATTGATCTCGGCGCCGCAGCGCCGGTCGAGCCGGCCGCTGCGGCAGCTCATATCGCCTTTGGCGCCGAGTTGCGCTCTTATCGCTTCGACAAATACCGCACGACGCAGAAGCCCGAACAGAAGCCGTCGCTCGCCAACCTCACGGTGATGACCGAGGCGGCCGGCGCGGCGCAGGAGGCTTATCGCGCGCTCGAGGCGACCGCCGAGGCGGTCGCCTTCACCCGCGACCTGGTGTCCGAGCCGGCCAACACGATCTACCCCGAGACCTTGGCCGAAGAGGCCGTGTCGCTGAGCCGGTTCGGCCTCGCGGTCGAGATCCTCGACGAGAACCGGCTGCGCGAGATCGGCATGGGCGCGATCCTCGGCGTCGCGCAGGGCAGCGCGCGGCCGCCCCGCGTCGTCGTCATGGAGCACAAGGGCGGCCCGCCCGGCAGCGCGCCCGTCGCATTTATCGGCAAGGGCGTGACGTTCGACACCGGCGGCATCTCGATCAAGCCCGCCGCCGGCATGGGCGAGATGAAGTGGGACATGGCCGGCGCGGGCGTCGTGATCGGGCTGATGCGCCTGTTCGCCGCGCGCCACGCCAAGGTCAACGCGGTCGGCATTGTCGGTCTCGTCGAGAACATGCCGGGCGGCAATGCGCAGCGCCCCGGTGATATCGTGAAATCGCTGTCGGGGCAGACGATCGAAGTGCTCAACACCGACGCCGAGGGCCGCCTCGTCCTCGCCGATGTGCTGTGGTATTGCCAGGACCGCTTCAAGCCCAAGCTGATGGTCGATCTCGCCACCCTGACCGGCGCGGTGATCATGGCGCTTGGGCACGACCATGCCGGGCTGTTCGCCAACAACGACGAACTGGCCGAGCGGCTGCTCGCGGCCGGCAATGCGGTCGACGAGAAATTGTGGCGCCTGCCGCTCGCCGACAGCTATGACCGGGCGATCGACAGCGATGCCGCCGACGTCAAGAACATCGCCGGCGACCGCGCCGCCGGCAGCATCATCGGCGCACAATTCGTGCAGCGCTTCGTCAACAAGGTGCCGTGGGCGCATCTCGACATCGCCGGCGTCGCCTGGTCGAAAAAGGACGCGCCGACCGTGCCGAAAGGCGCCACCGCGTTCGGTGTCCGCCTGCTCGACCGCTTTGTCGCCGAGCATTACGAGAAGGGCTGAATGCCGGCGCGACGGGCACCGTGGCCGAGATCGGTTTCTATCACCTGTTGGCGACGCCGCTCGAGCGCGCGCTGCCGCGCCTGTTGGAGCGGGCGCGGGAAGCGGGCTACCGCATTGTCGTGCGCGCCGCCTCGGCCGAGCGCGTCGATCATCTCAACGCGCTGTTGTGGACCTATGACGAGGCGAGCTTTCTGCCGCACGGCGCGGCGCGCGACGGCAACGCCGCAAGCCAGCCGATCTGGCTGACCGATCGGGTCGAAAACCCGAACGGCGCGGCGATGCTGCTGCTGGTCGACGGGGTCGCGGCCGACGATCTGGCGTCGTTCCAGCGCGTTGCCGACCTGTTCGACGGCAACGACGACGACGCGGTCGTTGCGGCGCGCGACCGCTGGCGCCAGCGCCAAGGCGGCCGGCCACACGCTGACCTACTGGCAACAGACCGCGGGCGGCTGGGAGCGCAAGGCGTGATCTTTGATGTGGCGGCGATTGCCGTCGGCCCGAGGCGCCGCTATAACCCGCCCCTTTCCGCCCCCGGACCGATCCACATCCGAGAGAGATCATGGCCATCGAGCGTACCCTGTCGATCATCAAGCCTGACGCGACCCGGCGCAATCTGACCGGCGCGATCAACCAGCGCTTCGAGCAGAGCGGCCTCAGGATCATCGCGCAGAAGCGCCTGCGCCTGACCCAGGACATGGCCGAGCGCTTCTATGCCGTGCACGCGCAGCGGCCGTTCTACCGGAGCCTGGTCGACTTCATGATCTCGGGCCCGGTCGTCGCGCAGGTGCTCGAAGGCGAGGATGCCGTCGCCAAAAACCGCGCAGTGATGGGCGCGACCGACCCCGCCAAGGCCGATGCCGGCACGATCCGCAAGGACTTCGCCGAGTCGATCGAGGCCAATTCGGCGCACGGCTCCGATTCGCCCGAGAACGCGGTGCAGGAGATCGCGTTCTTCTTCGCCGCGATCGAGATCTGCCCGTAGTCCCTGACGCCCCGGTCAGACCAGGAAGATCGCCATCCCAGCCAGGATCAGCACGACCACCACGATCGAAATCTTCATGAATCTGATGAAACCGATCCAGGTACGGCGGTGCCGTTCGAGTTCTGAATCGATCGCTGCCATGTGCGCCTCGCCGGTTGGGAACCTTCGCCCGGAGGTATAGCCTAACCATCTGCCGGGGCAAGCCCCTGCGACGGGTTGAACAGCGCGACGTCGGGCGCCACCACGCCTGCGACCTCGACGGCGTTGCCGACAACGCGCAGCCGGCCCTCGGCGAACAGCCGCACCGCCATCGGGTAGAGGCGATGCTCGGCGCGCAGGATGCGGGCGGACAGCGCCGCCTCATCGTCCTGCGGGTGGACCGGGACAGCTGCCTGCGCGATGATCGGCCCAGTATCGACCTCGGGGCGCACGAAATGCACGGTGCAGCCGGAAAAGCGGACGCCGGCGGCAAGCGCTTGGCGTTGCGCGTGCAGCCCCGGGAAAGCGGGCAACAGCGAGGGGTGGATGTTGACCAGCCGGTCGCGCCACGCCTCGACGAAGGTGGTATCGAGGAGGCGCATGAAGCCGGCCAGCGCGACCAATTCCGCCCCGCATTCGCGCAGGGCCGCGTCGGCCGCTGCGGCGAACGCTTCCCGACTCGGGTGTGGAATTGTGCGATGGGCGATGCCGGCGGCGGCAGCGCGATCGAGGCCGGCAGCGTCCGGGCGGTTGCTGATGACCAGAGCAATTTCGGCGGGGTAGGCAGGATCGGCGGCGGCGTCGATCAGCGCTTGCAGATTTGATCCGCGCCCCGAAATCAGGACGCCGAACTTCAGCCGTGGCACTCGCGCCTCCGCTCGGGCGGGCGGGCTGCGCCGCGGCAGGCTCCGCTGTCGATGGCGTCCCCGCGCAAACTGCGCTATCACCGCATCTGGGCGGTCGGAGAGTTGCGACCATACGGGATCGAGGACAGTTTGCAATGACCTTGCCGGTGGTGCCGGCGGGCGCCGACAATCGAGGAAGTTGGCAACGAGGCTGGCGGCTGGCCGGAGCGGCGCTCTTTGTTCTGCTCGCGCTCGGCTCGATGAGCCGGGCCGACGACGCCGATCCGTTCTCGGCGACGGTCACGGTCGACGCCACCGCCGACACGGTCGTCAAAGCCCGTGACATGGCGCGTCTCGACGGCCAGCGCCGCGCGCTCGCCGAAGTTGTGCAGCACCTGTCCGGCAGCGATGCCCCGGCCAAGCTGCCCAAGCTCGACGACAATGCGATCACCGACCTCGTGACGAGCTTTCAGGTGGCCAACGAGCGGATGTCGGCGGTGCGCTATGTCGCCGACTACACCTTTCATTTCCGGCCGGCAGCAATCCAGGGGCTGATGCGCAAGGCCGGGGTCGCGGTCGCGGCGGAGCCGAGCAAGCCGCTGATCCTTATTCCGGTCTACCAGGCGGGCGCGCAGGCGCGGCTGTGGGAGGATCCCAACCCGTGGCGCGACGCGTGGGAAGGCCAGCTTCCGGTCGCCGGCAAGGTGCCGCTGCTGATGCCGCTAGGCGATGCGGCGGATATCGCCGCGATCGATGCCGGCAAGGCGCGCGCCGCAGATCCCGGGGCGTTGACCGCGATCGCCCGCCGCAATGGCGGCGACGACGTACTCGTTGTTCTGGCCACCGCGCAGGGCCCGCTCGACAGCCCGACCGGGGTGGATGTGACCGTGCGGCGTTATCGCTCCGGTCGGCCGGTCGATAGCCATAATGCGTCGCTGACCGCCAATCCCGGCGAAAGCGGCCCCGACCTGCTGCGCCGCGCTGCCGCCGTAATTGTTGCCAATATCGAGGGCAGCTGGAGCACGCAGGGGGTTCCGCAAAACACGCAGGAGGAGCACCTGACCGCGATCCTGCCGATCACCGGCCTCGACGACTGGGTGCGCGTGCGCCAGAGCATGGCTGCGGTTCCGGTGATCCACACGGTCGCGCTCAAGGCGCTGTCGCGTCAGGAGGCGACCATCGACATCGGCTATTCCGGAAGCATCGATCAACTGAAGGCGGGGCTCGCCGGCATCCGTCTCGACCTGGTTCACGGCGACCCGCTGTGGCAGCTCGCCCGGTCCGCCCCGGGCGCTGCGCCGTAACGCGGTCGACGCCGGAAAGTACGCGCGATGGTGCCTGAGATCACTCCTGGTCCGGAATTGCCGGCGCGGCGCGCGCTCGGCGCGCAATCGGCATTGTGGCGCCTGGATCTGAACCTCAACCTGCCCAACCTGATCACGCTGGCTCGGCTGTTCTCGGTGCCGGTGGCGGTCTGGTTGATCCTCGACGAGCGATACAGCGCCGCGTTCTGGCTGTTTGTCGGCGCCGGGGTGTCCGATGCGCTCGACGGCTATATCGCCAAGCGCTTCGACCGCCGCACCCCGCTCGGGGCCTTGCTCGATCCGGTGGCCGACAAGACGCTGCTCGCCGGTGTCTGTGTCACCCTCGGGTTGGCCGGGCAGTTGCCCGCCTGGCTCGTCGCGCTGGTGGTGCTGCGCGACCTTCTGATCGTGCTGGGATTTGTCGTTATCCAGGCCACCGCGGCGCCGCGGCAATTCGGGCCGCTTTACATCAGCAAGATCAACACCTCGGTCCAGATCGTCCTGATCGGGTTTGTGCTGGCCCGGCTCGGCCTCGGCTTCGAGGCCGGCGCGGCAAGCTGGCTGCTGATCGCGGCGGCGGCGGTGACGACGGTGTGGTCGGGCTTCTCCTACCTGATGCGGTGGGCCCGCATTCTGTCCGGCTCGGAACCGGCGTTGTGAACGCCCGAGCGTACCGGTTCCTGTTCTGGCTCGGCCTTTTTCTCGTTGTCATCCTCGCGCTCGGTCTGGTTCAGGGCATCCTGATGCCGTTTGCCACCGGGTTTGCGCTCGCCTATGTCCTGGCGCCGGTGGTGGCGCGCATCGAGCACTGGGGAATCCGCCGCAGCCTCGCGAGCCTGGTGGTGCTGGCCCTGTTCCTGCTCGGACTGGCCTGTATCCTCGTGATCCTGGTGCCGCTGATCCAGGGCCAGATCGTCCAGCTGATTGCCGGGGTTCCGACCCTGGTGCGCGCGCTGCAGGACCAGCTCGGCAACCTGCTTCGGTTGCTGCAGCAGCATCTGCCGGCCGAGGATGTCAGCAAGGTGCGCGATCTGCTCGGCGCCAAGCTCGCCGAGGCGGTGACTTGGCTAGCCGGCCTGGTACAAGGCATGATCACCGGCAGCCTGGCGATCCTCAACATCATCTCGCTTGTCGTCGTGACGCCGATCGTCACCTTTTTCCTGTTGCGCGACTGGGAGAAGATGGTCGCTCTGATCGATTCCTACCTGCCGCGGCAATCGCTCGAGACCGTGCGCGGACAGGCACGGCTGGTTAGCGATACGCTGGTTGGCTTTGTCCACGGCCAGGCGATCATCTGCCTGATCCTGGCGGTCTATTACGGCATTGCGCTGAGCGTGGCGGGCCTTGCCTCGGGGCTCGCCCTCGGCCTGCTGATCGGCGTGCTGGCGATCATCCCGATGCTCGGCGTCACCACCGGGTTCATCCTGGCGGTCAGCCTCGCCGCCTCGCAATACGGCAGCAACTGGACCGAGATCCTGACCGTGTGCGGGATCTTTGCGGTGGGGCAGCTCACCGAGGCCAATTTTCTCACGCCGAAGCTGCTTGGCGACCGCATCCATCTCCACCCGGTGTGGGTGATCTTTGCCCTGTTCGCGGGCGGCACGCTGTACGGTTTTGTCGGGGTGCTGATCGCGGTGCCGGCCGCGGCCGTAATCGGCGTCTTGGCGCGCTTCGCGCTGGCGCGCTACCGGCGCAGCAGCCTCTACGAGGCGCCGCGGCCCGAGCCCGAGGCTCCGGCCAACATCACCCGCTTCGGATGACCCAGCTCGCGATCGATCTGTCGCGCCCGCCGGCGCTGGGCCGCGCCGATTTTCTTGCGGCTCCGTGCAATGCGGCGGCGCTCGGCTGGGTCGAGCGCTGGCCCGACTGGCCGGCGCGTTCCCTCGTCCTTTACGGGCCGGCGCGCAGCGGCAAGAGCCACCTCGCCCGGCTGTGGTGCGCCCGCAGCGGCGGCATGCTGATCGCCGGAGATGCGCTGGCGCGGCGCGCGCCCGACGAACTGGCGCGCTGCCGTGCCGTTACGCTCGACGATGCCGAAGCCGCGCCGGAGCGCGCCGTGCTGCATCTCTACAATTGCTGCGTCGAGTCCGGGGCGAGCCTGCTGGCGATCGCGCGCCACGCGCCGGCGGCCTGGCCGATCGCGCTGCCGGACCTCGCCTCGCGCCTGCGCGCCGCCCCCTGTGTCGCCATCCTGCCGCCCGACGATGCGCTGCTCGGCGCAGTGCTGGTCAAGCATTTCGCCGACCGCCAGATCCGCGTGGCGCCCGGGGTCATCGCCTTCCTGGTGCGCCGGATCGAGCGTTCTTTCGCCGCCGTCGCCGCGACAGCCGACCGGCTCGATCGCGTGGCGCTCAGCGTCAAGCGCCCGATCACCGTCGCGCTCGCCCGACAGGTGCTCGCCGAAGCCAGCGCTCAGCCTTCCTTGCCGAGCGATTTCGGCGTCACGTAATCGGTCAGCGCGTGGCGCGCGCGGTCGAGGCCCGCCCATGGCGCCTCGACCGCGAAGCTCGCCCGCGCGGCGGTCGGGAACTTGCCGGCGGCGAGCGCCCGGTAGCGCCGCGAGCCCGGTGCGGCGAGGGACACCGCCAGCTCGTGCAAACCGGGATTGTGGCCGATCACCAGCACCGCCTCAGCGCCCTCGTCGAGCCGGCGCAGGCGGCGCAGCAGCGCGCTCGATCCGGCGAGATAGAGCCCTTCCTCGAACAGAAGCCGCGGCCGCGCAGCAAAGCCGGCAAGCGCCAGCTCTGCCGTTTCGCGGGTGCGCAACGCGGTTGAGCACAGCACCAGGTCGATCGCGCCGAGCGCTGCCGGCAGGCTCTCGCCGATCCGCTGCGCCATCTCGCGGCCGCGCAGGCTCAATGGCCGTTCGTGGTCCTCGACCGCATCGCTCTGGTCGGACTTGGCGTGGCGCAGCAGGTGCAACCGGTGCATCGCCCGCTCCTCGTTCCGCTTGCACTCCCGCCTAAAACATCTCCGGCGTGATGACGTTCTGCGGCTGGTTGGTCAGCAATGCCGCGCGCATCGTCTCGGCCGATTTGCGCCGTGTGTCCTCCCAGGAATGAGGCGTCAGCCAGGCCGAGTGCGGCGTGATGACGAGACGGCCTTCGAGCCACGGCTCGCGGGCGCGATAGGCGCGCAACAGCTCGGGGATCGGCTCGACCGGCGGCTCCTGCGGCAACACGTCGAGCCCGGCCGCGGCGATGTGCTCCGCGCGCAAGAGATCGGCCAGCGCGTCGAGATCGAGGATCGGCCCGCGCGCATCGTTGACGACGACCGCGCCCTTCTTCAGCAGCGCCAGCTGGTCGCGGCCAAGCATGCCATTTGTCTCCGGGGTCAACGGGGCGTGGATCGACAGCGTGTCGGTTTGGCGCAGCAGGTCTTCGAGGGTGGCCGCCCGGTTGATGCCGAGCGACAGCTCGACTCCGTTCGGCAGGTAGGGATCATAGAACACGACGCGGAAGTTGAACGCCTTGGCGCGCAGCGCGACCGCCGTGCCAATCCGCCCCAGCCCGACGATGCCGAAGGTCTGCGTGCCGAGCCGCTGGATCATCGGGTTCTGGAACGAGCGCCACGGCGCCGGCGGGTCTTTGCGCTGCATTTCGTGGTGCAACAGGATGCCGCGGCGCAGCGTCAGCGCCAGCGCAATCGCATGGTCGGCGACCTCGGTCGTGCCGTAATCGGGAACGTTGCAGACGAGGACGTTGCGGGCGGCGGCGGCCGGGCGGTCGAGCTTGTCGTAGCCGACCCCCATGCGGACGATCGCGCGCAGCTTGGGGAAGCGCGCCAGATCGGCGCCGGTCACGGCAAACCCCAGGATCATCAGCCCGTCGGCCGCGGCGCAATCGGCGTCGGAGATTTCCGACAGCGTGCCGGCGTCGCGCTTGACGATGTTGACGTCGCGGCCGAACACCTCGCGCTCGAGTTGGTCAGGCGTCTGGCGGGCTTCGGGATAGAGCACGGTGACAGGCATCGGCATTTCCTCCGGCTGGATTTCAGTCGCGCGCGACCTTGACGGGCTGGCGGGTTGCGGCGGAGCGGACGATCGCTTCGAAGGCGGCGACGCCATGCAAGACCTCCGCAGGCGGGATCGGATAGGGCGGGCCGCCGCCGATCGCCGCGGCAAAGGCTTCGAGCTCGGCAAGAATGGCGTTGAAGCCGCGATGTTCGATGATCTCGGGCGACGGCTGGCTGTGGCGCCCTGCCGGCATCGCCGGCGGGGTCGCGGTGAAATGAAAGTCGAGCTGCGGGGTCGCCAGTTCGGCGCAGCCTTTGGTGCCGAACACCGCGAGACGATAGCTCACCGCCGTCACCAGCGTCGACAACAGGCTTGCCGACATGCCGTTGGCGAAACCGAGCATGACGCTTGTCGTGTCCTCGGCGTCGTAGCTGATGGCCCGCTTGATGCTCGTCGCGTAGACCTCGTCGATAGGGCCGAACAGGTGAATCATCGCGTCGAGATTGTGCACGCCCATTGCGGTCATGCCGCCGGCCGGCGCTTCTGCCGCCAGGGCGCGCCACGATTGCGGGTTCATGAACAGGCCCGCCGGCCCGTTCTGCTCGCCGTGGCAATGGGCGATGGTGCCGAGACGCCCGTCGTCGATCCGCGCCTTCAGCTCCTTCAGGCTCGGATGAAAGCGGCGCGGGTAGGCGACGCCGAGTACCACCCCGGCCCGCGCCACCGCGTCGAGCGCCCGGGCGGCGCTGCGGCGGTCGAGGGTAAACGGCTTTTCCATGAAGACATGCTTGCCGGCCGCCGCGGTGCGCTCGACCTGCGCCGCGTGCTCGCTGTGCGGCGTCGCAAACACGACGGCGTCGATCGCCGGGTCTGCCAGGATCGCGTCGAGGCTGTCCTTGAGCGCGATCTCGTGCCTGGCGCAGAACTCCTCGGCGTGCGCGCGGGTGCGGTTGTGCCCGGCGGTGAAGCGGAATTCCGCGCTCTTGCCCTGCACCGATCCGACCAGCGTGCGGCCCCACCGCCCTATCCCGACGATCGCCGCACGAATCATGGCTTTCCTCCCTACCCCGACCGGCGCACCGGCCGGCCTTGCGCGTTTTACACATTGTGCAGCCGTGCGGCCACGCTCCTTGTGGCGCGCGCATCGCATGACAGCGGACACATTTGAGCGGTAAACTCGCGTGCAGCAGTCCGTCATGCGAGCGGCGGCGAAAGGAGGGTGCGTGAGCACCGGCGCGCAAATCGTCGACATCAGGCCGAGCGATCCGCCCTCGCCGACGCGCTTCATCAATCGCGAGTTGTCGTGGCTCGCCTTCAACGAGCGTGTTCTCGCCGAGGCCGACAATCGTCGCCACCCGCTATTGGAGCGGCTGCGCTTCCTGTCGATCTCGGCGAGCAACCTCGACGAGTTCTACATGGTCCGCGTCGCCGGGCTCAAAGGCCAGCATCTCGCCGGCATCAAGAGCCGGAGCCAGGACGGGCTGACCCCGGCGCAGCAGCTCGAGGCGATCCACGAGCGCGCCGGCGCCCTGATGGAAGCGCAACAGGTTACCTGGCTGTCGCTGCGGCAGCAGCTCGCCGAGGCGGGCGTCGCGCTGGTCGGACCCACCGATCTCGAACCCGGCGACCGCGCCTGGCTCGAAGAGCGCTTCATGGCCGATGTGTTCCCGGTTCTGACGCCCTTGACGATGGACCCGGCGCATCCGTTCCCGTTTGTCGTCAATCGCGGGTTCGGCCTGCTGCTGCAGCTCGAGCGGATCAGCGATAGCGAGCGGCTGCAGGCGCTGCTGCTGATCCCGGCCTCGGTCGATCGCTTCATCCGCCTGCCCGGCACCCGCATCCGCTTTCTGCCGGTCGAGCAGATGCTGGCAATGTTTCTCGATCACCTGTTTCCCGGTTTCGCGGTGGTGGCGCAGGGCGTGTTTCGGGCGCTGCGCGACAGCGAGGTCGAGATCGAGGAGGAGGCGGAGGATCTGGTGCGGCTGTTCGAGATCGGCGCTCAAGCGGCGCCGGCGCGGGCACGTGATCCACCTCGCCGTTGACGCCCGGATGCCGGCCCAGCTGCGCGCCTTCCTGAGCGAGAAGCTCGACGCCGCGCCGGCCGAGGTGTTCGCCACCGAGGGCATCCTCGGCCTCAATGACACTTCGCGACTGATCATCCCCGACGAGCGGCCCGACCTCGTCTTCACGCCCTATGTCGCGCGCTTTCCTGAGCGCATCCGCGATTTCGGCGGCGACTGCTTTGCCGCGATCCGGCAGAAGGACATCGTCGTTCATCACCCCTACGAGAGCTTCGACGTCGTCGTCCAGTTTCTGAGGCAGGCGGCGCGCGACCCGGCGGTGGTGGCGATCAAGCAGACCCTCTACCGCACCAGCGACGACAGCCCGATCGTGCGCGAACTGGCCGAGGCGGCCGAGGCCGGCAAATCGGTTACCGCGATGATCGAGCTGAAGGCGCGCTTCGACGAAGAGGCCAACATCCGCTGGGCGCATGAGCTGGAGCGCGCCGGGGTGCAGGTGGTCTACGGCTTCCTGCAGCTGAAGACTCACGCCAAGGTGTCGCTGGTGGTGCGCCGCGAGGGCGGCAAGCTGCGGTTCCTATGTCCATTTCGGCACTGGCAACTACCACCCCTATACCGCCAAGGTTTATACCGACCTGTCGTTTTTTACCTGTGACCCCGCGCTGTGCCGTGACGCGGCCCGACTGTTCAACTTCATGACCAGCAACGCCCGCCCGGCCAGCCTGGAAAAGATCGCGATCGCGCCGATCAACCTGCGCGCCCGCATCGCCGAGCTGATCGAGGCCGAGATCGCCAATGCCCAGGCCGGCAAGCCGGCGCAGATCTGGGCCAAGCTCAACTCGCTGGTCGACCCGGCGATCATCGACCTGCTCTACCAGGCCTCGCAGGCCGGAGTCGGCATCGACCTCGTGGTGCGCGGCATCTGCTGCCTGCGGCCGGGTGTCCCGGGCCTCTCCGAGAACATCCGGGTCAAGAGCATCATCGGCCGCTTTCTCGAGCACGGCCGGATCGTGTGCTTCGGCAACGGCAACAAGCTGCCCTCGGATCAGGCGAGCGTGTTCATCAGCTCGGCCGACTGGATGCAGCGCAATTTCGACGGGCGCGTCGAGGCGCTTGTGCCGATCGAGAACGTCACAGTGCATCGCCAGATCCTCGACGAGATCATGGTGGCCAATCTGCGCGACACGCTGCAAAGCTGGAACCTGGCGCCCGACGGCACCTACAAGCGGGCAGCAAGCGACGAAGAGGAGGGATTTTCGGCCCATACCTACTTCATGACCAACCCGAGCCTTTCCGGGCGCGGCAAGGCGTTACGGCGCTCTCCGGGGCGCCAAGCGGCGCGAGCCGCCGCCCGGGCGGCGGTCCCGGCAATGACCGGGCGCTGAGCCGAGAGCAGCGGCCGATGCCCGATCGCAACGCCATCGGCCCGCCCAGCCGCATCGCCGTCGTTGACGTCGGATCCAACTCGCTGCGCCTCGTCGTGTTCGAGCAGCTCGGCACAACCTTGATGCCGCTGCTCAACGAAAAGGTCATGTGCGCTCTGGGGCGAGGGATTGCCGCCACCGGACGGCTCAACCCGGCAGGGACCGAACTCGCCTTTGCCAACCTTCAGCGTTTCGTCGCGCTGGCTCGCGCGCTCGGCGTCGACCATCTGGCGATCCTCGCCACGGCGGCGGTGCGCGAAGCGAGCGACGGGCGCGCCTTTGCCGCCACGGCGGAACGCCTGGTCGGCAACCCGGTGCGCATCGTCGAGGGCGGCGAGGAGGCGCGGCTGTCGGCGGCCGGGGTGCTGGCCGGGATCCGCGATGCCGACGGCGTCGTCGGCGATCTCGGCGGCGGCAGCGTCGAACTGGTGCGCGTCGATGGCGGCGCCGCCATGCCGATCGGCGCCGGGATCACGCTGCCGCTCGGGCCGCTGCGCCTGGCCGAGCTCGGCGACAACCGCAAAGCCATCGCCGACACGATCGAGCGCACGATCGCCGATGTCCCGGTGCTGCACGAGGCCGCCGGTAAGAGCTTGTACCTGGTCGGCGGCGCGTGGCGCGCGATCGCCCGCCTGCACATGGAGCAGACGCACTACCCGCTACACATCATCCACGAGTACGTGATCACGCGGCGCACGGCGGAAGGGTTCGTCGACATCATCGCCGGCCAGTCCCGCCGCTCGCTCGAACGCATCACCTCGATCAGCCGCAAGCGGCTTGAGGTCGTCCCGCTCGCAGCATTGATCTTGCGCAAGCTGATCGCGGTCGGCCAACCGGAGCGGATTGTCTTCTCGGCATTCGGGCTGCGCGAAGGGTATGCGTACGGCCTTTTGCCGGTGCAGTCGCGCGACGACCCGCTGATTGCCGCCTGCATCGGCATCGCGGCCAGCCAGAGCCGTTGGCACAGCGACGGCGATCGCCTGCAGCGGTGGACCGCGCCGATCTTTCCCGGCCTCGACGGGCGCCTGCGTCGCCTGCACCGCGCCGTGTGCTGGCTCAGCGACATCGCCTGGACCGAGCACCCGGATTACCGCGCGAGGCATGCCTTCGAGCGCAGCCTGACGATGCCGATCGCCCAGCTCAGCCATTGCGAGCGGGTGTTCATCGCCGCGGCGCTACATGCGCGCTACGGCGGTGGCGTCGAGGACCCGGTCAAGGCGGCGACGCGGCCATTGCTCGACGACAATGACGCCGCCCAAGCCCGCGCCCTCGGCCTCGCGCTGCGGCTTGCCTATACCCTGTCGGGCGGCGCCTTGGAGTTGCTGGACCAGGTGCAGCTGACCCGCGACCAGCGCGGGCTCGCCCTCGAAGTGCCGCCGACCGGCAGCCTGTTTTCCGGGGAAGCCGTGCAGCGCCGGCTTGATGCGCTCGGCCGGGCGCTGGGCCTGGCAACGCCTGCCGTGCGGCGCCGGCTCGCTAGTCCGGCGCTCGCGTAAAACTCGCCGGCGTCAGTACGAAGGGGGCTGGTCGTCGCCCGGCATCGGAGCAGGCTGGGGCCGCGTGGACTGGAACTCGGCCTGCTGCTCGTCGTCGGAGGATTCACCGTCGCCGTCGCCGGCGTTCATCTCGAGATCCGCCGGGGTTGTCGGGCGCGGCTGCCCCTGGGCTTGCCCGTCCCCCTGCGCATTCATGATGCGGAAATAATGCTCGGCGTGCTGATACAGGTTTTCCGCGGCGACCCGGTCGCCGCTGGCCTGCGCCTCCCGCGCCAGCGCGACATAGCGTTCGAACACCTGATAGGCGTTGCCGCAAATCTTTACGCTCGGGCCGTTGCTGTCGAAAGTCTGGACACGATGCGGCAAGCGTGGCCGGTTGTGGTGCTGCAAGCCGCCCCCTCCACCGCCGCCCGCTCCACCGCCGCCACCGCCGCCGTTACGACCGCGAGATCGCTTATTCTGTCCTGGCCTCATGATACCCGTCTAATCGCGGTGGATACGGTCGGACCCTGGCCCGGTTGGGAATGCTGTCGGCCACAACCGCGTTGCGGCGGACCAAACTGCGCCATCGGATGGCGCGGGTTCCCGAATGGAATCAGCCTAGACGGGACGGCCGTGTATTCCAATCGTTTTTTGTGCTTGGCCTCGGTTATCCGCGGGCGATCACGCAGCGAACGATGCCGGCAAGATCGGACATGAACCCATCGAGCGCCAGGCCGCTCTGCATCAGGATCGCGGCGACGGCATCGGCCTGTCCCGCGCCAAGCTCGGCCGCGAACACGCCACCGCCCGGCAGCAGCCGCGGCAGGTCGGCGGCGATCGCGCGATAGGCCGCAAGCCCATCGTCGCCGCCGTCGAGCGCGCGCCGCGGATCGTATTTCCGGACCTCCGGCGGCAGCGCGGCGAGGATGGCGGTCGCGATGTAGGGCGGATTGGCGACGATCGCATCGAACCGGCCGGCGAGCGCCTCGCCCCAATCTCCTACCGCAAAACGCGCCCGGTCGCCGAACCCGAGCGCCTTGGCGTTGTCATGCGCGGTACGGGCTGCGCCGAGTGCGATGTCGATGCCGATCCCGCTCGCCTGCGGCAACTCGGACAGGAGGGCCAGCAACAGACATCCTGTGCCGGTCCCGAGATCGAGCAGCCGATAGGGCCGGGCGCGGTCCGGCAGGCGCGCAAGCACGGCCTCGACCACGGTTTCGCTGTCGGGGCGCGGGTCGAGCGTGTCCGCGGACAGGGCAAATTCAAGGCCCCAGAATTCGCGGCTGCCGACGATCCGGCTCAGCGGCTCGCGCGCAACCAAGCGCTCCAGCATTGTCGCGACCCGCGCCGCTGCAGCACCGCCCAGGGTGCGCTCCGGGCGGGCAAACACCTCGGCGGCGGACAAATCGGTCGCCGCCGCGACGAGCCGCCGTGCCTGTCGCCGCGGCTCGTCGAAGCCCGCCGCCGCCAGCGTCGCGGTCGCCCCGGCGAGGAGGGAGCCGAGCGTCGCATTCACGCGTCGGCCATCGACAGCTTGGCGGCGCGGTCAGCAGCGGAGAGCGCGTCGATGATCTCGTCGAGCGCCTCGCCCGAGAGCACCTTGTCGATCTTGTACAGCGTCAGATTGATGCGGTGGTCGGTGACGCGGCCCTGCGGGAAGTTGTAGGTGCGGATGCGCTCGGAGCGGTCGCCGCTGCCGACCTGGCTCTTGCGGTCGGCGGCGCGCGTTGCGGCGAGCGCTTGGCGCTCCATCTCGTAGAGCCGCGCGCGCAACACCTTCATCGCCCGCGCCTTGTTCTTGTGCTGCGACTTCTCGTCCTGCTGGATCACCACCAGCCCGCTCGGCAGATGGGTGATGCGCACCGCGCTGTCGGTGGTGTTGACCGACTGGCCGCCCGGGCCGCTGGCGCGGAACACGTCGATGCGCAGATCCTTGTCGTCGATCGCGATGTCGACCTCCTCGGCCTCCGGCAACACCGCGACGGTCGCGGCCGAGGTATGGATGCGGCCGCCCGCCTCGGTCTCGGGCACACGCTGCACCCGATGCACGCCCAATTCGTATTTGAGCCGCGCGAACACATCGCGCCCGGTGATCGAGGCGACCGCCTCCTTGAAGCCGCCGATCCCGGTCTCCGACAGGTCCAGCAATTCGAAGCGCCAGCCGCGCAATGTCGCGTAGCGCTGGTACATGCGGAACAGATCGGCGGCGAACAATGCCGCCTCGTCGCCGCCGGTGCCGGCGCGGATTTCGAGGATCGCGTTGCGCTCGTCATCCTCGTCCTTCGGCAACAGCGACAGCTTGACGGCGAGTTCGAGTGCCGGCACGCGCTCGCGCAAGGCGCGCACCTCCTCGTCGGCGAGCGCCTTCAGCTCGGGATCGTCGGCCGCCGCCGCTGCCATCTCCGCCGCCTCGGCCATCTCGGCTTCGGCGCGGCGCAGGGTCTCGATGCCGTCGACGATCGGCCCGAGCTCGCTGTATTCCTTCGACAGCTTGGCGAACTCGCTGCCGCCGATCCCGGCCGCCGACAAGGCCGCGCCAAGCTCGGCATGGCGCCGCAGCAGCTGGTCGAACCGCAATTCGAGCGCCCGCTCCATCGTCAAGCCATCAGCGCCTTGATCCGCGACACAAGGCCGGTGCGCGCAACCGCCTCCTGTACACCGCTGTCCATATCGCGCACGATCGTTCCGTCGCGGTTAATTTCGTTGTCTCCGACGATGATCGCGAGCCGAGCCTGTACCCGGTTGGCCTTGGTTAGCCGCCGTTGCAGATTTCCCGAATAAATGAATTCCACCGCGAAGCCAGCGTCGCGCAGCTGCTCGGCTTCTCTAAGACAAAGAAACTCGGCGTTACTGCCAAGGGGTACGAATGCCACGGGCCTTGCCCGACTGGGCGGCTCGGCGATCATCATTGCTAGGCGTTCAATTCCCGCAGCCCAGCCGATCCCAGGCATCGACGGTCCCCCCATCAGTTCGACCAGCCCGTCATAACGCCCGCCAGCCAACAGCGTGCCCTGAGCGCCGAGATCGGTGGTAACGAACTCGAACACCGTATGCGTATAGTAATCAAGGCCGCGCACCAATCGAGGATTTTCCTTATACTTGATGTCAAGGAAATCGAGTCCCTGGCGAACTTGGTCAAAGAAATACCTTGAGTCGGCCGTCATGGAGTCAGTAAAAATCGGAGCCCCTTGGATGATCTCCCGATCGGCGGCATCTTTCGAATCCAGAATTCGAAGAGGATTGCGATCGAGACGACGTTGACTATCCTCCGATAGGTTGCTCCGATATTTTGAGAAATAGCTAACAAGACCTGTTCTGTAGTGCTGCCGGCTCGCCGGGTCGCCAAGGGTGTTCAGTTCGAGCACGACGCGGTCGGCGACCCCGAGTTCCCGCAGGATGCGGTTCCCGAGCGCAATGACCTCGATATCGGCCTGCGGCGTTGCGACGCCGAGCAGTTCGACGCCGATCTGGTGGAACTGGCGGAAGCGGCCCTTCTGCGGCCGCTCGTAGCGGAACATCGGGCCGCTGTAGAAATATTTGAGCGGGGTCGACTGCGTCAGCCCGTTGGACAGGACGGCGCGCACGACGCCGGCGGTGTTTTCCGGCCGCAACGTCACCTCTTCGCCGCCGCGGTCGGTGAAGGTGTACATCTCCTTGGAAACGATGTCGGTGTGCTCGCCGATCGGGCGGGAGAACACCTCGGTGAACTCGAAGATCGGCGTCGCGATCTCGGCAAAGCCATAGAGCGCCGCCGCCTCGCGCGCCGTCTCGGTGACGCGGCGATGGCGCCGCATCGTCTCGGGCAACAGGTCCTGCGTGCCGCGCGCCGGCTGCAAGGCTGGCATCGATGGTCTCTCCTGGATGTGCAAGCAGCCGGCAATGCTATGGCGACTGTGTGCAACTCCTCAACATGGGATGGCGCGATGGCGCCCTCAAGCGTTGCTGGCGAGTGCCCGCTGCACAAGAGAGCGCCGCGAAATCATCGTTAATCGTCTCCTAACCCGGCCGCTGCTAATCTCCAACCGCTGATTATCGCGATGCAGGGAGACGGGGTGGCCGCGCTACGAGGGGTTTCGGCGGGCGGCGCCGACGACACGGTGGTTCGCCCGCGCGCATGGAACGGCCAGCTGCCGGCGGCTTGCGGCTTGTTGGGCCTCGTGCTGCTGGCGGTGGCGCTGCGCCTCGTCCCGACCGTTTTCGTCCCGAGCATGAATTGGGGCGACGAGATTTTCCAGACGACCGAGCAGGCTCACCGCTTGGTTTACGGCTATGGCCTGGTGCCCTGGGAGTTCCAGGTCGGCATGCGCTCCTGGCTGCTGCCGGGGGTCATTGCCGGGCTGATGGAGATCGCCCGGATCTTCGGCGACGGCCCCGACTACTACCTGCCCGTGATCGCCGTCGGGCTCGGTCTCCTGGCAAGCGCGCCGGTCGTGTGCTGCTTCCTGTGGTGCCGGCGGTCCTTCGGCCTTGCCGGCGCGTTCGTCGCGGCGTTCGCCGTCGCGGTTGCTCCGGAACTCGTCTATTTCGGCGCCCGGGCGCTGAACGAGGTGGTGGCCGCTCACCTCTTGGTGATCGCGCTCTATCTGATTGCGCCGGGCTATCCGGTCGGGGATCGCCGCCGTTTCGTCGGCGCCGGCGTGCTGCTCGGCCTTGTCTGCCTGTTGCGCCTGCAGCTCGCCCCGGCCGTCGCGGTCATCGCGCTGTGGCCGGCGAGCGGCACTTGGCGCTGGCGGCTTCCCGCGCTGATCGGCGGCGGCCTCGCGGCACTCGCCTTCGGCGCTGCCTTCGATTGGCTGACTCTCGGCTACCCGCTGGCATCGGTGTGGCGCAACCTCTACGACAACGTCTATCTCGGGATCAGCTCCGACTTCAGCGTCGAGCCGTGGTCGTATTACCTGCTCGGCGAGCTCGGCGTCTGGCTTGCCGCCGCGCCGTTCGTGCTGCTGTTCGCGGCGCTCGGAGCGCGCCGCATGCCGGTATTGCTCGCGGCGGTGGTCGCCATCGTCGCAGTGCATTCGGCGATCGAGCACAAGGAATATCGCTTCGTCTACCCGGCGGTGGTGTTGGCGATGGTGCTGGCGGCCGTCGGGCTGGCGCAGGCGACGAGCGTGGCGGAGCACGCATTATGCCGGCGCGGCGTGCGGCAGGGCGTCGCCGCAGCAATTGCCGCAATCGTGCTGATGGCAAGCTGGGGCAGTGTCGCGTCGGGCGTGTGGTCGGGTGGGGCGCTGGCCGGGCTGCGCCACCGCGCGCATGACGAGCTTCTCGCCATGTCCTACGTGCGGCGGACGATGCTGCCCTGTGGCGTCGGCCTCTACGGCGAAAACGCCTGGGTGCGCTATGGCGGCTACACCTACCTGCATCGCCCGGTGCCGATGTATTGGCCCGACGACCAAGTCAAGCTGTCCGCCACCGCCCCGGCGTTCGATACGCTCCTCTACGACCGCGCCGCCCCCCCGGCCCTGACCGATCTCGGCTTCAAGCCGGTGCGCTGCGTCGGCGCGATCTGTATCGCCCACCGTGCAGGGAGATGCACCGAACTCCCGATGCCGCGCATGTGGTTCCCCGAGCAGCTGCGCGGCGTGGCGCCGGCGAGCCGTCGCTTCGAGGCGGTGCCCCGACACGCGCTCCGCGATGGCGCGAGGACGACCCGGTGATGACGCGGCGCGCCCGATCGTGGCTGATCGCGGTCGGCCTCCTATGCGGCGTCTACGGCCTCGGTTCGATCGCGATCTACCTGTTCTACTTCACCCGCCACCCGTTCCAGGACTGGATGGTCTATTACGCCGCCGCACGGGCGTATCTCGACGGCAATTTGCCGCTGATTTTCGATAGCGCGCGCTTTACCGCGCAGTTAAATCACCAGTTCGCCGGCTGGCTCACCGAGCCGTTCAGGTTCCGCTCCTTTGCCTACCCGCCGTCGTTCCTGTTGCTGCTGGTGCCGTTCGGCCTGCTCGGCTTCGCGGCCTCCGCCGCGCTGTTCCAGATCGCCAGCCTCGCCGGCCTGCTGGCGGCGCTGTGGCACCATGTCAACGGGGGCCGTCGCTGGGTGCTCCACGCGCTGTCGCTGATCCTGGCGCCGGCGGCGTGGTTCAACATCGTTTCCGGACAGAACGGCTTCCTGACGGGCGCGCTTCTGGTCGGCGGGTTCGGTCTCCTGCCGCGTCGGCCGGCACTGGCCGGGGCGCTGCTCGGGGTGCTGAGCTACAAGCCGCAATTTTGGCCGCTCGCTGCATTGGCGCTCGCCGCCGCTCGGCAGTGGCGGGCATTGGCGAGCATGATCCTGACAGCGAGCGTCATGGCGCTGGCGAGCCTCGCGGTGTTCGGCGCGGCACCGTGGCGCCTGTGGATCGAATGGATCGTCAGCCCGTCGCCGGGGGCTTACCAGAGCTTTCTCGAATGCTGCCGCCTGCATGACGAAAGCGTCTACACCAACCTCATCCTCCTCGGCGCATCGCGGATCATGGCCGATCTCGGCCAGCTTGCCGCAATGCTGCTGGCGGGCGGCGTCGTGTGGTGGTGCCACCGCCGCCCGCTGCCGCGCGATCTGCAACTGACCGTCCTGCTCGCGGCCACCGCGTTGGCGGCGCCGCATGTCGCCAATTATGACGCCGTGCTGCTGGTCGTTGCCGCAACGCTGCTGTTTGCGCACGGGCTTGATCACGGGTTTCGCCCCGGCGGCGTATTCGGTGGTGCGCTCGTGCCGGTGCTCGTCTGGATGATTCAGTTGCTGAATCCGCCCGACGCATTCCCGATCGGGCGTGCGACGCCGGCGCTGACGGTTTTGCTGATCGCCTGCGCCGTTACCGAGGCTCGTTTTTTCGCCGCCGCGGGTCGCGAGCGCGTACATCGCCCCGCTCTTCTACCCGTCGGGATGCCTGGTCCGACCGCAACAACGGACGAACCGGGATGACCGCGGCATTAGACAGGATCCGGGCACGTCTGCGCGACGAGACTTGGCTCGACCGCCGGCGAATCCGCGCCGCCGCCGCGATTCTGCTTGCGGTCGAGCTCGCCGTCTTCGCCTTCCTGATCGCCGGGACGCATGGCTGGATCGTGCCATTGTCGAAGCCGACGACGACCGATTTCGTCAGCTTCTATTCGGCCGGGGCGCTTGCCGACGCCGGCACGCCGGCGCTCGCCTACGACCATACGGCGCACCGCGCCGCCGAGGAGCGGGTCACCGGTCCCGGCATCGAATACCAGTATTTCAACTACCCGCCGGTGTTCCTGCTGCTGTGCGCCGCGCTGGCGCCATTGCCCTATCTCGTCGCGTTTGTCGTGTTCGAGGGCGCGACCTTGGCCCTCTTCGTCACTGTCGCCTGCCGCATTCTCGGCGAGCGCAGCAGCACGGCGTTGCTCGCGCTGGTGGCCTTTCCGATCGTGTTCTGGAATTTTGGTCTGGGCCAGAACGCGTTTCTGACGGCGGCGCTGTTTGGTGCGGCAACCCTCTGCGTCGACCGCCGCCCGGTTGTCGCCGGCCTGCTGTTCGGCGCGCTGTGCTACAAGCCGCAATTCGGGCTGCTGCTGCCGCTGGCGCTCGTCGCCGCCGGGCAGTGGCGCACCATTGCGGCGGCCGCGATCTCGGCGAGCGCGCTGGTGCTGGCGTCGCTCGTGCTGTTCGGGGTCGACACCTGGCACGCCTTCCTCGAGACGGCCGGCGCGTCGCCGGCGATGTATCAATCCGGCCGCATCCTGTTCGCCGGAATGGCCAATCCGTTCGGCGCGGCGCGCCTCCTCGGCGCCGGCCTGCCGCTCGCCTATGGCGTGCAGGCGACGGCAAGCATCGTCGCGGCCGCTGTTGTCGTCGCGGTTTGGTGGCGCGGCCGGCTGTCGTTGCCGACGCGCGCGGCGACCCTTGCTGCGGCGGCGCTGGTCGCGGCGCCGCTGTCGCTGCTCTACGACCTGATGCTCGGTGCGGTGGCCGGCGCCTGGCTGGTCCGCGATCGCCATTCCCCGGCTGCTGTGGGATGGGAGAAGACCGCGTTGGCTGCGCTCTATCTTGTGCTGCTGCTCGCTCCGCCCCAGCTGGCCGAGCGGGCGCATGTCCCGGCCTTCCCGCTCGCGGCGCTGGCGCTGTTTGCGATGGTTGCGGCCCGGGCGTGGCGCGAAGCGGCCTTGCGCCGCCGTGGCGCCCACGGTGTGCCGCTCATCGCGGGGTCGCACCCTGCCGCGCGCTGAACCAAGCCAGCCTGCGTCTATGGCGGGAACAGGATCTCCTCGCGCTCGTACAGGCGAAAGCCGAGCAACAGCAGGAGAGCCGTCGAGGCCAGGGTCGCGACCGCGGTGATCCCGATAAAGCCCAGGCTGACGAATTCGTTGCGCACCAGTTGGCCCATCAAGAGGGTCTGGCCAAAGGTCGGGATTGCCGCCAGCAGCGGTCGCGCGTTGACCGGCGCCAGCGCCAGCACCATGCCGGCAAGACCGGGGATCAGCGGCAGCAAGCCGAGATAGGTCTGCGCTTCCTTCATGCTGCGGGTCGACGCGGAGATCAGCAACTGCGTCGCCGCGGCGAGAAACACCAGGGGCAGGCACACCGACACCACGACCATCAGGCGCAGTGCCCCCGGCGGCGCGGTGAGGCCCAGCGATTCGCGCGGCACCACGTGCAGCATGACCCAGAAGGCGACCACCTGTACGGCGAGCGCCATCAGCGTGAAGATGATGGTCGCGCCGAGCTTGCCGGTCAGCACCTGGTTGCGGGTGACCGGGTTCATCATCAGCGGCTCGAACGAGCCGCGCTCGCGCTCGCCACTCGTCGAATCAAGCGCGACATGCACGCCGCCAGTGAACAGCGTGAAGATCAGGAACGGCGGGATCATCGTGAGCAGGATCACCGACGGCCCCGCCGCCCGGCCGATATTTTCCTGCGTGACGTCGAGAACGTCGAGGATCCCCGTCGAGATCCCGGCGGCGTTCAGCCTGTTGCGCAGCGTCGTACGGCGAAACCGGCTCAACAGATCGATAACCCGGCCAGTCGCGACGATGCTGTCGAACCGCGAAGGGTTGGCAATCAGCCGCACCGCGAGCGGGGCCTCCCTGCCGGCGGCCAGATGCTCGGGCAGAATCAAGGCAAATGGAAGCCGGCCGCCCGACACCATCTCGCGGGCGTCTTCCGCCAGCGGCCGCAGCTGCGCCCCGTGTCTTGCGAGAAAGCGCACCAGGTCCGGTGCGCCGTCGGCATGGACGATCGGCACCACCAGCGGGCCGCCCTGGTTGACCCGCATCGAGCCGCCGACAAAGAGAAACATCAGCCCGAGCAGGAGTGGGCCCATCAGCGGGTAGATCATCGCCACGAGAATGCTGCGGCGGTCGCGCAGATGGTCGACCATCTCCTTGCGGAAAACGATGAGAATCGCCCGCACCATCACTCCCCCTTGAATTCGTCCCCAGGTCATTCCCCGGCGGCGATCAGCGGTTCGGCCGCTGCTTCCTGGGTGACCGCCATGAACATCTCTTCGAGGTCATGGAGCCCGGTCGCACGGCGCAATTCGGCCGGGGTGCCGTCCAGCACGACATGTCCGGCGGACAGCACGACGATCCGGTCAGCCAGCGCGCCGACCTCCTGCATGATGTGGCTGGTCAACAGGATGCAGCGCCCTTCGGCGCGCAGCCGGCGCAGCAGATCGCGCACGGCGCGGCTGGTCGCCACGTCGAGGCCGTTGGTCGGCTCGTCGAGCATGATGTTGTGCGGCCGATGGACGAGCGCGCGGCCGAGCGCGACCTTCATCTGCTGGCCGCGCGAAAAGCCGCGGGCGCGCCGGTCGATAAACTCCTCCATGCGCAGCGTCTCGACCAATTCGTCGATCCGCGAATCGAGCTCGCGCCGCTGCAGCCCGTGCAGTTCGCCGAAATAGCGCAGGTGTTCGCGCGCCGTCAGCCGGGTGTAGAGGCCGCGCACATCGGGCAGGACGCCAAGCCGCCGGCGCGCCGCCAGCGGATCGCGGCGGGCGTCGATGCCGTCGACAACAATGGTGCCGCGGTCGGGCCGCAGCACCGTGCAGATCAGCCGGAACATCGTGGTCTTGCCGGCGCCGTTGGGGCCGATGAGGCCGGTGATCTCGCCGTCGCGCGCGCTGAAACTGGCGTCCTCGACCACCCGCAGGTCGCCGAAAGCCTTTGCGAGACCGCGGATTTCGATCATCGGATTTCCGTGCAGGACGCCCCGCCCATTCGACTCGACGGTGCCGTGCGGGTCAAGGCGGTCGCACGATGCGGCGGCGACAATTCGTCGTTAAGTTGAGATTCCGTCAGCCCTTTACAGGAAACAGCCGGCCGCCGCATACCGGGTGGGGCGCGCCGGTCGTCGTGGGCAGGCTCAACGGCAACAGGCGGATCGAGCGTACCGCGAGATAGGCGAAGGCCTGCGCCTCGAGCGCGTCGCCGTCCCAGCCCACTGCCTCGACCGGGCGCACCGATACAGCGAGCCGGCGGGCGAGCGCTGCCATCAGCGTCGGGTTGCGCCGCCCGCCGCCGCACACCAGCCATTCGTGCGCCGATGCCGGGAAATGACGGGCCGCCGCCGCCGCCGCCGCCGCAGTCATCTCGGTCAGCGTCGCGGCGCCGTCGGTCAGCGCAAGTCCGTCCGGCATCGCATCGCCGAAATCGTCGCGGTCGAGCGATTTCGGCGGCCGTCTCGCGAAGTACGGGCATTCGAGAAAGCGCGCGACATGTGCCGCCGAGGCTTGCCCGGCCTGGGCGAGCGCCCCGTCGAAATCCGCTTCCCTTCCGGTGTGCCGCCGCACCCAATCGTCGATCAGCGCATTGCCCGGCCCGGTGTCGAAAGCCAGCACGTCGTCGGGTCCCGGCCCGATCCAGGTCACATTGGCGACCCCGCCAAGGTTTAGGATCGCGACCGGCTTCGTCAGATCGGCGGCAAGCGCGGCGTGGTAGAGCGGCGCCAGCGGCGCGCCCTCGCCGCCGGCGGCAACGTCGGCGCTGCGGAAATCGGCGACGACATCGACCCCGGCCAACCGCGCCAGCAGCGCGCCGTCGCCGATCTGCCAGGTGCGACGCTCCTGCGGGCGGTGCAGGATCGTGTGGCCGTGAAAGCCGACGAGGTCGAACGCGGTGCCGGGATGGCGTCGGCGGAATTCGGCGATCGCCTCGGCGTGCAGCCGCGTCAGTTCGGCTTCCACCGCGTCGACGGGTCCGATCCCGCCGAGCACGCCGCGCAATCTCTCGCGGAATTCGTGCGGGTAGGGCACGGTCAGCGCCGGCCCGGCAATGACGCGGCGCGCGCCATCGGTCGCCACCGCCGCGACGTCGATGCCGTCGAGCGAGGTGCCGCTCATCAGCCCCAGCGCCGAGCGGAGATTTTGTCGCGTTTCTGTGCTAGATGACCGCGCCATGTCCTCACCCCGTTCCACCTTCCTCGCCGCCGCCCAGGAGCGCGGCTTCATCCACCAATGCACCGATGTCGCGGCGCTCGACGCGCGCCTCGCCGCCGGGTCGCTGACCGCCTATGTCGGCTACGACTGCACTGCCAACAGCCTGCATATCGGCAACCTGATGTCGATCATGCTGCTGCGCCTGTTTCAGCAGACCGGCAACAAGCCGATCGTGCTGATGGGCGGCGGCACGACCCGAATCGGTGACCCCTCCGGCAAGGACGAGGCGCGGCAGCTGCTCGACGACGCGACGATCGCCCGCAACATGGCCGGGATCCGCAAGGTCTTCGCCAATTTCCTGCATTTCGGCGACGCGCCGGGCGACGCGATGATGGTCAACAACGCCGATTGGCTCGACGAGCTTCGCTACGTCCCGCTGTTGCGCGATGTCGGGCGTCATTTTTCGGTCAACCGCATGCTGACGCAGGACAGCGTCAAGTTGCGCCTCGAGCGCGACCAGCCGCTCTCGTTCCTCGAATTCAACTACCTGATCCTGCAGGCTTACGATTTCGTCGAGCTGTCCCGGCGCTGCGGCTGCGAGTTGCAGATGGGCGGCTCCGACCAGTGGGGCAACATCGTCGCCGGGGTCGAGCTCGGCCGGCGCAGCGACCGGCGCACCCTGTTCGGGCTGACGACGCCGCTCGTCACCACCGCCTCGGGCGCCAAGATGGGCAAGACCGCGCAGGGCGCCGTCTGGCTCAACGCCGAGCGCCTGTCGGCCTTCGACTACTGGCAGTTCTGGCGCAACACCGAGGACGCGGATGTCGGCCGCTTCCTGCGCCTGTTTACCGAACTGCCGCTCGCCGAGACCCGCCGGCTCGAACAGCTTGCCGACGCCGAGATCAACGAGGCGAAGAGGGTGCTCGCCACGGAAGCCACCGCGCTCGCCCACGGCCGCGCCGCCGCGGAGGCGGCGGCCGAGACGGCGCGCAATGTGTTCGAGGCGGGCGGGGCTGGTGAGGCGCTGCCGCAAATCGCGGTGCCGCGCGATGCGCTCGCCCGCGGCATGCCGGCCTTCGAGCTGTTTGCCCGCGCCGGCCTTGCTGCCTCGAACGGCGAGGCGCGGCGGCTGATCAAGGGCGGCGGCGCCCGCCTCAACGACGCGCCCGTCGCGAGCGAGATGCAGCCGGTCTCGCTCGCCGACCTCGACGCCCACGGCCACATCAAGCTCAGCGCCGGCCGCAAGCGCCACGCGCTGGTGCGGCCGGGCTAGGGCGTCGCCTCCGCCCGGGGCGGCGCAACGCCGACGATCGGCGCAAACAGCTGGCGCAGGAAGCCGGGGGCGAGCGCGGAGAGCGGGTTGACCGTGACCTGCGGATCGGCGCTCGGGCCGCTGAGCCGGAAATTGGCCGCGAACAGGCCCTGCGAGCCTCCGCCGAGCAGCGGTCCGATGATCGGAACATTGCCGAGGATCGAGTTGAGCGCATAGGCCGGCGCCAGGGTGCCGCGCAGGTCGAGCCGGTTGCTGTCGCTGTCGACCCAGCCATCAGCGGTGATGCCGAGCGCCTCGCCGAACGCCAGCATCCGGGTCAGCTCGATACGGCTGCCGTTGACGACGATGTCGCCGCGCAATGTCGTGAACGGCAGCCCGCCACCGGACAGCATGCTGGCAAAGCCAGTCAGCGACGGCAACGCCAGAATGCGGGCCAATACCGGAGCGCGCACGATGACATAATCCTTGCCGTCGATATGGGCGCGCAGGATGCGCTTGCCGGCGTTCTGCGAGAGTTGTCCGTCAAGGGTCACCCGGCCGCCGACAATATTGTCGGCAATGTCGAGCAGCTTCAGCGTCGCGCCCAGATCGTCGGATCGCAGGGTGACGCGGTGGCTGCCGCCCTCGCCGAAGCTGAGCGATATCTTGCGCCCGTTGGCGTAGGCTCCCTCGATCCGTCCGGACTGCCAGATCCCGCCGGTACGCAGGAGTTCGGCGCTGACCTTTTGCAGTTCGCGCCGCGGGCCGAGCACCAGGCGGTCGATCCGGGCATTGACCGCGAGCGGCGGGGATTCGGGCGTGGGAAGCACCGCCGCGCCATCCGTCGCATCCTTGAGCAGATGTGTGACATCGGCGCGCGCGGAGCGGATGTCAGCCCGCCAACCCCCGCCGGGCCGGCGCGACACGGTGCCGGCGAGGTCGGTGTCGCCGACCGCGAGGCGACGGATGTCGATCCGCTCGACCTGCTTGTGGTCGCCGTTAAGCCGCACCGCGAATTTTCCGTCGAGGCCGGCCGCGATCAGATCGATCTGGCTGATGCCGGTGATCCTATCGTTAACGAGATCGAGCACGATTTTTGCCGCTGCGGGCCGACCGGGCAGCTTTTTCCAGCCGGCTTCCGGGATCGCGAGGGCCGCGCCGCGCAGATCGACAAGCGCGGTTGCCTCGGCCCGCCGCGCGGCAAACTGAGTGTAGGTCGCGTCGACCGCGACCGGACCATGCAGGCGGTCGGGCGCGACATCGAAACCAAGCCGCTGGCGTGCCGCGTCGTCGAGCGTCATTGCCGCCCGATACACGGCGCGCGGCCCGGTGCCGGCGGCAAACGCGACTTTCGCGTCGAGCTTGGCCGGGGTGTCGTCGAACCGGGCGGTGCCCTGCAAGTGGGCGCCCGCGCGGGAAAGATCGAGCGCGAGATTGCCCTGAGTGACGCCGCGGCCGAGCAGGACATTGCCGATGCTCGCGCCGGTGATCGTCGCCGTGGCGCTATAGTCGACCTCGCTCAGCCTGACCCCGGCGAGCATCGGCAGCTTGAAATGCAGCTGCGTTTCGGTCCGGCCGCCGACATGCGCCGGGTCGAGGCCGATTGCCTTGGCATAATGCAGCGGCTTTGCGTCGATGACGCCGAGCACGTCCTGTAGCGGGCCGGCAAGCGCCAGATCGACCGTCAGCCATTCGGTCGGTGTGCCTAGCTCGGTCAGGCGCAGCGACCCGCCGGTGACGGTCAACCCTCGCAGCGTGCCGCCGGTCGGCGTGAAATCGAGATGGTCCCCGGCAAAAGCGCCCGTTCCTGCCACCTTGCGCACCGGCGGCAGGCCATCGAGATAGGTGATTGTCAGATCATGGAAGCGCAGCTCTCCATGGGCGCTGAGGACATTGGCGCTATGCGCCACCGGGTCGAGATCAAGAGCAAGATGCATCGCGGCTTCATCGAGCACCCCATCCGCGATGTTGGCGAGGGTCCAACGCCTTCCGCCGGGGCTGAATGCCTTCGGCCACAGATTGGCCAGGCGGCCAACCGGAACATGCGTCAGCGTCGCGGCGAATTTGCCGGCGACATGGCCGGGCGGTCGTGCATTCTCCGGGGCGGCCAGCAGCGCGGGAGTGACGCCGCCGAGCGTGCCGTCGAGGTTGAGCTTCGTGCCGCCGCCGAGGTCGAGCGCGAGGCTCGCAACCCGGACCTCCTCGGCTTCCGGGGCGTAGGTCGCGCGCAGCTCACCCTGCTCGATCGGGATGCTGCCGGTCGGCAGCCAGTCGCTGTGCAGCAGGCCCTTGCCCAAGGCCAAATCCAGGCGCGATCCCTGGGCCGTGCCTTGCTTCAGATCGATCCGGGTGCGCAATGTACCGGAAACCGGCGCCTCGACGTGGCTGAGCTGGGCCAGTTCGGGGATCAGCGGCGGGATGGCGGTCGGCTCGACCCCGTCGATCGCCAGATCGAGATCGAGGATCTGACGCTCGGCGAGATAGCGATAGCTCGCATGAACTTCGGGCGTGCTGGTGCCGATCGGGACAGCAAACGAGACATCGCCGCTGGCGCCTTTCGTGCTGCGGCTGACCGAGAAATCGGCTCGGTTGATGTGCCAGGTGCGGCCGCTGCGTCGGTCGTCGACGATCACCGTCGCGCCGCGGATGCTGATCCGGCGCACCAGTCCGAGCGGCGCATCGCGCTGCGGCGGGCCGGCCAATTGCTCGAGCATATGTGGGTCGAGATCGTGCGCGGCATCGTTATCGCCGGAGCCGATTCGCGCGCTGATCGCGCCGCTCGCGGCGCGGATCAGATGCAGGACCGGGCGTTCGACCACGACCTGCGTCGGGCCGAGCCGGCCCCGCAGCAGCGCGCCCAGCGCAAAGCTCGTCGCCAGTTCGGGAAAACTCGCCAGCGGCCGGCCGTCGGGCAGCGAGACGCGGACGTCCTCGGCCCGCAAGTCAAACTGATGCGTGGTGCGGTCGATCTCGAAGCGCACGCCGGAGATCGCAACCTTGAGCCCGACCCCGGAGCGCTCGATCGCCGCCTGGACATAGGGCGTCAGCCAGTTCAGCTCGATCGGCCCCTGCATCATCCGCCAGATGCCGAGCAGGGCGATCAGGATTACGACGGCGGCGACCGCGCCGACCCACCGCAGCACGTGATGGGCACCGCGGCCGACGTGCCGCGCTGCGCGGCGGTGCAGCGGGCGCCGCGGTGGCGGGGAGCTTGCTGCGATCGGCAGGGCCGGCACCGGCCCGTCTTGACGGGGGGCGCCGGCCGCGCCACGGTCGCGACCCTCGTCGAGATCAGGCGATGAATCTGCTATCGCACCTCTCCTCGGATGATCGCGGACTGCCGCTGCCGGCCGACCCGCGGCTGCTCGCGCTGGGCCGGTCGGCCTGGGAGGCGGCGCTCGCCGACGCGGCGGACGCCCAAAGCGCCGCTGCCGCGCGGGCGTGGAGCCTCAGCCCTCCCGGGCAGCGTTTGCTTGCCGCGATCTTTGGCAACAGCCCGTTCCTGAGCGGCATCGCCGTAGCGGATTGGGAATTCCTGACCCGGCTCGTCCGGGACGGCGCCGACCCGCTGTTCGAGCAGATTTCCGCGGCGGTCGAGAGACACGACGATCGCGGCGAAAATCGGGCGGCATTGATGCGCCGGCTGCGTCTTGCCAAGCGGCGCGTCGCCTTGCTCGCGGCGGCGGCCGAGTTCGCCGGGGCGTGGTCGCTGGAGCGGCAGATGGCGGCGCTCAGCCGCTTTGCCGAGGCGGCGATCGGTGCGGCGGTGCGCCACCTGCTGCGCGATGCCGCTGCCAGCGACGCCATCGTGCTGTCCGATGCCGAGGATCCCGAAACCGGCAGCGGCCTGATCGTTCTCGGCATGGGCAAGCTCGGCGGCGGCGAGCTCAATTATTCGAGCGATATCGACCTGATCCTTCTTTATGACCCGTCAAACGTCTCCGCTGGCGCGCAAGACGGCGTGCAATCGCTGTTCAGCCGCCTCGCTCGAGACCTTGTTCGCATTCTCGATGAGCGTACTGGCGATGGCTACGTTTTTCGCACCGATCTGCGCCTTCGCCCTGATCCACGGTCGACGCCCCTTGCGATCTCTGTGGTTGCCGCGCTGACATACTACGAGACGGTCGGGCAGAACTGGGAGCGTGCGGCCCTGATCAAGGCCCGCCCGGTCGCGGGCGACCGCGTTGCGGCGCAGTACTTTCTCGCCGAGCTGCAGCCTTTCATCTGGCGCAAGAACCTCGACTTTGCCGCGCTTGCCGACATCCACTCGATCAAGCGCCAGATCGAGGCGCACAAGGGCGGCGGGCGAATCGCCATCGAAAACCACGACATCAAGATCGGGCGCGGCGGTATCCGCGAGGTCGAGTTCTTTGCCCAGACGCAGCAGCTGATCTGGGGCGGAAGGCTGCGCGACTTGCGCGTCGCGCCGACCTGCGTGGCATTGCGCCGGCTGGCGGCGGCACGGCGCATCGATGCGCGGACCGCCGATACGCTGATTGCCGATTACCGCTTTCTGCGCCGCGTCGAGCATCGGCTGCAGATGGTGGATGACGCCCAGACGCATCGCCTGCCGCCCGACCGCGACGGCATCGCCCGGCTCGCAGCCTTTCTCGGCTACCCGGAACGCGATGCTTTCGTTGCCGATCTGCATGCTCACCTCGGCTCGGTCGAGAAGCACTACGCCGAACTGTTCGAGGAGGCGCCGAGCCTCGCGGGTCCCGGCAATCTGGTGTTCACCGGCACTGACGACGACCCCGACACATTGGCCACCCTGGCGCGGCTCGGCTTTGCCGAGCCGGCACGGGTTGCTGCGATGGTGCGCGGCTGGCACCACGGCCGGATCCGCGCGACGCGCAGCCAGCGGGCGCGCGAGATCCTGACCGAGTTCATCCCCGAATTGCTGCGCGTCTTCGGCCTGACGGCGCATCCCGACGCGGCGCTGCTGCGCTTCGACCAGTTCCTGTCGCAACTCCCCGCGGGGGTGCCACTGTTTTCGCTGCTTCACGCCAACCCGGTGCTGTTTTCGCTGGTTGCCGAGATCATGGCCGAGGCGCCGCTATTGGCCGAGCGCCTGGCGCAGCGCCCGGCTCTGCTCGATGCGGTGCTGACGGCCGAGTTTTCCGCCCCGCTGCCCGACCGCGCCGGGCTCGCCGGCGATGTCGCCGGACATCTCGCGAGCGCGCGCGATTTCGAGGACACGCTTGATCTGTTGCGCCGCTGGGCCAACGAGCGGCGCTTTCAGCTCGGCGTTCAGCTGCTGCGCGGCGGCCTCGACGGAGGGCCGGCCGGCGCGGCGCTTGCCGATATTGCCGAGGCGGCGCTCTGCGCGCTGTTGCCCGCGGTGACGGCGGATTTCGCGCGGGTGCACGGCGAGGTTCCCGGCGGCGCCTTCGCGATCGTCGCGATGGGCCGGCTCGGCAGCCGCGAGATGAGCCTTGCCTCCGACATCGACCTGATCCTGATCTACGATGCGCCCGAGGACAGCCCCGGCTCGACCGGGTCGCGCCCGCTCGCGGCCTCGACTTATTATGCCCGGCTGAGCCAGCGCCTGATTTCGGCGATCACCGCGCCGACCGCGGAAGGCCGGCTCTATGAGGTCGACATGCGGCTGCGGCCGTCGGGCGAAGCCGGGCCGATCGCCTCCAGCCTCGCCGCTTTCGCCCAGTACCAGCGCGAGAACGCCTGGACCTGGGAGCACATGGCGCTGACCCGCGGGCGGCCGGTCGCCGGTGACCCGGCCTTGTGCGCGCACATCGCAGCGGCGATCGTGGCGGCGCTGACCGCTCCGCGCGACCCGCAACGCCTCGTCGCGGATGTCGCCGACATGCGCCGCCGCATCGCCGAGAGCCACCCGCGCCCGGGGCCGTGGGACCTGCGCAACCGGCCCGGCGGGCTGATCGACCTCGAATTCACCGTGCAATATCTGATGCTGCGCGAGGCGGCGCGGACGCCGACCGTACTGTGCCGCGAGGCGGGTGCGGCCCTGGCGGCGCTCGGCGCGGCCGGCGCGCTGCCGCCGCAGGGCGTGCGCGAATTGAGCGAGGCGCTCGCTTTGCTGCGCCATCTGCGCGCCCTGCTGGCGCTGTTGTTCGAAGGCGTGCCGGACCGCGCCGCGCTCGACGGCCCGGCCGGCTTGACCCTGGCGCGCTGCGCCGGCGCAATTGACTTCGCCCGGCTGGAGGCGGATATGAACGCCGCCTGCGATCAGGTGCGCGCCTGGTACGATCGCCTGATCGCGCGACCGGCCGGCGACATCGCCCAGGCCGGCGCAAAGGCTGGCACCGAAACCACAGCTGAGAAGGAGGAGGGCGGATGAGCGTCACAGTTGGCGAGCAAGCCCCCGATTTCACAATGCCGACCGACGGCAACGGCTCGGTCACGCTGTCCAAGCTGCGCGGCAAGCCGGTGGTCCTCTATTTCTATCCCAAGGACGACACCTCGGGTTGCACCGCGGAGGCTTGCGGTTTTCGCGACTCGCTCCCCGATTACGGCAAGACCGGCGCGGTCGTCATCGGCGTGTCGCGTGATTCTGTCGCCTCGCACGACAAGTTCAAGAAAAAGCACGAGCTGCCCTTCACCCTGGCCTCGGACGCGGATGGCAAGGTGACCGAAGGCTATGGCGTGTGGGTCGAGAAAAGCATGTACGGGCGCAAATACATGGGGATCGACCGCAGCACCTTCCTCATTGACAAGGACGGCGTGGTGCGCGGCGCCTGGCACAAGGTCAAGGTGCCGGGGCATGTCGCCGAGGTGCTGAAAGCGGTGAAGGCGCTCTGACCCAACCCGAGACCTCGGACCCCGCCACCCTGGCGAAAGGCGCTGCGGCGGTGCTTGGCGCTGCCGATCCGGCGCAGAAGGTGGCGCTGAGCCGTGCGCTGGCGGCGCGCTGGCGTGGCGGCGGGATGGCGGTGGGGCAGGCGTCGCCGCCCCTGCGCCCGGCGCGTCCCAAGCGCCCGACGCTGCTGCCGCCGCGCGACATGCCGAAACGACGCAACTTCGGCTCGCCTGCCGGGCGCATCGCGCTGTTGCACGCGCTCGCCCATATCGAGCTCAACGCGATCGACTTGGCCTGGGACCTCGTCGCGCGTGGCAGCAACGCCGACCTGCCGCGCGAATTCTTCGACGATTGGCTCGGCGTTGCGGCCGAGGAGGCCGAGCATTTCGCCCTGCTCTCGGCGCGGCTCGGCGAGATCGGCGCCGCCTATGGCGACCTGCCGGCGCATGACGGGCTGTGGGAGGCTGCGGCGGCGACGGCGCACGATCTGATCGCCCGCCTCGCGGTCGTGCCGATGGTGCTTGAAGCGCGCGGCCTCGACGTGATGCCCGACATGATCGGGCGGCTTGAGCGCGTCGGCGACAATGCGAGCGCCGCCCTGCTCGCGCGCCTCTACGACGACGAGATCAGCCACGTCGCGGCCGGATGGCGCTGGTTCGAGCGCCTCTGCCGGGCGCACGGCCTCGACCCGCAAGCCACCTTTCACGCGCGGGTTCGGCAATATTTCACCGGCGCATTGAAGCCGCCGTTCAACCGGGCGGCGCGCGACAAGGCCGGTTTCCCCGCTTCCTATTACGAGCCTCTGGCATGTGCCGCGGCGGCGGCATCCTAGTCGCCGCGCTGCTGGCCGCGGCGCTCGTGCTGGCGCGGCCCGTGCGAGCCGACCCCGCGGCGCTGCGGGTGCTGTGCCCGGTCGACCTGTTCGCGCTGCCGCTGCTCGTCATGCAGCACGAGCACCTGATCGAGCGGGTCGCCGAGGCGATGGGGGTCGGCGAGGTGACCGTGACCTGGAGCACGCCCGGCGCAGCCGGCCCGATCAAGGCTCTGGCGGCGGGGCAGGCCGATCTCGTCGTGGCGCCGCTCGCCGATTTTCTGGTCGCGGCCGATACGGATGCCGGGACACCGGCCGAAATCCGCGCGATCGGTGCGGTGGCGCAGCGCCCGTACATTCTGGTGACGCGCAACCCGAAGATCGCGACGATCCGCGATTTCGGCGAGCATGACCGCATCGCCGTCCCGGCGCTGAAAACCTCCGGGCCGGCGCTGATGCTGGAAATGGCGGCGGCGCAGGAATGGGGCATCGCGCATTACGACAAGCTCGACCGCCTGATGGTGGCGCGGCCCGATGCGGCCGCCATGGACGAGCTGTTGTCCGGCAAGGGCGAGATCGACGCGCATTTCTCCCACTCGCCCTATGCCGACGCCGAACTCGGCGACAAGGCGGTCCACCGCGTCATGGACTCGTTCGACATCGCCGGCCCGCACAGCGTTGCGGTGCTGGCCGCGACGGCGCGTCTGTACGCCGGCAATCCGATGCTCGGCGCGGCGATCCTGTCGGCATTGCAGGCTGCCGACGATTTCATCAAGAAGACCCCGGGGGCGGCGGCCGAGATCTTTGCCGCGATGGCCAAAGACCAGGACATCCCGGTCGAGGAGGCCAGCGACATGATCGGCGACCCTGACCTCGCCTACAAGGCGGCGCCGGCCGGGGTGACGCGTCTCGCCGAGTTCATGCACCGGCTCGGCCGGCTGAAGCGCGAACCGACGTCGTGGAAGGATTTCTTCATCCGCGCTGCCCGCGACCTGCCCGGGAATTGAGCGAAGCGGCACGGCCATGCGGATCGCTCCCTATGACCTCGCGGGGTTCGCCGGCGCGGCGATCGCCGTCACCGCCTATTTTGCCAACCAGCAGCGCTGGCTGCGCTCGGACGACTGGCGCTACCCGTTCGCCAACCTCCTGGCGGCGGCGCTGATCCTCATTTCGCTGTGTTTCGAGTGGAATTTCCCGTCGGTGGTGATCGAGGTGTTCTGGGCCCTGATCAGCCTCTGGGGGATCGTCAGGGCACGGGGGCGCGCGGGAGGAGCCGGGTGACGTGGCCCATCTTGCGGCCGGGTCGCACCACGGTCTTGCCGTAAAGATGCAGCTTGGCGTTCGGCTCGGCGAGCGCCTCCCGCCACATCGCGACGTCGCGGCCGATCAGGTTGGTCATCACCGCGTCGGCGTGGCGCTCGGTCGATCCCAGCGGCAGGCCGCAGATCGCGCGCACCAGCTGCTCGAACTGGCTGGTCGTGCAGGCGTCGATCGTCCAGTGGCCGGAATTGTGCGGGCGCGCCGCCAGCTCGTTGACCAGGATCGTGCCGGTGCGGGTGACGAACATCTCGACCGCGAGAAGGCCGACCAGATCGAGCCGCTCGGCGATATGGCGGGCGACCGCCGTTGCCTCCGCCGCCGTTGCCGGGGCAATCCGCGCCGGCGCGATCGTCGTGTCGAGGATGTGGTTGACGTGCCGGTTCTCGACCGGCGGATAGGCCGCCAGCGTGCCGTCGGCGGTCCGTGCGACGATGACCGAGACCTCGCAGGCGAAATCGACAAAGCTTTCGAGAACCCCGAGCGTGCTGCCCATGCGGTGCCAGGCGTCCTCGGGGCTGGTGTCGGCGGCCAGCAGCACCTGGCCCTTGCCGTCATAGCCGAGGCGAACGGTCTTGAGCACGGCAGGGCGGCCAAGCTCGCGCGCCGCTGCGGCCAGCGCAGCCGGGTCGGCGACCTCGCGGAAATCGGGGATGGCGATGCCGATCGAACGCAGGAAACGCTTCTCGCGCAGGCGGTCCTGGGCAATCTCGAGGATCTCGGGGCGGGGCAGCACCGGGCGCTTTGCCGCGACCCGGCGCAGCACGCCGGCCGGCACGTTCTCGAACTCGCAGGTCGCGACATCGACGGCGGCGATAAATCGCGCCACCGCCGCCGCGTCGCCGAACGCCGCGATCGTCGCCGGTGAGACCTGCGCAGCCGGGGCGTCGGCCTCAGGGGTGAAGACATGGGTGCGGTAGCCGAGGCGAGCGGCTGCCAGCGCCGTCATCCGACCGAGTTGGCCGCCGCCGAGGATGCCGATGGTTCCCCCCGGCGGCAGCATCAGCTTTTGCCCAGGACTTCGCCAGACGGGCGCTCGGCGACGGCGTCGGTCTGGGCTTGCCGCCAATCGGCCAGCGCGGCAGCGGCGGCCGGGTCGGCGAGGGCGACGATGGCGGCGGCGAACAGCGCCGCATTGACCGCGCCGGCCTGCCCGATCGCAAAGGTCGCGACCGGCACGCCGGCCGGCATTTGCACGATCGACAACAGGCTGTCGAGGCCCTGCAGCGTGCGGCTCTGTACGGGCACGCCGAGAACGGGCAGCGGGGTCAGCGCCGCCGCCATGCCGGGAAGATGGGCGGCGCCGCCGGCGCCGGCGATGATCGCCTTGAGCCCGCGGGCCTGCGCCCCCTTCGCATAGGCGTATAGCCGCTCGGGGGTGCGGTGGGCCGAGACGATGCGGGTCTCGTAGGCGATGCCGAGCCGGTCGAGGGCATGGGCGGCGTGCTGCATCGTTTCCCAATCGGACTGGCTGCCCATGATGATGCCGATTGCGCAGGCCGCCTCGCTCATCTCGCTCCTTTCGGTTCGCGCCTCCGGTGCGCGGCCGACGCGGGTCGATTATAGAAGCGGCGTCGCGCCTCACAAGCGAGCGCCGCGGCAGTGTCACGCACTGCGACAAAGCTGCGTTGCCGGCGCCGCAAATTTGCTTCAGGAAATCCTCATCTCTCTATAATCTCAACCCGTAGCGCAGCCGAGGACATCGCCGGACATGCCCAGGCGTGGCTCAAAGCCGGCCGACGCCAGCGTCGACAAGCCGCGCCGCCGCCCCGCTCGCAACGGCACGGCGGCGATGGGGGCGGGCGAACCGGGTTCGCTCTGCGAGCTTCCCGGCATCGCCGACGACGCGGCGCCCGCCGAGTTGCGCGAGGCGGTGGCCCGGCTCGCGGCGGAACGTGATCGGCTGCGCGACGAGCTGGCCAAGGCGCGCAGTCGGATCGTCTCGCTCGAACGCCTCGCCGACGAGGACGCGCTGACCCCGGTGGCCAACCGGCGCGCCTTCGTGCGTCAGCTGACCCGCATGATCGCCTTCACCAATCGCTATGGCGTGCCGGCCAGCGTCGTCTATTTCGATGTCAACAACATGAAGCACATCAACGACGCCCACGGCCACCCGGCGGGCGATGCGGCACTGCGCCATATCGCGACGGTGCTGCGCGACAATATCCGCTCGAGCGACATCGTCGGCCGCCTTGGCGGCGACGAGTTCGGTGTCATCCTCGCGCAAACCGACGAGGAGCAGGCCCACGCCAAGGCCGCCGCCTTGGCCCAGGCGATCGCCGCGCAGCCGCTGCGCTGGAACGATGTGACGATCCCGATCTCGGCCGCCTATGGGGTCTATGCGTTTTCCGGAAGCGACGACCCGCAGCACGCGATCGAGGCGGCCGATCAGGCGATGTATCAGCAAAAGCGCACCCTCTCGCAAACCGACGGCTAGGGGCACGCCTGCCGCAAACTCACGGGAGCCCCAGACCAATCATGCACGAGAAGATCGTCAATATCCCGACCCCCGACGGACAGATGGAAACCTTCATCGTCCATCCCGAGGAAGGCGGGCCGTTTGCTCCGGTCGTCATCTACATGGATGTTTGGGGCCTGCGCGAGGAGCTTTACGACATCGCGCGCAAGGTGGCGGTGGTCGGCTATTACGTGCTGCTGCCCGACCTCTATTACCGCCAGGGCCGCATCCGACACCAATGGCGCGACGGCCAGGGTCGGATGATCTCGCTGCACAACCTCGATCCCGAGCGCCGGGCGCAGGTGCGCGCACCACTGCAGAAATTGTCGGACGCGATGGTGGTCGCCGATAGCGGTGCGCTGCTCGCTTTCCTCGATCGGGGCGAGCCGGTGCGGCCGGGCGCAGTCGGCTCGATCGGCTACTGCATGGGCGGACGCCACGTGATTTGCGTTGCGGCGGCCTTCCCCGAGCGCTTCGTCGCCGCGGCCAGCCTGCACGGGACGCAGCTCGTCTCCGACCGCGAGGAGTCGCCGCACCGCCTGGCCGGCCGGCTGCGCGGCGCGCTCTATTGCGGCTTCGCCGAGAAGGACCCCAACGCGACGCCGCCGATCCGCGCCGCGCTCGCCGACGCGTTTGCCGGCTGCGCGGTCAACTACCACCCGGTGCTGCATGCCGGCGCCGAGCACGGCTATGCGCTGCCTGACCGCGACATCCACGACAAGCGCGCCGCCAACCGCGACTGGGAGCTGATCTTCGCGATGTTCCGGCGCCAACTCGCGGCGCCATAGCGACTGACGACCGCCTTACGCGATGATGTCCGGCAAGAGTTCGCTCTCGATCTTCGAGATCTGGTCCTTCAGCGCCAGCTTGCGCTTTTTGAGGCGCTGCATCTGAAGTTGATCGAACGGACCCCGCTCGACGATGCGCGCGATCACGTCGTCAAGGTCGCGATGCTCGGTCTTCAGAGTGGCGAGCTTGGCTCTCAGAGCTTCGGCGTCAAGGTCCATGGGCGAAGCGCAGGGCATCGGAACAAGGCTGCGGCAGCCCCGGACGGCTGCCACTATGATGGGCATCTTAGCACACCTCGCATCGGTTTCATCGGACGACGCGCATGCCCGGGGCGAACGGTCGGAGCGAACTTGCCGGCGACGCGCTCTGGCGCTTCTCGCTGGCCTTCTATGCCCGGCCGGGTGTTGCCGAGGCGCTGCTTGCGCTGCAGGATCGCGCCGGGCGCGACGTCAATTTGACGCTCGTCGCGCTGTGGCTCGGGGCGACGCAGGGGCGCCTTCTCGACATCGCCGATCTGGCGGCAGCCGAGGCCGCTATTGCCCCGGTTGCCGGCGCCGTTGTCGCACCGTTGCGCGCGCTGCGCCGGCAGATCAGGGGTCGGCCCGAGGGTGACGTCGCGGCGCTGCGCCGCCGCGTCGCCGCGCTGGAACTGGCCGCCGAGCGGCGGGTTCAGGATCGGCTGGCGGCGTGCTTTGCCGACCGGCCCGGCGCCGCACCGGACGCCGATCCGCTCGCCGCGGCGCAGGCCAACCTTGCCCTGTATCTCGGCGACGCAGTCGGATCACCCGAGGCCGGCGCGCTGTGCCGGGCGATCGCCGACCTGATGCGCCGGCCCGCAGCCGAGCGGCGTTGACGCGCTGCCGCCGCCGCGCGACAGTTTCTCCATTATCGCGAGGGAGGGGATTTCCTGATGGCAGCGGCTCGGGCAGACGCGGGATCGCGCGGCAGCAACGAATACCGCATCCCGGAGACGATGAAGGCGTGGGTGCTGGGCGGCCCGGAGGAATTGGCGCTGGTCGACAAGCCGGTGCCGCTTCCGGGCGCGGCCGAGGTGCTGGTGCGCATCGACGCGATCGCCGTGTGCGCCACCGACATCGAGGTCCTGCGCCATGGGACGCCAGCGATGATCGACGGCGGATTGCCGTTCAACAAGGGGTTCACCCCCGGCCATGAATACATGGGGACGGTGGTGAAGCTCGGCCCCGGGGTCGACGAGTTCCAAACCGGCGAGCGCGTCACGGTCGAGGTGCATGCCGGGTGCGGCCGCTGCCAGCGCTGCCGCGAGGGCATGTATACTTCGTGCCTGAATTACGGCTATCGCGAGAAGGGCCATCGCGCCAACGGGTTCAGCACCGACGGCGGGTTTGCCGAATATGCGGTCAACAACGTCAACACGATGATCCCGATCCCGGACGACATGGGCGACGCCGAGGCGACGCTGGTCGTCACCGCCGGCACCGCGATGTACGGGCTCGACGTGATGGGCGGCCTCATCGCCGGCGAGGGCGTCGTGGTGATCGGCCCGGGGCCGATCGGGCTGATGGGGGTGGCGGTCGCCAAGGCGCTCGGCGCCCAGCCCGTCATCCTGACCGGCACGCGCGACAGCCGGCTCGAGATGGGCCGGCAGCTCGGCGCCGACCACGTCGTCAACCTGAACCGCGAGGACCCGGTCGCCGCCGTGCAGCGCCTGACCGGCGGCAAGGGCGTGCAGTACGTGCTCGAATGCTCCGGCGCGCCCGATGCGCTGAACGAGGCGGGGCGGATGGTCAACCGCGGCGGGCGGATTTGCCTCGCCGCCTTCCCGGGCGAGCCCGTGCCGGTCGACATCGCGCATCTCGTGCGCAACAACATCTACGTGTTCGGGATCCGCGGCGAGGGCAAGAGCGCGACCCACCGCGCCGCCGCGCTGATGGCGCAAAAGCGCTTCGACGCGACGATCATCCACACCCACACCTTCCCGCTCGCCGAGGTGCCGACCGCGATCCGCTATGCGCGCGAGCGCATCGACGACGCGATCAAGGTCGTCGTGCGGATGCGAGAGGATTGAGCGCGGGGTCTCATATCAGACGGCGAGAAAGCCGCCGTCGACGTAAAGCTCGACGCCGGTGATGTAGGAGGCTTCGTCCGAGGCGAGGAACAGGACCGCGTTCGCCACCTCCTCGACGCGACCGTCGCGGCGCAACGGCACGCCTTCGAGCATCTTGGCGCGCACCACGGGATCGGCGGTGCGGCCGGAGGTGCGCATCGGCGGCATCAGCCCGGGATGCACCGAGTTGACCCTGATGTTGTCGCGCCCGTGCTGCACCGCGGCCGCCTTGGTCAGCGTGCGCACCGCGCCTTTCGACGCGTTGTAGGCGACATGGATGCCGCGCTGGCCGGTGACGCCGGAGATCGACGAGATGTTGACGATCGCGCCGCCGCCCGCCTTCTTCATCTCAGGGATGGCGAATTTCATGCCGAGAAAGGTGCCGGTCGCATTGACCGCCATGATCTTTTCCCAGGCAGCGCTGTCGAACAGATCATCGACCGCGCTGCCGCTGATCCCGGCATCGTTGACCAGGATGTCGAGCCTGCCGTAGGCGGCCAGCGTCGCGGCGATCGCCGCCTGCCACTCCGCTTCGCTCGACACGTCGAGCCTGTGAAAGATCGCGGCGCCGTTCGCCTGCGCGATCTCGGCGGCGATCTTTCTGCCCGCCTCTTCGAGCATGTCGGCGACCACCACCCTGGCGCCTTCGCGGGCAAAGATCCGCGCCATGCTGGCGCCCATGCCAGAGGCGCCGCCGGTGATCAGGGCGACCTTGTTTTCCAGTCTCATCGTCCCGCGCCCTCCCAGATGCCGTTCTTCCCGGTCGCGCCGTATTCGCAGAGGTGACGTCGGTTAATTCACCCCGACCGCGGCGCCGAGCATGTCGCCGATGCCCTCGTGGATCACCAGGTCGGCTATCGGATCGAGCCCGGTCGGCTCGCGGTTGACGATCGCCAGGTCGCGCCGTTGCGCTTGGCGAGTTCGGGAAAGCCGGCCGCCGGATAAACCACCAGCGAGGAGCCGAGGACGAGGAACAGATCGGCCGCCAAAGGTCTCGATCTCGGCCCGGCGCATCGCCTCCTGCGGCATCGCCTGGCCGAACGAGATCGTCGCGGTCTTGACGAAGCCTTTGCAGCGCAAGCAGCGCGGCGCCGTGCCGTCGCGCTCGAAGGCGGCGCGGATGTCGGCCAGTTCATAGCGCGTGCCGCAATCGAGGCAGGCGGCGTAGGTCGTGTTGCCGTGCAGCTCGATGATCTTCTCTGCCGGGATGCCCGAGGCCTGGTGCAACCCGTCGATATTCTGGGTGATGACGGCGCTGACCTTGCCGCGCCGCACCAGCGCATCGACCGCGCGGTGGCCGCGATTGGGCTCGGCGGCGCCGAACGTGTCCTGCATCGCAAAGCGCCGCCGCCACGTCTCTCGCCGCGCCTCCTCGGAGGCGAGGAAATCGTCGAAATAGATCGGCGCCATCTGCGTCCAGATGCCGCCCGGGCTGCGGAAATCGGGAATCCCGAATTCGGTGCTGATCCCGGCGCCGGTGAACACCACCGCCCGCCGCGCCTTGTCAATCAGGCGGGCGAGCGCCGCGGCTCCATCATCGCTGTCCATGCCGCCATTTTGGCAAAACCGCCGACGCCCGCCAAGCGTGTCGCGGACCAGCGTTCTGGGGCGCAGCTGGTCGGCGACCTGTCGCCGCCGGCTCCCGGCGGCCTCGGCGTCGTCCTGGGCGAAGGCGGTGCCGATGAAGGCGGCGACGACGCGGCGGCCCTGCTTGCCGGCATGCGCCAGCACGTTGCGCATGAAGCGGCGAGAGGCAGCGTTGCCATGTGGTGTTCAGGACCTTGGCGATGGCGGCCTTCAGCCCCTCATGGGCGTCCGAGACGACGAGCTTGACGCCGCGCAGGCCATGCCGCGCCAGCTTGCGCAGGAAGTCGGTCCGGAAGGTTTCGGCCTCCGACGCGCCGATCGCCAGACCCGGCACCTCACGCCTGCCGTCGCCGTTGACGCCGACCGCGACGATCACCGCGATCGAGACGACGCGACCGTCGCGGCGCGCCTTCACCCCAGCCGATATACGGCCATTCGCCCTCGAAGGCCGATCAAGGCCGCGATCTTGCCTCGATCTCGGAACACAGTCGGCTGACCTGGCTCTTCGAATGCCGGTCATCCCCTCGCACGGACCAGTTCTCACCAGCGGGCGAGACGCCTTGCACGTAGGCTTCCTGGATCACCGCCGTCAGCGCTCCCGAGCTTGTCGAAGGGCTCGGCCATCCGGCGCGGCTCCGGGAAGCCGGGAAAATAGCTGCCCTTGCGCAATTTCGGGATGCGCCGCTCGACCGTCCCACGGGCCTTCAGCCCACGGACTTGTTGGGGTGGACGGCCCCACGGCATCGCGTGCCAAAGTTTCGGGGTCGTATGACCGAAACGAGGGAGCCGTCCGCCATGGAGCTTAAACGCATTGCCATCGACACGTCCAAGTCGGTGTTCACCCTGCACGGGGTGGATGCCCAAGAGCGTCCGGTGCTCCGCCGCGACCTTCGCCGGGGCCAATTGGTCGCATTCTTCGCCAAGCTGGCGCCGACCGAGGTGGTGCTGGAAGCGTGCGGCGGCTCGCACCATTGGGCGCGCACGCTGAGCAAGCTGGGCCACCGGGTGGGGCTGATCCCGCCGCAATACGTCAAGCCGTTCGTCAAGCGCGGCAAGACTGACCGGAACGACGCCGAGGCGATCAGCGAGGCCGCCAGCCGGCCAGCGATGCGCCGGGTGGCGATCAAGTCGGCCACCCAACAAGCCGATGCTCTCACTCTGAGCGCCCGCGAGCTGCTGGTGGCCCAGCGCACCCAGACCATCAACGCGCTGCGCGGCCATGCCGCTGAGTTTGGCGTGGTGGTGGCCGGCGGCACCGGCCGGGTGGCCGAGCTGCTGGCGGCGGTGGCGCAGGATGCCGAGGTACCGCAGGCCGCGCGCCGCCTGCTGGCCTTCCTGGGGCAGCAGGTGGCGCATCTCGACCGCGAGATCGCCAAGCTCGACACGGCGCTGATGGCGCAGCACAAGGCCAACCCGGTCAGCCGGCTGCTGGCCGAGATTCCCGGCATCGGCCCGATCGGCGCGTTGACGCTGGCCGTACGGATCGACCCGACGCAATTCCAATCCGGCCGCCACCTGGCCGCCTGGATCGGGCTGACGCCGCGCGAGCACTCCAGCGGCGGCAAGCAGCGCATGGGCGGCATCAGCCGGGCCGGCGACGAGCGGCTGCGCCAATTGCTGGTGCTCGGGGCCACGGCGATCATCCGATACGCCAAGCCGGGCCGCGCCTCGGCCTGGCTGCTGTCCTTGCTGGAGCGCCGGCCGCGCAAGCTGGCGGCGGTGGCTCTGGCCAACAAGATGGCCCGCATCGCGTGGGCCATGATGACGACCGGCGAGGCATATCGGCGAGCTCCGCTCGCGGCCGCTGCCTGACCGGTCGTCGCTGCCAGGAGTGCAGGTGTGCCGCGAGGAGATGATGATCGGTCGATCCGACGATCCAGAACACCCCGCCCGGATCACCGGCGTCCCGACGCCGCGGACTTGTTTGGGGCTGGATTGCGGAACCCATCTGGGCCAGCGGCATGTGCCGCGCAAACAGGCCGGACACATGACCGCACATCGTACCGTCGTCGACTCTTCGCCCGTCACCCCTTGCACTCCGGGGCCGTCCACACATGATCCGGGGGCGGGTCTCCCGGTCGCGCTCGCGATACCCGTTGCGCTGCGTGATCCGATCGGCGCTGCGTCCCGGTCAGGTTCTCGACCTCCAGCTCCATCAGGCGATGCGAGGCGGACCCGATCATCTCGCGCAGCAGATCGGCGTCCGAACTCTTCTCCAAAAGCGCCTGAAGCTCATCATCTCGTCGGTCATCCTCGGATCCTCGGGTCGGTGGAAGGGCTTCAACCGAAACCTGGCGAAGACCCGCGATGACCACCGCCGTGGATAAGCAGCCCGCCGCAGCGACCGCCGCGAGTCAGGCGGCGGCGGGCTACGTACCTACAGCTCTACACCACCCCTCGGGACACGACCGGCGGCCGCCTCCGGGAATCGCGGGCGGCGTATCCTCAGCAGTCACGGTGCGGTAGCCGCTCCCGCCATGCCAGCGGCATCTTGTGCGACCCGGCGTCGCCGCCGCGCGGGCCGTAGCGTCGACGCGCGCCGCATATCTGCATCATTGGCCTACGCGCGACGGCCGGAGACAGTGGAGATCGGGCGAGCGGAGCAGCGCCGGTGGCGCGTCTTGAAGACCTTAAGGCCGGCGCCAGCATCCGGGGGCTTGCACCGGGCGGCCTCGCAAAGGTTGTGCAGGTCGAGTAGTTCGGCGATCAAGCGGTCAAGGTCGCCTTTGAGGTTTCGGCGGCACAGCTGCGCCTCGTCTCCGAAGCGTACCGCATCCGCTTCGCGCACCTGTTCGATCCGTACCTCGCCGATCCATGTGTCTAGAATCGAGCCGCTCCCGCATCATATCACCGCGGTCTACGGCGAGGTGCTGCCGCGTTAGGCGCTCCGCTTTCTGCTCGCCGACGAGCCGGCGCCGGCAAGACCATCAGTTCGGCCTCTCGTTCGACATCCCGACGCGCGATCAGGTCGAGGCGGCGTGCACTGGCAACCCGTTCGGCGAGTTTCGCCCGTTGCATCATTTCTCAGACCCCGTCGCCGCGTTCCTCTGCCCTGGCCACGCGCGGCTCGACGCCGTGGCGGATCTGACGCTCGGACGATATCGCAACCTGATTCAAACTTAACGCGATCATTCTGGCGGATGTTTCAGCTCAGGAACTGTTCCTTGAAGACGCGTTCCTCAAGGTTGGCTTCGTGATCGAACAGCACGGTCATCGCGATGTCGCGGTTCTCGTGGATCGCGACCGAGACGATGTCGCGCACCTCGGTGAAGTCGGCGACGGCGCTGACCGGGCGCTTGTCGGTTTCCAAGGCCTCGATCTTGACCCGCGCGCCGTGCGGCAAGAGCGCGCCGCGCCAGCGCCGCGGGCGGAAGGCGCTGATCGGGGTCAGGGCCATGATTTCGGCGCCGAGCGGGATGATCGGCCCGTGCGCCGACAGGTTGTAGGCGGTGCTGCCGACCGGGGTCGACAGCAGGATGCCGTCGGCCATCAACTCGTCCAAGCCGAACGACGTCGTCGACGCTGATCCTGAGCTTGGCGGCCTGGCGGGTCTCGCGCAGCAGCGACACCTCGTTGAAGGCGATCGCGCGGTGGCAGGTGCCGTCCTCGCGCCAGGCGATCATTTCGAGCGGATGCAGCTCGACCGGCTGCGCCGAGGCGAGGCGCTCGTCGAGCCCGTCAAGGCGATAGGAGTTCATCAGGAAGCCGACGCTGCCGCGGTGGATGCCGAAGATCGGCTTGCCGCTGCCGACGAAGCGATGCAGCGTTTCGAGCATGAAGCCGTCGCCGCCCAGCGGCACGACGATTTCGGCCTCTTCCGGCTCGATCGTCGCCGTAGCGCTGCGCGCAGCGCGGCCAGCGCCTGCTGCGCCGCCTCGGCGTCGGAGGCGACGAATGCGACGCTGCACCGGCGCTGGTGTCGGCAAGGGGCGGTGGTCAACCGCCGGTCACGCTCATATGCCGGGCGACGGCAGGCCGGTTGATGGCGGCGGTCGATGATGAAATCGTGGCCTTTCGGCTTGCGGCCGATCGCCTCGCGGATCGCGCGCCTCGACCGGCGCGTCGCTTTCCGATTGGCGCAACGGGGTGCGCAGGTCGGCGGCGTCCTCCTGCCCGAGGCACATATAGAGCGTGCCGGTGCAGGTCAGCCGCACCCGGTTGCAGCTTTCGCAGAAATTATGGGTCAGCGGGGTGATGAAGCCGAGCCGGTCCGCCGGTCTCGCGCACCGTGACGTAGCGCGCCGGCCCGCCGGTGCGGTAGTCGCTCTCGTCGAGGGTCCAGCGCCGCTGCAGCCGGGCGCGCACCAGCGACAGCGGCAGGTATTGTTCAAGCCGGTTCTCGCCGCCGATGTCGCCCATCGGCATGACCTCGATGATGACGAGGTCAAAACCCTCGCCGCCGCCCAGGCGACGAGCTCGTCGAGCTCCTCCTCGTTGACGCCGCGCAATGCGACCGTGTTGATCTTGACCGCGAGCCCGGCCCGCTTCGCCGCCGCCAGCCCTTCGAGCACCTGGTCGAGCCGGCCGCGCCGGGTGATCTCGGTGAATTTGGCCGGGTCGAGCGTGTCGAGCGAGACATTGACCCGGCGCACGCCGCAATCGCGCAGTTCATCGGCGTAGCGGGCGAGCTGGCTGCCGTTGGTGGTCAGGGTCAGTTCGTCGAGCGCGCCGGCTGTCGATGTGGCGCCCCAAGCGAGCGGAACAGGGTCATGATGTTGCGCCGCACCAGCGGCTCGCCGCCGGTCAGCCGGAGTTTCCTGACGCCGAGGCGGATGAAGGCACTGCACACGCGGTCGAGCTCTTCGAGGCGTCAAGAGCTCCCGCTTCGGCAGAAAGCTCCATCTCTTCCGCCATGCAATAGACGCAGCGGAAATCGCAGCGGTCGGTGACCGATACGCGCAGATAGGTGATGGAGCGTCCAAACGGGTCGATCATGCTACGGTCCAGTGCGCGCGACGAACATGCGCCGCGGCCAAATATATAGGTCGCGGTGGCCGGCTGTCGCCCCCGATGTGATCATGGCTATTTCGACGTCTCAAGTGGATTGGGGAAGAGGTCTTCCAGGGGGGCGGCGATGAGATGACAGTCGCGAAAGTTGTGGTGGAGCGGTAGCCACGGGCTCTTGCCCTTGCGGCCTGGAACAGGCCGTTGAGGCCTTCGAGGCGGGCGTTGCTGTGGGGGAGACCAGCGCTGGAGGATGCGTTCGAGGTGGTTCTCGAGGTGGAGGGCGCGCCGGACCGGGTCGAGGAAGGATGTCATCGGCGAGCCGGCCGGCGTGACGCAGGAAGTGGGTGATGCGCCAGCGGGCGGCCTGGACGCTTTCGGCTTTGCGGACCCAGCGGAGCTTTTCCTTGATCCGCCAAGCGATGGCGGTGAACAGATCCGACGCTTCGAGTTCGGCGAGCGCGTCGGCTTGTGCATTGGTGAGGCGGCCATCGGCCCGCTTCAGGATGGCCCAGCGCAAGGTCTTGGGCAGCTTGCTGTGCTTGGCTTCGGCGCGGCGGACGTCATCGACGGCCTTGGTGAACATCTGCACGACGTGGAACCAGTCGACGGTGATAGCGGCGTTTTCGAATGTCTCGCCGACGGCGGCGATGAAGGCGCCGCTCATGTCGCAGACGACCTCGACGATGCGGCTGGGCGCCATGTGCCCGCATGAAGGCGCCGCGCCACCGCCCGCTCAACGTAGAATTCGAGGACCCGCCAGAGGCGCTTGTCGGTGACGCCGATGAACGGCGCCGCTGCCGCTGCCGGCATCTCGCACATCAGCAGCAGCGCCGCCTGCTCGAAGAGCAGAGTGAAGCCGCTCTCCGGCCGCGCTCATGGCCCCTTGATCCGCAGCACGCCGTGCTCGGCACACGCGACCCGCGGGAGCCGAGCGGTGATGCAGCAATGGTGCTGGAAGAAGTTGAGGTGGCGCCAAGTGTCCTCCTTCCAGTCGTGCGGCTTGCTCGGCCGCCCGCGGTCGGGCGCGGGAACCGCTCGCCGGGCGGGGCGGCGATTGCCGGGCGCAGCTCGTGCGGCTGCCGCTCGCTCACCAAACCTGATGCCGCCCACGGTGAGCAGTTACCGTCGATGGGCTGCGCATAAATATCCGCCCGATAAATCTGACGAACGGCGGACGCTTTGCGTTCGACATGTACAACCCGAACCTCGCCTTCCTCAGGGCCTATCCGTCGGGCAGGGTGGTGCGCCGATTTATTGGCGAGGACGGGCGCGCGCTCCATATCCAAGAAGAAGGCTGGTTCGACGAGAAAACCCTGGTGCTGCGGCTTGTCTGGCGCCTGTTCGACAGCGCCAGCGACAAGGAGATGGATATTCACTCCCTCATAATGAGCATCCGGCAATTTTTACCCGAAGACATTAGGAAAAGTGTCGAAGAGGCAGGTCTTCAAATCTCCGAATATTTCAGTGGCCTTAGTCGCGAACCATTCACTAGCGCTGCACGCCATCAAGTCCTCGTGTGTACGGCCGGCGGCCTGAACCGTTAGGGCGATGCTGCTGCACCGAGTGCACGTTAATTTCCGCCCAGAGCGCATCTGTACCAAAGCAAGATCTCTCTACCCCGTCGCGTTGAGCCTTGTGTCTGGCCAGCGGCGAGCGCCCGGCGGACGCGGGTCAGTTGACTCCTGTAACCGGATCTGAGAGGAGGAGCGATGCCAGCAACCAACGCGGACGAAGAGGAAAGTTTTATCCCGGTGCTGCGCCCGCAGCTGCCGCCGGCGGAACGCCTGATCCCCTATCTGCGGCGAATCGATCAAACTCGGATTTATTCGAACCACGGACCACTGAGCTTGGAGCTGGAGCAGCGGCTCGCTGGGCTGTTGTGTTTGCCCCCCAGTGGTATTGTCTGCGCCAGTTGCGGGACAGCCGCCCTAATAGGCGCGATCTTGGCGACTGCGGGACGTGGTACCGCCGTTCGCCCGCTTGCCCTCCTGCCGTCGTTTACGTTCGCCGCCACGGCGGCAGCGATCGAGCAATGCGGCTATATACCTTATCTCGCCGATGTCGACGCTGAGAACTGGATGCTGGATCCTGGACATTTGAGGCGTCATCCCGAACTCGATCGGGTCGGGGTCGTGGTGCCAGTGGCGCCCTTCGGTCGGCCGGTTCCGCAGCACCCATGGCAGGTTTTCCGCCGCCAGACTGGAATACCCGTCGTCATCGACGGCGCGGCCAGTTTCGAGGCTGCTTCAGATGCTCCAGATCGATTTCTCGGTGCGCTCCCAGTCGTTCTCAGCTTTCATGCCACGAAGAGCTTTGCGACCGGAGAGGGTGGCGGGGTGGCGACCACAGACCTCATCCTTGCCGAACGGATTATCAGGGCGTTGAATTTTGGGTTTCTCGAATCACGCGATTGTCAATCGCCAAGCATTAATGGAAAAATGAGCGAGTATCATGCCGCCGTTGGTCTCGCCGAACTCGACCTCTGGCCTGAAAAACGGATGGCGCTGCAGACTGTGTCCCACCATTATCGCCGCAAGTTTAAAGAGACAGGGCTGTCCGAGCGCTTTTACGGTCCCCCTGACATTGCAGGCTGCTATGCTTTATTCGAATGCCTCGGAGTTGAGGAGGCAGTTCACGTTCAGCGTAGCCTAAACCTGGAAGGCGTGGATTTTCGATTATGGTACGGCATGGGCTTGCATCGGCAGAGTTATTTTGCCGAACTACCGCGTGACGCGCTCCCTGTCACGGACGATCTGGCGCCGCGACTTTTAGGTTTGCCGGTGGCGCCCGATCTTAGCGAGGCGGCTGTTCAGCGCGTCGTTGACGGTCTGGTGAGGGTGATACGAGCAAATCGGCCCCACGCCGGCCGCCAGCCCGAATAGCCGATCCAGCGCCACGGCTTCCTCGCGCCAGCCCAATTCCGCCAGAAGCAGCTTCAAACCTCTGCGTCGGGTTCATAATATTAAATCGCCGGGTGCGTCACTGAGATGCCACCCGCATCAAGATCGCCCTGCCGAGCGTCTTCCCCTATCAGGCTGGCTTCGCCGAGCTCGCAAGTCGTATCGCGACGTTGCCGCCGTGACTGACGGGGGCCGGGCGTCCCCAGTTCAAACCCTTCGGCGCCAACCTCAAACCCCGATGCCAGTGTCCTCGACGCCACGGAAAACCACGCCTCGGTCAGCGGCACCGCGCGACCGAAAGGCGCCCCGCTGAATGATCCGGGTTAGAGGTAGATGCCGGCCAAGTCGCTTTCGCTTGGCCTCATGATCCGCGGCCGCCGGCGGCGGAATGGGAAAAGCCAAGGGTGCACAAAAAGCGGTTGGCTACGTCCCCCTTTCTTGAGGCCGTGTTTCAGGTTAGGAGTTGCATTGATGACGTTTATCGGAGCCCGCCGCGGCACTGGGCGTGGGAGAAGTGATCTGTGCAGTTGCTGAATTTAAAAACCGGTATCGATTTTGGCGCGAAAGGGAATTTGAAGGAGTTCAGCCCCACCGGTTTCTCGCCGACCCCCGACGTGGTCAGCACCTGGAGCGAAGCGTCGGTGGCCGAGCTGCTGTTCCGGCTGCCGCCGATGCGTCACGATTTGCGCTTCGCAATCGAGGTATTTCCGTTTCTGGGAGATGGTCAAGTTGCACAGCAGGCTTGCTGGGTGTATCTGAACGGCTTGTTTGTGCACTACCAGACGATCAAGACGCCGCTCGAATTGATCTTCACGGTGTCGCGCGACATCCTCAACCCGCGCGCCAACCGCCTGTCGTTTGCCTTGCCGAACGCGGTCTCGCCGAGCGATCTCAAACTGGCGGACGATCTGCGCCTCCTAGGGCTTAGCTTTGTCAAGCTGACCGCCGGGCCGCCGGGCCCGCCGGCGGCGCCCTGAGGGCGCGTCGACGAGCCGGCGGCGACGAGCCGTTGACGCCGGGGAATGATCGGCCGATCGTGCTGCGGCAGAACCGATGGGAGGGTGCCATGAAGGTCGGGATCGCGCTCAACATGCTGTGCCAGGCCGGGCGCACCGGATTCGTCGGTGGTCGGCGAGCATCTGGCGATGGGCGATCTTGCCGAGCCGCTCGGCTTCGATTCGCTGTTTGCGCTCGAGCATCACTTTACCGGCTACGCGATGTCGCCGGCGCCGCTCCAGCTGCTGAGCTATTTTGCCGGCCGCACCCGGCGCATCACGCTCGGCACCTCGGTCATCGTATTGCCGTGGCACGATCCGGTGCGGGTCGCCGAGCAGATCGCGCTGTTGGACGTTTTGTGCGGCGGGCGCTGCCTGTTCGGCTTCGGGCGCGGCGCGGCAAGCGTCGAATACGAGGGGTTTCGCATCCCGATGGGCGAGGCGCGGCCGCGCTTTGTCGAGGCAGCGCAAATCATCGTCAAGGCGCTCGGCCAGGAGAGCTTCGACGCATGACGGCGAGTTCTTCCAGATCCCGCGCACCGCGATCCGGCCGCGCCCGATCTCGCACCCCGAGCGGCGCTTCTACGCCTCGGCGGTCAGCCCCGAATTCGGCCGAGATCATGGCCAAGCTCGGCTTCGGCGTCTTGATGGTCATGCAGAACGAGTGGCCGAAGGCGGCCGAGGACATCGCCCGCTACCGCGAAATTGCGCGGCCGCCGGGCATCACGCCGCGCCCGCCGATCATCCTGACCAATGTCTGCGTGCGCCGACAGCCGCGACGAGGCGCATGCCCGCGCCTTCAAGTATCTCGGCCAGAAATGGCAGTCGATCGACGACCACTACCATTTCTCGGACGGGCATCTGTCAACGGTCAAGGGCTACGAGAGCTACGGCAAGATGGCGCGCACCTACGCCAAGATCGGCGAGAGCGCCGAGACGCAAGCAGAAGGCGACCGACTTCTATGTCAGCATCCAGATCGTCGGCACGCCCAAGGACTGCCTCGACAAGATCGGCGAGTTGCAGCGGCTGACCGGGCTCGACCATCTGGTGACCGAATATTCGTTCGGTGCGATGCCGCACGAGGAGGCCGAGGTCAACATGCGGCTGTTCGCCGACCGCGTGTTGCCGATCCTGCAGCGCGACCCGGCCTTCGCCGGCGGCGGCGCGCCGCAGGCCGCGTCCCGCCCCGCCGATGTCGAGAGGGAGCGGCTGTTCGCGCCGGCATGACCGGGGCGCCGTGGTGACGCCGCCCCGGCGCAGCTGGACAATTGCTGCGATGCCGGACACCGTGGCTAGGGGTTGACCCAGCAGCGCGTCAATTGTCCCTGCGAAGGCCGGAAGAAGAGCGCCCATTGCCCGGCGGCCGGCAGCCAGTCGAATTCGGTGCCTGCATAAACCGTGCTTATCTTCGTGCTGGTTGAGGGGGGAGTGAGGCTCCCCCCGACCGTGGGAACCGCGATGGTGTAGGACCCCTTATGCAAGCCCGACCTGATCAGGTAGTTGAGGACGACTTCGTTGCTGTTCGCCGCCACACGATAATGCGCGCTGCTGTAGACCGGTATGGTACTGATCAGTGTCAGGGCTCCCCCGGTGGCGGGCTGCCGCCAGATGTCGACCGCTCTCGCTCCGTCATCGGTGAAAAGAACCGTTGCCCCGCTCGTCGGTGCAGTCACCGCGGCCATATTGACTGGCGCGTCAGCGGTAGCGGCGACCTGCTGCAAGCTGCCCGCAACAAACCCACCGGCCCCATCGATCTTGGCCTCATAGAGACCACAGACATTGTTCGCATCGCAGGCGCTCATAAACAGGTATCCATCTCTCGGGCTTAGGGCGACCCCTGAGGCCGTCAAACCCGCCGCCGTCATCGTGGCGCCGACGTCGGTGTAGGTCCCGCTGCCGAGCGCACTGAAGCAGGCCGAGCCGGCGCAGCCTCCCAAAGCCTGGCCATAGGTGTTGATGCCCAAGATGTTTTTCCCGATCGGGTATGCGCCATCGATTGTAGCGGGGAGTGGGGGTGGGCTGCCATTGGTCGGCGCGCCAGTCACATCGAAGTTGAAGGCGTTCCAGGTCGTCGGCGGATTGCTGCGGAATACCCCATGAACACCATCGCCGCCGGCATAGATCATGCCCAGCTCGCCCGTGGACTTCTGAACGAATTCAGGGCCGTTGATGATCGTTTGACCGTTATAGTTGTCTGCAACCGTGGTCAACGATCCGGAGATGACAGCCCCTGTAAGTCCATCGACCTGGGCGACCACGACGCTGGATGCGCCGCTCGCCAAATTGGAGATAAAGATGACGTTGCCCGCGGGATCTTGCGGATCGGCCTGAAGCTCGAAGTCACCGTTGACATTGGCCACTTCCGACGAGGGGTCTGCGTTTATGCAGTTATTGAGCTTTGCAGATCCCGAGTTGTCTTTTGAATATGCTACGGGAACTGTACTGGCTGACGCCGCGACGATTACTGCAATCAGGCACCTTTTAACGGATGATGGGAATTGCTTCATCGAGGTTCTCCTAAGATCCGGATTCCCGCATTGCCAAGTGCGGCTTACCGGCGACCTCTATGGCCGGTAGGGCCTTGTGGCCCCGCGGGCACTCAACCTGCGCTGCAACGCGCAGATACAAATCGCATACAATTTGTAACGTATTTTTGCGATGATGCCGTGTCAACCGCAGATTGTTGAAAAAGAATGTCCCCCAACCGCGACAGGATATGCATGACGGTTCAGAGGGGCGGCACTGTTGCCCCGGGAGAGACATACCTCACCGACACGCCGGTGCTGGTGGGGCATGCCGGGACGCAGCCCGATTTGTTCCTGCGCTGGAATGAAGTCCCGGATGCGCCCGAGGCGATCGACGTCGTCGTGCACCTGCACGGCTTCTCGCAGCAGGGCGAGGCAATGGCGCTCGCCGAAAAGGTGCCGCGGAGCGGCCTCGACCTCTGCGGCCGAAACCGGCCGACCCTCGCGGTGCTGCCGCGCGGCAACTGGATCCGGCAGAGCTGGTACGACTTTCCGGCATTGCTCGACGGCGGGCTCGACCGCCTCATCGAATACGCGGTGGCGCGGTTCACCCAAGGTCGTTCGCTGGCCGGTCATTCGCCGGCCGTCGAGCGCCTGATCCTGACGGCGCATTCGGGTGGCGGCATGCCGGCGGTCGATGCGCTTGCGGGCCTGCATCGACCGCCCGACGAACTGCATATTTTTGACGGTCTCTATGGCCGCGACCCGGCCTGCGGCGACCCGAACCAGGGGATCGAATTGATCGACGCCTGGCTCGGCCAACGCTTGGCGCAGGAGCCGGTGCGGCCGGGAGCGCTGCGCGTCGTCTATATCGAGCGGCAGACCGGGCCTTTTTCGCGCGAAGTGGCACGCCGGATCGAGCATCGTCTCGCGGCGACGGCAGCGGGCTTGGCGCCGGTCCTGGCGCCGCGTTACCGTGTCGAGCGCTCCGGCGTGCCGCACGGATACGTCGCCTCGATCTGCGGCCCGCCGCTGCTCGCCGATCCGGGCGCCGACCTCGACTGGTCGCACCTATAGTCTCTGGGAGGGATATGTGTCCGGTGTGCTTGACGGCATTCGTATTCTCGATTTCGGGCGCTATATCGCGGGGCCGTTCTGCGCCGCGCTATTGGGCGACCTCGGCGCCGAGGTGATCCGCATCGAGCGACTGGGCGGCGGCGAGGACCGCTCGTTCATCCCGGTCGGCGCCGCACCGGAGGGCGGCGGCGCGATGTTCCTGGCGATGAACCGCAACAAGCGCGGCATGACGCTCGACCCGGCGGCGCCGAAGGGCCGCGAGATCGTCAAGAAGCTGGTGGCGGGCGCCGATGTCGTCGTCGCCAACCTGCCGCCGGCGGTATTGCGCTCGCTGGCGCTCGACCTCGACAGCCTGCGCGCGACAAAGCCCGACATCATCCTGACGACGGTGACCGGGTTCGGCGCCGGCGGGCCGCTCAGCCACAAGCACGGCTTTGACGGCATCGGCCAGACGATGTCAGGCGCCGTCTTTCTCTCGGGCCTGCCCGACCAGCCGATCGCCTCGAAGGTGCCGTGGGTCGATTTCGGCACCGCGTGTCTCTCGGCCTTCGGCACATTGGCGGCGCTGTTGGAGCGCGGCAAGACCGGAAACGGGCAGAAGGTCGAGGGGGCGTTGCTGCGCACTGCGATCGCCTTCGCCAATTCGCTGCTGATCGAGCAGGCATTGACCGGGGTCGACCGTGCCGCCATCAAGAACCGCGGCTTCAACTCGGCGCCGGCCGACATCTTCCGGACGCGCGACGGCTGGATTGTCGCGACGGTGATCGGACAGCCGATGTTCCGCCGCTGGTGCCGGATGATCGGCGAGGAGCATTGGCTCGGCGACCCGCGCTTCGCCGACGATCAGGCGCGCGGCGACCACGGCGAGGTCATCTCGGCGCGGATGGGCGAATGGTGCGCGACGCGGAGTTGCGCCGAGGCGCTGGCCGAGCTCGAAAAAGCCAGCATCGTCGCCGGCCAGGTCTATTCGCCGCAGCAGGCGCTCGACGACGACCATATCCGCGCCGCGCATCTGCTCGAAGAACGCGGCCATCCCGGCGCTCGCTCAGCCCGTGCCGTTGGCGCCGACCCCGATCGACCTGTCGGAAACTCCCGGCACCTACCGCCGCCCGGCGCCGCTGCTCGGCGAGCATACCGACGAGATCCTGCGGGAACTCGGCTACGGCGCGGCCGAGATCGCCGCATTGCGCGCCGAGAAGGTGGTGTGATGAGCAAGGCGTTCGTCAGGGAGAGCGAGGACGAGACCGAACTGCCCGACGACGCGCCGGCAATCCCGTCCGGGGTCAAGAACTACATGACCCCCGCCGGGCATCGCCGGATGCAGGACGAATTGCGCCGCCTGATGCGCGAGGAGCGGCCGCAGACGGTGGAGATCGTCGCCTGGGCCGCCGGCAACGGCGACCGCTCGGAAAACGGCGACTATCTCTACGGCAAGAAGCGGCTGCGCGAGATCGACCGGCGCATCCGCTTCCTGACGAAGCGCCTCGAGAGCGCCGAGGTGGTCGATCCTGCCCGGCAGACGCGGCATGACCAGGCGTTTTTCGGCGCGACCGTCACCTATGCCGACAGCCACGGCGGCGAGAAGACCGTGACGATCGTCGGCATCGACGAAGCGGACCTGGAGCGCGGCCAGGTCAGCTGGATCTCGCCGATCGCCCGTGCCTTGTTGAAGTCGCACGAGGGCGACACGGTCGCGCTGCGCACCCCAACCGGCATCGAGCCGATCGAGGTGCTGGAAATCCGCTACGCTACAATTTGAGCAGGCGGCGGGCGTTGCCGTTGAGCAGCTTTTCGCGGTCCTCGGCGCATAGGGGCAGGGTCTCGATCCATTTGGCGCCGGGTGGGTTGTCCATGAACGGGTAGTCGACCGAAAAGAGGATGCGGTCGATGCCCATCTCCATCATGCAGCACACCAGCGCGGGGTCGGAGAAGAAGCCGCTCGTGGTGATCCAGAAATGCCGGCAGAAGATCTCGCGGAAAGTCTTCTCGCCCATCGTCTGGCGCAGCCCGTGGCTGATGCGCCAGAGAAAGAACGGCAGCCCCTCGCCCATATGGCCGAGAATGATCTTGAGGCCGGGATGAGCATCGAACACGCCCGACAGCACAAAGCGGATGCCCTGCGTCGCGGTCTCGACGTTGAAGCCCCAGGCGGCGCGCAACAGCCCCGGATGCTTGTCGACATACCCCTTGTAATAGGTCTCGACGACGGCCTGCTGCGGGATCGCCGGATGGATGTAGATCGGCGCGTCGAGCGCCGCGGCGCGCTCCCAGATCGGCCAGAAGCGCTCGTCGTCGTGAAACACGCCGCCGGTCAGCCCGTTGATCATCGCACCCTTGAAGCCGAGCTTCGTCACGGTGCGCTCGAGTTCGTCGGCCGCCGCTTTCGGATCGGCCGTGGGCAGCGCTGCGAACGCGGCAAAGCGGCTGGGGTGGCGCTTCACCGCCTCGTGCAGCCGGTCGTTGATCCGGCGCGCCAGCGGCACCCCGGTCGCCGCATCGACCCCCTGCAATCCCGGGTTCGCGTGCGACAGCACCTGCAGGTCGATGCCGGCCTCGTCCATCTCCTTGAGGCGCAAGGCCCCGAGATCTTCGAGCTGCTCGGCGATATGACCGCCGGTGTGCTGCTTCAACTCGGCATCCTGGTAATGTTCTTCCAATGCGATGACGTAGGATTTTGCGGCCACTGTCGTCCTCCCTCTTCTATGGAGCCCCGACATAGCTCGTCAGGTCGATGAATTCGAGGACGGTGCCGTCGGGGTCGTGGAAATAGGCGCGCGGGCCGTTGACGATGCCGCCCTGGCGGTCTTCCTCGAAGGTGATCGCGACGCCGCTGTTGCGCAGGTGGTCGAGCGCCGTCGGGTAATCCGCGTGCGCGACGGCAAAGGAATGGTGCACGCCGCCGTGGTCCTCGGGATGCGGATTGATCGGCGGGTCGCGCTTGACCAGGATCAGGCAGGTGCCGGCGGCGTCGAGAAAGGCCATCGTGCCGCCCGCCACGGTCGCCAGATGCCGGCAGCCGACGATCTCGGTGTAGAAGCGCGTGCTGCGCCCGACATCGCTGACCGGGATGCTGAAATGCACGAATGATTTGAGCGCGACCATCAAGCACTCCCTCGACACGCCGCCTTGGGGGCAGCGCCTAGAACCGGAAGTCGTTCGGCGGCAGGCCGAGTTCGGAGCGGGCGAACACCAGCGCGGCGCTGTCCGGATTGTTGCCGGCATGGGCGCGCATCGCGTGCACGTCGCGCCAGGCCCGCTGGATCGGGTTGTCGAGAAAGATGCCGCGGCCGCCGCTGGCTTCGAACAGGCGGTCGGTGGCCTTGACGCTCCAGTCCATCGCCTTGCCGGCGTCCCAGCGATAGCGCGCCCGCTTTTCCAGCGGGATCTCCCTTCCGGCGCGGGCGAGGTCCATCATCTCGGCGAAGATGGCGAGCATCCGGTCGCGCGTCGCGTCGATCTCGGCGGCCGATTCGGCAAGGCGGTGCTGAATAAACGGGTCTTCCGCGGTGCGCGACTGGGTGCCGGGACCGAGCCGCCGGCGCGACTGCTCGCGAAAGGCGTCGAGCGCGCCGCGAGCGGCGCCGATCGCCGGCGAGGTGATGCCGTAGCGGAAGATCAGCGCGAACGGCAGGCGATAGAGCGGGGCGTCGTTGATCGCGGTGCCGGGATGGCGCAGATGGAACGCGTCGAGGAAGGAGTGGGTGCGGTGCTCGGGCACCAGCGCCGCGTCGACCACGATATCCTTGCTGCCGGTGCCGCACAGCCCGGTGACGTGCCAGTTGTCCTCGATCCGGTAGTCGGCGCGGGGCACCAGAAACACCCGGGCGTCGGGCGGCGCGCCGCTCTCGACTGGCGGCGCGATGCCGCCGAGCACTACCCACTGACAGAAATCGCAGCCGCTCGAAAACGACCAGCGGCCGGAGAGGCGAAAACCGCCCGCGACGCGCTCGACCGTCCCGGTCGGGGCGACCGAGGTCGACAGCTGGGCGCTGTCGTCGGCGCCCCAGACGTCTTCCTGGGCCTGTGGCGGCAGGATCGCCAAGTGCCAGTTGTGCACGCCCAGCACGCCGAAGATCCAGCCGCTCGACCCGCACACCGCAGCGACCTCGGTGACCGCCTGGTAGAAGACTCCCGGGTCGAGCTCGTAGCCGCCATAACGTTTGGGCTGCAGGGCGCGCAACAGCCCGTGCTGCTGGAAGTCGGCGAAGGTTTCGTCGGGCAGGCGACGGAGCTGCTCGGTCCGCGCCGCCCGCTCGCGCAATGCCGGCAGCAATGCCCGCACGCGGCCGAGATATTCGTCAGGGGACATGCCGGCCTCGCAGCTCGCTTGATCGGATCATAACAAAGTCGACCGGCTGCGGCGATGTCCGGTGCGGTGGTGCGCTACTCCGCAGCGGCGCGGGCACGGGCGCGGCGAGGCCGGGCAGCGAGAACCGGGGCCGGGGGAGCAGCGACATTGCCCTTGGCCAGCACCGCCTCGAGGGCGGTGCGGATCTCGGCCAGCTTCTGCGGGTGCTCGACCTTATGGCCGAACAGGTTCTTGACGTAGAACACGTCGACGACCTTCTCGCCGTAGGTCGAAATCTTGGCGCTCGATACCTGCAGGTTGAGGCGGGTCAGTTCGCGCGTCACCTCCCACAACAAGCCCGGACGGTCGCGGCCGTTGACCTCGACGACGGTATGCGAGCGGCTCGCCTGATTGTCGATCAGGACGCGCGGCGGCACCGTGAAGACGCTGGTGCGGCTCGCGATGGCGGGCGGGCGCTCCAGTTCGATATGCGGCTTCAATTTGCCGGTCAGCACGTTCTCGAACACGAAGGCGAGCTTGGCCAGCTTGTCCGGGCGGTCGAACGGGGTGCCGTCCTGGTCCTGCACCCATAGCGTGTCGAGCGCCATGCCGTTCGTCATCGTCATGATCTTGGCGTCGACGATGTTGGCGCCCGACACCGCGAGCGCCCCGGCGATGCGCGAGAAGAGGCCCGGGTGGTCGGCGGTGTAGAGGGTGATTTCGGTCACCGCACGGTCCGGATCGACGCGTTTCTCGACGGTCAAGGGCGCACCGCTCGCCTCCGCTTCGCGCATCAGCCGGGCGTGGCGGGCATGCGTCTCGGCGTCGAGCGAGAGCCAATAGAACGGGTAGCCGCGGCCGGTGAAGGCGGCAAATTCCTCCTCGCTGAAATCGGGCAGCAGCGCCCGCACCTTGGCCTGCGCCGCCGCGATGCGGGAATCGCGCGCCTCGACCGTGAGCCCACCCGAGATCGTGTCGAGCGTGCTGTTGTAGAGTTCGCGCAGCAGTGCCGCCTTCCAGCCGTTCCACACCTTGGGCCCGACGGCGCGGATGTCCGCGGTGGTCAGCACCAAGAGGAGTTTGAGGCGCTCGGGCGATTGTACCCGCTCGACGAAATTCTGGATCGTGTGCGGCTCGCTGATGTCGAGCTTGAAGGCGGTGCCGCTCATCAACAGGTGCCAGCGCACCAGCCAGGCGACGGTCTCGGTCTCCTCGGCCGACAGCCCGAGGCGCGGGCCGACCTTCAGCGCGACCTTCTCGCCGAGGATCGAGTGGTCGCCGCCGCGGCCCTTGGCGATGTCGTGCAGCAGGGCGGCGAGATAGAGGGCGCGGCGCGAGGCGATCGTCGGCATGATCTCGCTGCGACCGGAAATTCGTCCCTCAGCTCGCCCATCTCGATCTTGTGCAGGATGCCGATCGCGAACAGCGTGTGCTCGTCGACCGTGTAGACATGGTACATGTCGTACTGCATCTGCGCGACGACGCGGCCGAAATCGGGAATGAAGCGGCCGAACACGCCGGCCTCGTTCATCCGTCGCAGGGCGGTTTCCGGGTCCTTCCTCGAGGTCAGGATTTCGAGGAACAGGCGGTTGGCCTCGGGGTCGTCGCGCAGCCGCGCGTCGATCAGGCGCAGCGATTGGGTGACCGCCCGCAAGGCCCGCGGATGGATGTCGAGCTCGTGCTCCTGTGCGACATGAAACAGGCGAATGCAGCCCGACCGGGTCCTTCTTGAAGAAATCCTCCGACGGGATCGTCAGCCGCTGGCGGTCGAGCGCAAAGCCTTCGAGGGCGCGCCGTCCGCTGCCCCAGCGCAGCCATGACGGGCGCCGCCGCTTGGGCTGCTGATCGGCCTCGAGGATGGCGCAGAAGATGCGGGTCAGGTCGCCGACATCCTTGGCGACCAGGAAATAGTGCTTCATGAAGCGCTCGACGCCGCGCGCCCCGGCCCGGTCGGTGTAGCCCATGCGGGCGCCGATTTCGGTCTGCAGGTCGAAGGTCAGGCGTTCCTCGGCGCGCCCGGCGATGTAGTGCAGGTGGCAGCGCACGGTCCACAGGAAGCTCTGGGCCCGCTCGAACCGCGCCGACTCTTCGGCCGACAGCACGCCCAATTCGACCAGCTTGGCGACGTCGTCGATGCGGTAGATGTATTTGCCGATCCAGTAGAGGGTGTGCAGGTCGCGCAGCCCGCCCTTGCCCTCCTTGATGTTGGGCTCAAGCTGATAGCGGCTGTCGCCGACCCGCTGATGGCGCGCGTCGCGTTCGGCGAGCTTGGCCTCGACGAACTGCGCCGCCGTGCCGCGCAGGATCTCCGCCTCGAAGCGCTGCTTCAGGTCGCTGTAGAGCGCCTGCTCGCCCCACACATAGCGCGCTTCGAGGAGCGCCGTGCGGATCGTCAGATCGGCCTTGGCGTAACGCATGCAGTCCGCCACCGAGCGGGTCGACTGGCCGACCTTGAGCCCGAGATCCCACAGCATGTAGAGCAGAAACTCGACGACCTGCTCGGTGTGCGGCGTCAGCTTGTAGGGCAGCAGAAATAACAGATCGATGTCGGAATAGGGCGCCATCTCGCCGCGGCCGTAGCCGCCCACCGCGACGATCGCCATCTTCTCGCCCTCGGTCGGGTTGGCGATCGGGTAGATCGTTCCGGAGACGAAGTCGTACAGCACCCGGATCAGCTGATCGATCAGGAAGGATTGCTCCCTGACCGAGCGGACGGCGGTGCCGTCGGCCTCGAAGCGGCGGTAAATCTCGGCGCGGCCCTTTGCCAATGCCGCCCGCAGCGGCGGCAGCAGGACGGCGCGGTCGAGCGCCGGGGCCGGCGCGTCGGCAACCGCCTGCGCCAGCGCCTGGGCGAGCGCCCGCCGGTCGATGATGTCGCGTTGCCGCAGGATGTTGGGCATCGGCCCCTCGGCGGTGGTCACAGGTGGCGGCCGGCATCCACGCTGATGATCGAGCCGGTGGTATGCGTCAGATGGGTAACGCAGGAGAGCACCGCCAGCGCCACGTCCGCGGCTTCGATCGCGCGTTTGAGCGGCGTCGCCATCGCCGCCTTCGCCATCATCTCCTCGGTGCGGCCCGGGACGAAATCGGTGTGGACCATGCCGGGGGCGACGACGACGACGCGGATCTCGGGGCCGAGCACCCGCGCCAGCGCCATGCTCATCGTGTTGAGCGCGGCTTTCGAGGCACCGTAGATGATCGAACTGCCGGTGCCGCTTTGCCCCGCGCCCGAGGAAATGTTGACGATGACCCCGTCGCCGGACTCCTTCAGCAGCGGGACAAAAGCGCGGATCGTCGCAAACGGCCCGCGCACATTGGCGGTCAATACCTGGTCGATCAGATCGTCGTTTAGGGCTTCGAGGTCGTGGTGCGCCACCATCCGCGTGAACCCGGCCGAGTTGACCAGAACATCGGCGCGGCCGAACGCTTCGCGCACCGCGGCGGCGGCCTTGCGGATCTGCGCGGTGTCTTCGAGCGGCAGGTGCATCGCCAGATGGCCGCTGCCGGCGAGGCCGGCGACCACCGCGTTGGCGCGCTCGACCCCCTTGTTGTAGCCGACCACGACGCGCGCCCCGGCTTCGGCGAACAGCTTGGCGCTGGCGGCGCCGATGCCGCTGCTGGCGCCGGTGACAACCGCCACCTTGCCATGAAGGTCCTTGCCGATCTGTGTTGCCATCCGCGTCTCCATCAGTTCGCGGCGGCGATGCTACGCGCGCAATCGGGGTATTGTCACCGCGTTCGCTCGCCGCCCGGTCCGGGGGTGCGGTGCAGCGGCGCGGCGCGGCGGGAAGCTGGCGCGTCCGCGCGCACCCGGAAGGCGCCGGCGACCGTCTCGGCCTGGGCGACGCGGCACCAGCGCGCAACAAAGGCGCCGGCCAGCGTCGCGTCGCGGAAATAGACCGCGACCGCATCGTTGAGCACGCCGCGCAGCCCCGACGGCGTCATGGTCCAGCCATCGGCGCCGCAATTGTCGTCGAGCCACGCCGTGATCAGGTCAAGCCGGGCGCCCAGCCCCTCCGCCGGCACCGCGATGCGGACGCGCACCGGAAAGCGCCGCTCGGCCTCGCCGATCATCAGCCTGGAGCTGGCGGCCATGCCTGTGTTCCCGATCCGTTCGAGAGGGACAGATGCCACGGGCCGAGGGCGCCTGTCCAGCCCTAGCCGGGCGCTACGACCCCGGCACGGTGCCCGGCGGCAGGCTGGCGCAATAGCGCGCGATCTCGCCGGGAGTGGTCAGCCACAATTCGTCCTTGTGCGCCATAATGTGCCTGAGCGCGCCGCGAAAGGCTCGTAGCCGGAACGGCTGGCCGACGATGAACGGGTGCAAGGCGACGCTGAACACCAGCGGGTATTTGCGCGATTGCGCGAGCATCTCGTCGAACTGGTCCGTGACCATCTCGGCAAATTGCCGGCCGGTGTGGCGGCGAAAGACGACGGCGGGCGAGTCGTTGACCTCGATCGGGTAGGGCACCGACAGGATCGGCCCGGCGCGCGTCTTCATCCACACCGGCTGGTCGTCGAGCGCCCAGTCCATGACATAGCGGTAGCCGGCCTCTTTCAGCAGATCCAGCGTCGCGCCGCTCTGCGCCAGATAGGGGCCGAGCCAGCCTTCGGGCTTGCGGCCCGAGAGCCGGGTCACCACCTCGGTGCATTCGGCGATGAGGCGCGCCTCGTCCGCCTCCCACATTGTGTCCTGGCGCTCGGAATTGGTCCGGCCGTGGCCGACATATTCGTCGCCGCGGCCGTTGAGGCGCTCGACGATCTCCGGGCAATACTCCAGCACTGCCGAGTTGACGTTGTGCGCGCCGGGCAGGCCGAACTCGTCCAAGAGGTCGAGATAATACCACAGCCCGACCCGGTTGCCGTAATCGCGCCAAGCGTAGTTGCGCTGGTTCTGCTCGGAGGGCGCGCCGGTCGAGTCGCTGCCGAGGCCGGCGCGAAACGCGAAATGCTCGATGTTGTTGCAGAAGAAGACGGCGAGCCGCTTGCCTTCCGGCCAGTCGTAGACCGGCCGCTTGGGGAGCGGCACGTAATCGTAGCGGCCGTGCGCGGGAAGCTTCATTCGGTCATCCCCTCCATGCGGGCGCGCCCTCAGCCGGAGTCACCCGTGCCCGGCTTCCTCTCCCGCTGCACCGAGACCAGCATGTCGATGTCGTGCCCGTTGGCGGCGAGCGGCATCACGACGACCTCGTAGCACCGCAGCCGGTGGTCGAGGACCAACTCCCGGATGTAATGCACCGGGGTTCCGGTGTCGCAGACCTCGGTCCAGGTGGTGCGGATGCGCTCGCGGTATTCCGGCTCGGGCAGGTCGTCGAGCGTCTTGCTGGTCATGTCGTAGCCGTCGCGGCTGACCAGGTTCGAGCCGACGAGGCGGTATCGGAAATCCCACGGCCGACCATCGCCGGCGGCCGCGTTGCGCACCTCGATCAGCACGACGTCGCCCAGCACGTAGCGGAAATCCAGCGGATCGATGGCGGCGCGAGCCGGATATTTCGCGGCGCCGCGCTTTGCCCGCCAATACTCGACAAAGCGGCGGATTTGCGGGTCGATGATGCGATCGTCGGGATCCGCCTCGGAATCGCCCATCGAGCCGCTCCCGCCCGCTACCGCCCCTTGAACACCGGGCGGCGCTTTTCCATGAAGGCGGTGCGGCCCTCGGCATAGTCCGCGCTGGCGAAGCACTCGGCGACGACGCGCCGGCACAGTTCCATGTCGCGGTGCGACTCGTCCTTCAGCGCCTCGCGCACGATCTGCTTGGCGGCGCGCACCGTCAACGGCGCGTTGCCGGCGATCGTGTCGCAATAGTTTTTGACGTAGCCTTCCAGTTCGTCGCCCGGCACCAGCCGGTTGATGAGGCCCATCTGGAGCGCCTCCTCGGCGGTGAACTGGCGCGCCGTATAGAAGATCTCGCGGGCATAGGCCGGGCCGACAATGTCGATCAGCTTCTTGATGCCGTCATAGGCGTAGCCGAGGCCGAGCTTTGCCGCCGGGATGCCGAAGCGCGAGCCCTCGGCCGCGATGCGGATGTCGCAGGCGAGCGCGGTCGCCAGCCCGCCGCCGATGCAGTAGCCGCGGATCATCGCGATGGTCGGCTTCAGCGTGTCGTTCAGCCGGACGCGGGCCTGCTCCGAGATCTTGGCATAGGCGGCGGCGGCCTCCTCGGTGTTGCGCTTTTCCTTGAACTCGGAAATGTCGGCGCCCGACACGAATGCCTTGCCGCCGGCGCCGGAGAGGACGATGACGCGGATCGCATCATCCCGCTCGAAATCCTCCATGATCTGCGCCACCGCCTGCCACATTTCGAGCGAGACGGCGTTGTGGCGCGCGGGGTTGTTGAAGATGATGCGGCCGATCGCGCCATCCTTCTCGGCAAGCATCTTGCTGGTCATGGGCTGGTCGAGCATGGGGTGCGGTTCCTTGCTGGGACGGGGCGTCAGACGACGTCGCGGGCGTGCAGGTCGGCGATCGCGGCGTCGTTGTAGCCGAGTTCGCGCAACACCTCGTCGCTGTGCTGGCCGAGATCGGGGGTGGCGATGCGCATCCGCGCCGGCTCCGGCGTGCGGGTCATGTTGATCGCCTGGCCGACGACCTGCAATTCGCCGAGCCGCGGGTGATCCATCGGCCGCGCCATCTCGAGATGCTGCACCTGCGGGTCGGCAAAGGTCTGGTCGATCGTGTAGAGCGGGCCGCACGGCACGCCGACCTCGTTCATCAGCTCGACCCAATAGGCGCTCGGGCGCTTTTTGGTGATCTCGGCGATCTTCTCGTTGAGCACCTTGCGGTTTTTCGAGCGCTGCGGGCCGGTCGCGTAATCGGGATCGTTGAGCAGTTGCGGCGCGTCGGCGGCCTCGCAGAAGCGGCGGAACATCAAATCGCCCGAGGCGGCGATGTTGATCTGGCCGTCCGCGGTCGGGAACAGGCCGGTAGGGATGCCGGTCGGGTGGTCGTTGCCGGCCTGCTTGGCGACCTCGCCGGCCTGCAGCCAGCGCGACGCCTGGAAATCGAGCATGAAGATCTGTGCTTCGAGCAGCGAGGTATGGACCCATTGCCCCTCGCCCGACTGCTCGCGCTCCAAGAGCGCCATCAGGATCGCCTGGGCCAAGAGGATGCCGGCGCACAGATCGTCGATCGGGATGCCGACCCGCACCGGTCCCTGGCCCGGCAGGCCGGTAATCGACATCAGCCCGCCCATGCCCTGGGCGATCTGGTCGACGCCGGGGCGCTTGGCATAGGGCCCGGTCTGGCCGAACCCCGAGATCGAGCCGTAGACGATGCGCGGGTTGACCTTCTTGACCGACTCGTAATCGACACCGAGCCGGTGCTTCACGGTCGAGCGAAAATTCTCGACGATGACGTCGGCCTTCTCGGCGAGTTTCATAAAGATCTTAAGCCCGTCCTCGGTCTTCAAATTGAGGGCGAGGCTGCGCTTGTTGCGGTGCAGGTTCTGGAAGTCGAAGCCTTCACGGCGGGAGCCCGTCACGTCGCGGCCGTCATCGGCGGGCGGTTCGATCTTGATGACCTTGGCGCCCCAATCGGCGAGCTGACGCACTGCGGTCGGGCCGGCGCGGGCATGCGTCAGATCGAGCACGGTAAAGCGGGACAGCGGCAGGGATCCGATGCTCACGATGCCAATTCCTTCTCGTTTAGCGTTCGCCAGGAGGGCTGCGGCAACTTTCGTCTTTGCCGTGCGGCGGCGTCAAGAATCGCTCGCGTCATTTGCGCAGAAACGCCGCGACCTGCTCGGCGAAATGCTCCGGCTGCTCCAGTTCGGGGTGGTGGCCGGCCTCGTCGATCAATTCGAACCGCGCCCCAGGGATCAGCCGGCTGTAGGCGCGGCCATATTCCGGGGTGACGACCCGGTCGCTGGCGCCCCACAGCATCAGGGTCGGCACCCGGATCCGCCCGAGCCACTGCTTCAATTGCGGGTTGTAGAGGCAGGGGTGCCAGGCATAGAGGCACAGCGCCTCGCGGTTGCGCGCGTGGACGATCAGCTCGTCGTCACTCATCATGTCGTAATCGGGCGCCTTCGCGAGGTCGTGCCAGCGGGCGCGGCGCAATTCGGCCGGGTTGACGTTGAACACGTCGAGGATATCGCGGCTCTCGCGATCACCGAGTTTGATGCCGAGCGGATCGACGAGGACGAGCTTGGCGAGCTTATGGCTGCAGGCCACGGCGACTTCCGCGGCGAGCCAGCCGCCGAACGACAGGCCGACCAGCGTCACCTTTTCGTAAGGCAGTTCGTCCAGCACCGCGAGATAAAACCGGACAAGATCGTAGATCGTGTCGAAATCGGTCGGCCGCTTGGTGTTGCCGAAGCCGGGCGCGGAGGGCGCGATGACCTCGGCGTGGCGGCCGAGCAGGTCGAGAAACCGCGCGCCGGGCGCCACCGTGTCCATGCCGTGCATCAGCAGCACCGGCGTGCCGCCAGCGCCACTCGCGCCGCGCCGCAACACCTCGACCTCGATCCCGTTGATCACCATCCGCTCACTCGCCATGGCGCAAATCCCGCCTGCCCGTTGCCGCACCGATCGCGGCATCATGGCACGAAGCCGCCGCGCTGCGATATGCGCCGATGGCCGTGGTTGCGCCTCCCAATTCGCGCTGCGGCGCATCGTCACGGGCGTCGCGCGCATCGCGCAAATGCCAATATCCGCGCGGATTTGCCGGGATCCGCCGCGGGGTTGCAAGACCGCTTGTCGGCGGGCCGGTGCGGCCATACATTAGCGGCCTCGCAGTAACAACTGAAAGGAGGTGATCCTGTGTCTAACCACCTACCGCGGACTACCGCTGCCGTGACCAGGATCCCTGCAATCGTGGAGATCCGCGCCTGAGCTTTCAGGTGCCGGCGCGGCTGTGAAGGCCGCCGGTTTTCGGGAAAGGCCGTCCCTCGGGGCGGCCTTTCTATTTTGCGGCTGTTAGGGCTCGTCGAGAGTGAAGCCGTGTGCCTTGAGCCAAGTCGCGAAGCCGTGGCCTTCGGCGGTGACCGCTTGGCGCGCCTTGTCCTCCGACCAGCCGTAGAACTCGGCGGTACCGAAGCGCTCGGGGGCGCGCTGGCGGTCCTTGAGCGAATGGCGCGCGTCGCGCCGCCGGTCGTAGCCGTCGACCGCTTCGGCCAATCCCGCATCGTCATAGGTATCCACGTGGACGGTCGCGGCGAACGGCAGGCGCATGCTGATGAAGCCGGGCTGCGCCGGGTAGCCGAGGCACAGCCCGGCCACCGGGAACACCTTGTCGGGCAGCGCGAGGATTGCGGCCACCTCGGCGATGCGGTTGCGCAGGGCGCTGATCGGGCAGGTGCCGAGCCCCAAGGTCTCGGCCGCGAGGATGCAGCTCTGCATCGCCAGCGCGCTGTCAACGGTGGCGTTGAAGAAGCCTTCAAGCGCACCGTTGTCCCGCTTGTGGCCGCGCAGTTCACCCAATCGCTCGAGCCGGCGCGCATCGCCGAGAAACGCCAGAAACACCGGCGCATTGCCGATCTGGGGCATGTCCGGGAACAGGGCGGCGAGGCGGTCGCGCCGGGCGCGGTCCTTCAGCCAGATCACCGAGGCTTGCTGGAAATCCGATTTCGACGAAGTCGAGAACGCGGCAGCGAGCAGCAGCCGCACGAGCAATTCGGGCACCGGCCGGTCGGCATAGCGGCGCTGGGTGCGGCGCATCAGCATTCGGTGCAGCCACGGGTCGTCCGGCACCACGTCCGCCGGCTCGCCATCAAGCTCGACATCGAGGCCGAAGCGGGCACGCAGTTCACTCTCGTACGGTTCGGTCATCGCGGGTCTCCGTTGTTCGTGCCAATTCTAGGCCAAGCCGCTTGGCCGCGGCGAGCGCCGGGCCTACAAGAGCAGCCGAGGAAGGAGCCGCAGATGCCCGACACGCTGACCACCAACTCGCCGATCATCGCCGCCTATCGCGCCGCGACGCCGGGCTCGGCAGAGCGCGCCGCGCGGGCATCCGAGCTGTTCCCGAGCGGGATCACCCATGATGCGCGCTACATCGAGCCCTATGGACTTTACATCACGCGCGCCCAGGGGCCGCGCAAATGGGATGTCGACGGGCGCTGCTACGTCGATTATTTCGGCGGGCACGGGGCGCTGTTGCTTGGGCATTGCCACCCCGAAGTGATGGCAGCGGTACACGCCCAGCTCGACCGCGGCACCCATTACGGCGCCAGTCACGAGCTCGAGATCGAATGGGCCGAGCGGGTCAAGGCATTGATCCCGACCGCCGAGCGGGTGCGTTTCACGTCGTCCGGCACCGAGGCGACGTTGATGGCGGTGCGCCTCGCCCGCGCGTTCAGCGGCAAGCCCAAGCTGATCCGCTTCAACTATCACTTCCACGGCTGGCACGACCACATGACCTCGGGCCACAGCAACCATTTCGACGGCACGGCGACGACCGGCGTGCTCGACGCGGTGGCCGGCAATGTCCTGTTGTGCGACCAGAACGACGAGGCGGCATTGGCGCGCCTGCTCGAACAGCACGAGGGCGAAATCGCCGCCGCGATTATCGAGCCGACCGGCGCCAATGGCGGCAAATTGCCGATCGACCCGGCGTTTCCTGCACGCGCTGCGCCGGCTGACGGCCGAGCATGGCGTCTTGTTGATCTTCGACGAGGTGGTGAACGGCTTCCGCGTCGCGCCGGGCGGGGCGCAGGAGGCCTACGGCATCCGCCCCGACCTGACGACGCTGGCAAAGATCCTTGCCGGCGGATTGCCGGGCGGCGCGGTCACCGGGCGCAAGGACATCCTCGACCTGCTGGACTTCCAGGTGACCAAGGGGGCCGGCAAGGAAAAGATCGCACATCCCGGCACGTTCAACGCCAACCCATTGTCGGCGGCGGCCGGCGCCGCCTGCCTGCGCATCGTGCGCGAGACCGACGCCTGTGCCCGCGCCAACCAGTTCGGCGAGGATTTGCGCCGCCGGCTCAACGAGGTGTTCGAGGAGGAGCGGGTGCCGTGGGCGGCCTATGGCACGTTCTCGTCGCTCGAATTGTTCACCAATCCCGAGCGCGCGGCGATCACTCCGACCCGGTTCGACCCGCTCGAACATTCCGTCGCCAGCCTGCGCGGTGACCGCAACGCCGGCACCGTGCACAAGCTCCGCCTCGGTATGATGCTGCACGGCGTCGATCTGAGCAGCCACCCGGGCGGCGTCATCTCGGCAACTCACGGCGAGGCGGAACTCGAAGATACAATCGCGGCGATGCGCAGCACGGTGCGCCTGCTGCGTGCCGAGGGCGAGTTGTAATCGCCCTCGGATCCCTACGATCGCCGCGAGATCAGCTCTTGCCGGGTTCGGGCGGGTGCCAATCGACCCGGGCGAAATAGCCGTCCTCGTCAAACGACATGTCGAGTTTGCCGTGGAACGCCTTGCTCACCGCCTCGCCGATGCGCGGCGGCAGGTGGAGGTCGGTCGTGGTGATCGTCAGCGCGTCCGAGGTTTCCTCGATGCGGATGATGCGGTTTAGCGGGTGTTCCTGTTTCTCCGCCGCCTCGTGATGCCGCGCCAGGTTGGTGATTTCGTCGCGGCGGGCTGGCGCGAAGTGGCCATGCAGCGTGACGATTCCGGCCGGAAAGTCGTCGTTGGCGCGATGGCAGGCCGGGCATAGATCCTCGCTCGCCCCTTGCGGCGCAACGCCCCATTGCCAGCGCCCGTGCTGGTAGAACACGCCGCATTGCCGGCACACCATCGGCTCCGGCGGCTTGCGCCGCGGGTGGTAGGGGTCGGTCGCGGGGTCGAGCTGGGCCCGGCCGGCGATACGGCGCCCGCTCGGCGCGCCCGGGCCGCGGGTCGAATGGTTCATCGGTGATTTCCCGTCAGCATCAGCGGCATCAAGCCTGCCGCATCAATCGCAGCCAGCCTACAGGCCCGGCCGCCGGCTGCGTTGATCTGCGTCAACCCGGGAAGCGGGGAGCCGGCCAAGCGGCGGCGATTGACGTGCATCAAGGCCGGCGCGTCGCCCGGGCGACATAAAGGTGGGCGACCAGTCCTCGCCGGAGCCCCCGATATGACCGCTTTCACCTTTTCCGTTGAACAGTTGCGCGCGGCGCCCCCCGAGGTGCGGCGCTGGGTCGCCAACGAGATCGCCCGTGCGCTCGGTGGCGTCGGCGGGTTGCCGGCCGGCGGGCCGGACGCCGAGCCGACCCCGCAAGAGCAGCCGATGACGCTGGCGGCCTGCACCGCACCGGAAGCCCTGCAGGTCTTCGAGCTGATCGCCAATGATGTGATTGTCGCGCGGCTGTTTTTCGAGCTCGCCCGCGAGCACGCCTTCGCCACCAATTTGCCGGGGCTGCATGCCCTGCGCATGGCCGACCTGCTGCACCATGTCGGCTTGCCCGACCAAAATAGCTTGGTCGGCGGGCTCGCGGCGATCGATCGCGCTTTCCGGCAGGTCCGTGGCATGAGCGGGGGCGAGCGCGGGGGTGATCGCGCCGGCAGCCTGTTCGGCTTTGACGACGCCGGTCATGTATTTGTCCACGAGGCGACCCAGGCGAGCATTCATCGGGTCTGGGAGGAGCTGGTGCACGCGCGCGCCGCCACCGAGCCGGCCGGCGAGGCCGGGCCGCGCCTGGAGGGCTTCACGCCGCCGCATGTTGGGCCGAGCGAAGACGTCGCCGGTCATGCCGCGGCGCCGCGGCATGGGGGCAATCCGCCGCTGTAATGCCAGTGAAAGTCAGGGCGGAGCGGTCAGCGTCCGGCTGCCGGCCACTGGTTGATGTGCGCCAGGTCGCTGACGGTGTGGGCGATCGCCTCGCCGGTCCGGTCCGCCGCCCAATTGACGTCGGTGCCGCGGCGCGCGCCCGCGCCGCGGCGCGGCGCGCCGGGCAGGCGCCGCGAATCGACCGGAAACGCCATCAGCCGAAACGGCGCCGCGCCGCCGCTCTGATAGTCGATCTCGGCATCGACGAGGATGCCGGCATTCTGGCGGCGGTGGCCTTCGTCGATATGGCGGAAGACGCCGGCGACGATCAACGCCCGGCCGCCGGGCTCGGCTGTCGCCTCGTTGGAGTGGACCACGTCATAGCCGAGCTTGGCCAGATGTTGGGTGACCGCATCCGCCACGCTGAACGCGGCGGCGCGTCCGACCGAGGCCGCACGCTGCCGTGGCGGCACGCCGGGCGAGCCGCGATACAGCGAGAACCCGAAGCTCGGGTCGAGGGTAACGACCCCGGGCGTGACCGCGAACTCGCGCACAATGATCAGATTGGGATGGGCCTCGCCCGCATGTTGGGCGGGCTGCGCGATGCAGCCGGCGAGCAGGACAAGAAGAAAAGCCGCAGCCGCGGCGGTCAGTGCCGAGCGCATGGGACCATGTGACAGTGACTGGCGAGTGAGTCGCGCAAGATAACGGCAAACCGGCGGCGACCGAAACCTTGGGCCGCACATCGGCCGCCGAGGCCGCCCAAGCCCCGGCGCATTGACAATCCGGCGGGCGGCTGCTGTATCCCGCTGCATGAGTAGCTTGGCGAATCGGTGCCTGTGGTGCCTGACCGGCGTGGCGGCGCTGGCTCTGGCGGTGCTGCCATTCGGTGCGCGCGCCGAGGCCCCGCAGCTCCATATCTACAACTGGTCGGATTATATCGCCCCCGACACGATCGCCAATTTCACCAAAGCAACCGGGATCGCCGTCACCTACGACGTCTACGACAGCAACGAGGTGCTTGAGGCGAAGCTGCTGGCTGGGCATTCCGGCTACGACGTCGTGGTCCCGACCGCGAGCCCGTACATGGCGCGCCAGATCGCGGCCGGCGCCTATCTCGCGCTCGACAAGGCGAAATTGCCCAATCTGAAGAACCTCGATCCGCAGCTGCTGGCGCTCGCCGCCGTCGCCGACCCCGGCAATGCGCACGGTGTCCCCTATCTGTGGAGCGTCACCGGCATCGGCTACAACGTCACGATGCTCGATCATGCCCTGGGGCCGGCGGTGCCGCGCGACAGCCTCGCCCTGTTGTTCGATCCGGCGGTCGCCAAAAAGCTGGCGCCGTGCGGTATCGAGCTGCTCGACACGCCGCAGGAGGTGTTTCCGGCGGCGCTCGCCTATCTCGGCATCGATCCGATGAGCCGGAGCCTCGCCGATCTCGACCGCGCCGCGGCATTGCTCGAAAAAATTCGCCCGTATGTCCGGCGCTTCCATTCCTCGCAATACATCAACGACCTCGCGGCCGGCGACATCTGCATCGCGCTCGGCTATTCGGGCGACGTGATCCAGGCGCGCGACCGGGCGCGCGAGGCCGAGAGCCCGGCCGAGATCGCCTTCCGGGTGCCACGCGAGGGGGCGCAGATGGCGATCGACATGCTCGGCATCCCCAAGGACGCGCCGCACCCCGATAATGCCCATCGCTTCATCAACTATATCCTGCGCCCGCGCGTCATCGCCGCGATCACCGATGCGGTGTCGTACCCGAACCCCAATCTGGCGGCGACCCCGTTCGTCAAGCCGGCGATCCGCGACGACCCCGGGATCTATCCGCCCGATGCGGTGCGCCGGCTGTTCTACCTTCCCACGCCGGCGCCGCGCGCCTACGAGCGCGCCCGCACGCGCGCCTGGAACCGCGTCAAGTCGGGCTGCTGAGCCGGCAATGGCATTGCTCGAGATCATCGCGGCCAGCAAGCGCTTCGCCGCGACCGCGGCGGTCGATGCCGTGTCGCTGTCGGTCGAGCGCGGCGAGTTCTTTGCCCTGTTGGGGCCGTCGGGCTGCGGCAAGACGACGTTGCTGCGCCTGATCGCCGGGTTCGAGACGCCGGATGATGGCGAGATCCTGATCGACGGCGCCGTGATGAACGGCGTGCCGCCCTATGCGCGGCCGGTCAACATGATGTTCCAGTCCTACGCCCTCTTCCCGCATCTCGACGTCGCCGGCAATGTCGCGTTCGGGCTTAGGCAGGAGGGCATGGAGCGGCGCCGCCGCGAGGCGCGGGTCGCCGACATGCTGGCCTTGGTGCAGATGTCGGACTATGCGCGGCGCCGGCCGCACGAACTCTCCGGCGGCCAGAAGCAGCGCGTCGCACTCGCCCGCGCGCTCGCGAAAATGCCGAAGCTGCTGCTGCTCGACGAGCCCTTGGCGGCGCTCGACCGCAAACTGCGCGAGGAGACGCGGCTCGAATTGACCGGCATCCAGGAGCGGGTCGGCACGACCTTTCTCGTCGTCACCCACGACCAGGAGGAGGCGCTCGGCATGGCCTCGCGCATCGCGGTGATGAACCAGGGCCGCGTCGCGCAGATCGGCACGCCGGCGCAGATCTACGAGCGGCCGCAATCGCGCTTCGTCGCCGATTTCGTCGGCACGGCAAATCTGTTCGAGGGCGAAGTCGTCGCCAGTGATGGCGGGCTCGGTCTCGCGATAGCCGGGATGGAGCGACCGGTGCCGTTGCCGGCCGCCTCCGACCTGGCGGCGGGCGCCGGCGTCGCGCTGGCGTTGCGGCCGGAAAAGCTGCTGCTGTCGGCGGCGCGTCCGGCGGGCGTCGCGCTCGCTGCGACGATCGCTTCGATCGGCTATCAGGGCGGCCAGTCGATCCTCGTGCTGGCGACCGCGACGGGCCTGCCGTTGCGCGCGCACATGGCGAGCGCCGCCGCGCAGGGCTTCGCCCGCGGCGCCGCGGTCTGGGCGAGCTGGATGCCCGACGACGCGGTAGTCCTGCCGGAATGACGGCCACGCCATGACCGGCCTCGGGCGCTGGGGGCGGCGGGCGCTGATCGGGCTGCCGTTCGTGTGGCTGGCGGTGTTCTTCCTGCTGCCGCTCCTGATCGTCGCCGCGATCAGCTTTGCCGAGAGCGCCGATGCGATCCCGCCGTTCAAGCCGCTGGTCGGCCTGACCGCTTCCGGGCTCGAAAGCCACGCGACCCTCGCCAATTACCGCGAACTGGCCGAGGGCTGCCTGCGGGTCTACGTCAACTCGCTCGGCAATGCCGCCGGGGCGACAGTGCTGTGCCTGCTGATCGGCTACCCGGTGGCCTTTGCGATCGCCCGCGCGCCCGGCGTGTGGCGGCACCTATTGCTGTTTTTCGTGATGCTGCCGTTCTGGACCAGCTTCCTGATCCGCGTCTACGCCTGGATCGCCTTGTTGCAGCCGAGCGGCCTCGTCAACCGGCTGCTGCTCGCAACCGGGCTGATCGAGGCGCCGCTGCCGCTGCTCTATAACGGGTTCTCGGTCGAACTCGGGCTGGTCTATTCCTACCTGCCGTTCATGATCCTGCCGCTCTACGGCAGCCTGGTGCGGCTCGACGAACCCCTGGTCGAGGCTGCCGCCGATCTCGGCGCGCCGCCGTGGCGGGTGTTTCTCGGGGTGATCCTGCCCTTGACGCTACCGGGGATCGCCGCCGGCATGCTGCTCGTGTTCATCCCGGCGGTCGGCGAGTTTGTGATCCCCGACCTGCTCGGCGGGCCCGACACGCTGATGATCGGCAAGCTCCTGTGGCAGGAGTTTTTCGACAATGTCGACTGGCCGGCCGCGTCGGCGATTGCGGTGGCGCTGGTCGTCGGGTTGACGCTGCCGCTGCTCGTCGCGCAGCGCCTGATGCGCGAGGGAGCGGCGTGACCGGCGGCCGCTTCCGCTTGGCCGCGTTGGGGCTCGGCTTTGCCTTTCTCTACCTGCCGATCGCGGTGCTGGTCGGCTATTCGTTCAACGGGTCGCGGCTGGTCACGATCTGGGGCGGGCTTTCGACACGCTGGTATGGCGCGTTGCTGCACGACGACAAGTTTCGCGACGCGGCATTGACCAGCCTCGAAATCGGCATCATGGCGGCGAGCGCGGCCCTGGTGATCGGCACTTGCGCGGGCCTCGCGATGAACCGCTTTGCGCGGTTTCGCGGCCGCGCGGTGTTCGGCTTCATGCTGATGGCGCCGCTCGTCGTGCCCGAAATCATCCTCGGCCTGTCGCTGCTGCTGCTGTTCGTCGCGGCGCAGAGCGTGCTCGGCTGGCCGTCGAGCCGCGGCATCCTGACCGTGACGATCGCGCACGCGACCTTCACCGCCTGCTTTGTCGCGGTCCTGGTGCGCGCCCAGCTGGCGGGGTTCGACCGCAGCCTGGAGGAGGCGGCGCTCGACCTCGGGGCGCGGCCCTTCGCGGTGTTGTGGCGGATCACCCTGCCGGGGATCAGCCCGGCGCTGGTGTCCGGGTGGCTCCTGGCGTTCACGATGTCGCTCGACGATCTTGTTGTTGCCAGCTTCGTCTCCGGCCCGTCGGCGACGACATTGCCGATGGCGGTCTATTCGAGCGTGCGCATCGGCGTGACGCCGGAGATCAATGCGCTGGCGACGGTGTTCCTGGCCGTCGTCGTCGTCCTGGTGGCGCTCGCCGGCAGGCTGATGGCGCGGCAGGAACGGCGCCGCGTCGCCTTCAGCCCCGAACCCCGAGGCGCCGCGCCGGCACGGTGACCGCAAGGCCGTCGCCGAGCCGCAGCGCGCGCCATCCGGACGGGTCGCCGAGCGCCGCCTCGGGCGGCCGGCCCGACAGCGACATCCAGCGCTCGCGGTGCCACGAGGTCATCGCCACGGCGGCGCGCAGTCTGGCGCCGGGGGCCGGCGGCGCGATGCCCAGCGCCGACCACGGCAGCACCATCTCGGCGGTGACGCGCGGCTGGTCGGCGCCGAAATACACCGCCTCGACGCCGGGGACCGGGGTGCAGCCGTGCCTGATCGCCTGCTCGGCGGCCCCCGCGCACAGCATCGCCTGCATTTCCGGGTAGTCGTGTAGCTTGGTGCGCGGCGGGATGAAGAACAACGTGACGCGGCGCGGACCGGCCCCCGCATCGACCCCGAGCTCCAGCCGATAGGCGTCGCCGAGCGGAAAGGCGCCGTCATAGGCGAGCAGGTCGATGTCGAAATAATCCTGGCCGATCGTCGCCAGCGCCAGCCCCTGCGCGTTCCACGACAGATAGACTTCGCCGAAATCGACCGCGCCCGGCGACGGCTTGAGCGGCGGCAACAGGCTGGCCGGCTTGGGCCAGTCCGCCAGCGAGCGGTCCTCCACCGAGACCTGCGCGTGCGGCAGCACGATCGGCGCGGTCAGGCTCGCGCGGTGTGACGGCGTCGCGGCGGCGTGGATCGCCGGCGCCGCGCGGTTGGCGATGGCAAGCGCTTGCGTGAGCTTCTCGTAAGGCCGGTTGTCGATGTCGACGAGGCCGAAATCGTAATCCTCGCCGTCCGCCCGGCCGCCCTTGGGGTCGTCGCTGTACATGAACCATTGCGTGCCGAGGACCGCCGGGATATGGGCGAAGTTGCGGGTCGCCGCGGCCGCGCCCTCGGCCCGCTCGGCCTGCGTGGCGACCGTCATCAGATGGCCGTTGTTCCTGTTGCCGGTGCGGTTCTGCCGGGCGGCGAAAAACCACTCGGTGATCAGCACCGGCTTGCCGTGCGACAGCTTCTCCAGGCCGTCGAAGAAATAGGGCGCGATCCAGCCGTCGCCGGCATCGACGTTGTAGTTCATCGCGATCGCATCGACATGCGGCGCCATCGCGCGCACCGCCGCCGGGTCGTAATAGATCGGCAGCCGGTCACCGAAATAGAGCGCGTCCGGGTCGGCGGCGCGGATCGCCTGCTCGGCCAGCGTGTAATAATGCGCCGCGATGATGCCGCACCATTGCCGCACCACGGCGATGCCGTGTCCGCCCGGGCGCATCCGCGTCATCGCCGTGCTGGCGAGCAGGGCCGGCCACGAGGCGACGCCCGGCGGCGGCGCGAAATCCGCGGCAAAGGCTCGCCCAGTCGTCGTGGTAATGACGCCGCAACAGCGCGACCCAGCGCTGCTTCGTGTAGGAGGTGGCGGGCGCCTTCGAATAGAACACGAACAGCGCGCCGGCCCACCAGCCGACCTCGTTGTCGGAGAAATAGCCGATGCGGTAGGGCGAGCCGCGATAGGGCCGCACCAGTTTCCGGGCGAGCGCGGTCATGCGGGCCTGCATGTCCGGCGCGAACGGGTCGAACCAGTGAAACTTGGCCTGGCGGCCGAGTTCGAGATCGATCACCTCCGGCAGGCGCAACTGCGAGGGCGGCAATGACCAGCCGCCGGCGCTGTTGAAGCCCCATGCGGCAAGCCGGCGCCGGGCCTGGGCGATCCAAGCCGAAAGCGTCGGCGTGAATGCCCGCCAGCTATACCAGACCTTGCCGCCTTTCTCGCGCTCCGCTTCGCCGCCGTCGAGGATGTTGACGCCGAGGCTGTAAAAGCGGTCGCCGCACGGCGTCTTGAGCCAGGCGACGCCGTGCTCGCGCACCACCGACCAGCGGCTCGACGGGGCGTGGTCGAAATCGCAGGCGCGGGCCGTGAGCGGCATCGCTCCCAGCACTGCGCACAATAAAAAGGCGCGAACGAGAGTCCGCACGCCGGCCGGCTATCGAATGCGGCGTCGCGGCAGCCTCACGCTGCCGTGCCGCCGACGGTGAGGCCGTCCATGCGCAGGGTCGGCTGGCCGACCCCGACCGGCACGCCCTGGCCGTCCTTGCCGCAAGTCCCGACCCCGTCGTCGAGCTTCAGATCGTTGCCGATCATCGTGACCTTGGTCATCGCGTCCGGGCCGTTGCCGATGAGGGTCGCGCCCTTGACCGCCGGGCCGATCCGGCCGTCCTCGATCAGGTAGGCCTCGGAGGCGGAGAAGACGAACTTGCCCGAGGTGATGTCGACGCTGCCGCCGCCGAAATTGACGGCGTAGAGGCCGCGCTTGACCGAGGCGAGGATCTCCTGCGGGTCCTGCTTGCCGGCCAGCATGTAGGTGTTGGTCATGCGCGGCATCGGGGCGTGCGCGAAGCTCTCGCGGCGGCCGTTGCCGGTTGGCGCCATCCCCATCAGCCGGGCGTTCATGCGGTCCTGCATATAGCCTTTGAGGATGCCGTCCTCGATCAGCACGGTATAGCCGGTCGGCGTGCCCTCGTCGTCGATCGTCAGGGAGCCGCGGCGGTCCTGCATCGTGCCGTCATCGACGACGGTGACGCCCGGGGCGGCGACGCGCTGGCCGATCATCCCGGAAAAGGCCGAGGTCTTCTTGCGGTTGAAGTCGCCTTCGAGCCCGTGCCCGACCGCCTCGTGCAGCATGACCCCGGGCCAGCCCGGCCCCAGCACCACGGTCATCTCGCCGGCCGGCGCCGGCACCGAGCCGAGATTGGTCAGCGCCTGGCGCAACGCCTCCTCGACCTGCGCCTTCCAGTTGGCCGGGTCGAGGTAATATTCGTAGGTCACCCGGCCGCCGGCGCCATGCGACCCCGTTTCCATGCGGTCACCCTCGCCGACAACGACCGAGACGTTGAGCCGCACCAGCGGGCGGATGTCGGCGGCGCGGCGCCCGTCCGGGCGGATGATCTGCACCGCCTGCCACACGCCGGACAGCGACGTCATGACCTGGCGCACCCGCTTGTCGCGGCTGCGGGCATAGGCGTCGATCTCGGTGAGCAGCCGCGTTTTGGCCGCGAGATCGACCATGCCGAGCGGGTTTGCTTCGGTGTAGAGGGCGCGGTTGGTGCCGGCCGGCGGGTCGGCGAGCGAGCCGGCATGGCCGCTGGCTACCGCCCGCACGGTCGCCGCGGCGCGGCGCAGCGCCGCCTCGGACAGCTCCGAGGCATGAGCATAGCCGGCCGCCTCGCCGCAAACGGCGCGCAGGCCAAAGCCCTGCGTCGTGTCGAACGAGGCGCTCTTGATTCGCCCGTCGTCGAGCGCGACGCTCTCCGATTGGCTGTATTCGAGGAACAACTCGCCGTCATCCATGCCAGCCAACGCCTCGCCGACGATCCCCTCGACCCGGCCCGGGTCCATGCCGGTCCGCTCGAAAAACAGCTCGTTGGTGACGGCGAGATTGGTCATCGGCGGCTCCGGAATGGGCAATCGCGGTTGATACCGCTGGAAATATGGTCGCAACAGGGCCGCGGTGAAAGACGGGATCGAGCGAGATGCCGGTTTCGTGTGCGACGGCTTGCCGCAAAGCGTCGGGCACCGGGAGGGATGCCCCGAGTTGTCGGCTCGGCGGGCTTTGGTGTAGGGTCGCGGCCGACTGGTTGCCGCCGCCGCGGCTTCGGCAGGATGGGGCGGCGGCGCGGCTGCGGCCTGATGGTGCGAAGCCCGGATTTTTCCGCTCGGAATTTTTTGTCCGAACAGCGGCTCCGGGCCTCTCGCCGGGGGGCGGGCTAGCGCGTGCCCTCTTGCCCGGGGGCGTCCGCGCCGAAGGGGGGCTGCGGGGACATGGTGCGGTTGACGAGATCGATGACGCGGAGCATGGCGGCAAGATTATGCGCCGTCCTCGTGGCGGCGCTGGGGACGGCGGCCGGTTTCGGGGCGGTTGCATGGGGTGCCCAGCCGCGCGACTGGGAACTCGGGATGCAGACGCCGGCGACGCCGGTCGATCAGCAACTGCAGCGCTTCCACGACGAGCTGCTGGTCATCATCTTCGCGATCTCGGTGTTCGTTCTCGGGCTGTTGATTTACGTGATGGTGCGGTTCCACCACACCCGCAACCCGGTGCCGACCCGCACCTCGCACAACACGACCGTCGAAGTCCTGTGGACGATCGTTCCGGTGCTGATCCTGGTGGTTATCGCGGTGCCGTCCTTCAAGCTGATGTACTACAGGCCCGGATCCCCAAATCGGCGATGACCATCAAGGTCACCGCCCACCAATGGTACTGGACCTATGCCTACCCGGATCAGGGCAACATCTCCTTCGACAGCAACCTCGTCGCCGACAAGGACCTCAAGCCGGGCCAGCCGCGCCTGCTGACGGTCGACAATCCGCTCGTCGTTCCGGCCAATACCAATGTGCGGGTACTGGTCACCAGCACCGACGTGATCCACAGCTGGTTCATCCCCTCCTTCGGCGTGCAGGAATACGGGGTGATCGGTCGGACCAATGAGGCGTGGTTCAACGTGTTGCATCCGGGCACCTATTACGGCGAATGCAACCAGATCTGCGGCATCAACCATTCCCACATGCCGATCGAGGTCATTGCGATGACCAAGCCCGATTTCGAGAAATGGCTCGTCAAGGCGAAGAAGCAATTTGCCGCCGGGGACGTGCCCCGCAACGGCGCGGCCCCACCCCAGGCGACGCTCGTCGCCGCGGCGGTGGAGAACGGCCAGCCGGTGTTGTCCGGCAAAGCGCCGGCCGGCAACTGATAGCGAAGAGGTCTTTCGATGGCGTACCATGATGCGACCGCCGACCACGCGGCACATGATCATCGGCCGGGCTTCTTCACGCGCTGGCTGGCCTCCACCAACCACAAAGACATCGGCACGCTCTACATCTGCTTCGCGATCTTCGCGGCGGTGCTCGGCGGCGCGCTGTCGGTGGTAATGCGCGCCCAGCTGATGTACCCGGGCAACACGCTGATCGCCGACGACCAATTCTACAACGTGATCATCACCGCGCACGGCCTGATCATGGTGTTTTTCGTGGTCATGCCGGCGACCTTTGGCGGGTTCGGCAACTGGTTCGTGCCGCTGATGATCGGCGCGCCGGACATGGCCTTTCCGCGGATGAACAATGTCAGCTTCTGGCTGTTGGTCCCGTCCTTCCTGCTGCTGCTGGCGTCGACCCAGTTCGGCGCCGGCGACGGGGTCAATGGCGCCGGCGCCGGGGTCGGCTGGACGATCTATCCGCCGCTATCCGCGGCCGGGCCGGGCGGGCATCCCGGGCCCGCGGTCGACATGGCGATCTTCGCGCTGCACCTCGCCGGCGCCTCGTCGATCATGAGCTCGATCAACTTCATCACGACGATCTTCAACATGCGCGCGCCCGGCATGACGCTGCACCGCATGCCGTTGTTCGTTTGGTCGATCCTGGTTACCGCGTTCCTGCTGCTGCTGGCGCTGCCGGTGCTGGCCGGCGCGATCACGATGCTGCTGACTGACCGTAATTTCGGCACCACCTTCTTCAACCCGGCGGGCGGCGGCGACCCGCTCCTGTTCCTGCATCTGTTCTGGTTCTTCGGCCATCCCGAGGTCTACATCATGATCCTGCCGGGCTTCGGCATGATCTCGCAGATCGTCTCGACCTTCTCGAAGAAGCCGATTTTCGGCTACCTTGGCATGGCCTACGCCATGGTCGCGATCGGCGGCATCGGGTTTGTCGTGTGGGCGCATCACATGTTCACGACCGGCCTCAATGTCGATACCCGCGCCTATTTCACGGCCGCGACGATGGTCATCGCCGTGCCGACCGGGGTGAAGATCTTTTCCTGGATCGCCACGATGTGGGGCGGCTCGATCGAGTTCAAGACCCCGATGCTGTTTGCCGTCGGCTTTATCTTCCTGTTCACCGTCGGCGGCGTGACTGGCGTTGTGCTGTCCAATGCCGGCGTCGATTTTGCGTTGCATAACACCTATTACGTCGTGGCTCACTTCCATTACGTGCTGTCGCTCGGTGCGGTGTTCTCGCTGTATGCCGGCTTCTATTATTGGATCGGCAAAATGTCGGGGCGCCAATACAACGAAACATTCGGTAAGATCCACTTCTGGACAACCTTCATCGGCGTCAATTTGTGTTTCTTCCCGCAACACTTCCTCGGTCTGGCCGGTATGCCGCGGCGCATCCCTGATTATCCCGACGCGTTCGCCGGATGGAACTTCGTGTCGTCGATCGGTGCGTACATCTCCTATGCCTCGTCGCTGTTCTTCGTCTACATCGTGTTTCACACGCTGTTTGCCGGGAAGCGGGTCGGCGCCAATTACTGGGGCGAGGGGGCGACGACACTCGAATGGACGCTCTCATCGCCGCCGCCCTTCCATAGCTATGATGAAGTGCCGGTGATCGCCCCGGCAACGGCGCATTAGGCGGCATGGACGCGACAGCCTGACGAGGACCGAGTTGAGCGAGTACCCTTCGACTGCCGTCGCGCCCCATGCGGGCGCGGCGGTTGCCGACTACCTGCAGATCCTGAAGCCGCGGGTCATGTCGCTCGTCGTGTTTACCGGATTTGTCGGGCTTGTTGTGGCGCCGGGACACCTGCATCCGGTGCTCGCCGCAATCGCGGTATTGTGCATTGCGGTCGGGGCGGGTGCGTCCGGCGCAATCAACATGTGGTACGACCGCGATATCGACGCGGTGATGCGGCGGACCGCCTCGCGGCCGCTGCCGTCCGGCCGGATGATGCCGGGCGAGGCGCTCGGCTTCGGCACGGTGCTGGCGGTCGGCGCGGTGGTGGTGATGGGGCTGGCGGTGAACTGGGTGGCGGCGCAATTGCTGGCGCTGACCATCGCCTTTTACGTCTTCGTCTACACGATCTGGCTGAAGCGCCGCACCCCGCAGAATATCGTGATCGGCGGCGCGGCCGGTGCGTTGCCGCCCCTGATCGGCTGGGCCGCGGTGACCGGCGATGTCGGTTGGGGCGCGGTCGCGCTGTTCGCGATCATCTTTTTCTGGACGCCGCCCCATTTCTGGGCCTTGTCGCTTTACCGCGCCGGCGAATACGAGGCCGCCGGCATCCCGATGCTGCCGGTGGTGGCGGGTGAGCGCGAGACCAAGCGGCAAATGCTGCTTTATACGCTGATGTTATGGCCGGCGGCGCTGGCGCCCTGGCTGCTCGGCGTAGCCGGACCGTTTTACGGCGCCTGCGCCGGCGGGCTGAGCCTGTTGTTCACCGGCACCGCGATCCGGGTTTGGCGCGAGGACAGCGAAGCGGGCCATCGTAACGCCCGGCACATGTTCGCCTTCTCGCTCCTGTATCTGTTTCTGATCTTCACCGTGCTGCTGCTCGACCATATCGGCGGAGGCGCATGGTGACGACCGGCGAGGTTGTTGTGGATGAACGCGAGCGCCGGATGCGGGCGCGCAACCGCGCGCTGCTCGCCGTTCTTCTGGCGCTCGTCGCGCTGTTCTACGTCATCGCCCTGGTGCGGGTAGGCGGGGGCTAGAGCGTGATCGAGCCGAGCCCTTCGAGCGGATGTGGCGGAGAGAAATGACCGATATCCATGCTGGTGCCCAAGGGCACGCCGATATTCACGGGGCTGGGCACGCTCACGGCGAGCCGAAACACCCCTACCACCTCGTCGATCCGAGCCCGTGGCCGATCGTCGGTGCGATGGCCGGCGGGCTGCTGGCACTCGGTGGCCTCCTTTATATGCATGGCGGCCACATCTGGTGGGTGCTGATCATCGGACTGCTCGCCGTCCTCGGGACGATGGCGGTGTGGTGGCGCGACGTGATCCGCGAGGCAACCTTCGAGGGGCATCACAACCCGGTCGTGCAGCTCGGCATGCGCTATGGCATGGCGCTGTTCATCGCGTCCGAGGTGATGTTCTTTTCGGCGTTCTTCTGGGCCTTCTTCTCGTCGAGCCTGTACCCGGTCGGCGGCGTGTGGCCGCCCAAGGGCATCCACCCGTTCGAGCCGTTCGAGTTTCCCTTCCTCAATACCCTGATCCTGCTGTTGTCCGGGACGACGGTGACCTGGGCGCATCATTCGATCCTGGAAGGCAAGAATAAGGGCCTGGTCCAGGGGTTGATGGTGACGGTGCTGCTCGGCCTCTGCTTTACCTCGGTACAGGCCTACGAATACAGCCATGCCGCGTTCGCGTTTACCGGCGGCATCTATCCGTCGACGTTCTTCATGGCGACCGGGTTTCACGGGTTTCATGTGATCATCGGCACGACCTTCCTCGCCGTGTGCCTGTGGCGCGCGATCGAGGGCCATTTCAAGCCGGATCACCATTTCGGCCTGGAAGCGGCGGCGTGGTACTGGCATTTCGTCGACGTCGTGTGGCTGTTTTTGTTCGTCTGTATTTATTGGTGGGGTATGGGCGCCGCGATCCCGGAGGGCATGGCCGGCTGAGGCCCGCGAGATCGCGGGCTCGATGGCGGACGATCCACCGCGCTACCCGCCGGTATCGCTGGCATATGCGGCGTTCGGCTGCCGCTGCCCGCGCTGCGGCAAGGGCCCCCTGTTTAGCGGCCTGTTGACCGTCCGCCCGGCATGTTCGGCCTGCGGCCTAGACTTTTCGGCCCAGGATGCCGGCGACGGCCCGGCGGTGTTCGTGATTCTGGTGCTCGGACTGATCGTGGTCGGGCTCGCCGCCTGGGTCGAGGTCAGGTTCAGCCCGCCGATGTGGGTCCATATCGTGTTGTGGACGCCGCTGATCTGCGGCGGCGCGATCGCAATGTTGCGGCCGCTCAAGGCGGCGTTGATCGCGCTGCATTACCGCCATTACCTGCTGAACGCGCCGCCGAGCGCATGAGCCATCCGGCCTTATGAATTGGGGTATGAGCGGGTTTCGCCCGCAGTTGGTGCCGACCCTGATCACGCTGCCGATGGTCGGGCTGTGCCTTGGTCTCGGGATATGGCAGGTGCAGCGGCTGCACTGGAAGGAGGGCCTGATCGCGCAGCGCGAGGCGGCGCTGAAGGCACCGCCGGTGGCCCCGCCGCGTACCCTGTCGGCGGCGGGGGCTCTCGAATTCCACCGCGTTGTCGCCGAGGGCCTCTTCCTCAACGGCAAGGAGATCGTGCGGCACGCGATCGGCCCGCAGGGCCAGTCCGGCTTCGATGTGCTGACGCCGCTGCGCGAGGCGAGCGGCCGCGTCATCTTCGTCGACCGCGGCTTTGTCCCGACCGCACTCAAGGACCCGGCGCGGCGCGCACGCGGCGACATTGCCGGGACCGTCCGGGTTAGCGGCCGTCTGCTGCTGCCGGCGAAGCCGGGCTGGTTCGTGCCGAGCAATCGCCCGGCCGCCGACGAGTGGTTCTCGATCGACCTGCCGGCGATGGCGGCTGCCGACCATGTGTCCGATGTCGCGCCGTTCTACATCGCGGCCGACGCGACTCCCAACCGCGGGGGGTGGCCCGAGGGCGGCGTAAGCTTGCCCGAGCTGCCGAACCATCACCTGCAATATGCGATCACCTGGTTTTCGCTCGCCGCCGCGGGGCTGGTGATCTATGTCCTGGCGCAGCGCAACGCGGGCGGGAGCGAAGCCAACGATGACGAACGCCTATCGCAGCCTTGAAGCGCGCTTCCGCCGCCTCGGCGCGGTTGAGGAGGCGATCGCGATGCTGCATTGGGACGCCGCCGCGATGATGCCGCCGGGCGGGGCGGCATCGCGCGCCGAGCAGCTCGCGACATTGCGGGTCATCGCCCACCAGCTGCTGACGACGCCGGAGACCGCCGATCTTCTCGCTGCGGCAGACAATGAAGCGGCCATGCTCGGCGATTGGCAGCGCGCCAATCTGCGTGAAATGCGGCGGCGCTGGCGGCACGCGGCGGCGGTGCCGGAGGATCTCGTCGAGGCGCTGTCGCACGCCCGCTCGCAATCGGAGACGGCGTGGCGGGCGGCGCGCCCGGCCGACGACTTCGCTGCCGTCCTGCCGGGCCTCGACCGCGTGCTCGGGCTGACCCGCGAGGTGGCGGATGCCAAGGCCGCGGCGCTCGATACCATGCCTTACGAGGCCTTGCTCGACCAGTACGAGCCGGGCGGTACGACCGCGACGATCGACGATCTGTTCGCCGGGATCGAGGCGTTTCTGCCGGAACTGCTCGGCGCCGCGCTGGCGCACCAGGCGTCACGCCCGGCGCCGCCTGCGCCGCAGGGGCCGTTTCCGGTGGAAGCCCAACGCCGCGCCGCGACGCTGCTGATGGAGCGGATCGGGTTCGATTTCGCTGCCGGACGGATCGACGAAAGCGCCCATCCGTTCTGCGGCGGCACCCCGGACGATGTGCGGCTGACGACCCGCTATGACGAGAATGATTTTTCCAAGGCGCTGATGGGCGCGTTGCACGAGACCGGGCACGCCCTCTACAAGCGCGGCCTACCGGCAGAGTGGCGGCGCCAGCCGGTCGGCGCGGCGCGCGGCATGGCGGTGCACGAGAGCCAGTCGCTGTTTCTCGAAATGCAGGTGTGCCGCAGCCGCGCCTTTGTCGGCTTTGCGGCGCCGCTGCTCGATCAGGTCTTCGGCGGCAGTGCCGAGGCGTGGCATCCCGAGGCGTTCTATCGGCGGCAGATCGAGGTCAGCCCCGGGCCGATCCGGGTCGATGCCGACGAGGTGACCTACCCGGCGCATGTGATCCTGCGCTATCGGCTGGAGCGCGCGATGATCGCGGGCGACCTGAAGCCGTGCGACCTGCCGGGCGCCTTCGCCGACGGGCTGAAGGCGCTGATCGGCATCGTGCCGCCGAGCGACCGCGACGGCGTTTTGCAGGACATCCACTGGTATGACGGCGCCTGGGGCTATTTCCCGACCTACACGCTGGGCGCGTTGATCGCGGCGCAACTCTTCGCCGCGGCGCGCGAAGCGCTGCCGGGCCTCGTCGAGCAGATCGGGCGCGGCGAGTTCGCGCCGCTATTCCAATGGTTGCGGTGCAATGTGCACGGCAAAGGCTCGCTGCTTTCGACCGGCGAGCTGGTCGAAAGCGCCACCGGCGCGCCGCTCGGCACCGCCGCCTTCGAGCGCCACCTGCGCCAGCGCTACCTCGGCGAGTAGCGCGGCGCGGCGCGGCGCGTCAGGCGACGTCGCGGTCGAGGAGCTCGATCAGGACGTTCTGCGGCCCGCGCACAAAGGCGATGCGGACGCCCGGGCGGATGGTCTTGGGCTCGACCGTGAACTCGGCGCCCTTCGCCTTCAACTCGTTGCACACCGCGTCGATGTTCCTGACCCGCAGCCCCATGTGATCGAGACCGACAAAGCTGCCCTCCGGCTTCTCGGCGAGGCCCGCATCGGCCGGCACCTGGGCGATGAAGAACATCACGCCGCCCAGCTTCATGTCGGTGCGTGGCAACCCGTTCGACATCACCGATTTGATGATCTCGGCGCCGAACATGCGCTCATAATAGCGCGCGGTCTCGTCCGGGTCGGGGCTGCGCAGATGGACGTGATCGTAGGCGAATTCGGTCATTGCGGTCTCCCTCGCAGGGTTACCCGCCGACTGTAGACCGCGCCTGCCGCTTTGGGGAGGGCTGAACGATGCGTTTCGGGGTTGCGCTGCCGAGCTATTCCTTTGCCGATCTCGATTATGCGAAGGCGGCGCGGCTGCGCGACTTTGCGGTTCAAGCCGAGGCGCGGGGCTACGAGTCGCTGTGGGCGATCGAGCATCTGCTGACGGCGCGCGGGTTGTACGGCACGGCGTGGCTGTCGCCGCTCGAGACCCTGAGCTTTGCCGCCGGCTGCACCAGCCGGATCGCGCTCGCCACCGGCATCCTGATCGCCGCGATCCGCAACCCCGTCTTTGTCGCCAAGGAAATCGCCAGCCTGCAATTCCTGTCGGGCGGTCGTTTCGAGCTTGGCATCGGGGTCGGTTGGGACGCGCACGAGTATCAGGTCGCCGGCGTGCCGCTGCGGGAGCGCGGCCGACGCACCGACGAGATCCTCGGCATCTTCGAGCGCCTGTGGACCGGCAAGCCGGTCACCCATCACGGCCGTTATTACCATTTCGATGACGTCCAGATCGACCCGCCGCTGCCGACAAAGCCGAAGCTGTGGCTTGCCGGCGGCTCGAAGATCGTGACCGAGCTGTCGCCCGACCCGGAAAACATGGCGCCGACGCGTGCTCGAACGCATCTGCCGGCATGGCGACGGCTGGCTGGCGCGCGCCGCCGGCTCGACCGACAGCGTCATCGCCGATTGGGCGCAGATCCAGCGCCGCCTCGCCGAGCTCGGCCGGAAGCCCGACAGCGTCATCTTCGGCCACCTCAACTTCGCCCATATCGTGCCGACCGACGACGAGGCGGCGGCACTCAAGGTGCAGCGCCCGCTGATCGAGCGGATCATGGGCACGCACCGCTCGTTCGAGCATCTGCAGACCTGCTATTTCCTCGGCAGCCCGCGCCGCATCCGCGCCCGCATCGCCGAACTGCAGGCCGCCGGGCTCGAATACCTCGTCCTCGCGCCGCTCGACTACGATGTCGGGCAGCTCGATCTGTGGGAGGAGGAAATCATCCGGCATTTCCGGGCCGAGTGACGCCAGCGGAGGGACACAGCCATGAAAATCAAATCCGTGCGGGCGTATTGGGTGCACATCCCGATCCCGCACGACGGCAGCACACCAGCGATTTCGGGCGCACGCTGTCGTTTGACGGGACGCTGGTGCGCATCGAGACGGCGTGCGGGCTTGTCGGCTGGGGCGAAGCCAAGGCGCAGGTCGGCGGCATGGCACAGAACCAGGCCTTGACCTGCATGATCAACGAGGAGTTCGCGCCGCTCCTGGAGGGCGAGGACCCGCGCGACATCACCCGCCTGTGGGAAACGCTCTATAACGGCACGCGCGGCCACTACGCGCTGCGCGAAGGGCGCGTCTTTCCGGTGCTCGGGCGGCGCGGGATTACCGTATCGGCGATCAGCGGGGTCGATTGCGCGCTGTGGGACATCCTCGGCAAGTCGCTGGGACAGCCGGTGTGGCGGCTGCTCGGCGGAAGGCGCACCGAGCGGATGCCGGCCTACGCCTCGGGCGGCTGGGCCGGACCGGACACGATCGGCGAGCAACTGCTCGGCTATATCGCGGCGGGCGGGTTCGGCGCGGTCAAGATGCGGGTCGGCATCATCGACGGCGACCCGCGCCATTCGGCACGCCGCGTGCAGATGGCGCGCGAGGCATTGGGGCCGGAGGTCGGGTTGATGTGCGATGCGCACGGCACGATGTCGGTCGCCGAGGCCAAGCGCTTCTGCCGGCTCGTCGAAGACTGCAACCTCGCCTGGTTCGAGGAGCCGGTGACGGCCGACGACAAGGCGGGGCAGGCGCAGGTGCGCGGCGCTACCGACATCCCGATCGCCTCGGGCGAGAGCGAGTTCACCCGCCACGATTTCAGGGACCTAGCGGTGCTCGGCGCGGTCGACATCATGCAGCCGGATCTGGCGATCTGCGGCGGCATCACCGAGGCGATGCGCATCTCGGCCCTGGCCAGCGCCTTCAACCTGAAGCTGGCGCCGCATCTGTGGGCCGGCGCCCCGGCCTTTGCCGCCGGGCTGCATGTCGCTTCCGCCTCGCCCGCCGGCTTCATCGTCGAATACTCGCTCGGCGCCAACCCGCTGTTGCACGATCTCGTCGAGGAAAATTTTCCGGTCGAGGACGGCATGATCGCGGTGCCCGACCGGCCGGGCCTCGGCATCACCGTGCGCGAGGATTTTCTTGCCCGGCATGCGGTCAAGCCATGAAGGCGCTGTTTCTCGGCAAGGTTGCCGCCGACACCTACGCGGGCATCCGGGACGAGTTGCCGGCCGGCCTCGACAGCGTGATCGTCGCCGACCCGGGCGACGCTGGCGCGGATGCCCGAGGCGGCGGCCGACGCCGACATCCTGGTCAGCAACCACTGGCGCGCCGACTACCCGCCGGCGCCGCGCGTCCGGCTGGTGCAGTCGGTGGCGACCGGGGTCGAATTGTTCGACCTCGCCGCTCTGCCCAACGGCGCGGCAGTGTGCAACGCGTTCGGCCACGAGACCGCGATCGCCGAATACATCGTCATGGCGATGCTGGCCTTGCATCACCGCTTCTTCGAGATTGCCGGCGAGTTCCGCGCGCAGGGCTCGTGGCGCACCAGCTGGGTCGAAAGCGGCGTGCCGCATGGCGAGGTGCGCGGCTCGACGCTCGGCATCGTCGGCTACGGCAGGGTCGGGCGCGAGGTGGCGCGGCGCGCGGCGCCGTTCGGCGTGCGCATCCTCGCCGCCAACCGCACGCCGCGGGCGCCCGATGCCGAGGTCGAGCGCGTCTACCCGCTCGCCGAACTCGACGACATGCTGCCCTTGTGCGACACGGTGGCGCTGTGCACCGCGCTCGGGCCGGAAACGACGGGGCTGATCGACGCGCGCCGCCTCGCGCTGATGAAGCCCTCCGCGTTCATCATCAACATCGCACGCGGCCAGGTGATCGACGAGGACGCGCTCTATGCCGCGCTTGCGCGACGGCACGATCGGCGGCGCCGCGCTCGACGTATGGTGGCAATATCCCGACGCCGCCGAGCCGCTGCGGCGCGGCTCGCGCCATCCGTTCCACGAACTGCCCAACGTGATCGTGACGCCGCACAATTCCGGCTGGACGCAGGGCATGGTGCGGCGGCGCTGGGACGAGGTCGCCGAGAACATCCGCCGCTTCGCACGCGGCGACGATTTGATCAACATCGTGACGACAATTTGAGGTTTTCCCCGATGAAGGCGTTGTTTTTAGGAGCGGCTGGCGGCGCGCGTTGCGCCGCGCATCCTCGCCAAGATGAGCGAACCGCTCGACACGACGGTGCTCGCCGATCTCAACGACATGCAGCGGATGATCCCGGCGCTGGCCGAAGCGGAGATCGTCGTCGGCCATATCTGGCGCAAGGAGTTTCCCGAGGCGCCGCGCGCTCAAGCTGCTGCAGGCGGCGACGGCCGGGATCGATATGCTCGACCTGCCCTCGCTGCCGCGCGGCATCACCTTGTGCAACGTCTTCGGCCACGAGCTGGCGATCGCCGAATACGTGCTGATGACGTTCCTGGCGTTGACCCATCGGCTGGTCGACACGGTGGTGGCGTTTCGCGGCGGCGTCGTGGGCGGCGCACCAGCCGGCCGGCGGATCGCCGCACGGCGAAATCTTCGGCAAGACCATCGGCATCGTCGGCTACGGCCGGATCGGCCGCGAGGTGGCGAAGCGGGCCGTTCCGATTCGGCTGCAAGGTCATCGCCGCCAACCGCAGCCCGGTCGCCGAGATGGGCGACGCTGCGGAGATCTATCCGCTGGCCGAACTCGACCACATGCTGCCGCAATGCGATGCCGCTGCTGATCGCGGCCGGGCTCGGGCCGGAGACCAAGGGGCTGATCGACGCCCGCCGCCTGTCGCTGATGAAGCCGACCGCGCTGTTGATCAACATCGGACGCGCCGCGATCGTCGACGAGGAGGCGCTTTACGATGCGCTGAGCGGCAACGCGGATCGGCGGCGCCGCGCTCGATGTCTGGTGGCACCATTGGGATCCGGCGCAGCCCGACCGGCCGCCGTCGCGCTTCCCGTTTCATCAGCTGGCCAACGTCCTGATGACGCCGCATTGCTCGGGCTTTACCGAAGGCACGGCCGAGCGGCGCTGGGGCGAGCTTGCCGGCAACCTCGACCGCTTCGTGCGCGGCGAGAGCCCGATCAACGTCGTGATGACGACCTGAGGGGATTGCATGGCCGACGACATCGCATTTCTGCCGGCGACCCGGCTCATCGAACTCTATCGCGCCAAGCAGTTGTCGCCAGTCGCGGTGGTGGCCGAGACCCTGGCCCGGCTCGAACGCTACGAGGGGGCGCTCAACGCGTTCGTCCTCTACGATCCCGACAGTGCGATGGCGGCGGCGCGGCGATCCGAGGCGCGCTGGCAGCGAGGCGCGCCGCAGGGCCTGCTCGACGGCATCCCGGTCGCGATCAAGGACACCCTGCTGACGCGCGGCTGGCCGCGCCTCGTCGGCTCGAAGACGATCGATCCGAACCAGGAATGGCGCGAGGACGCCCCGGTCACGGCGCGGCTGCGCGCCGCAGGGGCGGTGTTTTTCGGCAAGACCACGACGCCCGAATTCGGCTGGAAGCCGACCACCAACTCGCCGCTGACCGGCGTCACCCGCAACCCCTGGAACCTCGATCGCACTCCCGGCGGCAGCAGCGGCGGCAGCGCCGCCGCGGTGCTGGCCGGCATCTGCCCGCTCGCGGTCGGCACCGATGCCGGCGGCTCGATCCGCATCCCGGCGGCGTTCAGCGGCATCTTCGGGTTGAAGCCGACCTTTGGCCGCGTCGCGGTCTATCCGCCCTCGGCGTTCGGCGATGTCGCGCATGTCGGGCCGATGACGCGCACGGTCGGCGACGCGGCGCTGATGCTCGATGCGATGAAGGGGCCCGGACGCGCGCGACTGGTACAGCCTGCCGGACGACGGCATCGCCTATCGCGAGCGGGTCGGCGAGGGGTCGCTGAAGGGCCTGCGGGTGGCGCTGTCGCCAACCCTCGGCTATGCCGAGCCGGCGCCCGCGGTGCGCGCGGCGGTCGAGCGTGCCGGCGCAGGTATTCGCCGAACTCGGTGCGATGGTCGAGCCGGCCGATCCGTTCGCCGAGTCGCCCAATCGCCGATCTTCGAGACCCTGGCGCTCGCCGGGTTCTGGGCCTTGCTGCGGGCGCAGACGCCGGAGCAGGTGGCGGTGATGGACCCCGGGCTCGTCGCCAACTGCCGGCGCGGCGAGGCGGTGACGCAGGAGCAGGTCGTCGAGGCGCTCGGCAAGCGCGCGGTGCTCGGCGCGGCGATGCGGCAGTTTTTCGAGCGCTACGACCTGCTGCTGTCGCCGACGATGCCGATCCCGGCCGCATATGCCGATCCGCGCGACGACGGCCAGCCCAATCCGAACAATTTCCCCGACTGGATGCCCTATACCTGGCCGTTCAACCTGACGCGCAACCCGTCCGCCTCGATCCCGTGCGGCGTTTGCCGACGGACTGCCGGTCGGGCTGCAGGTGACCGGGCCGCTATGGGGCGATCTCGGCGTGCTGCAGGCGTGCCGCGCCTATGAGCAGCGGCTGCGCGGCAAGCCTGGCCGAGCCCGGCGCTCGTCGCCGCGCTCGCGAAGGCCGAGGGCCCGGGCGGCGCGGCGGTCAGGGCCAAGATCCGGCCGCCGCTCGCTTTGTCGTAAAGCCGCGCTATGATGCCGACCCATCAATCCAGCAATCGGGAAGGGCAGCTATGGCAGCCATGGAGCTTTACACCGCCGGCACCGGCAACGGGCAGCGCGCTGCGATCGCGGTCAACGAATGCGGCGTCGCGTGCAACATCCACGTCCTCAATCTCGGGCAGGGCGACCAGAAGAAGCCGGACTATCTGAAGCTCAACCCGACCGGGCGGATCCCGACCCTGATCGACCCCGACGGGCCGGGCGGCAAGCCGCTCACCGTGACCCAATCCTGGGCAATCATGCTGTATCTGTGCGAGAAGACCGGCAAGTTCCTGCCGAGCGATCTCGCAGCCCGGGTGCGGGTGTTCCAGTGGATGGCCGAAGGGGCGGCCGATTATGCCTCGGTCAACCAGACCATCTTCTTCCTCGGCGCGCGGATGCCGGAAAAGGTGCCGGATTCGGCGGTCAAGTTTTACGAGGACCGCTTCGTCAACCTGTGGCGCTTCGCCGACGCGCAGCTCGCCGCGACGCAATACCTCGCCGGCAATGAGCTGACGGCGGCTGACCTCGCGGTCTACCCGATCTATGCCGGGCGCAAGGCATTGCCCGACAATGCCGGGTTGAAGCATCTGCAAGCCTGGGGCGAGCGTGTCGGGGCGCGGCCCGGCGTGCAGAAGGGCATGAAGCTCGAGGTCTGACCGGCCGGGCAGCTAGCGGCGCCGGCCTCAGTAATCGTATTTGTAATTGAGGCCGATGCCGCTGCCGCCGGTGGCGCCGACATCGGTTTCGACCGTGACGTGCGGCCGCAATTCGATCTCGACCGTCACCTTGCTCGATTGCGTGCTGAGCCCCTGGCTGGCGCCGACGTAGATGCCGTTGGCGATGTATTTGCCGCCGCTGATCGTCGTCCCGCCCGCCGCCGAGCCGCTGCCCGGGGCCGAGCCGAACCCCAGCCGGTCGAGGCCGAGCCGGCTGCGCAGCCGGTCGAGGATGCCGGGGCCGCCGCCGGCCAGGGTCGCCGCCGCCTGCGCCACCTGCAGCCCCTCGCCGACGCTGATCTGGCCGAGCGGGCGGTCGAACAGCACGCGGGCGAGGATTTCGTCCTGCGGCAGCACCGGCGTCGAGGTCAGCGTGATGGTCGGCGCCGAGGCGCGGCCACCGATCACAACCTGCGCCGTGACGTCGCTCGCGCTGACCGCGGTGGTGATGTTGAGCGTGGGGTCGATGGTTGTGCCGCCGTCGAACGCGATCGTCCCCTCCGTCACCTTGAAGGTCTTGCCGAGCAGGTCGAAGGTGCCGCGCACCGCCTGCAGCGAGCCCTGGATCTGCGGCGCCGCGCTGCTGCCGGTGATGCGCAGCCGGCCGCGCCACTCGCTGTCGAGGCCGTGGCCGCGGACAAAGACGCGCCCGGGAAGCGACAGCTTGATGTCGAGCGGCACCGGCAAGGCCGGCGGGCTCGGCTTTGCTGCGGCGCCGCGGCGACCGGCGGCGCCGCCGATCTCGGTGACGGCGAGACGCGTGACGCTCGGCGGCAATGCGTCGGGGAGGGTGATGTCGACACGGTCGGTGGTCAGGTCGGCGGCCACGGTGGGGGCGCCGATCGGTCCCTTGACGCTGACCGTGCCGCTTGCCCTGACCACCGCCTCGTCGCGCGCCGCAACGCGGAACTGCCCGAGCGTCGCCGACAAATCGGCGCTCGGCCCGCCCGGGCTGTCGAGCACCAGGCTGCCCTGCGCGGTGAGGGTGCCGTTGGCACCGTCCTTCGCGGAAAACCGGCGCAACGTGAAGCGGTCGCGATTGCCGACCAGATCGACCTGAAGGTCGGTCAGCGTCGCGCCGGCGGCGAAGCTTTGATAGCGCCCGCCGGAAATCGTCAGCCGGCCGGTTGCCGTCGGCGCCGCCAGCGTCCCCGCGGCGGCGGCATCGACCGCGAAATGCCCGCTCAGCCGGTCCTCGCCGAGCGGCAGCAGGTCGGCGATGTTGGCGAGTTCGCCCGAGCCCTGCACTTTGAAGAGCAGGTTGCCGTTCTGCGGCAATGCGATGCCGATAGGGGCGGCGGTCAGGACCAGCGGCAGCGCACCGGTGAACCGGAAGCTCTCGCCGTTGAGGCCGGTCGTGTGGCCGGTGACGGCAAGCTTGCGGCCGTCCCAATCGCCGGCGAGGTCGAGCCCGAGCCGAGGAAGCTTGCCACGCTCGGGCAGAAACACGCTGAGCCCCCGACCGGTCAGCGAGAAATGCCCGCGCGGCGCCGCGAGGCTGCCGCCGAGCGATGCGTCGAAGGCGAGTGTGCCGGCCGCCCGTTTGGTCCCGGCGAGGTGGGCCGCCATCGCCACGGGCAGGTTGCGCGCGGCGAGTTTGAGCGACAGGGAGGTGCCGCGCAGCGCCCCGGCGCCGCTGATCTGTCCCGTGCCGAGGCGCAGGTCGAGGTCGCTGAACGCCAGCCCGGCCGGGTTCCGTTGCAGCCGCAACGGCCGCGCGAGGCGGATATGGTCCTGCCCGAGCGCGGCGGCGAGCCGGGCGATGCGCAGGTCGAGGCCGGCGGCACCCGGTGCGATGGTGCCGTCGCCGCCGAGCGCGAGGGTAAAATGCTCGGCGAGCTTGCCGTCGGCATCGGCCGAAAAGGCAAAATGTCCGGGGCGCGGGCTGTCCAGGTTCAGGCTGGCGCGCGCCACCTCGCCGGCGGCGAAGCGCGCGCCGGTCAAGCTCGCGTGCGCCTTGCCCCACGGCAGGCCGCGCAGATCGTTGAGGCTGCCGTCGGCCGCGACATGGCCGAGCGCGATGCGCGCCGCGCCGGCCCCCGCGGCCAGCCGGTCGCCGGCGAATGTGAACTGGACGCCCTGGCCGTTGCGCGCCGTCAGGGCGGCTTTGAGCGAGAGGCTGCCGGCGAGCGGCGTCCCGCCGAGGCGCGACCAGCGGGCGAGATCGGGGACAGTACCGTTGATCGTCCCTTGGGCGAGCAAGCTGGCCCGATCGAGGCGCAGATTGCCGTCGATCGTGCCGCCGCCTGCGCTGAGCCGCAGGCGCGGCACGACCACTTGGCGCGGGTCGGTCATATCGGCTTCGAGGGCGAGCGTGCCGTCGAGATCGCCGGCGCGGAAGCTGCCGTCGATCGACGCCTTGGGCTGGGACAGGTCCGCGACCTGCGCGGCGACGGTCAGCCGGTCGAGCCGCGCATCGGCAGCGGCGATGTCGGTAGCTTCGATTTTGGCCTTGACTGCGAGGTGATCGAGCGTCCCGTCGACGCTGGCCGTGGCCGCGACATGGCCGGAGAGCGCGGTTGCGAGCGCGCTGCCGAGCGGCCGCAGCTCCGGCATCTTGCTGTCGAGCGTGAGGGCGAGACGCCGAGTCGCCGGGTCGAAACGCCCGGCGCCGGCCAGGCTGACGGCGGCGCCGGCGAGGCTGAGACGGTCGAGGACGACGACCCCGTCGCCGCCGCGATGCGCCGCGCCGGTGATCTTGATCGAATGTCCCGCCAGCGCATCGAGGACGCGGTCGCCGGAAGCGAAGCCGGTGATCGCTCCATCGAGCGTTGCCGTAAGATGATCGGGTTGCGGCTGGGTGGCGGTCGCCTGCAATGTCAGGGCGCCGGCCATCATCGGCGACCCGAAGGCGCCGGTAAACGGCCGCAGATCGGCGACTGCAAGGCGCAATTTTCCGGCGAGCGCCCGGCCGCCCTCGCTGACATGCCCCGAGCCGGTGATGTCGATCCCGGCGCCCTGCGCGGCAAGCCGGGTGATCTCGACCGCGGCGAAGTCGGGCGACGCACGGGCCGCCAGCGACCAGTCGACGTCGCGGCCGAGACCAGCCGGCAGCGTGGTGCCGGGCGGCGGGGTCAATCCGCGCAGCTGGCCGTCCGCGGCGATGGCGATGCCGGTTGACCCGGCCTGGGGCGTGATCGTCAGGTGCGCCGCGGCATGCGCCACCCCGGACATGCCGACCGCGATTGCGTCGCCGGAGGCGGTCAGTGCGAGGCTCGGGCGCGCTTCGGTGCCGCCGAGCGTGGCGTCGATCCGGGCGGCGCCGCCGACCGATACCCCCAACGAGCCGGCGGCCGGCGCCAGATGCGGCAGGTCCGCGTGCAGATGCGCCGATAGCTTGTGGTCCGGCCGGCCGAGTTCGGCATCGCCGGTCAGCCGGCCCGCCGCCATCGCGACCGACAATTTGTTGAGCGACAGCGTGCCGTCTTGCTTGATCGTGGCGTGCAGGTCTATCGGCACCTGCTGGCCGGCCAGCCGCGCCAAGTCGGGCGGCAGCAAGGGTGCGACGGCAGCCGTGGCCGACAGGGCGATGGCGATGTCGCTTCCCACGGCGAGGCTGAGCGTGCCGTCGATATGGGCGAGGTCGCCCGCCGATGCCGCGAACTTGCCGTGCCAATCCGCAAGCGGCCCCTCGCCGTTTAGGGAGACGGCCAGTGGCGGATGGTCCGGGCGGTGCAGCAGGCGCGCCAGCAGCACGCCCGTAGGCTCGTCTATCGCGAGCTTCAGTTTCAGGATCGGTGGCGTGCCGGCGGTGGCGAGATCGAGCGCCACCTTGCCCGGGGTGCCGTCGATGCGGTGCAGGTCGAATTGCGCCCGCATCGCATGCCCGGCGAGGCTGGTATTGCCGGCGACCGTCGCCACCACCCGGTTGCCAAGCACCGGAGCGCCGAGCACCAAGCGATCGATCGCCAGCCGGTCGACCGTCAGCGATAGCGGCAGATGCGGCGGCTGCAGGCGCTCGGCCAGCGGCACAGGTTGGGCGGGGGTTGGCGTCGCCGGCGGCGGGCGATGCACGTCGACCGAGGCAGCGGTCAGCCGGGTGACGTGCAGGCGCCCGGCGAGGAGGGCGGCGGCCGACACGTCAAGCCGCATATCGTCCAGCGTCAGCCAAGCCCCCGTCCGGTCGGCGATCTCGATATGGCGGGCGCGCAGGTGGAACGGCACGGTCTCGGTGAGGCCGTCGATCCGCACCGTGGCACCGGGGCTGCTGAGGGCTTCTGCTACCGTGCGGCTGAGCCAGCGGAGCCCGAACGGCGTCTGCAACAGCGCGAACGCGCCGCCGATCAGAACGGCAAGAACGAGAAAAACCGCGCCGGCCCGGCGCACCCACCGCCGCATCAGAACGCCTGGCCGAGACTGATGTAGATCTGGAACAGCGAGTCGCCGTGGCGGCGGTTGAGCGGCGTCGCGACGTCGAGCCGCAACGGGCCGAACGCGGTATAATAGCGGAACCCGATCCCCGGCCCGTATAAGAGCCGGTCGCCGAGGCTCGGCAGGCTGCCGGGGTAATAGCTGCCGGCATCGAGGAACGGCACGATGCCGATATGATCCGTCACCTTGATACGGGCTTCGAGGCTTAGCTCGATACTGGAGCGGCCGCCGATCGGGCGGCCATTGGAGTTGAGCGCGCCGGCCATCTGGTAGCCGTAAGCCCGCACCGAGCCGCCGCCGCCGGCATAGATGCGCTTGTCGGCGGGCAAGGCGTCGAGCGAGGCGCCGGCGATCGAGGAGATCGACGCCATCCCGGCCAGCACGTAGCGATCGCTGTCGGTCAGCCGGTGATAGGCGCTGGCCGCCAGCCGCCCCGAGACGAAGCTCAGCGAGGGGCCGGAAAAGCTCCGGTACGGCACGAGGCTCGCCTGCGCGCGATAGCCGCGCGTCGGGTTCAGCAGATCGTCGCTCTCGTCGAGCTTGAGATAGAGCGGCACGCCGATCAGCGCGTAATGCTGGGTGGTCCCGGTGGTCGTGAACGTGGTGGTGTTGGCGCGCTCGATGACGTTGGCTTTTTCAAGGGCGAGCGCGACGCCGCCGGTCAGGTGCGGGCCGAAGCGGCGTTCGAGGCCGGTTGACACCTTGGCGCGCCGGCTGTGGTAGGCGGTCGGCGTGTCGTTGGCGATCTCTGCGACGGCGAGCAGATCCTGGTCGGTGGCAAGGAAGTCGGGACGCCGGAACCGTGCCGCGGCGCCGCTCGATTGCTGGCCGAGGGTGAGGTCGAGGTGCAGCTTTTCGGCATTTCCGAACAGGTTGCGGTTTTCCCAGAACGCGTTGGCGGCGGGGCCCGTGGTGGTGTTGTAGCCGATCCCGGCGCCGATCGTGCGGCGCGCCCGCTCGGCCGCGTCGATCTTCATCTGCACCGCGCCGGGGTTCCCCGCAGCCGGCTGCGGCGTGATGGTGACCTGGCTGAACAGCCCGCTGCCGATCAGCGCCTGGCGCGTGTCCTCGACCTGGCGCAGGTCGTATTCGGCGCCCTGGTGCCATTTGATGCGGCGCTCGACATAGCCCGGCCGCAGGTGTTTGAGCCCGTGGATCGCCGTCGGGCCGAAATTCCGGCGCGGCCCGGGGTCAAGCGCGTAGGTGACCGCCATCGTGTGCGTGCTGTTGTCGATGACGACCCGCCGATGCCCGGCCTTGGCGAACGGGTGGCCGTTGCGCTTGAGCGCGGCGACGAGCGCCTGCTCGGTCTCCACCACTGGGGCGGTGCGGGCCGGGTCGCCCGGTTTCAATGGCAGCGCGCCGGTGTCGCCGGGCACCGCGAGCTTGTTGCCGTCGGGCCCGAGAATGTCGAGGGTCCCGACGTGATAGAGCGGGCCGGGGGTGACGCTGACAACGACCTTGGCCGGCTTGGCGGTCGTGTCGATGCGGTAGGAGAATTGTGCGCCCCAATAGCCGAGGCTGTGGGCGGCGTCGCCGAGCCGGCCGAGATCGCGCTGCGCCCGTCCGCGCAGGGCCTCGGCGGATACCGGCGGCCGGTCCTGCAGGCTCTTCAGCTCCGACACCTCGCCGAGCAGATCGGCGAGCGTGGACTCCTTGGCTCCGACGATCTGCGACTCGTAGGGCAGATCGGCGCGGGCCGGCGGGCCGGGCGCATACGCGAGCGCCAGCCCGAGGATCAAGCCGAACCGACGCCGCCGCATCTTGTCGCGTCTGGCGGTGAAAAAGGCGCAGAAACCAGCAGCCGGCTCGTCCTCCTTACGGTGCTTGGGCGGGGGCGAAGGTGGGTGTCGTCGCACAAATCATCAAAATCGCGGCACCATCTGGTGGACCGGGGCCGAAGCCGGGGAGACCGTCGGCCCGCTCGGCTGGTCATGGCGCAGCAACGAGGCGCGCCGCTGGTGGTAAAGCGAACGGATCGTCGCGTAGTAGTCGAGCGAGGTCGTTTCGAGATCGGCCAGGGTCTCGATATAGCGCGAGCGCCGGTCGACTGCTTCGGTGCCGGCGCGGGCGAACGGTACCCACGCCAGATTGTTGTTGCCGGCGATGATGTTGCCGGGATCGGCAAAGCTTTCGCCGACCTGCCCGGCAAGATCGCGCACGTTGGACGGGCCGAACACCGGCAGCATCAGATAAGGCCCGCCGCCGATGCCCCACACCCCGAAGGTGATGCCGAGGTCGGTGCCGCGGTGCGGCAGGTCGATGCGCTGTGCCACGTCGACAAGCCCGGCTATGCCGACCGTACTGTTGAGCGCGAAGCGGGCGAATGTCTTGGCCGCGAGTTCGGGCTGCGCCTGCAGCACAGCATTGGCGAAGACCAGCGGTTCGTTCAAATTCTGCAGGAAATCCCGCACCGAATCCCGGACCGGCGAGGGCAGGATCGTACGATAGGTCTTGGCCACCGGAACCAGGATGATGCGGTCGAGGGTTCGGTTGAAGTCGAACACGGCCCGGTTGGCATCCTCGAGGGGATCGTTGGGACCCGCTTGCGCTGCCGCAGCCTGCTGCGCTCGCGCAGGGTGGGGCGCCAGACCGCAGAGGATCGCCAGCCCCAGCCCGATCGCGAAGTGCCGCCAGAAACGGGTAATGATCGACAGGCGCAAGGACATCGGCAAGGCAGGCCTCGCAATTGATCGGAGTGCGGCAGGAGACAATGGCGAAAACGCGCCACGCCGGCAATCATTCCCTCCCCGAGCGATTCCCTCGCCCGGCCACTCGCTCGTGCGGCGAGACGCGGGCAGGCTTGGCCGGGGTCAGCCGGCGGCCGACTCCAGCGCCGCAGCTGCGGCCGGCTCCAGCGCCGCCGCGATGACGTCTTCGACCCGGGTGGCCCAGACGAAGCGCAGCGCGGCGCGCGCCGCCTCGGGGATCTCCTCGTAATCCTTCTCGTTGCGGGCCGGCAGGATGACGGCGGCGAGTTCGGCGCGCGCCGCCGCGATGACCTTTTCCTTGATGCCGCCCACTGGCAGCACGAGGCCGCGCAGGCTGATCTCGCCGGTCATCGCGGTGTCGCTCTTGACGGTGCGCCCGGTCATCAGAGAGGCGAGTGCGGTGAACATCGCGACGCCGGCCGAAGGGCCGTCTTTCGGGATCGCGCCGGCCGGAACATGGATGTGGATGTCGCTGTTGTCGAACAGCTTCGGGTCGATGCCGAGGCTCGCCGCCTTGCCCTTGATCAGCGACAGCGCCGCCTGCGCGCTCTCGCGCATGACCTCGCCGAGCTGCCCGGTCAGGATGAGGCCGCCCTTGCCGGGGATGCGGGTCGCCTCGATGAACAATATGTCGCCGCCGACCGGGGTCCAGGCGAGCCCGGTGGCGACGCCAGGGATGCTGGTGCGCATCGCCACCTCGCCCTCGAAGCGGCGGGCTCCCAGGATCTCATGCAGATCGGCTGCGGTGATGCGCACCTTGGTGGCGGTGCCCTCGGCGATCTTCATCGCGACGCTGCGCAGGGCCGTGCCGATCTCGCGCTCGAGGTTGCGCACCCCGGCTTCGCGCGTGTAGCCGCGGATGATCCCGTGGATCGCGTCGTCGGCGATTTCGGCCTGCGCCGGGGTGAGCCCGTTGGCGGCGATCTGGCGCGCGACGAGGTAGCGCCGCGCAATCTCGAACTTTTCGTCCTCGGTGTAGCCCGACAGGTCGATGATCTCCATGCGGTCCCGCAGCGGGCCGGGGATGCTGTCGAGCACGTTGGCCGTCGTGATGAACATGACGCGCGACAAATCGAACGGCACGCCGAGGTAGTTGTCGCGGAATGTCGAGTTCTGCTCGGGGTCGAGCACTTCGAGGAGCGCCGAGGCGGGATCGCCCTGATTGCTGCGGCCAAGCTTGTCGATCTCGTCGAGCATCATCACGCATTGCCGGCTGCCGGCGCGGCGGATGCCCTGCAGGATGTTGCCCGGCAGGGCGCCGATATAGGTGCGGCGATGACCGCGGATCTCGGCTTCGTCATGCGTGCCGCCGAGGCTCACCCGGACGAATTTTCGCGCCGTCGCGCGCGCGATGCTCTGACCCAATGAGGTCTTGCCGACGCCGGGCGGCCCGACAAAGCACAGGATCGGGCTGCGGCCGGCCGGGTTGAGCTTGTGGATCGCGAGGTATTCGAGGATGCGGCGCTTGATCTTGGGCAGCCCGTAATGGTCCTCGTCGAGGATGCGGCGCGCTTCGGCGACGTCGATCGGCGCCTCGTCTTCCGCCGCCCAGGGCAGCTCGATCAGCCAGTCGAGATAGGTGCGCGCCATCGAATACTCGCCGGCCGCTTCCGGCATGCGTTCCAATCGCGCCAGTTCGCGCTTGGCGTGCGCCTCGACCTCCTCGGGCATCCCGGCCGCGTCGACCTTGCGGCGCAGCTCGGCGATCTCCTGGCTCTTGGCGTCCTCGCCCTCGCCCAATTCCTTCTGGATCGTCTTCAGCTGCTCGCGCAGCAGGAACTCGCGCTGGCGTTCGTCCATCGTCTCCTTGGTGCGGTCGCTGATCTGGCGCGACAGACGCAGCACCTCGATACGGTAGGCCAGCAGCTCGGAGACCCGCTCGAGGCGGCGCTCGATCGCAACGGTCTCCAGGATTTCCTGCTTCTCGGCCGAGGTGATGTCCATGAAGCTGGCGATCAGGTCGGCGAGCGCCGGCGCCGTGGTCACGCCCTGCACGGCGTTGGCCAGTTCGGCCGGGCTCTGCGGCAAAAGCTGCAATACTTCGAGCGCCTGGTTGCGCAGGTTGAGGAGCCGGGCGTCGATTTCCGGGCTCTGCTCCTCCGACTCGGCGAGCCGCTCGACGCGAGCCACGAAAAACGGGTAGCCGTCGAGGAACTCGACGACGCGGAAGCGGCGCTCGCCATGGCAGATCGTGTGATGGCTGCCGTCGGGGCTGGTCAGGTAGCGCAACAGGCTCGCCTCGGTGCCGACGCGATGCAGGTCGGCCGGCAGCGGGTCGTCCATCTGCGGATCGCGCTGCAACACCAGCCCGACCGGGCGGCTGAGGCGGATCGCGGTCTGCGCCGCGACGATCGAGCGCTGCCGTCCGAGCGTCATCGGCAGCACGGTCCCCGGAAACAGCACGAGGTTGCGCGTCGTGATCAGGATCAGTGCGTCTTCGGGGATCGCCGTGATTGCGGCCATGCCGGCGGGCGAGCCGGCCTCGGCGGCCGGTAGCTGGCGCGCGTCGCTGTCCATCAGCGCACTCCCTTGGTGAGGCGCAGCATCAGGCAGCCGTTGGCGAGATGGCGGCCGGAAATCTGGAACGGCACCGGCGGCAACTCGATGCGTCGCTCGAACCTGCCATAGGGGATCTCCATCCGCAGGATGTGCGCCTCCTGCAACTCGTGCGGCAGCGGACGCTCGCCCCGGACTGTCAGCGTGCCGGCATTGAGGGTGACCGAGATGCCGTCCGGCGCAACCCCGGGCAGGGCGATCAGGATGGTCAGCGCGGCGTCGGTCTCGAAGACGTCGATCGGCGCCTCCCAATGCGGCCGCGCATGGTGAAAGAACTGCCGGCGCAACCGGTCGGCGCGCTCCATCGCGGCGCACGCATCGGCCCACATCAAGGCTTCGAGCTGGCGTTTCGGCATGATCGGTCCTGTACCGTAAGCCACCGGCATCCCGGCTATCTGGTCATATGATAGTCAAAACGTGCGACGGAAGGTCAAATTCGGCAGCGGCGGGCGCCCCGCATCGCGCGAACCCGACATCGTGGGGATAGGCGGGCGGCGCGAAACCGGCTATCAGCGTCGCACGACAAGAAGCGAGGCGTGCGGTGGCGGTGATCAGCGAAGCGACGGTGAGGCTCGTCGAAGGGGTTGCGGCGGAGGGGGAACGGATCGAGACGCCGTGCGGCGACGGTACGCTGGTGTGGCGCCGCTGGGGCAGCGGCCCGCCGCTGGTGCTGCTGCATGGCGGCTATGGGTCTTGGACGCACTGGATCCGCAATGTCGTGCCGCTGTCGCGGCAATTTACCGTGATCGCCCTGGATCTGCCCGGGCTCGGCGAGTCGGCGACGCCGCCCGAGCCGTGGAGCGCCCAGGGCCTGGCGGCGATCATCGTCGCGGGGCTCGACCGCGTGCTGCCGGGCGGCAGGTCTCCGACCAGGACGAAGCCGCATCTCGCCGGGTTTTCGTTTGGCGGGGTGATCGGGGGCAATGTCGCGGCCCAGCTTGGCGATCGGCTGGGCGGGTTCACCATCGTCGGCTCGAACGGCCTCGGCCTCACCCGCCAGCCGACCGAGCTGCGCCGGGTGCCACCCGACCCCGACGAGAAGACGGAGTTTGCCACCCACCGCTACAACCTGAACCAGCTGATGATCGCCGACCCCGCCAAGATCGACGAGCTGGCGCTCTACCTGCAAAAGACCAACCATGCGCGCGCCCGGATGCGCAGCCGCCGGTTCTCCCGCTCGGGCGCGCTCGTCGAGGCATTGCCGCACGTGACGGCGCGGCTCGACGGGATCTGGGGCGAGCGCGACGCGACCGCCTACCCCCACCTCGACGAGCGGGCGGGCGTCTTGCGCGGCTTTCAGCCGGCGGCGCGTTTTGCCGTGGTGCCCGGGGCCGGCCATTGGGTCCAGTATGAGGCGGCCGACCGGTTCAACACGCTGATCGCCGAATTCGCCGCGGGCTGAGGCTCGCGCGCGGCCGGACCCGGCGCTGAACTCGACACGCGCACATCGCCCCGAGCACCGGCCGGGACGGTTTCGGGTAGCACCGCGTCGGCCAGTTCGGCGTCATCGAAGCAGGCATCGTCGAGGCGCGCCGCGGCGAGATTCGCGAGCCTGAGGCAGGCGCCGGCGAGATCCGCCCCGATCAGCAGCGCGCCGTACAGATCGGCTCCGGTCAGGTCGGCGCCGCCGAGGCGGGCGCGCGACAGGTCGGCGCAGATCAGCCGCTCGTTACGCCGTCCCTCCGGCGACGACATCGGACGCAGGCGCGTCTTGCGCAGCGTGGCGCGGGTCAGGTCGGCGTCGCACAGCCGGGCGCCGTCGAGCCGGGCGCCGTCGAGGTCGGCGCCGCGCAGATCGGCGCCCGACAGGTCCACCAGTGCCAGCGAGGCGCCATTGAGCCGCGCCGCCGCCAGATCGCAGCGATTGAGGTCGGCGCCGCGCAGTTCGACGCTGCCGAGATCGGTGCGGCTCAGATCGGCGCCAGCCAAGCAGGCGCGCACGCCTTCGCGGCCTTCGGTGTCGACCCAGCGGCGATGCAGCGACAGCGCCGCCTGCAATGGCCGCGGCAGCTGATGCGGCCAGCGCAATTTGCCGCTGCTGCCCGCCTCGGCGGTGTCGGCGCGCGCCAGGTCGACGCTGGTCAGGATGGCGCCTGTCAGGTTGGCGCCGGTGAGCCGCGCCCCATCGAGGATCGCCTGTGAGAGATTGGCGCCGCTGAGGTCGGCGTCGGACAGGTCGGCACCGGTCAGGTTGGCGCGCCGCAGATTGCACCCGGCAAGGTTGGCGCCGGCGAGAACCGCTTCGATCATCATGCAGCCGTTGAAGCGGGCCGCCCGACAGTCGGCCCGGCGCAGCGAGGCGCGCGCCAGATTGGCGCCCGCGAGATTGGCGCGCACCAGCACCGCATCGTCGAGCCGGGCGCCGGCAAGGTTGACGGTGACGAACCCGGCCGCGCCGTCCTGGCGCTGCTGCAGCAGCGCGCCGCCACGCAGATCGGCATCGTCGAGCCGCGCCCCGGCGAGGTCGGCGCCGCGCATATAGGCGCCGCGCAGATCGGCGGCACTCAAATCCGCGCCGGTCAGATCGGCTTCCTCGAGTTCGGTGGCGCACAAATCGGCGCGGTTGAGCATCGCGCCGGCCAGCTTTGCCCGGTTGAGATTGGCTCCCGACAGCTTGGCGGCGCGCAGCACGTGCCGGGAGAATTCGGCCCCGGGCAATTCGGCCAGGGTCAGGTCGAGCCGGGCACCGCCTGCGTTGGACAGCCAGGCGGCGTGGCGGGCGAGTAGGGGCAGCAGTTCGCTGGGGCTCATCGCTTGCTCGAAAGATGCGCAGGTGCCGGTCAACGGCTGCTGCGATATTGAGCATGCAAGCGTAAAGGCCTGGTAAAGCCGCCGGCCCGCCGCGCTCTTATCCGTGCGACAGCGGCGCCAGCAGTAAGTAGCCGTTGAGGGTCAACAGCACACCGCCGACCGCCAGCGCGCCGCTGACGCCAAGAAGCGCGGGCGAGGCGGCGACGATGGCGACCGAGCCGAGCACGATGGCGATCTGAAACAGCGCCTCAGCGTATTCGAAATTGGGCGTCTGCGCCGCGGCGTGGTCGCGTTTCGCCTCCCATTTCTTTGCCAGGGCCAGCAGCTCCTTCTTGCCGTTGCCGCTTGCCGGGTCGCTTTCGTAGCGCGCTGCGGTATCGCGGTAACGCTTGACCTGCTTCTCGACCTTGGCGCGCTGCTCGGGTGACAGCCCGGGGGCTCCGGCCGCCAGCAATTCGAGCTGCTCGGCAGTAGTTTGGTAATGAATTTGGCGGCTATATTTCGACTGGTAGAACGCGTAGGTATCGGAAGCATGGATGTTGGCGTTCAGCATTTCCTTGGTCGCGTCGGCGCCGCCCAGCGAGGCGATCGCCAGCAGCATCGCGACGACGCCGACATAGATCGCGGCGAGGCGGCGGAACCAGTCGTGCTCAGGGTCGTGCGCGGCAGCGTGCCCATGCGGCTCAGCATGTTCGTGAATCTTTTCGGCAATTTCGTGCGCTTCCACGTCGCTCTCTCCGGGTTGGCGCAAACCCTTGATCGGGTATGCGAAATGCAGCAGGACCGCGTTTCCGGGCGGCCGCGCCGACGGGAATCCGCTCGACCGGGGTCGACCAACAATCTAGCATGTTCGCCGTGACGGTCGCGAGGGTGTGCCGGGCCGGCCGGAGCAGGGGACAGGGGCAGTAACGGTTGACGATGGATATCAATCAGCTCATTGCCCATAACGGCACATTTTTCTACTTCGTCGTCTTCATCTGGACCTTCCTGGAAGGCGAAACGATTGTTCTGTTCGCCGGATTTGCCGCGGCCCAGGGCCTGGTCGATCCGTTGGCGCTGCTGGTCGCCGCCTGGCTCGGCAGCTTTTGCGGCGACCAGTGCTATTTCTGGCTCGGGCGCCAGTTCGGCGCGTCGCTGCTTGATCGCTTCCCGCGCTGGCGCCATGGCGTCGATACCGCGCTCAATTGGCTCGAGCGCTACGACACCGGGTTCATCCTGACGTTCCGCTTCGTCTACGGCATCCGCAATTTCTCGTCCTTTGCGCTCGGGCTCAGCGCGGTGCGCTGGAAGCGGTTTCTGCGGCTGAATTTCGCCGCCGCCGCGCTGTGGGCAGCATGTTTTGTCACGGTGGGCTATTTCCTCGGGCATGCCTGCCGCGCCGTGCTCGGCGACCTCGCCCGCTGGTCCGGCCTCGCGATGCTCGGCGTCTTTGTCGCGATCGGCGGCGGTATGTGGCTGTTTCATCGGGCTCAGCGGCGGCGCCATCTCAGGGTCCCGCCCGGCATCAAGGCGGTCCTGCCGCCCTCCTGAACCGGCAGGTCAGGCGACGATCGCGACGCTGCGGCCGACGGCAAGGCCGAGTGCCCGGTCGGCGCGCCCACAATTGACCGCGATCTCGACCAGTCCGTTCGAATTGACGTACCACAGCGGCGCCCCGAGCGGCACCGCCGCGAAGGTCGGTGCCGGCGCCACGACGTGCCCGCCGGCGACGAGGCGTGCATCTTCGGGCACGGCAGGGCCACGCAGCCCGGTCAGCGCGTTGCCGTAATGGTCGATATAGACGATCTCGGCGAGATCATCGGGCCAGTCGGGTCGGACTGATGCCGTGGCAGGCCGCGCCAGCGCAGCGGGCATCTCGCCGCGTGCCAACCGCGCCGCCACCGGCGCGAACAAGTCGCGGCCGTGAAAGCTCGCCGACAGCACCGGCGGCCGCCACGTGATCTCCCAGCACGAAGGCGGACTGGCGCGTTGCCGGGAGCGGCGCACCACCAGTTCGAACAGGCCGTTGTCAGGGCCGACATAGAGGCGTCCGGCAGCCTCGACGGCGAGCGGGCGACGCGTGGTGCCGACGCCGGGGTCGACGACGCACAGCAGCACCGTCCCTTCGGGAAACCAATTCGCGTAGGCCGCCAACAGATAGGCGGCCGGCTTGGGAGCCCCGGCCGGGGCGTCGGCAAACAGCGATATCACCGGTACGCCCGGTGCGGTCTGCTGCAAAACCGCGGCAACCTGGCCGGTATACGGGCCGGCAAGCCCGAAATCGGTAAACAGCACGATCATCGCGCGACTATGCGGAGCCCGATGCTCTCCGGCAAGCGGCCTCGGGCCATCGGCATAGCAGGCTTCGCGGGCACAGCCCTTGCGGTCCGCTAGACGCTGAAAGCACAGGTTTGGCATAGCGCCGCGCGGCGAGCCTCTGAGACGGCCAACGCCCAGCGTTACCTTTGAGGGAATCGCGCCACCGTCGGTCGGATCGGCGCATCCTCCCAGAGACATTCTTGCAATTACTGGCGGTTTGCGTATCGTCTGCCGCACGAGGGGATGTACTTTGGGGGCGGCGATGAAAAAACTGATTCTGATCGCGGCATTGCTTGTCGCGTGGTCGGCGCAGCCGGGCTGGGCCAAGAGCAAGGAGAGCCACAGGTGCGCGGCGGTGAACGCGAGCGAGCGCGAGGCGGAGCAGGCGATCCGCTACATCACCGATCTGATGGTCGCCAGCTCGGCCTGCCAGAACACGACCTATGCCGAATTTGTGCTGCGCAATCGTGAGGCGGTGATCCGCTATCAGAAGGCGATGATCGTGCATCTGCACGGCACCAAGGCATTCGACAAGTGGAACACCTCGCTTGCCAATGCGGCGGCATTGCGCCAGTCGGCGCTGCCGACGGCGCAGTTCTGCCAGCAATGGGCGCCGCTGATGAAGCAGGCCAGCGCCCAGGACATCAAGGCGTTCCGGGCCTATGTGGCGGCCCAGGCAGCCGCGGCCAGCGCGCCGGCCGCCAAGTGCGGCAAGTAGGCGGCAAATAGGCAGCGGCAAGCGCGCCGGGAGCTGATCCCGGCGCGGCCGGCGGGCTGTTGCTGCCGCGTCGACGACTGCACACGGGATCCTCCGCTGCGCGCCGAAATGCGCTAGAGTGCGCGAAACGGCCGACAGGAGGAGCGTATGGCGCGGATCGTCCTCGGGATGGGTAGCTCGCACACGCCGATGCTGAATGCGCCGCCGACCGATTGGCCGCGCTTCATCGAGCGCGATTCGCGCCGCAAAGACCTGCTCGATACCGAAGGGCGGCTGACCAGCTACGAGGCGCAGCTGGCGCATGCGCCGGCCGGGATCGCGGCGGAAATCGCCCCCGAGCGGATGCGGGTGCGGCACGCGGCGGTCGCGGGCGCGATGGCCCGGCTCGGCGGGGCTCTGCGGGATGCAAAGCTCGATGCGCTGATCGTCGTCGGCGACGACCAGGACGAGCTCTACCATCACGACAACCTGCCGGGCATTCTCGTCTATTACGGCGAGACGATCCCCAACGTCCCGCTCGCGCCGGTGGCGGAGCCCAACTGGGGGTGGCGTGCAGCGGCGCGGTGGTACGAGGAGAAAGTGCCGCGCGACTACCCGGTCGATGTGCGGCTGGCCCGCCACCTGATCGGCGAACTGATCGACCGCGAATTCGACATCGCCACCTCGGACGCGGTGCGCGAGGGCGAGGGCGAGGGCCACGCGGTCGGCTTTGTCCACAAGCGGATCATGCAGGAAATCGTGCCGATCGTGCCGGTCTGCATCAACACCTATTACCCGCCGAACCAGCCGACGCCCCGGCGCTGCTATCGTCTCGGGCAGGCGATTCGCGCCGCGGTCGAACTCCTACCCGGGCGACATCCGGGTCGGCATCATCGGCTCGGGTGGGCTGTCGCATTTCGTCGTCGACGAGGCGCTCGACCGCGGCTTCCTCGACCTGCTCGCGCGCAAGGACGCGGCAGCGATCGAGGCGTTGCCGCGCGAAAAGCTCAATTCGGGCAGCTCGGAGATCCGCAACTGGATCTGCGTCGCCGGCGCGGTCGAGCATCTGTCGCTCGAATGGTCGCTCTACGAGCCGGGCTACCGCACGCCGGCCGGCACCGGCACCGGACTTGGCTTCGCATACTGGTCGTAAGGGGAAACGTCATGCGCAGAAAAGACAGCGAGGATCTCGTCCGCGTCGGGCCGGGCACGGTGATGGGCGGGCTGATGCGCGAATACTGGATGCCGGCGGCGATGTCGTCGGAGCTGGAGGCCGACGGCACGCCGATGCGCCTGATGCTGCTTGGGCGAGCAGCTGATCGCGTTCCGCGACAGTTCGGGGCGGGTCGGGGTCATGGACCACAAATGCCCGCACCGCTGCGCCTCCTTGTTCCTCGGGCGCAACGAGGAAGGCGGCATCCGCTGCGTCTATCACGGCTGGAAATTCGACACGGCGGGCAATTGCGTCGACACGCCCAACCTCGCCGGGCATGACGATTTCAAGAAGCGGATCAAGGCCAAGGCCTACCGCACGGTCGAGCGCAACGGCCTCGTCTGGGTCTACATGGGCAGCCGCAAGGAGGCGCCGCCCTTGCCGCAAATCGAGGCGACCCTGTTGCCCGACACCGAGGTCACGATCAATTTCGTGCAGCGCGAGTGCAACTGGATGCAGGCGCTCGAGGGCGACATCGACACGTCGCATTTCGGCTTCCTGCATGCCGGCGGCGTCGATCCCGACATCGTGCCGGAGGACAGCCTGTTCCGCTACACGGTCACCAACCGGGCGCCCGACTACCACGTCGCCGACACCAAGGCCGGCACGATGTACGCCGCCTATCGCGAGGCGGAGCCCGGCAAGACCTACTGGCGCTTCGCCAATTTCATGCTGCCGTTCTGGACCCAGACGCCGCAGGGCAAGTTCACCGAGCACCTGCACAACCGCGCCTGGGTGCCGATGGACGACCATCACACGATGTTTGTCAGCCTGACCTGGCGGCAGCACCCGCCCTCGATCGGCCCGGACCGGCACGGCAACATGATGCCCGGCTTCAAGCGGGTCTTCGACTATCTGCCGAACACCACCGACTGGCATGGCCGCTGGCGGCTCGACCGCCGCCCGCAGAACGACTGGCGGATCGACCGCGAGGCGCAGAAGAACGGCGGCAACTATACCGGCATCGACGGCATCCACGCCCAGGACCAGGCGGTGACCGAGAGCATGGGGCCGATCACCGACCATCTGTTCGAGCACCTGGCGCCGAGCGATCGCATGGTGATGGCGACCCGCCGGCGCGTGCTGCAAGGCGGCGCGGGCCTTGGCCAAGGACGGCACCGTGCCGCCGGGGGTCGACGATCCGGACATCATGTACGCGGTGCGCAGCGGCGATTTCGTCACCGACGGCAAGCTCGGCTGGCGCGACGCCTACGAAGCGCAAATGCGCGCCGCGGTCCGCCCGCTGAAGATGGCGGCGGAATAGCGCTCAGGCGGCGCCGACGAAAGCGAGGAACGCGGCGAGGAAGGCGTCCTTCTGTTCATCAAACGGGGCGTGGCCGGCGTTGGGCAGCACGACGAGGCGGGCGCCGGGGATCAGCGCCCGGTACGCTTCGCCGAATTTGGGCGGCACGAGCCCGTCCCGGTCGCCCCACAGTAATAGCGTCGGCACGTCGATGCGGTGCAGCCATTTGGCCAGCCCGGGATTGTAGAAACGCGGGCGATAGGCCAGCCGCGTCACGGTGGCGCGGTTTTTCGCGGCGGCGGCCATGTCGGCCGGGTTCGTAGAAGCCTTGGAAAGGTCGGCGACGCGGCGCGCTGCCCGCTCGGGATCGGCGAAATAACGCCGCAAATTCTCCTCGACCGGCATGCGGAAGATGTCGGGGATCGGTTCGCCGGCGGCGGTGATGCCGACCGCCCCGACCAGCGTCAGGCTGGCGAGCCGAAGCGGTGCTGCGCACCGCCATCTCGGCCGCGACCCAGCCGCCGAGCGAAGTTCCGATCAGATGCACCCGCTCCAGGTCGAGCGCCGCCAAGAGGTCGAGGTGGAAATAGGCGAGGTCGGCGATGTCGTCGAGCCAGGGCGGGTCGTCCGACTGGCCGAAGCCTGGATGCTCGGGCGCAAAAACGGCAAACCGCTCCGACAGCTCCTCCAGAAACGGCATCCAGCCGGTGTGCCCGCCGGCGCCGTGCAGGAAGACGAGCGGCTGGCCCTGAACCGCCGCGAAACAGCCGGACCCTTGCGCCGGCCACGGTCATGGTGTCGATGGTATGCGGCATGTCAGCCCCCGACATCGTCGTGCCCGGGCTTGTCCCGGCCACCCACGCCCTCGGTTTGGCACAATATCAAAGACGTGGATGGCCGGGACAAGCCTGGGCATGACCGAGAGTGAGCGATTGCCCCGCGGCGGCCATCATGCGAGGCTCCGGCGAGTTCACCGCAGAGGATCCAGGGCCATGCTCAAGATCTATGGCATTCCGCGCTCGCGCGCCTTCCGCACGCTGTGGATGGCGAAGGAATTGGGGCTCGAATACGAGAACGTCCCGATCGACATGGGCAAGGGCGAAACCCGCACCCACGAATTTCTCGCGATCAACCCCAACGGCCACATCCCGGCGATCGACGACGACGGCGTCATCCTGTGGGAGTCGATGGCGATCAACCTCTATCTCGCGAAGAAGCACAGCCGCGGCACCCTCTACCCGATCCGCTTCGAGGACGAAGCGCGCACCTGGCAGTGGAGCTTCTGGGGCATGACCGAACTCGAGCGCCCGGTGCTGACCGCGATGTTCCACCGCGCCCTCCTGCCCGAGGACCAGCGCGACCCGGCGCTCGCCGACCGGTGCGAGAAGGAACTCGGCCGGCCGCTGATGGTGCTCGACAGCGTTGTCGCCGCCACGCCCTACCTGCTCGGCGAGCATTTCTCGGTCGCCGACCTCAATGTCGCGAGCATCCTGTCGTGGGCGCGGCCGGCGCGGATCGACCTCTCGCACGTGCCGAAAATGGCCGACTGGCTGAAGCGCTGCGCCGAGCGGCCGGCCGCTCGCGCCGCCCGCGACCTGCAGCGGTAAGCGAACAGGATGACCGGCGGGCGATGACCGGCGCGCGGCCGTCGCGGCGGCGGCTGCTCGGGCTCGCCGCCGCCGGCGCTGCCGCGGCCGGCATGATGTCCCGATCGACCAGCGGAGTGTGCAAAGCCATGGCACAGACCACCCCCGAGACCGTCGTTTATGTTTCGAATGCCGGCGATCCCAGCGTCCAGGTGCTGGCGATGAACCGCACGACCGGCGACCTCACGCTGATCGAGCGGGTCGCGATCCCGGGGACCGACAAGCCGTCGCCGACCAGCATGCCGATGGCGCTGAGCCCCGACCGCCGTTTCCTGCACGTCGCGCTGCGCAGCGAGCCCTTTACCGTCGTGAGCTTCGCGATCGACCAGGCGAGCGGGCATCTCAGCCATCTCGGCAACGCGCCGCTCGACGCCAGCATGGCCTACATCGTTACCGACAGGACCGGTCGCTGGCTGCTCGGCGCGTCCTATCCCGGGGCGGAGCTGACGATCAACCCGATCGGCGCGGACGGGCGGGTCGCGGCGCCGCCGACCCTGATCGTGCCGGATCGGCCCAAGGCGCATTGCGTCCTCGTCGATGCCGCGAACCAGCACGCCTACTGCGCCGTGCTCGCGCAGGACATTATCCTCGAGCTCAAATTCGACGCCGGGCGGGGCATCGTGTCGCCGAATTCGCCGGGCGAGATCGCCACCAAGCCCGGCGCCGGGCCGCGCCACATGGCGCTCCACCCGAACGGGCGGTTTCTGTTCCTGATCACCGAGACGACCGCGACGATTGGCAGCTATGCCGTCGACCGGGCGACCGGGACGCTGAAGGCGCTGCAGTTTGTCGACATGCTGCCGCCCTCGCACAAGGGGCCGATCGCCGCCGCCGATCTGCACGTGACGCCGGACGGGCGTTACCTCTATGGCAGCGAGCGCCGCACCAGCAGCCTTGTCGGGTTCCGCATCGATCCCGAGACGGGCGGCCTGTTGCGGATCGGTGAGTGGCCCACCGAGACGACGCCGCGCGGCTTCGGCATCGAGCCGCGCGGCCGGTTCCTGCTGTCGGCCGGGCTCGATTCGAACCATCTGACAGTTTACACGATCGCCGCCGGAACCGGCGCGCTCGAACCCGTCAAGCAGCACGCGATGGGCAAGATGCCCAACTGGATCGAATTCGTCGATCTGCGCTGACCCGCGCTGCGGCAGCGGATCAGCCTCCCGGCAGGCCCTTCGTCGTCGAATATTCGAAGTGCAATGCCTCGCCGGGATGGACCAGCGGGTGGATCGCATGCGCCGCCAGCGCCGCCTCGGCAAAGCCCGACAGGATCAGCTTGAGCTTGCCGGGATAACGGGCGATGTCGCCGATCGCGAAGATTCCGGGCCGCGAGGCGGCGCAGGTCGCGGGATCGACGCGGATATGGTGGTGGTCGAGATCGAGCCCCCAGGCAGCGAGCGGGCCGAGATCGGTGGCAAGGCCGTAAAACGGCAACAGGCAATCGGCGGCGAGTCGCCGCGTCCTTCCGGCTAGATCGGCGACGATCACCGCCGAGAGCTGGCCGCAATCGCCTTCGAGCGCGTGTAATTGGTAGGGGATCACCAGCTCGATGCGGCCCTCGTCGGCAAGGCGCCGCAATTGCGCCGCCGATTGCGGCGCCGCGCGGAACCGGGGGCGGCGATGCACGACGATGACCCGCTCGGCAATATCGGCGAGCGATAACGCCCAATCCACCGCCGAATCGCCGCCGCCGGCGATGACGACGCGCCGGCCGCGGAAATCCTCGCGTCGTCGCACCAGGTAGAAAACGCTCTTTTCCTCGAATTCGGCGATGCCGGCGAGCGGCGGGCGGTTCGGCCCGAACGCGCCGGCGCCTGCCGCGATCAGCACTGCCCGCGCGGCAACCCGCTGCCCCGCCATGTTTTCGACGACAAAGCCGCTCTCGGTCGCGGCAAGCCCCACGACGGCATGGCCGAGATGGAAACTCGGCGCAAACGGCGCGGCCTGCTCGACCAGCCGCTCGACCAACTCGGCGGCGTCGATTCGCGGATAGCCGGGAATGTCGTAGATCGGCTTTTCGGGATAGAGCGCGGCGCATTGCCCGCCCGGTGCCGGCAGCGCGTCGAACACGTGGCAGCCCATGTCGAGCATGCCGCATTCGAACACCGCGAACAGCCCCACCGGCCCGGCGCCGATGATCGCGACATCGCAACTGTCAGGAGCATTCCGCATCGCGGTAGCTTAGCGGGATGGCGTTTCCGTTCAACCATGCTGCGCGCCAGGCGCAAGCAGGCGTTGCGGCGGCTCGCCTCGCGGAGATACAAGGCAGCGGGATGATCGTTATTGAGCTGCCCGACGAAGCGGCCACCGCGGCGCTTGCTGCGTCCATTGCGGCACGCGCGCGGGCGGGCGACGTGATCGCCCTCGCGGGCGAGCTTGGCGCCGGCAAGACGAGCTTTGCCCGCGCCTTTCTGCGGGCCCGCGGCGAGGCGGGCGACGTGCCGAGCCCGACCTTCACGCTGGTTCAGCTGTATCAGTTCGCCGACGTGACGGTGTGGCATTTCGACGGCTACCGCCTGCGCGATTCCGAGGAGGCCTGGGAACTCGGCATTGAGGACGCGTTTCGCGACGGGATCTCGCTGATCGAGTGGCCGGAACGGTTCGGATCGCTGATCCCCGCGCGGCGGCTGGAGATCGCGCTATCGCAGGGTGCGGCCCTGACGGCGCGCCGAGCGGCAATCGACCCGAGCGGCGACTGGGTCGAGCGGCTCGCCGGTCTTGCCGCGGAAGCCTGACATGACGCGCGTCGACACCGCGACTGCCACCGCGGAACGCGAAGCCGCGATGGCCGGTTTTCTCGCGGCGGCGGGGTGGGCGGGCATCGCGCCGGTTACGCTGGCGGCCGATGCCTCGTTTCGGCGCTATTTTCGCCTGGCTGACGATGCAAGGCGCGCCGTGCTGATGGATGCGCCGCCGCCGGTCGAGGATGTCCGGCCTTTTGTCGCGGTGGCGGACCTATTGCGCGGCTTCGGGCTCAGCGCGCCGGAGATTTACGCCGCGGACCCCGACGGCGGCTTTCTGCTGATCGAGGATTTCGGCGACGACCTTTATACGCGGCTGCTCGCCGCCGGCGCCGACGAGGCGGCGCTTTATGGACTCGCCATCGACACGCTGATCGCGCTGCACCGGGCGGTTGCGGCGAGTGCGCCACCGGCGCTGCCGCCCTATGACGAAGCGCGCCTCATCGCCGAGGCGGCGCTGCTGGTCGATTGGTATATGCCGAGCGTGCTCGGCGTTCCGCTGCCGGCGCCAGCGCGCGAGGATTACCTCGCGCGCTGGCGGGAAATCCTGCCGCAGGCGGCCCTGCCGTCACCGACGCTGGTATTGCGCGACTATCATGTCGACAATCTGATATTGCTGCCCGGCCGGACGATGGTGCGGGCTTGCGGCCTGCTCGATTTCCAGGACGCGGTCACGGGCCCGGCAAGCTATGATCTGGTGTCGTTGCTGGAGGATGCCCGCCGCGATGTTCCGGCCGCCCTGCGCGCCGCCATGACCGAACGCTATCTCGCCGCGTTTCCCGGCCTCGATCGCGCGCAATTCGTGCGCTCGGGCGCGATCCTTGCCGCGCAGCGCAACGCCAAGATCCTCGGTATTTTCACGCGGCTGTGGCGGCGCGACGGCAAACCCGCCTACCTGCCGCATATCGCGCGGGTGTGGCGGCTGCTGCATGACGAGATCGAGCGCGAGACGGCGCTCGGGCCGATCGCCGACTGGCTCGATCGCCACCTGCCGCACGAATTCCGCCGGCGCGCCGATCGTGCAGGACGCGGCATGATCGGGATCCCTGAAACCGCAATGGTGCTCGCCGCTGGGCTCGGCACGCGGATGCGCCCGATCAGCGACAGCGTGCCAAAGCCGCTGGTCGAGATCGGCGGCCGCACCTTGCTCGACCATGCGATCGACCGGCTGGCGCTGGTCGGGGTCGAGCGGGTCGTCGTCAATGTACATTACAAGGCGGAGATGGTGCGGGCGCAGCTGGCGGCGCGCGAGCGCCCGCGCATCGAGATTTCCCACGAAGCCGATCTGCTCGAGACCGGCGGCGGCGTTGCGCGCGCCCTGCCGTCGCTCGGCGAGTGGTTCTTTGTCGTCAACAGCGACGTGCTGTGGCTCGACAGCAAGGATTATGCGCTGGCGCGCCTTGCCGCGGCGTTCGACCCTGATCGGATGGATGCGGTGCTGTTGCTGCAGCGCACCGCTACGGCAGTCGGCTACGAGGGCAGCGGCGACTATTTTCTCGATGTGCTGGGGACGCCGCGGCGGCGCGGCGAGCGCGAGATTGCACCCTACCTGTTTACCGGGGTGCAATTGCTGCACAGCCGGCTGTTTGCCGGCATCGCCGAACCGCGCTACTCGCTGAACCGCGTCTATGACCGCGCCGAGCGCGCCGGCCGCCTCTGCGGCATCGTGCACGACGGCGAGTGGTATCATGTCGGCACCCCCGAGGGGCTGGCCGCGACCGAGGCCCGCCTCTCGTCGCACCGCATCGAGCGGTAGCCGCGCCAGCCGCGGTGGCAGCGCCGCCCAACATCTACACGATCGCGCCCGACCGGCCGTTTCTCGCGACCCTGGCGCAGGGGCTGATCGCGCTGGCGGGCGGCGACGCGCTCGCCCTGTCGCGGATGACGGTGCTGCTGCCGACCCGGCGCGCGGCCCGGGCATTGCGCGAAGCGTTCCTGCGCTTGACCGCAGAGGGCAGCGATCCCGGCGCGCCGCTGCTGTTGCCGCGGCTGCGGCCGATCGGCGATCTCGACGAGGACGAGATTGCAATGGCGGCGGAGGATGCTGGCGAGGCGAGCCTTGCGGTGCCGCCGGCGATCCCCGAGCTGCGCCGCCGGTTGCTCCTGGCGCAGCTGGTGCTGGGGTGGAGCGCGGCGCGCGGCGAGGCGCCATTGCTGCCCGGCCAGGCGGCGGCGCTGGCCGGCGCGCTGGCCCGGCTGCTCGACCAGGCAGCCAGCGAGGAAGCCAGCTTCGCCAAATTGCGGGCGCTGGCGCCCGACGAATTCGCCGAGCACTGGCAGGCGGTTCTGGGCTTTCTCGAAATTCTGCCGAACGCCTGGCCGCCGATCCTTGCGGCCGAGGGCGCGCTCGACCCAGCCGAGCGGCGCAACCGGCTGCTGCGGCGCCAGGCCGAGTTGTGGCGGCAGAGCCCGCCGCAAGGCCCGATCGTCGCTGCCGGGCTGACCGGCGGCCTGCCTGCCCTGTCGCAGCTGCTGTCGGTCGTCGCCTGGCTCGACCATGGCGCGGTGATCCTGCCCGGGCTCGACCGCACCTGCGGCGGCGAGGAATGGGAGCTGATCGCCGACGAGCCGACTCACCCGCAGCATCTGATGGCGCTGCTGCTGCGCGACCTCGAAATCACCCCCGAAGAGGTTCGCGACTGGCCGGCGAGCGCGCCGCCAGCGGCCGCTGGCGGGCGCCGGCGCCGACTGGTTGCCGAGGCATTGCGCCCGGCAGCACTGACCGATTCCTGGCGCGACCTGCCACCGGAGGCGGCGGAGGCGCTCGCTGGGGTTTCCCGCTATGACTGCGCCAGCCCGCAGGACGAGGCATCGACGATCGCGCTGTTGCTGCGCCAAACCCTCGAAACCCCGGGCATGACGGCAGCGCTGGTGACGCCCGACCGCGAGCTGGCTCGCCGCGTCGCCGCGGAACTGCGGCGCTGGGACATCGCGATCGACGATTCGGCGGGGTTGCCGCTCGCCCGCACGCCGCCCGGCGCGTTCCTGCGGCTGGTGCTCGAGCTTGCCGGCAGCGCGCTGGCGCCGGTGCCACTGCTCGCCGCGCTGAAGCACCCGCTCGCCGCCGGCGGCATCGCGCCGGAGGTGTTTCGCGATCAGGCGCGCCGGCTCGAAGCCGCGATCCGCGGGCCGCGCCCGGCGCCGGGCTTTGCCGGGCTGCGGGCGGCGCTCGACGGCAAGAGCGCGGCCCCGGTGCGCAGCTTCGTCGACCGTCTCGAAACCTGCCTCGGCCCGCTCGCCGAATGTCTGACGCGCGACAGCATGCCGCTCGCCGAGCTTGCCGCTGCGCACATCGCGGCGGCCGAGCGTCTCGCCGCGACCGACGACGAGAGCGGCGTCGCGCGGCTGTGGCGTGACGCGGCGGGCGAGGCGGCGGCCCGCTTCTGTCATGCGCTGCTTGGACGCGGCAGCGGATTTTCCGCCGCTGCCCGGCCGGCACTACCCGGCATTGTTCGAGGCGCTAGCCGCCGGCGTGGTGGTGCGCCCGCTCTATGGGCGGCACCCGCGGCTGGCGATCTGGGGCCTCGTCGAGGCGCGGCTGCAGCAGGCCGACCTGCTCATCCTCGGCGGCCTCAACGAGGGCACCTGGCCCGGACCTGCCGCCTACGACCCGTGGATGTCGCGGCAGATGCGCCGGGAATTCGGCATCGCGCTGCCCGAGCGCGCGATCGGCATCGCCGCGCATGATTTTGCCCAGGCGCTCGGCGCGTCGGCGCGTCGCGCTGACCCGTGCGACGCGCCGCGAGGGGGTGCCGACCGTGCCGTCGCGCTGGCTGTTGCGGCTCGACACGGTGCTGCGCGCCGTCGGTCTGGACGGGGCGCTCGGGCCGGAGCCGGATGTTGCGGCTGCGGCGGCGTTGCGTGATATGCCCGAGAGGCATCGGCCGACCCCGCCCGTCGCGCCGCGCCCGCCGCTGGCGGCCCGGCCGCGGCTCTTGTCGGTGACCGCGATCGAGACCTGGATCCGCGACCCCTACGCGATCTACGCCCGATACATTCTGCGGCTCAGGGCGCTCGACGAGCTCGACGCCGACCCCGGCCGGGCCGAGCTCGGCATCCGCGTGCATGCCGCGCTTGCGGCCTTTGTTCGGCGCTATCCGCGCAGCCTTGCCGCCCGACGCCGAGGCCGAGCTGGTCGCGATCGGCCGCGAGTGCTTTGGGCCGATCCTGTCGCGGCCGGGCGCCTGGGCCTTCTGGTGGCCGCGCTTCGAGCGGGTTGCGCGCTGGTTTGTTGCGGAGGAGCGGGTGCGCCGCGCCGGCATCGTCGAGAGCTTCAGCGAGCGCCAGGGGCGGCTGGTCATCCCGGCGCGGGGCGGCCCGTTCACGATCGTCGCGATCGCCGACCGCATCGATCTGCTGGCCGATGGCGACCTCGTGCTGATCGACTACAAGACCGGCGGGGTGCCATCGAAGCGCGAGATCGAGGAGGCGGTCGCGGTGCAGCTGCCGCTCGAGGCGGCGATCGCCCGCGACGGCAGTTTCGAGGGGCTGAGCGGCCGGCCGGCGGCGCTCGAATATTGGCGGCTGCCGGGCGGCGAGCCGGCCGGAACGCGCTCCGCGCTCGCCGCGGACGACCCCGCGACGCTGATCGACACGGTGCTGGCCAAGGTGCGCGCGCTGATCGACAGCTTCGACGACCCGGCCACGCCTTATCGCGTGGTGCCGGATCCCCGGTGGCGACCGCGCTTCTCCGACTACGGCCATCTTGAACGTCTCGACGAGGCTGCGAGCGAGCCCGACATTGAACCCGGCGACTTTGGGGCCGAGCCGTGAGCCGCGCCGCGGACGCCGAGGCCATCCAGCAGCTTGCGTTGCGCCCCGACGAATCGGTGTGGGTCGCCGCTTCGGCCGGCACCGGCAAGACCCGGGTGCTGACCGACCGGCTATTGGCGTTGATGCTCGACGGCACCGACCCGGCCCATATCCTCTGCCTGACCTTTACCCGCGCTGCCGCGGCGGAGATGGCCAACCGCATCAACCAGCGCCTCGCCGCCTGGACGACGCTGCCGCCGGGCGGGCTCGAAGCGGATCTCGTCAAGCTGACCGGCCGCTTTCCGCAGGATTGGGAGATCGCCCGCGCGCGCCAGCTGTTCGCCCGGGTGCTCGACGTGCCGGGCGGCGCCAAGATCGCGACGATCCACGCCTTCTGCCAATCGCTGCTGCGCCGCTTTCCGCTCGAGGCGGGGGTGCCGCCCGAATTCGCCGTGATGGACGAGCGCAGCGCCAAGGAGGCCCTCGCCGAGGCGGCCGAGGCGGTCATCAACGCGGCCCGTCAGGAACGTGACACGCCGGGCGGCCTCGCCGAGGCATTGGCGCTGGTCGCGCGCCATGCTCCGGAGGAGCGCTTCCTGGCGCTGATGGAGGCGATCGCCGCCGAGCGCGGCAAGCTGCGCCAGGCATTGGCCGGCGGCGAGACGGCGCTGCGGCGGCGGCTGTGCGCCTGCCTCGACGTGCCGCGCGACGCCACGACCGACAGCCTCGTCGCGGCGTTCTGCGCTCCCGGAGCCGGCGATGAGGCGGGTCTGCGCAAGGCTGCCGCGGCGCTAGCCGACGGGTCGTCTGCTGACCAGCAGCGCGGCGCGTGCATCGCTCGCTGGTGCGAGAGCCCCGGTCAGCGGGGCGACCTGCTCGACACCTACTGTGCTGTCTTCCTGACCGAGAAGGGCTTCCCGCGCCAAACGTTGATCACAAAATCAGCGGCGGCAAAGGCCAGCCCCGTCGACCTGTGCGCAATTCTGGACGCGGAAGCCGAGCGCGTCCGGCGCTTTGTGGTGGCGCGTGCCGGCCTCGCGCTAGCCGAGGCGACGGTCGCGCTGGTGCGGCTCGGCGCGGCACTGTTGCGCGCCTACGAGCAGCGCAAGCGCCTGCACGGGCTGCTCGACTATGACGATCTGGTGTCGCAGGCGCTGGAGCTGTTGCGGCGGCCCGGCGTGGCGCCCTGGGTGTTGTTCAAGCTCGATGGCGGGCTCGACCACATCCTGATCGACGAGGCGCAGGATACAAACCCCGAGCAATGGGCGATCGTTGCCGCGCTGGCCGAGGAATTTTTTGTCGGCGAGAGTTCCGGCGAGCGCCGGCGCACGGTGTTTGCGGTCGGCGACGCCAAGCAGTCGATCTACAGTTTCCAGCGGGCGGACCCGGCGGCGTTTGTCGAGATGCGGCAGCACTTCCAGGCCCGGGTCAGCGCCGCGAAGCAGGCCTGGACCATCGTGCCGCTGGAGATTTCGTTTCGCGCTGCCGAGCCGTTATTGCAGGCGGTCGATGCGGTGTTCCGCCACGCCGACGCAGCCGACGGCGTCGCGCTCGACGGCAGCGCCATCCGCCACGTCGCGGCGCGCGCCGGCCAGGCCGGCCTCGTCGAGCTGTGGCCGCCGGTGCTGCCCGAGGCCGAGGAGGAGCCCGACCCGGCAAGCTGCGAGCCGCACACGAGGCTCGCCCGTGCCGTCGCCGCGACGATCGCGCAATGGCTGGCGACCGGCGAGCGGCTGGAGGCGCGCGGGCGGGCGTTGCGGCCGGGCGACGTGATGGTGCTGGTGCGGCGGCGCAATGCCTTTGTCGGCGACCTGCTGCGCGCCCTGAAGCGCGCGGATGTGCCGGTTGCCGGGGCGGATCGGCTGCTGCTGAGCCAGCAGCTCGCGGTGCAGGACCTCGTCGCGCTCGGCCGCTTTCTGTTGCTGCCGGAAGACGATTTGACGTTGGCGACGGTGCTAAAGGGCCCGCTGTTCGGGTTTTCCGAGGACGAATTGTTTCTGCTCGCCTATGGCCGCGGCGAGGAGACGCTGTGGAGCCGGCTGCGCCGCCGCGCCGCCGAGGATCTCGCGGTGCACGCGGCCGCGGCGCGTCTGCGCGCCTTGCTGGCCCGCGCCGATTTCGTGCCGCCGTTCGAGCTCTATGCCGAGATCCTCGGCGCCGATGGCGGGCGCCAGGCGATGCTGGAGCGGCTCGGACCCGAGGCGGCCGACCCGATCGAGGAATTTCTCGCCCTCGCTCTCGCCTATGAGCGCGAGCATGTGCCCTCGCTGCAGGGCTTTCTGCGCTGGCTGGTCGCCGGTGACATCGAGGTCAAGCGCGATTTCGGCGAGCGCCAGCGCGACGAAGTGCGCATCCTGACCGTGCACGGCGCCAAGGGGCTCGAGGCTCCGGTGGTGTTCCTGCCCGACACGATGCAATTGCCCGACCCGCGCACGCCCTTGCTGTGGAGCCGCACGTCGGGGCTGCCGTTGTGGCGCCCGCGCGGCAACCTGACCGCGCCGTTCTACCAGGCCGAGCGCGCGGTGTGGCGCCAGCGCCAGCTGCAGGAATATCGGCGCCTCCTCTACGTCGCGCTGACCCGGGCGCAGGACAGGCTCTATGTCTGCGGCTGGCAGACGAAAAAGCCGGTCACCGAAGCCCCGAGCTGGCACGCGCTATGCGCGGCTGGGTGGCGCGGCACTGCCGAGCCGGTGGCGTTCGACACGCGACCGCTGGTTGGGGAGCGCGACGGCTGGACGGGCGAGGCGCTGCGCCTCAGCGGGGCGCAGACCGCGCCGCCGTCCCGCGAGCGCGCCTCTGCCGCGGTGCACCCGCTCGGGACAGTGCCGGGCTGGGCATTGACCCCGCCGCCGCCCGAGCCGAGCCCGCCCCGGCCCCTCGTACCGTCGCAGCCGAGCGGCCCGGAGCCGGCCACCCTGTCGCCGCTCGCCGCTGGCGGCCGCGACCGCTTCAAGCGCGGTCTGCTGGTGCATCGGCTGCTGCAGAGCCTGCCCGAATTGCCGGCATCCGAGCGCGCGGCGGCGGCACGGCGCTTTCTCGCCCTGCCGGTGCACGGGCTGGCTATCGACGAGCAGGCCGACCTCTGCGCCGAGACCCTGGCCGTCCTCGCCGATCTGCGCCTTGCCGCGCTGTGGGGACCCGATTCGCGGGCCGAGGTGCCGGTGGTCGGGCTGATCGGCGACCATGCCGTGTCGGGCCAGATAGACCGGCTCGTCGTCACCGGGGAGCGCGTGCTGATCGTCGATTTCAAGACGGTTCGCCCCGCTCCCGCGAGCGAGGACGCAGTGCCAGCCCTCTATCTGCAGCAGCTGGCGACCTACCGCGCCGCGCTCGGCCGCATCTATCCCGACCGGCCGATCGAGTGCGCGCTATTGTGGACCGACGGCCCGCGACTGATGCGGCTCAGCCCCGACCTGCTGGACCGGCATTTGCCGGGTCCGCTGCTGCGACAGCGGCAAGGCTGATCAGCCGAAGCCGAATTCCGGCCCGGCATCGCGGCGCAATCGCTCGCCGAGCTCGGTGCCGAGCGCCGCCGCGTCGCCGACCAGGCCCGATATCTGCCCGCGCCGCTCGCCCGCGCCGTCCGGCGTGAGCAGCAACGCGGCGAGGCTGAGGCGATCCGCGTCGATCGTCGCGAGCCCGCCGATCGGGGTGCGGCATGACCCGTCGAGCGCCGCCAGCATGGCCCGCTCGGCTGCGACGCAGGCCGCGCTTGCCGCATCGTGCAATGGCGCGAGGAGCTGCGACAACCCCGCATCCGCCGCCCGGCATTCGATCGCAAGCGCACCCTGGCCGACCGCCGGCAGCATCAGTTCGGGCGACAGGATCTCGCTGATCAGCCCGGCTTCGCCCAATCGTTCGAGGCCACTGAGCGCCACCACCAGCGCGTCGAACTCGCCGGACGCGAGCTTGGCGAGGCGCGTTCCGACATTGCCGCGCACTGGCTCCACCGCGAGGTCGGCGCGGTGCCGCAGCAGCTGGGCGCGCCGCCGCAGCGAGGCGGTGCCGATCCGCGCGCCGTGCGGCAAGTCGGCAAGGCCCAAACCGTCGTGCGACACCAGCGCATCGCGCGGATCGTCGCGCGCCAGGACGCAGCCGATCGCGAGGCCTTCCGGCAGCACCGTCTCCATGTCCTTCAGTGAATGCACCGCGAGATCGATGCGGCGGTCGAGCAGCGCTTCCTCGATCTCCTTGGTGAACAGGCCCTTGCCACCGATCTCGGCGAGCAGGCGGGTCAAGACGCGGTCGCCGGTGGTGTGGATCGGCACAATCTCGACGGCGCCCTCGGCGGCCAGATCGGGATGCGCAGCGCGCAGCCGGTCGCGGACCAGCCCGGCCTGGTACAGCGCCATCGGGCTGCCTCTGGTGCCTATGCGAACAGACCGGGCCGGCACGGATGCTCCTGCGGATATGGACGCTGTCATAAACACCGATTCCGGACGCGTCCGCAAATGTTGCGGGCCTGCGGCGCGCCGGCTACGGCGGCGAGATCGTCATCGGCGGCGGCGTCAACGGCAACACGTGCAGCAGCGCCAGCCAAAAAATCGCAAAGCCGACGGAAAGAACGACGATCGGGACCCCGGCGCGGGCATATTCGCGAAAGCTGAGTCGCGCGCCCATCCGCTCGGCCCGCTCGGCGATCAGCAGATTGGTCAGGCTGCCGGTCAACAGCAGGCTGCCGGCAAGCGTCGACAGCAGCCCCAGGGCGTAGAACACCCCGGCGGGCGGGTTCGGCCAGATCTGCAGTAGCAAAATCGCCGAGGAGACGCTGCCGATCGCGTTGCTGGTCACCGCGGCGAACGGAAACAGCACCATCAAGTTGTTCGGCAATAGCCCGTGGCCGTCGAGGAACGACAATAGCTGGGCGGCGACCCCGGTGTCGTTGAGCTGGCCGGTAATGGCGAACAGGCAGGACACGAACAGCAGGAGCGGCCAATCGACCGTCGCAATCATCGTGCGGCTGGTGATCTTGCGATTGGCGAGCAGCAGGGCCGCGATGATCAGCGCGCCGATCTCGCGCGGCAGCGGCGTCGCGAACAGGATCAGCAGCGCCAGCACGGCGACTCCGCCCTTGATCGTCTGGTTGCGGTCGAGGGGATGCGTCGTGACGGCCGGTATCGCCGCCGCGTCGGCCGGCGGCTCGGCTTGCAGCCGGCGGCGCCACTGCAGCCACACCACCGTGAAGACGATGCCCAGCGCGACCAGCGCCGGGACGCCGCAGATCAGCAGAAACCTCCAGAAATCGAGCCGGCCGATCGCGCCCAGGAGGATGTTCTGCGGGTTGCCGATCAGCGTCGCCGACGAGCCGGCATTGGCCGAGGCCGCGAGCGCGATCGCAAACGGGCGCGGGTCGAGGCCGCGGCGCTGCGCGGTGGCGATCAGCACCGGCGCGATCGTGATGATCAGGATGTCGTTGGCGAGCACTGCCGACAGGCCGCCGCCGATCGCCACGGTCAGTGCCAGCAATGCCGCCGTGCCGCCGCGCCGCTCGGCGCCCTTCCGTTCGACCATCGTGCGGGCGCACAAATCGATAAACCCCAATTCGGCGAACTGCGCCGAGATGATCATCATCGCGAACAGCAGCGCCAGGGTCGGCATGTCGACGGCGCTGCCGAAATCGTCGAGCGTCATCTGGCCGGTCGCCAGCAGCGTGATCACCGCGAGCAGCGCAATGCCGGTGCGGTCGACCTGCAGCCAGGCGATCCGCCCGGCGGCCATGCCGATATAGGTCAGCACCAGGATCAGGAGGACGAAGGCGACGTGCATGCGCAAATAATTGCAAAGTTGACGCTATCATAGGGCGAGCACGGTGCCGCAGGGCAGGCCTCGTCCGACTTGCCACGGTTTTGCGCCCCGGCGTGGCGCCCGTGCCACGCCGGGGCGGTCGGGGGCGACCGTTCCGCAGGCGGGCGATCGGCAGGGCTGCTTCTGGTGCCCCGACGGCGATCAGTTGCTATATGATGTGCGGCATGACCGATCTCCTCGCCGAACGCTCTCTCCCCCCCGAGCCGCCGATGCCGCTCCACGCCGGCCTCAACGAGGCGCAATGCCGCGCCGTCGAGGCGGTCGACGGCGCCGTGCTGGTGCTGGCCGGCGCCGGCACCGGCAAGACGCGGGTATTGACGACGCGGCTGGCGCATATCCTGGCGAGCGGGCGCGCCTATCCCGGCGAAATCCTGGCCGTCACCTTCACCAACAAGGCGGCGCGCGAGATGAAGGAGCGCCTCGAGGCGATGGTCGGACGCGCTGCCGACGGGGTGTGGCTCGGCACGTTTCACGCGATCGCCGCCCGCATCCTGCGGCGCCATGCCGAGGCGGTCGGCCTCACGGCGAATTTCACGATCCTCGACAGCGACGATCAGCTGCGCCTGCTGAAGCAGATCATCGCCGCCGCCAATCTCGACGAGCGGCGCTGGCCGGCGCGCCTGCTGCTCGGCATCATCGAGCGCTGGAAGGACCGCGGCCTCACCCCCGACAAGGTGCCGGCGGAGGATGCCGCCGACTATCGCCGACGGCCGCGCGGTGGCGCTGTACCGCGCCTATCAGGAACGCCTCGCAACCGTGAACGCGGTCGATTTCGGCGACCTTCTGCTGCACAATTTGACGCTGTTCAGCGCCAACCCCGAGATCCTCGCGACCTATCAGCGGCGCTTTCGCTATCTGCTGGTCGACGAGTACCAGGACACCAATGTCGCGCAATATCTGTGGCTGCGGCTGCTGGCGCAGCATCACAGCAATTTGTGCTGCGTCGGCGACGACGACCAGTCGATCTACAGCTGGCGCGGCGCCGAGATCGGCAACATCCTGAGGTTCGAGAGCGATTTCCCGGGCGCGCTGATCGTGCGGCTGGAGGAGAATTACCGCTCGACGCCGGAGATCCTCGCTGCCGCGGCCGGGGTCATCGCGCACAATCGCGGCCGCCTCGGCAAGACGCTCTGGACCCGCGCCGGAGAGGGCGACAAGGTCCTGGTGCGCGGGGTGTGGGACGCCGAGCAGGAGGCGCGCTGGGTCGGCGATGAAATCGAGGCATTGCACCGCAAGCAGCACGCGCTGAAGGAGATCGCGATCCTGGTGCGCGCCGGCTTTCAGACCCGCGAATTCGAGGAGCGCTTCATCGCATTGGCGCTGCCGTATCGCGTGATCGGCGGCCCGCGCTTCTACGAGCGCCAGGAGATCCGCGACGCGCTCGCCTATCTGCGGCTGGTGCGCCAGCCGGTCGGACGACCTCGCCTTCGAGCGCATCGTCAACATGCCGCGCCGCGGCATCGGCACCGCGACATTGCAGTTGCTGCATCGCGGCGGCCCGCGCCAAGTCGCGTGCCGCTGGTCGAGGCGGCGCGGCGGCCTCATTGCCGGCGACGCGCTCGGGCGGGCCGGCGCGCAACGCGCTGGCCGCCTTCATCGCCGCGTTCGACCGCTGGCGCGGCGAGGCCGAGCGCCAGTCGCACACCGACCTCGTGCAGATCGTGCTCGACGAAAGCGGCTATACCGGCATGTGGCAGGCGGACAAGTCGCCCGATGCGCCGGGAAGGCTGGAAAACCTCAAGGAACTGGTCGTCGCGATGGCCGAGTTCGATAACCTCGCCGGGTTTCTCGAACATGTCAGCCTGGTGATGGACAACGCCGTCGACAGCGCCGGCGACATGGTCAATCTGATGACGCTGCACAGTGCCAAGGGGCTCGAATTCGACACGGTGTTTCTGCCGGGCTGGGAGGAGGGGCTGTTCCCCAGCCAGCGCTCGGTCGAGGAGCACGGGCTGAAGGGTCTCGAGGAAGAGCGTCGCCTCGCCTATGTCGGGCTGACCCGGGCGCGGCGCCGCGCCTTCGTGTCGTTTGCCGCCAACCGCCGCATCCACGGCCAATGGCAGAGCGCGGCGCGCTCGCGCTTTATCGACGAGTTGCCGGCGGCGCAGATCGACATGGTGACCGAGACCGGGCTCGGCGCGGCGCCGTCCTGGGCCGGCGTCGGCGCGGCGCGCCAGCGGCTCGGGCAGCTGGGCCGGTTCGTCGCCCGGCTGGGGAACGGCCTGGGAGCAGGCGCGCGACGCCCGTAATCAGCCGCCGCCCGCCGCTGATCGAGAGCACGCCGACTGCCGCGGCGCGGCCAGGAGATCCGCCGGGTCGGCGGCTTCGCCATCGGCGACCGGGTGTTCCACCAGAAATTCGGCTACGGCACGGTGCGCGCGGTCGAGGACAACAAGCTGGCGATCGATTTCGAGCACGCCGGCGACAAGAAGGTCATGGACGCCTTTGTCGAGCGCGCGTGACGTCACGGTGGATGATGACCGGCGCGCTGCGGATTGTTAGCGAAATCGAGGGGGTCGAGGCGGCGTTCGCCGTCGCGGCGCTGCTCGACGAGGTTGCCGCCGCGGTCAGCGCCTTCGAGGCCGCTACCGACAGCACCTTGTGGCGGGTCGAGGCATATCCGCGGGCGGCGGTGCTCGATGCGGCGCTTGAGGTGCGGCTGGCGCTGGCGGCGGCTGGAGCGGGCGGGCGGCTCGTCCATATCGCCGAGGAACGATTGGCGGAGCGCGACTGGCTGGCGGAAAACCGCCGCGCCTTTCCGCCGGTGCGGATCGGGCGGTTTTTCGTGCACGGCTCGCATTGGCGGGACAAGCCGCCGCCCGGCTCGATTGCGATCGAGATCGATGCGGCTACGGCGTTCGGCACCGGTGAGCATCCCTCGACCCGCGGCGTGCCTGCTGGCGCTCGACGCGCTGGCGCGGCGGCGGCATTTCCGGCATCCGCTCGATATCGGCACCGGCAGCGGCGTGTTGTCAATCGCCGCCGCCAAGCTCTTGCATCGCACGGTGCTGGCGAGCGACATCGATTGCGCCTCGGTGCGGGTCGCGGCGCACCATGTCCGGCGCAACGGGCTCGCCGGGCAGGTGCGCTTGGTCTGCGCGCCGGGCTATCGCAGCCGGGCGGTGCGGGGCGGCATGCCTTACGACCTGATCTTCGGCAACATCCTGGCGCGACCGCTGGCGCTGATGGCGCGCGATCTCGCCCGCGTTCTGGCGCCGGGCGGGGTCGCGGTGCTGGCCGGGCTCCTGCGACGCCAGGAGGCGCAGGTGCTGATGCCGCACCGCGCGCTGGGCCTGTCGCTGCAGCGCCGCCTCGTGATCGACGGCTGGTCGACGCTGATCCTGCGGCGCGGCGCTTGAAGGCGGCGCGGCGCGGCGTCATGCTGCGTCACGATGACACGAGCGGAGGAGCGCGATGAGCACGCTGCCGGCGACCGGCCTCGTCGCGGTCGTCAAGCGCGATTGCCCGACCTGTGTGATGACGGCGTCGGTGCTTGGCGAATTGGCGCGACGCGCCGGCATCACGGTCTATAGCCAGGACGATCCCAATTTTCCCGACACCGTGCCGCTGCGCGAAGGCGATCTGACGCTCGAAATGTCGCATCGGCTGAAGATCGAGATCGTGCCGACCCTCATTCGCTTCGAGGGCGGGCACGAGGTGGCGCGCACGTATGGCTGGGACCGCGGCGAGTGGGAGCGGCTTTCGGGCGTTGCCGATCTCGGCCGCGACCTGCCGGAGTTCGCAACCCGGCTGCGGCGCCAAGAACATCGAGCCGGGCGTCATCGAGCGCCTCAAGGTGCGGTTCAACGAGACCGGGCTCAAATCGCGCCGCATCGCGCTCGGCGACGAGGAGGATGTCGAGGAGGCAATGTTCGCGCGCGGTTGGTCGGACGGCCTGCCCCTGGTGCCGCCGACCGAGGAGCGCGTCCTGCGCATGCTCGACGGCACCGCGCGCGACCCGCAGGAGGTCGTCGGCCTCGTGCCGCCGGCGCTCGCCGCGGCGACGGTCGAGAAGATCGCGATCAACGCGGTGATGGCCGGCTGCAAGCCGGAATACCTGCCGGTCGTGCTGGCGGCGGTCGAGGCGGCGCTCGACGAGCGCTTCGCGATGCACGGCGTCCTGGCGACGACGCAATTTGCCGGGCCGGTGGTCGTCGTCAACGGCCCGGTCCGCCGCCATATCGGTATGAACGCCAAGGGCAACGCGCTGGGGCAAGGCAACCGCGCCAACAGCTCGATCGGCCGCGCCCTGCAGCTCGTGATCCGCAACATCGGCGAGGGCCGGCCGCAGGAAGTCGACCGCGCCACCCTCGGCAACCCCGGCAAGCTCGGCTACTGCTTCGCCGAGGACGAGGAGGGCTCGTGCTGGGAGCCGCTGTCGGTTGAGCGCGGCATCAAGCCCGGCATCTCGGCGGTGACGGTATTCGCGGGTTTCGGGCTGCAGGGCGTCGTCGACCAGAAGTCGCGCGAGCCCGAAAGCCTGGCGCGCAGCATGGCGGAATCGCTGAAGGCGATCCAGAGCGTCAAGCTGGCGCCGGCCTGCGATGCGCTGCTCGTGATCTGCCCCGAGCACGAGCGCACGTTCCGCAATGCCGGCTGGTCGAAGGCGCGGCTCTACGAAGAACTTTACCGGCTGTGCGAAATCCCCGGCGAGGAATTGGTCGCCGGCGCCAAGGGCATCGCCGAGGGTGGCCCGCCCTCGCTTGCCGGCAAGACCGTCAACAAATTCCGTCCCGGCGGGCTGATGATCATCCGCGCCGGCGGCGGCGCCGGGATGTTTTCCGGCATCATCGCCGGCTGGTCCTCCGGGGCCCGCGGCAGCATTCCCGTAACCAAGGAGGTGAAGCCATGACCGTGCTTCTCGACCCGACCTCGGAGCGAAGTCCGACACAGCGGCCGCGCCTGCCCCGGCCGGACAGCCTCGACGGGCTGACGATCGGCCTCTTGGACATCGCCAAGCCGCGCGGCGACGTGTTCCTCGACCGCCTCGACGAGCGGCTCCGCGAGCGCGGCGTCGCGGTCCGGCGTTATGCGAAGCCGACCAACACCCGCCCGGCGCCGCTGCCGTTGCAGCAGCAGATCGCGACCGAGGTCAACCTCGTCATCGAGGGGCTCAGCGACTGAGGGTCCTGCATATCGTGCTGTACGCATGACATGGCAGAACTCGAAGCGCGCGGCATCCCGACGGTCGGGGTGGCGACGACCGAATTCATCGAGGGGGCGAAGGCACAGGCCAAGTCGCTCGGTACCGACCCGGCTCTCGTGTTCATCCCGCATCCGGTGCAGGATCGCACCGACGACGAATTGCGCGCGCTCGCCGACGCGCATTTCGACGCGATCGTCAAGCTGCTGGTGCGGTAGGCGCGCGAGACGTGGCGGGCTGGCGCAGATGGTGGCACTACGCAGTGACGGGCGGCGTGCCGCGGCGCGCGCTCACCGCTGCGGTCATCGTCGGTAGCGTGCTCAACCTGATCAATCAGGGTGACGCGCTGTTCGGCGACCGGCCGCTCGACTGGACCAAGCTGCTGCTGACCTATCTCGTGCCGTATTGCGTGACGACCTATGGCGCCGTGTCGTTCCGCGCGGCGATGGCGCGGTCCGTCGAGCGGTCGGGGTAGGGTGCGGACTCGGTGGCGGCCGGCAGCGACGCGCCGGCGGGGATCACACCGTCGTCGGGTCTTGCGCCTCCTGGTGCCACGCCAGCAGATGGCGACGCAACATCGCGATGCCCTTGACGAAGCAGAAGCCGGCGACCGCGATCTCGACGATCCCGGCAAACACGCCGGGCAAGTCGGCAAAGCGCGAGGCGGTGATCATCGCGCCGCCGAGCCCCGGGCCGCCCATCAGGATCTCGGTGACGATCGCGACGATCATCGATATCGGCAGGGCGACCTGCAACCCGGTCAGAATCTGCGGCAGGGCGGCCGGCAGGATGATCTCCCACAGCAGCTGGCGATCGCTGGCGCCGAGGCTGCGGGCCGACCACAGCATCTCCTTTTCGACGCCCTGGGTGCTGCTGACCGTCGCCGTCACCACCGGGAAGATCGCGCTGAACACGATCATCGTGACCTTGGAGATGTCGTAGAGCCCGAACCACAGCATGAAGATCGGCAGAAAGGCAATCTTCGGCATCGGGAAGGCGATCGAGATGATCGGATCGAAAAACCACCGCGCCACCGCGTTGCGCGCGATCAGGATGCCGATCACGATCCCGGTCGAGGCGGCGATCGCAAAGCCGATCAACACCCGGTAAAGCGTCTGGCCGAGATTGGCCAGCAGGTCGCCCGACAACGTATCGGCCCAGATCCGCTCGCAGACCACCGAGAACGGCGGCAACAGGAAATTGCTAACCGCGCCGGAGCGGGCGAACAACTCCCAGGCGGCGAGCAGCGCGATCACGACCATGCCGCCGCGCAGCCCGCGGCCGAGCCCGCGCACCGCCTCGAGCGTCGCCCCGGCCTCGACCCAGGCGGCGGGCGCCGGCAGCGCCGCGGCGCGGGCGGGCGGGTCGTTTACTCCCGCCACCGCAGCACCCGCTTCATCAGCATCAGAAAGCCGCGGTCGGCAGCAAAGCCGAGCCCCGACACGGTCAACACCACCGCAAACATCGCGTCATAGACCCCGCCGTCGCCGAGCCAGCCGATCATGTAGCCGAGACCCTGGCGCGCGACGATCAGCTCGGTCGCGACCATGAGCACGAAGGCAAAGGCCATCGCGGTGCGGGTGCCGGCGAGGATCTCGGGCAAGGCGCTTGGCATTACGATCTCGATGAGGGTGCGGGTGCGGCTCGCCCCGAGGCTGCGCGCCGACCAGATCAGCACCTGCTCGGCGCCGCGCGCGCCGTTGAACGCCGACAACGTGATCGGCAGCATGCACCCGATGAAGATCAGCAGGATCTTCGAGGCGCTGCCAAAGCCGAGCCACAGCACGACGACCGGGATCAATGCCGATTTGGGCATCGGATACACCGCCTGGACCAACGGGTTGAACAGGATGCGTACCGGCGTGTACCACGCCATCAAGACGCCGAGGCTGACGCCGCAGACGATCGCCAGACCGAGCCCGGCCGCGCCGCGCGCCAGCGAGACGACGCCGTTGGTGATCAGGTCGCCGCTGATCAGGAGGCTCCACCAGGCGGTGATGACCTTGTCGAGCGGCGGCATCACGAGATGCGAGATCAGGCCGAGCCGGGTCGCGGCCTCCCAGGCCAATGCCAGCAGCAGGATCGGCGTGTAGCGCCACAGCGCGATCAGCAGGCGCGACGAGGCGATGACCTCGCGCGCCCGGTTGATCGGCCCCAGGCCGAACGTGCCGACACCGGCACGTTCGGCGCTGCGTCCGAGAGTGAGCTGGCTTTGGTCAATTGCCATGTTCAAGCACCATGGTGGCCGTCGAGCCGTTGCTTCGCCGCCTTGATCATCGACAGATCGACATAGGTCGGGCTGACTGTAAAGCCCTTCGGCAATACCCCCAGCTTCACGTCCTCGTCGATCTCCTTCTGGATCGCGTCGGGCAGCGGCATCAGGTCGGGCGAGCGGTAGAAATCGTGTTTGGTAAACGCAAAGTCGATGTCCTTCTCCGGCTTGTGCGTCACCGCGACCGTGATCGCCAGCGCCTCCTTGCGGTTCTTCGGATTGAGGAACCAGCGCATCGCCCGCATGTAGTCGGTGTAAAAATCGGTCAAGGCGGCCTTGTGCTCGGCGATCACGTCGCTTCGCATGCACCAGAATACCCCGTCCGAGACGCCGTGCACCTGCCCGGAGTCGAACAGCACGCGATACTTGCCAGTCTCCATCAGCTCGCGGGCGAATTGCGGCAACAGTTCGATCATGTCGACCTTGCCGCCTTCGAGCATCGCCGGCTGGTTGGCGAAATTGGCCTCGACGGTGGTGAAATTCTTGTCCTGGACGCCGTGGCGACGCAGCATCGCGCGCATCGTCGAATCCGCCTCCGAGCCGATCGCGTTGGTGGCGACCCGCTTGCCCTTGACGTCCGCGATCGTCTTGATCGGGCCGTTCTTGGCGACGACGTACTCGCCCGACCAGTACCCCGGCGCCCCGGTCTGCAGCACGTCTGCGACGATCTTGACGTTGAGATGGGCGTTGGTCACGGCCAGCGCAAACGCCGAGTCGGAAAATGCCGCGACTTCAAGCTGCTTGATCGCCAATGCCTGGATCTGCGGAGTGCTGCCGGCATAGCGGACGGGCTCGAATTTATAGGTCTTGCCATCGTTGGGCATAATCTCGGGATGGCGTTTGGCCAACTCGCCGACCAGCGGCGCCAAATGCCCCGGAGTCTGCGCCCAGCCGACCCGGATCGTCATCGGCTCGGCCGCGCCGCCGGGCGCCGCCGTTACTATCCCGATGAGCCCGACAGAAGCCGCCATGACCAGTGCGGCGATTGTTCCCCCTCTCCGCATGATTTCTCCTCCCGTTGCAATTTGCCTTTTTTGCTGCCCCAGCCTACCTGATCGGCGCTGGGCCTAGCCACCCATCTCCGGCGCCGCGGCTGAAGCGGATTGCCGCGGGCACCCGCCGGGTCAGCCGCCGGCGCCGCCGCGTTGGGCGATCACGGCCTCGGAGCGCACCAGATTCCACACATGATCAACCGTCTCGACAAAGGCCGGCGAGCGCATCAGCCCCGGATCCTCCTTGTCGAACTGGGTCTCGACGATCTCCTTTATGTGCCCGGGACGCGCCGACATGACGGCGATGCGCTCGGCGAGAAACACCGCCTCCTGCACGTCATGGGTGACGAAGATCACGGTCTTGCGCGAGCGCTGCCAGATGCGCAGCAGCTCGGCCTGCATCAGGCTGCGCGTCTGTGCGTCGAGGGCGCCGAACGGTTCGTCCATCAACAGGATGCGCGGGTCGATCGCCAGGGTGCGGGCGATCGCGGCGCGCTGCTTCATGCCGCCGGAGAGCTGCGAGGGATAGCTGTCCTCGAACCCGGTGAGGCCGACGAGGTCGATGAACTCGTGCGCCCGCTGGACCCGCGCCTCGCGCGGCATGCCTTGCTTTTCCAGCCCGTAGAGTACGTTTTGCACGACCGTCTTCCACGGAAACAGCGCAAAATGCTGGAACACGATGCCGCGGTCGGGGCCGGGCCCGGCGATCGGCCGCTCGTCAACCAGGATCGCGCCCTGCTCGACCGGCAGAAAGCCGCCGATCAGGTACAACAGCGTGCTCTTGCCGCAGCCGCTCGGCCCCAGCAGCGCGACGAATTCCCGGTCGCGCACCGCCAGCGACACGTTGTCGAGCGCCAGCACCGGGCGACCGCGCGCCGGCCGGTAGACGTGGCAGACCCGGTCGATCTCGATATGGGAAGACCGGCCGGCGGCGTCGGGCGCTACGGTCGCTTCGCTGGCGAGGCTCATTTCCCGTCGATCCGCTTCTTGGCTTCCTCGATCAACGACAGATCGACGTATTTGGGGCTGATCTGCACCGATTTCGGCAACACTTTGAGCCCCACCGCCTGATCGATCATCTTCTGGACCGACACCAGGTCGGGCCGGGCGTCGGGCGAGCGGTAGAAATCCTGCTTGGTGAAGGCGAAGGCCAACTGGTCCTTCGGCTGCTTTGTCACATACGCGAGGATGTCGAGCGCCTCGGCGCGGTTTTTCGGGTCGAGCAGCCAGCGCCGGGCGCGGATGTGGTCCTCCATGAAATCGACGAAGGCCGCACGGTGCGCCTTGATGACGTCGGAGCGGATCACCCACACCACCGCCTGGGTCGGCCCGACCGCGTCCTTGCCGGTGAACAGCACCTTGTATTTCGGGTTGCCGATGATGCCATGCGCAAATTGCGGCAACACGCCGATCAGGTCGACCTTGCCGCCCTCGAGCATCGCCGGCATGTTGGCGAAGTTCGCCTCGACCGTGGTGAAATCGCTGTCCTTGAGGCCGTGGCGGTGCAGCATCGTGCGCATCGCCGCGTCGCTGGCCGAGCCGATTGCGTTGGTGGCGACGCGCTTGCCCTTCAAATCAGCGATCGTCTTGATGTTGCTGTCGGCGCGCACCACGAAGTTCTCGCTGAAATAGCCATCCATGCCGTCGCCGACGACATCGGCAACGATGCGTTCGTCGAGATGCGCGTTGGTGATCGCCAGCGCCACTGCGGCGGTCGACATCGAGGCCACCTCGAGCTCGCCGATCGCCTGCGCCTGGATCTCGGGCGTGGTGCCGCGGAAGTGCACCGCATCCATGACGTAGCTCTTGCCGAGGTGCTTGAAGACTTCCGGCTGGCGCTTGCCGAGCTCCGCGATCAGCGGCGCCAGATGGCCGGGGGTCACCACCCAGCCGACCCGGATCGTGTACGGGTCCGCCCCTGCCGTCCCGGCCAAGCCCAGCGTGACAGCGGCCACCAGAGCCGCGGCGAAGTACCGATAGCGCGTCCTCATCGCATTCCCACCCTTGTGTTTTCCTCGCGTCGGCGCATCGTATAACAGAGCCGGCCCGGTCGTGCATGGTGCATCCCGTCGCGCCTGGGGTGTTTTGCGGGGAAAGTTCCATCGATCCACGGTGTTGCAGCCCCGGATCGATCTGCCGGAGCGGAAGCATGGACCTCAAGGATATTCTCGTCTGCCTCGACCCGACCGACGCCGGTGAAGTCCGGCTGCGCTTGGCCGCGGCAATTGCGCGCGAGCACCGCGCCCACCTGTCCGCGGCCTATGTGATGCCGGCGGCCGTCGCCGGGGCGCCGCGCCATGCCGGCCGTGCTGGCGTGCCGACCGGCTTGGCGTGGCTGCCGCAAGACCTTCCCACTCCCCTCGACGCGCCCCGGGACGGCGCCCCGGGGGGCGGTGCCTCGGGCGAGCCTTCGAACGGCGGCGGCGATGTGCCGCGCGGCGCGGAACTCGCCGCCATTATCGAGCAACGCTTCCGCGAGGAGGTCGCGCCGCACGCGATCGAAGGCGACTGGCACCTGTTCGGGGCGGGCGAGGGCGCCGATCTGGTGGCGCTGGCGAGCGCGGCCGATCTCGTGGTGTTCGGTCAGACCTCGCCCGATTACCGCTTGCCGAGCGGGTGTCGTCCGGAGGACGTCATCGTCGGTGGCGGGCGGCCGCTGCTGGTTGTGCCTTACGCCGGCGATTTCGCCGCCGTCGGACGGCGTGCCCTCGTCGCCTGGGACGGCTCTCGCGAAGCCGTGCGTGCATTGCATGACGCGCTGCCGCTGCTCGGCAAGGCCGAGGCCGTGACGGTGATCACCGTGCGCACCAGGGAGGCGAGCTTCGTGCGCGACGCGCCCGGGCTCGACCGCGTCGTCCGACACCTCGCCCGCCATGGCATTCCGGCGCGGTCGGAGGAAACGCTGCGCGGCGACCTGCCGATTGCCGATGCCCTGTTGTCGCGCGCCGCGGATCTCGACGTCGATCTGATCATCACCGGTGCCTATCACCACTCCCAGTTCCGTGAGGCGCTGGTCGGCGGGGTCAGCCGCGAGCTGCTCGATCACATGACCGTGCCCGTGCTGATGTCGCACTGAGCTTAGGATGTCGCCGGGGCGGCCCGGCCGGGCCGCCCTTAAGCGGTCGGGAGCGGGCGGAAGCCGGCGCTGCCGTCATCGTCAGCGTCACTGACCGCGGTCTCGGTCACCCGGGCGGTGACGGGGCCGTCGCGGCAGGTTTCGATCATCGTTGCGACCGCGTCGTCCGCGCCGATCACCAGCACCTCGACGCTGCCGTCGAGGCGGTTCCGCACCCAGCCGCGCAGCCCCAGCCGACGGGCGGTGTCGACTGTCCAGGCGCGATAGCCGACCCCCTGCACCCGACCGGCAATGCGCAGCCGCACGCTTCGCATCATGTTCCGCCCCTGATGCGCCTCAATCGAATTCGAGGATGACCTGGTCGACCGCCAGGCTGTCGCCCGCCTTGGCGCGCAATTTGGCGACGCGGCCGTCGCGCTCGGCGCGCAGCACGTTCTCCATCTTCATCGCCTCGACCACGACCAGCGGCTCGCCCGCCTTTACCTCCTGGCCCTCGCTGACGATCAGCGCGGTCAGCAGCCCGGGCATCGGCGACAGCACCAGGCGCGAGGTGTCGGCTGCCTGCTTCTCCGGCATCATCTGCAGCAGCTCGGCGGCGCGCGGCGACAGCACCTGGGCATGCCGGATCACGCCGCCATGCACCAGCCGAAAAGCGCGCCCGCGCAGCCGCTCGACCTGCACGGTCGCGATCCCGTCCTCGATGCGCAGGTGCATCACCGCGTGGCCCGGCCGCCAATCGGTCGCGGCGAGGCAGCTCTCGCTGTCGGTCTCGACGACGTAGGCGCTGCCCTCGATACGCACCGATACCGAGAACGGCCGCTTGTCGAGCAGGACCGTTAGCTGCCGCACCCTGCGATCGCTCGACTGGGTGGCGGTCTCGCTCTCGTGCAGGCGGGTTTCCGCCAATGCCGCGGCGACCAGGATGACCCGGTCGGCCGGCACGAACTCGGCGGGCGGCGCAAAGCCGCCGGGGAAGGTCTCGGCGATGAAGTCGGTCGACAATGCCCCGCGGCGGAACCGCTCGCTGGCCGCGATCGCGGCGAGAAACGCGACGTTGTGCCGCACGCCGGCGATGTCGAAACCGTCGAGCGCGCTCGCGCAGCCGCTCGATCGCGCTGGTCGCGGTCGGCGCCGTAAGCGACCAGCTTGGCGATCATCGGGTCGTAATAGAGGGTGATCTCGGCGCCCTCGAACACGCCGGTGTCGATGCGCACGCCGTCGCCCCGTCTTGATCCGGCGGGGCGATAGCGCACCAGGCGGCCGATCGAGGGCAGGAAGTTGCGCTACGGGTCCTCGGCGTAGATCCGCGCCTCGATCGCCCAGCCGTTCTGCCTCACATCGTCCTGGCCGAACGGCAGCTTCTCGCCCGCGGCGACGCGGATCATCAGCTCGACCAGGTCGAGCCCGGTGACCATCTCGGTCACCGGATGCTCGACCTGCAGCCGCGTGTTCATCTCAAGGAAATAGAAATTGCGCGTCCCGGTCGACGATGAACTCGACCGTGCCGGCCGAGCGGTAGCCGACCGCCCGCGCCAGCGCCACCGCCTGCTCGCCCATCGCCGCGCGCGTCGCGGCGTCGAGGAACGGGCTCGGCGCCTCCTCGATCACCTTCTGGTGGCGGCGCTGGATCGAGCATTCGCGCTCGCCCAGATGGACGATGTTGCCGTGCGCGTCGCCCAGCACCTGGATCTCGATGTGGCGCGGCTCCTCGATGAATTTTTCGATGAAGATGCGGTCGTCGCCGAAGCTGGCGCGCGCCTCGCTCGCGCGCGCCGCGGAAGCCCTCGCGCACCTCGGCGTCGTCATGGCGCGATGCGCATGCCCTTGCCGCCGCCGCCGGCCGAGGCCTTGATCATCACCGGATAGCCGATCTCGCGGGCGATCTCGACCGCCTCGTCGGCATCGGCGATGATCGCCGAGATGGCCCGGCACGGTCGATGACCCCGGCCGCGGCGGCGAGCTTCTTCGACTCGATCTTGTCGCCCATCGCGGCGATCGCTTGCGCGCCGGGGCCGATGAAGACGATGCCCCGCCTCGGCGAGCGCCGCGGCGAACGTCGGCGTTCTCCGACAGGAAGCCGTAGCCCGGATGCACCGCCTCGGCGCCGGTCTCGCGGCAGGCCTCGATGATCCGGTCGATCGCGCAGGTAGCTCTCGGCAGCCGGCGGCGGGCCGATCGCGCACCGCCTCGTCGGCCATGCGCACGTGCAGCGCCTCGGCGTCGGCCTCGGAATAGACCGCCACCGTCGCGATGCCCATCCGCCGCGCCGTCTTGATGACGCGGCAGGCGATCTCGCCGCGATTGGCGATCAGGATTTTCTTGAACATCAGATCCCGGATCCCGCAGGCGATGTCGGGTGCAGTCACAGCGGGATGTTGTCGTGCTTCTTCCACGGGTTCTCGAGCTTCTTGCCGCGCAGCATGGCGAGCGCGCGGCAGATGCGCCGGCGGGTCGCGTGCGGCATGATCACGTCGTCGATGAAGCCGCGGCTGGCGGCGACGAACGGGTTGGCGAATTTGCTCGCGGTATTCCTCGCGTGCGCGCCTCGATCTTGGCGGCGTCGCCGACTGTCGGCGCGGAAGATGATCTCGACCGCGCCCTTCGGCCCCATCACCGCGATCTCGGCCGTCGGCCAGGCGAAGTTGACGTCGCCGCGCAGGTGCTTGGAGCTCATCACGTCGTAGGCGCCGCCGTAGGCCTTGCGCGTGATCACCGTGACCTTGGGCACCGTCGCCTCGGCATAGGCGAACAGCAGCTTGGCGCCGTGCTTGATGATGCCGCCGTATTCCTGCGCCGGTGCCCGGCAGGAAGCCCGGCACGTCGACGAAGGTCACGATCGGGATGTTGAAGCAGTCGCAGAAGCGCACGAAGCGCGCCGCCTTGCGCGCGCTGTCGATGTCGAGGCAGCCGGCCAGCACCATCGGCTGGTTGGCGACGATGCCGACGGTCGCGCCCTCCATGCGGGCGAAGCCGATCACGATGTTGCCGGCGTAGTGCGGCTGCATCTCGAAGAAATCGCCCTCGTCGACGACCTTCTCGATCAGCTCCTTCATGTCGTAGGGCTTGTTGGGGTTGGCCGGCACCAGCGTGTCGAGCGAGGGCTCGTGCCGTTCGGCCGGGTCGGTGGTCGGGCCGCGAGCCGGCGGCTGCTCGCGGTTCGAGGCGGCAGGAAGTCGACGAAGCGGCGCAGCTCGAGCAGCGCCTCGACGTCGTTCTCGAAGGCGAGGTCGGCGACGCCGGATCTCGTCGTGTGGGTGATGCGCGCCGCCCAGCTCCTCCTGGGTCACGCTCTCGTGGGTCACGGTCTTCACCACGTCGGGGCCGGTGACGAACATGTAGGAGCGTGTCCTTCACCATGAAGATGAAGTCGGTCATCGCCGGCGAATAGACCGCGCCGCCGGCGCACGGGCCCATGATCAGCGAGATCTGCGGGACGACGCCGGAGGCCAGCACGTTGCGCTGGAACACCTCGGCATAGCCGGCCGAGCGAGGCGACGCCCTCCTGGATGCGCGCGCCGCCGGAATCGTTGAGGCCGATCACCGGCGCGCCGACCTGCATCGCCTGGTCCATGATCTTGCAGATCTTCTCGGCGTGCGCCTCGGACAGCGAGCCGCCGAACACGGTGAAATCCTGGCTGAAGACAAAGACCAGCCGGCCGTTGATCGTGCCGTAGCCGGTCACCACGCCGTCGCCGGGGATCTTCTGCTCGGCCATGCCGAAATCGTGGCTGCGGTGCTCGACGAACATGTCCCATTCCTCGAAGGAGCCGGGATCGAGCAGCAGGTCGAGCCGCTCGCGCGCGGTCAGCTTGCCCTTGGCGTGCTGCGCCTCGATGCGCCGCGCCCCGCCGCCGGCGCGGGCCGCCTCGCGCTTCTGTTCGAGCTGCCGCAGGATGTCGTGCATGGCGCGCGGGATATCATCAAAAAAACTCCGAGGCCAGCACGGTGGACCGGCATCGCCGGATTGCGTTGCGAACGCTGTTCACGGCCGGCGCGGCCGGGCAAGATGGCGCGACGGATCTCAACCAGCGAGGGCGCGATGCCAGAGAGCGAACTTTACAAGCAAGGTGCCGCGAAGCGGCGGCAGCTGATGGGCGACGCGGCGGTCGAGAAATCGGCGCGGGAAATCTACAACGACCCGGTGATGAAGAAATTCATCGACGTCGCAACCGAGACCGTGTTCGGCGCGCTGTGGACGCGGCCCGGGCTCGACGACAAGACCCGCGCGCTGATCTGCGTCATCTCCGATACCTGCATGGGGCGCGAGCCCGAACTGGCTCTGCACCTGCGCATGGCCTTGCGCCAGGGCTGGACCGAGGACGAGCTGATCGAGGTTCTGCTGCACCTGTCGGGCTATATCGGCGTGCCGATCATCCGCGAATGCATGATGGTCGCCTCGAAGGTGTTCAAGGAGCCGCGCGAGTAACCGGGGCGGAAAGCTCAGGCGCCGAGCAGCGTGATGAACCGCGCCGTCGCGGCGATGTCGGCCGCTAATGCGCGCCGGCGGGCGGCGGCCTCGGCATCCTCGCCCCACGCCTCGATCTGAAAGCTCTCGTCGAGCTGCGAGGCGGTGAAGGCCGCCTCGGCGTCGAGCCGGCCCTCCATCACCGCGAGCGCGATGACGAGCGAGCCGCAAGCCGCCGTCAATGCCTGCAGCGCGGTCAGGCGGAAATCGTCCTGCGCCGCGACGGCGCCGGCAAAGGCCCGCAGCGCTGCCGGTGACTGTGCGGTCGGGATGATCCCCGCGGTGGCCGCGAGCGCGGCGTCATAGCGCGCGGTCGCCCAGTCGACGAGCGGCTGCCAGACCGCGTGCTGGCGGGCGGCGAGGGCCGGCGGGCGGTCGGCGCGGTAGCAGACGAGGTCGGTGCCGGCGTAATTGGCGACCTCTTCGACAACACGCTCGCGCAGCGGAGCGGTGCGGTCGATCGCGGTCGCCGCGAGCCGGAAGAGCGGCATCGTCGCCGGCCGGATCTCGTCGTGCTGCGCGTCCCATTCGGCGGCAATCGCCGCCGCGAGCGCCTCGGTCGGCAGGGTCAGGGCGTTTTTGCCTGGGGTGCGCATCGGCCGGTGGTCGAGCGTGACGCCCCAGGCGCCATCGGCGGGACGGGTGGCGACCTGCTTGTAGACGCGTTTCATTCCGGCAGATCCAGCTCGGCAAATGGGTCCTCGGCGGCGCCCGCGAACCCGAAAAACTCCCACATCCGCCGCATATGCGGCGGCAACGGTGCGGTGACATTCAGCGTGCCGCCGTTGGGATGCGGCAATGACAGGCTGCGCGCGTGCAGATGCAGCTGGTGGGCCGCACCGCCGCCGGGGAGCTGGGCGGCGCTGCCGCCGTATTTGCCGTCGCCGAGGATCGGCGTGCCGAGTGCGGCGCAATGGGCGCGCAGCTGATGGGTGCGCCCGGTCACCGGCAACAGCGCCAACCAACTCGCGCGCGCGCCGGCATTGTCGATAACGCGGTAATAGGTCACCGCGCTCTTGCCGTCTTCCGCGTCGGCGTAGACGCGCTCGCGTCCCGGCCCGCCGCCCTTCGCCAGGGCCAGCGAAATGCGGCCCTGCGCCGGCGTCGGCAGGCCGACCACGATCGCCCAGTAGATCTTGCGCGCCGTCTTGTCGCGAAAGGCGCGCGCGAAGAACGAAGCTGCGGCGGCGTTGCGCGCGATCAGCAGGACGCCGGAGGTGTCCTTGTCGAGGCGGTGGACGAGGCGGGGGCGTTCGGCGCTGTCGAAGCGCAGCGTGTCGAGCAGCGCGTCGACATGGCGCTCGGTGTTGCTGCCGCCCTGCACGGCGAGCCCGGCCGGCTTGTTGATGACGATCGCATAGTCGTCGCGGTAGAGAACGGCGTCGCGCAACAGCGCGGCGTCCTGCGGCCGGATGCGCGGCGCGGCGGCGGGCGCCGGCGGCGGCGCTTCGGGCAATCGGCGGGACCCGGATCGCCTGGCCGGGCGTCGACGGGGTCGCCGGCATGGGCGCGCTTGCCGTCGACCCGGATCTGCCCGGTGCGCAGCAGCTTTTCGAGCCGGCCGTGGGTGAGGCCGGGGTAGTGCCGCCGGAACCAGCGGTCGAGCCGGCCGCCGCCGTCCTCCGGCCGCACCGTCACCGTGTCGACGCCGGTCATGTCGCCGCCAGCGCCGCGCTGGCGCAGTTTGTCCCAGTATTCCAGTCGCTTTTTCACCTCGCGCTCGAAGCCGCGCTCGCCCGGCCGGTAGAATTCGCGGCGCGGCACTGCCGTCGGGGAAATAGTTCTGGCCGGAAAAGCCTTCCTCGGTCGCGTGGTCGTAGACGTAGCCGCTGCCGTAGCCGATGTCGCGCATCAGCCGGGTCGGCGCGTTGAGGATGTGCATCGGCGGCATCAGCGAGCCGGTCTCGCCGCGCCAGCCCGCGCGCCTCGCCGAACGCGACATAGGCGGCATTCGATTTGGGCGCGGTGGCGAGATAGATCACCAGCTGGGCGACCGCCAACTCGCCCTCGGGCGAGCCGAGCCGGTCGTAGGCGTCCCACGCGGCCAGCGCCTGCACCAGGGCCTGCGGCTCGGCGAGGCCGATATCCTCGACCGCGGCGCGGGTCAGCCGGCGCAGAATGTAGATCGGGTCCTCGCCGCCGGCCAGCATGCGCGCCAGCCAATAGAGCGCCGCGTCGGTGTCCGAGCCGCGCAGCGATTTGTGCAGGGCGCTGATCAGGTTGTAGTGGCCCTCCTGGCCCTTGTCGTAGAGCGGGGCGCGGCGCTGCACCAGGGCGGCAAGCTGCTGCGGCCCCGAATTCCGGCTCGCGCGGCAGGCGCGCGATCTCCTCGACCAGGTTGAGCAGAAACCGCCCGTCGCCGTCGGCCATCGCGCGCAACGCGGCGCGGCCGTCATCGGAGAGCGGCAGGGCCTGGCCGAGATGCGCTTCGGCGCGCTGGAGCAGGGTTTCGAGCGCGGCGTCGTCGAGCCGGCGCAGCACAAACACCTGCGCGCGCGACAGCAGCGCACCGATCAGCTCGAAGGACGGGTTTTCGGTCGTTGCGCCGACCAGGATCACCGTGCCGTCTTCGACATAGGGCAGGAAAGCGTCCTGCTGGGCGCGGTTGAAGCGGTGGATCTCGTCGACGAACAGCAACGTGCCGTGCCCCATCTCGCGCCGCTTCTTGGCCGCCTCGAACACCTTGCGCAGATCGGCGACGCCGGAAAACACCGCCGACAGCGGCTCGAAGGCGAGATCCGTACCCTGCGCCAAGAGGCGCGCGATCGTCGTCTTGCCGCAGCCGGGCGGCCCCCACAGGATCATCGAGGCAAGCGCGCGGCCCGCGACCATGTGGCCGATCGGACCCTCCGGCCCGATCAGATGATCCTGGCCGACGATGTCGGCAAGGCCCTTGGGCCGCAGCCTGTCGGCCAAGGGCCGCGGCGCTTGGGTTTCAAACAGCGTGCTCATCGCCCCGCAAATATATGCCGGATCGCCCTGATTTGCCGGGATATAATCGAATATTTGCGCGAAGTCGCCTTTGCCGCCGTCCGCCGGAATTGAGCTGCAGGTTGAAAAACAATCGTCGCTTTTGTTTACATCGTCATATCCAAAGGAATCCGTCGCTCTTCCCTCGCCCGGCGTCGGAATATTTTACGTGTGCCTCGCGCGAAAGTCGCCGCTTCCCAGCGACGCCAGTAGATTAATGGGTCTTTCTTGAATGGCATGAGTTTTGCTCATACGAAATCGACGCAGTTTTACAATACAGGCGGTCGTGATGTTTGGCAGGCTCGGTACGGCACTTTCCCTCGTTTTCGCGCTGGCTGCCCTGGGCGTCCCGGTGGCTGCCTCCGCAAACCTGCTGTCCAATGGCGATTTCGAAGATCCGGCAATCACTGCTCAAACTTCCGAGTCGATTTCTAGTGGTACTGTCACAAGCTGGACTTGGGCGGGGAGTGGTGGCAGTGAGTACCTCCAAAACGGCTCCGACGGTAGCGTTGATCCCCAAAGTGGTAACCAGTGGATTAGTTGGGGGAATAGCGGGTATATTGGCGGCTCGTTAGCGCAGAGCTTTATAACGTCCAGCGGGACGACGTATACTGTGAGCTATTGGCTGAACGACTACGTGGCCGTCGATGCGGCCCAGCAGGTTACGGTCAGCGTAAACAATGCCGGCATGACCTCGCAGACGGCCAACATGCCGTCGGGCTTTGGTTGGACCGAACACACCTTCGATTTCACTGCGACCTCCCTATCGACCACGCTGACCTTTTTCGATGCCTCGTCGTTGTCCGCAGGTAACGACGCAAATTGGGCCCTCGACAATGTGTCGGTCGATGCGACGGCGGCGGCTATTCCGGAGCCTGGCACGATGGGGATCCTTGCCACGGCGTTGCTCGGTTTCGGGCTGATCCGGCGGCGCACCTCCTGAAGCGCGCCCCCGCTCGGGAGACCAGCGGCGCCGGCTCGGCGCCGTCAGCGCCGCTACTCCCCGCGCCACCCTCGCCGCCCGACGAGAGATGTTCGCGGAATAGCCGCATTACTCCGCCGCGTTCTTGCGGCCGTAGCGGCGGACGCGCAGATCGGCTTGCTCCTTGTGGCCCCAGAAGCGCTCGATGGCGCATAGCCGGCTGCAATATTCGCCGATCATCGCGCTCGCCTCGGCGGTCTTGACCTCCTGGTAGGTGCAGGTCTTGAGGAATTTGCCGACCCACAGGCCGCCGGTGTAGCGGGCGGCGCCCTTGGTCGGCAGCGTGTGGTTGGTGCCGATCACCTTGTCGCCGTAGGAGACGTTGGTCTCGGGGCCGAGGAACAGCGCGCCGTAATTGTGCAGGCGGTCGAGCCAAACGCGCGGCTCGCGGGTCAGGACCTCGACATGCTCGGCGGCGATGCGGTCGGCCTCGGCGACCATTTCATCGTCGTCGGCGCACAGGATAACTTCGCCATAGTCGCGCCACGCGACGCCGGCGACATCGGCGGTCGGCAGCACGGTGAGCTGGCGGGCGATTTCGGCGACCGTGTCGTGCGCCAGCTTTTCCGAGGTGGTCAGCAGGGTCGCCGGCGAGGTCGGCCCATGCTCGGCCTGGCCGAGCAGATCGGTGGCGCACATCTCGGCGTCGGCACGTATCGTCGGCGATGACCAGAATTTCGGTCGGCCCGGCGAACAGATCGATGCCGACCCGGCCGTAAAGCTGGCGCTTGGCCTCGGCGACATAGGCGTTGCCGGGGCCGACCAGCATGTCTACGGGTTTGAACGTCTCGGTGCCGAGCGCCATCGCCGCCACCGCCTGAACGCCGCCCAGCACGTAGATTTCGTCGGCGCCGCCGAGATGCATCGCGGCGATCGTTTCCGGGTGCGGCCCGCCCTGGTTGGGCGGCGTGCAGGCGGCGATGTGGCCGACCCCGGCAACCTTGGCGGTGACGATCGACATATGCGCCGAGGCGACCATCGGGTAGCGCCCGCCCGGCACGTAGCAGCCGACGCTGCCGACCGGGATGTGGCGATGGCCGAGCACGACCCCGGGCAATGTCTCGACCTCGACATCCTGCAGCGCGGCGCGCTGGATCTGCGCGAAATTGCGGATCTGCGCCTGCGCGAATTTGATGTCGTCGATCGTCTGCGGTGACACCTGGGCCACGAGGGCGGCGACCTCTGCGTCGCTGAGGCGGAAACTCGCCGGCGACCATTTGTCGAACTTCTCCGACAATTCCCGCACCGCCGCGTCGCCGCGGGCGCGGACATCGGCGATGATCGCCTCGACCGTGGCGCGGGTCTTGGCGTCGGCTTCTTCCTGCGTGCCGGCCAGCGCGGCCGTCTTGATGTGGCGGGGCATCACGTCCTCCTGAGAATCACCATGCGGTCCAGCCGCCGTCTGCGAGGAGCGAGGAGCCGGTGACGAGGCTGGCGGCGGGCGAGGCGAGGAAGACGACCGCGTTGGCCACCTCCTCGACCGTGCCGAGGCGGCCCAGCGGGATGCGGTCGAGGATCCATTTGCGCGTGTCGGGGTCGTCGAGAAAGGGCTGTGACAGCGGCGTCAGCACGAAAGTCGGCGCGATCGACACGACGCGCACGCCCTTCGGCGCCAATTCGACCGCCATCGCCTTGGTCAGCCCCTCGACGGCGTGCTTTGTCATCACGTAGACCGTGCGGTCGCGCTCCGAGCCGACATGGCCCATCTGCGAGGTCATGTTGATGATAACTCCCCCGGGGACCCCGGCGCCGGCCTCGACCATCAGCCGCGCCGCCGCCTGCGACGCAACAAACACGGCCTTCATGTTGAGCGCGATCATCCGGTCGAGCGTCGGCTCGTCGACCGCGAGAAAGGGTTGCGGCCGGTTGACCCCGGCATTGTTGACCAGGATGTCGAGGCGCGGCAAGGCGGCGATGGCGGCGCGCGCGGCGGCACTGTCGGTGACATCGAACGGCAACGCCCGTGCCCGGCCGCCCTGCGCGGCGATTTCCCCGGCGACCGCATCGAGCTGCTGCGGGCTGCGGCTGTTCAGCAGCAATTCGGCGCCGGCCTCGGCCAAGGCCAGCGCCACGGCGCGGCCGATCCCGCGCCCGGCGCCGGTCACCAGCGCGATCTTGCCGTCGAGGCGGAACGGGCTTGCGGCGGTCGGCACGGCGGCTCCATGATTTCCCATCCATATCGTAGCGAAGCCCCGAGGCATTGTCATTCCGGGGCGACCGAGGGAGCGCCGTGACAGAAGCCATACCGAGCCTGCATCCACAAATCGTCAAAGCCCTTGAGGTGATGGAGAAGATCGGCATGCAGCCGATCGAGGCGATGAGCCCGGTCGAGGCGCGCCGGCAGATGGAGGACACGGCGAAAAGCCGCAAGGCCGAGCCGTTGCCGGTGGCGCGCGTCGAGGACCGCACGATCCCCGGCCCGGCCGGGCCGATCCCGGTGCGCCTCTACTGGCCGAACGCCGCGGGCACGGTGCCGGCGATCGCCTATTACCACGGCGGCGGCCACGTCATCGGCAGCCTCGACACGCACGATCTGATCGCGCGCAATCTGTGCCATGGCGCGGCGGCGCTGGTCTGCTCGGTCGATTACCGGATGGGGCCGGAGCACCGCTTCCCCGCGGCGGTCGAGGATTCGTTCGCGGCGCTCGAATGGCTGCACGCCAATGCCGCGAGCCTCGGCGCCGATCCGGCGCGGCTCGGCGTCCACGGCGACAGCGCCGGCGCCAACCTAGCCGCGGTCATGGCGCTGATGGCGCGCGACAGGGGCGGTCCCAGGCTGCGGCTGCAGTCGCTGGTCTATCCGATCAGCGACTATGCGCTGAGCACCCCCAGCTACGAAAAATTTGCCGTGGGCTACGGATTGCTGACCCGCGCCGCGATGGTGTGGTTTCAGCAGCATTATCTGCGCAGCCCGGCCGACGCCGAGGATTGGCGCGCCTCGCCGATCAAGGCGGCGAGTCTCGCCGGGGTCGCGCCGGCGATCGTCGTCACCGCCGAGTGCGACGTGTTGCATGACGACGGCGAGCGCTATGCCGAGGCTCTGCGCCGCGCCGGGGTCGCGGTCGAGTACCGCGAATACCAGGGCATGATCCACGCCTTCTTCGGCATGGTGCCCGCGGTCGACGACGCGATGAACGCGCAGCGCGCCGTGGCGGCCGCGTTCACCCGCGCCTTCGCCTGATGGCAGCCTCCGCGGAGGACGACAGATCGGGCCGCGAGGTCACGCTTGCCGCGCTGTTCGTCGCTTTCCTCAAGGTGTCGCTCTGCGCGTTCGGCGGGCCGCTGGTGTGGCTGCGGCGCATGGTGGTTGAGCGGCAAGCTTGGCTGAACGATCAGGAATTCGCCGAGATCCTGAGTTTCTGCCAGTTTCTCCCCGGTCCCAACCTGGTCAGCGTCACGGTGTGCATCGGCGCCAGGTTTCGCGGCCCGGCCGGCTCGCTCGCGGCGCTGTCCGGCTTTATCGTGATCCCGTGGATTGTCGGGTTCGGGCTCGGCGCGCTGTTTCTCAGCTACGCGCATATCGGGCTGTTGCAGAACGTTTTGCGTGGCATCTCCGCCGCCGCGGCCGGCCTGATAATCGGCACCGGCATCAAGCTCCTGATGCCGCATCGCGGCCGGCCGATGGCCTTGCTGTTCGCCGCACTCGCTTTTGCCGGCCTGGCGGTCGCAAGGCAGCCGTTATTGCTCGTCGTGGTCGTGCTGGTGCCGTTGAGCGTTGCGGCCGCCGGCCGGAGCGGGTGACGGCGGCATGGGCGCGCCCTCGGCGGTGCTGATCGCGCACCTGGCGCTGCTGTCGCTGATCAGCTTCGGCGGCACGCCCGGGATATTGCCCGACCTGCACAATTTCATCGTCGCCGGGCACGGCTGGCTGACCGATCAGGACTTCGCCAATTGCTTTGCGATCGTGCAGGCGATCCCCGGGCCCAACATGATCCTGTTGACCGGCTTGATCGGGTGGAAGGTCGGCGGGCTGCCGGCGGCGATGGCGGGTTCGCTCGCGACCTTCGGGCCGTCATGCACGCTGGCTTTCACCGCCTTCCGCTGGTGGGAGCGGTTTCGTGACCGGACCTGGCAGCGCCGCGTTCGCCGCGGCCTCGCGCCGGTGACGATCGGGCTCGTCACGGCCGGCGGCTTTGTGATCGCGCGCACCGGCGATGTCGGCTGGCCGAGCGCCGTCCTGACCGCGGGCGCCGCCGGCCTCATTCTGTGCACGCGGCTCAACCCGCTGTGGTACGTGGTCGCCGGCGCCGTGCTGGGCGGAGCCGGATTATTGTGAGTCGCCAAGCCTGTTGGCTGCGGCGGCGGAGTGCCGTTATGGTGGAATGGTTCTAAGGCCCAATCCTTGCGCCGGCGCGCGCCAGCCGCCGGCCATTCCCGGAGCCGCCATGCCGATCATTCCCGAGGTGCTCGACTATCTCGATGAGCTGACCGCGATGCGCCATGACATCCATGCGCACCCCGAGCTCGGGTTCACCGAGGAGCGGACCGGCGATCTGGTCGCGCAGAAGCTGGCGGAATATGGCTGCGAGGTGCATCGCGGCCTTGCCCAGACCGGCGTCGTCGGCACCATCCGGCGCGGCAATTCGCTGCGCGCAATCGGCTTGCGCGCCGACATGGACTGCCTGCCGATGCAGGAGATGAACGAGTTTCCCCACCGCTCGCAATATGACGGCAAGATGCATGGCTGCGGCCATGACGGGCACACGACGATGCTGTTGGGCGCGGCGCGCTACCTCGCCGCGACGCGCAATTTCGAGGGCACCGTCCATTTCATCTTTCAGCCGGGCGAGGAAGGCTATGGCGGCGGCCGCGTCATGGTGCAGGAAGGGCTGTTCGACAAGTTCCCGTGCGACGCGGTCTTCGCAATGCACAACAAGCCGGGCATCCCGATCGGCAGCATGGCGGTCCGCGCCGGGCCGATGCTTGCCGCTTCCGACCGTTTCGACATCCGCATCACGGCGCGCGGCGGCCATGCCGCCTATCCGCATCTCGGCTGCGACCCGTTCGTGATCGCAGCTCAGACCGTCATGGCATTGCAGACGATCCCGTCGCGTAATGTGGACCCGGTCGAATCGTCGGTGATCAGCATCGGCTTCATGCGCGGCGGCTCGGCCTACAACGTGATCCCGGACGAACTCCACATCGGCGGCACGGTGCGCAGCTTCCGGCCGGAGGTGCGCGACCTGTTGGAGCGGCGGATGGGCGAGGTGGTGCACGGCACTGCTGCCGTGCACGGCGCCACCGCAGAGTTCACCTATCGGCGCGGCTATCCGCCGACCATCAATCACGCCGACGAAGCGTCCTTTGCCGCCGACGTTGCGGCCGAGATTTGCGGCGAGGAGCGGGTCGAGCGCAATGTCGCGCCCTCGCTCGGGGGCGAAGATTTCTCGTACATGCTGCAGGCCCGGCCCGGGGCGATGCTGTGGCTCGGCAATGGCGCGGGCGAAGGCGGCTGCATGCTGCACAACGCCCGCTACGACTTCAACGACAGTGCGCTGCCGGTCGGGGTCAGCTTCTTCGCGCGGCTGGCCGAGCGCTTCCTGGCGGCGGAAGATTAAGCGGGGGATTGGATTTTATGAGAGTGCACGTCGTCAATGTTCTGCGGGGAACGCCGGATATGGCCGGGCAAACGCTCGACCGCTTTGCCAGCTTCGCGCGGGCGGTGGAGGCCAGGGGATTTGACGGGTTGTGGGTGACCAACTCTTTCGGGCGCGGCCGCCCGACCCTTGACCCGATCGTCCTGATGAGCGTCATCGCCGCGGTTACCAACGGGATCGAGATCGGCACCTGCGTCTTGCAGGTCCCGGTGCGCCATCCCGTGGAGCTGGCGCACCGCCTCGCGGGGCTGCACGCGATAACCGGCAAGCGCCTGAAGCTGGGTCTCGGCAGCGGCTCGACCAAGGTCGATTTCGACCTGGTCGGCCTCGATTACGAGCAGCGCTTCAAGACCTTGATGGCCTCGCTCGACATCATGGGCAAGGCCTGGCGCGGCGAGCCGCTGGACGGCGGGGCGTTGACCCCGTGGCCCGGCACCGAGGGCGGACCGGACCTGCTGCTCGGCGCCTGGCGCAACAAGCGGTGGATCGTGTACGCGGCCGAGCGCTGCGCCGGCTGGATCGCCTCGGGCCTTTATCCGCAGCCGCATGAGCTGGAGGCCGGCATCAAATTCTACCGCGACGCCGGCGGCAAGCGCGCGGTGCTCTCCAACGTCATCATCGACCTGCACGGCAACGCCGAGAACATGCCGTTGGGCGGCCGTGCCACGGTGATGCTGACCGGCGGCGAAGCGGCGGCCCGCGACAGGCTGCGGTGGATCAAGGAGGTCGGCTTTGACGACGTGCTGTGCATGGCGATGCCCGAGGCGCTCGACGATCTGGCGCGGCTGCGCGACGCGGTGGCGTGAGCGCGGCAATATTGACGCAGGGTGACCCGACGCCTACCTAGCCCCGCATGGCCCTGTTACCGATCATCACCGCGCCCGATCCGCGGCTCAAGGTGAATGCAAAGCCGGTCGTGGCGGTCGACGCCAAGGTGCGCCGGCTGATGGACGACATGCTCGAGACGATGTACCTCGCGATCGGCATCGGGCTCGCCGCGCCGCAGGTCGGGGTGGCGCAGCGCGTCCTCGTCGCCGATGTCGCGCGCGACGGCGAGAAGCCGCAGCCGATGCGCATCGCCAATCCCGAGATCGTGTGGCGTTCCGACGAGATGACGATGGCGAACGAGGGCTGCCTGTCCTTGCCTGAGCATTACGCCGATGTCGAGCGCCCGGCCGCGATCCGCCTGCGCTATCTCGATCACGAGAACGAGATTCGCGAGATCGAGGCAAAGGGCCTGCTTGCGACCTGCCTGCAGCACGAGATCGACCATCTCGACGGGCTGTTGTTCGTCGACCACATCTCGTCGTTGAAGCGCGGCATCATCCTGCGCAAGCTGGCCAAAACAAAGCGCAGCCGCATTCTCGCGGCGGCACAGTAATCGGTGGCCGCGCCGCTCGATCTCGTTTTCATGGGGACGCCGGAATTTGCCGTGACGATCCTCGCGGGGCTGGTCGCGGCGGGGCATCGCATCCGCGCGGTTTATACCCAGCCGCCGCGCCCGGCCGGCCGCGGGCATCGGATGCAGCCGTCGCCGGTGCAGGCGCTGGCCGAGCGGGAGGGTATCGCGGTCTACTGCCCGACCAGCCTGCGCAACCCTGAGGCACAGGCTGAATTCGCTTCAATCCCGGCCGATGCGGCGGTCGTCGCGGCCTATGGGCTGATCCTGCCCGCGCCGGTGTTGGCGGCGCCGCGTCTCGGCTGCCTCAATGTTCATGCCTCGCTGTTGCCGCGTTGGCGCGGCGCGGCGCCGATCCAGCGGGCGCTGCTCGCCGGCGACCGCGAGACCGGCATCACGATCATGCAGATGGATGCGGGGCTCGATACCGGGCCGATCCTGCTGCAAGAGAGGATCGCGATCGGGCCGGAAGCGACGGCCGGCGCATTGGGCGAGCGGCTCGCCGAGCTCGGCGCCCGGCTGATCCTGATGGCGCTCGACGGAGTTGCGGGCGGCACGCTGGCGGCGTGGCCGCAGCCGGCAGAGGGCGTCAGCTATGCGGCCAAGCTGCGGCGCGAGGAGGCGTGGCTCGATTGGCGCCAACCGGCCGCCGTGCTCGAGCGGCAGGTGCGCGCCTTCGACCCGTGGCCCGGCGCGTTCTTCGCGGCGCGCGGCGAGCGGCTGCGCGTGCTCGCGGCCGAGGTTGACACGCAGGCTGCGTCGGCGGCGCCTGGCACGATCCTGGACGCGCGCCTGTCGGTTGCCTGCGGCGAGGGCGCATTGCGGCTGCTCAGATTGCAGCGGCCGGGCCGTGCCGCGCTCGACACGGCGGCATTTCTGCGCGGTTTCGCGCTGCCGCCCGGGACGGTATTGCCGTGCCCCGCTACCGGCTGACGATCGAATATTGCGGCACCGGCCTCGTCGGCTGGCAGCGGCAGAAGAACGGATTATCGATCCAGGAGGCGCTGGAGACCGCGCTCTACCGCTTCTGCGGCGAAAGGGTCACGGTGTTCGGGGCAGGGCGCACCGATGCCGGGGTCCATGCGCTGGCCCAGGTCGCGCATATCGACCTCGCCCGCGCCGCCGATCCCGACGAGATCCGCGGCGCGGTCAACTTCCACCTGCGCCCGCATGCAATCAGCGTCCTTACGGTCGAGCCGGCCGCGACCGGTTTCGATGCGCGCCTGTCGGCGACCGGCCGGCACTATCGCTACCGCATCCTGAACCGCCGGGCGCCGCCGGCCCTGGAGCGCGGGCTGGTGTGGCATGTCGCGCCGCCGCTCGATGTCGCGGCGATGCGGCAAGGCGCGCGCCACCTCGTCGGCCATCACGATTTCTCGACCTTCCGCGACTCGCTGTGCCAGGCGAAGTCGCCGGTCAAGACGCTCGACGCGCTCGAGCTGTCGCTGGTTGGCGAAGAGATCCACATCGCGGCGCGGGCGCGCTCGTTCCTGCACCATCAGGTGCGCAACATGGTCGGGACGCTGAAATTGGTCGGGGTCGGGCGGTGGCGGCCCGAGGATGTCGCCCGCGCGCTCGCCGCCCGCGACCGCCGCGCCGGCGGCCCGACCGCGCCGGCCGACGGGCTGGCGCTCGTCGCGGTGCGCTACGAGCTGATCTGCAACGACGGGACGCCCTAATACAGTGATTCGGCGATGCGGCCCAACACGGTCCCGAGCAGCAGGTCGACGATGACGACGAGCACGGCTTGCGCGCGCGTAACGGCGAGCGCCACCCGGGCGATGTACCACTCATAGACCAGGACCGCGGCGGTCGCGACCAGTCCGGCGAACTGCGTGGTGGAGGGCGCCAGCAGCCCCGTCGCGCCGTCGACGGCGATCAGTGCCACCAGCACCGTCTGCGGTATTTGCGACCAGTTGTAGGCGACCATGAAGGCGAGAAACCGGTTCTCGCGGTCGAGCCAACGGGTGAGCGGCAGGATCAACAATGGGAACGCTGCCCATGAGGTCACATACGCGATGGTCTTGACGAGGACGATCGTCGTGACGCCCGCGGCGTCCCATTGCGCCGCCTCGACCCCGATGCCCAACAGCAGCAGGTAGAGCGGGTAGCAGACGAAGGCGGCGCGAAACGAATGCCAGAACCCGTCGATCGAAATGTCGAAAAACCCGAGCCCGCGGCGGTCGCCGATCGCGAGGCGCAATGCCCCGGCGACCGCCAGCTGCATCTCGGTCCAGGCGGACACCGTCATGTGCGCGCGAAAAAACGGTCGAGGAAGGCTTCGTAGATCGTGGTCAGCTGCGCCAGGTCGGCGAGTTCGACACGCTCGTCGGCCTTGTGCATGGTCAGGCCGACGAGGCCGAATTCGGCGACCGGGCAATGGGCCTGGATGAAGCGCGCGTCCGAGGTGCCGCCGGTGGTGCTGAGTTCCGGCGTGCGGCCGGTGACCGCGCCGATCGCAGCGGCAAGGCACTCGCTGACCGGGCCGGGCGGCACCAGAAAGGATTCGCCGCTGACCTCCCAGGCGAGCCGGTAGCTGCCACCGACCGCGGCGAGCCTGTCCTCGACCCAGGATTTGAGCGTCGCGCTGGTCCACAGATCGTTGAAGCGGATGTTGAAGGTGGCGCGCGCGACGCCCGGCGCGACATTGGTCGCCGGGTTGCCGATGTCGATCGTCGTCACCTGCAGGCTCGACGGCTGGAAATGCGCCGTGCCGGCGTCGATCGGCTGCGTCGTCAGGGCGTGCAGCAGCGCGACGATACGGTGCGCCGCGTTGTCGACCAGATGCGGATAGGCGACATGGCCCTGCACGCCCTCGACGGTGAGCCGGCCGGTCATGCTGCCGCGCCGCCCGATCTTGATCATGTCGCCGAGCGCGGCGGCCGAAGTCGGCTCGCCGACGACGCAGGCGTCGAGCGCTTCGCCGCGCTGCGTGCAGCCAGTCGAGCACCTTCCGCGTGCCGTTGACCGCGACCCCCTCCTCGTCGCCGGTGATCAAGAGGCTGATCGAGCCGGCGAAGGTGTCGCCGCGCGCCGTCAGGAAACGCTCGGCCGCGGCGGCGAAGGCGGCGATCGCGCCCTTCATGTCGACCGCGCCGCGGCCGCACAAGGCGCCATCGCGCATGTCGGCAGCAAACGGCGCGAACGACCAGCCCTCCTCCGGGCCGGTCGGCACCACGTCGGTATGTCCGGCAAAGCACAGATTGGGGTGCCCGGTGCCCCAGCGGGCGTAGAGATTGGCGATCGGCGCGGTCGCCTCGCCATTGGGGCCGGGATCGTCGAACACGAGGCGGTGGCAGCGGAAGCCGAGCGGTTCGAGGCGGGACGCGACGATGTCGAGTGCCCCCTCGTCCCTGGGGGTGACGCTCGGCCGGCGGATCAGCTCGGCCGCGAGCTCGACCGGGTCGAGCGGATTGGCGTTTGCCGCCGCCTCGCTCATTCGCGCAAGAGCTCGTTGATCGAGGTTTTGGCGCGGGTCTGCGCGTCGACCTGCTTGACGATGACGGCGCAGTAGAGGCTGGGACCCGGGCTGCCGTCGGGCAGCTTCTTGCCGGGAAACGAGCCCGGCACGACGACCGAATAGGCCGGCACCCGCCCCATGTGGATTTCGCCGGTGTCGCGGTTGACGATCTTGGTCGTCGAACTGATGAAGGTGCCCATCGCGAGGACGGCGCCCTGCTCGACGATGACCCCCTCGACCACCTCGCTGCGCGCGCCGATAAAGCAATCGTCCTCGATGATGACCGGCTCGGCCTGCAGCGGTTCGAGCACGCCGCCGATCCCGACCCCGCCCGACAGGTGGCAGTTCTTGCCGATCTGGGCGCACGAGCCGACCGTCGCCCAGGTGTCGACCATCGTGCCGCTGCCGACATGGGCGCCGACATTGACGAAGCTCGGCATCAAGCACGACGTTCGGCGCGATATAGGCCGAGCGCCGCACGATCGCGCCGGGCACCGCGCGGAAGCCGGCGTCGCGGAAGCGGTTCGACGACCACCCGGCGAATTTGGAGGGCACCTTGTCCCACCATTTGGCGGCGCCGCGCTCGGGATCGACCGGGCCGCCCGGGATCTCGACCATGTCGTTGAGGCGGAACGACAGCAGCACCGCCTTCTTCAGCCATTGATGGACCTGCCAGTCTGCCAGGGGCGCCGCCCTCTTCTCGGCGACGCGCAGGCTCCCGTCGTCGAGCCCGTCGAGCGCGGCCTCGACGGCGTCGCGCCACGCGCCCCTGGTGGCCGGCGACACCTGTTCGCGCCCCTCCCAGGCGGCGTCGATCGTGGCGGCAAGATGCGAATCCGTCATAAGCCCCGTCCCGAAAGGCCGAAATCAGCCTTGTCACCATGAGCGAGCGGCCCGACCGGTGTCAACCGACGCGATCGCATCGTGATCGCGTCGTCATGGCGGTGGTCGGCGCCGTGGTCTTGCCGTATGAAAGACGCGTCCCGCCGCATCGCGCGGCTACCTCAATCGCGCACGCCGGCGGAGCCATGGTCGCCTTGTACGCTTTCGCCCTTGCCGTCCTGCAAGGGATCAGCGAGCTGTTTCCGATCAGCAGCCTCGGCCATGCCGTCATTGTGCCGGCCTTGCTCGGCTGGCCGATCGACCAGCATGCGCCGTCGTTTCTGCCGTTCGTCGTGGTCTTGCATGTCGGCACGGCGGTGGCGCTGTTGCTGTATTTCTGGCGTGACTGGCTGTTCATCGCGGCGGGGCTGACCGGGCTTGGCGGGGTGGATCGCGATGCCGCAGCAGAGGCGCGGCGACTGTTCGGGCTCATCGTCGTCGCGACGTTGCCCGCCGTCGTGCTCGGCTTTGCCTTCGAGAAGCTGGTACGGGGGCTCTTCGCGTCGCCGCTGATCGCGGCCGCGTTTCTGATCGTCAACGGCTTCCTGCTGCTGCTTGGCGACCGCATGCGCAACCGCGCGCCGGACCGCGGCTGGCAGCACTCGCTCGACGAACTCGGCTGGCGCGGCGCGCTGGCGATCGGCATCTGGCAGTGCGCCGCCTTCATCCCCGGCATTTCCCGTTCGGGGGCGACCATGGTCGGTGGGCTGGTCACCGGCCTGCACCACACCGAATCGGCGCATTTCTCGTTTCTGATTGCCACTCCGGTCATCGCCGGCGCGGCAGTGCTGGAGATCCCCAAGCTGCTTGCCTTGCCCGGGCACGGGATCAGCTCGCTGGCGGTGGCGGCCGGAATCGTCGCCGGGGTCACCGCCTTTGCCAGCGTCGCGTTCCTGATGCGCTATTTCCGCCGGCACAATTTTGACGATGCGCTGGTGCCGTTCGCGATCTACTGCTGGGGTTTCGGCGCGGTGGCGGCGTTTGGCTTGTGGTGGTGGTAGGCGCGGACTGTTCCGCCGCTGCCATCGCGGCGTGTCGGCTACGGCTCGCGTGCCGGCACCTCGATCGGGGCGCAGTTGTGCCGGCCCGACATCAGGCAGTCCTCGAGACTAGCATTCTGGCGCAGATCGCGGACAAGAACGATCCCGGCAATCGCCAGCACCAAAATCACGATGAACCCCATCAACGCCAGGGTCCGGCGCTCCGCGTCGTCGCGTTCGCCTGCGCCGTGCTCACGCATCGCCGTTCATTCCTCGCCGGCTCCGTCCATCGCGAGCGTTCGGAGCCTGCTGCTCATAATAGCGCGCTTTCGGCTGTAGGGGCGAGGCTCCTGCCACATCCCCGGCCGCCACGGTGCGCTCGCGCGGCGCTTCCGCCGCGGGCTTGCCGGCGCTAGGGTTTCGCCGACGCTCGTCACCAAAGAGGCCGCAATGCCCAATCCCCTGTCTCTTTCCGCTCGTGCGGCCGCGCAGGAGATCGCCGCCGGCCGGCTCAGCGCCGAGGCGCTCGTCTCGGCCTGCCTCGACCATATCGGCGCGCGCGAGCCGATGGTCGGCGCCTGGCAATATCTCGATCGCGATGCGGCGCTCGCCGCCGCGCGCCGGTGCGATGCATTGCCGCCGAGCGGTGCGCCGCTGCACGGCATCCCGATCGCGGTCAAGGATCTGATCGACACCGCCGACCTGCCGACCGGCTATGGCTCGTCGATCTACCAGGGCCATCGCCCGGCGGCCGATGCCGCCTGCGTTGCGCTGGCGCGCGCCGCCGGGGCGATCGTCCTCGGCAAGACGGTCACCACCGAATTCGCCTGCTTCACCCCGGGCAAGACGGCCAACCCGCGCAACCCGGCGCACACGCCGGGCGGCTCGTCGAGCGGCTCGGCCGCCGCGGTGGCGGACGGCATGGTGCCGCTCGCCTTCGGGACGCAGACCGCGGGATCGGTGATCCGGCCGGCGTCGTTCTGCGGGATCGTCGGGTTCAAGCCGAGTTTCGGCGTGATCCCGCGCGCCGGGGTCAAGATGCTCGCCGACAGCCTCGACACGATCGGCACGATGGCGCGCGACGTGGCCGACGCGGCGTTCTTCGCCGGGGTGATCGCCGGCAGGCCGGCCTTGCGCGAGGTCGACGATGCCGGCGGCGCCGCCGCGCTTCGGCCTCTACCGCACGCCGATGTGGGACGACGCCGAGCCGAGCACCGCGGCGGCGCTCGACCATGCCCGCGCCGCGTTGCAGCATGCCGGCGCCTGGGTCGCCGAGATCGCCGTCCCGCCCGAGCATCGCGGGTTGACCGCGGCGCAGGACGCGGTGATGGGCTTCGAACTGGTGCGCAGCCTGGCACATGAGCGGCTGCAGCACAGTGCCGAATTGTCGCCGCGCCTGGCCCAGATGCTCGATGCCGGGATGACGGTGGGCGCCGACGCCTACGATCGCGCACAGGCCGAGACCGCCGCGGCGCGCGGTCGGCTCGACGCGTTTTTTGGGCCGTGCGATGCGATGCTGGTGCCGGCCGCGCCGGGCGAGGCGCCGCCGGGCCTCGGCTATACCGGCAACCCGGTGTTCAACCGGATGTGGACCCTGCTCGGCGTGCCGTGCGTGACCTTGCCGGCGATCTGGGGCGACAGCGGGCTGCCGACCGGCATCCAACTCGTCGGCCGGGTCGGCGACGATGTGCGACTGATCGCGGCGGCGCTGTTCGCCGAGCGCGCGCTGGCCGCGGCCACATGACGTGGCGCGCAGCGGCGGCGCTGGCGCTGCTTGGCGCCGCGGCGCTCGGCGGTTGCGGCAGCGCGCTCGAGCCGTTTGCCACCGTGCCGAGCCCGGCGGCGCCTGGTACTGCGGCGGGTCAGAGCCTCGGGTTGTGTTACAACAGGTTGACGACCTCGCTTGCCGAGGTCAGGACGCAGGCGCAGAAGGAATGCGGCGCCGGCAAGACCGCGGAGCCGGTCGACACCGATTGGTACCTGCAATACTGCCCGGTCCTGCTGCCGGCCCATGCGACCTTCGTGTGCCGGCAGAAGAAATAGTCGGCGCTACCGCGCGGCGTTGCGACACACCGCGCAATGGCGATGATCGCGCGATATGCTATGGTTGCACGTCTAGGACGGCGGAAACGATAAATGGATTTCGATAGCTTCTTCAAATCGCGCCTCGACGCGCTCCACGCCGAGGGACGCTACCGGGTTTTTGCCGATCTCGAGCGGCGGTGCGGCCAGTTCCCGCGCGCCTTCGATCATCGCATCGGCACCGAGGTCACGGTGTGGTGCTCGAACGACTATCTCGGCATGGGTCAGCACCCCAAGGTGCTGGCGGCGATGGAACGGGAGTTGCGCGAGTCGGGCGCCGGGGCGGGCGGCACCCGCAACATCTCCGGCACCAGCCACGCGCATGTCCTGCTCGAACGCGAGTTGGCCGATTTGCACGGGCGCGAGGCGGCGTTGGTCTTTACCTCGGGCTTTGTCGCCAACGAGGCGGCATTGTCGACGCTGGCGGCCAGCATGCCCGGCATGGTCGTGCTGTCGGACGAGATGAACCACGCCTCGATGATCGCCGGCATCCGCAACGGCCGCACCGAGAAGCAGATCTTCCGCCATAACGACGCCGGGCATCTAGCCGATCTGCTCGCGGCATTGCCGGCCGACCTGCCGAAGCTCGTCTGCTTCGAATCGGTCTATTCGATGGATGGCGACATCGCGCCCCTCGCAAAATTGTGCGACGTCGCCGAGCGCTATGGCGCGATGACCTATCTCGACGAGGTGCATGCGGTCGGGCTTTACGGCGAGCACGGCGGCGGCATTGCCGAGCGCGACGGCGTCTCGCAGCGGCTGACCGTGATCCAGGGCACCCTCGCCAAGGCGTTTGGCGTGATGGGCGGATATATCGCGGGGTCGGCTCTGCTGGTCGATTTTCTGCGCGGCCATGCCCCGGGGTTTATCTTCACCAGCGCGATGCCGCCATTGCTGGCGGCCGGCGCGCTCGCCGCGGTGCGCCACCTGAAGGAGAGCATGAACGAGCGTGCCACGCACCAGGAACGGGTCGCGCGCGTCAAGCGCCGGCTGCGCGAGGCGGGGCTGCCGGTGATGCCGTCGGTAAGCCATATCGTGCCCGTCATGGTCGGCGATGCCGCGTTGTGCCGCGCCGCGTCCGACCTCCTGCTGAGCCAACACAGCATCTACGTGCAGCCGATCAATTACCCGACCGTGCCGCGCGGCACCGAGCGGTTGCGGCTGACCCCGACCCCGCTGCACAGCGACGCCGACATCGAGGCGCTGGTCGCCGCGTTGTCCGACGTGTGGCAGAGCCTGGCTTTGCGCAAGGCGGCCTGAACGCGGGACCGGTTATCGGGCCGGCGTGAAGCCCTTTGACTTCATGCAGGCGGCGATGATCGCATCGGCGCGATCACGGGTGTGGTCCTGCATCGCCTGGCTCTGCAGACGCACGACGCTGGAGCGCTGCCAATCGTTCTGCCGGCTGGCCAGAATGTCCTGGTCGATGTTGGCGTCGGTCCGGACCGCGCTGGATGCCGTTTCGCTGCAGTCCTGATAGGCGCGGGCCGTCGCGGCAGCATCGGCGGCGGGTCTCACCCAATTCGGCTCGGGGCTGCCGCATCCGGCGAGCAGCACCGCCAGGATCAATCCGCCGGCCCTCGCGTTCATGGCCGACCTTGCGGCGCGGCGGCGCGACGTTGCGCGAGCCGCGCCAGAATTTCGTGCTTATCGGCGGGGCTTGCCGTGTACCAGCCGGCGATCTCCTCGATCGTGCGCAGGCAGCCGCGGCACATGCGCGTCCTTGGGTCCATCAGGCAGATGCCGAGGCAGGGCGACAGCGGGTTCGGCGCGAAAGTCTCGGCCGACATCACGAGCCCTTTGCCGGCGCGACGAGGTCGCCGAGCCGGGTGCGCAGCAGCTTTGCCCGCTCGGCCGGGATCGCGTAGGTCCAGCGCGCGACGTTCGCGTCGAGCGCCTTCGCATCGGCCGCCTCTTTGCCATTCCCGACGGCCTCCAGCGCGACCCAATCGACGTTGTCGCGGGTCAGCAGCCGCAGCTTGATCGTCAGGCCGTCGAAGGTGGTGAACGACGCAGTGGCGACGCCGCTTTGTGGCACAGCAAGGTCTGCGGCCGGCTTGACATCGTCGAGCTGGAGATCGGCGAGCGCCGCCGCGGGTTTGGCGAGGGCCGCCGGGTCCTTGAATTTCGTATCGGCGGGCGCGTCGGCAACGGCGAACTTGCCGCCCGGCGCGGCGCGGCGCAGCACCAGCGCGGTCCCGTCGCTGCCGGTCAGCGTCACCGCCGCGATGCGGGCTTCGGCGATGTCGAGGATGCGGCGGTCGAGCCAGCCGGTGAGGCTGTCCGGCAGGTCGAGCGAGCCGCGGGCGAGCCAGGTGCGGTTGTCGTCGGGCCGGCGGACATAAACGCCGTCATTGCCGGCGCCGAGCCGGTCGTGGCGTGTCTTGCCAACGATCACCGCGGCGACGGTGTTGCCGGTGCGATCCTGCAAGGTCACCAGCGTCGATTTGCCGTTTTTCGGGTCGTCGAGCCCGAGCCGGGCAAACAAGGCCGGCCGGGTGGTCTTCGGCTCGATCAGGGTGAGGTCGGCGAGCCCGAGCAGCAGCCGGCGCACCTTGCCCGAGGCAGCCGGATAGTTGCCCTTCTCGACGATCTCCCAATGGTTGCCGATCTCCGCGAAATCCGCCTTCATCTTGCCGTGCGACAGGCGCATCCAGGCAAGATCGCCGAGGCGCGCTGCGAGGTGGGGAAACATCCGCTGGGCATGGATCGCAGGGCTCACCGCGCGGTCGCCGCTCAGCAGCCCCTGGAGGGCAGCCGCGACCATCAGGACGGTCACGCCGAGCAGCAGCAGAAAGCTTCCCTTGCGCATCGTTCAGCTCCTCACGCCGGCGGCGCAGGCCGGTGGCGCCAGCGCCGCAGCCGCAACGCGCCGAGCACCAGCGCGGCGGCGGCGACCAGGATCGGCACCAATGCGATGTCGACAAATTCGAGGATCGCTTTCAACCGCTCGATATCCTGCCGCAACGCGGTTTGCACCGCGCGCAACTTGCTGCGGGTCGCCAGCATGTCGGCGCGGAACTGGGCCACCGCCCGAGCCTGCTCCGGCGCCAGCGCAGACTTGGCATCGGCCGGCTCCCCGGCCGTCAAATCGTGCAATTCGGCCTGGGTCTGCTTGAGCTTCCGTTCGAGCGCCTGCTGTTCGGCGGCGTAGCGCTCGTCGGCGGCACGCTGGATGCGCTGCACCACCTCGAACGGCCGCGCCGACGAGCCCCGGCTGCGCAGGCCGACGAGGTCGTTGCCGCCGGCCAGCACCTCGATCGCGTTGGCGACGAAGTCGGCATTGTCGGCGAGCGGCACGACGACCGGACGGCCGAGGAACGTTTCGCTGCGCTCCCAGAAGCGATCGTCGAGCATGTCGGTGTCGGCGACCACGACGACGTTGATCGGCGTCACCGATTTGCGCACGACATCGCGCGGCGGGACGGGCTCGCCCGGCTTGGCCGGTTTCTCCTTATCCTTGTTATCCTTGGGTGGGCCGTCGGGAAAGGCGGTCTCGGCCGGGCCGGTGATATGAGCGGCGAGTACGAGGGGGGTGTCGTCGGCTTTGAAATGGGTCAGCAATCCGGCGACGTCGGGCAGGCCGGCGACCTTGGCGTCCGGCAGTTTCATCGAATCGGCGGAGGTCGTGATCAGCTTCTCGAACTTCGTCGTGGCGCCCTTGAGAGGCTCGAGAATGCCGGCGGAGGCCATCGTTACCTGATGCAGCGCGGCGGTGATCACGTCGTCACGGTTCAGCGCGGCGCCGCGCAGGTTGAGCCAGCCGACGTAGTCGAGCGCATGGGCAACACCGTCCGCGCCGGCCGGCACCATGACGCGCTGGGCGTAGCGCCGGTCGGCTGCCACCATGCCGGGAACGAGGCGCACCCCCCACGCCTTGAGCAGCGGCGCAAGATCGCCGCTGGTTGCGCCGCTGGCCCCATTGCCGCGTGCCGCCAGCTCGGAATAGGGGTCGACGAAGACGATCGCCTTGCCGCCGCGCAGCACGAACTGGTCGATCGCGAACAGCGTCTTGGCGGGCAGATTGTGCGGCTGCACGATCATCAGCACGTCGGTGCCGGTCGGCACCGCGTCGATCGCGTCGGGCAGCGTCTCGACGTCGTCGAGCTGGCGCAGCTGCTCGAGGATTGCCATCGGCTGGCTCTTCCCGCCGTGCAGCGCCGCAAACGTATTGCCGGCGAGCGGCAAGCTGCTGATCAGCCCGACGACCGTCCGTTTCGGGAAGGCAAGCGTATGGATCAGCCGGGTCAGATCGTATTCGAGAAACGGCTCGCGCGCCGGGGAGAAGAACGCGATGACCTGCTGATCGTCGGTCGAGTTGGTGCCGGCAAGGCCGAAATAAACCTGCTCGCCCTGCGTATTGAGCGGCACTCCGTGCAGCCCGAACGCCACGGCGCGGTCCTCGACATCGGAGAACGGCTGTGGGTCGAACACTTCGAGGCGCAACTTGCCGTGCGCAGCGGCGACGTACTGGTCGAGCAGCTCGCGCACCCGCCGCGCGTAAACCCCGTAGGACGGCACCGTCTCGCCGAGCCGGCTCGAATAGTAGAAGCGCAGCGTGATCGGCTCGTCGATCCCGGCGAGCGTCTGCCGCGTCCCGCGCGACAACGTGTAGAGTCCGTCCGCCGTCAGATCGAGCCGCTCCGGCAGGAACCGCTTGGCGAGGAGATTGGTCGAGACCAGCAACAGCGCGATGCACAACAGCCCGATCAGCGACCGCGCCCGCCGCGACTCGTAAGCCGCCCGGATCCGACGCCAACGCAACAGCCGCAGCATCTCAATCGGCCTTCTTGAGGTCGATCAGGATCGCGTTGGCGCCCAGAGCGGCCGCCATCAGCGACAGGAAATAGACCAGGTCGGGCAGGTCGATGACGCCGCGCGTGATCGCGCTGAAATGACCGAAGATGCTGGCTGCCGCGACCGCATTGACGAGCCCCGCCGGCGCCCAGCCGCGGAACAGCCCGAGCACCGTCGAGGTGCCGGCCGCGATCAGCACGAAAACCAGCGCGGCCGTCACGACGAACGCGATGACCTGGTTCTTGGTCGCCGCCGAAACCGCTGCGCCGATCGCCAGGATGGCGCCGGCCATCAGCCAGCTGGCGGCATAGCTGGCGAGAATGACACCGTTGTCGGGGTGCCCGAGGAAATTGACGGTGAGCCAGAACGGGAAGGTCAGCATCAGCGCGATGCCGGCAAAGCACCAGGCGGCGAGAAACTTGCCCAGCACCGCCTCGCCGAGGCGGATCGGCAGGGTCAGAAACAGTTCGATCGTGCCGCTCTTGCGCTCCTCGGCCCACAACCGCATCGACAAGGCCGGGATCAGCACGAGGTAGAGCCACGGGTGGAAGGTGAAGAAGGCTTGCAGGTCGGCTTGGCCGCGCTCGAAGAAGTCGCCGACGAAAAACGTCAGGACTCCGCCGAGCACCAGGAAGATGATGATGAACACATAGGCGAGCGGCGTCGCGAAATAGCTCGCCAGCTCGCGGCCGAAGATGATCGCGGTACGGCTCATCGCCTCACGCCGCCTCGCGCAGCGTCTCACCGGGCGGTGCGGCTTGCGGCGCGGTGATCGCGCGGAAAACGTCGTCGAGCCGGCCGCGCTCGGCTCTGAGGCTCGTGACCGTCCAGCCGCGCGCGCGCACGAACGCCGCCACCTCGGCGATGATCGGCTGGCCATCGCGCGGGAACAGCCACCATCCCTCGCCCTCGCCCTCGCCGTCGCTCGCCGCCTCGACCGACAGGATTCCGGGTAGCGCGGCCAGCTCGCCCGCGACCAGCGGATCGGCCCGCTCGGGCACCGCAAGTCGCACCGCGTTGTGATAGCGCGAGCGGCCGGCCAGTTCGGCGGGCGAGCCGTCGGCGAGGATACACCCGCGCGCGATGATGATTGCCCGGCTGCATACCGCCTCGACCTCTTCCAACAGATGGGTCGAGATGATGATCGCCTTGTCGGGGCTCATCGCCCGAATGATGCCGCGCATCTCGTGCTTCTGATTAGGGTCGAGCCCGTCGGTCGGCTCGTCAAGGATCAGCACGGCCGGGTCGTGCAACAACGCCTGCGCCACGCCGACCCGCCGCCGATAGCCTTTCGACAGTGTCTCGATCGGCTGGTGCAATACGTCGGCGATGTTGATCAGCTCGGCGATGTGGCGGACGCGCTTCCTGGCTTCGGCGCCGCGAAACCCGCGGATATGGGCAATGAAAGCGAGAAACTCGGCGGCGCTCATGTCGGGATAGGCCGGCGCGCCCTCGGGCAGGTAGCCGATCTGGCGCTTGGCCATGACCGGCCGCGCCAGGATGTCGTGGCCGCAAATGATCGCGGTGCCGGCAGTCGGCGCGAGAAAGCCGGTGATCATCTTCATCGTTGTCGATTTGCCGGCGCCGTTGGGGCCGAGAAAGCCCAGAACCTCGCCGGCCGGCACCGTGAACGACACGTCGTCGACCGCGACGAGCGGGCCGAATTTCTTGACGAGATGACGGATCTCCAGCATTCCCAGCCCTCCCGCCGCCTTTTTGCCGGTTTCTCCCCGCCGATGCACCGCGACCGAACGGCGCGGCGTGCGGGCCTGCCGCCGCGGCTACGAATCGAGCGGGGCGAGATCGCCGGCGGTGAATTCGTAGCGCGTATTGCAGAATTCGCAGGTCACGGTGGTGACCTCGTCCTGGCGCAATTCGTCGAGGTCCCGCTCCGGGAACGAGCGCAGGATGCGGCCGATGCGCTCGCGCGAGCAGCGGCAGCGCGCCTCGATCGGATGCGTCTCGAACACCCGCACGCCGTCTTCGTGGAACAGGCGGAACAGCAGCCGGCGCGGCGATAATTCGGGATCGACCAGCTCGGCCGGGGTGGCTGAGCTCATCAGCACCATCGCGCGTCGCCAGCCGTCCTCGACATCGTCGGCGATGACCTGATAGCCGCCTTCCGGCGGCACCCGCTGCAGCATCAGCCCGCCGGCCCGCCAGGCGCCGTCCTGTCCGGCGCGCGCCACCGACAGCTTGATGCCGGCCTGGATCTGCTCGGATTGCCGGAAATAATGCTGGGCGCACTCGGCCAAGGTTGCCCCGATCAGCTCGACGATCCCCTGATAGCGCTCGGTATCCTCGCCCTGGTCGACCGTGAAGGCGATGTAGCCGCGGCCGATCAGCTCCGGGACCGACGGGCTGAAGCCGGCCCGGCCGGCGACGCGCGGGCGCACCGCGTCGAGACGCTGCGGGTCGTATTGCGCATAGCCGCGCACCGCGCCCTCGGTCGACACGTCGGCGACGATCAGCCGAACCGGCCCGTCGCTCTTCGTCTGCAACGTAAAGACGCCGTCGTATTTGAGGGCGCCGGCGAGCACGACGGCGAGCGTGATCGCCTCGCCGAGGATGGCGGCGACCGGCTCCGGATAGTCGTGCTGCGTCAGGATGCGGTCGACCGTCGGCCCCAGCCGCACAAGGCGGCCGCGCAGGGCAAACGGGTCGATGCGAAAGGGCTGAATCAGGTCGTCGGGCTTCGGCTCGTCTCGTACAGGCAAATTTGGGCACTCCGCAGCGGGCGCGGGGCGGCTCACATCGACGCCGGTATCAGCCCTGGCTCTCGGTGCGTCACACGAGGCACCAGGCCAGGATGCCCTTCTGGACATGCAGCCGGTTTTCCGCCTCGTCCCAGACGACCGATTGCGGGCCGTCGATGACCCCCGCGGTAACCTCCTCGCCACGCTTGGCCGGGAGGCAATGCATGAATATGGCGTCAGGCTTGGCCATTGCCATCAGCCGCTCGTCGACCCGGTAGGGCGCGAGCAGATTGTGCCGGTTGACGCTGGCCTCGACCCCCATCGACACCCAGGTGTCGGTGACGATGCAATCGGCGCCGGCGACCGCCGCTTCCGCGCTCGCCAACGACGCGCACCCGGCCGCCCTCGCGGCGGGCCCAATCAACCACCGCCGCCGGCGGCTGCAACGCCTCCGGGCAGGCGAGTCGCAGGTCGAAGCCTAGGCGGACGGCGGCGTGGATCCAGCTGACCGCAACATTGTTGCCGTCGCCGCTCCATGCCACGACGGTATCGGCGACCGGCCCCTTCTTCTCCTGCAAGGTCATCACGTCGGCCATGATCTGGCACGGGTGCGAGGAGTCGGTCAGGCCGTTGATCACCGGCACGGTGGCGTGGCGCGCCAGATCGTCGAGCTTCTCGGCGTGGTTGGTGCGAATCATGATCGCGTCGACATAGCGCGACAGCACGCGCGCCGTGTCGGCGACGCTCTCGCCGCGGCCGAGCTGGCTGTCCGCCGTGCCGAGCACGACGACGTCGCCGCCGAGCTGGCGCATCGCCACCTCGAACGAGACCCGGGTGCGGGTCGACGGCTTCTCAAAGATCATCGCCAGCGTCTTGCCCTCGAGCGGCCGGTCGCGGCGGCCGTTCTTGTAGGCGAAACCGAGGTCGAGGATGCGGTGCAGCTCGCCGGCCTGGTAGCGGTCGATGTCGAGGAAGTGGCGCGGCGGGACCGGGTCCCGCCGCTCCCCGAACAGTGCCGCGCCTTGCGCCACTGCTCTCATGAGGCCGGCCATTCGCGTGCGACCTTGTCGATGATGCCGATCCCCTCCGCGATCTCGGCCTCGCCGACGACGAGCGGCGGCAGGATGCGCAGCACGTTCTCGCCGGCGGTCAGGCACAGGAGCCCATTGGCGCGCAGCTTGGTGACGAAGTCGCCCGCCGTCAGTCCGCTCTGGCACCGGATGCCGAGGAGGAGGCCCGAGCCGCGCAACTCGGCGAACAGTTTGGGATAGGCGCCGACGAGGCCCTCAAGCTTGTTGTGCAGCAGCTGTGCGGTCTTGTTGACGCGGTCGAAGAAGCCGGGCTCGAGCATCACGTCCATGACGGCGTTGCCGGCGGCGACCGCCATCGGATTGCCGCCGAAGGTCGAGCCGTGCGTGCCGGCGACCATGCCCGCGGCCGCCTTTTCGGTGGCAAGACAGGCGCCGATCGGAAAGCCGTTGCCGAGCGCTTTCGCCACCGCCATCACATCGGGCGCGACGCCTTCCCATTGATGCGCGAACAGCTTGCCGGTTCGGCCCATGCCGCACTGCACTTCGTCATAGACGAGCAGCAGCCCGTACTCGTCGCAGATCGCGCGCAACCCCTTCAGAAAATCGGCCGCCGGCGCGCGCACGCCGCCCTCGCCCTGCACCGGCTCGACCAGGATCGCCGCGGTCTCGGCGGTGACCGCGGCGCGCATCTCGTTGAGGTTGTTGAAGGCGACGTGATCGAACCCGTCCATCACCGGGCCGAAGCCCTTCAGATAGGGCTCGGCGCCGGCCGCCGCGAGCGTCGCAAAGCTGCGCCCGTGGAACGAGCCTTGACAGCCGATCACCCGGTAGCGCTCGGGATGGCCGATATGCGACTGGTATTTGCGCGCCACCTTGATCGACAACTCGGCCGCTTCGGCGCCGGAATTGTTGAAAAATACGGTGTCGGCAAAGCTGTTGGCGACCAGCCGCTCGGCGAGGCGCTGCTGGCCGGGGATCTGGAACAGGTTCGAGACGTGCCAGAGCTTCTTGGCCTGCTCGGTCACCGCCGCGATCAGATGCGGGTGGCAATGCCCGAGTGAGGTGACGGCGATGCCGCTGGTAAAGTCGAGAAACTTGCGGCCGTCGGTGGCGTAGAGGTAGCAGCCTTCGCCCCGTTCGGCGGCGACGTCCCACCGACCATAGGTCGGCATAACAGCTGAAATCACGAGCTTTCTCCTGCGCGATAGACGATTACGGATAGGGATCGGCCGACGCGAGCTATCGTCGTCGTCGTTCCGCCCGCGGCGCGGGACGCCGCGCCGCCATCCGGTGCCGGCGGTTGGTGCCGGGATCGCGCATCATCGCCTCTCTCCTCGCCGCGGGCAGGTCGGCCGCGCCGCGCCCCCGCGCCACCGAGCAGGAAAGCGGCGAAGTATGAGGATGGGGGCAGGGGCTGTCAATTCGCCCGAGCCGCAACCGAGACGATACTGCGGCAATTTCAGCCGGTTTTGAGCGCCGCGTGGAGATGCCGGCTTTGCTTACGCCGGATCTCGCTGATTCTGACGATGGGTATGATAGAGGAGAATGAGTTCACCGGCATGAATGGTCGCCGTGCAGCAATGCAATCGCCCTTCCAACCCGACGCCCCTGCGGAAGCGATGATCGATGCCGCTCTGCTCGATGAATGGGCGCTGTCCTATCTCGGGCGCTATGCCAGCTCGGCCGCGAACCTGCGGCTGGTATTGCGGCGCCGGGTGCGGCGGCGCCTGGCCGGCGATCGCGAGGGGCTGAGCGCGGTCGACGGCGACATCGCGGCGCTGGTCGCGCGCTACGTTGCGGCCGGACTGCTCGACGATGCCGCCTATGCCGCAGGCCGCGCCCGGCGCGACATGGCGAGCGGGCGCTCGCCGCGCCGCATCGCGGCCCGACTCGCCGCCAAGGGCGTCGGGACGAACGATACGACCGCCGCCCTGGAGGCGCTTTCCGAGGACGCCGCCGACCCGGAGCTTGCCGCCGCCTGCACGTTTGCCCGCCGCCGCCGGCTCGGCCCCTATCGCAAGGAAGCGGCGGAGCGCAATCGCGAGCTTGCCGCTTTCGCCCGCGCCGGCTTCGCGCGGCATGCCGCCGAGGCGGTGCTGGCCTGTACCGACGAGGCGGAAATCGCCGCGCTGCTGGCGCCGCCGGAGTAAGGCGTCAGCCAATGGGCTCGCGCTCGCGCATCAGGCGCGCGACGCCGTGCGAGTCGGGGTCGTCGCGCCGTTCGAGGGCGGCGATGATGCGCGGGCGGTCGCTGGCCGGGCGGTTCTGGCTCAGCTTGAACTTGCCTTCGAGGCGGCTAACGGTGATTTCGACCCCGACGATGCCCTTCAGCATTGAGGAGAGATAGGGCTCCGGCAGAGCCTGCATCCGCCAGGGTGGCGGCGTTTCGTGCGCCTCGTGGCGCTCGGACAGGCGGCTCACGAGGTCGCGCAGCCAGTCGGGGTCGTCGATCGCGCGGGCCTCGCCATAGGCATGCACCGCGGCATAGTTCCAGGTCGGCACCGCCGGCCCGACCGCGTACCAGCTTGGCGAAATATAGGCGTGCGGACCCTGGAAGATCGCCAGCGCCTCTCCGCCGGCGTCAAGATCGCAGACCTGCGGGTTGGCGCGCGCCAGATGGCCCTGCAATACGAGGCGGCCGTCGCGGCGCTCGACCAGGAACGGGATCTGGCTTGCGGTCATCCCCGCGGCGCCGTGGCTGACGAGCAGCGCGAACGCATGCCGCTCGATATGGGCGAGCAGCACTTCGGGGCGGGTCTCGGTGAACAGGGGCGGCAGATAGACCACGCTCGGACCTCGCCGTTATGGGCATCACCCGAAATGCTGAAGCAGGAGGCTGCCGAGCAGCGCAACGCCGGAGAATACCAGGATGCCGCCCGAGCCGCGATTGATCCACACCAAGTGATCGTGATCGAACGACAGGCGCACCATGCCGGCGCCGAATGCCAGCCCGATCCACCACACCAGCGAGCCGAGCCAGACACCGAGGACGAGGATTGCCGCACGGCCGAGGGTCGCCGCGTCGCCGGTAAAGCCGATGCCGGCGAAGATTGCGAGGAAGGCGAGGATCGTGATCGGGTTGGTGATGGTCAGCGCAAAGGTCGAGGCGTAATCGGCGATGAGGCTCTCGGGATCGCGCTGCGAGCGGGCATCGGCGAGCGGGTCGGCCCGCAGCGCCGAGATGCCGATATAGAGCAGAAACCCGGCGCCGCCGAGCCGCAGCCAGTCCTGATAGCCGAGCAGCAGGTCGGCGACGAAGGTCAACCCGAAGCCGGCGATGATGCCGAACACCGCATCGGCCGTTGCCGCGCCGAGGCCCGACAGCAGCCCGGCGAGGCGGCCGTGCAGGATCGTGCGGCGGATGCACAGGACCCCGACCGGGCCGGCCGGCACCGCGATGATGATGCCGACCACGATGCCCTTCAGCAGAAAACCCAGCAGCATCCGTGCGCCAACCCCGCGAGATCGGGCCGCAGTCTCCGGGAAGGGCAGGGGGTACGCAACTGAAATGCATGCGCCCCCGCGGTTCGCCCCGGTCGATCGCGTGGCGTCGTTGGGCGTCCCCATTTCCGGGAAATCGAGTTATCGTAAACGCGTATTGTCGATGGCTAGGCTGGCGAGGGTCCGACATGCCGACAAGCGACGCCGAAACGGGTGACGCCTACCAGTTCGAATTCGCCGCGCTCGACGGCGGCAAGCTGCCGCTCGCCGCGTGGCGCGGTCATCCGGTGCTGGTCGTCAACACCGCCTCCTATTGCGGCTACACGCCGCAATACCGCGACCTCGAGGCGCTGTGGCAGCGCTATCGCGCGCAGGGGGTCATCGTGCTCGGGGTGCCGTCCAACGATTTCGGCGCGCAGGAGCCGGGAACCGCGGCCGAGATCAAGCAATTCTGCGAGACGAGCTACCAGGTCGATTTCCCGCTGACCGCGAAGGTTCGGGTGGTCGGTGCTGCCGCCCATCCGTTCTACCGCTGGGTCGCCGCCGCCCTCGGCGAAGCCGGCGCGCCGCGCTGGAATTTCCACAAATACCTGATCGGGCCGGACGGCCAGCTCGCCGGCACATGGCCGTCGCAAGTGCGCCCGACCGACGCCGCGATCACCGGCGAGATCGACCGCGCGCTGCAGCAGAAATAGCGGTGGTGCGGCGCGTCCCGTCTATTTCTTGCTCTTGCGCGCCGCGTCGATCAGTTGCTTCAGCGCGTCGAGGCTGACCGCGCCCGGCACGATCTCGTCGCCGACGACAAAGCCCGGCGTGCCACGGATGTCGAGCGCGTCGGCGAGTTTGAAATTGGCTTTTAGTGTTCGGTCGATATCGGGCGCTGTCATGTCGGTCTTGAGGCGTGCGACATCGAGCCCGACCGAGCCCGCCACCTTGAACACCGCGTCGTCGTCGATCTGGCCCTTCAGCGCCATCATCGAGTGATGAAAGGCGTCATATTTACCCTGCTTGCGCGCCGCCAGCGCCGCCCGGGCGGCGGTCAGCGAGGCCGGCCCCAGCACCGGGAATTCCTTGTAGACAAAGCGCAGCTCCTTGTCCTGGCGCAGCAGCGATTCGAGCGCGGGCTCCACCTGCTTGCAATAGGGGCAGCGGTAGTCGAAAAACTCGACCAGCGACACATCGCCCTTGGGATTGCCGGCGACCGGCAAATCCGGGTCGTCGAACACCTCCTTGCGATGCGATATCAGCGCGGCCGAGGCCTTGTCGTGCGCGTCGTTCTTTACCTTGTCCTCGGCGGCCTGCAGCGTCTCGAGCAGCATCTCGGGGTTTTTCGCCAGGTAGTCGTGCACGATCGCCTCGATCGCCTGGCGCTGTTCGGGGGTGAACTGGGCCGCCGGTGCCGCGGCGGCGAAGGGGGGCGCGATGACCGCGCCGAGCCATACGGCAAGGGCGACGTTGCGCATCAGACAAAACCGCATGACGATCAAAAACTCCGGCTCGGCAAGGCGGCAGGCGAGACGATCAATCGTCGAGCTGCTCGGCCTCGCGGTGAATTTCTTCGGCGCGGGCATAGCCGGGGCTGCTGTGGGGCAGCAGCTGCTTTGCCCGGGTGGATTGCTGGATCGCATCCTTTTTCTTGCCGTTGACGAGCGCCTGTTCGGCTAGCGACAGGGCGGCCATGCCGAATTGCTTGTCGCGGCCATAGGCGACGGCGAGGAAGTGCCATACCTCGGCCTCGCGTCCCTCCTCGCGGCTGGCGTCCTGGAGATAGGCGATGGCGCGGTTGTTCAGCGCCGGGTCACCGGTCTCGATATAGACCTGCGCCAGCCCGATGCGCAGCAGCGGCGCCGAGGGCATCAGTCGCACCGCTTCCTCGTAGGGATGGATCGCCTCGCGGGTGCGCCCATTCTCGAACAGCATCTGGCCCTTCAGCTCACGATAATAGGGGTTCCGCGGGAAATCCCGGATCAGCCCGTCAATCGCCGGCAACGCTTTGGTGAGATCGGGAATGCGATAATACGCGATGGCCCGGGCATAGCGCGCGAGCTCGGAATGATTTGTCTCGGGATAATCCGCAAGGGTCCTCGACGGCGGATCGAGAAAGGCGTGCAGCTTGGCCTGGATGCGGCGCAGCAGCCCGGCCCAGCCGGGCGGGTCGGGCGCGTTCGAGCAGCGCGCATGCGCGACATGATCGCGCACATATTCGATGCGCTGCGACGTCAGCGGGTGGGTATCTTCCCATTGGTTCGCGTGGTCGCCCGACAGCATCTCGTTGCTTTGCAACACCTCGAAGAATTGCAGGAGGCCGCGCGCCGAGATGCAGGCGCGGTCGAGGTAGTTGAGCGCCGCATGATCGGCGGTCGCTTCCTGCGCAATCGAGAAACGCAGGAAGGAGCGTTCGCCGACCCCCGGCGCGGCGAGCAGCGGAGCGCCGCTGTGGCCTACCGCTGACGCCGCCGCGCCGAGCGCCATCGCGATGATGGTCTCGATGCTGGCGTTATGCATCGCTTGTTTCAGGCGCAGGACGTGGCCGCCGGCGATGTGCCCCGTTTCGTGCGCGATGACGCCGATCAGCTGGTCGGGGGTCGCCGCCCGCTCGATCAGCCCGGTATTGATGAAGATCGCCTGGCCGCCGGCGACGAACGAATTGATCTGGTTGTCGTTGATCAGATAGATCCCGACATCCTCGGGCGCGAGGCCGGCGGCGCGCCACACCGGTGCCGCCATCGTGCGGATGTCGGTTTCGATCTCGGTGTCGCGGATTCCGTTCGGGTCCGCTCGCGACGGTTGTGCGCAGCAAATCATCGCGGCAACCGCGACGATCAGCAGGAGAACCCTCAGCGGACGGGCCGACAGCGGCGCGCTCAACCTTCTCCCCGGCTGTGCCGCCTCACAGATGCGGGACGCGGCGGCATGTCCCGATCGTCGCGCGCGGCATAGACGGCAATTGCGGCATTCGCGCGGCGACCCGCCTGTCGGCCTCCCGGGGTCACGCCTGGGTCAGCCGCTGCCACCATCCGCGGCGTGGGTTCGCCGGCTTCTCGGTTACGGTGTGGATGTCCTCGGCGGGATGCGACGGCGGGCCGGACGGCAGTTCTTCCTGCGGCGACGGTTCCGCCTCCGGCGAGGCCTCCCCGTTCGGCAATGCGGCGAGCGGCGCGGCTGCCGCTGCTTGTTCAAGCGCAGGCTCGGCCGGGCCGGCGGCAGACGGAATGTCATCTTCCGCAGCGGCAGCCGCGGCGGGCGGGGCTGCGGCTGCGGCCTCGGGCTCCGCGACGTGCGACGCGGCGGTGGCCAGTGCGTCTTCGAGCGCGAGTTCGCTCGCGCTGGCAAACGGGATGCCCTCTTCCGCCTCGGCGGTCGGCGCCGGTGCGGCCTCTATTTCGTGTTCGCTCGCCGGCTCGTGCACCGACGCCGGTTCGGCCGAATCGCCGGCAAGCGGCGCCAGGCTGGCCGTTTCGAACGTCGGTTCTGCGGGCCAAGTCTCCAGCAGCGGCAATGTCTCGCTCTCGCCCGGGCCGGACTCCGTGGCGGCGACCACGATCTCGATAGTCTCGGCGGCGACGTGTGGTGCCGCAGCACCCTCCGCCGCTTCCTCGCGGCGGCCCCGCACGCGACCGCCGCGGCGGCCGCGCCGGCGCCGGCGGCGCTCGGCCTCGGCTTCGCGCTCGGTCTCCTCCGCATCGCGCGCGCCAACCTCCGTCTCCACGGCTGTGGCGGGTCGCTCATCGCTCGCCGCCGGCGGCGCGGTCCCTGGCGCCGGCCGCGCCTCGCGCGCCTCTTCGCCCCGGCGCGGCCGGCGGCGGCGGCGGCGGCGGGCGCGACCGCGCTCGTCCTCGCTTGCCTCCTCCGACGCGGCTTCGCTTGCCGCAGACATCTCGACGGCTTCTTCTTCCGCCTCCTCGTCTTCCTCTTCGACCAGGGTTGGGGCCTGGATCGCGCGCAATGGCGGCGCCTCGCCGGCGCCGTAGGGGCGCAACCGCTCGATGCGGAAGCTCGGCGGCACCAGCGTATCGTCCTGCGCCACCATCACCCGCAGGCCGTAGCGCGCTTCGATCTGGGTCAGCGATTCGCGCTTCTGGTTGAGGATGTAGAGCGCCACGTTGGTCGGCACATAAATGCAGATTTCGGCCGAGCGGCGGCGGATGCCTTCCTCCTCGATCTGCCGCAGCACGTAGAGCGCGGTCGATTCGACCGAGCGGATCAAGCCGGTGCCGGCGCAATGCGGGCAGGGCAGCGTCGAGGCCTCGGCGAGCGACGGCCGCAGCCGCTGCCGCGACATCTCCAACAGCCCGAACGCGCTGATGCGGCCGACCTGGATGCGGGCGCGGTCGTTCTTCAACGCGTCTTTCAGTCGGCGTTCGACCGCGACCTGGTTGCGGTGCTCCTCCATGTCGATGAAGTCGATGACGATGAGGCCGGCGAGGTCGCGCAGCCGCAATTGCCGTGCGATCTCGTCGGCGGCTTCGAGGTTGGTGCGGGTCGCGGTCTCCTCGATGTTGCGCTCGCGGGTCGAGCGGCCCGAATTGACGTCGATCGCGACCAGCGCCTCGGTCTGATTGATGACGACGTAGCCGCCCGAGCGCAGCTGCGCGACCGGCGAGTGGATTGCGTCGATCTGGCTTTCGATCTGGAAGTGGTGGAACAGCCCGATCTGTGCCTCGCGGAACGGCTGCACCCGCTTGGCGTGGCTCGGCATCAGCGTGCGCATGAACGCCTTTGCGGTCTTGTAGCCTTCCTCGCCCTCGACCAGCACCTCGTCGATGTCGCGGGTATAAAGGTCGCGAATCGAGCGCTTGATCAGATTGCCTTCCTCGTAGATCAGCGCCGGCGCGGTCGATTTGAGCGTCAGCTCGCGGATCTCGTTCCACAGCCGCAGCAGGTATTCGTAATCGCGCTTGATCTCGGGCTTCGAGCGCTCGGCGCCGGCGGTGCGCACGATGACGCCCATGCCTTCCGGGATCTCGAGCTCTTCGAGGATGTCCTTGAGGCGGCGGCGGTCGGCGATGCTGGTGATCTTGCGCGACACGCCGCCGCCGCGATTGGTGTTCGGCATCAGCACGCAATAGCGCCCGGCGAGCGAGAGATAGGTGGTCAGCGCCGCGCCCTTGTTGCCGCGCTCCTCCTTGGCGACCTGCACCAGCATGATCTGGCGGCGCTTGATGACCTCCTGGATCTTGTAATGCCGCGACGGCTGGGTGCGCCGGCGCTCCGCATCGGCCTCCTCGACCTCTTCGACCTCGTCGCCGCCGAACGTCTCGACGCTCGACCGCTCGATGCCCTCCGAATCGTCCACCTCCAGCATCGACGCCCCGCTTTCGGCGGTGCCGTTGCCTTCCTCGTCGAGAGACTCCTGGTCTTCCGCCATCTCGCCAATTTCCGCGGCGATCAGGGTGTCCTCGGAGGCTCGCAGCGCCATTGCCACCGGTTCTGCGCGCGTCCCCTCCCAGGAGCCGGGCGGCGACGCCGCCGAATCCTGCCAGAACCCGACCCCGAGTTCCTCATCGCGGATTTCGTCGTCAGTCGAATCGCCGGGCGGCACCGTCTCGATGACCTCCGCCGCGGGCAGCGCGGGTTCGGCAGGCGCGGCCACCGGGCCGTTTGCCTCCGGCTCGTCATGGCGCGGCGGTTCGTCGGCGCCGGATGGCGCTTCCGCGCTCGGCCAGCCGGGTTCGTCGTCCGTGGCGCCAGGCTCGGCGTCCCCTGCGCCGCTCTGCGGGATTAGGACCGGCTCGGGCAGCGCCGTCGCCAGCGGCACAGCGTCCTCGGCCTCGCCGTTCTCCCACTCGGCATGGTCGTTTTCCGACGCTGGCTCGGGATCGCCCGGCCGTCGGTCGCTTACCGGGATCCGGTAATAGTCGGGGTGGATCTCGCTGAATGCGAGAAACCCGTGTCGATTGCCCCCGTAGTCGACGAAGGCGGCCTGCAGAGACGGCTCGAACTCGCGTCACCTTGGCTAGGTAGATGTTGCCTTTGACCTGTTTTTTTGTGGACGACTCGAAATCGAACTCTTCGAGACGCTGGCCGCTGGTTACGACAACCCGGGTTTCTTCGGGGTGGGCGGCGTCGATGAGCATGCGCTTTGGCATTCGGGCGGGACTCCCAGGCGCGCGGCTGCGGCAGCCGTCAAGGCGGCCGGCGGCGCGGTGCTGTGTGGCAGGAAGCTGGTTGGAAGCAAGCCGGGGGCGTTTGAGATCATAGCGTCGCGGAAATTGGTGATCGGCGTCGCGTCAACAAACACGCTCGACTTAGGGTTCATACGACATGCATCGCCCGGCGCTGCGACCCGGTGCGGCGGCAAGCAGCTTGCCGATAAGGCGGGTGTGCGTCGCAACGCCGCCGGACACGCGCCCGGCTGGCGGATTCGCATGTGACAATGTACCCCGCAAAGCCCATCACCACAATGTTTTTCCTTGCTATCCGCTGGCGCGCTCGGCGGCGCAATAGGTGGAACAGACGGGTGCCGCACGGTGCGGCTGGCGAAAACCGCCTTGGAATAGCCACGAGCTTGGAGCATAAGGTGCGCCGCCGCGCGGGGGCGAGGGAGCAGGCCCCTCGCCCGGATGAATTAGGTGACCCGAGCGAGCCAAGCACGAGGAGCCTGCGCGGTTGCGCGTGATGGTCAAGCTCGTCCGATTTCTATTCGTTTGCATCGTGCTGGTCGCGATCGCCGGTGGCGTGTTCGCCGGGGTGACGATCTGGTATTTCGGTCGCGACCTGCCGGATTACCAGCAGTTGGCATACTACCAGCCGCCGATCACGACGCGCGTTCACGCCGGAGATGGCAGGCTGCTTGCCGAATACGCGACCGAGCGCCGCGTTTTCGTGCCGATCGCGGCGATCCCGAAACGCGTTATCCGGGCGTTCCTGTCGGCCGAGGACAAGAATTTCTACAGCCATCACGGGGTCGACCCGCTGTCGATCCTGCGCGCCGCGGTGACCGATATCGGGCGCTGGCGCGGCAAGCGGCGGCCGATCGGCGCCTCGACGATCACCCAGCAGGTCGCCAAGAACATGCTGCTGTCGAACGAGTTGTCGATCAGCCGCAAGATCAAGGAGATCCTGCTCGCCACCCGAATCGACGAGGCGTTGCCGAAAGACCGGATCCTCGAGCTCTATCTCAACGAAATCTATCTCGGGGCGGGCGCGTACGGGGTCGCCTCGGCGGCGCTGACCTATTTCGACAAGCCGCTCGGCCAGCTGAGCCTGGGCGAGGCGGCGTTTCTCGCCGGCCTGCCGAAGGCGCCGAACAACTACAGCCCGACGCGGTTTCCGCAGGCGGCCAAGGCGCGCCGCGACTGGGTGCTCGACCGCATCATGGAAGACGGCTACGCGAGCGCGGCCGAGGTGGCGCAGGCCAAGGCGGAGCCCCTGGCGGTACACCACCGCGAGGAGGCCGAGACCGTCAGCGCGCCCTATTTCGCCGAGGAGGTGCGCCGCCAGCTGTTGGCGCGCTATGGCGAGAAGACGCTCTACGAGGGCGGATTGTCGGTGCGCACCAGCCTCGATCCGGCGATGCAGGCGGCCGCCGACAAGGCGCTGCGTGCCGGCCTCGTCGCCTACGATCGGGCGCGCGGCGGCTGGCGCGGCGCGGTCGGGCATATCGATCCGGGGGCGGGTTGGCCGCGCCGGCTCGCCGCGAGCCGCTGCCGGCGGGCGCGGCGACGGCCGGCTGGCAGCTGGCGGTGGTGCTGCACACCGAAAGCGACGGCGCGGCGATCGGGCTCAAGGAGCGGCGAGACCGGGCATATCCCGTTCGCGCAGATGCGCTGGGCGCGGCCGCTGCACGATGACGGCACGCTCGGCCCGGCGCCGCGCCACGCCGCCGATGTGGTGAAGCCGGGCGATCTCGTGCTGGTCGAGAAGCTGGCGGCCAAGGCCGGCAAGCCCGCCCCCGGCACGGCGGGGTGCGGCGGCGGCGGCCGATCAGTACGATTTGTGCCAGATTCCCGACGTTTCCGGCGCGCTCGTCGCGATCGACCCGCATACCGGCCGGGTGCTGGCGATGAGCGGCGGGTTCAGCTTCGAGTTCAGCCAGTTCAACCGCGCCACCCAGGCCAAGCGGCAGGAGGGGTCGTCGATCAAGCCGTTCGTCTACCTGACGGCGCTGGAACACGGGTTCACCCCGTCGACGCTGATCCTCGACGGGCCGATCGCGCTCTATCAGGGTCCGGGGCTGCCGCTCTGGGAGCCGCACAATTACGAGGACAAATTTCGCGGGCCGACCACGATGCGGGTCGGGCTCGAACATTCGGTCAACGTCATGGCGGCCCGCACCGCGGCGATCGTCGGCATGGACGCCGTCGCCGAGACGGTCGAGAAATTCGGCATCATGGACCACATGCCGCGCGAATACTCGATGTCGCTCGGCGCCGGCGAGACCACGCCGCTGCGCCTGACCGCCGCCTATGCGATGCTCGACAATGGCGGGAAGCGCATCACCCCGACCCTGATCGACCGGGTGCAGGACCGCAACGGCAAGACCATCTATCGCGCCGACACCCGGCCGTGCGAGGATTGCAATAATGTCGAGTGGAAGCATCAGAAGGTGCCGGTCATCCCGATACGCGCGAGCAGATCGCCGATCCGGCCTCGGCCTTTCAGGTCGTCTCGATGCTGGAGGGCGTGGTGCAGCGCGGCACCGGGTTCGCCGTGCGCGCGGTCGGCAAGCCGATCGCCGGCAAGACCGGAACCACGAGCGATTTTCAGGACGCCTGGTTCGAAGGGTTGGCTCCCGATCTCGCGGCCGGGGTGTATGTCGGCTATGACGACCCGATGTCGCTCGGCCGCGGCGAGCAGGCTGCCGTCGTGGCGGCCCCGATCTTTCGCGATTTCATGATTGCGGCGCTGAAGGACGAGCCAGCGACCGAGTTCGCATCCCGCCCGGGGTGCAGCTCTACCGGGTCAACCCGGCGAGCGGCCTGCCGCCGGGCCCGCACGAGGCGGCAATCTGGGAAGCCTTCAAGACCGGCACCGGGCCGACCACCAATCGCGATCTCGGGCTGCAGGGGCTGCGGAATGGGGACGCCACGGCGCAGAACGCCGGAATGCCCGACGCGGCAACGCCGGACGCGACACCCCGGTCGCCCTGCCGACCCGTGAAATTCCGGCGAGCGGCACCGGCGGGCTCTATTAATCACTATATTAGCGTTGGTTCTGTTAACGGGGCGAGGAGCGAGACATGCGCGCCAAAACGCAGGCAGTCGTCGACGACATAAATAAGTCGTTGGCGCTGCTGAGGAGGCATCTTTGACTGGGAGGTTGCCAACCGGCGCCTCGCCGAGCTGAACGCCAAGGCGGAGGATCCCAAGCTGTGGGATGATTCGGCCGCGGCGCAGGCAGTACTGCGCGAGCGCACCAAGCTCGAGCGGG
>CAVVDM010000010.1:0-156650 GCA_963746885.1 uncultured Alphaproteobacteria bacterium
GGCTGCCGGGCGACCTGCCGCTGCGCTGGTTCGTCCACGGCGTGTTTGCCTGAGGCGTGCGATGCCGGAGCTTCCGCCGAAAGGCTTCAGCAGGCTTTCCCGCACCATCGGCACGGGCGGCGATGGGCCGCAGGGCAAGGGGGAAGCGCCGGCGGCCGGCGGCAACAGCCGCACATCGTGTCCCGACACTGGCCCGGGCTATGCCGAGCTGCAATGCACCAGCAATTTCTCGTTTCTGCGCGGCGCCTCGCATCCCGACGAGCTGGTCAGGACCGCGGCGGCGCTCGGCCATCAGGCGATCGCGATCACCGACCGCAACAGCGTCGCCGGGCTGGTGCGGGCGCATCAAGCGGCGACGGCCGTCGGCATCCGGCTCGTCGTCGGCGTCCGGCTCGATCTCAGGGACGGCACGAGCCTGCTCGCCTACCCGCAGGACCGCGCCGCCTACGGCCGGCTGACGCGCCTGTTGACCCTCGGCAAGCGGCGCGCGCCAAAAGGCGAATGTCATCTCGATTACGCCGATGTCGTGGCCCGTGGCGAGGGGCAGGTTCTTGTCGTGCTGCCGCCGGCGGACGGGGATGTCGGCGCGTTTCGCAGCGCAGGTCGCGGCGGATTTTGCCGGCCGTGCCTATCTTGCCGCGCATCACCTCTATCGCGGCGACGACGCCAGCCGCCTCGCCCGCCTTGCCGTCCTGGCCGCCGGCAACCGGGCTGCCGCTCGTCGCGACCGGCGACGTGCTGTATCACGTGCCCGAGCGGCGGCCGTTGCAGGATGTGCTGACCTGCATCCGCGAGCATTGCACGATTGACTCAAGCCGGGTTTCGCCTCGCCGCCCATGCCGAGCGCCACCTGAAGCCGGCCGCCGAGATGGCGCGCCTGTTTCGCGGCCATCAGGACGCGCTGGCGCGCGAGCCTCGAAATCGCTCGCGCGCTGCCGTTTCAGCCTCGACGAACTGCGCTACGAATATCCCGAGGAGCCCGTCCCTGATGGCATGACGCCGCAGCAGCGTCTCGCTCAATTGACCTGGGGCGGCGCCGCCGAGCGCTTTCCCCATGACATTCCCGAAAAGATCCGCGGCCTGATCGAGCACGAGCTGGCGCTGATCGAGCAGCTCGGCTTCGCGCGCTATTTCCTGACCGTGCACGACATCGTCGCTTTCGCGCGCCGCCGCGGCATCCTGTGCCAGGGGCGCGGCTCGGCGGCCAATTCGGCGGTGTGCTACTGCCTCGGCATCACCGCGGTCGATCCGGCACGCATCGACGTGTTGTTCGAGCGCTTCATCAGCGCCGCGCGCGGCGAGCCGCCCGATATCGACGTCGATTTCGAGCACGAGCGGCGCGAGGAGGTCATCCAGTACATCTACGAGAAATACGGCCGCGACCGCGCCGGCCTCGCCGCGACGGTGATCTGCTACCGCGCGCGCGGCGCGATCCGCGAGGTCGGCAAGGCGATGGGCCTGTCGGGCGATGTCGTCACCGCGCTCGCCGGCATGGTGTGGGGCTGGTCGAGCGAAGCCATCGCCGACCGGCGCGTGCGCGAGGCCGGGCTCGACCCCGGCGACCGCACCTTGCGCCTGGCGCTCGACCTCGCCGGCCAGCTGATCGGCTTCCCGCGGCATCTCTCGCAGCATGTCGGCGGCTTTGTGATCACCCGCGGGCCGCTGTCGGAGCTGGTGCCGATCGAGAACGCGGCGATGGCGGACCGCACCGTCATCGGATGGGACAAGGACGATCTCGACGCGCTCGGCATCCTGAAGATCGACATTTTGGCGCTCGGCATGCTGAGCTGCATCCGCCGCGCCTTCGCCCTGATTGAACGGCATTACGGCCGCGCCTGCGATCTGGCGACGATCCCGGCTGAGCGGCCGGAAGTTTACGCGATGCTGAGCCGGGCCGATTCGCTGGGCGTTTTCCAGGTAGAGAGCCGCGCCCAGATGACGATGCTGCCGCGCCTCAAACCCCGCGAATTCTACGATCTCGTGATCGAGGTCGCGATCGTGCGGCCGGGGCCGATCCAGGGCGACATGGTGCACCCCTACCTGCGCCGCCGCGCGGGGAAGGAGCCGGTCGAGTATCCCTCCGAGGAATTGCGCCGGGTGCTCGGCAAGACCTTGGGGGTGCCGCTGTTCCAGGAGCAGGCGATGAAGATCGCGATCGTCGGTGCCGGATTTGCCCCCGACGAGGCCGACCGGCTGCGCCGCGCGATGGCCACCTTCAAGCGCAACGGCGAGATTCATTTGTTCCGCGACAAGTTTATTCGCGGCATGAGCCTACGCGGCTATAGCCTCGATTTCGCGACCCGCTGCTTCGATCAGATCGAGGGGTTCGGCACTTACGGCTTCCCGGAAAGCCATGCCGCGAGTTTTGCGCTCTTGGTCTATGTCTCGGCCTGGATCAAATGCGTCCACCCCGATGTTTTCGCCTGTGCGCTGTTGAACAGCCAGCCGATGGGGTTCTACGCCCCGGCCCAGATCGTCCGCGACGCGAGGGAGCACGGCGTCGAGGTGCGTCCCGTCGATGTCAACCACAGCGAATGGGACTGCACGCTGGAGCCGCTCGGCCATTCCCGCCTTCGGAGGAACGACGAGAAGGGGAGCGGTTACGCGCTGCGCCTCGGGCTACGCCAGATCAAGGGGCTCTCCGAGACCGATGCCGGGCGTCTCGTCGGGGCGCGCGGCAGCCTCTATCGCGACGCGCATGATTTGTGGCGGCGAAGCGGCCTCGGCCGTGCCGCGCTTGAACGCCTCGCCGCCGCCGATGCATTGCGCTCGCTGGATCTTGATCGGCGGCGCGGGCTGTGGGCGTTGCAGGCGCTTGGCGAGGCGCCGCTGCCGCTGTTCGCCAATAAAGACAGCGATACGCGCACCGCGGCGCTGCTGCCGCAAATGCCGCTCGGCGAGCATGTCGTCGAGGATTACGCGACGACGGGGCTGACGATAAAGCGTCACCCGCTCGCCTTTCTGCGCGCCGAGTTGACGCGCGACGGCCTCATTGCCGCCGCCGACCTCGCGACCTTGCCGGTCGGAAAGCGCCTCGCGATTGCCGGGCTCGTGTTGATCCGGCAGCGCCCGGGCAGCGCCAACGGCGTCGTCTTCATCACCCTCGAGGACGAGACCGGCATTGCCAATCTGATCGTCTGGCCCGCCATCCTCGAACGCTTTCGCCGCGCCGCGCTCGGCGCCACATTGCTCTATTGCCGCGGCCGGCTGCAGCGCGAGGAGAGCGTCATCCACCTCGTCGCCGAGGATCTGCGTGACTGGACGGCGCGGCTCGATACGTTGCGCGATCGCACCGGCGACGAAGCGCTCCCGCCCGGCAACCCACCCTTCGCGCTGCGCGAGCGGCTCCCCGGCCGCGATTCGCATGACCTTGTGATTGCGAGCCGCGACTTCCGCTAGCTTGCAACCGCCGCTCTTCCGGCCAAGCTTTTAGGGCGAAGGAGCCGGCCCATGGACCTCGTCTTCGCCGATCCGCCGCCGCCTGAAACTCTACTGCGGGCGGCAATTCGCGACGCGCATCGCCTCGACGAAAGCGAGGCCGACGCGCGCATTCTCGCCGCCGCCGACCTTCCGGCCGAGGCGCGCGAGCGGATCACCGCGCAGGCGCGCCGGCTGGTCGAAGCGGTGCGGCGCGAGCGGCTCGGCAAGGGGGGGCTTGACGGGTTTCTGCACGAATACGCGCTGTCCTCACCTGAGGGCGTCGCGCTGATGTGCCTCGCCGAGGCACTGTTGCGCATCCCCGATGCCGAGACCGTCGACCGGCTGATCCGCGACAAGATCGCCGGCGCCGACTGGCAGCGTCACCTCGGCCATTCCGGCTCGCTGTTCGTCAACGCCTCGACCTGGGCGCTGATGCTGACCGGTCGCCTGCTGCGGGAGGGCGGTGTCGGGTCGGGGGCAAAGTTGACCTCGCCGGGGCGTTGCGCCGCCTCGTCGCGCGTTCGAGCGAGCCGGTGTGGCGCCAGGCGGTATTGGGCGCGATGCGCATCCTCGCCGGCCAGTTCGTCATGGGGCGCACGATCGAGGAGGCATTGGGGCGGGCGGGCGATGCCGAGCGACATGGCTATCGCCATTCCTTCGACATGCTGGGCGAGGCGGCCCGCACGATGGCAGACGCCGAGCGCTACCGCGCCGCCTACCGGCGCGCGATCGCCGCGATCGGCAGGACGGCGGCGGGCCGGCCCGCCACCGAGGCGCCCGGCATCTCGGTCAAGCTGTCGGCGCTGCACCCGCGCTACGAGATGGCGCAGCAGGGGCGGGTCATGCGCGAATTGCTGCCGGCGCTGCTCGCTCTGGCGGGCGAGGCGCGCGCTGCCGGGATCGGCTTCACGATCGACGCCGAGGAAGCCGACCGCCTCGAATTGTCGCTCGACCTCGTCGAGGCCCTGGCTCTCGCGCCCGAGCTGGCCGGCTGGGACGGGCTCGGGCTGGCGGTCCAGGCCTACCAGAAACGGGCACTCGCGCTCGTCGATTGGCTCGCCGACCTGGCGCGGCGGGCGCGGCGCCGGCTGATGGTGCGGCTCGTCAAGGGCGCCTATTGGGATAGCGAGATCAAGCGGGCGCAGGAGCGCGGCATCGATTCTTACCCGGTGTTCACTCGCAAGGTTGCGACCGACGTCTCATATCTCGCCTGTGCCCGACGGATGTTCGCCGCCGGCGAGGCGTTCTATCCCCAATTCGCGACGCACAACGCCCACACCCTCGCCGCCATCCTCGAACTGGCTGGGGGGCGGACCGATTGGGAATTCCAGCGGCTGCACGGCATGGGCGACGCGCTCTACGACGAAATCGTCGGCCACGACGGGCTGGGTCGGCCGTGTCGGGTTTACGCCCCGGTCGGCAGCCACGAGGACCTGCTCGCCTACCTGGTGCGGCGGCTGTTGGAAAACGGCGCCAACACCTCGTTTGTCAATCGCATCGTCGACGAGAGCGCGCCGATCGACGAGATCATCGCCGACCCGGTCGCGCAATTGGCAAGCTTGCCGACAAAACCGCACCCACGGATTGTGCTGCCGCGCGACTTGTTCCAACCGGAGCGCCGGAATTCGCAGGGGATCGACCTCGCCGACCCGCGCGCGCTGGCCGAGCTGCGCCGCGATCTTGCTGCGGCGCTGCAGCAGACGTGGCGGGCGGCGCCGATTATCGGCGGGAACGAATTGGCCGATACGGGCGCACCGGTATTCGACCCGAGCGATCGCCGGCGCGTGATCGGCCGCGTCGTGAATGCCCGATCGGAAGCGGTCAACGATGCGCTTGCCCGTGCGGCGCGGGCCGCCCCGGCATGGGACGCCACGCCGGCGGAAACGCGCGCCGCGGCGTTGGAGCGCGCCGCGGACCTGTACGAGCGCCACCGCGTCGAGCTGGTGGCGTTGATCATCCGCGAAGGCGGCCGCACGATCCCGGCGGTCCTGTCGGAGGTGCGCGAGGCGTGCGATTTCCTGCGCTATTATGCGGCGCGCGCCCGCGCCGATTTTGCGCAGCCGGTGTCGCTGCCCGGCCCGACCGGCGAGCGCAACGAGATCGCGCTGCATGGCCGCGGCGTCTTCGCCTGCATTGCGCCGTGGAACTTCCCGCTGGCGATCTTCACCGGGCAGGTCGCGGCGGCGCTGGCGGCCGGCAACGCGGTCATCGCCAAGCCGGCGGAGCAGACGCCGCTTGTCGCCGCCGCTGCGGTGCGTCTGCTGCTCGCCGGCGGCATTCCCGGCGAGGTGCTGCACCTGTTGCCCGGCGACGGTACCAGTGTCGGGGCGGCACTGGTGGCCGATTCGCGCGTCAGCGGCGTTGCCTTCACCGGCTCGACCGAGACGGCGCGTGCGATCAACCTGGCGTTGGCGGCGCGCTCCGGGCCGATCGTGCCGTTGATCGCCGAGACCGGCGGGCAGAACGCGATGATCGTCGATTTGTCGGCGTTGCCCGAGCAGGCCGTCGCCGATGTGCTGGTCTCGGCCTTTGACAGTGCCGGACAGCGCTGCTCGGCGCTGCGCCTCTTATATATACAGGAGGACATTGCCGACCGGGTCCTGCCGATGCTGGCCGGCGCGATGGCCGAGCTCGCGATCGGCGATCCGGCGCTGCTCGCCACCGATATCGGTCCGGTCATCGACCGGGCGGCGCGTGAGACCTTGTGCCGCCACGCCGAGCGCATGGCGCGTGAGGGGCGGCTGCTCTACGCCTGCCGCCTGCCGCCGGGCACCGAGCAGGGCAATTTCTTCGCGCCGCGCGCTTTCGAGATCGATCGAGCCGAGCGGCTCGACCGCGAGGTCTTCGGACCCATCCTGCACGTGATCCGCTGGCCCGCCGGGCGGCTCGACGCGGTGCTCGACGAGATCGCGGTGACCGGCTATGCGCTGACCCTCGGTATCCACAGCCGGATCGACGATACCGTGCGCCATGTCCTCAAGCGGCTCGGCATCGGCAACAGCTATGTCAACCGCACCATGATCGGCGCTGTGGTCGGCGCCCAGCCGTTCGGCGGCGAGCGGCTTAGCGGCACCGGGCCGAAAGCCGGCGGTCCGCGCTACCTGCATCGCTTTGCGACCGAGCGCACGGTGTCGGTCGACACCACCGCGGCCGGCGGCAATGCGACGCTGCTGTCGCTGGGCGATGCCCAAAACTGACCGGGCGGTGGGCGAGCGCTACTCTGAGCCAAGCGTGCAGCGCCGGATCAGCCCTCCCTCGAGCGAACCGATGGCAGTGCGACGACACGTCCCGTGCGGATGCGGGATTTCCAGCCGCTGTTGCGCAAATATCTCAATGGAATGCAACCGAAACTATGGCGCCACAAGCAACCTGTGGCATCAATGTCGCAGATCGCCGAGTTCCGCACGTTGCCCCGGATTGCCGGGCGGCGCGAGCTAAAAACTGATTGCCATCGCCGAAGCCGGTGATAATCATGCGCGCACCGGTGGCGGGGTAGCCATCGTCCCAGGTTAGTTGCGGCCGGAGGTTAAAAGGATGAAAAATCGCTATCTGCTAGGGGCAGGCGTGGCGCTCGCCTTAGCGCTGAGCGGGGCTGATGCTCAGGCTCAGATGCTTGCCATGCCCAGCGGGCCCGGCGCTTGGTATTTCGGTGGCGAAGGCGGCTGGACCACCCTCCCAAGCCCACAGTCCGGCAGCACGCTCGGGACCTCGATCAACCAGCGCTTCAACAGCGGGTTCAACGCCGGTATCCGCGGTGGCTACGAATGGGGGCCGTTGCGCCTCGAAGAGGAATTCCGTTTTCAGCAGGACGGGATCTCCGGCTTTAACAGCGTGCTCGGCAACGTCAATGCGAATGGCAACCGTAACGCCTACGCGTTTATGACGAACGCGATCTATGATTTCACGTTCGGCTGGCCAATCACCCCGCATGTCGGCGTCGGCATCGGTGCCGTCGAGCTGCGCGACGGCTGGGGCGTTCCTAATATCGGAACATTTGCCCACTCGACCGATTGGGAATTCGGCTATCAGGCGATCGCCGGGGTGCGCTATAATATCAACCCGTCCTTGGCGTTCGACGTCGATTACCGCTATCTCGGAACGACGACGCCGACATTTCATTTTGGTGGTTCGGGCGCCGCGGCACTCGGCGTTGGCGGTGCCGCCTATACGTCGGGCTACAGCACGCACAGCGTGGTCGCAAGCCTGAGCATGCGGTTTGGTGCGCCGCCGCCGCCGCCGGTCGTCGCCCCGCCGGCCCCGCCCGCGCCGCCGCCGATCACGCGCAAGGTGTTCCTGGTGTTCTTCGATTGGGACCGGGCCACCATCACGCCTGAAGGCATGCAGATCATCCAGCAGGCGGCGGCCGCCTTTAGGGCCGGGGCGCCGGTCACGATCCAGGTGACCGGCTACACCGACCGGTCGGGCTCGGCAGGCTACAATCAGCGGCTGTCCGAACGGCGCGCCAACAATGTTGCCAACGCACTGGCCCGGTTGGGCGTGGCGCGGCAGGAGATGGCAGTCAGCGGGCGCGGCGAGAATGATAACCGTGTGCCAACTGCGGACGGCGTGCGCGAGCCGCAAAACCGCCGCGTCGAGATCGTCTTCCCGTAGACGGTTTGTTATCCAGGCAGGCCGGGGCCGCGAGGCCCCGGCAGCTTTTCACCGCCGCGCACTGCGCGGCGGTTTTTATTTGGCGGCAGGCAATCAGGTGGCGCCTGCGTCGTATCTCGGGGTGTTTTCCGACTTGAACCGCGCTGCGCGCAATAGTTCAATACTGCCGTTTCTATTCCACTTCTAAGCCTGAAAGAGCGACGCCGCATGTTGCATGGTACGAAATTGGGCGCGGTTGCAGCCGGTCTGATTATCGCATTCGGGACGACAGCGCACGCGCAGTTGCAGATTTTCCCGGCAAGTCCAGGCGAGTTTTATCTTGGCGGCGAAGGCGGCTGGACCTCGCTCGGCGGCGAAAAGAATTCGGTTCCAGGCAAGAGTTTCCCCGAGATCTGGAAGGACGGGTTCAACGTGGGCGGGCGCCTCGGCTACGAATGGGGGCCGTGGCGCTTTGAGGAGGAGTTCCGCTTCCAGTCCAACGACGCCAGCACCTTCACAGGTCATTCCGTGCAGGGCGGGCGGCAGGCGTACCTCGTGATGACCAACGCGATATATGACATCGCGCTCGGCTGGCCGATTTCGCCGCATCTCGGCGTCGGTGTCGGTGCGGTGGGCTTGCATGATCGCGTGACCGCGCCGTTGCTTGGCTTGGGCGTTGTCAGTGAGGGCACCGATTGGCAACTCGCCTACCAGGCAATCGCCGGGTTGCGCTATATCATCAACCCGTTGCTGGCGTTCGATATCGACTACCGCTACCTCGGGACGACGACGCCACACTTCCGCACCCCTCCCGGTCTCATCGTCGACGGGGCACCGGCGGGAGATCTAACGATCAACTCCGGCTATCACGTCAACGAGATCGTGGCGAGCTTGACCTTGCGGTTTGGCGCACCGCGGCCACCAGTCGCGGCGCCGCCGGAGCGGCTGGCGCCGGCGCCGATCAGGCGCAAGGTGTTCCTGGTGTTCTTCGATTGGGATCGGGACACGATCACGCCTGGGGGCACGCAGATCGTCCAGCAGGCGGCCAATGCCGTCCATGCCGGGATGCCGGTCACGATCGAGGTGACCGGCTACACCGACCGGTCGGGTTCGGCCGGCTACAATCAGCGTCTCTCGGAGCGGCGCGCTGCCAACGTTGCCAATGCGCTGGCTAGGCTGGGTGTGCCGCGGCAGGAGATGGCGGTCAGCGGGCGCGGCGAGAACGACAACCACGTGCCGACCACGGATGGCGTCCGCGAGCCGCAAAATCGCCGCGTCGAGATCGTCGTTCCCTAGGCGGCCAATTTGCGGGCCGGCAGGCGACGGCTTCCGTCCGGGCTGGCGCGGCTTTAGGATTGTCGAGGTTTCGCAAACAGACAGGTCGCCATGCCCTCATCGTCGCCGCTGCCGCTCTCCCGCTTCAAGGTGCTTGACCTGACCCGAGTCCGGGCCGGCCCCACCGCAGTGCGCCAATTGGCCGACTGGGGGGCCGCGGTGATCAAGATTGAGGCGCCGCCAAGCCCCGGCGAGGGGCTTGGCGGGCCGCGCCACGGCCCCGATTTTCAGAACCTGCACCGCAACAAGCGCAGCCTGACCCTCGACCTCAAGGCGCCGGAGGGAATCGAGATTTTCCGCAAGCTGGTGCGCGATGCTGATGTTCTGGTGGAGAACTACCGCCCTGACGTCAAGACCCGGCTCGGGATCGACTATGCGGCGCTGAAGCCGCTCAACAAGCGCCTCGTCTATGCCAGCATCTCCGGGTTCGGGCAGAGCGGCCCCTATCGCGACCGCCCGGGCTTCGACCAGATCGCCCAGGGCATGGGCGGGCTGATGTCGATTACCGGTCTGCCCGGCCAGGGGCCGGTGCGCGTCGGGATCCCGATCGCCGATCTGTCGGCCGGGGTGTTCACCGCAATGGGCATTCTGGTGGCGTTGCTCGAGCGCGAAGTGTCGGGCGAGGGGCAATGGGTCGAGGCCTCGCTGCTGGCCGCACAGATCGCGATGCTCGACTTCCAGGCGGCGCGATGGCTGATCGCCCACGAGGTTCCGGAGCAGGCCGGCAACGACCATCCGACCAGCATCCCGACCGGGGTGTTCAAGACGCGCGACGGGCATATCAACATCGCCTCGGCCGGCGACGAGATTTTCGGCCGGCTGTGCCGCGCGCTCGATGTCCCGCAATTGGCCGATCACCCGGATTATCGCGGCGGCCGCGATCGCTCGAAAAACCGCAAGGCGCTCAACGCCGCGATCGAGGCGATCACGGTGACGCGCGACAGCGCCGACTGGATCGAGCGCTTCAACAAGGCCGGCGTGCCGGCCGGGCCGATCTACTCGATCGACCAGGTGTTCGCCGACCCGCAGGTCAAGCATCTCGGGATTGCCCAGCCGGTCGAGCATCCCGCGCTCGGCCAGATCGAACTGGTCGGCCAGGCGGTGACGTTGAGCCGCACGCCCAGCCGGCTCCAGACCGCCAGCCCGGACCCGGGCGAGCACACCGCTGCGATCCTCAAGGAACTCGGCTACAGCGAGGGCGACATCGCCAGGCTGCGCGAGCGCCATATCGTATGAGGGCGACACCATGCCGGTGATTAATCGCATCGCCGACTTCCAGGCCGAGATGGCAGGCTGGCGGCATGATCTGCACGCGCATCCCGAGACTGCCTTCGAGGAGCGTCGCACGGCAGAGATCGTGGCGCGGCTGCTTGAATTGTTCGGCATCGTGGTCGAGCGTGGGGTCGCGCGGACCGGGGTGATCGGCACCTTGGCGGGGTCGCGGCAGGGCGGCCCGGCGATCGCGTTGCGCGCCGACATGGACGCGCTGCCGATCGACGAGAAAAACGGTTTTGCGCACGTCTCGACGCAGCACGGCCGCATGCACGCCTGCGGCCATGACGGCCATACGGCGATGCTGCTCGGCGCCGCCAAATACCTTGCCGAGACGCGCAATTTCGCCGGCACGGTGCACTTCATCTTCCAGCCTGCCGAGGAAAACGAGGGCGGTGCCCGCCTGATGGTTGAGGAGGGGGTGCTCGATCGCTATCCGGTCGCGGCGGTCTGGGGCATGCACAACTGGCCGGGCCTGCCGGCCGGCGAGTTCGCGATTCGGTCCGGTCCGATGATGGCGGCCTTCGACATTTTCGAGATCAGGGTCGAGGGGCGCGGCGCCCATGCCGCGATGCCGCATCTCGGCGTCGATCCGGTGGTGGCGGCGGCGCAGATCGTCGGCGCGCTGCAGACCATCGCCAGCCGCACCATCAATCCATTGCAAGGCGCCGTTGTCAGCGTCACGCAGATCCACGGCGGCGACACCTGGAACGTGATCCCCGACAGCGTCGTGTTGCGCGGCACCACCCGGTCCTTCGACCCCGCCGTGCGCGACGCGCTCGAACCGGCGATCCGTCGTATTGCCGAGGGCGCCGCCGCCTCGCTCGGCGCCAGCGTCACGATCCGCTACGAGCGGCGCTATCCGCCGACCGTCAACAGCCCGGCCGAGACCGAGATTGCCGCGGCGATTGCGGCGGATCTGGTCGGTGCCGACAAGGTGCGGCGCGACCTGTTGCCGAGCATGGGCGCCGAGGATTTCGCCTGCTTTCTCGAACAGCTACCCGGCGCCTATATCTGGATCGGCAACGGCGCCGGAGCCGACCAGGCGATGCTGCACAACCCGCATTACGACTTCAACGACGAGATCCTGGCTTTGGGCGCCAGCTACTGGGCCCGCCTGGCCGAAACCGTTCTGGAAAAACGCTAGGCATGCACCGTGGCGCGGCGGTCGAGGTGTTGCTGCAGCGCGTCGCCCAACAGGTTGCAGGCAATCACGGTCAGGAAAATCATCAGCCCGGGATAGATCGCCAATAGCGGCGTCGTTGTGAGCATTTCCTGCGCGTTGCTCAGCATGGTGCCCCAGCTGGCGAGCGGCGGCTGGATGCCGAGTCCGAGAAAGCTCAGCACGGATTCGAGCAGGATCACGTCGCCGACGCTCAACGTCGTCGCGACGATCAGCGGCGCCAGCACGTTGGGCAGGATGTGCCGCCACAGGATGTGCGGCACGCCGGCGCCGAGGCTGCGCGCGGCGCGCACGAAATCGCGGTTGCGGGTGACCAGCGTCGCACCGCGCACCAGCCGCGCCGCCGTCGTCCAGCCGACCAATACGGCCAGTGCAATGATGCGGAGGAGGCTGATGTCGTCGGAGCCCGCGATGGCGGCCGGCACACCGAGCTTGCGCATGTCGAGCGCGGCCAGCACGATCAACAGCGGCAGAAGCGGCAGCGCGATAATCGCATCGGTCGCCCGCATCAGCAGACGGTCGGTCCAGCCGCCGAGATAGCCAGCGGCGAGGCCCACGAACGTCCCGAGCGCCGCCGCGGTCAGCGCCGCCGCCAGTCCGATCGCCAGCGAGACGCGTCCGCCGGCGAGGAGCCGCAGCAATTCGTCGCGGCCGAGCGCGTCGGTGCCGAGCGGGTGGCCGAGCGACGGCCCGGCGAAGCGGGCGAGCAGGTCGACATTGTTCGGATCGACGCCGAGCGCGCCGCCGACCAGCGGCCCGGCGAACGACAGGGCGGCGATCGCCGCTAGCAGCAGCAGCGGCAATCTCACCGATAGGTGACCCGCGGGTCGAGCCAGCCATAGGCGAGGTCGGCGGCAAGATTGGCCAGCATCGTCGTGACCGCGGCGAGCAGCAGGGCCGCCAATGCCAGATTGTAGTCGTTGCCCATCACCGCATCGAAGATCAGCTTGCCCATGCCGGGATAGGCAAACATCGTCTCGGTGACGAGCGCGCCTGAAACGAGGCTGCCGAACGACAGCGCGAGGATCGTCGCGACCGGGATCAGGGCGCTGCGCAGCGCGTGGCGAAAGAGCACGCGCGCCTCGCTGGCGCCCTTGGCGCGGGCGGTGCGGATATGGTCTTGCGCCAGCGCCTCGCGCATCGCCGCGCGGACATAGCGGGTATAGCCGCCGAGGCTCGCCAGGGTCAGCGTCGCGACCGGCAGCACCAGATGGCGCAGATAGTCGCCGAGACCGCCCGCCCCGGCGGTGGCGATGCCGCCGGCCGGCAGCCAGCCGAGCCCGGCGGCGAAAACCAGGATCAGCACCAGCGCCAGCCAGAAGGTCGGCAACGACACGCCGGCAAAGCACAGCAGGTTGATCGCCCGGTCGAGCCCCGAATCGGGTCGCCGCGCGGCGGCGGTGCCGAGCGCCAATGCCAGGCTCAGCGCCAGCACGAAGCTCGACCCCATCAGCAGCAGCGAGTTGCCGAGCCGCGGTAACAGCGCTGCGGCAACGGGTGTGGCAAACAGTCGCGAATAGCCGAGATCGCCGCCCAGCACCTGCCCTGCCCAGCCGAGGTAGCGCGCGAAAAGCGGCTGGTTGAGGCCGTAGACGGCCTTGAGCCGCGCGACGTCAGCGGCGGTCATGCGCGGATCGGCCGAGCGCATCAGGTCGATCGGGTCGCCCGGCATCAGCCCGATCAGCGCATAGATGACGAACGACAGCAGGATCAGCAGCGCCGCGATCTCGACGAGCCGGATGGCGGTAAAGCGGATCATTGTTCTAGGGCTGTGCCGTCCAATCGGTGATCCACAGCGTCGTCGGGTATTGGTTGCCGGTCGGGTGCACGCCCTTCAGCCATTTCGGCAGGATGAACGAATCGGAGCGGAAATAGAGCGGCAGCGAGGGCAGCTCGGTGGCGTACAGGCGCTGCATCGACACCCACAGCGCCTTGCGCTTCTCCGGGTCGAGCTCGATTTCGGCGGCGTCGATCAGCCCGTCCATTTCGGCATTCTTGAAGCCGGTGGCATTCTGGCCGGCAAAGCCGTTGGCCGCATCGGGGATTTCGCTCGAAGCAAAGATCGAGCGCGGGACGTTCTCTGGTGCGCTGATCCAGGCATACATCGCCATGTCGAAGCGGCGATGCGGCACACTCTCGCCGAACAGCACGCGGGCCGGCTCGTTCTTGATGTGCACATCGACGCCGATCTTGCGCCATTGGCTCTGCAATACCTGCTCGACCAGCTCGCGCGTATGGTTGCCGGCCGTCGTCATCAGCTCGAGCGACAGCGCCTGGCCCTGGCCGTTGCGGCGGATTGCGCCGGGCTGGGCATGCCATCCGGCGGCATCGAGCAGGCTGGCGGCGCGCGCCGGGTCATAACGGTAGTGCGGCGTATCGTCGCTGTAGCCGAAATCGAGCGGGTTGACGAAGCTGTCGGCGACCGGCTGCTTGCCCGCGAACAGCGAGCGGCTGATCGCCTCGCGGTCGAGCCCGAGGAGCAGCGCCTCGCGCACCCGCCGGTCGGCGAGGGTCGGCCGGGCGAGGTTGAGGTCGACATGCTCGAACACCAGCCCGGGCTTGAAAATCATATGATACGCGGCGCCGTGCCGCTTCTCGAAGGCGAGCGCCTCGTCGAGCGACAGCCCGAGTTCCCCGGCCACCATATCGATCGTGCCGGACAGCAGATTGGCTTCCATCGCGGCAGTGTTCTCGATCGTGCGCACCGTGATCCGGCGGAAATGCGGCGGCGGGCCGGCCCAATACGGGTTTGGCTCGAGCAGCACGTAGGAGCCGCGCGCCACCTCGCTGATCCGGTAGGGCCCATCATAGAGCCCGGGGTTGGTCGGATCGGTGTTGTAGCGGGTTTGCACCCGATATTGTGCCGGGTCGGCGAAGGCGGCGCGCTCGATATGCGCCGGCAGCAGCACGAAATCGTTGATCGCGGCATAGTCGAAGGTGAGCTTGTCGACATGCAGCGTGAAGGTTTTGTCGTCCTTGACGTCGATGCCGGTGATGCGGCGATAGAGTTCGGCGTTGCCGACCGCGCTCTGCGGGTTGCGGCCGACCTCGTAGGTGAACAGAACGTCTTGCGTCGTCACCGGCACGCCGTCGCCCCATTTTGCGTCGGGACGGATCGTGTAGGTGAGATCAATGCCTTTCTTGCCGTTGGCAAGCGTTACCGGGACGGCTAGCCCGTTCGCGATCGAGGGGAGCCGCGTGCACAAGAGGCAGACGAGCTTCCAATCGGCGTCGTAGACCGTGAACGGCCGCAGCGCCATGCCCAGCACATAGCTCTTGGCCGCCATCGCATCGATGTTCGGGTTGAGCGTCGAAGGGAACTGGGTGATGCCGATCGTCAGCGAATCGTGCTCGGCGCCTGCCGCCGGCAGCAACGGCAACAGGAGCAGGGCCAGGATCGCCAGGCAACGGTAATGCCGGCGGCGAACCGCCGAGCAACACCTTCGCGGAAAACGTTTGCCCATGGCATGGAAAGCACCCCAAACGCTTGCTCAAGTGCTTGAAAGCGAGCAGCTTCGGTCATATTATCGCAATCCGGTGAGGTCGGATGCGTGACAGCAAAAGTTGCGTGTTCGCGGGAACGAGGCAACCATCCGAGTTGTTTCTGACCCGAGGCCCGTAAGGGCCGCCCTCGGGTTGAGCGAGCCTTTGCAGCGTACTGTCCAATCCGGAACTGCCACAGAGGATAGAGGCATGAAGCATCTGTTGAACGGCGTTGCGATCGCTGCGGCCCTGGCGATCGCCGTGCCTGCCTGGGCCCAGGGACCAAAGCCGAGCGGCGGGGGAAATATCCCCGCGCCCGCGGCGCCTGCGGCCCCCATGACCCCGACCGCGCACCCCGCGATGCACCACCACCCGGCGGCGCACCACCACCAGTCGGTGCACCACCGGCCGATGCGCCACGTGGCACATCGCGGCCACATGCACAAGATGGGCGCTGGGGACGAAATGACCCAGAAGCTCAACCAGGAGGAACTGGCGCGGATCCAGGGTGGCGGTGCCGCGGCGCCGGCGGAGCCGATGCCGGGGCCGCACGCGATGCCGGGGCCGAAGGCGAGCGGGCACTGAGCCAGCGCGCCGCAGACGGTTTCACGCATCAGCACGTCGCAAGGGGGCCACGGCCCCCTTGTCAATTCCAGGGGCGACTTGGCCGTCGCCGCCGGCTTTTCGCCGCTGAGCGGGATACCACCACGCGCGCGTGGCCCCCGCTGGTGAAGCATCCGCCTGCGCCTGCACCGCGGGCAGATTTAGCATCGAATTAACTATATCTGTTCAATATTTGCCCCGCGGCTGCTCTCGACCAACGATGTCACGGTACGTGAGGCGCCGGATTTCACTTTTCCTTAAATGCTATCGCGGATATTGGCGGGGTGACACAAGCCATCATCCCCCCGATGCCGACAAGCCTCAGCCTCGAGATGGAACCGCCGCCGCCGGAATGGATCGCCAGACTGGTGGATGACATTCCGACCGGGGTTGCGGTATTCGATCGCGAGTTGCGCTATGTCGCCGCCAATGCGCCCTGGGTCGCTGCCTTTCACTTCGGACTAGAGCCTCTTGTCGGACAGTGCCATCACGAGTTCGGCCGTAGCGGTGTGTCACGGTGGGCCGAGTTGTCGCAATTTGCCGAATTGCAGCGACGGGCGCTCTCCGGCGAGGTTGTCCGGGGGTGCGACAGTGTCGAACCCGATGCTGCCGGACGACGATATCACCGCGCCATCAGCTTTCGCCCGCGACGCGGCCGCGACGGCAGCATACTCGGCGTCATGGCGGCGCTCCACGAGATCGTGACGGCGCCGGGCGACCAGGTGAGTGAGGATGCCGGCGACCGTCTGACCGGAATCGCCGGACGCGAAGCGTTTCTCGGACGGCTTCAGGCGGCGCTCGATCCGAGCGCGGCGCCGAATTCAAGCACAGCGATGTTCCTGCTCGACATCGACGATTTCAAAGCCGTCAACGATCTTTATGGGACGCGCACCGGCGACCGGGTGCTGCAAGCCGTTGCCACGCGGCTGGTCACCGGCATCAGGACGCAGAGAACGCCGGCCGCGCGCTCCGGTCATCCGGTTGCCGCGGCTGCGGCCGATCTCGTGGCCCGCCTCGGGGCCGACGAATTCGGCATTGTCCTCGGCACCGCGGCGCCCTGTCCCAGCGACGCCGAAGCCTTTGCTCGGCGCCTGCTGCAGCTCGTCGCGACGCCGGTCATGGTTGGCGAGCAGCGCATCCGGCTCACGGCCAATGTCGGGTACCTGATCACGAGCCCGGCGCACCGCACCGAGGACGACGTGCTGCGCGATCTCAACATCGCGCTGCAGGAGGCGAAATCGCGCGGCCCAAACAGCGCCAAGGCGTGGGAGCCGTCACTCACCAGCACGGTCGGCCGCCGCTTGGCCCTGCTCGACCAACTGCGCCGCGCGCTCGATGAGGGCGAGTTCGTGCTGCATTATCAGCCGATCCTCAGCCTCGCCGACGAGCGCGTCGTCGGCGCCGAGGCGCTGCTGCGCTGGAACCACCCGAGCGACGGGCTGGTGTTGCCCAAGGATTTCCTGCCGCTGCTCGAAGAGAGCGGGCTCATCGTCCCGGTCGGCTGCTGGGTGATCCGCGAGGTCGTGCGCCAGATGCAGGTCTGGCAGATGCTTTATGGCCGCGACATGCTCGACTGGGTCAGCATCAATGTGTCGGCGCGGCAGTTCAACGATCCCTCGCTGCTGCTCGCGACGCTGAGCGAGATCAACGACAGCGGCTTTCCGCTCGATCGCCTGAAGCTCGAAATCACCGAATCGGCCGTGATGCGCAATCCCGAGATCACCCGCGCGGTGCTCGGCGAGTTGCGCGATGTCGGCATCCGCGTTGCACTCGACGATTTCGGAACCGGCTACTCGGCGCTGGGGGCATTGCGCCATTACAGTGTCGACACGATCAAGATCGACCGCGACTTCACCGCCCGCCTGGACACCGAGGACGGCAGGGAACTGGTGCTGGCGCTGCTCAAGATTGCCCGCATCTACGGCGCGGCGGTGGTCGCCGAAGGGATTGAGACCACCGCGGAATACGACCTGCTGCGCACCGCCGGCTGCGATTTCGGCCAGGGCTACCTGTTCGCCAAGCCGATGGGCGGCAGCTTCTTCGGCGCCTACGCCCTGACCCACCTCGTCGAGGACCTCGCCGTCGGGTAGGCGCGGCTGGGCTTCAATACGCCTGTTCGGTGAAGAGTGGCTCGACCCGGCCGCCCCACCGCGTGTTGTAGTCGTCGACCAGTTCCTCGGCCGGGGTGCGGCCGGGGCCGGCGATCGCAAACAGCGCGTCGAGGAAATGCGTCTCGTCCTCGCCGCTCTGATCGCGGCGGGCGCGGCGGTGCAGTCCCTCGCGCGCAATCTCGAGCACTTCGAGCGCGACGTCGCGCAATGTGCGGCTGCGGTGCGGGGTGTTGAGGCCGAGCCGCGGCACATCGCGCCGCATCGCCTCGCGCTCCTCTGCCGTCCAGTCCGCGACCAGTTCGCAGGCGGCGTCGAGCGCTGTGTCGTCGTAGAGCAGGCCGACCCATAAGGCCGGCAGGGCGCACAGCCGGCGCCACGGCCCGCCGTCGGCGCCGCGCATTTCGAGGTAGTTCTTGAGGCGAACTTCAGGGAAGGCGGTGGTCAGATGGTCGCCCCAATCGGCCATCAGCGGCACCTCGCCGGGCAGCGCCGGCAGGCGTCCCGCCATGAAATCGCGAAAGGATTGCCCGCTCGCGTCGATATAGGTGCCGTTGCGGTAGACGAAATACATCGGCACGTCGAGCATGTAGTCGACATAGCGCTCGAACCCGAACCCGTCCTCGAACACGAACGGCAGGGTGCCGCAGCGATCGGGGTCGGTGTCCGTCCACACCAGGCTGCGCTGGCTCACGTTGCCCGACGGGCCGGCCCTCGACGAACGGCGAGTTGGCAAACAGCGCCACCGCCACCGGCTGCAATGCGAGGCTGGCGCGGAACTTGCGCACCATGTCGGCTTCCGAGCGATAGTCGAGATTGGCCTGCACGGTGCAGGTGCGCAGCATCATGTCGAGCCCGAGCCGGCCTCTTTTCGGCATGTAGTCGCGCATGATGCGGTAGCGGCCCTTGGGCATCCACGGCACGTCCTCGCGCCGCGACAACGGATCGAAGCCGAGCCCGATCATGCCGAGCCCCAATTCATCGCACACCTCGCGCACCTGACGCAGGTGCTCGTGCACCTCTTCGCAGGTCTGGTGCACGGTCTCAAGCGGCGCGCCGCTCAGCTCGAACTGGCCGCCGGGCTCGAGGGTGATCGAACATCGGCTGTCGTTCGACAGCGCGATGATGTTGCCCTTTTCGATGACCGGCTCCCAGCCGAAGCGGGTCATGCCGCGGAGCAGCGCTCCGATCCCGTCCGGTCCCTCATACGGCACGCGGCGCAGGTCGGCGCGGCGGAACACGAATTTCTCGTGTTCGGTGCCGACCCGCCACGCTTCGGGTGGCTTGTTGCCGGCCTCGTGAAATTCGACGAGCTGTCGCTTGTCGGTGATCGGCGGTCCTTGCAAGCTCGACGGCCCAGACATGCGGCTTCCGAAACTCCCGATAGGCGAAACAGCGGCCGGGATCAGCGCTGCCGGACGTCGCGCCAATCTCCGGTGATCGCCTGAAACACCGCCAGGGCGGCAATCGCGGCGGTCTCGGCGCGCAGCACCCTCGGGCCGAGCCCGATGCGCGTAACAATGGAGAGTTTGCCGAGAGCGTCAAGCTCCCTTTCGGTGAAGCCGCCCTCCGGACCGACCAGCAGCCCGGCCGGCGCCGTTGGCGGGACACCCGCGAGGGCGGCGGCGATAGGGATTCCGCCGCCGCTCTCATCACACACCACGAGCCGGCGCGCGGCGGGCCAGCCGGCGAGCACCTGTTCGAGCGTTTCGGGCATGCGGATTTCCGGCACGGACAGGCGCTCGCTCTGCTCGGCGGCGGCGACAGCCAGCGCGACGAGGCGCTCGCGGTTTAGGCGCTCCGCCTGAGTGCGCGCGGTCCACACCGGCACCAGGGCGGCGATGCCGAGCTCGGTCGCCTTTTCGACGAGCCAATCGAGCCGCACCCGCTTGATCGGCGCGAACAGGAGCCACAGATCCGGCTCCGGCATCGGCGGACGACGCTGCTCGAGCGCTGTCAGCGCGCCGCTGCCGCGACCCAGCCGCTCAACCCGGCACAGCCATTCGCCGTCGCGCTCGTTGAATCCGGCCACCGCTGCGCCGGGACCGAGTCGCAACACATGCTGCAGCCGGTGCGCCTCGGCCGCGCCGAGTGCGATCGCAGCGCCGGGAGCCAGCCCTGCGGCGATGTAAAGGCGGGTTGCGGGACGATCTGTCATAATCGGCATCAACTTGCGTGCAGCCCTTCGGTTTGCCAAGCGTGCGATGAACGATCTGATCGCCGACGAGCCGCTTGCCGCGTCCGAGCGCGGGACGGGCGAATCTGTGCTCGACCCGAGCGACATTCATCGCGGCGACTGGGTCGAGCGGTTTCTGCCCCTCTGGGCCGAACCTTATGCGCGCCTCGCCCGGCTCGACCGCCCGATCGGCACGTGGCTCCTGCTGTTTCCCGCCTGGTGGGGCATCGCGCTGGCATCCCCGGGCTGGCCCGATCCGACGCTGCTGCTGTTGTTTGCGTTGGGAGCGGTGGCGATGCGTGGTGCCGGCTGCACCCTCAACGACATCGCCGACCGCGAGTATGACGGCAAGGTCGCGCGCACCCGCTTGCGGCCATTGCCGAGCGGCCGGGTGAGCGTCGCGCAGGCCGTCCTTTTCATGGCGGCGCAGCTGGCGATCGGCGCCGCCGTGCTGTTCAGCCTCAATGGGACCAGCATCGCGCTCGGCGTCGCCGTGCTCGGACTGATCGCCACCTACCCGTTCATGAAGCGGATCACCTATTGGCCGCAGCTGTTTCTCGGGCTCAACTTCAACTGGGGCGCGCTGATCGGCTGGGCTGCGGTGAGCGGCGCGCTCGGCTGGCCGCCCGTGCTGCTCTATGGCGGCGGGATCTGCTGGACCCTCGGCTACGACACGATCTACGCCCATCAGGACAAGGAGGACGACGCGCGGATCGGCGTCAAATCCTCGGCCCTGGCGCTGGGCGGCCGGACGCGGCCGTTCCTCTTTGCGGCCTACGGCGCCGCAACGCTGCTGTGGGGCATATCCGGCGCGACGGCAGGTCTCGGCGCCGCTTTCTACCTCGCGCTCGCCGCCGCTGCCGTGCAGCTCTTGTGGCAGGCGGCGCGGGTCGATACCGAGGATGCCGCCGACTGCCTCGCCAAGTTCCGTTCCAACCGCCTCGTCGGCTGGCTGTTGCTGGCCGGCATCGCCGTCGGTCATTTCACCTGACGGTCGCCCGTGGATCCGGAAACCTTCGTCCGCCGCAACACCGCGATCGCGCGACCGCCGCTGGTGCCCGAGATTGCGCTGTACCTCGCCACCGAGGTTACCCCGATCTGGCAGGCGACCGAGGAATCGCTGGCCCGCTTCGGCACGCCGCCGCCGTACTGGGCCTTCGCCTGGGCCGGCGGCCAGGCCCTGGCGCGATACCTGCTCGACCACCCGGACACCGTCGCCGGGCATGAGGTGCTCGATATCGGCTCCGGCTCTGGGATCGTCGCCATTGCTGCCGCGAAAGCCGGCGCTCGCCGCGTCGTCGCCGCCGAGATCGACCCTTTGCCGCCGCCGCGATCGCCCTCAACGCGCCGCTGAACGGCGTGACGGTCACGATCGAGACACGCGACCTGCTCGATCGCGCGGCCGCCGGGTGGGGTGTCGCGCTGGCCGGCGACATCTGCTACGAGGAGCCGATGTCGTCGCGCGCGATGGCCTTGCTGCGCCGTATCGCGGCGCGTGGGAGGCTGGCGTTGCTCGGCGATCCCGGCCGCGCCTACCTGCCGCGCTCCGGTCTCGTCGAGCTGGCGCGCTACGAGGTGCCGACGAGCCGTGAACTGGAGGACCGCGAGGCGCGCGAGGGCGTGGTGTGGGAGGTTTTGCCGGAATGACGGCATGACGGGAGGATCGGCTGGCCCGCCATAAGAGCATCGTCGTCGCGGCACTCGGGACGACCCAGACCCTGGCCTGGGCGTCGAGCTATTACCTGCCGGCGATCCTCGGCGCGCCGATCGCTGCCGCGCTGGGGATATCGGCCGAGCCTCTTTTTCGGCATCTTCTCGGCATCGCTGCTTCTCGGCGCGGCGATCAGCCCGTGGGTCGGGCGGCTGATCGACCAGCATGGCGGGCGCGCCGTGCTGACGGTCTCGAACGCGGTGATTGCGGCGGGCCTCACGCTGCTCGGTGTGTCGCAGGGGGTGGTCGAGCCTGACGGGCGCGTGGCTGGTGCTCGGCATCGGCATGGCGTTCGGCCTCTACGACCCGGCCTTCGCGACGCTGACCCGGCTCTACGGCGTTGCGGCGCGCGCTCCGATTACCGGCATCACGCTGATCGCCGGGTTCGCCAGCACCATCGGCTGGCCGGCGTCGGCCTGGTTCGAACACGCTTTCGGCTGGCGCGAGGCGTGCCTGATCTGGGCCGGCCTCAACTTGTGTCTGGCGCTGCCGCTCAACTGGCTCGTGATCCCGCCGGCGTTGCCGCTGCCTGCCACCGGACAGCAGCGGCGCGACGCCAGCGAGGCGCCGCCACCGCCGCGCGGTGCGATGCCTATCCTCGCTTTCTATTTTTGTGCGACCGCCTTTGTGACCGGCGCGATGGCGGCGCATCTGCCGCGCTTTCTCGAGGCAGCCGGCGCGACCCCGACCGCGGCGATCGCCGCCGGCGCGCTGGTGGGACCGGCGCAGGTCGCGGCGCGGCTTGTCGAGTTCGGCCTGTTGCGCGCGATCCATCCGGTGTGGTCGGGCCGGATCGCGGCGATCATGCACCCGCTCGGCGCCGCTGTCCTGGGGCTGCTCGGCCCCGCCGGCGTCGCGTTGTTCGCGCTGTTGCATGGCGCTGGCAACGGCATGGTGACGATCGCCCGCGGCACGCTGCCGCTGGCGATTTTCGGTCCGGTCGGGTACGGGCTGCGCACCGGCATCCTGGCCGCGCCGTCGCGGGTGACGCTGTCGGCGGCGCCGTTTGTGTTCGGCGTGCTGCTCGACCGGTTCGGCGCGTCCGCCGTGCTGCTGACCGCCGGCTTCAGCCTTGCCGCCTTCGCCTCGCTGCTGCTGCTGCGGCCGGGCGCTGCCGCTGCGGTGGCGCCGGCCGCGAGCGACTGATCGCCAACGGCGATGCGTGCGCCTATATAGCCGGTCATGCCTTACGCCAGCCTGCGCGACTTCATGGCCCGTCTCGAAACATCGGGGCGGCTCGCGCGGGTTGCGGCGCCGGTGTCGCCATTCCTCGAAATGACCGAGATCCAAACACGCCTGTTGGCGGAAGGTGGTCCCGCCGTGCTGTTCGAGAACGTCGCGCGCGACGGTGCAGGAATAGCGATGCCGGTGCTGGTCAATCTGTTCGGCACGGTCGAGCGGGTCGCCTGGGGCATGGACCGCGAGCCGGGCGAACTGCGCGAGATCGGCCATACCCTCGCCTTCCTGAAGCAGCCGGAGCCGCCGGGCGGCTGGCGCGAAGCGCTCGACCTGCTGCCTCTGCTGAAGACCGTGATGGCGATGCGGCCGCGCACCGTTAGCGCCGCGCCATGCCAGGAGATCGTGCTGCGCGGCGGCGACATCGACCTCGGGCTGTTGCCGATCCAGACCTGCTGGCCGGACGAGCCGGCGCCGCTGATCACGTGGCCGCTGGTGGTCACGAAAGGTCCCGGCACGGCGCGCGAGGACGGCTTCAACCTCGGCATCTACCGCATGCAGGTGACCGGCCGCGACACGACGCTGATGCGCTGGCTACGGCACCGCGGCGGCGCCCAGCATCACCAGCGCTGGCGCGCCGCCAAGCGCGAGCCGCTGCCGGCGGCGGTGGTGATCGGCGCCGATCCGGGCACGATCATCGCCGCGGTGACGCCGGTGCCCGACACGTTGTCCGAATACCAGTTCGCCGGCCTCTTGCGCGGCAAGCGGCTCGATCTCGTCGATTGCCGGACGGTGCCGCTCAAGGTGCCGGCCGAGGCCGAGATCGTGCTGGAAGGCCATGTGTCGCTCGACGAGTACGGCGACGAAGGGCCTTACGGCGACCACACGGGCTATTACAATGCGGTCGAGCAATTCCCGGTGTTCCGCATCTCGGCGATGACGATGCGGCGTAACCCGATCTATCTCTCGACCTTCACCGGCCGCCCGCCGGACGAGCCGTCGGTGCTCGGCGAGGCGCTCAACGAGGTGTTCATCCCGCTGTTGCAGCAGCAATTCCCCGAGATCGTCGATTTCTGGCTGCCGTCGGAGGGCTGCTCCTACCGCATCGCGGTTGTGTCGATCCGCAAGAGCTATCCCGGCCACGCCAAGCGAGTGATGATGGGGATCTGGTCGTTCCTGCGGCAGTTCATGTACACGAAATTCGTCATCGTCGTGGACGACGACATCGATGCGCGCGACTGGAAGGACGTGATGTGGGCGATCTCGACCCGCATGGACCCGGTGCGCGACACGGTGCTGATGGAGAACACGCCGATCGACTATCTCGATTTCGCCTCGCCCGCATCGGGGCTCGGCGGCAAGATCGGCCTCGACGCGACCAACAAGTTGCCGCCGGAGACAAGGCGCGACTGGGGCCGCCCGATCCGCATGGCGGAGGACATCGTCAACACGGTCACCGGCAAATGGGCCGATTACGGCCTGCCGGGCAGCGGCAAACCGATCTGGAAATGACCCAGACTATTGGCGGATTGCTCTTATAGGGACAGCGATGACTGACCGGAAAATCGACAAGTCAACGGCAAACGACATCGACTTGCTGCAGGATCTCGTGGCGCGCGCCCGGAAAGCCGGCGCCGATGCCGCCGACGCCGTGCTGTTTGAGGGCGTCTCGTTGTCGCATGCCCGGCGGCTCGGCAAGACCGAGAAGCTCGAGCGCTCGGAAAGCCAGGATCTCGGCTTGCGGGTGCTGATCGGCAAGCAGCAGGCGATCGTGTCGTCGAGCGACCGCTCGCCGAAAATGCTTGCCGAGCTGGTCGAGCGCACCTTGGCGATGGCGCGCGCGGTGCCCGAGGACCCGTTCTGCGGGCTCGCCGACCCGGGCGAGATTGCGCATGACTGGCCGCAACTCGACATGCTCGACCCCGACGAGCCGAGCGCCGAGACGTTGATCGAGCGGGCGCGCGCGGCCGAGGAGGCGGCGCTGGCGGTCGCGGGCGTCACCAACAGCGAGGGGGCGGAAGCCGGCTGGGGTCGCTCGCGCATCGCGCTGGTCGCCTCGAACGGCTTCGCCGGCGGCTATGCCGGGTCGAGCCACGGGGTCAGCGTCTCGGTGATCGGCGGCTCCGGCACGCAGATGGAGCGCGACTACGATTTCACCAGCGCGGTCTATGCCAGCGACCTGCGCGCGCCGGAAGAAATCGGCCGCAGCGCCGGCGAGCGCGCCGTCAAGCGGCTCGGGGCGCGCAAGATGCCGACCGGCCGGGTCTCCGTCGTGTTCGACCCGCGGGTCGCGCGTGGCTTCATCTCGCACCTGCTCGGCGCGATCTCCGGCCCGTCGATCGCCCGCGGCACCAGCTTCCTGAAGGATAAGCTCGGCCAGCGCATCTTTCCCGAGGCGATCACGCTGACCGAGGACCCGCACCGGCAGCGCGGCCATCGCTCGAAGCCGTTCGACGGCGAGGGCCTGCCCAACCGGCGCCGCGCGCTGATCGACCAGGGGGTGCTGACGACCTGGCTCCTGGACCTGCGCTCGGCCCGCCAGCTCGGCCTCACATCGACCGGGCACGCGGCGCGCGGCACCGCCTCGCCGCCGGCGCCGTCGGCCACCAACATCTGGATCGAGCCCGGCACCCAGACCCCGGCCGAGCTGATGGCCGACATCAAGAGCGGTTTCTATGTGACTGAGCTGATGGGAATGGGGGTCAACGGCATCACCGGCGACTACAGCCGCGGCGCCGCCGGGTTCTGGATCGAGAACGGCGCGCTCGCCTTTCCGGTCAGCGAGATGACGGTCGCCGGCAACCTCAACGACATGTTCGCCCGGCTGGTCGCCGCCAACGACCTCGAATTCCGCGTCGGCGCCGATTCGCCGACGCTGCGCATCGATGATCTGACCGTCGCCGGGGCTTAACGCGACTTTTGCCGGCATGACAAGGACCTGACCGGCCTTGCCAAGCGCGCCGCCGGCCCATAACACTGGCGGCGGGGCCTGATGCGCGACAATTCACCCACTCCGCAACAAGGAGCACGCTCGCTCGTGCTGGTGCGCCGGCTGGCGCGCGACTTCATCTGGCGCCATTGGCGGCGGATCGTGCTCGCTTTCGTGTTCATGGCGCTGGCAGGCGGCGCCACGGCATTGCGCGCCTGGCTGATGCAGCCGGTGCTCGACCGCATCTTCATCGACCGCGATTCGTCGCTGCTCGTGCTGCTGGCCGGTGCCGCGCTGCTGCTCGCGCTGGTCAAGGGTGGTGCGGATTACGCCGAGACCATCCTGATGTCGCGGGTCGGCCAGCGCGTCATTACCGACGTCCAGACCGCACTGTTCGCCCGCCTTGTTCGCGCCGATCTCGCCTATTTCAACGCGCACCCGAGCGGCATCCTGATCTCGCGCCTGATGAACGACGTGTGGCTGTTGCGCAGCGCCGCCGCCAATGTCTTGACCGGGATCGGCCGCAACGCCGTGACGGTGGTGTTCCTCGTCGGCGTCATGTTCTACCAGGATTGGGCATTGGCGCTGGTCGCGTTCTTCGCGTTTCCGGCGGCGATCCGGCCGATCGTCGGGATCGGCCGGCGCATGCGCCGGGTGTCGGTCAATACCCAGGTCGAGATGGGCCAGTTGACCACCCTGTTGAATCAGAACTTCCAGGGCGCGCGCCACGTCAAGGCCTACGGCATGGAGGACTACGAGGAGCGGCGCGCCGCTTCGCTGTTCGAGCGCATCTACCGGCTGGTCGACCGCGCCAACCGCACCCGCTCGCGCGCCGGGCCGATCATGGAGGCGCTGGGCGGCGCGGCGATCGCGATGGTGATCTTCTACGGCGGCCATCAGGTCATCGCCGGCGCGCGCTCTCCGGGCGCGTTCTTTTCGTTCATCACGGCGCTCCTCCTCGCCTATCAGCCGGTCAAGAGCCTCGCCACGCTCAACGCCTCGCTGCAGGAGGGCCTGGCGGCGGCGCAACGCGTTTTCGATGTGCTCGACATCGAGCCCACGATCCGCGACCGGCCCAGCGCCGGCGCATTGCAGATCCGCGGCGGCGAGGTGCGGTTCGACCATGTGCGCTTCGGCTACCATTCCGGCACCGTGGCGCTTGACGACATCTCGCTGACGGTCCCGGCCGGCAGCACGGTCGCGCTGGTCGGCCCGTCCGGCGCCGGCAAGTCGACGATGCTGAACCTGATCCCGCGCTTTTACGATGTCGATGGCGGCGCCATCGCGATCGACAGCCAGGAGGTCGGCGCGGTCACCCTCGCCTCGCTGCGCGGCGCGATCGCATTGGTGTCTCAGGAGGTCAGCCTGTTCGACGACACGGTGCGCGCCAACATCGCCTATGGCCGTTTTGACGCGCCGCAGCACGAGATCGAGGCAGCAGCGGAGGCGGCCGCCGCCGACCGCTTCATTCGCGAATTGCCGCAGGGCTACGACACGCTGGTCGGCGAGCATGGCGTCCGCCTATCGGGCGGGCAGCGCCAGCGCCTTGCGATCGCCCGCGCGATGCTGAAGGACGCGCCGATCCTGCTGCTCGACGAGGCGACCTCGGCGCTTGACAGCGAGAGTGAGCGGCAGGTCCAGGCGGCGCTGCGCAGCCTGATGCACGGGCGCACGACGGTGGTCATCGCGCACCGCCTGTCGACGATCATCGGCGCCGACCTGATCTGCGTCATGGATCGCGGGCGCATCGTCGAGACCGGCAAGCACGGCCAGTTGCTCGCTAGGGGCGGTCTCTATGCGCGGCTGTACGAAACCCAGTTTGCCGCGGAGGGCGAGGCTGCGCCGCTCGCTTCGGCGGGGGCGTCCGGGGCATGAAGGCGCCGAGCCGCTGGGGACGGCGCCTCCTGCGCGGCGATCGGCTGCGCCATCTGGTGTGCTGGCTGATCCACCTCTATATCCGTTTCGTCTATCTGACCAATCGCTGGACGGTCGAGGGTGGCGAGGTGCCACGCCATCTGCGGGCGGAGGATCGCAGCTTTATCGTTGCCTTCTGGCATGGCCGCCTGCTGATGATTCCGATGGCTTGGCAGCGCCTCGCGCCGATGCACATGTTGATTTCCGCGCACCGCGACGGCCGAATCATCGCCGACGCGGTCACCCATTTCGGGGTGCATTCGATCGCCGGCTCGACCCGACGCGGCGGTTCGGCGGCACTGCGCACGATGCTCAAGCGCCTCGAAGCCGGCGAGTGCGTCGGCATCACGCCGGACGGGCCGCGCGGGCCGGCGACGGCGGCGAGCAGCGGCATCGTCAACCTTGCCCGCCTTGCCGGGGTGCCGATCGTGCCGGTGGTCTTCGCCACCAGCCGGCGCCGGGTGCTGCGCAGTTGGGACCGCTTTCATCTCGCCTTGCCGTTCGGCCGGGGCGTGTTTGTGTGGGGCGAGCCGATCGAGGTCGCCCGCGATCTTGACGCCGGGGGGCTCGAAAGCGCGCGGCAATTGGTCGAAAGCCGGATGAACGAGGCGGCGGCGGAAGCCGATCGCCGCGTCGGGCACGGATCGTCGACGGCCGTGGCGGCCGCCCGTTTCAGCGTCGTTCGTGGCCGGGGCAAGCCCGGGCATGAGCGGAACTGAAGCGCCGCGGGCAACGCCGATGCCGCCGCTCTGGCCCAGCCTCTATCGCGCCCTTACCGCCGCCGCGGCGCCGCTGGTGCGGCTCTATCTCGACCTGCGCTGTCGGCGCGGCAAGGAGGACCGCGCGCGGCTCGGCGAGCGCTTCGGCATTGCGGGAGCGCCGCGTCCGCTGGGCCCGCTCGTTTGGGTCCATGCGGCAAGCATCGGCGAGGCGGTCTCGGTCATCGCGCTGGCCGAGCGGATCCTGGCGGCGCGGCCGGGTATCGAATTGCTGATGACGACCGGCACCGTGGCGTCGGCGCAGCTGCTTGCCGGCCGCCTGCCGCCGCATGCCCGTCACCAGTTCGTCCCGGTCGACCTGCGGGGCGCAGTCGAGCGCTTTCTCGACCATTGGCACCCGGATCTGGCGATCTGGGTCGAGTCCGAGCTGTGGCCCAACCTCGTGCTGGCAACCCGCCGGCGGGACATTCCGATGGTGCTGGCGAACGGTCGGCTGTCGGCCGGCTCGCTGGCGCGCTGGCGAACCCTGCCCGGCTTGGCGCGGCCGGTGATGCGCGCCTTCGCGCTGTGCCTCGCCCAGGATGCCGAGCAGGCAGCCCGTCTGACCGAACTCGGCGCCAGCGCCGTAGCGAGCGTCGGCGATCTCAAGGCCGCAGCCGCGCCGCTAGCCGCCGATCCGGCCGCCCTGGCGGAGTTGCGCTGCGACATCGGCGCGCGGCCGATCTGGCTCGCTGCGAGCACCCATGCCGGTGAGGAGGAGATTGCAGCCAGCGTGCACGCCATCGTCGCACGCGCTTATCCCGGGCTGCTGACGATCGTTGCGCCCCGGCATCCGGTGCGGGCGCCGGGCATCGCCGCGATGATCGAGGCGCGCGGCCTGCGCGTCGCCCGGCGCAGCCTCGGCGAGGCGATCGCCGACGATACCGACATCTACCTGGCCGACACGCTTGGCGAACTCGGCCTGTTCTTCCGGCTCGCCGGCATCGCCTTGATTGGCGGCTCGCTGGTTGCGAAGGGCGGCCATAACCCGTTCGAGGCGGCGCGGCTCGATTGCGTCATCCTGCATGGTCCCGACATGACGAACTGCGCGGCGATGGCGGGCGCTCTCGACGCCGCCGGCGCGGCGCTGACCGTTGCCGACGCGGCGAGCCTTGCCGGAGCGGTGGCGCGGCTGCTTGGTGACCCGGCCGAGTGTGACCGGCGTTCCGGCGCGGCGCTAACAGTCGCCGCGGCCGGAAGCGTCGCACTCGATGCCGTGCTGGAGCGCCTCGCGCCGTGGCTCGATGCGCTCGCGCCGATCGCGAACGAGGCGCCGGCCGCGCCGTGCTCGCACCGACGTGCGGCGACAGGCGCGGCCATGGGCGCCAATGCGCGCCCCTGAGTTCTGGGACGCCGAAGGCGGGCCAACGGCTGGTCTTGCGGCCGGGCTGCTGGCGCCGCTCGGCGCCGTTTGGGAGGCTGCCATAAGGCTGCGCCGGTCCGTCGTGCGGCCCTACCGGGCGCCGGTGCCGGTGGTCTGCGTCGGCAATCTCGTCGCCGGCGGATCGGGGAAGACCCCGGTCGTGTTGTCCCTCGCTGCACTCGCCGCTTCGAATGGGATAGCGGTGCATGTCGTGACGCGCGGCTACGGCGGCCGGCTGGCCGGCCCGCTCCGGGTTGATCCCCGGTATGACGCGGCCGCGGTTGGCGATGAGCCGCTGCTGATCGCGGAGCGGGCGACGTGCTGGGTGGCACGCGACCGTGCCGCCGGGGTGCGAGCGGCGGTGGCGGCGGGTGCCCGCGCCATCCTGCTGGACGACGGTTTTCAGAACCCGTCGGTGGCGAAGGATCTGTCGCTGCTCGTCGTCGATGCCGAATACGGCTTCGGCAATCGCCGCGTGATCCCGGCCGGGCCGTTGCGTGAGCCGGTTGCGACGGGCCTGGCGCGCGCCGATGCAATCGTGCTGATCGGCAACGGCGAGGCGCCAGCGGGGGTTGGGGAGGCGGGGCGCCCGGTGTTCCGGGCCGTCTTCGAACCGGTCGCTGGTGATCGCTTTGCGGGCGCGCGGGTGCTCGCCTTTGCCGGCATCGGGCGCCCGGGGAAATTCTTCGCCAGCCTGCGCGCGACCGGCGCCGACCTTGTTGCGGCGCATCCCTTCCCCGACCACCACCGCTTCGGCGAAAGCGAAATCGCCCGGCTGCGACAAGAGGCGGCGCGCGCTGATGCGCGCCTGGTTACGACTGCGAAGGATTGGGCAAGGCTGGCGGCGCCACAGCGTGCCGGGATCGAGGTTCTGGGGGTCGAGGTAAACTGGCGCGACCCGACAGCGCTCGCGTGCCTGGTGTCCGGCGTCCTGCGCCATAGCGACGATGGATACGACCGACGCGCGGATCGCCGCTGAGCCGGGGGCGGCCGTGATCGGGTGGCGCGATCGCCTCGAGGCGGCCGGCGCGGCGCTGTTCTTTGCCGCGATGCGGGCCCTTCCGATCGATGCTGCTTCGGCGCTTGGCGGCGGGCTGGCGCGGCATATCGGACCGCGTCTCGGCGTCTCGCGCCGCGCCCGCCAGAACCTCGCCGCGGCGCTGCCCGAGCTGTCCGGCGCTGAGCGCGCCGCTGCGCTGTGCGGCATGTGGGACAATCTCGGCCGGGTCGCGGCGGAATACCCGCATCTGCGCGCGATAAAGGTGTTTGCGCCGGGCGGCCGCGTCGAGACCGCCGGTCTCGACCATCTTGAGCGCGCTATCGCCGGCGGACGCCCGACGATCATCTTTGGCGGCCATCTCGGCAATTGGGAGATCGCGGCGCTGGCCGCCGGCCAATATGGCATCGACGTGGCGCAGATCTACCGCGCCGCCAACAACCCGTTGGTCGACCGCATGATCGGGCGGTTTCGGGGCACGGGCGACAACGGCGGCGAGTTCATCCCGAAAGGCGTGGTCGCCTCACGCCGGGCGGCGGCTGCGCTGCGGCGCGGCGCCCACCTGACCCTGCTCGTCGATCAGAAGCTCAGCGACGGCATCGCGGTGCCGTTTTTCGGGCGCCCGGCGATGACCGCGCCGGCGTTGGCCTTGTTGGCGCGGCATTTCGACTGCACGGTCTTGCCGGCGCGGGTCGAGCGGCTCAAGGGCGCGCGCTTCCGGCTGACGATCTATCCGCCGCTGGCGTTGCCGCGCAGTGGCGACCGTGCCGCCGATGTCGCGGCGCTGATGGCCGAGGTCAATCGGATCCTCGAAGGCTGGATCCGCGAGCGCCCGGAGCAGTGGCTTTGGCTCCATCGCCGCTGGCCGGAGTAATGCCGGCGCGGCGCGAAAAGGGGCTGGCCAGCCGCCGGGCACGATGACATCGTTGCTTCAATCGAGTTGGAGGAGAACGCGGATGCGGCTCAGCATTTTGGACGATTACCAGGGCGTTGCCCTCGACATGGCGGATTGGTCGGGGATCCGGTCGCGCGGCGTCGAGATCGCCGTCGAGCGCCATCCGTTTGTCGATGAGGATGCGGCAGTGCGCGCGCTCGCCGACTCGGAAATCGTCGCGGCGATGCGCGAGCGCACCCCGTTCCCGAAAAGTCTCGTCGAGCGCCTGCCCAAGCTGAAGCTTCTGATCACCACCGGCATGCGCAATGCGTCGTTCGACATGGCGGCGCTGAAGGAGCACGGCGTGACGGTGTGCGGCACCGGCGGCCCGGGAGGCGGCAACGAGGATACTGCCGAGCTGGCCTGGGGCCTCATTCTCGGCGCCGCCCGCCGCATCGCCGAGGACCACGGCTTCATGCGCCAGGGGGGCTGGCAGACGCGCGTCGGCCATCGCGTCGCGGGCAAGACGCTGGGTCTGCTGGGTCTCGGCCGGCTGGGCAGCGCGGTCGGCCGGGTCGGGCTCGCCTTCGGCATGAAGGCGATTGCCTGGAGCCAGAACCTGACCGCCGAGAAAGCCGCCGAGCAGGGGGTTGAGCGGGTCGAGAAGGACGAGCTGTTCCGCCGCGCGGACATTCTCTCGGTGCATCTCGTGCTGAGCCCGCGCAGCCGCGGCCTCGTCGGGGCGCGCGAGATCGGGCTGATGAAGCCGAGCGCGATCCTTGTGAATACCTCGCGCGGCCCGATCTGCGACACCGACGCGGTCATCGCGGCGTTGAAGGCGGGTCGGCTCGCCTATGCCGGCCTCGACGTTTACGACAAGGAGCCGTTGCCGATCGACCATCCGCTGCGCAGCGCGCCGAATGTGATCCTGACGCCGCATATCGGCTATGTGACCGACGAGAATTACCGCAGCTCCTACCCGCAGATCGTTGAAAACGTGCTTGGCTTCCTCGACGGCAAGCCGGTGCGGGTGATCTGAGGGTTGGCAGGTGCGGCGATGAGCGCCGAGGCACCGATCATCCGGCCGTCGCGCGACGACGATGTTGCGGCGATCGCCGCAATCTACGGCCATCACGTGCAGCACGGGGTTGCCTCGTTCGAGGAGACAGCGCCCACGATCGAGGAGATGGCCCGTCGGCGCGCCGAGATCGTGGCGCGCGGCCTGCCCTATCTGGTGGCCGAGCTCGCCAATGGCACGGATGGGCGGCGGGTGGTCGGATATTGCTATGCGGGTCTGTTCCGGCCGCGCTCGGGCTATCGCTTCACGCTCGAGGATTCGATCTATATCGACCCTGACGAGGTCGGGCGCGGCATCGGCCGGGCATTGTTACAGCCGATGGTGGCGCGCTGTGCCGAACTCGGCTATCGCCAGATGATAGCCGTCATCGGCGGCAGCGAGACCGTGGCGTCGATCCGGCTGCACGAACGGCTCGGCTTCGCACATATCGGCGTCTTTCCGGCGGTGGGCTACAAATTCGGCCGCTGGATCGACGTTGTGTTGATGCAGCACGCGCTCGGGCCGGGCGCCGCCGCCCTGCCCGAAGAGGGCGCACCCCAGGGAGCGTAGCCCATGGCAGATGATTGTGCCGACCTGCAGACGATCCGCAGCTACCACGCGCACATCTATTACGATCCCGCGACGACACGGCCGGTGGCTGAGCGGTTGCGCGAGGCGATCGGCAGAAATTTCACGGTCGAGCTTGGACGCTGGCATGACGAGCCGGTCGGGCCGCACCCTACTTCGATGTATCAGGCTGCGTTTGCGGTTGACGAATTCCCACGCCTCGTGCCGTGGCTGATGCTCAACCGCAGCGGCCTCGATGTGCTGGTCCATCCGCAGACCGACGACCCCCATCAGGATCACGCGGTCCACGCGTTGTGGCTCGGGACGAAATTGCCGCTCAAGCTCGACGGATTGCGCCGCAGCCGCTGAGGCGAAAGGTGTCCCGCCTCGGCCGACTGATCCCTCGATTACCAGTAGCGCACTGGCCCGCAATCGACGTGGACGAAATCCGACCGCGGGTAATACCCGACGCCGCCGCCGCGCAGGCTCACCGCCGCGGCATGGACCTGCGATAGGTCGCGCCGCTCGGCCCGCAAGTCGATCGCCATGCCCTTGACGTGATAGCTGTTGCTCGCCACGCCGCTACTGTGGAGGTACATGCGGTGGTTGGTCGCCCACGAGCGGTAGCCGCAGACCACCAGAAACGGGTTATGGCTGTCCAGCCGGTGCCGCAGCATGCCAAGGAGATCGAGCACCCCGGCATTCATCGGCCGCACCTCGTTGGTGTAATGGTCCCGCAGCAGCCAGTTGATGTCGCGCACCGCTTCGCGAATGTAGTGGCCATCGGCCCAGTAGACCGTCCGCACCCACTCGCCCGTATGAATGTTGTACAGCGACACCGAGCGCGGCGCGAACGAGACGGCCGGAGCCGGTGTGACGAAGGCAACGGTAGTTGCCGCAACGGCACCGCCCAGGACCCGGCGACGGGTCAGCAGGTTAGACGATCGCAATAGCCAATCCCCCCAAACAACCCCGCCGACGCCATAGCACCGCCTCGCCGGTCAAACAAGCCCGTTATGACGAAACAACGCCGCGTTTGCCGGCGATTTGACGCTATTTCCTGCTTTGGTTGTAAAGGAAAGGGTGATTTCAGCCGCGGCGTTGGCCGGCCGGGTCGTCTTGCGCCACGGGTGCTTGCGGCGCTGGATGGAGACGTTGCCAGACCTCCGCGTCGCGCCCATAGACGTCGGGGCGGAACCCGACCTTGCCGTCGGCATCGACAAAGGCGGTCTGATAAACCAGGAACACCGGGATCGGATCCGGCAACACGCGGCGATGGGTGTAGCCGAGCGCGATCGCTTTGTTGATGGCCTCGACTGGCTGCTGCAGCAACAGCGCCGCCAGTTCCCGTGGGTTTTCGACCCGCACGCAGCCGTGACTCTGGCGCCGGTCGTCGCGGCGGAACAGGTTCTTTTGCGGAGTGTCGTGCAGGTAGACGTCGAAGCGGTCGACCATCTCGAACTTGAGCCGGCCGAGGGCGCTGTACGGGCCGGCCTGTTGCTGGATGGCGCCATTGCTGCGCCGGATCATGTGATGCTGGCTGAGGTAATTCGGATTCCGGCTCAGCTTGGGCAGGATCTCCTCGCCGGCGATCGAGGAGGGGACATTCCACGGCGGGTTGAACAGCAGGCTGTCGATCGTGGTGCGGAATTCGGGTGTCTGCTTGTCGACTTCACCCACCACCACGCGGGTCCTGAAGATCGGCAGGTCGGCGCGGTAGAGAACCAGCTGCGCATTGGCAATATTAACCCACACCCGGTCTGCCGGCAGATGGCGCGGCAGCCAGCGCAAGCGTTCAAGATTGACCATGATCTCGCGCGCCCGGTCGGCATTGCTGGGCGGAGCCGGGGCCGGGCGCCGCCCGCGCGCGGCCCCGGCGGCAGCTTGCGGTGGCATCGCCTCGGGGGCGGCGGCCGACTGATAATATTGCAAGGCCTTGCGCAGCGCCGTGTAGCTCGGCAAATCCGGGGCCAGCGCCTCGATCGCCGCGGCCGGATCGGGGCTGTTGATGGCACTGTCGAGCGCGGTTGCCGCATTGACCGGCCCTGGTGTCAGGTCCTCGTCGTCCATGCGGTCTTCGATCGGCAATACGCCGCGGGCCAGCGCGTCGGCGTAGCCGAGGAAGGCATCCGACAACAAGAGTTCACGGTCGATTGGCGACAGCCCGACCGGATTGCGCAGCAGCGCGGCATGAAACAGGTTGGGGTCGAGCCCTTGCGTGCCGGCGCGCAGAACGGCGTTCATCAGTGCGCTCGCCTGCGCCTGGTGAGTCGGCCAGACCGGCTGGTCGCCGTGCGCAGCGTAGAACTGCCGCAACAATCTGGTGTGGAGCCTGATGCCGGCGACAACGACATCGGCCCCGCCCTCAAGGCGGCTCCGGATCTCGCCGTTGCCGGTGACCGCGGGGCTCGTGCCAGGCGCCATGCCCGCTTGCAGCGCGGCCGGGACCAGCATTGCCGGCACCTCGGCGAGCGCGAGCGCCGGCAACGCACACGCCGCGGCGAGTGCGGCACCGCCGGCCGCCAAACGGCAGGGCCCGCACGAGCCTCTTGCGAAACGGAGGAATGTGAACAAGCTGGCCTCGCTTAATGCATCATCTCGTGCTACCGGTGCCTGCCGCAGACCGGGAACGGCAGTGCAGTGCCCTGGTTCCCGCTCGGTTCCGACGGTGCGGGGCGGCGTGCCGACAGCCTGCACGCAATTCCGTTTCTACAACATTGATAACAGTAAGATTGTACTCGCCTCAGGGTTTTCCTCAAGCGTAACGGCGCGGCGGAGGTCGGGCCGCGATCATCCAGCAAGTGCGGCTGCAACAGGCGCGATGAGCCGGAGTTCGCGGTGCGCCCGCCGTCGCGGCAGACGGAACCACATGCCACGCGCTTGCGACGAATTCCCACGCAATCGCGCGTTTTTGATGTAACAATATGTCGCAATGATCGGGGAGAGCGGAATTGATGCGCGCTGTCGCAGGAGCGGCGATCGTCGCGGCTTTCGTCTTCGGATCCGGCATGGGCTGGGCGGCGTGTCTGCCAAGCCAGTCGCATGGTTGCGTCAACCTCGATTTGGTCCCGCAAATCTCGCGGGAGATCGTCGCTGGCGAGCCCGTCGGCGCGGCGCCGAAACCGCTGCCGGCTACCGCTTCCGACGCGCCCTATACCGGGCCGACGATCGGGCTGAACCACCAAGTGCGCCGTGCTCCCGAAGTCGGCTACCGCTGGGCCATCAACTAGGACTGGGGACAACGGCGGCTCAGGCGTCGGCCTCGGTCGGGCGCGGCCCAGTATAGGCGGAGGACGGGCGGATCAGCCGTCCGTCGCGCTGCTGCTCCATCGCGTGCGCGAGCCAGCCGGCGGCGCGTGCCACGGCGAAGACCGGCGTGAAGGCGTCGCGCGGCAACCCGACCGCGTCGAGCAGCAGCGCCGCATTGATCTCGACATTGGGCTGCAGCGGTGGCCGCCCCGGCTTTAGCCGGGCGAAGGCGGCGGCGACCGCGCGCTCGACCTCGGCCGCGAAGGCGAGCCGCCCGGCGCCGGGGCCCAGGCTTTCGCCGAGGCGTTCGAGCGCGGTGCGCAACACGCGGGCGCGCGGGTCGCCGAGGCGGAAAACCCGATGGCCGAACCCCATCAGACGCTCGCCTGTCGCGAGCCTGCGTTCGGCCCAGGCGGCGAGATCGCCGCTGGCGGCCGCCTCGTCGAGCATGTCGAGGGTGGGCCCCGGCGCGCCGCCGTGCAACGGGCCGGTGAACGCGCAATAGGCGCCGAGCGCCGCCGATACCAGCGAGGCGCGGCTGGAGGCGATGACTCGGGCGGTAAAGGCCGAAGTGTTGAGGCCGTTGTCGATGACTGCGGCGAAATAGGCGTCGAGCGCCTCGGCCATGACCGGCGCGACCGGGCGTCCGTGCACCATGTGCAATAGATCGTCGGCGGTGCCGCGCCCGGGGTCGGGCGCGAGCGGCGCGGCGCCCTGGCGCGCCCGCAGCAGTGCCGCGATGGCAACCGGCAAGGTGGCGAGGATCTCGGCGGGGGCGCTGTCCTCCGGGAGAAATGCGAGCGCCAGCCGGACGCCTTCGACGAGCGGGCGCTGCCGGGCCGCAGCGAGCCAATCGTCGAGGCGGGCGAACGCCTCGGCCCGCCCGGTGGCCAGCTGCGCGCGCATCGCCTCGCGGCTCAGGTTCTCGCCGGCAAAACCTTCCCACAACAGACCGACGGCGCCGTCATAGCCAAAGCGGGCGACGAGGTCGGGCAGGGTGTGGCCGCGCACCCACAGAATGCCGCGCGCGCCGTCGCTGTGGCTCAGCACGGTTTCGGCGGCTACGAACCCGGCCAGCCCGCTATCCATCGGCCCGCGCTTCATCGCCTCATTGTCCATTTTCGGCGGCGACCTCACTCGGCCGCGAGGGCGTGCGGGCGGTCGAGGCCGGCGGCGGCAATTGCCTGGCGCAGCCGCGCGATCTCGGGCTCGGGCAGTTTGACGAGCGGCGGCCGAACCACCGCGGGCGGCAGGCGGCCGAGCATCGCCAGGACTTCCTTCATGCGGTTGTGCATGTCGAGGAACGGCGGGGCGTAGAACGCCTGGGCCATCGGGTAGATGCGATCGTTGATCGCGCGGGCGCGCGCAAGATCGTCGGCCCGCACTGCCTCGAACAGCGCCACCTGCAATTCGGCGATGACGCTGCCGGCGCCCGACAACAGGCCGTTGCAGCCCAGCACCAGTGAACTGAGCAGCCAGGCGCTGTGCGTCGTCAGCACGCTCACCGGACGGGGCAGCGATTGCAGGGCGCGGATGTTGCGCTCGTGCAATGCCGGGTCGCCCGCCCAGTCCTTGATCGCGCGGATCGTCGGCACCGCCTCGGCCAGCTTGATCAAGGTCTCATGCGGGTAGCCGAGGCCGCCTGACAGCGTGTAGTTGAAGCAGATCAGCGGCAGGCTGGTCGCGGCGGCGACAGTCGAGAAATGGGCGAGCGCCATCTCCGGCCGCGATTGCCCGCCCATGCTCATGCTTTGCGGCGGGAAGACGAGCAGCGCCGCGGCGCCACCCGCCTCGGCAACGCGGGCGATGCGAGCCGCTTCGAGGCTGCCGTCGGCATAGATCCCGGCGATGACCGGCAGATGGTCGCCGACCTCCTCCATCGTGATGCGCAACACCTCGCGCTGCTCGTCCAAGGTGCAGGCATGGACTTCCGAGGAGTGGCCGTTGACGGTCAGCGCGGCGATGCCACGGACCGCGGCGACATCGCGCAGATGCCGGCGATAGGCCGGCTCGTCGATCGAAAGATCCGCGCGAAACGGCAGCAACACTGCCGGAATGACGCCCTGCGGCGTCCAATCCTTGAACCTGGTCATGCCCTCGCCTCCGTGCCGCAGCGCCCCGCCGTATACCGCCGCAGCATAGCACAGGCGCCGCTGGACATGTTGCCCCACTCCTGTTCCGCCTGTTTTTTGCAGGCGGAGAACCGGATCGGCCGGGTCAAGCGCTATTGTGCTGCAGCGGCTGCAGCGGCTGCAGCGGTCTGCGGCTGTCGCTTGGCGCCGGACTGGCGGTAGAGGGCGCGCTGCTTGGCGCGCCACTGGACGCGCTCGGCGCGGTCCATCGTTCCGTCGTGATCGGTGTCGATCCGGTCGAAGCGCGCGCGGAACAGGCGGTCTCGTTCGGTGTCCGAGAGACCCGCGAGGTGGTCGTAATACGCCTTGACCTGTTCCAGATGCGCCTTGCGCGGGGCTGTGAGGTCGCTCGCGGTGAGTTCCCGCGCGAGCGCGCGGCGGCGGCTTTCGATATGGGTGAGGCGCCAAGTGCGGTACTGCGCGAAGGTGATCGGGGCGTCGGTCGGCGCCGCCGGCTTTTCCCGGTTGAGCGCGGGTTGGGCAGCCTCGACCGGCAGCCACAGCGCCGCGGCAATTGCGGCCGAGGCGGCGAGAAGCATCCATCGCATCGCAGATTCCTCCGGAAAGAAAGCCGGGCGGGCCGACGGGATCGATTGTCGCGAAAGAACAAACCATGAAAAATCGAATTGAGTCAACTCGTGTCGAACTCGTGTCGACGAAATATGTTCGTGCTTCATTCTTGGCGCTAGGCTAGGGCGTTGAGCGTCCGGCAACTCAAAGAGCGGATCACCGGCGAGGGTGGTAGCGCGGAACGGAATGACCACTTTTTTCTGCCGAGGCGCTCCGGCCAGCGAGGGCCTTTTTGCTCAATCAACGCAGCTCCAAAACGAACTTTTCCTCGCGTGTTCGCGGCGCAGCCGGTCCTCGTAGGCGGCGTGCGGCTCGAACCGGCCGAAGTCAGAGATTGCAGACGACAAGCCGGAGCAGTCGAGCAGGTGGCGGGCGGCGTGGCGGTAGCGCGTCGCGCGGCCGGTCCGCAGCGAAAAATCGATCATCGCCCGCAGCACCAGCGTTGCCGCGAGGGGATACTTGCCGGCCAGCGCTTCGGCGGCGCGCGTCAGGATCTCGTAATGGTCGCCGTCCAACTCGTCAGTGCGTTGCGTCACAAGCTCGGCCGCCCGGTCCAGCGCCGGCCACGCGACGAGGAACGACAGCGCGTGGAGCAAGCTGCGCGACTGTTGCGCGTAGTCGAGCGCCTTCTTCTCGGCTTCCATGTCATCGAAATCGGGCAGCCGCTTGAGATAGGCACGGAGATGGCTTGCCGACAGCGAGCGTTCGAAGCACGCCCAGCGCGCGGCCTGGGCATCGTCGCTGCGCCCCAGCGCATCCAGCACGTCGATACGGGCATCTTCCCATTCGAAGTCCGGCCAATCCCAATGGCTGCTGCGTCGCGGATGCTCGGTCGTCTCGATGGTCTGCCACGCCTCTTCGGCCCGGCCGGCGGCAAGCAAGCGCCGCGCGATTTCGGCGGCGATTTTCGGGACCTTCCGGGTTTGTTGGTCGAACTGCTCGATAAACGCGTCAACATCGCCCATCGCGTCGGCGATATCCCGCAGCGCGTGGCGGACCGTGCTGACGCGGGAGCGCTCGGCCATCTCGTCGGCGTAGATCGGCCCGGAGGACGACCAGCCGATCTTGACGCGATCCTTCTCGGCGGGCTTCGTGACCGGCCGGTTCGACAGATCGATCATCCGCTGCTTCAGGTGTTCGAGGCCGGTCTGCCCCAGCGCTGGCGCCAAGACGCCGATCAGCCCGTCGAATTGGCCGTAATCGTTGGCGATCAGCGCGTCGAATGCCCGGTCGGCAAGGGTGGTCGGCGCCGACTTCGCCGCCATCGCAACGTCGCCGATGGCGCTGCAGGCAGCGTGGAAGACGCTGCTCACGATCCCATTGCTGTCGTCGCAGCGATCAAACACCGACGCGGCCAGGGCCATGAACCGCCAGAGCAGATCGAGCGCCTCCGCCGGATCGCCTTTGGCTACGGTTTCGACAATGGCGCGGCGCTGGGCCTCAAGGTCATCAGCCAGCGATCGGATGCCTTGCCAGTCGACAAACGACCGCGACCGGGCAATCGTCGCGAGGCGCTTGCGCACTTCCTTCGCAAGTTCTGCCGGGCTCTGCGCCCCGGCCAGCTCCAGCCGCAAGCGTCGTTTCGCGGCCGCGTTGCCGGTGCTGATCTCGATCAGCAATTCGGCCAGCCGCTCGGCGCCGAGCGCTTCAAGGTTCTTTACGTTGAGCGCCGTTCTCGCCGCCACTGGTTCCCTCGCACCCGTCCTGCCAACCATTTGTCAGGCTTCGCCCGGCGGCGTCGCAGATCTACTACTCACCGCCGCGATCAAATGGGCTCATCGGCGGCAGGTCATTCATGATTGTGCAAAGCCGCGAGTCGGTTTCCGGCTCCAGGCTGCTGTGCCCAGCCGTAGTGATAAAGTAGTTCACATCGTTATTGCCGACGGCTCGCAAAGACCGCACCAGGGCTTCTGCTTGGTACAAGTGGCACACCCTGTCGTAACGTCCATGTACGATATGTACGGGGATGTCCTTGATGCGATGAACGTGGTCGAGGATGTAATTGTTGTCGCGGTTTGCCTCGCCGCTGCCCCCAAGAAACCCACCGTTCATCATGTAGTGGACTAAAACCCTGGCCGCCGTCAGAGCGTATTTGTGATTCGGCTGGCTTTGGCTGTTTTCATCCCGGTTGAGGCGGCTGGTGCTGCTTTCCCAAGCCACACAGGCCGAAGCGGCTTTCACGGTGCGATCCCGATCCGCCGCGCTCCGCGGCGGCGCCGCAAATATTTTCGCCAGCCCTTTGACGACATCGCCGCGGTCGTCGACGGGGATTTGCGCGATGAATTGCTGCCACGCCGTCGGGAAATCCAGATAGGTGCCGGGAACCGGCGTCGCGAGCGCGTTCGCCGCGAAATCGGCCGCGTTGCCCTGAAAGAAATAATCGACATCCGCTCTGCGGCACAAAAACACGCCTCGCAGGATCAGGGTCTGCACGGTTTCGGGATACGCGATGGCGTAAGCCAGGGCGAGCGTGCTGCCCCAGCTGCCGCCGAAGACGTGCATCTTGCCGTGGATACCCAACTCCCGCCGCAGCCGCACCAGGTCGCCGATAAGATGCTCGGTCGTATTGTCGGTAAGGGCTGCCGTTGCGTCGTCGTCGCCGGCACTCGGCGTACTCTTGCCGCAGCCGCGCTGGTCGAAAAGAATGACTCGGTATCGGTCGGGATTGAAAAAGCGAGCAAACGACTTGTGACTACCCGCTCCCGGCCCACCATGCAGGAACATGACCGGCTCACCGTCTCCCGAGCCGTATTCTTCCCAGTAAATCTGGTGTTGTGGATGCTTTTGGACAATCAGATGGCCAGATTTATTGCAGGACGAGTTCGGGTATCCGGCTTTACTAATTTGGTCTGGCACAGCAGTCGCCTGGAATTTCGGATTGAACGCATCTACGGAGATAATTCTATACAAGGGTTGCGGCGACGGCGCCAGCCACGAGCGCAGCAGAGCGGGTGGCAACCTGCGCCAACCGGCCACCGGCCCGCCAGTTTCCGCCGCGGTGAAGTGGTACAACCCAGAAAAAGGTTTCGGCTCCGTCCAGCTTCCGACCGGTGGCGATGCCTTTCTTCACGTCAGCCTCGTCGAGCGCAGCGGCAACAGCACCGTGCCGCCGGGCGTCGCAACGCTTGACGGTCGGAGGCGGCGGGACCGAAAAGCGGCATGCAGAACGTCATCAGCGGCACGGCGCCGGCACCGCGGGCGACGGCGTCTTCGGGGCTTTGGCGGTTGTCGTCGAGCAACGAGGTGGGCACTGCGTGCCGCAAAGGCGACGATTACGGGGTCAACCTCGCCCCAGAGCGGCGTGCACCGTCGTCGACGCGCGGGGCACGACGAGGCCGGCGGCGACCGCCGTTGCGCCGGCATCCGCTTGCCTCAGACGCCGTTTGATGCGCTTATGTCACCAACAGCGAACCGGCGGGCCGAAGGGGGTCGACTTCTACAACAGGATCAGGTTTCCCAACGGCTTATCGGGAGGTTGGTGGAGCCGAGGGGGATCGAACCCCTGACCTTCGCATTGCGAACGCGACGCTCTCCCAGCTGAGCTACGGCCCCAACGCTCTCGACAATCGGCGCGCCGATGATGACCCGGCCGGGCTTGGCGGCGGGCGCGCGGACTATGGGGATAGCCCCCTTCGCTGTCAAGCATCGCCCCCGGATGCGAAATCGCGGTAGGCTGGGTGAGATGACAGAATTCGGTACGAAATACCGCGCCGCCGCACCGGATGCGATCGCCCCCGACGGCGCCGAGGTGCGCCTGCTGGGCGTCACATCGTTCGGCGGGATGGCAACATTCACGTTGCGGCCGGACACCGTGTCGCGGGCGGTTGTCCATCGCTCGGTCGAGGAAATCTGGTATATTGTTAGTGGCGTCGGTCGGATGTGGCGCCGATACGGCGAGCGCGAGGAGATCACCGAGCTCGCCGCAGGCGTGTCGATAACGATCCCGACCGGAACCGCGTTCCAATTCCGCTGCGACGGCGCGGAGCCGCTCGAAGCGGTCGCGGTGACGATGCCGCCTTGGCCGGGCGACGCGGAGGCCGTGGCGGTTGCCGGAGCGTGGCCGGCGACCCGATAAGCGGCCGCCACTGGGGTGCAATCGGCACCGCTTTTGCAAGCAAAACTGGACAGCATGCCCAAGGACATTTCCGAGCCCGGAGTCATTCGCGAGAGCCTCAGCCGGGGCGCTTCGGGGCTGCCGGCGCTGATCGCCGACGCACCGCTCGACGAGGCGGCGATCGAGGATTTCAAGGCGAGCGTTCTCGGCAAATTGGTGCGGGCGGTCGGCAAGGACGGCGACGCCGCGACCGCGCGCGACTGGTTCGTTGCGACGGCGCTGGCACTGCGCGACCGCATCATCCATCGCTGGCTCGCGGTCAACCGCGCCAGCCACGCCGAGGGCCGCAAGCACGTCTACTACCTGTCGCTGGAATTCCTGATCGGCCGGCTGTTTGCCGATGTCGTCGAGAACCTGCGGATGACCGAGACGGTGCGCGCGGCGCTCGGCGATCTTGGGGTCGATCTCGATCGCATGCGCCGCGCCGAGCCCGACGCCGCGCTCGGCAATGGCGGCCTGGGGCGCCTCGCCGCCTGCCTGATGGAGAGCATGGCGAGCCTCGGGGTGCCGGCCTGCGGCTATGGCATCCGCTACGATCACGGCCTGTTCCGCCAGGTCATCCGCGACGGCTGGCAGCACGAATATGCCGAGGACTGGTTGTCGTTCGGCAATCCTTGGGAGTTCGCGCGGCCCGAGGTGGTCTACGACATCCCTTATGGCGGCCGGGTCGAAATGGTCGCTGCCGGCCGGCGGCTGCGGTCGCAGTGGTTTCCCGACGAGACGATCGAGGCGGTGGCCTATGACACGCCGGTGGTCGGCTGGCGCGGCCGCCACGTCAACCCGCTGCGACTGTGGTCGGCGCGCGCCGTCGATCCGCTGCGCCTCGAATTGTTCAACGAGGGCGACCATGTCGGCGCGCTGTACGCGCAGGCGCGCGCCGAGGCGATCTCGAAGATCCTCTACCCGAGCGACAGCACGCTGGCCGGCCGTGAATTGCGGCTACGCCAGGAGTATTTCTTCGTATCGGCGTCGCTGCAGGACATCCTGCGCAGTCACCTGCAATATTACAGCGACATCCCGTCTTTGCCGGACCGCGCCGCGATCCAGCTTAACGACACGCACCCGAGCATCGCTGTCGCCGAATTGATGCGGCTCCTGCTCGACGTCTACAACCTGCCGTGGGACATGGCGTGGCACACGACGGTGCGCACCTTCTCCTATACCAACCACACGCTGTTGCCGGAGGCGCTGGAAAGCTGGCCGGTGGCGCTGTTCGAGCGCGTCCTGCCGCGCCATATCGACATCATCTATCGGATCAACGCGCAGCACCTCGAAACTGCCGGAGAATGCGGCCTCGTCGACGACGATCTGCGCGCCGCGTTGTCGATCATCGACGAGCGCGGCGGCCGCAACGTGCGGATGGGTCATCTCGCGTTTATCGGCTCGCATCGCATCAACGGCGTCTCGGCGCTGCACACCGAGTTGATGCGCGAGACCGTGTTTGCCGATCTGCACCGGCTCTATCCCGGGCGGATCGTCAACAAGACCAACGGGATCACCTTCCGCCGCTGGCTGCACCAGGCTAATCCGGGGCTGACCCGCCTGCTGTGCGAGGTGTGCGGCAGCGAGGTGCTCGACGACACCGCCGCGCTCCCCCGCTTTGCCGAGAATGCCGAAGATCCCGCCACGATCCGGCGGCTGTTTGCCGTCAAACGCGCCAACAAGACCGCGCTCAGCCGCTTCATCCATGAGCACATGGGGCTGCCGGTCGATCCGGACGCGCTGTTCGACGTGCACATCAAGCGCATTCACGAATACAAGCGGCAGCTGCTCAACCTGCTCGACACGGTGGCGCGCTACCTGGCGATCCGCGCCGATCCGGGCGCCGGCTGGGTGCCGCGGGTGAAGATTTTCGCCGGCAAGGCGGCGGCCAGCTATGCCCAGGCCAAGCTGATCATAAAACTGGCAAATGACATCGCCGCGGTCATCAACCACGACCCCGTGACGCGCGACCTCCTGCGCCTCGTCTTTTTGCCGAACTACAATGTCAGCCTGGCCGAGATGATCATTCCGGCGGCCGACCTGTCGGAGCAGATCTCGACCGCCGGCATGGAAGCCTCGGGCACCGGCAACATGAAGCTGGCGCTCAACGGCGCGCTGACGATCGGCACGCTCGACGGCGCCAATGTCGAGATCCGCGAGCATGTCGGCGACGAAAACATCTTCATCTTCGGGCTCAAGGCGCACGAAGTCGAGGAGCGCCGGCGGCGGCGCGGCTTCGATGCGCAGGACGCGATCGCCGCCTCGCCCGAACTGGCCGACGTGATCGACGCGATCGGCGACGGCGATTTTTCGCCGGACGATCTCGGGCGGTTTCGCTCGCTCGCCGACGGCCTGCGCTACACCGACCCCTATATGACCGCCGCGGATTTCGCCTCCTACCGCGCGGCGCAGGACCGGGTCGATGCGCTGTGGCGGGAGCCGGCGGCGTGGGGCCGGACGGCCGCCCTCAACATCGCCCGCGTCGGCTGGTTTTCCGCCGACCGCACGATCGCCGAATACGCCGCCGACATCTGGAACATCCCGCTGAAGACCGGCTGAGCCGCGCGCTAATACGTCTCCTTCGGCAGGTCGAGGTGCGGGAAGGGGCTGTGGACGTGCGGCGCCACGACCTGCCGCGCCGGCCGGATATAGCTCTTGTCGAGCTCGCCGTAATGGGTGACGCCGAGCAGCGACAGGCAGATGCGGATCTCGTCCTCGAGGATCTCGAACAGCCTGACGATCCCCGGGCCGCCGGCAGCGGCGAGGCCGTAGACGTAGAGCCGGCCGACAACGACCGCGTCGGCGCCGAGGATGATCGCTTTGACGACGTCGGTGCCGCGGGTGATCGAGCCGTCGACAAAGACTTTGGCGCGTCCGCCGACCGCCTCGACAACCTCCGGCAATACGTCGATCGAGCCGACGCCCTGGTCGAGCTGGCGCCCGCCATGGTTCGAGACGTAAACGCAATCGACCCCGTGATCGACCGCGATCTTGGCGTCCTCGGCCGTGGCGATGCCCTTGATGATGACCGGGATCGTCGAGAGCCGCTTGATCCGCTCGATGTCGCGCCAGTTGAAGCGCGCCTGGTAGATCCGTGCGTCGCCCGGCCGCACCCGGCGGCGCTCGTGGCGCTTGGCGATGTCGCGCTCGCGGCGGCTGTAGCTGTCGGTGTCGACGGTCAGGCAGAAGGCGTTGTAGCCGTTGGCGCAGGCGCGCCGCACATGGTCGTCGACCCAGGCTTCGTCGCCGCGCACGTAAAGCTGAAAGATGCGAAACCCGTCGCCGGCGGCCTCGGCAGTCTTTTCCAACCCGGGATGCGACACCGAGGAGAGGATGATGCCGTTGCCGAACTGCGCTGTCGCCGCGGCAACCGTGCCGCCGCCGCCCGGCTCGAAATTTTCGAGTGAGCCAACCGGCGCGCACAATACCGGGATGCGCAACTTGCGGCCGAACACCTCGCGCGAGCAGTCGACGTTCGACACGTCGCGCAGCACGCGCGGCCGGAAGCCGATCGAATCGAGCGCGAGCCGGTTGCGCGCCAATGTTGTTTCGGTCTCCGAGGCGCCGATCAGATAGTCCCAGTTGTTGCGGTCGAGGTTCTGGCGGGCGACCTTGACGAACTCGTGCAGGTTCCGGAAGCGGTATTCGAGATTGTCGTCGTCGGACATCGGCGGCCTCGTCGTTGATCGGGCGAAATGCGGCGGCACCCTAGCCGAGCGGCCGGACAGCAGCAACCGGCGCCAAGCGATGCCCTGCGCTCGCGACTTTGCACTTGGGCAGGATCACCCGCAGTCGCTACGATATGCCACCGGGAGATGAACCCTAGGCGCAGAGGAGACGCAGTAGATGCCACACCGCATTCTGACCCCGACCGGGCATGGCGAGGAAACGCTCGCGATTGCCCACGACTTGATCCCCGACGGCTACGAACTGGTCGAGGCGGCACACGGCCGCCCCGAATTCTGGGAATTGCTGAAGGACGCCGAATTCTACATCGGCGCCGGCCAGTTCAAGCACGGCCCGGAATTCTACGCGCAGGCGCCGAAGCTCAAGCTCGTGCAGACGCTGAGTGCCGGCTACAACACCTACGATCTCGAAGCCGCGCGCGCCGCCGGCGTGCCGATCTGCAACAATGGCGGGGCGAACGCGACCGCGGTCGCCGAGCACGCGATCATGCTGATGCTCGCCGTGTCGCGCAAATTGATCTGGGTGCACGAGGGCGTCGTGTCCGGGCGCTGGCGCGGCAACGACTTCAATTCGGCGAAGCTCTACGAGCTCGAGGACAAGACGCTCGGCATCGTCGGCCTCGGCAATATCGGCAAGAAGGTTGCCCGCCGCGCCAAGGCGTTCGACTTGCGAATCCTCTATTACGACATCAACCGCCTGACGGCCGACCAGGAGGACGCGCTCGGCGTGCGGTTTGCGCTGTTCCCCGAGTTGCTGAAGACCTCCGACATTGTCAGCCTGCACGTGCCGCTCGACATGTCGACGCACAATTTGATCGGCGAGCGCGAATTGTCGCTGATGAAAAAGACGGCGATCCTGATCAACACCTGCCGCGGCCCGGTGGTCGACGAGGTGGCGCTCTACAAGGCACTGCGCGACGAGGTGATCATGGCCGCCGGCCTTGACGTGATGGTCGAGGAGCCGCCGAAACCCGATCACGAGCTGTTCACGCTAAAGAATGCGATCTTCAGCCCGCATTCCGCCGGCCCGACCTGGGACAACCACCCGAAGCGCTGGCGCAACGCCTTCGACAATTGCCAGCGCGTCGCGCGCGGCCAGAAGCCGTTCTGGATCGTGCCCGAACTGCGCTGAAAACGCGGCGCGGAGAGCCGCGGGGACGCGGCGGATCGGCAGAGCACGCAGCGGGCATCGGCCGTCTGCGTGCTCTGCCGAATCCCTGCGCGCGCTGCCTGCGCGGATAGGACAGCACGCCGGCATTGCGGGGCGTCGCGTTCGCCGACACGGCGATCCCGCCGAAATACGCGGCGTGATACCAAGTCCCCCCGAAGGGGACTTGGTATCAGCCCCCCTGGCGACAGCGGACCATGCGCAAGGGGGTGTAGACGAGCGCGGTCGCTCCGTCCTGCTTGACGACGCGCACCCTCGTGCGCACCAAGCCGCGGCCGGGGCGGCTTTTCGAGAGTCGCGCCTCGATGATTTCGCATTCGGCGTGGATCGTGTCGCCGGCGACGACCGGGCCTTCGATCGACAGCTCCATGTGCAGGAAGGCGAAGCCGGTGTGCTGCATCGTCGCCTGGACCAGCAGACCCTCGGCAAAGCAGTAGACCAGCGCGCCGGGTGCCGGTCGCCCCTTGATGTCGCTTTCGTGGGCGAGGAATTCGATGTTGGTGAATAGCACCTCGACCATGCCGGTGCAGTTGACAAAATTGGTGATATCCGCCTCGGTGACGGTGCGGCCGATTGTCTTGAACTGCCGCCCGACCGGCAAATCCTCGAAGAAAAGCCCCAATCCCACGGTTTCCATGACGTGTTCTCCTTAACGCGGCGGCGGCGACGCTGTATGAGCATCGCTCAACCACAGCCACGGCGTCAGCAAAAGCGTTACCGGGAGTAGAGATGCGCATCGCCCTCATTCATGCGGTTACCGTGGCGATGGCGCCGGTGCACGAAGCGTTCGCGCGGCTGTGGCCCGCGGCGGAATGCACCGATCTGCTCGACACCGCGCTTGCCGTCGACCGCGAGCGCGATGGCGAACTGACGCGCCCGATGCGCCGCCGCATCGCAACGCTGGCCGACTACGCGGCCGGCACCGGCGCCGCCGGCATCCTGTTCACCTGTTCGGCGTTCGGCGAGGCGATCGAGACGGCGGCGGAAGCCAGCCCGGTACCGGTGCTGAAGCCCAACGAAGCGATGTTCGAGGCGGCGCTGAAGGCGGGCAGCCGGATCGGCATGCTGGCGACCTTCGCGCCGAGCGTCGCCGGCATGGAGGACGAGTTCCGCGCGCTGGCGGCGCAGCGCGGCGCGACAGCACGGATCGAGACGCTGTGCGTCGGGGGTGCGATGGGCGCGTTGAAGGCCGGCGACGGTGCGGCGCATGATCGGCTGCTGGCGGAAGCTGCGCCGCGCTTGGCCGGGTGCGACGCGGTGTTGCTGGCACATTTCTCGACCGCCCGGGCCGAGGGTGCGGTGCGCGCGGCATTGCCCTGCCCGGTGCTGACCGCGCCGGGCGCCGCGGTCGAGGCCCTGAAATCGCTGGTCGGATGAGGGAGACAAGGATGGAACAGGAACAGACAGTCACGATCGTCACCGGAGGGTTGCGCGGGCTCGGCCGGTCGATGGTGCTCGGCCTCGCCGGCATCGGGCACCGGGTCGCCGCGATCGGCCATATTGCGAGCGATGTGGCCGAAATGGAGCGCGCGGCGGGCGCGGCCGGGGTCGGCGGGCTGGTGTGGCCGCTGGTTGCCGATCTGCGCACGGCGGCGGAATGCGACCGGGTCGTGGCAGAGACGCGGGCGCGCTTCGGCCGTATCGATATCCTGGTCAACAATGCCGGGCTGACCTTCACCTATATCGACCCCGACCGCTATCGGCGGCCGACGCCGCAGCATTTCTGGCAGGTGTCGGACGAGATCATCGACAACGTCATGGCTACCAACGTCCTCGCCGGCGATCGGCTGTCGCGCCGCGTCGCGCCCGAGATGCTGGAGCGCGGCTGGGGCCGCATCATCAACGTGACGACCAAGCTCGACACGATGAACCGGCTCGGCACCCACCCCTACGGCGCCTCGAAGGCGGCGTTGGAGATGGCCACCGAGGTGTGGGCCAAGGACACCGCGGGGACCGGGCTGACGATCAACATCGTCAACCCCGGCGCCGGCGCCAACACGCCCGGCATGGCCGAGGAGATGCGCGCGATGAGCCGCGAGGGCCGTGCCTCCCGCCTCGTCGAGCCCGACGAGATGGTGCCACCGCTGCTCTACGTCGTGTCGCGCGAAGCGGACAAGGTCAACGGCTATCGCTTCGACGCAAACCTTTGGGACAGGACGCTTGCACCCGCCGAAGCCGCCGGCCGCGCCGGTCGCCCCGCCGGCTTCGAGATGCACCCGGTCGATTAGCTCGCAGGCGGGGCGCCCCATGAGATCCGGACCTCACGCAGGGAGGTCCGGATCCCGAAAACAACAAGCCGACGTCACCGGGCCTGCGGGCTGGTATTCCCACCCATCAGGTAAACTAGGTTCTCCAAGGCACGGCGTTGTGTGAGGGACGATACGGTCTCTACGGATATGCTATTCGCAACCCGGCTGCTGTCGTCGAGCGGGCCGTAATACCCGGTGCGATGGACGCATTGCGGGTCGGCCTGCGCGCACCAGAGACGGACTGCATTGATATTACTGACATCGTTGACCATCGTCTCAACCCGACCGACGGCTTGGGGACCGATGCACCAGTCTTTATAATAAGACTGGTATAAGGTTGCCGGCAGATTGGGAAAAGTCCGAAAGCACATTTCGCCCGCCGGCGATATGTAAAATCTGGCGAACGGGTCGATATAGCGCATTCCATTGTCGATCAACGTGATCGTTTGCAGATAACTTGGCTGACCGCGCAGCGGTGCGCGCCGCGCAAAGGTGACGGAATTGATCGGCGCCAACTGGGCGTAAGGAGGAATTCCCGGCGGCAACGCCTGGCCGGATGCTACCGCCGGCGCACACGCCGCCACTATCGCCGCCAAGGCCCGGCCCACTCTCTTGCGGCGAGACCCGGCGCCGTACCTGCAAGCCTTGCGCAGCATTGTGATCCGATCTTAGCGCAGTCGACGCATCACTGCTCGGAGGCTAGGCGCACCGCCCGGCGCAGGGCTTGGTGCATGGCGAGTTGGTCGGAAACGCTCAGAGGTTGTCCTGTTTTTCGCGAGACGATGTCGCCATCGGGCAAAATCAACAAAGGTAACGATCCGCGCAACCCATCCGCCAGCGCGGCACCGTAGGCGTTTCGCCGGAAGTGGGCGATGGTCGAGGCACAGGAACGCCCCGTCCGACCCGTCGCCACCGCGTCACGCAGCCCGAGCCAGCGCTCCACCGGCCGCCCGGTGACGAGTTCGACGTAGACGCGGGTTTCCGCCGGCAACACGCTCGAGCCGCGCAACCAATCGCTGAGCCGCCCGGGACCCGCATTGTACGCGGCCGCGGCGAGGCCGAAATTGCCGAAGCGCCGGTTCAAGCTCACCAGGAGCTTGGCCGCGTGGCGGATCGACGAGGTCGGGTCCCGGGGGTCGAGCAAGCCCCGTTCCGCAGCGGTTTCCGGCATGAACTGCGCGATCCCTTGCGCTCCGGCCCGGCTCGTCGCGGCATTGTTGAAGCGACTTTCAGTCCATAACAGGCGGCTTAAGTATTCGACCGGAAGGCCGTTGGTGTTAGCCGCGTGTTCAATAGTATGACAGATTTCGGATAGAACCAGATCAGGGCCGTGACTCGATCCTTGCGCATACGCGTATTGTATTCCTGTAGCAAGCAGGAGTATTCCGTACACCATCGTGCAACGGTAGCTTCGCAATATCGTTCGCATAGGTGAGGGGGGCATCGATTTCTGGGGGTACAATAGACAACTGAGTTTGAAGATAAGGCAATGCGGCCGCGGCATTCAAGGTCGATCTCATTGGGCCGCGCAGCGCAGGGTGCGCGCCGTGCGCGCCGGGGAATGAGGGAAGGACACAATGGTGTTGGAATTGATCGCAACCCTCGCTCGGCCAACGATCGAAAGCGGCGCGACGTTACCTTGAGCCGCGGTAAACTGATCGAGCCTCGTTGAGGTGCATCAATTCCGTCAAGCGCCGATCGCATTAGATTGTCATCAGCGGTTGGGCTGCGCGGCCGGCCGGCGCCGCGGCAACGGGAAGGCAAGACGCTGAAGGACGCGCTGCTGCCCGGGCCTGATCCGACTGCGCCGATCGTTCAATGGCTGAGGAATTGTCGGCCGTATCCCCAACATGAAGAGGGGGGGCAAGCCGTTGGACCGTACTGGACCCCTCGTGGGCAACACCGGCAAGTGCTCGCGGTGGCGCGCCGTGGGCGTACTCACCGTCATCCTGGTCGCTGCCCTGACGATGACAACAGCGGCGGAGGCTCGGCGGGCGGTTGTGCTCGAAATCGATGGCGCGATCGGGCCGGCGATCGCGGACTATGTAACCCGCGAACTCGCCGCGGTGCAGCCGCGCGACATCGGTGTCGTCATTCTGCGCATGGACACGCCTGGCGGGCTCGACACCTCGATGCGCGAGATCATTCGGGCGATCCTGGCGGCGCCGGTACCGGTGGTCGCCTATGTAGCGCCGAGCGGCGCGCGGGCTGCGAGCGCCGGCACCTACATCGCCTACGCCTGCGCCATTGCCGCGATGGCGCCGGGGACCAATCTCGGCGCCGCGACGCCGGTGCAGCTGCAAGGGCTGCCGCTCTTGCCCGGCGCGCAGCCGCAAGCGCCGGGCAAGGGTAATGAAGGCAAAGAAGCCGCGGGCAAGGCCGGCAGCACCGCCAACCCCGAGCCGCAGGACACCGAAACCCGCAAGATCCTCAATGACGCAACGGCGTACATCCGCAGCCTCGCCGAACTAAACGGGCGCAACGCCGACTGGGCGGTCAAGGCCGTGCGCAGCGCGGTGAGCCTGTCGGCGACCGATGCACTCAAGCTGCACGTCATCGACGTGATTGCCGACGATGTGCCCGATCTGCTGCGCCAGATCGACGGGCGCAGTGCGACGGTGGCCGGCAAGCCCGTGCGGCTTGCGACGGCCGACCTTGAGCGCGTCATCGTGGCGCCCGACTGGCGAACACGGTTCCTCGCCGTCATCACCAATCCCGACGTCACCTACCTGCTGCTGCTGCTCGGGGTCTATGGATTGATCTTCGAGCTGATGAACCCGGGGACGGTTCTGCCGGGCACAATCGGCGCGATCAGCCTGATCGTCGCGCTATTCGCCCTCAACCTCTTGCCGATCGATTATGCCGGCGCTGGCCTCGTGTTGCTCGGTATCGCGCTGATGGTGGCCGAGGCCGTTATCGGCGCCTTCGGCGTGATCGGCGTCGGCGGCATCGTTGCGTTCGCCTTCGGCTCGGTCGTGATGTTCCACGGCAACGCGCCGGGCTTCGGGCTGTCGATCTCGGTCGTGGTCGCCGCGACGATCGTCACCGCCGGCTTCTTCCTCTTGATCCTCGGCTTGCTGCTGCGATCACGGCGCCGTCCGGTCATCACCGGCGGCGAGGCATTGATCGGCGCCGAAGGCGAGGTCGTGGCGTGGGACGGCACGGCGGGCCGCGTCCGCGTCAACGGCGAGGTCTGGCAGGCGCGCTCGTCTCACTCTTTGCAGCCGGAGGCGGCGATCAAGGTCGTCTGCCGCGACGGCCTTATCCTCGCCGTCGAGCCGCGGCAATAGAAACTGCTCACACCACGCCAGGGAGGCACGCCATGTTTACCGCCGTCTCGACCCTCATCATCGTCGCGATTTTCGCGGTGGTGCTGCTCAGCGTGTCCGTTCGCATCTTCCGCGAATACGAGCGCGGTGTGATGTTCACGCTCGGGCGCTATACCGGGACCAAGGGGCCGGGGCTCGTGCTGATGGTGCCGCTGGTGCAGCAGATGGTGCGCGTCGATTTGCGCATCAACGTCACCGAAGTGCCGCCGCAGGACGTGATCTCGCGCGACAACGTCTCGGTCAAGGTCAGCGCCGTCGTCTATTTCCGCGTCGTCGACGCCGAGCGGGCGGTGATCCAGGTGAACAATTATTGGGAGGCGACGAGCCAGCTGTCCCAGACCACATTGCGCTCGGTTTTGGGCAAGCACGAGCTGGACGAGATGCTGGCCGAGCGCGACAAGCTCAACGTCGACATCCAGGACGCCCTCGACAAACAGACCGAGGGCTGGGGCATCAAGGTCTCGAACGTCGAGATCAAGCGCATCGACCTCGAAGAAAGCATGGTGCGCGCGATCGCCCGCCAGGCCGAGGCCGAGCGCTCGCGCCGCGCCAAGGTCATCAACGCGCTCGGCGAGGAGCAGGCGGCGCAGAAATTGCTCGAAGCCGCCCAGATCCTGCAGCCGGTGCCGCAGGCGATGCAGCTGCGCTATCTCGCCGCGCTGTTCGACATCGCCGGCGAGCGGACTTCCACCATCGTCTTCCCGTTCCCGATCGAACTGTTGCAGAGTTGGGGGCGGCAGATGGGCACAACACCGGGCGAAAACCCATAAAGCTTTCAACCAAGCGAGAGGGGCATGAACGGCTCGACAAATGACCGCGAAATCCTGATCGTCACCGATCCGCAGCTCGATTTCTGCCCGGGCGGTGCGCTTGCCGTGCCGCGCGGCGACGAGATCGTGCCGGCGGTCAACCGCTTGGCCCGGCGCTTCCGGCATGTGATCGTCACGCAGGACTGGCACCCGCCGGGCCACACCTCCTTCGTCAGCGCCCATCCCGGCCGATCGCCGTTCGAAACGATCGCGCTGGACTACGGCCCGCAGACGTTATGGCCCGACCATTGCGTGCAGGGGACACCGGGCGCGGCATTTCACGCTGACCTCGATATTCCTCACGCCGAACTGATCCTCCGCAAGGGTTATCACGCGGCGATCAACTCTTATTCGGCGTTCCGCGAGAACGATCGGAAAACGCCGACTGGGCTCGTCGGCTATCTGCGCGAGCGCGGCTTTGACCGGGTCACGATCTGCGGTCTGGCAACCGATTTCTGCGTGTTCTTTTCGGCCATCGACGCGCGCGAAGCCGGGTTCGAGACGGTTGTTGTGCTCGAAGCGAGCCGCGCGATCGACATCGACGGCTCGCTCGCACGCGCGCTCGCGGCGATGCGCGCGGCCGGGGTGGAGCTGCACCCCTGAGGCGCCCTCAACCCCCGGTATGGGCGAGTGCGATCGCCTCGCAGATCAGCCCTGAGGTATCGAGGGACGTGAGGTTGCGCGGCAGCCGGCCGGCGAGGTCGGCCGCCATACGCACCGTGTCGCCGACGACGACCCCGTCGAAAGCGGCGGCGTCGAGCACTTCGGCCGCCTTGCCGATGAACAGCCCGTGCGTCGCCGCGGCGAAGATGCGGCTCGCCCCGGCCTCCCGGCATTTCACCGCAGCGCGGCAAAGCGTCGTGCCGCTGCTGATCAGATCGTCGAACAGGATCACCGCGCGGCCGCGCACGTCGCCGACGAACAGATCGCCCGTTACCTTCCCGAGGGCGCGCTGCTTGTCGACAAAGCCGGCGGTTGGCTCCGCGCCGAGCACCCCCGCCAGCGCGCGGCGAAAGCGCTCGGCCCGCTTGGCGCCGCCGACGTCGGGCGACACGACGGCAATCTTCTCGTGGCGCAACAGCCCGGCGAAATGCTCGACAAACAGCGGCATCGCCTCGACATTCAGGGTGGGAATGCGGAACGCGTTCTCGAAGGCGGCGCGGTTGTGCACATCGAATGTCATGATCGCGTCGAGGCCGCAGGCCTCGAACATGCGCGCGACATATTTCGTCGTGACCGGGTCGCGGCTCTGGCTGCGCTGATCCTTGCGCGCATAGCACAGATAGGGCGCGACCGCGGTGACCCGCGCCGCGCCGGCGTCTTTCAGCGCGCCGACAAAGAACAACAGCCGGCACAGCTTGTCGTTGGGGCTGGCGCCGGGGCTGGCATCGAGCGAGTGGATCACGAAGACGTCGCGCCGGCTGACCTCGGCCAGCGGGCGGATCTTGTGCTCGCCGTCCTCGAACGAGCGTTCCTCGTGGGCGGAGAGGGGCCATTCGAGCCGCGCGGCGACACGTTCGCCGTAGGGGAGGCTCCCCTCGAGCGTGAACAACAGGGGCGCGGTTTCCATCTGCAAGTCTCCACCCGTTAAAACAGCTTAAGGCCGCGGCGGCGCGGCATCCCTTGACCTGGATCAAGGCGATGCGGGCTCGACGAGCGCAAACGAAAGCCAAGCTCACTTACCTGTGTCGGCGCGGTGCCGAATGTACCTGCGACGCCCGCTTCGCCGGTTTCCGTAGTGGGGAGCCCGGGCGGCTTGCCGCGGCTTTATCGATCAGTTTGGGGAACCGCGAATGTCTGCCGGCCCGAGCGCGCTGCTCACCGATCTCTACCAGCTCACGATGCTGGCGGCCTATCTCGATCACGGCTTGACCGATACCGCCGTGTTCGAGCTGTTCGTGCGCAAGCTGCCGCCGCGCCGCAGTTTTCTGATGGCGGCGGGGTTGCAGCAGGCAGTCGACTACCTCGAAGATTTCGGCTTCTCGGGCGAGGACATCGCGCGGCTGCGAGCGCTCGGCAGCTTTCCCGAAAGTTTTCTCGAACGCCTGGCGGAGTTGCGCTTTACGGGCGACCTTGACGCGCTGCCGGAAGGCACCGTGTTCTTCCCTGACGAGCCTATTCTGCGGGTGGTCGCGCCTTTGCCGCAGGCGCAGCTGGTCGAGACCCGGCTGATCAATCTCGTGCATTTCGAGACGGTCATCGCTTCCAAGGCGGCCCGCCAAGTCCTCGCCGCGGACGGCAAGCCGCTGATCGATTTCGGCCTGCGCCGGGCGCACGGCGCCGAAGCCGGCATGCTGGCGGCGCGCGCCGCTTACGTCGCTGGCTTTGCCGGGACCGCGACCCTTGCGGCCGGGTTGGAATTCGGCATCCCGGTGCGCGGCACGATGGCACATTCCTTCATCCAGGCGCATGACGACGAGGTCGCCGCGTTCGAGAATTTCGCGCGGTCACGGCCGCGCGACCTCGTGCTCCTGATCGACACCTACGACACCGAGCGGGCCGCCGAGCGGGTCGTCCGCCTCGCCCCCCGGCTCGCCGCCGACGGCATCACGATCGCCGGTGTGCGTCTCGACAGCGGCGATCTCGGCGAGCACGCCCGCCGCGTGCGCCACATCCTCGACGCTGGCGGCCTGGGCTCGGTGGCGATCGTCGCCAGCGGCGGCCTCGACGAGAACGAACTCATGGCCTTGCGCGGCGCGCCGATCGACTCGTTCGGCGTCGGCACCAGCCTGACCACCTCGTCCGATGCGCCCTCCCTCGATTGCGCCTACAAGCTGCAGGAGTATGCCGGCCGGCCGCGGCGCAAGCGCTCCGAGGGCAAGGCGACCTGGCCCGGCCGCAAACAGGTGTGGCGGTCGCGCGACGCGCATGGCGACTTCGCCGGCGATGTCGTCGCGCTTGACGGCGAGATCCATCAGGGCCAGCCGCTGCTGCAACCGGTGATGCGCGGCGGTCATCGGATACGGACCGATCCGCGTCTGCCCGAGACCCGCGCCCATGCCGCCGCGCAACTGGCTTACCTTCCCGGCGCACTGCGGCGGCTTGAACCGTTTGCCTATCCGGTCGAGATCGCGGCGAGCCTGCGCGATCTGGCCGCCGAACTTGATCGGGCCGAAGCTGCCGTCCCGGCCGCGCCGGCTTGATCGGAGATGCCCATGCCGGACGGTCTGGCGGAGGGCGGCGCGGCTGGCGAGCGCGAGCCGTCCGGGGCGGTGGACATCGACCGGAAGACGCGATTTCTCAGTGCGCCGGAAAGCTATCCCGAGCATCCGAGCCAGGTTGAGGCCGTCGAAACCCACTATTCCCTCGTGTTTCTGACCGACCGGCACGCCTACAAGCTGAAGAAGCCGGTCCGGGGCGACGGCTTCGATTTCCGCTCGATTGCGGCACGCCGCAACAACGCGGTGGCTGAGCTGCGGCTCAATCGCCGCCTCGCCCCGGACGTCTATCTCGGCATGGTACCGCTGACGCTGGAGGCCGACGGACGGTTGGCGATCGGCGGGCAAGGCCGGCCGGTCGACTGGCTGGTCAAGATGGTCCGCCTCGAAGCCGAGCAGATGCTCGATCGGCGTCTGGCGCGCGGCGAGTGGCACTACGGCGAGATCGAGGCCTTGGCGCAGCGTCTGGCCGGCTTTTTTGCAACGGCGCGGCGGGCGCGGGTATCGGCGCCGCAGCTGAAGGCCCGCTTTCGGACGGAACTGAGTACCGCCGTTGCCGCCGTCACGGCAGCGCGTGACCCGCGCCTGCTGACGGAAGTGAAGTCGATTGCCCGGCGTCTCGAATGCTTCATTGTCCGCCGCGCCGCGCTGTTCCGCCGGCGCGTTCGCGAGCGGCGGATTGTCGACGGGCATGGCGATTTGCGACCGGAGCACGTCTATTCGAAGGGCGTCCCTCGGATCATCGATTGCCTGGAGTTTCGCCCTGATTTGCGGCAGCTCGACCCGCTCAACGAACTGGCCTATCTCGCCCTCGAATGCCGCCGGCTCGGCGCGCCGACCATCGAGAGGTCGCTGCTGCGACGCTACCGACAGCGGTCCGGCGATGCCCCGCCCGCCGAGCTGGTATCGTTCTATGGCGCGCTGAACGCGATCATTCGCGCCCGGATCGCCATCCAACACCTCGACGAGCCGGGAGCGCGCACACGCGAGGAGTTGGTCAACCGCGCCGCCGAGTACCTTGCTGCCGCCAGGGAATGCCGCCGCTACCGGCTATCGTCCCGGTCGCTGCCTCCCGAGACAAAATGCTCCTGACCGTTCGCACCGCCGCCATGAGGCGTGGCGATGCGGTGTATATGCGCTCGTTCTCGAATGGCCGCGATTTCTACACGGTGATCGGAGCGTTGGCGGTGGCCTCGTCGTAGGCGATGCCGAGGCGGTTGACGCCGTCGAACGCCGCCACTTTGTAGCATTCGGCCAGGGTCGGGTAATTGAAGACGGTGTTGACGAAATAGTCGATCGTGCCGCCGAATGACAGCACCGCCTGGCCGATATGAATGAGCTCGCTGGCGCCGTCGCCGATGATGTGGACGCCGAGCAGCTCGCGGGTCTCGCTGTGGAAGATCAGCTTTAGGAGGCCGGTGGTGTCGCCGATGATCTGGCCGCGGGCGATCTCGCGGTAGCGCGCCTTGCCGACCTCGTAGGCGATGCCGGCGGTGGTCAATTCCTCCTCGGTCTTGCCGACCATCGAGATTTCCGGCACCGAGTAGATGCCGTAGGGGAACAATGCCGGGACGCTGGACGCGGCGATGCCGAAGCTGTGGCACACCGCGAGGCGGCCCTGCTCCGTCGAGGTCGAGGCAAGCGCCGGGAAGCCGATAACGTCGCCCACCGCGTAAACGCCCGGCACCGCGGTGCGGTAGTTCTCGTCGACAACGAGGCGGCCGCGGTCGTCGCAGCACAGCCCGCATTGGTCGAGCGCGAGGCGCCCCGCCGCGCCGGTGCGGCCGACCGAATAGAGCGCCTTCTCGGCGACGAGGTTCTTGCCGCTTTCGAGATGCAATTTGACCCGGCTGCCGCCTGCCGGTAGCGATGACGATGTTGCGCGCCGTGACGGTGCGCGCCGTGCTGCCGTCCATGTATTCGAGGCGCACCGTCTCCGGGGCGCAGAACGAGGCGTTTGCCGCGACCACCTCGACGCCGTTGCGCATCAATTGATGGCGCGTCACATCGATCTCGTGATGGATCACCTTGTTGGTGCGTACCAGCAGGTCCTGCATCGTGATGTTCTGCTTGACCGTGTAGGAGGCGCCGTAGAACTCGCGCGAGCGATAGCCCGACAGTTCGAGCACAGCCTCGCGCAAGGTCTTGGACGGGATCGTGCCGAGGTTGACGCTGACGCCGCCGAGGACAGCGGTGCGCTCGATGACCGCGACGCGCTTGTCGAGCTTGGCGCCCTGGATCGCCGCCCGCTTGCCGGCCGGTCCCGAGCCGATCACCAGAAGATCGAAGTCGTAGCTTGGCGGCATTGGCCTTATCCTTCAGCTGCCCATCCCCGATTGTGCAAGACGCTGGTGCCGCAGGTTATGCGGCTTGCGTGATGACGGCATTTACTGTGCCGTCGGGCGTCCGCCCGTTCAGCCGGCCAGCGACACGCCGACGAGCCGGCCGATGCCGTAGGTAATGGCGGCTGCGGCATAGCCGATCGCGAGCTGGCGCCCGCCCGAAAAAACAAGGCCGCGGCCGGTGAACAGCGAAGTGCCGCCGCCGATCAGCAGCAGCGCCACGCCGCTCGCGGCGAGGCTGGCGACGAGCGCCGCCGCGCCGCCGAGAAAAAAGAACGGCGCGACCGGAAAGATCGCACCCACCGCGAACAGGCCAAACGAGGTGCCGGCGGCGGTCCAGGCCGAGCCGCCAAGTTCCTCCGGGTCGATCCCGAGTTCCTCGCGCACCAGCGTGTCGAGCGCGCTGTCCTTGTCGGCCATCAGCCGCCCAGCAAGCGCCCGCGCCGCCGCCTCGTCAATCCCCTTGGCCTGATAGATCAGCACCATCTCCTCCAGTTCCTCTTCCGGCATGCGGGCCAGTTCGTCGGCCTCGACCGCGATCTGCGCCTGGGAGAGTTCGCGCGAACTGGTCACCGACAGCCATTCCCCCATCGCCATCGAACAGGCCCCGGCGACGAGGCCCGCGAGGCCGGTCAGCAGGATCGTGCTGCCCGGCTCAGCCGCGCCGGCAACGCCCATGACGAGGCTGAGGTTGGAGACGAGCCCGTCATTGGCGCCGAGCACCGCAGCGCGCAGCGCGTTGCCGCCGCCGCGATGGCGCCCCTCCAGCCGCGCCAGGCTGCTACCCGAGGCGCCGGCGGGCATCGCCGACGCCATTGCCTCGACCACCCGGGTATGCGAGCGCTCAGTGGCCGGCAAGCCGCCTTCGACGGCTTCGGGCTGGCGGTCGTACATGCCGCTGTCGCGCTGCTCGAGGGTGCTGAGCGTCGGCAGCACGAAGCGCGGCCCGAAGCGGCGCGCCAGCCAGACCAGCGAGCGGGTTCGCCAGCCCGGCCGCCGCGCCGCGCCGCGGGCGCCCAGCCGCGACAGCTCCTTGCGCCAGAATTCGGCGTGGGCCTCCTCGACTGCGGCGAGGCGGCGGTAAACTTCGCTCAGGCGCGGATCGGTCTCGGCCTCGGCCATTGCCCGATACAACGCCGCGCTGTCGACTTCGCCCTGGAGATTGGTGCGGTAGCGGGCGATCGAGCCGTCATCGGCCATGGTCCACTCCTGTTCTGCAGCGAAAGCGGCCGAACCCCGCGAAAATGCGGGCCGGCGACGCGAGATTGCTGCGATTATGCACCCGGCAAACCTCTGGAAGCGACGCGCGATCGCCGGTTGGGTGTGCCGCGGCGCAAGTACCTTGGGGGCTTCAGTGAGCGCTTTGTTGCGGGTCAGCCGGGTAATCGACGCGCTCAACGAGCGCGTCGGGCACTTGGTCTATTGGGCGGTGCTGGCGGCAGCCCTGGTCAGCGCCGGCAACGCGACGGTGCGCTATGTGTTCGACACCAGTTCGAACGCCTGGCTCGAACTGCAATGGTACCTGTTCTCGGCGGTGTTCCTGCTGTGCGCGGGCTACACGCTGCAGCACAACCAGCATGTCCGCATCGACGTCGTCAACAGCCATCTGCCGCCGCGGGTGCGCGCCTGGATCGACCTGATCGGCGGCCTGTTCTTTCTGCTGCCGATGGCAAGCGTGATCATGGTGCTGTCCTGGCCGATGTTCGTCGACTCCTATATGCGGCACGAGATGTCGAGCGATGCCGGCGGGTTGTTGCGCTGGCCGGTCAAGCTGCTGATCCCGGTCGGCTTCCTGCTGCTCGCCTTGCAGGGCGTCTCGGAGATCATCAAGCGGGCGGCCTTTCTCGCCGGACGCATCCCCGATCCGCTCGAAAGGCACGCCGAGCCGATGGCCGAGGAGTTCGTCAAGGGCCCCGGCGAATGACCGCCTTCCTGGTCGCCAACATGGCGCCGCTGATGTTCGCGGCGCTCGTGTGCGTTCTGATCCTCGGCTATCCGGTCGCGTTCTCGCTCGCCGCCAACGGCCTGCTGTTCGGCGTCATCGCGATCGACCTCGGGCTGTTGAAGCCGGAATTGCTGCAGGCATTGCCCGAGCGCGTGTTCGGCATCATGCACAACGAGACATTGCTGGCGATCCCGTTCTTCACCTTCATGGGCCTCATCCTCGAACGCAGCGGCATGGCCGAGGATTTGTTGGAGACGGTCGGCCAGATGTTCGGGCCGGTGCGCGGCGGGCTCGCTTATGCCGCGGTGTTCGTCGGCGCGCTGCTGGCGGCGACGACCGGCGTGGTGGCCGCCTCGGTCATTTCGATGGGGCTCATTTCGCTGCCGATCATGCTGCGCTACGGCTATGACCGCAAACTGGCAGCTGGCGTCATCACCGCGGCGGGTTCGCTCGCCCAGATCATCCCGCCGAGCCTCGTGCTGATTGTGATGGCCGATCAGCTCGGCCGCTCGGTCGGCGACATGTATCAGGGTGCCTTCATCCCGGGGCTGACGCTGGCGGCGATCTACGCGCTGTTTGTGCTGGTCACGACGATTGTGCGGCCGGGCGCGGCGCCGGCCTTGCCGCGCGACGCGCTGACGATGCGCGAGGAGGGCGGCGGCGCCGGCTATGGCTCGCTGGCGGTGGTCGCCGGGCTCGCTGTCGTCGCCGGCTGCCTGCTCAGCTACCGCATGCATGCGATCTGGGCAGCCGGGCTGGCCGGGCTCGGCGCCTATCTGGCGGCGTTGGCCGACCGCTACCTGCGGCTGGGGCTGTTGAGCCGGCTGGGGCAGCAGGTGGTGATCGTGATGATGCCGCCGCTCGCCCTGATCTTCCTCGTACTCGGCACGATCTTCGTCGGCATTGCGACACCGACCGAGGGCGGCGCGATGGGGGCGACGGGCGCGCTCGTGATGGCGCTGGCCAAGCGGCGGCTCACCATGCCCCTGCTGCGTCAGGCGATGGATTTCGACGGCGCGGCTGTCCTCCTTCGTGATTTTCATCCTGATCGGCTCGTCGGTGTTCACGCTGGTGTTTCGCGGGGTCAACGGCGATCTGTGGGTCGAGGCGCTGTTGACCAGCCTGCCCGGCGGCCAGCTCGGCTTCCTGATCGTGGTCAACGTCATGGTGTTCGTTCTGGCATTCTTTCTCGATTTCTTCGAGTTGGCGTTCATTGTCGTGCCATTGTTGCGCCCGGTCGCCGACAAGCTCGGCATCGACCTGATATGGTTCGGGGTGCTGCTCGGCATCAACATGCAGACCTCGTTCCTGCACCCGCCGTTCGGCTTTGCGCTGTTCTATTTCCGCAGTGTGGCGCCGGCGCGCGAGACGATCGACCGGCTGACCGGGAAGCTGATCGCGCCGGTCACGACGGCGCAGATTTATTGGGGCAGCGTGCCGTTCGTGATCATCCAGCTGGCGATGGTCGGGGCGCTGATCGCGTTTCCCGGCATGGTGCTCGCCTCGCTCGACGCCGGCTCCAAGCTCGACCCGAACAAGATCCGCATCGAGGTGCCGCAGGCCGTGCCGCAAGCCATACCACAGATCCAGTTCAAGTAGCGGCGGGAGTGGCCCCGCCGCCGCCCATCCGGGTTACAGCTTGACCGATTCCATATAGTTGTCGAACTGGTGCTCCTCGACATTGAACCATTGCAGCTCGTCGCCGAGGAATTTCTTCCAGGGGTCGTAGATCGCCTTCCACTTGGCGTTCTTTGCCGATGTCTCGGCGTAGAATTCCTGGGTCGCCTTGAAGCAGGCGTCGAGGATCTCCTTCGAAAACGGCCGCAACAGGGCGCCGTTGGCGATCAGCCGGCGCAAGGCCGGGACGTTGTCGGTATCGTACTTGCCGACCATCCACGAATCGGCTTCGGCGCAGGCTGCGGTCAGGATCGCCTGGTAGCTCTTCGGCAATTTCTGCCACTGCGCAAGGTTGATGTAGACCGACAAATTGGCCTGGCCTTCCCACCAGCCCGGATAATAATAGTATTTGGCGACCTTGTAGAAGCCGAGCTTCTCGTCGTCATACGGGCCGACCCATTCGGCGGCGTCGATCGTGCCCTTTTCGAGCGAGGGGTAGATGTCGCCGCCCGGGATGACCGTCGGCACGACGCCGAGCTTGGTCAGGATCGCGCCGGCGAGGCCGGCGATGCGGAATTTGAGGCCCTTGAGGTCCGCGACGGTCTTGATCTCCTTGCGGTACCAGCCGCCCATCTGCGCTCCGGTATTGCCCGCCGGAATGTTATAGACGTTGTAGTCCTTGAAGAAATTGCGCAGCAACTCCATGCCGCCGCCATGCGTCATCCACGCGTTCATCTGGCGGTAGTTCATCCCGAACGGGATCGTGCAGTCGAGGCCAAAAGTCGGATCCTTGCCGACATAATAATAGCTGGCGGTGTGACCCATCTCGACGGTGTTGTTCTGGACCGCGTCGAGGACCTGCAGGGGTGGCACGATCTCGCCGCCGGCAAAGACGCGGATCTGAAACTTGTTGTCGGTCGCCTCGGCGACCCGCTTGGCAACGAACTCGGCGCCGCCAAACAGCGTGTCGAGGCTTTTGGGCCAGCTCGCCGCCATACGCCATTTGAGCTCGGGCTGGGATTGCGCGATGGCCGGAGACGCCAGCACCGCGCCGGCCAGCCCCAATCCCCCGGTTGCGATGAACGCGCGACGCCGCATGATGTCCTCCAAAGGTTCGTGGTAACCGCCCAGTCCCGGCGGTTATAGCACTTCGGTTTCATCTAAAAATACCACAACCAGAGATAAATATTGCTGATCGCCACGCCGATCAGCATCAGGCCGAAAGCATGCCTGAGATAGGTGGTAAAGCGGAACTCGACGCCGCTACGCTCGGCGATCCCGGCCATTGCGAGGTTGGCCGAGGCGCCGATCAGCGTGCCGTTGCCGCCGAGGCAGGCGCCCAGCGACAAGGCCCACCACAATGGTATCAGGTGCTCCGGGCCGCCGAAATGCGGCGCCAGCTCGCGGATGAGCGGGATCATCGCCGCGACGAACGGGATGTTGTCGACGATCGCCGACAGGATTGCGGAGCCCCACAGGATCGCGACAGTCGTCGCCGTCGGATCGCCGGCGGTGATGGCGATCAGCCGTTGCGCGGCGAGGTCGAGCGCGCCAGCGACGTCGATGCCGTGGACGATCACGAACAGCCCGAGAAAGAAGAAGATCGTAATCCAGTCGACTTCGCCGAACGTCTCGCTGACCCGCGCTGTCTGCTTCTCGCGTTCGCGGTGATGCTCGATATTGTGCAACAGCATCAGGATGGCGGCGCCGAACAGCGCGATCGTGCCGGGATGGAGATGGAGCGGCCCGGCGGCGACAAACGCGGCGATGACGCCGCCGATTACCAGCAGCGCATTGCGCATCAGCCGGCGATCGACGATCAGCTCCTTCGCGTCCAAGGCCATGACCCGGGCGCGCGCCGCGGGGCTGGCCCGCATCCGGGCGCCCCAGATCAGGTGCGTCGCCAGCAGTTGCACCGCCAGGACGACGACGATTACCGGCGTCAGGTTGAGCGCGAAATCGTTGAAGCTGAGATGCGCCGCCGAGCCGATGATGATGTTGGGCGGGTCGCCGATCAGCGTCGCCGTGCCGCCGATGTTCGAGGCGAACACCTCGGCGAACAGGAACGGATAGGGCGGGACTTCGAGATAGCGCGCGATCTCCAGCGTCACCGGCGCGACCAGGAGGACCGTCGTCACGTTGTCAAGAAAGGCCGAAAGCACCGCCGTGACGACCGACAGCATCGCCAGGATCGCCCAGGGCTGCGCCCGCGCCTGCTTGGCCGACCACACGGCAAGATACTCGAACATGCCGCATCGTCGCGCGATCGCCACCAGCACCATCATCCCGGTCAACAGCGCGATCGTGTTGAAGTCGATGCCGCGGATCGCCTCGTCCTGGGTCAGGACGCCGGACACGATCATCGTGCCGGCGCCGAGCAATGCGATAATCGAGCGGTTGATCCGGTCGGTGATGACGAGGACGTAGGTCAGCGCGAAGACGGCGAGCGCGACCCAGAACGGGTCGGCCCCGAACATCGCCGGGGCGGTGATGGTTGGCATCGAATGTCCTCTATACTGCCGCCCCGGTGACATCAAATCAGGAGAACGCCCCAGTGGAACAGCGCAATCTCGGCCGCTCCGGCCTGATCGTCTCGGCGGTCGGGCTCGGCTGCAACAATTTCGGCGCGCGCGTCGACATGGCGGCGACGCGCGCGGTCGTGCACAAGGCGCTCGACCTCGGCATCACCTTTTTCGACACCTCGGACACCTATGGCGAAAGCGGCGCCTCGGAGGAATATCTCGGCCGCGCGCTGGCCGGACGTCGCGACGCGGTCGTGTTGGCCAGCAAGTTCGCCCGGCCGATGGACCGTGAGGGCCGGCTGCAGGGCGCCTCGCGCCGCTACATCATGAGCGCCGTGGAGGCCAGCCTGAAGCGGCTCAACACCGATTACCTCGATCTCTACCAGCAGCACATCGGCGATCCGCGGACCCCGATCGAGGAGACATTGCGCGCCCTCGATGACCTCGTGCATCAGGGCAAGGTGCGCTATATCGGCTGCTCGACTCTGTCGGCCTGGCAGGTCGTCGAAGCCCAGTGGACCTCGACCCATTTCGGGCTCGAGCGGTATGTCGCCTGCCAGGAGCGCTACAGCCTCATCGAACGCGAGCTCGACGCCGAGCTGATGCCGGTCATCGAATCGTATGGGCTCGGGCTGATCCCGTTCTCGCCGCTGGCAAACGGCCTCCTGACCGGGAAATACCGGCAGGGAATGCCGCTGCCGGCCGGCGCCCGCCTCGCGACAACCCCGCGCACCGCCGAGCGCTATCTGACCGAGGCGAACTGGGCGATGGTGGAACGCCTCTCGCGGTTTTGCGAGGCGCGCGGCCACAGCCTGTTGGAACTGGCGTTCAGCTGGCTGTTGCACCGGCCGGGCGTGGCGAGCGTCATCGCCGGCGCCACCGCGCCCGAGCAGGTCGCCGCCAATGCTGCCGCCGCCGAATGGGCGCTTACGCGCGAAGACATGGACGAAATCGACCGCATCACGGCAAAGTAGCCCCGCGCCGGCATATCGCCGGCCCGTCATCGCAATTGGTCTATTCTGGGAGGAGCTTGGTTATGGAAATCCGATTGGACGGAAGAAGCGCCATCGTCACCGGTGGCAGCAGGGGGCTGGGGCTCGCGATCGCGCAGGAATACGCCGCTTCGGGCGCCGATGTCGCGATCCTGGCGCGCGATCCGGGCGCGCTCGCAGAGGCAAAGCAGAAGATTTCGGCCGGCGCGCCAGGCCGCAAGATCTCGGCGATCAGCTGCGACGTGTCGAACGCGGCCGCCATCAAAAAGGCCTACGACCAAATCATGTCCGAGTTCGGCAAGATCGACATCTTCGTCAACAACGCCGGGCAATCGACGCGAGGGCCCTCGGAGACGCTGACCGACGAGCAATGGCAGGCCGATTTTGACCTGAAACTGTTTGCGCAGGTGCGCTTTTGCCGCCTCGTTTTTCCGCAGATGAAACAGCGCCGTTGGGGCCGCATCATCAGCGTGCTCAACATCGGCGCCAAGGCGCCCGGACCCGACAGCGCGCCGACCTCGATCAGCCGCGCCGCCCAGATGGCGTTCACCAAGGTGCTCTCGCAGGAGGGTGCGCCCTACAACGTGCTGGCGAATTCGCTGCATGTCGGGGTCATCGTCAGCGACCAGATCGTGCGCCGCCATCGCCGCGAAGGCACCAACGTCTCGCTCGAGGATTTCATCAAGAAAGCCGGCGAGTTGGTGCCGCTCGGGCGCATGGGGCGGGCCGAGGAATTCGCCAATGTGGCCTGCTTCCTCGCCTCGGATGCCGCCTCCTATGTGACCGGCACTTCGATCAACGTCGACGGAGGTCGCTCACCCGTTTGGTGAGGTCGCGGAGTACCCCGAAAGACGTATAAAATAGGGATCGTGGGCATCTGCGCTTGTCACTAACGGGTGCGCTGCCCGCGATCTTCGGGGAGAAGGCTTCATGGCTGCAGATCCGCTCAGCCAGGACCGGGAACGGGCATACCGGCGCCTGATTGAGCTCGGCATCGCGCTGTCGGCGGAGCGCGATCACAGCCGCCTGTTGGAAAAGATCCTGCTCGGCGCCAAGGAGTTGACCAACGCCGATGGCGGGACGCTCTATCTGGTCAGCGAAGACGGCCGCACGCTGCGCTTCGCGATCATGCGCAACGACACGCTGGCGATCGAGCTGGGCGGCACGACCGGGGCACCGATCCCGTTTGCCCCGATCGACCTCTTGGGGCCGGACGGGACGCCGAACAACCAGAGCGTCGTCGCCGCCTCCGCCGTCTGCGGCGAAACGATCAACCTGGCCGACGCCTACGACGCGCCGGGCTTCGATTTCAGCGGTCCGCGGGCGTTCGACGCGCGCACCGGCTATCGCTCGCAATCCTTTCTGACCGTCCCGCTCAAGAACCACGACGCCGAGGTGGTGGGCGTGCTGCAGCTGATCAACGCGCGCTCGCCGGAGGGGGGCACCATACCGTTTTCCGCCGAGGTCGTGCCGCTGGTCGAGGCGCTCGCCGGCCAGGCAGCCGTAGCGCTCGACAACCAGATGCTGATCGACGCCCAGAAGAACCTGTTCCGCTCGGTCCTGCGTGTGTTCGCCGGCGCGATCGACGCCAAATCGCCCTATACCGGCGGCCATTGCCATCGCGTTCCCGAACTGACCAACATGCTCGCCCGCGCGGCCGACGCTGCGGCGGACGGCCCGCTCGGCGACTTTCACCTGAGCGAGGAGGACTGGTACCAGCTCGAAGTCGCCGGCGGGCTGCACGATTGCGGCAAGGTCACGACCCGCGAATTCGTGGTCGACAAGGCAACCAAGCTCGAAACCATCCACAACCGCATCCATGAGATCCGCACCCGCTTCGAGGTCGTCAAGCGCGACGCCGAGATCGAGTATCTGCGGGGGGTCATGGCGGGCGGCGACGAAACCGCGCTGCGGGCGGCGCGCGACACGAGGCTCGCGCAGCTCGACGACGATTTCGCGTTTGTCGCCGAATGCAATATCGGCGGCGAATTCATGGCGCCGGAGAAGATCGCCCGGCTCCAGGGCATCGCCGCTATCACCTGGCAGCGCACCCTCGACGACCGGCTCGGCCTGTCGTGGGAAGAGACGGCGCGCCAACCGGCCATCTACCAGAAGCTGCCCGCGGTCGAGCACCTGCTGGCGGACAAGCCGACGCACATCGTGGAGCACGACGCGGTTCCGCTCGGGCTCGACAACCCCTGGGGCTTCATCCTGAAGCCGCCGGTCCATAAGGCCAATCTGGGCGAGGTCTACAATCTGTCGATCCGCCGCGGCACGCTCAACGACGAAGAGCGCTTTCACATCAACGACCACATCGTGCAGACCATCATCATGCTGGAGGCACTGCCGTTTCCGAAGCATCTGCGGCACGTATCCGAATGGGCCGGCGGGCATCACGAGAAGATGGACGGCAGCGGCTATCCGCGTGGCCTCAAGCGCGAGCAGATGAGCATCCCGGCGCGGATTATGATGATCGCCGACATCTTCGAGGCATTGACCGCACGCGACCGCCCCTACAAGGCGCGCAAGAAATTGTCGGAATGCATCGACATCATGGCCCGCATGAGCCGCGAGCGCCACATCGACCCCGAGCTGTTCGAATTGTTCCTGCGTTCGGGGGTCTACCGGGAATACGCCGACATCTTCCTGCTGGCCGAGCAAATCGACGAGGTCGACGTCAACCGCTATCTCGGCACGCTGAACCCCGCCGCAGCAGCGTAACGCGGCGTCGCTAGCCCTCGTCCGAGCGCATGTATTTTTCTTCCAGCGCGCGCCAGTGGGCGGTGCCGACCGCCTCCTCGCGTTCCTGAAAGGTAGCGAGGTCGGCTTCGACGCGGCGCGTGTCGCCGTCTTCCTTCATCGCGCGCAGCACGCGCTGGGCGGCGCGGATCGCGGCGCGATGGGTCTGCGACGGGTAGATGCCGAGGCGGAAGCCCATCGCCTCAAGCTCACCCGCTCCGAGCATCGGCGTCTTGCCGCCCTCGAACACATTGACGAGGGCCGGCCCGGCGACCCGGCGGCCGACGATGCGCAACTCGTCGACCGTCTGCGGCGCCTCGACAAAGCCGACATCGGCGCCGGCTTCGAGGTAGGCGTTGACCCGGTCGATCGCGGCGTCGAGCCCCTCAATCGCACGCGCATCGGAGCGCGCGATGATGACCAGGTCGCTATCCCGCCTGGTGTCCGCCGCGGCCTTGATCTTGCCGACCATTTCGGCGAGCGGGATCACCTCCTTGCCCTCGTAATGGCCGCATTTCTTGGGGCTGACCTGATCCTCGATGTGGAACGCGGCGACCCCGGTTTTCTCGTATTCGCGCACAGTCCGGATCACGTTGATGGCGTTGCCGTAGCCGGTGTCGGCGTCGGCGATGACCGGGATGCCGACGGCCTCGACGGTCAGCCCGATGAAGTGCGCATTCTCGCCGAGCGTCAGGAGTCCCAGATCGGGGTAGCCGCTGGCCCGTGAATAGCCGCCGCCGGTCAGGTAGACCGCGGCAAACCCGGCCTGCTCGACGAGCCGCGCCGTCAGCGTATCGTAGGCGCCCGGCACCATCGTGTAGCCGCCGCGCGCGATCAGTTGCCGCAAAGCCTTGCGAACGTTCATCAGTCGCGCCGGTAGGGGTAGCAGCGGGCGCGCTCCAGCGTCATCCCGTAATGCTGGGCTAGCGCACGGATCGCGTCGCCCTGCTCGGGATAGGGATCGGCATTGCTGGGTCCGACGACGATCGGGCGAAAGCTGCGGTCATCGCGGCCGCTGGGCGGCAGCATCGCCGTCGCGAGCGGATTGCCGTCGCCGTCGCGCAACGTCAGAAACAGCGGCATCTCGCGCTGGATGTGCGCCTTCAGCCCGATCTCCTGCTCGAAATATACTTTCGATATCGGGCGGAAGCTCTGCGCCGCCTTGTCCTGCTCCTTGCGGAAATATTTCTCGACGGCGTGGCGCATGCAGTCCGATTCGGCTACCGCCTCGGCTTCGGTCTCGATCCGAAACCACGTCCTGCCCCCCGGCGCATCGCAAACATACCTCATGCTTCCTCCACATGGCTTTCCGGCTGCGTCCGGCATCGCGAGGGTGGGATGCGATGATCGCCAGAAAGAAAAGCCCTAGCCCGCAACGAGTCAACACCAACCTCAGGCTGGTTTTGATGCGCCGCGAGCGGACCTTACCGCCTCAGCGTTTGCCGACGCGGACCGGGCGGCCGGCGGTGGCATGTCGCTGGGTCGGCGCGGGTGCGACCGGGGCGGCAGCCTCCGGTTCGGTCCACTCACGCCACATCGCAACCAGCGCCGCCATCACCGCCGGGCCGAGAAACAGCCCGAGAAACCCCATCGTTTCCAACCCGCCGAGGATGCCGAACAGCACGGCCAGGAACGGCAACCGAGCCGACCCGCCGATCAGAACCGGCCGAACGAAGTGATCAGCGACGAACAATAGCACGCTGCCGAACACCAGGACGACGATCCCGCCGACCGTGTTGCCGACCGCCAGCAGATAAAGTCCGGCAAGGACGTAAACGACCGGCGCGGCAAACGGAATCACCGCGGCAACCGCCGTCACCGCGCCGACCGAGGCCGGGTACGGCAGACCCACCGCGAAATAGACGAGGCCGAGGAGAATCCCCTCGGCGAGCCCGACCAGCACGAGGCCGTTCACGGTGCCGTGTACCGCCGCGATCATGTGACCGGCGATGCGCTCGCCGCGGGTTCCGAGCACGCGATCGCTGAGGTTGCGCAACCGCTCGCTGACCGCGTTGCCGTCGCGGAACAGGAAGAACAGCGTCAACAGCGTGAACAGCAGCAACGCCAGCCGATGCACGATCTCCCCGCCATAGTCGCGCGCCGAATCGATCAAGGCGCGCAGGTTGCGGCCGATCAGTTCCTCCGCCATGGCCGGGTCGGTCAAATTGGTTTGCCACCAGTCGGCGAGCGTCGGCCCGACCAACGGCATCCGCGCGATCCACTCGGGCGCGGGGACCCCGTGGTGACGCGCCTCGCCGATGAAGCCGATCACGACATGGCTCTCGCGCGCCAGCGCAAGCCCGAGCAGCACCAGCGGCCCGATGATCACGACGGCAATCGCGGCCGTCGCCAGCAGCGGCCCCAAAACCCGGTCGCCGTGCCGCGGCAGCACGCGCAGCAGGTGGCGGTAGGGCGGCCACAGCGCGATCGCAAGGACGCCGGCCCAGGCGAGCGCGGCCAGAAAATCGTGGAGAATCCACACCCCGAGCGCCACCACCGTCGTGGCTGACGCGATGCGGGTCACGAGTTGCAAAGACGACGATGCCGGGCCGGCCGGCGCCGCGCGATCGGGTTCCATCGCGTCCTGCCCTCTCAATCGGCCGCGCCACCGATCAGAAGCGCGCGCCGCGACAAACCGTGCGCCGGGAGGCGGCTGCCCATCTGCTGCGCATTTAGCGTACAGCGTCCGAACACGATCTTGCCTCGCCGCGTGCCCGGCGGATAGTCTGCGCGTGACGGCAGCGTCCCTGCCGGTTGGAGACGAAGGGCTCAGCTAATGGCATACACTCTCGACCAACTTTCCACCGATCTTCACCGTATTATCGCCGCGGATCCCGGTCCGGAAGGCCGCAAGAAGGTGTGCGATATGGTAGCGAAGGCCTGCGCCGATGCGGATTTCGTCAAACAGCATCTGCCCGATGACGGGCCCGACCGCAAGATCCTGTACGAAGACCCGCAGTTTGGCTTCTGCATTCTCGCCCATGTCTATCACGGCGCCAAGCAAAGCCCGCCGCACGATCACGGCCCGACCTGGGCGATCTACGGCCAGGCGCAGGGCGAGACGATCATGACCGACTGGGCATTGGTGTCGCCGGCCAGCGAGGCGCAGCCCGGCAAGGTGCGCCATGTGCGCGACTACAAGCTCACCCCGGGCATGGCTTATGTTTACAATGAAGGCGAGCTGCACTCGCCCCGCCGCGACGGCTCGACCAAGCTGATCCGGATCGAGGGCCGCAACGTCGAGAAGCTCCGGCGCTTCCCGTATGAGGCCGCTGCTTAGGCCAGTTCGCCGCATTCAGGCAGCAACGTGCGCGGGCGCCCACCGGGCGCCCGCGCAGTATCCGCTGACAGGTGGACGCCGAGCGGCGCAGCCGCCCGGCGTCGTTCCGGCGGGCTACTCGACGACCGTGACGCGACGGTTGTGCGGTTCGCGCACACCGTCCGGGGTCGGCACGGCCAGATCGTTCTCGCCGCGGCCGGAGACCGCCATCGCCTGCGGCGGCACGCCCATGTGGGTGAGGACCTTGGCGACGTGCCACGCGCGACGCTGCGAGAGCCGCTGGTTGTAGGCGGGCGAACCCGAGGTGTCGGTATAGCCGGTCACATGCACCGTCACGACGCCGCCGGCGTGGTAAACCGCCGCAGCTTGTTTCAGGATCTCGACGCCGACAGGTCCGACCCAGGAACGGTTCCAGCCGAAATACACCGTGAAGACGCGGGCGGCAGGAGCCATAGCCGCGGGCGGCGGCGGGGGAGGCGGCGGCGGCGGCGGGGGCGGTACGCAGGCCGCAAGCGCCAGCAGCGAAAACAGGGCAATCACGCGTTTCATCGGTTTCCTCCGACAGTTGCGGACCAGGGGTTATAATAAATCGCACGATTATACTACTATGGCAAACCGTGATTGGTGCGCAGGCCGCAAATTATTCCGGCATATGACGTCGCGCCGCCACCCCCGTGCGCAACGCGTCGGGAGAATTGCCGAGCCCAACGCCCGCCCGCCGAAGATTTGGCACGACCGAGGTCAAGTGCCCTCGACGATGAACGCGCGGCCCTGCGAGTTGGTCAGCCGCAGCGGCAGGATCCCTTGGTATTCCGGCGAATTGTACCAGCGGCGTGCGGTAGCGGCGTCGGCGAATTCGAGGATCACGATGCGTTGCGGCTGGGGACCGCCTTCAATCAGCTCAGCCGTGCCGCCGCGGGCGAGATAGCGCCCGCCATACTGGGCGATGCAGGCTGGGGCGGCGAGGCGATAGGGCTCGTATCCGGCCGGGTTGGTGACCGTGATCTCGGCGACAAAATAGGCCGGCATCAAACTCTCCTGCGAGTTGCGCCGGCCGTGCGGCCGACGCTGGGAGGGCGGATGCTATCGGCTCGCCCGCGGCGGCACCATGGTTTCACAGGCGGCGCCGCGAGCGCCTAGCCGGCGAAAGCGGCGATGCCGGTCTGGGCGCGGCCGAGGATCAGCGCATGGATATCGTGCGTGCCCTCGTAGGTATTGACGGTTTCGAGATTAACCAAGTGGCGGATCACGTGGAACTCGTCGTGGATGCCGTTGCCGCCGTGCATGTCGCGGGCGAGGCGCGCGACATCGAGGGCCTTGCCGCAATTGTTGCGCTTCAGCATCGAGATCGCCTCGGACGGGCAGCGCTCCTGATCCTTGAGCCGCCCGAGCCGCAGGCAGGCGGTCAGCCCCAGCGTGATCTCGGTCTGCATGTCGACGAGCTTTTTCTGGATCAGCTGGTTGGCGGCGAGCGGCCGGCCGAACTGGCGGCGCTCCAGCGTGTAGCTACGCGCCGCGTGCCAGCAGAATTCGGCTGCTCCCAGCGCGCCCCAGGCGATGCCGTAGCGCGCGTTGTTGAGGCAGGAGAACGGGCCGCGCAGCCCCTTGACCCCGGGCAACAGGTTGTCCTCGGGGACAAACACGTCGTCCATCACGATCTCGCCGGTGGCCGAGGCACGCAGGCTGAACTTGCCCTCGATCTTCGGCGCAGCGAGGCCCTTCATGCCCTTTTCCAGGATGAAGCCGCGGATCACGCCGTCCTCGGTCTTGGCCCACACGACGAACACGTCGGCGATCGGCGCGTTGGTGATCCACATCTTGTTGCCGTGCAGGCGATAGCCGCCCGGCACAGCGCGGGCGCGCGTCTCCATGCTGCCCGGGTCGGAGCCGTGATTGGGCTCGGTCAGCCCGAAGCAGCCAACCCACTCGCCGCTCGCCAGCCTGGGCAGGTAGCGCTCGCGCTGCGCTTTGCTGCCGAAATCGTAGATCGGGTACATGACAAGGCTCGACTGCACGCTCATCGCCGAGCGATAGCCGCTGTCGACGCGCTCGACCTCGCGCGCAATCAGGCCGTAGGAGACGTAGTTGGCGCCGGCGCAGCCATAGCCCTCGATGGTCGAGCCGAGAAAGCCGAGTTCGCCCATCTCGTTCATGATCTCGCGGTCGAAGCGCTCCTCGCGGTTGGCGGTCAACACCCGCGGCATCAGCTTTTCCTGGCAATAGGCGTGGGCGCTGTCGCGCACCAGCCGCTCCTCTTCGGAGAGTTCATCCTCCAGCAAGAGCGGATCGGACCAATCGAAGGCGGCTTGCTTTTCAGGCATGGCGGGGCGGCTCATCGAACCCTCGTGGCGCTTTCTGTGCGAATTATACCGTGGTCCCCGCCGGCGCGCCGCTTTGCTCGAGCGAGCGGGTGCCTCTGACCGAGCCGCCGCAACCCGGTCAGCGCAGTCGGCGGACGGACGTCATCCCGCTCGCGGCGAGGCATTGCCCGGTCCGACCAAAAAAGGCGCCGGCGGCGCCCTTTTTCAGCGGCTGACGCCAGCGCTCGGGTTATTTCTTGGCAGAGCCCCGCGCCGAGTTGCGGCCGGTGCCTCGTCCGAGGCCGATCTTCTTGGCGAACTCGGAACGCTGCTCGGCATATTTCGGCGCCACCATCGGGTAGTCCGGCGCCAAACCCCATTTCGCCCGGTACTCGTCCGGCGTCAGGTTGTAGGTCGAGCGCAGATGCCGCTTCAGCATCTTGAGCTTCTTGCCGTCTTCGAGGCAGACGAGATATTCCGGGTTGATCGACTTGCGGATGGGCACGGCTGGCTTCAAAGGCTCGGCCGGCGGCTCGGCAACCTGTCCTTCGAGCCCGCGCAACGAGCCGTACACCGCCTGGATGACATCAGCCAACTGTCCGGTTGCCAGCGTATTGTTGCTGACGTAAGCCGACACGACCTCAGCGGTCATTCGCAGCAATTCGTCTTCTGCCGTCTTGGGCGCCGCTGATTCCGCCATGTTCTCCCTCGATCCGCCTCTTGATTGGACCAGACATCATAATCTCAGAGCGAGTTGATCATGTCAACCGAAACCCCCGGGATAAAGCAGTATTGGTCAACAACCCGCCACAACACCACTTGCCCACGGCTAGAGAAGGCGGCGCGCGGCTCTGTGATCGTCGGGTGATCGCGAAGGGGCGGGACGCGTCTGATCAATCGTCGCAGTTTTTCATGGGATGATTTACGGCGGTGCGGCGGGGCTGTCGCGGCGCCAACGGCGCCTCCTGCCCGCTACGCGATGGCTGGTAGGCAGCTGACATCGCCGCCCGACATATGGTAGCCTCACGCGAACATGGCGAGGCCGTCCGCCATCCCTTGGGCCGAGAGGTGCTGTCCTGGCGATCCCCTCAACCGTTGCGCTGCAGGCCGGGCCTGACGCCGGCTTTTTTTCCGACCCGCTGGATGACGCCGACCCGGAACTTGCTGCGGCGATCGCCGGCGAGCACGAGCGCGAGCAATCGCAGATCGAGCTGATCGCCAGCGAGAACATCGTCTCGCGCGCCGTGCTTGAGGCGCAGGGCTCGCTGCTGACCAACAAATACGCCGAAGGCTATCCCGGGCGCCGCTATTACGGCGGCTGCGCCTTTGTCGACGTCGCCGAGCGGCTGGCGATCGATCGCGCCAAACGGTTGTTCCAATGCGGCTTCGCCAACGTGCAGCCGCATGCCGGCTCGCAGGCCAACCAGGCGGTGATGCTGGCGCTGTTGTCGCCTGGCGACGCGATCCTCGGCATGTCGCTCGCTGCCGGCGGCCATCTGACGCACGGCGCGCCGCCCAACCTGTCGGGCAAATGGTTTCGCGCCGCCACCTACGGCGTGCGTGCCGAGGACGCGCAGATCGACTTTGCCGAGGTCGAGCGTCAGGCCGAGACCCACCGCCCGCGCCTGATCATCGCCGGCGGCAGCGCCTACCCGCGGATCATCGATTTCGCGCGCTTCCGCGCCATCGCCGACCGGGTCGGCGCCTATCTGATGGTCGATATGGCGCATTTCGCCGGCCTCGTCGCCGGCGGCGCGCATCCGAGCCCCCTGCCGCACGCTCATGTCGTCACCACGACGACGCACAAGACGCTGCGCGGCCCGCGCGGCGGCATGATCCTGTGCAACGACCCGGACATCGCCAAGCGGATCGATTCGGCGGTGTTTCCCGGCCTGCAGGGCGGCCCCTTGATGCATGTCGTGGCGGCCAAGGCGGTGGCGTTCGGCGAAGCACTGCGACCGGGCTTTGCCGACTACGCGCGCGCCGTCGTCGCCAACGCCCAGACGCTCGCGGCAACGCTGGTCGAGGCGGGCCTGGCGATCGTCTCGGGCGGCACCGACACGCATCTGATGCTGGTCGACCTGCGGCCCTTGGGGCTGACCGGGCGCGACGCCGAACAGGCCCTGGAGCGGGCCGGCATCACCTGCAACAAGAACGGCATTCCATTTGACCCGCAGCGGCCGACCATCACCTCAGGGATCCGCCTCGGCTCGCCGGCAGCGACGACCCGCGGCTTCGGCGCCGCTGAGTTCCGCCAGGTCGGCGAGTGGATCGGCGAGGTATTGCGCGGGCTGGCGCGTGGCCCCGCGACCAACGCTCCGGTCGAGGCGCAGGTGCGCGAGGCGGTCGGGGCGCTGTGCGTCCGCTTTCCGATCTACCCGGCGGCCGGCGCCTCGTGACGACAAGGCCCGCGACGGCGCGGCAGGTGCGGTGAGAGGGAGGAGAACATGCGTTGCCCGTTCTGTGGTGCCGATGACACCCAGGTCAAGGATTCGCGGCCGACGGACGACCGCGGCGCAATCCGGCGCCGACGGTTCTGCGCCAATTGCGCGGCGCGCTTCACGACCTTCGAGCGGGTGCAGCTGCGTGAATTGACCGTGATGAAGAAGAACGGCCAGCGCGAGCCGTTCGACCGCGACAAGCTGGCGCGCTCGATCTATGTCGCGCTGCGCAAGCGCCCGGTCGAGCCCGAGCGTGTCGAGCGCATCATCAATTCGCTGGTGCGCCAGCTCGAAAGCTCGGGCGAGACCGAAATCCCCAGCGACATGGTCGGCGAACTGGTCATGGAGGCGCTCTCGACGCTCGACCAGGTCGCCTATATCCGTTTCGCCTCGGTCTACCGCAATTTCCGCGAGGCCAAGGATTTCGGCGAGTTCGTCGGCCGCATCGCCGCGGACGGGGAGTAAGGCGGCGCGCCTGCTCGCATGACAGATGCGCCAGACCTGCGGGCGATGCGCGCGGCGCTGGCGCTGGCGCGGCGCGGGCTCGGCAATGTGTGGCCCAACCCGGCGGTCGGCTGCGTCATCGTGCGCGACGGAAGGGTGGTCGGGCGCGGCTGGACGCAGCCGGGCGGCCGGCCACATGCCGAAACCGAGGCATTGGCCCGTGCCGGCGCTGCGGCGCACGGCGCCACCGCGTACGTCACCCTCGAACCGTGCAGCCATTGGGGCCGGACGCCGCCCTGCGCCGATGCGCTGGTCGCCGCCGGCCTCGGCCGCGTCGTCGTCGCGCTCGAAGACCCCGATCCGCGGGTCGCGGGCGGCGGTATCGCCCGCTTGCGCGCGGCCGGTCTTGCGGTCGACGTCGGGCCGGGCGCCGCCGAGGCGGCTGAGATCAATGCCGGGTTTTTCACGCGGCTGCGCCTCGGCGCGGCCATTGGTGACGCTGAAGCTGGCGAGCACGCTCGACGGACGCATCGCGACGGCGAGCGGCGAGAGCCGCTGGATCACCGGCCCCGCCGCCCGCGAGCGCGCCCACCTGCTGCGCGCGACGCATGACGCGATCCTGGTCGGCACCGGCACGGTCATCGCCGACGACCCGCAATTGACCTGCCGCCTGCCGGGTCTTGCGCATCGCTCGCCGGTGCGGGTCGCGCTCGACCGCCAATTGCGCATTTCGGCCGCGACGCAGCTGATCGCCGCGGCGCGGCAGGTGCCGAGCTGGGTCGTGACGCTGGCTTCGGCCGACGCCTCCCGCCGGCAGGCGCTGCGCGACGCCGGGGTCGAGGTGATCGTCGCCGAGCCCGATGCGGCCGGGCACATCGACCTCGCGCAGGCGCTCGGGCTGCTCGGCGAACGCGGCTTGACCCGGCTTCTGGTCGAGGGCGGCGGCAGGCTCGCGGCGGCGTTGCTGCATGCCGGATTGGTCGACCGCCTGGTGTGGCTGCACGCTCCGCTGCTGATCGGCGGTGACGGGATCCCCGCGGTTGCCGCGCTCGGCCTCGACCGTCTGGCCGAAGCGCCCGCCTTCGAGCCGCTGTCGGTCGAGACAGCCGGGGCGGACGTGGTCTCGACCTTCCGGGTGCGGCACAACGCGGCTGGGGCATAGCGCGCACGGCGCATGCGCGAAACGCGCTGGCCAATCGGTGGGCAGGCTTCTAGCCTAGCGGCATGTTTACCGGGATCATCACCGCTGTCGGCCGGGTGTGTCGGCTGCGCCGGGAAGACGGCGGCATCGATCTGACGATCGCCTCGGCCTACGACAGCGCCGAAATCGCGCTCGGCGCGTCGATTGCCTGCTCGGGCGTGTGCCTGACCGTCGTTGCGGTCGAGACGGGCGCGTTCTCGGTGCAGGCTTCGGCCGAGACCCTGGCCTGCTCGACGCTCGGCGACTGGGTTGAGGGAACGCCGGTCAATCTCGAACGGGCCTTGCGGGTCGGCGACGAGCTGGGCGGGCACATCGTGTCCGGCCATGTCGACGGCGTCGCCCGACTGCTCGACCGGCGGCCCGAGGGTGAGTCGGTGCGGCTGGTGATCGAGGCGCCGGCGGCGCTGATGCCCTATGTCGCCGCCAAGGGCTCGGTCGCGCTCGACGGGGTCAGCCTGACGGTCAACGAGGTCGCTGCCGGTTATTTCGGCGTCAACCTGATCCCGTACACGCTGGCCCATACCGGCTTTGGCGAGGCGCGGCCGGGCCAGCGCATGAATTTCGAAATCGACCCGATCGCGCGCTATGTCGCCCGGCTGCTGGGCGCGCGATCCGACCTGCCGGAGCGGTCCTGACCATGAAGCGAGCCCCGCATCTCTTGTTTGTCGAGGCACCCTACTACGCGCACATCGCGGCGTTACTGCGCGCCGGTGCAGAAAAGGCCGCCGCCGCCGCCGGCGCGACCTGGGAGACGGCCGCGGTGCCCGGCGCCTTCGAGATCCCGCCGGCGATCGCGCTCGGCGCCAAGGCCGGCGAGCGGTTCGACGGGTTCGTCGCGCTCGGCTGCGTGATCCGCGGCGAGACGACGCATTACGACCACATCTGCGCCGAGACCGCGCGCTCGTTGCAGGACCTCGCGGTGCGCGACGGGCTCGCCGTCGGCTACGGCATCCTGACCGTCGAGAACGAGGCGCAGGCGCTGGTGCGCGCCGCGCCAGCTGGATCTGATGGGGGCGGACGCGACAAGGGCGGCGAGGCGGTGCGCGCCTGTCTCGCGCTGATCGAGCTGCGGCGGCGGCTGCAGGGGAGCGCCGGTTGAGCGCGGCCACCGCTACGGAAGGAACGCCAGCGCCGCGCCACGGCGCCGCGCGGCGCCGCAGCATCGCCCGGCTCGCCGCGGTGCAGGCGCTTTATCAGCTCGAGCTGAACCCGGGGCGCGGCGCCGACGCGGTGATCGGCGAATTCGTCCATCACCGGCTCGGCCGCGAAATCGACGGCGACGTTTACGGCGAAGCGGACGAGGTGCTGTTTGCCGACCTCGTGCGCGGGGTCGCCGCCAATCGCGAGCGGCTCGACGAGACGATCTCGGCGGCGCTCAGCGAGGAATGGCCGCTGGCGCGGCTGGAAACCCTGCTGCGTCTGATGCTCGAAGCCGGCGCCTACGAACTGGTGCACCGGCCCGACATCCCGCCGCGCGTCACGCTCAGCGAATACGTCTCGATCGCCCACGCCTTCTTTGAGGGCAAGGAACCGGGGCTCGCCAACGGCGTCCTCAACCGCCTCGCCCGCGGCTTGCGGCGCGACGATCTGTAATCCGTGATGAGCGGCTCGGGGCTCGGCGAGTTTGGCCGGATCGCGCGGTTTTTCGCGCCGCTTGCCGGGCCGGGCGGGCTCGGCCTGGTGGACGACGCGGCGCTGGTCGATTGCGCGCCGGGGCAGCGGCTCGTCGTCACGGTCGATGCGCTGGTCGAGGGCGTGCATTATCTGCCCGACGACCCGCCTGATCTTGTCGCCCGCAAGCTGCTGCGCGTCAATCTTTCGGACCTCGCGGCGATGGGCGCGCGGCCGTTGCATTACCTGTTGGTGACGGCGCTGCCGGCATCGCTCGGCGACGACTGGCTGGCGCGATTCGCCGCCGGGCTGGCGGAAGACCAGCGTCAATACGGGGTCGATCTGCTGGGTGGCGATTCGGTCGCGACAAGCGGGCCGGCAATGCTGTCGCTGACGGCGATTGGCGAGGTCGCGGTGGGCGCCGAGATCCGCCGCGGCGGCGCCAAGCCGGGCGACCGGATCTGGGTCAGCGGCACGATCGGCGATGCGTTTCTCGGGCCTGCGGGTGCTGCGCGGCGAGTTTGCGACGCTGCCGGCGCCAGAGCGGGCGATGCTGATGTCGCGCTATCGGCTGCCGCAGCCGCGCACCACGCTCGGGCCGCGTCTCGTCGGCATCGCCCACGCGATGCTCGACGTGTCGGACGGATTGCTTGCCGATCTCGGCCATATCTGCGACGTCTCGCAGGTCGGCGCGACGGTGGCGCTGGCCGCGCTGCCGCTGTCATCGGCGGCGCGGCGTCTGGTTGCGAGCGACCCTGACCTGGCGCTGCTGCTCGCCGGCGGCGGCGACGATTACGAGCTGTTGTTTACCGCTCCGCCCGCGGCAGCGACGGCGATCGACCAACTGGCCGGCGAACTCAACCTGCCGATCACGGCGATCGGCGCGATCGAACCGGGTGCCGGTGTCCGGCTGCTCGACGCGGAGGGCCATCCGATCCCGGTCGCGAGCGCCGGCTATCGCCATTTCTGAGACATGACCGCACCTGCCATCACCGCACCGGCGACAGAAGCCGTTCGGGGCCCGCGCCGCACCGTCCTGCTGCTGTCGCTGTGCCAGGCCCTGCAGATGACCGGCGCCACGATGGTCGCGGCCACCGGCTCGATCGTCGGCAGCGTCTTGGCGCCCGACCGCGCGCTGTCCACCCTGCCGATCGCGGTGCAGATGACCGGCATGATGATTGCGACGGTGCCGGCCGCGCTGCTGATGGCGCGGATCGGCCGGCGTCCCGGCTTCTGGATCGGCACCGCGCTCGGCGCGACCGGTGCGGCGATCGCTGCGGTCGCGGTGTTCCGCGCCGATTTCGTGCTGTTCTGCCTCGGCACGTTCCTGCTCGGCACCTATAACGGGGCGGCCAAGCAATACCGCTTCGCCGCCGCCGAGATGGCAACCGAGGCGTTCCGCTCGAAGGCGATCTCGCTGGTGCTGGCCGGCGGGGTGGTCTCGGCGATCCTCGGGCCGGAGACCGCGAAGTGGACCAGCACGCTGTTCGGGCCGGTGCTGTTCGCCGGCTGCTATGCGACGATCGTCGTGCTGTGCACTGCCGCGGCTGCGCTGTTGTGCTTTGTCCGCCTGCCAAAGCCGCCGCCGCCGGTGATGCGGCGCAGCGGGCGGCCGCTTGCCGAGATCGCAATGCAGCCGACCTTTATCGCCGCGGCGGCCGCCGGCATGGTCGGCTACGGCGTCATGTCGCTGGTGATGACGGCGACGCCGATCGCGATGCTCGATTGCGGCCATGTCTTTGCCGACGCGGCCTTTGTGATCCAGTGGCATGCGCTCGGCATGTACGCGCCAAGCTTTGTCACCGGGCACCTGATCGCGCGCTTCGGCCTGACCCGCATCCTGTCGACCGGCGTGGCGCTGCTCCTGGCGTGCTGCGCGATCAACCTGGCGGGCAATGGCACGGTCAATTTCTGGGCGGCCAATTGCCTGCTCGGCGTCGGCTGGAATTTCCTGTTCATCGGCGCCACCACGCTGTTGACCCGCGCCTATGCCCCCGAAGAGCGGGGCAAGGCGCAGGCGCTCAACGATTTCCTGATCTTCGGCACGGTGGCGGTGTCGTCCTTCGCCTCGGGCGCGCTGCTGTCGGGCGTCGGCTGGGACATGGTGCAGGTCGCGATGCTGCCGCTGGTCGCGGGCGCGGCGGGCGCGATTCTGTGGTGGCACCGGCAGATGCCGTCGGCCGAGCCGCGCTATGCCGGGTCGTAGGCGCCCGGTCGCTTGCGTCGCACCGTGATCCCGAGAGCGGCAAGACCGGCAAAGGCGGCGCCGGCGGCAAATGTCGCGCCCGGCCCAGAGAGCGTCCACAGCGCGCCGGCGACGACGCTGGCGACGAGCAATGCCGTGCCGGTGACGAGGCTATAGAGGCCGAACGCGGTGCCGCGCAGGTCCGGGGGCACGGTATCGGCGACCAGGGCCGACAACAGCCCCTGGGTTGCCCCCATGTGCAACCCCCACAGCGCCGCCCCGGCGAACACCAGCAGCAGATTGCCGGCACTCGCCAGCACGAGATCGGCGCCGATCAGAAACAGCGTCCCGAGCAGCAGCAGGTCGGGCCGGCTGGCACGGTCGGCAAGCTTGCCGAACGGATAGGCCGAAGCCGCATAGACCAGGTTCATCGCAACCAGAATGAGCGGGACAAGGGCCACCGCCATCCCGACATGCCGGGCATCAAGCAGCAAGAACGCCTCGCTGAAGCGCGCCAGGGTCAGCACGCTCGCCACCGCAACGAACCACCAGAAATGGCTCCCGAGCCGAGCCAATTCCGTGCGCCGGATCGGAAAGCGCCGGGCCTCGCTGCTGCGCGGCGCGCCGGGCGGCTCCCGCACCCCGTAGATGACGAGCAGCACCGCAACCACTGCGGGAATCACGGCGATCCAGAACACGGCGCGAAAATCGTCGCCGCTCGCCAGCATGAACAGCATCCCCAAGAGCGGGCCGAGAAAGGCGCCGACGGTGTCGAGTGCCTGCCGCAGGCCAAACGCGGCGCCGCGCAACGCCGGCGGGGTCACGTCGGCGATCAGCGCGTCGCGCGGCGCGCCGCGGATGCCCTTGCCGACCCGGTCGATGAAGCGGGCGGCCAGCACGGTCGCCACCCCGTCTGCCAGCGGAAACAGGGGCTTCGACAATGCCGCAAGGCCGTAGCCGAGCAGCACGAGCAGCTTGCGTCGGCCGAGCCAGTCGCTGATCGCGCCGGAAAAGACCTTGGTGATCGCGTTGGTCGCCTCGGCGACGCCTTCGATCAGGCCGACCGACAACGCGCTTGCGCCGAGCGCGGTCACCAGGAACATCGGCAGGAGGGCATGGATCAGTTCGGACGAGGTGTCCATCGCCAGCGAGACGAAGCCGAGCGCAACAACGGTGCGCGGCACGGCGCGCCAGCCCGCCATCGCGGGCGGCGGGTTCTCTGGCTCGATGGGCGCAGTCATCGCGATTCGCCTCTCGACAGGAGGTTGCAGGACAGCAACGATTACACCACCATCAACGCGGCGCAGCACCGATGGCGTGGCCGATCATGGAGTTGCCTCAATTGGCGGCATCTGGCATGGTGCGCCGCCCTGACCCGCCCTGCCGCGCAGGGCGAGCGGAGGCGGGTGAGTTTCTCCTTTTATATGATGGTCACGAAGGAACCTGACTGATGGCGTCGGCCTATATTTTCGTCATTGCCTGCGGTCTCTTGGCGCTGGCCTATGGCTTGGTGACGAGCCGCCGGGTGCTGGCGGCGAACGCCGGCAATGCGCGCATGCAGGAGATCTCCGGCGCGGTGCAGGTCGGCGCCAGCGCCTATCTCAACCGGCAATACCGCACGATCGCGATCGTCGGCGTGGTGATCCTGATCATCCTGGGGTGACGCTCGGCTGGCGGGTCGCGCTCGGCTATCTCATCGGCGCGGTGCTGTCCGGGGCGGCCGGCTATGTCGGCATGAACGTCTCGGTGCGGGCCAATGTGCGCACCGCGCAGGCGGCTCGCGAGCGGGCTGGCGGCCGGCCTCGACATCGCCTTCAAGGCGGGCGCGGTCACCGGCATGCTGGTCGTCGGCCTCGGTCTGCTGGGCGCCGGCTGCTACTTCTTCATCCTGCGCGCGATCGTTCCCGGGCGACGACCTGCGCCCGGTGCTCGAGGCGATGGTGGCGCTCGGCTTCGGCGCCTCGCTGATCTCGATCTTCGCCCGGCTCGGCGGCGGCATCTTCACCAAGGGCGCCGATGTCGGCGCCGACCTCGTCGGCAAGGTCGAGGCCGGCATTCCCGAGGACGACCCGCGCAACCCCGCCGTCATCGCCGACAATGTCGGCGACAATGTCGGCGATTGCGCCGGCATGGCGGCCGATCTGTTCGAGACCTATGCCGTGACGATCGTTGCGACGATGCTGCTGGCGGCGATTTTTTTCACCGGCGCCGATGCGCGAACACGTTGCTGCTCATGCCGCTGGCGATCGGCGGCGGTGTGCATCATCACCTCGGTGATCGGCACGTATTTCGTCAAGCCTCGGCGCCGAGTAACGGCATCATGCAGGCGCTCTACAAGGGCCTGATCGCCGACCGGGGTGCTGTCGGTCGTCGCGATCGCCGATCTGATCAAGCTGATGGTCGGCTTACGGCGCCGCTGGCGCTGACGACCGGCGCCTCGGTGACCGGCCTGCACCTGTTATTCTGCGCGCTCGTCGGCCTCGGGGTCACCGGCCTCATCGTGTGGATCACCGAATACTACACCGCGACCGAATACCGTCCGGTGCGCAGCATCGCGCAGTCCTCGACGACCGGCCACGGCACCAACGTGATCCAGGGGCTCGCCGTGTCGATGGAGGCGACGGCACTGCCGGTCATCGTAATCTGCGTCGGCATCGTGCTGTCCTACCTGTTTGCCGGCCTGTTCGGCATCGCCATCGCGGCGACGACGATGCTGGCGCTGGCCGGCATGATCGTCGCGCTCGACGCCTATGGCCCCGTTACCGACAACGCCGGCGGCATCGCCGAGATGGCCGATCTGCCGCGCGAGGTGCGGCGCACCACCGACGCGCTCGACGCGGTCGGCAACACGACGAAGGCGGTCACCAAGGGCTACGCGATCGGCTCGGCCGGGCTGGCTTCGCTCGTCCTGTTCGCCGCCTATTCGGAGGACCTCAAGCATTATTTCCCGAAGCTCGACGTGCGATTTCACGTTGCAGGACCCGTACGTCGTGGTCGGCCTGTTCCTCGGCGGCCTGTTGCCCTATTTGTTTGGCGCGATGGGCATGCAGGCGGTCGGCCGCTCGGCCGGTGCAATCGTCGTCGAGGTGCGCCGCCAGTTCCGCGAGATCCCCGGCATTATGGCGGGGACGGCCAAACCCGATTACGGCCTCGCGGTCGACATGCTGACCAAGGCGGCGATCCGCGAGATGATCGTGCCGTCGCTGCTGCCGGTGCTGGCGCCGATCGTGCTGTTCTTCGTCATTTGGGGGATCTCAGGGCAGAAGGCGGCCGGGTTTGCCTCGCTGGGGGCGATGCTGCTCGGCACGATCGTCACGGGCTTGTTTGTCGCGATCTCGATGACCTCGGGCGGCGGCGCCTGGGACAACGCCAAGAAATACATCGAGGAAGGGCACCACGGCGGCAAAGGCTCGGACGCGCACAAGGCGGCGGTGACCGGCGATACGGTCGGCGATCCCTACAAGGACACCGCCGGGCCCGGCGATCAACCCGATGATCAAGATCACCAACATCGTGGCCTTGCTGCTGCTGGCGATCCTCGGCCACTGGATGGCGGGCTGACCCGCCGGTCGGGGCGCCGACAGCCAGCGAACCGGCAGTTCAGGGCAATTCGAGCCGGACGCAGACGGCGGCGCTGGCGATGACCGCGACGTCGCCCGAGGTGTCGTCGGGCACATCGAGGCCACCTTTGACCAGCTTGACGGTGACCTCGCCGTGCGGCAGCGTCGCCTTGACGGTTTCGGCGTTGACCCGGTCGGGGCGCTGTACCCCGATCGTTACCTCCACCTGCATCGTGCGGGAATCGACGCCGAGGCTGCGTATCAGGCTCAGCGAGCTGTGGTGGATCGCGTCGTGCACGGCGCGGACGGCAGCCTTGGTGTAATCGCCGCCGTGCAAATCGTTGCCGCTGCCGAATTCGGTGATGACGCGCTTCAAGCTCATGCCTGCCTCCCCTCCGGCAAATCGAGCCGGACCACCGCGGCAGCGTTGGCGATGACGCTCGCGCCGCCGGCGTCGTTGGCGATCTCGAGGCCGCCCTCGACAACCTCGACCGTGCCGGTGCCGTGCGGCAAGACCGCCAGCACCGCCGCCTTGTCGACCAGCTCCGGGTGCGGCACCCCGATCCTGACCTCGACCTGCATCGAGTCGACCGGCACGCCGAGCGCCGCGGCGATCGGCAGCGAATTGTGCCACAGCGCGTCGCGCAGCGCCCGCACCGCCGCCCCGGTATAGTCGCGGCTGCGGATCGACGTGCCCATGCCGATCTCCAACACCATGCGTTTCAGCGCCATCGCCGCGTTCTCCTCTGCGGAATGCGGCCCGATCATCGCACAGCGCCGCAGGCGGTGCCAGCAGCCGCGCGGGACGCGCTCTGTGCTATCGCAAACGTTGCGGCGCACTTACACTGGGCGGCGATGACGAACCGCCGCGACCTGTTCCCGCCGATCGAGCCCTATCGCACCGGCCAGCTCAAGCTCGACGAGCGCCATACGATGTATTGGGAAGAGTTGGGCAACCCGCAGGGTCCGGCGGTGCTGTTCCTGCATGGCGGGCCGGGCGCCGGCGCCACCCCGGTGCATCGCCGGTTTTTCGACCCGAGCTATTGGCGCATCGTCATATTCGACCAGCGCGGCAGCGGACGCTCGACCCCGATCGGCGAGACCAGCGACAATTCCCCCGACCATCTCGTCGCCGACATCGAGCGGCTACGGGGCGCGCTTGGCATCGCCCGCTGGGTGGTGTTCGGCGGCTCCTGGGGCTCGACGCTCGCGCTTTACTACGCCGAAACGCATCCCACGCGGGTCGCCGGCCTGATCCTGCGCGGTATCTTTCTCTGCCGGAAAACCGAGATCGAGTGGTTTCTCTACGGGATGCAGCAGTTTTTTCCGGAGGCGTGGCGCAGCTTTGCCGGCTTTCTGCCCCAGCCGGAACGGGCCGACCTGCTGACCGGCTACCACCGTCGGCTGATCGACCCTGACCCGCGCATCCACCTGCCGGCGGCGCGGGCGTGGAGCGTCTATGAAGGCGCGTGCTCGACATTGCTGCCCAACCCCGAGACGGTTGCCGCGTTCGGCGAGGAGCGCGTCGCGCTCGGATTGGCGCGAATCGAGGCGCATTATTTCACCTGGCACCTGTTCCCGCCCGAGCGCGACCTGGTGGCGCGGATCGGCCGGATCCACGATCTGCCGGGGGTCATTGTCCAGGGGCGCTACGACATGGTGTGCCCGATTCGCGCCGCCGACGAGTTGTCGCGCGCCTGGCCGGAGGCGGAATACGTGATCGTGCGCGACGCCGGGCATTCGGCAATGGAGCCGGGCATCCGCGAGCAGCTGGTGCTGGCCACCGAGCGCGCCAAGCGGTGGTGACGGAAGCTGCCGCGACTTTATGTCTGCACGCCGGTGCCCTTTGCCGGGATGGTGATCGCCTCTAGTATGCGGGGACCGCACGCGGGCCTCAGCCGCGGGCGTTGCAGCCGCAGGGGGGGCGGGGTGAAGCTGTCAACGATCGGGATACGGGCGGCGCTTGCCGCAATGGCGCTTGCCCTGATGCTGGCGCGGCCGGCGACGGCCCAGGTCACGTTCGGCTCGCCCGGCGACCCGCCGCGCGTCGCGCTCGGCGCCGGCGCCTTCGACATCACCCCGAGTAGCTCGCACCCCGACAGCCACACTGCGGCGCTGCTCGGCGCCGAATATCGCTTCGGCGATGTGTTGTGGATCATCTCGCCGTTCGTCGGTGTGTCGGGGACCAGTGACGGCGCCTTCTACGGCTATGGCGGGTTCGGCTTCGACATCAATTTCACGCCGAATCTGGTGCTGACTCCGAACGCCGCGGCGGGCTATTTCGCGCGCGGCTCGGGGACCAACCTCGGCTCATGGTGGGAGTTCCGCACCGGCGCCGAGCTCGACTGGCGCTTTGCGGATTACAGCCGGATTGGCGTTGCGTTTCACCACACCTCGAATGCCGGACTGACCAAAACCAACCCGGGCGAGCAATCGGTCATGCTGGTCTACAGCATACCGATGCACTGAGCCGGCCGCCGGCGCTCAAAACTCGAAGGCTTCGACGATCATCGGCTCGTTGCGGGCGGCAGCGATCCATTCCTGCATCGCCGGCAATGCCATGACGGTGTTGCAGTAGGCTTGGGCCTCGCGCTCGAGGTCGACCCGGTAAGTGCGGAAGCGGGTCACGACGGGCGCATACATCGCGTCGGCGATCGAAAAATCGCCGAACAGAAAGGCGCCCTTGCCCTCGCCGAAACGGGTGCGGCAGTCGCGCCAGATCGCCATGATCCGGTTGATGTCGGCCTGCGCCTCCGGGATGACGCCGCGCCCGGGAAAGCTCGAGCGCACGTTCATCGGCAGGTGCGCGCGCAGCGCCGGGAACCCCGAATGCATCTCGGTGCTGACCGCGCGGGCCAGCGAGCGCGCCGCCGGGTCTTTCGGCCACAGCGCGAAATTTGGAAACGAGTTGGCAAGGTACTCGCAGATCGCCAGGCTCTCCCACACCGTGGTGTCGCCGTGGCGCAACGCCGGCACCCGCCCGGAGGGCGAGTATTTGAGCACGGTCTCGCGGCTGCCGGGCTGATACAGCGGGATCACCACCTCGTCGAACGCGACCGTCGTGTGCTTCAGCACGAGCCACGGGCGCAGCGACCAGGAGGAATAGTTCTTGTTGCCCAGATAGATCGTCAGGTCAGCCATAGGGGCCCCGTCGTGAATGGTGGCACGCCAACTTGACGATAACACGGCCGCTGGGGCAAGCGCGCCTTCGAGCCGAGCGCCGTCACAGCATGCCGAGCGGGGTGCGGCCCTTGGGCGGCGGGAAGGCGTGATCGAGCGCGGCAAGGTCGGCGGCATCGAGCGCGAGGTCGAGCGCGCCGCGGTTGTCGCGCACATGCTCGGGCGCGGTTGCCTTGGGGATCACGATCATGCCGTCCTGCCGTACCAGCCAGGCGAGCGCGACCTGCGCCGCGGTCGCGCTATGGCGGGCGGCGATCTGCTGCAATGTCCGGTTGGAGAGCAGGCGTCCCTGGTCGAGCGGCGAATAGGCCATGATCGCGACACGGCGCTCGCGACACCACGGGATCAGCTCAAATTCCGGCCCGCGGCGGCCAAGATGGTAGAGGATCTGGTTGGCCGCAACGGCCTCTCCGCCGGCCAGAGCGGCCCATTCCCGCATGTCCTTCGCGTCGAAATTGCTGACCCCGTGGTGACGGATCTTGCCGTCGCGCTGCAATTGGGCAAAGCCGGCCAGCGTTTCGGCGAGCGGCACCGAGCCGCGCCAATGCAGCAAATAGAGGTCGATCCGGTCGGTCTTGAGACGCTTCAGGCTGCGCTCGCAGGCCTCGACGACACCCTTGTGCGAGGCGTTGTAGGGCAGCACCTTGCTGACGATGAACAGCCGGTCGCGCGAGCCGGCGGCGGCGCGCGCGACGATCTCCTCGGCGACGCCGTTGCCATACATCTCGGCGGTGTCAATCAGGGTCATGCCGAGCTCGATGCCGAGCTTCAGCGCGGCTTCCTCGGCGGCGGCGCGGCGGCGGTTCTCGCCCATGTGCCAGGTGCCCTGGCCGAACGCCGGCACGACCTCGCCATCGGGGAGCGTCACGGTGGGTAGGCTGGCGGTCATTCTCCACTCCTCTGGGGCTCTCCGCCACTTGGGGCACGGTGGTGGCGCAGGAAGACGAGCCGCGCGGCGCCGTAGACGCGCTCGTCCAGCAGGGTAAACGCGGCGGGCGGGGCAAATTCCTCGGCCGCCGCGACCTCGACCACGACCAGCGCATCGGAGGTGAGCCATCTGGCGGCGGCGAGCGCGCTCAAGGCCGGCACGGCAAGCCCGCTGTGATAGGGTGGATCGAGAAAGGCGAGCGCGCAAGCAAACGGCGCGCGCGGCGGCCTAGACGGATCGCCCGCGACGACATGGGCGCGATCTTCCTCGCCGAGCGCGGCGATGTTGCGGCGCAGCGCGGCCAGCGCCTCGCGACTGTTCTCGATGAACGCGGCGACCTCGGCGCCGCGCGACAACGCCTCGAGGCCAAGCGCGCCGGTGCCGGCGAAGGCGTCGAGCACGGGCCGGTCGGCAAACGGCAAGCCGGCGGCGGCAAACCTTCCATGCGACAGGATGTTGAACAGCGCCTCGCGCGCCCGGTCGCTGGTCGGCCGCACACTCTCGCCCGCAGGCGCAACCAGCCGTCGCCCGCGATGCGCGCCGCCGACAATGCGCAGTCCGCGCGGCCTAGCGTTAGAAGAACGCATATTTGACGACGAACAAGAGGGCCAGCGCGGTCATTGACGGCCCGGCCTCGGCGAACCGGCCGGACAGCAGCTTGACCGCGGCATAGCTGATAAAGCCGAGGGCGATGCCGTTGGCGATCGAGAAGGTCAGCGGCATGGCCAGCGCCGTGACGACGGCGGGGGCGTATTCGGTCGGGTCGTCCCAGCCAAGCTCGGCAAAGCCGCGCGCCATCAGGCAGGCGACGAACAGCAGGGCAGGCGCGGTCGCATAGGCCGGCACCGAGTGCGCCAGCGGCGCGAGGAACAGCGTCAACAGAAACAATGCCGCGACGGTGATCCCGGTCAGGCCGGTGCGGCCGCCGGCTTTGACCCCGGCGGCGCTCTCGATGTAGCTGGTGACGGTTGAGGTGCCCAACAGCGCGCCGCCCATCGCGGCCAGCGAGTCGGCGATAAAGACGCGCTCGACGCGCGGCAGGCGGCCGTCCGCGTCGAGCAGGCCGGCGCGGTGCGCCACCCCGATCAAGGTGCCGGTGTTGTCGAACAGGTCGACGAACAGAAAGACAAAGACGATCGTCGCCAGCCCGATGTCGAGCGCGCCTTTCAGGTCGAGCGCGAGGAAGGTCGGCGCCAGGCTCGGCGGCAGCGCGAGGATCCCGGCAAACGGCGACACATGCAGCAGGATGCCGGCGGCTGCGGTGCCCAGCACCGCGACGATGATCGCGCCGGGGACTGCGAGGCGCTCCAGCGCCACCATGACGAAGAACCCGGCGCCGGCGAGCAGCGGCGCCGGCATCTTCAGATTGCCGAGCGTGACCAGCGTGTCGGGGCTGGCGACGACAATGCCGGCATCCTTCAGCGCGATGATCCCGAGAAACAGCCCGATCCCGGCCGAGATCGCCATCTTCTGCGACATCGGGATTGCGTCGACGAGCCAGGAGCGCACCCGCGTCAGGCTGAGGATCAGGAACAGGACGCCCGACAGGAACACCGCGCCCAACGCGACCTGCCAGCTGTAGTGCAGCCCCTTGACGACGCCATAGGCGAAATAGGCGTTGATCCCCATCCCCGGCGCCAGCGCCAGTGGATAGTTGGCAATGAGCGCCATCAGCAACGTCCCGAGCGCCGCGGCGAGGCAGGTCGCCACGAACACCGCGCCCCGGTCCATCCCGGCATCGGCGAGGATCAGCGGATTGACAAAAGCGATATAGGCCATCGTCAGATAGGTCGTAGCGCCGGCGACCAGTTCGATGCGCAGGCTGCTGCCGCTGGCGGTGACGCCAAAAAACCGGTCAATCATCCCGCTACCTGCCCGATGCTGCCGGGTGCGCTCCCGCGCCGCGCTTGCGGGAAGCGGATTGGGTTGCGGCGCGTGCGGGGCCGAGTTGCTCCTGCAAGACTTTCCGCGGCACCTCCTCGACCTCGCCGCGCGCCAGGTGGCCAAGCTGGAACGGTCCGTATGCGAGGCGGATCAGGCGGGTGACGGGATAGCCGAGATGTTCGAGGACGCGGCGCACCTCGCGGTTCTTGCCCTCCTGCAGCGACAGGGTAATCCAAGCGTTCGAGCCCTGTTGGCGGTCGAGGGCGGCGCGGATCGGCCCGTAGGCGACGCCGTCCACCGTGATGCCGCGGTCGAGCGCAGCGAGCCGCGCCGGATCGACAAACCCGTGCACCCGCACGCGATAGCGACGCACCCAGCCGGTCGCCGGCAATTCGAGCCGGCGGGCCAGCGCGCCGTCATTGGTCAGGAGCAGCAACCCCTCGGAGTTGAGGTCGAGCCGGCCGATCGAGACGAGCCGCGGCAACTCCGCCGGCAAGGCGGCAAACACGGTTGGCCGGCCCTTCTCGTCGCGATGCGTGGTGACGAGCCCGGCCGGCTTGTGATAGCGCCACAGCCGCGCCCGTTCGGGCTCGGGGAGCGGCTTGCCGTCGACCCGGATCTCGCTGGCGGCGGTGACCGTGACGGCCGGGCTGGTCAACACCGCGCCGTCGACCGCGACTCGCCCCTCGGCGATCCAGCGCTCGGCGTCGCGCCGCGAGCACAGCCCGGCTCGCGCCAACACCTTGGCGATGCGCTGCGGCGGAACTTTTTGCTCCGAGAGGCCTGGCGACGCAAGGCTCTGGGGCGGGTCGGTCGTCGGCTGTACCATCGGGGGTCCGGTTCAAACGCGTGCGAGGACAGGGGTGCGCAGTGACGAGATAGGCCGAGACGCCGGTCGAGGCAATCGCGCTCCGATGATGGCGATGGCGCGCGCCCTCGACGAGGCGCGGGCGGCGGCAGCGGCGGGCGAGGTGCCGGTCGGCGCGGCGCTGGTCGACGCCGCAGGCGTCATTGTCGCTGCTGCCGGCAACCGGGTCGAGCGCGACCGCGACCCGACCGCACATGCCGAGATGCTGGCATTGCGCGAGGGTGCCCGGAGCCTCGACCTGAAGCGGCTGGCCGGCTGCGATCTCTATGTGACGCTCGAGCCCTGCCCGATGTGCGCCGCCGCGATAGGCCTTGCCCATATCCGCCGGCTCTATTTCGGCGCGTTCGACCCGAAGGGCGGCGGGGTCGAGCATGGGCCGCGCATCTTCGATCAGCCGACCTGCCACCACCGCCCGGAAATCTATGGCGGGATCGGCGAGCGCGCCGCCGGCGAATTGCTGCGCGACTTCTTCCGGGCGCGGCGCTGAAATCAGCCCTCTTCGGGCGGCAGCTCGAACAGACGCTGCATGCGCGAGAAGCCGCGCATCTCGAAATGGCCCAGCTCCCACATCGGGCTGTCGAGCTGGTTGGCGAACGCCTCCGACATGATCAGCGTACGGTCGAACTCGCCGCACAGACGCTCGATGCGGCTCGTCAGGTTGACGTCGGGGCCGATCACCGTGAAGTCGAGCCGGTCGCCGGAGCCGATATTGCCGTAGGACACGGTGCCGTGATGCAGCGCGATGCCGGCCTCCAGCGCCGGCGTGCCTTCCGGCTGGCGGCGGTTGCGCTCGGCCAGCGCGGCCAGCGCCTCGCGCGACGCGGCGAGCGCCGAGCTGCACGAATCGGCGGCGCTGCCGCCCGCCTCCTGGCGGAAGATCGCCAGCACGCCGTCGCCCATAATCTCCATGATCTCGCCGCCATGCGCCCGGATCGACGGAAAGACGCAGTCGAAATATTCGTTCAGCAGGCGGATCACGGCGCGTGGGCTGAGCCGATCCGACAGCAGCGAAAAGTCGCGCAAATCGCATAGCATCAGCGCGGCGGTGATCGTGCGGATGTCGCCGCGCCGGACCTGGCCGTCGAGGATCAGGCGGGTCGGCTCGGCGCCGACATAGGTACTCATCATGTTCTGCGCGAAGCGCACCAGCGCCTTGGTCTCGACCACCGTCGAATAGGTCGGCAGCAGCTCGTCAAACACACGCAGCTCGGCCGCGGTAAAGCCGCCCGGCCGCCGCGTCGCCCAGGAGTGGGCGTTGACCAGCCCCTCGGCATAGATGATCGGTGCGATCACATAGTGCGTGTAGCCCTCGCCGCGCAATTCATCGAGCAGCGGGTAGGATAGCGGCATGTCACCTTCGAGCCGCCACCCGAGCCGCTCTCTTCGGTCCATGACCGAGCGGATCGGGCTTTCGAGATAAAGCGCCGTCTTCTCGATCCCGTGGTAGATGAAGCGCTCGTCGAGTGGCTGGCCGCGCTGCCAGATGCGCGACACGCCACGGTAGCGCGGGTGCAGCGCGCGCAGATGCAGCGAGACGCGGTCGAGCGGGATCCCGGCGGCAACGAGGCGCTCGCACAATGCGCAAAGCAGCGCGGCATTGTCCGGCAGAAAGCGGCCGGCGCCGACCAGCCACTCGCCGAGCTCCTGTGCCGTGCCGCGGTGCGGCCCGGGCGTCGGTACAGCATCCATTAGCGCAACGCCGCCGTGCCGGCAGGCGCCACCTCAGCCGCCGTCGCCGGCAAGGCAATCATCGCGACACGCAACATTTTGCTGATGTTGGGCGACGCGCCGGTCGCGGCAATGGCGGCGGCAAGCGAGAACCTGCCGGACAGATCGCCGCCGCTGCACTCAGAGGCGCGGGCGTTCGTTGACCGCGAGGACGCGGATCCCGTCGGCATCGATGCGGATCGTGCTGATCGAGGCCTGGGCGACCTCGATGCGGCCATAGAAATCGAGCGGCATGCCGAGCGCAAACACCAGCGCCGAGCGGATCACGTCGCCGTGGCTGACCAAAACCACCGTATCGTCGCGGTGGCGCTCGCTGATCTCCAGCAACGCGTCGACAACCCGCCGCTGGACCTGCCGCATGCTCTCGCCGCCGGGGATCGTCGCGAGGCTGCGCTGGGTGCGCCACGCCTCCCAGCGCGGGTCGGCGCGGATCGCGTCGAAGGTCGAGCCGGTCCATTCGCCGAAATCGAGCTCGATCAGATCGTCACGGAACGCCACCGGCAGGGCGAGCCGGTCGGCAACGATCTCGGCCGATTCGCGGGTGCGCTGCAACGGGCTCGCATAGAGCGACGCAATGCCCTCGCCGGCGAGGCGCTCGGCGACGGCGGCGATCTCGGCCCGGCCGCGCTCGCTGAGCCCGACCCCCGGCATGCGCCCGGCCAGCACCCGCCCGAGCAGCCCATGCTCGCCGTGGCGCAGCAGATGAAGCACTGTCATCGCGCTCAGCCCGCCGCGGCCAGCGCGTAGACGCCACGCTCGAATCGGCCGTAGAGCCGCAACACAGTCGGGTCGGCAAACGGCAGCATCTGGGTCAGGATCACGCCGGCGACGCGGCAGGAAGGATCGAGCCAGTAATAGCTGTTGAAGATCCCAGCCCAGCTCAGCGAGCTGGCGCGGCGCCCGTTCGGCCCGGGGTCGAAGTTCAGCATCGTGGCAAGGCCCCAGCGCACCCGGGCACCGGGGAACAGGTCGAAATCGTTGGCCCGCTCGGGCACGATGCTGCGCAAGACGCCGGCCGCCATGTCGCCGACATGGTTCTGGCTCAGCAGCACCACCGTCTCCGGGCGCAGGATGCGCACGCCGCCGAGGCTGCCGCCGTGCATCAGCATTTCGAGAAAGGTCAGGTAATCGCGCGCGGTGGAATAGAGGCCGCCGCCACCGGCGTAGAATTCCGGCGTCACCAGGGGTTCGAGCGGCTGCGCCACGAGGCTGCCGTCGGACTGGCGCTGATGGACGCTCGCCTGGCGGGTGCGTTGCGCGGGCGACGGAGCGAAGCCGGTGTCGGCCATGCCGAGCGGCGCGCAGATGCGCTCACGCAGCACCTCGTCGATCGGCCGGCCGGCGACCGCTTCGACGATGCGGCCGACCCAGTCGATATTGATGCCGTATTCCCACTTGTCGCCGGGGTCGAAGGCGAGGGGCTGGCGCAAGGCCGCGATCTCGCCGCTCGCCATCCCCGGCATGCCGGTCGCTTCGGCATAGCGCCGCGTATTGGCGTTCGACCAATCGTAGGTGAAGCCGGCGGTGTGGGTCAGCAGGTGCTTCAGCGTGATCGGCCGCCTGGCCGGGCGCAGCATCGGCTTGCCGGCGGCGTCAAATCCCTCCAGCACCTGCGGCGCGGCGAGCGCCGGCTCGCCGATGTCGGGCACCGGCGCATCCAGCGCGAGCCGGCCTTCCTCGACCAATTGCAGCGCCGCGACCGAGGTGATCGCCTTGGTCATCGAGGCGATGCGGAAAACGCTGTCGTGCGTCATCGCCGGCCCGCCGGCGAGATCGCGCACCCCGAACGCGCCTTCGTAGACGGTCCCCGCATCGGTCGCCGCCATCGCGACGACTCCCGGCACCTCGCCCGCCGCAACCGCGCCGCTCAGCACGTCGTCGAGCCGCGCGGCGGCCTCCGCTCGCCCTGCCATCACCACCTCGCGCTTAATCGTCGGAGCCGGCATGGCGGACATTGCCGCTCTGCTCCGGGATGCCGGTTTCCTCGTAGCAGACCCGCGCGAAGCGGGCGACGCCCTCGCGGATCTCCTCCTTGGTCGTCAGGCCGAAGCACAGCCGCAGCCGCGACTTCGACGCTTCGCCGTCGACCGCCCATTCCGGCCCGGGATTGAAAGCGATGCCGGCCTTGAGCGCGGGCTGCACCAGCTTGCGCACATCGACCGAGTCGGGCAGCTTCATCCACAGGAAGATGCCGCCTTTCGGCAGCCACGGCTCGACGGCGGTGCCGAACTCGCGCGCGACGGCTTCGACCATGGTGTCGAGCTTGTCCTTCAGGGTGCGGCTCAGCTCGTCGACATGGTCGGCGAAATGCTTCGAGAAATACTCGGCGACGACCATCTGCTCGAGCGCGCCGGTGCCGCTGTCGGTGCTCGACTTGATCGCCACCATGCGGCTCATGAAATCCCAATCGGCAACGACGTAGCCGAGCCGCAGAGCCGGCGCCAGGGTCTTCGAGAACGAGCCGATGTGGATGACGCGGGAGGGATCGAGCGAATAGAGCGCGGGCGGCGCGTCCATGCCACCCCAGGTCAGATCGGCATAGCACTCGTCCTCGAAGATCGGCACGCCGTACTGCGCGGCCAACGCCAGGAATTCGCGGCGCCGGGCGAGCGGCATGATGCTGCCGGTCGGGTTCTGGATGGTCGGCACCGTGCAGATGTATTTCGGGGTGGTGCCCTTGGCCTTCAGGTCGGCGAGGATGGCGGCGAGCGTGTCGATCCGGATGCCGTCCTCGTCGAGCGGCGCGCCGACGATATTCACTCCGAGGCGGCGCAATTTCGTCAGATAGCCGCCATAGGTGAATTCTTCGAGGATCACCGTGTCGCCGGGCTCGAGCAACACCTGGTTGACGAGGTCGATCGCCTGGCCGGAGCCGGAGGTGATCAGCACGTCGTCCGGCCCGGCGCTGACGCCGCGCCAATGCCCGAGCTTGTCGGCGACGAACTGGCGCAGCCCGCGATAGCCCTGCGGCCCTTGCGCCAGGCTGTAGAGCGCGAGGTCGGCTCCTTCGCGCCGCAGCACCGAGGCGGTCGCCGCAATCAGCCCCTCGACCGGGATCAGGCTGCGGTCGTTATGGCCGCCGATGAAGTTGTATTCGGCGTTGCCGGCCCAGCGCGCCGCCGGCGCCGGCACCTTCTTGCCGAACAGATTGGCGTAGGCGAAGCCGGTGCTGCTCATGCGGGGGTTCCTATTCAGGCAGGTTGGCGAGATAGCGACCGTATTCGTTCTTGCCGAAGCGGCGCGCCTCGGCGAGCAAGCGGTCGCGGTCGATATACCCCATATGATAGGCGACTTCCTCGACGCAGGCGATCTTCAGTCCCTGTCGCATCTCGACCGTGCGGACATATTCGCCGGCTTCGAGCAGATCCTGGTGCGTGCCGGTGTCGAACCAGGCATAGCCGCGCCCCATCCGCGCGACCTTGAGCCGGCCGCGTTGCAAATAGAGGTTGTTGAGGTCGGTGATCTCGAGTTCGCCTCGCGCCGAGGGCTTCAGGTCGCGGGCTAGATCGAGAACCGTATTATCGTAGAAATAAAGCCCGGTGACGGCCCATTGCGAGCGCGGCTGCAGCGGCTTTTCCTCGATCGAGATCGCCGTGCCGCGCTCGTCGAACTCGACGACGCCGTAGGCCTGCGGGTTGCGCACCTGATAGGCGAACACGGTCGCCCCGTCATGCGGTCGCGCCGCTTCCTGCAGCATCTCCGACAGGCCGTGGCCGTAAAAGATGTTGTCGCCGAGAACGAGGCCGACCGGGCCATCGCCGACGAAGGCGCGGCCGATGATGAAGGCTTGCGCGAGGCCCTCGGGGCGCGGCTGCTCGGCGTAGGCGATCGCCACGCCCCACTGGCTGCCATCGCCGAGCAATGCCTCGAAGCGGGCCCGCTCGGCGGGGGTGGTGATGACCAGAATATCGCGGACCCCCGCCAGCATCAGCGTCGTCAGCGGGTAGTAGATCATCGGCTTGTCGTAGACCGGCAGGAGCTGCTTGCTGACGACCAGCGTCACCGGATAGAGCCGCGTGCCCGCGCCCCCGGCTAGAATGATGCCCTTCATTCCTGTCCCTCGTTCTGCCGGCGCTCACGCTCCGGCTGCCACGCCCTCCCGGCTGCCGGCGCCGAGCCGGGTGCCGGGATATTTCTCGGCCCAGATCGGCTGCCACCAGTCGCGGTTGTCGAGATACCACTGGACGGTCTTGCGCAGCCCGGTCTCGACGCTCTCGCGCGGCCGCCAGCCAAGCTCGCGCCCGATCTTCGTCGCATCCATCGCATAGCGCCGGTCGTGGCCCGGGCGGTCCTCGACAAAGCTGATGAGGCCGGCATGCGGCCGGTGCGCCGCGCCCGGAACAAGCTCGTCGAGCAGGCTGCAGATCGCGGTTACAACCTCGAGATTGGTGCGCTCGCCGTCGCCGCCGATATTGTAGCTCTCTCCCGGCCGGCCTCGGGTCAAAACGGCGTGCAGCGCACGGGCATGGTCGTCGACATAGAGCCAGTCGCGCACGTTGTCGCCCTTGCCATAGACAGGTATTTCTTCGCCGTGCAGCGCCTTCAGGACGACCAGGGGGATCAGCTTTTCAGGGAAATGATAGGGGCCGTAATTGTTTGAGCAGTTGGTCATCACCGTCGGCAGCCCGAAGGTCTCGTGCCAGGCCCGCACCAGATGGTCCGCGGCCGCCTTCGACGCGGCATAGGGGGAATTGGGCTGGTAGCGGCTCTCCTCGGTGAATTTGCCGTCAGGCCCGAGCGAGCCGAACACCTCGTCGGTCGAGACGTGGTGAAAGCGGAAGCGCCGCGCCGCGTCGGCCGGCAGTCCGCGCCAATAGTCGCGCGCCGCTTCGAGCAGGGCATAGGTGCCCGTGATATTGGTCTTGATGAATTCGCCGGGGCCGTCGATCGAGCGGTCGACATGCAATTCGGCGGCGAGGTGGAGGATCGCGTCCGGGGCAAAGGCGCGCAGTTGCGCAGCAATCGCCGGGCGGTCACCGATATCGGCCTGATAGAAGCCGTAGCGCGGGTGGTGTTCGATCGCCGCGAGCGAGGCGAGATTGGCGGCATAAGTCAGCTTGTCGACGTTAAGCACCGTGGCGCCGAACTCGCCGACAAACAGCCGACACACCGCCGAGCCGATAAAACCGGCGCCGCCGGTCACCAATATCTTCATCGCGCCGCTCGCTGGCTGGTTGACGAGTGGGCCCGGCCGACCGTCGCCGGGCCGGCAAGGTCTCCGCGGTTGGGGGCCGAAAAAATCCGGGGCGCATTAACACGCGATCGCGGCACGAGTGCAAGCGGCAAACAATCACAGTATCTTAGTGAGGGGGTGCGCCGGGCGCGGCGCAGTGGCGGCGCGCAACGAGTGCCGGCCGACACCGGCATCTGCTTGCCGCGTCAGCCGATTTCTGGTCGTATAGCGGGGCGGCGGGTTACGGGTCTGATCGCGCCTAGGCGGATCCGGGGCTCGGTGGCTGGCATCTTGCCCGTCGGCCGCCGGAGATCAACCTGCCCAGCAGCACCTTCAAACGCGCGACGAGACAAGCGGCGATCGATCCGTCAGGCGTCGCCGAGTTTATCGTGCGGCGACTCTACCGGCCATTGCACTTCGGCGCCGCCGATTGCCGCGCAATCGCCGAGACCGAGCACCCGTTTGGCGGCGACACCTGGTTCTGGACCGACGACAATGCCAAAGTCGTCGAGTTTCTTGCGTGCCCGGAGATCAGCCGGCATTACCAGGCGCAATCCGCGGAGATCTTCAAGTTCCTCCAGCTGATGTGCCGCGGCCCCCTGATCTTCCGGCGGGTCAGCACGCCGCGCCTGCTGCTGACCGGCCAGCGCGGCAGCGAGGCCGGCTATTACCATTCGCTGATGCACCTGCGCTGCGATTTGCCGCGCGGGGTCGTCATGGCCGGCATTCGCTTTCACGACAACCGCACCGCCGACAACCTGCTGCTCCATACCAATTGCGTCGAATTTGCCTACCGCGGCCAGCGATACTCGGTGCCGGTCGAAGACCGGATCGACAAGGTCGCGTCGACACTCGACGGTCATCGCCTGGCATTGCACTTTTCCGGCGACCTCTATTTCAAGCCGCGGCGGCGCGAGATCCGGGTCGGGCGCATCTCCTATGATTATTCGATCGACGCACGCTCGATGGTGATCGGCATCGAGGCGGCGCTGGAGGTCGATGCCCACGCCGACATCGCCGATGTGGTGCTAACGGTCGCGCATGACCATCTCAGCCACGGCGCCAACGACGTGCATTACAGCAGCATCCTGGCAAAACTGCCGGGCCGCGAGGCGCTGCGATTTGCTGCCGCGGCGCCCGGCCGGCAGTTCCTCGCGGTGGCCGGGGCCGAGTATTATTCGATCGTGCAGTCGGACATCGCCGGGTTTGCGCTGGCGGTACACACGGTGCCGCGCGAGCCCCGGCGGCTCGCCGAGATCGAGGTGCTGGTGCGAGAGCCCGGGCGGCTGCATTTCGCGCGGGCGCGATACCGCTTTGACGGGGCTTGCCGCGGGCGTCGGTTGGTGGCGGCGGAGGACAAGATGCTGACCGCGGGCGGGTTTTATGACCGGGTCGACGATTACTGCCGGCTGTTGCGTGACGCGGCCACGCTGCCGCCGAGGCACGACACTGCGGTCGATTTCAGCGTCTCCTACGACTACGGTGCCGAACTCAATGCCTTCGCGCGCCATTTCGTGGCGATGTCGGGACACGGCGCAGCGTCCGCCCCCGCCGCGGCGACGGCTAAGGACTTGTTCGACACCTATCTCAAATATTATTTCCAGTTGTTCGTCGCCGCCCACCGGCGTCGGGAAAATACGATCTTCTCGCGGCAGCTTGCCTTTGTGATCCTCGGCCTCGTCACGATGTACGAGGCAACCGGCAGCGTCGATTATCGCCGTCGCCTCGCGGAGTTATGCGACGTGCTGTTCGAATTCGAAAAGCCGTTTGCCGATGTTGGCGACACCCCGGTATCGGGCTTTATGATGGGGGTGACCAGTCGCCGCTTCGTATTTGTCGACTGCCACAGCGCCGCGCTGCTCGCCTTGACCGAAGCGTCACGGCATATCGAGGACGCGCGCTTTGCCGCTGCGATCGATCGCGGCCTCGGCTGCTTCAGCATTGAGACGACCAGGATTGATTGGCACGACGGCCCCCACAAAGTCGACGTCATCGCCGTCGACTGGGTCGATGACCACGGGTCGCGCCACACCAATACCGGGTTTTGGAACTTCCACGCCGGGCTGACCCTGCGCTTCTTCGCGGCATTGCGCCGAGCCGGCGACCCGGCGTTGCGCGCGGTGGCGGCGCGGCACTGCGACCGCATCGAACTGTTCGAGATGGTATTGCGCCGCCAGATCGAACGCTCGCTGACCTGGCACGACGGTGCCGTCGAAGTCCGCTGCTCGACCCTGTCGACCGAGACCAATTCCGAGACCCAGCCGTGGGCGGCGCTGGGGCTGCTCGAAGCGGCAACCGGCGAGCCCGCGCCTCAGGACCGCTGACCCGGAGCCGGTGATGCAGGCCGTCAAGACGATCGACGAACTCGACCGCAAGCTGCGCGAATGCGACCTCGCCGAGGCGGTGTCGGATGACCGGCTGCGCGCAATGTTCGCCACGTTCTGGATGGAGCCGCCCACTGATTTACCCGACGATCCCTTCTCGCCACCCTATCGCAACGCCCAGATGGCGCTTTATCGCGCGATCGCCGGCCAGGAATATTCGCTGGCCAACGAGGCGACGCCATTCGAGGTCGACAGCCACATCGCGCGATATTTTCCGTATGCCACAAAGAGCTGCGTCACCGCCGGCGAGCACCTGATGGCGCTGGGCTTTCTGCTGCGCTGCATGGCGCTGCCCGCGGGGTCACGGGTGCTCGAAATGGGCTTTGGCTGGGGCCACACGACGTTGGCGCTGGCCGCGCTCGGACATCACGTCACGGCGGTCGACGTCGAGGCGCGGTTTTGCGAGCTGGTGCGTCGGCGCGCCGCGCATGAAGGGCTGAGCCTCGATCTCGTGAACAGCGATTACCTGTGGGTCGAAGAAACCGATGCCCGCTTCGACGCGGTAATCTTCTTTGAATCGTTCCATCACGCGGCCGACCATATGCGGCTGTTGCGGGCATTGCACCGGGTGGTAAGCCCCGAGGGCCGGCTGTTCTTCGCTGCCGAGCCGATCCAGGCGGATTTCAGGTATCCCTGGGGACTGCGCCTGGACGGCCAATCGCTGTGGTCGATCCGCAAACACGGCTGGCTCGATCTCGGGTTCAGGACAAGCTATTTCGCCGAGGCGCTTGCCCGCAGCGGTTGGTTCGGCCGGCGGCACGTCGCCGGCACGCCCGGCTGGCTCAACGTCTGGGAGATGCAGCGGCGCGAGACCGTTGTGTTCCGCTACCGGGGCGGCGACCCTGCCCTACGGACCCAGGTGGGCGCTCAACATGCGGACGCCGTCGCCTTGCGCAACGCGCCGTGCGGCACCGCGTTGTTCGGGCCCTACATCGCGCTGCCGGCCGAGCGCTATGTCGCGCGGCTGCGATTTGGCGCGCGAGGGCCACGCCGCGGCACGGCCGTCATGGATGTCAGCGCCGCGGTCGGGGAACGCCCGATCGCCACGCGACCGCTCGATGTGGCATCGCTCGACGACGCCGACCCGGTGGCGGAACTGGCCTTCGTGGCGGAGGAAGACCTTACCGGCGTCGAGGTCCGGCTGTTCTGCGAGGACGGCTTCACCTGCGACATCGAGGAGGTCGAGATTCGCCCGATATCGCCGGCAGAAACGGCGTCGGCGCCATGCGCTTAAAGGTCCGCCGGGCGGATTTGCGGCCCTCGACAGCGGTGGCCGCCGCCGCTACATCTCAGTGCCATGACGATCGGCGGTCGCCGGCGACGGTGAGATGATCCTGTTCAACTTCGCGCTGCCAGGTCGGTTCGGCAGATGGTGCGATGCGGTGATCGAGCGGCTGGTCCGGGCGACCGGACACGAGTATGCCGTCGAGACTTGGCCATCCTACCCGGAGATGCTCGGGTTTCAGCCATTGCCGCCGGTACTCGACGCGATCGCCCTGAAGCTGATCGCCGGCGCCCCGACGCATCTGGCGATGGGCGTGCGGCAACCCGACGAGCGGCTGCTCGCCGTGCTGTCTGCGGCCCATGCGCGGTTTGTCGTGGCGCTCGACGATCCTCGCCTCGCGGTTCCCGAGCTGGTGGGCGAGACCGGTGCGGAGCTCGGCGCCGTTACCCGGGCGGTGGCCAATTGCTGTCCGCTGTTGATGCGCTTTGCCGCGCTTCCGGAAGCGCTGGTCCTGCACGAAGACCACGCGCGTGAAGACGCCGAGCGGACGATCGCCGCGATCGCCGCCCATTCCGGGTTTGCCCTCGATGCGGCACAGATCGCGCAAATCGCCGGCGAGATCGGCGGCTTCGAGCCCAGCGGAGCGCCGCCCTCGCCGGAAATTCCGTCGAGCGGCCAGCGCGCCATCGACGGCGCGCTGGCCGCCTATGCCGACCAGTTCGCCGGCGCCAGCCTTGGCCGGATCATCTGGCGGCGCGAGCTGTTCATCGTCTACGCCGATGAGTTCACGCGGCCGACCGGCATCATCGACATCGCCGGCCCGCCGCGGACGCTGATCTATGGGCCCTACATCCATCTGCCGCCCGGGCGCTGGTCGGCGCGGGTCGTTCTCGGTTTTTCGGCGGAGGCGGCGGGCAGCAGGTTCGTCGTCGATGCCTATGCCGATCCCGATCCCCAGCCGCTCGGCGAGGTTGTGCTCGTGCCACCGCGGGGCGGCGTATATTCCACCGACATCGATTTCTCGCTCGAACGGCCGAACGCCAAGGGCATCGAGATCCGTATCCTGGTGACGAGCGACAATGCCCGCGGCCAAATTGCGTTCGGCCATGTTGTGCTGCAGCCGGTGGCGATGCGGCGTGCCGATGCGCTCGGCGTTGCGGAGGATTTCGAAAGCGTGCTCGAACTCTAGCCGGTCGAGGACAAGGTCATGCAATTCGGCTATTTCACGCTGTGCGACAACCATTACGCCGACAACCGGCGCAGCGCCATTTCCTCTACGTCAATGTCGGCTTGAAGCCGCACACCCGGGTCAAGCACGAGATGGCGCGCCTCGTGGCCGAGGTCCCGCCGGCGGCATGAGGTCGCGGCATATGTCGGGTGCTCAACGCTAGGCTGCGGAGGATGCGTTGCCGCGGCGCTCGCCGCGAGATTAGAATAACATCCGTTGCTGTTCGCCGCTGGGTAAGGTCGATTAGCGGATGCCGAGATTGCCGAGGTTCGGGCACGACGCGCGCGTCAATGCGCTGATCGGCTGCGGCCATTTCCTGTCGCATTACTATCAGCTTTGCCTGCCGCCGCTGTTCGTCGTGTGGCAGAAGGCGTTCGGCGTCTCGTTTGCCGAACTCGGCCTGGCGATCGCGCTGATGGCGGGCACGACGGCGGTGGTGCAGGCGCCGGTCGGGTTTCTGGTCGACCGCTATGGCGCGCGCCGCTTCCTGGTCGGCGGCACGATCCTGATGACGCTGTCGATCGCGACGATGGGGCTCGCCACCGCCTTCTGGCAGATCTGCCTGTTGGCGATGGTGTCCGGGCTCGGCAATTCGGTGATCCACCCGGCCGACTACGCGATCCTGTCGGGTTCGGTCGACCGCGCCCGCATCGGCCGCTCGTTTGCCGTGCACACCTTTATCGGGCATACCGGGTTTGCCGCCGCGCCGCCGCTGACCGCCGCGCTGATGCTGCTGATCGGCTGGCGCAACACGCTGCTGCTGGTCGGCCTGCTCGGCGTCCCGGTCGTCCTCGCGATCCTGTGGCAAAGCCGCATCCTGGTGGAGCAGAAGCGCGAGGCGACGGCGGCTGCCGCCAAGCCCGGCTTTGTCGCCGACATGCGTCAGCTGTTGTCCCGCTCGATCCTGATGTTCTTCGGGTTCTTCATGGTGTCGTCGATGGCCGGGGCGGGAATCCAGTCCTGGCTGATCACGGTGCTGCACCGCACCCACGGCCTGACCCTCGAATCCGCCTCCGCGGCATTGACCGGCTACATGATCGGCATGATGAGCGGCGTGTTGATCGGCGGCTGGGTGGCCGACCGCACCGACCGCCATCTCGGCTTTGTCGTGGTGCTGACGGTGGTCGGCTCGGCGCTCTTGCTGTGGGTTGATCTGGTGTCGATGGCGCAACTGGCGACGATCGGCGTGCTGTTCGTCGGCGGCGTGTCGATCGGGGCGAGCCGCACGCCGCGCGACGTGATGGTCAAGGACGCCGCCCCGCCGGGGCAGATCGGCAAGGTGTTCGGCTTCGTCAGCGCCGGCCTCGCGCTCGGCGGCGCCATCATGCCGGTGCCGTACGGCCTGCTGATCGACGCCGGCCGGCCTGACCTGGTGCTGATGCTGGTCGCCGGGTTGTGGCTCGCTAGCCTGCTGTTCGTCGGCAGCGCCCGCGCCAGCCGTCGCGCCGAGCCGCTGCCGGTAGCGGCCGAGTAGCCGCCGCGCGCGGTTGCGATTCCCGTTGAAGCTGGATAGATCGGTGAGCGTAGCCATTCCCTGCGAGGGGCGGGATGTGGCGGCATGCGTTTTGTTGGGGCCGGGTCGTGCGTAGCTGATGCCTGTCGATTTTCCCGCCTCGCAGCCCGCGTTCCCGACCCGACCCGGCGCTGCGCCTGACCGATCGGGTCCGGCCGAGCTCTATCGCGAGCGCGCCGCCGCCGGCCTCGTCCGCGCCGATCCGGCGCAACGTCGCGCCGTTGCCCGGCTGCAGCAGCTGCATGAAGAGCTGGCGGCTTACCGACCATCCACCCGGCGCGGCTGGCGCGCGCGGCTCGGCCTCGCCGAGCGCGCGCCGGCGATGCCAAAAGGCATCTACCTGTGGGGCCCCGTCGGGCGCGGCAAATCGATGCTGATGGACTTGTTCTTCGCCGCCGCACCGGTCGCGAAGAAGCGGCGGGTGCATTTCCACGCCTTCATGCTCGACGTGCACGGCCGCATCGAGCGCGAGCGTCGGGCGCACTCCCGGGCGCCCGTCGCCAAGGTCGCGGCCGATCTGGCGGGGGCGGCGACCCTCCTGTGCTTCGACGAGTTCCAGGTCAACGACATCGCCGACGCGATGATCCTTGAGCGGCTGTTTCGTGCCCTGTTCGAGGCTGGCACGATAGTCGTCGCGACCTCCAACCGGCCTCCCGACCGGCTCTACGAGCACGGGCTACAGCGCGACCGCTTCCTGCCGTTCATCGCGCTATTGCAACAACAGCTCGACCGGCTGGAACTCGACAGCGGGCGCGACTACCGGCTGTCGCGGCTGATGGGCCGGCCGGTCTATCACCGGCCGATCGACGCGGCCTCGCATCAGGCGCTGGCCCGCGCTTTCGCCGAGTTGGCCGAGGGCGCTCCCGGCCAAAGCGAAACCCTGTGCGTCATGAACCGCCCGCTTGTCGTGCCGCGGGCAGCGCGCAATGTTGCCTGGTTCGGCTTTGACGAATTATGCGCCCGCCCGCTCGCCGCCGCCGACTACCTCGCCATCGCCGAGCGTTTTGCGGCGGTGATCGTCGAGGGCATCCCGCGCCTCGACCCGTCGCGGCGCAACGAAGCGCAGCGCTTTCACATCCTGATCGACGCTCTCTACGAGGCGCGCTCCCTGGTGATCGCCTCGGCCGAGGTGATGCCGGAGGACATCTATGTCGCCGGCGACGGTGCGTGGGAATTCCAGCGCACGGTGTCGCGTCTCAACGAGATGCAGAGCGACGACTACCTCGCCAACCGCACGCGGGAGCTGTGAGCGCGGTCATTTTTGGGGCGGCGGCGCAGGTGCGGCGAGCTCGCGGGTCTCAACCTCGCTGGGCGGCGTGCCGAAGGTCAGGCGGATCTTGTAGTGCTGCCAATCGCGGCGATAGGCGACCGGATCGGGCAGCGTAATTTGCGCGGTCGACACGGTCGCCATCAGCTGCTCCTCGCTGCGCAGCGCTGCGCCGGAAACGGCCTGCTGCGTGACCAGCCGGGCGGCGCTGCCGTTCGCCGACAGCGCGTTTTGCCATGGATCGCCGACGATAGACTGCCCCCCGGCCAGGCGTGGCGAGCCGACGACGTTGATCTCGCCGGCGGCGGTCGCCGTGCCATCGGGCGCCACCAGCTCGGCCGCGCGCAGCGCCAACCGCTCGACCGCGCTGATCTCGATCGTGTCGGTCAGGCCGCCAAAGCCAACATGGAGCCGGGCGACCGTCTCGGGTGGCGGCGCCCCGCCGCCGGCGCACCCGGCAGTCAGCAGCAGCACCAGGACCGGCAAAACGCGGCGCATCGCATCCCCGCCACAGACATCACAAGCATCGCCGTTAGCTATGTCATCGCCGGCGCGATGGTGCAATCGTCGGGCGACCCCGCCGGTCTGCGTGACAGGCGGGATGGCACCGTGCACACTCTCCCGAAACGATCGGCCAAGGGGTAAGGGGAGAGAGACATGATGGACGGGCTCGCGCCGCGCACGGCCGATATCGGCCCCGTCGAGGATCGGTTTTTCACGATTCGCGGCCTCCGCCTCGCCAACGGCACGGTCATGCCGGAGGCGACAATCGCCTACGAGACTTACGGCCGGCTGGCGCCGCACGGGAAGAACGCGGTGCTGATCACGCACGGCTATACCGGCAGCCATCACGCCGCCGGCCGCAACCCGGCAAACGGCAATCAGCCGGGCTCGTGGGATGGGCTGATCGGGCCGGGCAAGGCGATCGACACCGACAAGCTGTTTGTCGTGGCGAGCAACATGCTGGGCTCGTCCTACGGCTCGACCAACGCCGCCAGCATCAACCCGGCCACCGGCCAGCCCTACGGCCCCGATTTCCCGGCGATCGCCATCCGCGACATCGTCGCGGCGCAAAAGGCGCTGCTCGATTCGCTCGGAGTCGAGCACCTGGTCGCGGTCGCCGGGCCATCTTATGGCGGCTACCAGGCGTTTCAGTGGGCGGTCGCCTATCCCGGGTTCATGGACGCGATCGTCCCGGTCAATACGGCACCCTGGGCCTCGGTCAACACCGACAAGCAGCTCGCCGAAGTCACCGCTCGGCTGGCGAGCGATCCCGAGTGGCATGGCGGCCGCTACCACGGCAAGGGCGGCGCCAAGACGGCATTGACCGAGATCCGCGTCGAGACGCTGAAGCGCTACGGCATCGACGCGAACCTGACGCCGCGCTATCCCGATCCTGTCGAGCGCGAGGCGGCGATCCGCGCGCAGGCCGCGAGCTGGGCGAGAAACTGGGACGCCCACTCGCTGCTGATCCTGCGGCGGGCCCTGCTGGGCTTCGACACGCGGCCCGACTTCGCGACGATCACCGCCGAGGTGCTCTACGTCCTGTGCCGCAGCGACGCGCTGTTCCCGCCGAAGATCGCGCCGGCGGTCATCGAGGCGCTGGGCGCGGCCGGGGTCGAGGCGCGCTATTTCGAGCTCGACAGCGATCTCGGCCATTCATCGAGCGGCCCGGAGCATGCCAAATGGTCGCCCGTGTTGCGCGAGTTCCTGGCGCCCCTCGCCGCCCGTGTCGCTTGAGGCGCGGCGGATGGCCGGTCCCGTTGCTCCCCGTCTTCCCTCGCTTCCGCGAGCCGAGATCGACCGGCAAAGCCGCCCTCGCGCGTTGCGGCAAGAAAAATGGATCAGGCGGGGCCTCACCCATTTGAGATTGTTCTGATGGGAAGATTGGTTGCGGGGATAGGATTTGAACCTATGACCTTCAGGTTATGAGACGGGACGCTAGAATTATAAATCATTGTTGTTGAAAGATAAAAATTTCCTATGAAATCAGGTGCTCTAATCTTACTGAGTCAGAAACTCGCAGAGTAGTGGTGTTCGGGTCGGAGCCGTCAGGATAGGGTGCGTGGTAATACGCGATGAAGGGGCGGCAAAACTGCCAGCGACAGGCGGTAAATCATCAGCTCTGCCAGCCATGCTGCCGGAGGATCCCGACCTGGTGAAATTCTCGCTGGCCGGCGTGCAAATGAGATTCTCAATGATAGCGGCGGGAGATCGGCTGGCGATCCCGGCGCATGGCGAAGGCGGGCGTATCATTGTGAAGCTTCCAAGTAAGGATTAGCCGGACCTGCCGGAGATCGAATATGGTGCGATGCGGCTTGCCGAACCGGTCAGCGTCGAAATCGCCGAAGTTATCCTTGTACCGGTTTCCCGCGTCGAAGGGATTAGAGAAAAATTATTGCGGCCGGGCAAAATTGTACTTGCGGTCCAACGGTTCGATCGCGATGGCGAGCGCCGGATTTACATGGAAGATTTCGCGCAGATTTTGGGTGCGGTCGGAAATAAAAAATACAGCAAGACCAATATCGAGACGATGGTAAGGTTGGCGGCACGATTTACGCCCGACCCCGCGGCCACGGTGCTGGAAATGGTCCGGCGCATCGTTGGTCGGGGGTGATCTGGTGCTTGCCGGCGTCCCGCTCCAGCTACGACATGACCATGTGCCGATACAGCATCACGCCGGTGACGCGTAGGCCGGCAAGCTTCCAGCGCTCTATCTGCGGAAAATTCTCTGCGATCAGGCTTTGTGTGTACAGCCTCTCCGCCAGTTCGGAGAGCTTGTGGACCGCCGCGATTGTCTCCAGCGCGCGATCGCCCGGCAGAGTTTGCTCCAGATAGAGGCGGATCTGATCGCGGGTAAACGGCAATAGCACGAAGACGCGTTAATCGTCGGCCCGCACCCCGTCGCGGCCTTCCGCGGTAAGCGCGGTCTTCTGCTCGCGCAGGCTCCGAAAATAATGCGTGCGGCAGGTGATCAGGACACGCCCAGGACGTCCGGAGGTTGTCTTCTCGCGCCGCCGCGGGAACAGCGCCGGCGTTAGAATGCGAAACAACTCTCGGGTGAGGCGCTGACCCGCCGCCGGGGACAGATGCACCAGCACCTCGTCGAGCCCGTCGAAGATCGCAATGGCGCCCTCTTCCTGCACCAAGCGGATGACCTCCTGTCCGCTCAGCCGGCTGTCGGCCGCACCACTCTGCCAACTGCGGCGCAATACCGTGTCGATGATGGTATTGAGGGCCGGTTCGGATTTGGCCAAGTCACCGATATGACGCAGGTCGAGATTGATCGGCAGCGGCAGGGATGGCGTTGCCTCGCGCGCGATGAGCATGTCGCGGGCAAAAGCCATGCTGGTCGTGGTCTTGCCCATCCCGTATTCGCTGAGCAGCGCGCAGTAGCTCGGCCCCGACGCATCGCAGGCCCATTCGTTCAAATAGGCCAGCGCATCGCCCCGCTCCCCGTCGGGAACTCCTTCGAGCTTCCCCTGGCTATCGCGTCGAAGCGAACAGGTTTCAGCGCAACGGGCGGAGCTATCGCCGAATTTTGGTGATGGCCTGAGGGTTCAGGCGGCGCTGGTAGCCCCTAACCGGCGTCGCACCGCCGCCGCAGCAGCATTGGCCCGTACCGCAGCACGAAGCCCGAGAAGGCAGCGATCCAGAAGCATGCGGAGGCAAGCAGAAGCGGCATGTTCCAATCGGCAACAAAGGCTGCTGCAATGCGCGCGAGCGCCGCGACGGTGACAAGGATATAGATCAGGTTGGTGGCCCAATCCGCCGATAGAGCGCGCCCTGTATGACCCCGCGTGGCGCGCGTCATCACGGCCAGGGTCATGGTGCCGATTGCTCCGGCCGTCAACGCGTGAATGGCAGCGCTTGACGGCAGGCCGGGATTCAGCATCGCAAGGCCGAGCAAGGCGGTACCCAGCACGAGCCACGCGTAGCCGACATGCAAGACCAGCAGCAGCGGCTCGGTGACCGTCGCGCTGCCGCGCCACCGCAGCAGGCGCCACAGGTTGAGGGCGGCGCCAAGAAGCAGGAGCAAACCCACTGGGCGGAACGCTGGAAAGAACGCCCAGCCCAGGAGGCCGGTATGCAGGACGCCGAGTGCCGCCCGGTCGATCCGGCCGTGCGCGGCAGGAGGATTTGCGTTCGGCCGCTTTGCCAGCCAGTTCCGGGTGAAGGCCGGTACGATCCGCCCCGCCACGACCGAGATCAGCATGATCACCGCGGCGAGTCCGAGCCGCCACCCGAGCCCTGCGGGGATGGCGATGCCATCGGCCTCAAGATGCATCAGCAGATTGGCGATGCCGAGAACCGTCACCGGTATGACCATCGGCAGATTACGCCAGTTCCGCCCGGCGACGATCTCCCGCGCAACGACCCCGGCCAGGATCATCGGAAAGGACACATCAGCTGCAATCGCCAGCCACGCGGGCATCAGCACCGAGATCAGGCAGGCAATCCGCCCGACCAGCCACAAGCCGGCGAGTAGCGCCAGCGACACGCCGCGTATCGGAAGCCGTCCGGTCCAGTTCGGGATCGCGGTCAGCAGGAAACCGGCGATCGTCGCCATCACGAAGCCGAACAACATTTCGTGGATGTGCCAGGCGAGCGGGTCGAACCGGCTCGGCAGGACGCCCCCGGTGACGAATAGGACGATCCACAGCGCCAGCGCTGCCGCCGACCACAGCCCGGCCGCGAGGAAGAACGGTCGAAAGCCGTGGGTCAGGAACGCCGGCAAGGGAAGCTGTCTAGCCGCGTCGGCGGCGAGCGTGTTCACGCTCACTCGCCGGCGGAACGCGCCAGCGCCTGCGCGCCCGGGATCAAACGCACGACGAAACGCGGCAGGATCGGTCGCGACTTGATGATGAAGTCCCACGCCATCAGCAACGCGCCAAGGGCAAAGACCACGTCGCCCGGGAAGCGCATCCACTGCCAGAACAACGTCGTGTCATAGAATTCCTGGCTGCGCGCGTAGGCGAAGCCATGCTCATAGACGGCGTCGAGCTGTGGCCAGCCGATCGGGAAGAAATTGAAAAGGATCCACAGGACCGGGCCGCCATTGTAGAGCCAGAACGCCCACTGCCCGAGCCGCTCGCCGAACGGATGCCGGTCGGCGGCGGCAAAGACCTTGCCGGTCTTGGCCTTGGCGATGCCTTCTTCGGTGAGTTTGGCGAGGCGGACAAGGTTGGCGGCGGTGTAATCCTCGCCGAAATACGACCCCATGCCATAAAGGGCGCCTCCCGATAGGTGAGATCGGTCATCCAACCGAGCACCGCGAAGCAGGTCACGGCGACGAACAGCAGGATCCATTTGAGGACGTTGCTGACGGGATCCTCGATCTGCCGGCCGGCCATCCCGGCATCTGCTGTTGTCATCGCTTCCCCCCAATGGCCTTCCGGCGGTGTTTTGATCTGCTGCACGCCGGACGCGGCCGCGCGCGGCAGGCATAGGTTCCGCTCAGAACGGCGACCATCCCTGGCTGCCGGCCACCGCGCCGAATACGGTGATGACGCCGAGCGCGAGCAGGACCCAATGGGCCGTGTGCAACCAGGCGAAGGTGCGGTCGGGCCGGATGGTTGCCCATTGGCGGAGCCGGCGGTCGAGGATGAACGGCTCGATCACGAACAGGCCGACCGCGAACAGTGTCCATAGGACAACCATCGCGTGCATCCACCAGAATTCGGCCGAGCGGAACCGGTCCCAGAGATCGGCCCGGGCCACCATGTAAAAGCCGCTCGCCCCGACGACGATGATCGCGGCCCGCGCCTGCCAGACGAAACGGCGCTCGATCGCCTGGAATGCCGCAAGCCGGTCAGCGCCGAGATCGCCGCGCCGGACCGCCGGCAATACGATGGTGGTCACCATCGCGACACCGCCGATCCAGATAACGACGGCGAGGACATGCAGCGCGCGGGCGAGAGCGACATCATCCATGGCCGGCCTCGCCCCGGGTCATTCCGCAGGCCGCATCTCGGGCGCGAGGCCCAGGCTGTGGACGAGCGGGGCGCCCGGCGCCAACAGATCGGCGAGCGTATAGCCGTCGAGCGTCCGCAAGAACGCCAGCGTCGCTTCGCGCAGCGCGTGGCGCAGGACGCAGCATCCTTCGATCCGGCAGAACCCTGTCGCAGCGAGGCACCCGACCACGGCGAGTTCCTCTTCGGTCTCGCGCACCACCGCCCCGATCCCGATCTCTCCAGGCGAACGCGCCAGCCTGATCCCGCCGCCCTTGCCCCGGATCGTATCGAGATAGCCTTGCTGGCCGAGCTTGTTGACAACCTTCATCAGGTGGGTCTTCGAGACGTCGAAGCTGGCGGCGATCTCGGCAATCGTCGCGAGCCGCCCGCCCGCAGCGCCCACATAGATCAGCGTGCGCAGCGCATAATCGGTCCACAACGTCAGCCGCATGGCCTGTTTGTCTCTCGCATCGGCGCGGTTAACCGCTTGAGGGGATAACATGCATATTATATGCCTCTTAAAAGGTGAAGGCAACACGCCACCCTCGCAGGTGCACCGCACGAGGATCAGAATGAGTTGCTCGCCCGATGCCTTCTGGCGCGAGATCCCGAGGCCCACCTCGCCGGGCCGCTTGAATTCGACATGCCACCTGATCTGGTGGCGTCGTTCCTGATGGCACCGCCGATCGACACCGTGCAGGCGGCAGCCCTCGGCGCCGTCTTCGAGCGCGATTTTCCAGCGCTGCCGCTGCCTCGGCCGCGCGCCGATCTGGTCGAGGAGATCCGCACCGATCCGCCGGTCCCGGGGTCGTATGTGGCGCGCGTGATTGGTGCGGCGACCATCCGGGTCGAGGGGCAGCGGGAGCATGCTGAGTGCACCGGCCGATGCCGTTGCCTGCGGGAAGATAGCAGTGATGGGACGATCAGCGCCTTCGCGCGGCGGTTGGGCATGATCGTAGCAACGGAGCCCGACGATGCCACGACGCAACGATCCTCGTATCCCTGACGCTATCCTCGACCGGTTGCTCGTCGACGGCGGCCGCAGCCAAGCTCTATGACCGCAAGACACCGATTACCGCAGCTGCAATCCCCAACGACCGAGCGACGCCGTTCTACGATGAGCACGCCATGCGGCTCTGTCGGATGCTGACCGACGGCGGCACCAATATCACAACGCGCTCATCACGCCAGCGTGGCCAGCGACAATACGCGAACCCGGCGTCGCGCTGGGCGGCAGTGACGCGCCGTATGTGCGTTGATGATTGCGCTAATTGGCGCAGTCATGCCGCCTGTGGCTTTGGCTCCTTCGGCCGGATATAGGCAACTGCCGAATGTTCCATGCAGTACGGCTTTCCCGCCATCGGCCGGCCGCCGCAGAAATGGAAATCAGCATCGGTCGGGTGGCCGATCGGCCACATGCACACCGGCCCGTTAAAATCGAACACGTTGCGCCGCGGCGCCGCACATTCCTTTACCACCCGCGGCACCAGCCCGATCCGGTGGACCTTGCCGATCACCGCGTTCTTGCTCACCCCGATGCGCCGGCCGATTTCCGCCGTGGTCACCCCCTCGTCCCACAGCTGCGTCAATTGCTCAATACGCTCGGGCGTCCAGGTCCCCTCCATTGGATTTCCCCCGTATCCTGTAGCGATGTATGTTGCCCCCACAACATACAGTATCAGTCTTGTGGCTTGACGCCAAGAGAGAACTATATCTGGTTAGCACCTCCTTCCGTCGCATCGCGGCGATAGCTTAACACCTTTGAAAAATAAGCCGAAGCCCGGCTTTCCGGCAAAAATCCGGGGCGAAACAGCGAATCCAGATCGGCGCGCAGATAGCTCGCGTAGTAGGGCTCGTGAAACGCGAGTGGGAAATAGTCGAGCAGCGCGTCGTAATCGGGCTCGTCGCCGGTCTGCAGCGAATCGACAAGGATCAGCGTCCCACCCGGCTTCAGCACGCGGCCGATCTCGCCGGCGACGGCGCGGCGCACGCGCGGCGGCAATTCGTGGAACAGGTAGACGCAGCAAACGATGTCGAACTCCCCGTCGGCAAACGGCATCGCCTCGGCCGCCGCCTCGATCAGCGTGACCCGCGACCATGGCGCGAGCCGGCACCGCGCGACCGCGAGATAGGGCGCCGACAGGTCAAGCCCGGTGACGGCGAGCCGCGGGTGATTGCGCTTGACGTCGCGCAGGAACGCACCGGTGCCGCAGCCGATGTCGAGCAGCCGCAGGATGCCCGGCGCACCGGCGTAACGCTGCACCGCGTCGCGCAGCGGCACCAACGCCTGGCGTCGCATCGCCGCCGCGCCGCCGCCAAACAGCACCTCGACCTGATGATCGTAGCGCTCGGCCGAGGCGGCGCTCAGATAGCCGTCACTCTGAAAATGAAACTTGCGCCGGTAATAGGCCGGATAGCGCGCCTCCTCGGCCTGCGGCAGCCGGGCATCAGCCACAGTCCCGTGGCGCCGCGCCTCGACCGCCCCGAGGTCGGCGAAAAAATCGGCGGCCCGACGCAAGCCCGCCAGCGGATTGCCACGCCAATCCTCGGGCGCCGCGTAGATGCCGGCGGCAATATTATGCCAATCCTGCTCAACGAGGCGCCATAGATCGGCGACAAGGCGCTGCCGGTCGGGAATCGGGCGGCGGCGCAACCGCTGCGGCACCGGCACCGGCCGGGTGAGCCGCGCGGCCAGCAGTTTCTGGCCGAAGTACCAGCCGATCCGCGCCATCTGCGCGGCCTCGAAGGCGAGTCGGTCGAAGGTGTTGGCCATCGTGCAATGGAGGTATAACGCAGCGGCCGATTTGCAAAGGGGTCGTGTCCCGAGGGGCGGTGGTCATCGCGGGTCTGACCTTCCCCCGGAAAAGTGGACACCGGGTTATGCGGATTTCGCCTCCGCCTGCTGGGGGGTGATGTAGCCGATGGCGGAGTGGATGCGCTGGCGATTGTAGTAGCCTTCGAGATAGGCGAACAGGTCGCGGCGGGCGGCGTCGCGATCGGGATATTCGCGGTGGTGGACGAGTTCGGTTTTCAGCGTGCCGCAGAAGCCCTGCATCGGCGCGTTATCGCAGCAGTTTCCCTTGCGGCTCATCGACGGGACGATGGCGGCGGCCCGCAGGATATCGCGGTAGTCGCCGGCAGCGTACTGACTGCCGCGCTCGAAATGATGGATCAGGCCCGGTCCCGGGCGGCGGCGCTGGATCGCCTTCGCCGGTCGGGATGTCGGTAATATCGGCCAACCAGACCCCGGCCTTCGCCGGGGCAGGCTCTGGTTGGGCCGGTCGGCCGCAAAATTCCGATCGAGCAGGTTTGCCGCCACCGGCAGGGAATGCTTGCTGTCGGTTGTGCACACCCGGTAGCGGCGCCCGAGCCCGGATACCGTGCCGGCGCATCAACCGCTCGACCCGCTTGCGGCTGACGGTTTGGCCCTCGGCCGGCAGCTCGGCATGGATGCGCGGCGCGCCATATCGCTCCCGGTGGCGGGCATGAACACCGACGGCGCAGCGGCGCGGGCCACTCGGCGCGATGTCGGACGCCGCGCTGACGACCGCGATCCCCGGGGCGATCGAGGGCATCCTTGCCGCCAGCCCGTTCCATGGCGAGGGGCATCGCAAGGTCCGGGCACGGTTGCGTCATGCCGGGACCCGCACCTCGTTGCGCCGGGTGCTGCGGTTGATGCGCCAGCACAACCTGCTCGCGCCGACCCGGGTTGGCTCGCCGCGCGGGCCGCGCAACCACGACGGCACCATCATCCCCGACACGCTCGACGCGATGTGGGGCACCGACTTGACGACGACGACTACCGGCGAAGGCCAGGCCGCGGTGTTTGTCGCGGTCGATCATTGCTCGGCCGAATGCGTCGGCATCCACGCCCACGCACAGGCGACCCGCTTCCAGGCCCTGGAACCGATCCGCCACGGCGTGCGGCAGCGCTTCGGCGGGTTCGCCAAGGCGCTCGCCCGCGGTCTGGCGGTGCGCCACGATCACGGATCGCAATACATGTCGCACCAGTTCCAGAAAGAGATCGCCTTCCTCGGCATCGAGAGTTCGCCCGCCTTTGTCCGCGCGCCGGAGGGCAATGGCTGTGCCGAGCGGTTCATCCGCACCCTCAAGGAAAACCTGCTCTGGGTGCGGACCTTCGACACCACCGAGGAGCTGCGCCAAGAATTGCTTGCGTTCCGCGAGACCTACAACACGACCTGGCTGATCGAGCGCCACGCCTTCCTCACGCCAGCCCAATTCCGCGAAAAGCAGCTCCCACGGGTCGGGCTTTGCCCGCCCGAGGACAGGCTCCGGCTGGCGTGTCTCGCGAACGGCACACGCGAATTTCGTGCTCGACGCTCTCGAGCAGGCTTTGCATGACCGGCGGCCGCTGCATCGTGGAGGGCTCGTTCATCACAGTGATCGAGGCAGCCAATACGTCTCGATTAAGTACACCGAGCGCCTGGCCGAAGCCGGGATCGAGCCGTCCGTGGGCAGCGTCGGCGACAGCTACGCGTTGGCCGAGACCATCAACGGCCTCTACAAGGCCGAGGTGATCCACCGGCGGGGGCCATGGCGGTCGTTCGAAGCCGTCGAGTTCGCCACGCTCGAATGGGTGGACTGGTTCAACCATCGCCGGCTGCTGGAGCCCATCGGCAACATTCCTCCGGCAGAAGCCGAAGACCGCTACTACGCTATGCTCGAGCAGCCAGCCATGGCAGCGTAACTCAAACCATGCAGCCTCCGCGAAACCCGGGGCGGTTCATTCCCTCATTGTCCTTTTGGGTATGGTGACGCGCGTCTTGAGGGCGCAGTTCTTACCCCGCTGTGCCTCCCGGAGCTCGGTAAAAGCTCGCAGCGAAACGACATTGAAACTAGCGTGGCGGATTGGCGAACCGCATATGCTCTTGCCCGATATGACGAGGTGTATCTTCATCTCATGCTACTTCCAATTTCCGACCGCCGAGCGACATTCCTGGACGTTGCTGTGCTCATACCGAGGTTTCCAGCGCGCTACCTGGTAGGTCCTATGCAGTTTGAACTCGGCCGCGCGCAAGCCACGGGCTCCCTCCAAACCGGATCGGCGCGCAGGGAATAATCTTATCATGCATCTATTGAATAATCGTTAACGTCTCGCCGCCGGGATGTGCCTCGGGGCTCGTAACGCACGATAACGGGAAATGAAATATTAATTTTAGCACGGTGCAGTTCAGGCGCCAATCCGAAAACACCGGTTACGAAACCGTTATGCTTGCATAGCTGGTGGCCGGCTCGACTAAGTTAGCGAAAATCACATCGGAATAAGCATATTAATGCGTGGACATGCTGTTTACAATGTCGAAAAGCGCTGCCAAGCAGTTTTAGCACGGTACTGTCAATTCATGGGTCAAAATCCACCCGATTCGACTGGGATAGAGCGCTCTGGGGTGGCCTTATAATGGGTCTTTTGACACGGGTCGCGGCGGGCCGCGGCTTTCCCTCGGCTGGTGGTGCCACTCGTCCGGCATCAGTCGCTTTGAGGTTGGATGTAGGGACGCAAGAAACATCAGCGCGCTGCTGCCCGACATAGAGTCTAGGAGTGCGTGTGTTTCATGTAGGTCGGTGCCTGTTCTCGGCGAGCGATTTCTTTGTTGTCGTTGTCGATAGGGTGTTCATGGCGTTCTCGGCGCGCAGGCGCCGATTATCTTTTGGATGAACAGGAAGAGCCCGAAGCAATATAATATCGCGTCCGTGTGATCGCAGCTCTGACGTTGATTTTCGCCACTGGCAAGGGCGCTCACGACCGTACCGCGATCGGCGTCATCACTTTGCCGGCTTGCAAGGAGCGACAGTCGTTAGTGGCGCGTGCCAATGTGAACGCCTCAATCACCAGATTTCATGCTTATAGAGCCCGGGAAATACCCTGTAGCGGGGCGAATATTTTGTTATCTCGCATTTTACCCTCAAGCGGTAAAGTAACAATCGTAACGTGATAGCCATCGCAGACGGAGAGAGATATGTCGTTTACTGTCGGCAGATCAGCGAGCCGACGCCGTGATCGTCACCGTCACCGTCACCGCCACCGTCACCGCCACCGTCACCGCCACCGCCACCGTCACCGCCACCGTCAATGCCATACACGTAGTCGAATGCACGGCTGATCGGAAGCAGGTCGAAATCGAGTATCTCAAGGCGCTGCAATTCCTATCTGCTGTGGAGGAACAGTTTCAGCCTGAGGACGCTACTGATCCGCCGAATTGGACGGATCGCTGCATGGGGGAAATGTTGCGCCACGTGTGCCGCGCCGGGGGGGGCTAAAATTAGGGTATTTGCTCACCCCTCTGATTGGGGGTGATGACGACGGCAAACGCGCGAGGATCGCGGTCTATTGAGCGACCGGCAGCGGGCGCTGGTTGAGGGTCAGGCGGAGGGCCTGAAGGATCGCGATGCCGCGTCTTCTTGCAGTCTCGAAGACGGACCTGACATCGGCGTAGAGCTTGGCACCCCACTGCGAGCGGAAGCAGTTGGTGATCTTGCGGAAGATGACGCAGGGGCGCAGCGCCTGTTCGGAGCCGTTGTTGGTCGGTGGCACCGCCCGGTTGGTGACGAAGACAAACAGGTTCTGCCGATACCTCTTGATGACCCGGAGCAATTTCTGGCCCTCCCGGTTGGCCGGATCGATCTGGAGCATCCGGTCGAGCTTGGCTTCCAGCTTTGCCACATAGACGGCGAGGGTGGTATCGGCGAGGCGGTCGCGCCGGCGGCCGATGGCAATGGCGTGCTTCAGCAGGTTCTTGATGCCGGGGGCAAAGCTGATGTCACCAGCATCGATGGCGTATTGCACATCGCGCAGCAGGTGAGCGAGGCAGGCTTGGTGGCCGCTCTGCGCCCAACCCATCTGCGCGCCGAGCCGGTCCGACACCCAGAAATCCGGGCGCATCGTGCCGAGGAACTCGCCGACCACCGCCTTGCCACGGCTTGGCCGGATCAGGAAGCAGGCGCTGTCGCCATTGTGGAAGACCCAGGTCCACCATGTCTTCTTGCCGACCCGCGCGCTCGTCTCGTCGGATTGCAAGATGGTGCCGGATAACAGCCGGTCACGGATCAGGCTCGTCTGGTGCGCGAAGGCGCTGCCGCTGGCTTCCAGCATGTTGGCGAGGGCACCCTCGCTGATCTCCAACCCGAGCAAATCGGACATCAGCCGCGCCAATCGCTCGAACGGGATCGCCTGGGCGAAACGCAAGTACAGCACGAATGCCCGTAGGTTCGCGCCGAAAGGCGAACCTGGCTCCAGTCCGGCTGGCGGCGTCGCCCGGAACCGATGCCGACAGCACGGGCAGACGCCGCCGTGCAGTGTGACCCGCGTCACATCCGGCACGATCTCAGGGATTTCGATCCGGTCGTAGGCGTGAACCGCCGCTTGCGGGACCGCGCTCACATTGGCGCGACAATGCTCGCAGCGATCAGCCAGGATGTCGCGCCGCCGCGTCGGGTTCGGATGCAGGGGCCGGTGCGAGCCGGCATGGGCTTTGGCCTTCGGCTTCGTCTCACTCTCGCCATCAGCCTTGTGCCCCTGGCTCGGCGGCGTCGAGGAATTGCCCGGCGTCTTCGGCGGCAGGTTCAGCCGCTCACGCAGCGCCGCGTTCTCCGCGATCAGCGCATCGACCCGAGCCAACAGCGTGCGGATCAGCGCATCCTTCTCGGCTGACGACAGCGAGGAAAAGTCCGGCGGCGGAGTCATCGAAGCGTAGAATCACGACCCCAGCCTCATGTCAACATCTTGTGGCAAACACGCGCCTAACCCATTATCACCGCCAGGCGGCTATCCCAGGTGAGCAATCACCGTCATTGAACAAAGGGACCTTCGCGAGAGACTCGAACTGCAGTACATCAGGATGCTTATGAGTCGAAGCGCTACGGAAGAGAAGTCGCAGCAATTCGCAACGAATGAGCCGCGGCCGACATATTCCGATGAATTTGTTGCCGCAGTGGTTCAGCAATTCTACTGCGAGGTTGGAGGTGATGATGGTCCTCACTCCCCGTTGCCGCTACCGCAGGAGCCTCCCAAAGAGGATACGTAACGGGATCGAGTGGTGGGCAAAGGTGTTCGTAGCGTCGAACGCGATTGCAAATGCCGGCGTCGAGTCTCTTGCCGCCGATGCTGGAGCCGAGGGCGAGGAGTACGCTCGCGATGGCCATCGCTACCCCTTGCAGATCGGAAGGAACCCATCACGGTGACGGAGCTTGAGGCTGCGACGACGATCGTGGCGCAATTGGCGCTCAACGCCGATGCCCTCGACCGTGGGGAACAAGGGCATGGTGACATCGTCGCCCGGCTAAGGCAATTCGGCCTGCTCAACATCCCTGATCGGACGGGCCCCGCCCGATCGCTCCTGCCGCAAGCGGCCGCCCGATTGATTGAGTTGGGGCGCGCGGGCGGGGTAGCCCGGTCAGGCGCAAGCCTTCCACGTGGACAACGCGAAGTCGGGTGAAGCGAATGCGAATGCCTGCAGGTAGCGCGCACCTGCGGTGAGCCCATCCCAAGTACTACCGCCAATGCGCCACATCCCGGCTCTCTTTCCGCGATTCGGCGGTGATCGGACACCCTTGTCGGTGGGCGCGCCGCCGATGCCTGCGAGCCCCTACGCGCGGCGGCGATGACTTGACGGCGTTCGGGGCCAAGGCCTCATTGTCGGGCGTTCCGCCTCCGGGAGATCGCCTCGAATGTCCGCGTTGCCGCTGATCGGCGCGCTTGCCAAAAAACGGCCTCGTGGCGGCGCGACCCCCCCCGCCTTGCCGGATGAACGTCAATCCCGCCGACCTGTCCGCCGCCTCCGCCGTGCTCTGGGACCGTTATCTTGGGTTGGCGCCCAGCCTGCGGCTGTTGCTGCGGCTTAAGAGCCTGATCATGCCGCCCGCGACGAGGTCGGACTTCGTGGAGTGCCTCAGAGCAACCGGATCGCGAACGCCGGACGGCAAGGCCTGGTCGGCCGCCTCCGTCAACACCTGATGCGACGAACTGCGCCGGCAGGGACTGATGAATGCGGACCACGCCTGTCCGCCGTCGCTGTTGCATAAAGGCGGGGACGGAGTCGGTCGTCCGAACGTCAAAAAAATCGACGCCCAGGCTGTCGGATTTTCTGCCGCAGCATGAGGACGCCTGGCTCGCCGCGATCGATGCATACCTCAAAGATGCCGTGGCCCTGTACGAGGTCTCGGATGGGGGTAGGTAGGTCCCAGTTGTTTTGTTTCACAACCTTCCGCCTCGAAACCGGCAGACGAGCAGCAAAATGCAGATCCGCGTGATTGGACCCGGCCGCATTGACGAAGGATCTTCCGGGGGGACGAGCGCTTTGCGCCAAACATGCCGGATATCGGAGGTTTGCCAGCGCGGCGGCGTCTCTGGCTTTGTCCGGGATTCGAGTGAGGGGAGCCGAGCCGGGCCATCGCATCGAACCTCTCGCGGCATTCGGCCATTTCATCGAGGGATAACGCGCCGTTTGTCGAACACCCTCCGGTCTCAACAAGACGGCTACGCGAATGGCCGCGGCCTTGCCGGTCGCGACAGCGGCAGTCGAGAACTCGGTCAGGCGTATTCCGGCGCGCCTTGCCAGAGGCGACCGCCGCGAGAAGCTCTCCGGCTGCGCCGGTACCGCTCCGACGAGAGCATCAAATCCAAGCCCAATTTGGCAAAACTTGCAAACCGGACAATAGCTTGAAGGGCCTTCTCCGATGGAGGGGAAAATAGTCAACTTCGTCCGGATGCCCCCGGCTGGCCTTACCGCGACGACGAGTTGTTGAAGCTACGAGCACGGTCCCGGCAGTGAATTCGATCTATCGCGATGCCGCGCCGGATGATGGATTATGGTCGGGTTCGCATCGAAGGGTCGAAGGGGGGCTGGACCGGATGCAGCAAAGCCGGAGACACGAAGCGAAGGCTCCATGGCATATACCGGCGCGTGGTTGGGCGGATATCCTCAGCCGGGCATGGAAGGGTACGAGCAAAAGGAATTTGCCGCTGGTCGCGGGTGGGGTGACCTATTATCTGCTGATGGCGCTGTTCCCGGCTTTGGCTGCGCTGGTTTCGGTCTACGGTCTGGTCGCGAACCCAGCGGACGTGACTAATAGCGTCCAGTCGCTGTCGGGCATGCTTCCGCCATCGACCGTGGAACTGATCGGCGCCGGCTTGCAGCAACTCGTCTCGGCGTCCAGCAGGAGCCTTGGTCTTGGCGCGGTCATCGGCATCGCGATCGCGCTCTGGAGCGGCGTGCGCGGGATGACCGGCATCATGACGGCGCTCAACATCGCCTACGGTCAGCCGGAGGGGCGGGGATTCATCAGGTTCAACACGACTGCCCTACTGTTGACCGTCGTGGTTACGATCGGGGGATTGATCGCCCTGGCGCTCGTTGCCGGCCTGCCCGCGGTGCTCAGCAGTGCAGGCCGGCGCAGTCCGGGGCGCTGGATCGGCCTAATCGTCGAATGGCCGCTTCTCATCGTGTTCGTCATGGTAATGGTGGGTTTGATCTATCGGTACGGGCCTGACCGCCGGCCGCCAAAATGGAAATGGGCTTCTCCCGGCGTGATCGTGGCTACAATTCTGTGGATTTTTGGATCTCTCCTCTTCACTGTCTATGTCTATCACTTCGGAAGCTACAACAAGACCTACGGATCGTTGAGCACACCACTGATTCTGCTGACCTGGATGTGGCTGTCGGTGTTTGTCGTGCTGTTCGGAGCCGAGATCAACGGCGAGGCAGAGCGGCAGGCACAACAGGATACCGCGGCCGGAGCCTCATTGCCATCGGGCAGAGGAGGTTAGAGGGCTCGGAAATGGTGACCCGCGGGCCATTGTCGACGATGAATATCTCGTAAGGCCTATCGCCGCGACGGGGCGATGTCAGCGCTTGGATGTCACCAGACAGAAGAGTGCGATCAGTCCGTGAAGCCGCCCGGCTTGAAGAATTGGACGAGGGGTGGCTCAGGTAGCGATCGTCGGTGCCGAACTAGAGGAAGGAATCGATGGCGATCACCGCGTCGAAGAAGGCCTTCGCGAAGGGCAGGCTGTGCGCGTCTACGCGCAATGGACACCGATCGATTTGGCCGCCGCGATGATCGCCGCGGCGCGCTTGGCCGTCGAAACCCGACCTTCGCCATTTGACCCCGTTCGGCTTCCGGCGGCTACGCGCCGGGGCTGACCGGGATCGGCGGCATCACCGGTGTCGGCGTTTCAGGCAGGTGGAAAGGCCGCCATTCCCATCGACGCCGCGCCAACGCCGGGTTTGCCAACTCAGCGGCTGGCGGCTGCGACGCTGCGTTTTGAACGTCTCGGCGCAGCCGGGGTCTCGGTGGGCTCAGGCACCGACGTAGGCAGCTCGCTCACAACAAATAGAACCCGAGCACTCGGCCTGCTTCAGCAGGGTTGCGGGGACCGGACCAAAAGAGAGTTGCGCTCTCATGAAGATTGCCACTGCCACCGCTCATAATAGCGAGACTGCCGGATAGGTAGTTCCCGAGGCTACCGCAGCCCTCTGCCGCGCTTTACGCTCGCCTTGATCACGGGCCCCATGCCCGTGGCAGGAGTAGCCAGTCATGAATAAGGATCGCATCGCCGGCGCTGCGAAAGAAGCCGAGGGCTCGGTCAAGGAGACCATCGGCAAAGCGGTCGGTGACGACAAGCTGGAGTCCGACGGCAAGGCCGACAAGGTTGCCGGCAAGGTCCAGAACGCCGTCGGCGGCCTCAAGGATGCGCTGAAGAGGTAAGGACCGTCCACCACTCACAGGCTCTTACCGCGTTTTACCCGGGCGAGAGCCTCCGCTCCCGCTCGGGACCGACTGAAGGAGAGATATGATGGCATTAACAAAAATCTTAAGCGTCGCCGTTGTCATCGGCGTCATCGGCGCCGGGGGCGCTTTTGCCCAGACCGTCACGACCGCCAGTCCAGCGAACGCGCCGGTGATCGCCGCGCCGGCGGACTCCGCGCCGGTGGTCTCAACGACCAGTCCAGACTCGACAAACCCCGCCGCACCTGTTGCCGGGGAGAACAGCTTCACCGAAGCGCAAGCGCGCAGTCGCCTGGAAGCGCACGGCTACACCAACGTCTCCGGGCTCACGATGGACGCTCAGTCGATCTGGCGGGGCAAGGCCAGCAAAGGTGGCGCCTTAGTCGACATTGCCCTCGATTACCAAGGGAACATCGTCCCCAGTAAATAGTGCAAACGGAATTGGGGACAGCCGACCCGATGCAATGCGCCGCCGCGTTCACACGAATGTTTGCGGCCTAAAGTGTTCAGGAGAAATTCCATGACGAAACAGATAATCGCTGGGCTGTACGACGGCTATGATGATGCAGCGCAGACCGTCCGCGATCTCGCCGCTGCCGGGGTTCCCGACTCGGACATCAGCGTCGTCGCGAACAACGTCGAAAACCAGTACGCGCTCAAGAAGGAGAGTAACGCCGCTCCCGATGCCGAGTCAGGCGCCGCGATCGGCATGGTGTTGGGCGGTGGCGCCGGCCTGCTCGCGGGGCTCGGCCTGCTCGCCATTCCCGGCGTCGGGCCGGTCGTAGCCGCGGGCTGGCTGGTTGCGACGGCTGTCGGTGCCGGCGTCGGCGGAGGCGCCGGGGCCATTACCGGCGGTGTCATCGGCTCCCTCACCAGTGCCGGCATCAGCAAGGAGCATGCGCATGTTTACGCCGAGGGCATCCGTCGCGGCGGCACGCTGGTGACGGTACGGGTCGACGAGCATCGAGTTGCAGCAGTCACCGACATCATCGGCCGCCATCGCGCGGTCGACCCCGATACCCGTGGCCAGGACTACCGTAGTGCCGGCTGGAAGGCTTTCGACGAAGGCGCGTCCCCGTACACGGCGGCCGAACTGGAGCAGGAGCGCGAGCGCGAGCGCACCCGTGACCTTATGCCGATCGCCTAACACGCGGAGCGGCCCGGGCGTCCCGTTTAGGGGCGTTCCGGGCCGGTTTGTCGGCGCGCCGCTCTGAGACTGTTCGTCCCGTGCTCAGCGGGGAGGCGACGTGCGGCTCGGCGCGACAAGCTCTATTGCAACAATTTGGAGCACGACGATGACCGGTGAATCGCTGCATGAAGATGCGGCAACCCTCGGACCGGAGGCGATAGACCGCCACCGGGCGATCGTTTCGCTGATGGAGGAGTTGGAGGCGGTCGACTGGTACGATCAGCGCGTCAAGGCAACCGACGACGAGGAACTGCGAGCCATCCTGGCCCACAACCGGGACGAGGAAAAGGAGCACGCCGCCATGCTTCTGGAATGGCTGCGACGCCACGACCCGGCCCTCGATGTGATCCTCAAGAAATACCTGTTCCGCGCCGGACCGATCCACAAGACCGGCGGCGATTAAGCTATGGCACCGGCGGCCGATGCGAAAACTCGCGGAAGTCTCTCCATCGGCAGCTTTAGACTAGTCGCCCGAAGTGTTCATAGTGCGGGGTAGAGTCTTTTCAGTTTCACCCGGGCGTCCGCGGTTGTGAACTGCTAGTCAGCTTTTGCGTGCTTCTTGTTGCGGTCAGCTTGCTTGCCATGCCTGGACTTCTTCCTTCAACACCTCTTGATCCGGGACGCGCCGGTCGAGACTACTCAGCGGCCAGCGGTTTAATTCCTTGCTCAGCGATGGATGAAAACCGGCGTTTTGGGGAGCCAACGCCGGTCGGTCTCCATGAAGCAGACAAATGCGATGGGTTCGCGAGCCCCGTAAAGAGACGGCCTTTGCTCCAGCGGAATACCCTCAAGATACCGGCGAAGCCGCTGGTAGTCCGACGGCGGCAGCGAACCGAGCAATCGGCTGGCGTGCGGGTCCGCAGCCTTGCGGCTTGGCACCACGTCACAGCTCCGGACTGTCGCCGCGTCCCGCTGACGGCGTCACGCCTCGATCACCTGCCGAGGCCGCGCGGTTGTGGCGACCGACGCAAGACCAAAGGCGGGTATCGGACATAGTTGACGCAGATCAATGCGAGTTCGGCCGTCACCATCGAACTATTGTTCGCGCCGGGTGGTCAGGCAAAGAAAGGCTGACGACATGACAGCGCAACATTCCGCGTCCGGCGCGACCTTATCTCCGAATATCAGATTTGCGAGGCCAGAGCCGCGCGCTGTCGCGCCCTACGAACGTCAGCTGACAGAACTGGAAATCCGGTTGCGACAGGCTCTCGCCCGACAGGCGGCGGTGCTTCGTCAAAAGGAGGAGTTGAGCCGACAACTGGAGGTGCTGAGGCTGATCGCAGGGCAAGAGGAGACGGCGGCTCGCGTCGCCAGCCTCACGCCGCGGCAACGCCAGATCATGGAACTCGTCATCGCCGGCCACCCCAGCAAGAATATCGCCTGGCATCTCGGCATCAGCCAACGTACGGTCGAGAATCACCGGGCGTCAATCATGAGGAAAACCGGAGCGAAGTGTCTTCCGGAATTAGCCAGAATGGCGCTTCTCGCCTCGATATTCTGCGGCGCCGCTCGCGGTGCGCCTATCTCGCCCTGAATCAGGAGATTGAACATGAATCGGACCAGCTATCACCCAGCGCTGAAGCAACGGCTGACCGAGCTGGAACGGCGCATCAGCGAACTCAAAGGCAAGATCGCTGCGGCGCGGGGCGTCCAGAAGATTGAAGATGTGGGCGACATCGGAGACCTGGAGCAGCGGCACAAGGAAATAGCTGCACGGTTGGACAATCTCGACCGCGAAGGCCGCGGGTGGGCGCAAAACGTCAAGGCCGAACTCGATTTGATGGCCGATGATTTGACCGCGAGTATTGAGAGGTGCATTTCCCGGGCGGATAACGGCTCGCTTGAGGCCGCCAGACCGACGCGAAAGCCGCGACCCTAGCTACTCAGAGGCAAGGGAGAACGCGCTGCAGCAGAGCGAGGCGGTTTTTTGATCTCCATCAAAGGAGTGCTCCTCCTTGAGGGGGATACTTCCGCCCAAAGTAATCCTGGACTTGGCGCGCTTTAGTGGAGAGGCATTGGCTCATTGGGTAGCGGCCTTTTCGAACTGAGCCGGGCTTGCGAAGTCGAGGGCGGAATGGCGCCGGACGGGATTGTAGAACCCGTATTCGATCCCGATCCGTTGGACCTCACCGAAGGATCCCATCCAGGCGAGCATCTGCCGGTAGCCCTGTCGGGTCGTGGCAAAGCTTTGGCTCCCCAAAACACGGTCGCGTTCATCAACGACGGCCGCGACATGCAAATCCTTGTGGGTGTCCACGCCGCCAACGACATGTCGCTTTGCTGGGTTCCTGACGTCCATTCCGAGCCTCCTGGTTCGACCGTGCTTTGACGGTTCCGCCAGACCGAGTGCTTGGACAGACAGTCACGTGACCAGATGGTCAGGCCCTTCTCGGGTCACAGGCATCGGCGAGGCAAAGCCTCTCCGCAAGGCGTTCCCGGGCGGCCGACGGGTCCAAGGAAAGACACGGTTGGTCGATCGGAGTGTGGGTCAGACCACACCGAGACGCAGGCCTGCGGTCGTGTCCCGAGGGGTGGTGTGGGAGCTGTTGTCTAATCGCACTGCACCAGTCAACTGCTTCCCTTCGTCGATCACCGGAGGGTCGTCTCGCCGGGGTTCATGGTTGTCTCCGCGGTCGCCACCGCAGGCGCCGCATGATGGCGGTCGAGAGCTTGGACTTCCGAGGTGGGTAGCGCGGTCCTATCGATGGCCGCAGGGCTCCTAAGCGGAATATCCTCGCCCACGCCCCCGGCGGGGGACGCCCGGATCCAATCGGCGCCGATCCGGATTGCGTTAGACCATAATGGCAGCGATCACGCTGGAACGGGCATTCGATCGAACGCGGTACCGGAGCGCCACATGGCATGGAGCACAACAGCCATCTTTCTGGCGAGCGCCACGGTGGCGCGCTTGAAGCCGAGGCGCTTCTTGAGCGCCAAGCCCCATCGGCGCAACGCGCTATCGGCGCGGACACGCGTCAGTAGCCTCATGGCGGCCTCGTAAAGAAGCGCCCGCAAACGACCGTCGCCGCGCCGCGAGATATGACCTTCGTAGTCGACCTCGCCCGACTGGTATCGGCGCGGCGTCAGGCCGAGCCAGGCGCCAACATTCCGCGAACTGGCGAAGCTCTCCGGCCGCTCGACGGCGGCGACGAACGACGCCGCGGTGACGGCGCCGATGCTGGGCATGGTGACGTTCCTCTCGAAGACGCCCCCGCTGCCCTTTGGCACGACCAACCCAAAGGTCTTCATGACACCGCGGATCTGGTTCGAGACATCCGTCGCCATGGTCGTGCGCTGGGCGCGGGCGGCGACGAGCGCCTTCGAGAGCATTGCGTCGGGGCCCTTGACGCGCACCTCGCGATACCATCCGGAGCGGACGATATGGGCAAGGCCCTCGGCATCGTTCGCGTCGGTCTTGTTGGGGCGCATGTCGAGCGCACGCTTAGCGTGGCGCGCGTCGAGGCAGACCATCGGCAGGCCGCGGCCCGTGAGCTTGCTCCAGAGCCACGTGGTGAGCGGACCCGTCTCGAGACCGATGCGCTCCGCCTGTGGGGCGCGCTTACGCAAGGCCGCCTCGATGTCGTCGGGATGGCTTCGGCAGCTGCCGCGCCACACGCGATTCCCGTCGCCATCAAGCACGTGGATCTTCGTCTCCTCCATCGCGACATCGAGTCCGACATACTGTCCCATGGCTGCTCCTTTGCGAGACGCCGTTTGCTCTGACGTGAGCTGTGCGGTCCATCACCTTCATGATGACCGCCGGCGCCGGGGAGCGGCCGCTCCCGTCTCCTTTGTTCGATCGGGATCGATCGTCTCCTTCGTCCCGATCGCCTTTCCGAGCCGCGCCGCGCGCAACGGAGGGCAAGGCCGGCCCGAAGGGCCGCCGCGTTAGCGGCATGGCCTTGCCCGCAGAGAGCACGGCGCCACCATGGCGCGAAAGGGACCGCTCCCGGGCGATTACGCCATGTGGGTAAGCAGCCCGCCGCAGCGACCGCCGCGACTGAGGCGGCGGCGGGCTACTTATCCACGGCGGTGGTCATCGCAGGTCTCGGTAGGGTTTTGGTCGCACCCCTCAACGCGAACCAAGGACCCGAGATGACCGACGAGATGATGAGCCTTCAGGCGCTTTGGAGAAGAGTTCGGACGCCGATCTGCTGCGCGAGATGATCGGGTTCGCCGCGCATCGCCTGATGGAGCTGGAAGTCGAGAACGCGACCGGCGCGGCGCACGGCGCACGCAGCGCCGATCGGATCACGCAGCGCAATGGGTATCGCGACCGCGACTGGGAGACCCGCGCCGGGACAGTGGAACTGCGCATCCCGAAGCTGCGCAAGGGCAGCTATTTCCCGGGCTTTCTGGAGCCGCGCCGGATGGCCGAGAAGGCGCTGACGGCGGTGATCCAGGAGGCCACATCCAGGGCGTCTCGACGCGCTCGGTCGACGAGCTGGTCCGTGCGATGGGCATGACCGGCATCTCCAAGAGCCAGGTCCCCCGCATCACGGTTGATTGGGACACCTCGCAAGCGGACGATTTCCGCACGAGAGGTGTGTCATGGCCGATCAAGCGAACGACGTTGGAGCGCGGCCGAGCGCTGCGGAGCGACCGCAAGAGTCTGGCGCAGCGGCGCTCGGGCGCGGTGGCAGGATGTCGCGACAGCGCAAGAGCGCGGCGGTGCTGCGGCTGTTGCGCGGAGAAGACCTGGAGACTGTCTCACGCGAGCTCGGCGTCACGGCGGCGACGCTGACCGGCTGGCATTGACGCCTTCCTGGCCGCCGGTGAAGCCGCCCTGGCGACCCGTGCCGCCACCGGCGACGAGCTGGCGAGCGAGCGGCTGACGGCCAGGCTCGGGGCGGCGCTGATCGAGCGCGACCTCTTGAACGAGAAGATCGCGATCCTGGAGGCCGACCGCCCTTTTGCCCGACGCAGGCGCACGCCATGAGCCGCGCCCTCTCGCCGGTCACCGGCAAGCCGTACGGCCTGGCCGCGGTCTGCCGCGTATGGCGGCTCGCCCGCTCGGGGGTTTATCGCCATCTGTCGGTGCCACCGACGGCGCAGCGGCGCGGGCCGCTCGGCGCGATGTCGGACGCCGCGCTGACGACCGCGATCCCCGGGGCGATCGAGGGCATCCTTGCCGCCAGCCCGTTCCATGGCGAGGGGCATCGCAAGGTGTGGGCACGGTTGCGTCATGCCGGGACCCGCACCTCGTTGCGCCGGGTGCTGCGGTTGATGCGCCAGCACAACCTGCTCGCGCCGACCCGGGTTGGCTCGCCGCGGGGACCGCGCAACCACGACGGCACCATCATCCCCGACACGCTCGACGCGATGTGGGGCACCGACTTGACGACGACGACTACCGGCGAAGGCCAGGCCGCGGTGTTTGTGCAGGCGACCCGCTTCCAGGCCCTGGAACCGATCCGCCAGGGCGTGCGGCAGCGCTTCGGCGGGTTCGCCAAGGCGCTCGCCCGCGGTCTGGCGGTGCGCCACGATCACGGCTCGCAATACATGTCCCACCAGTTCCAGAAAGAGATCGCCTTCCTCGGCATCGAGAGTTCGCCCGCCTTTGTCCGCGCGCCGGAGGGCAATGGCTGTGCCGAGCGGTTCATCCGCACCCTCAAGGAAAACCTGCTCTGGGTGCGGACCTTCGACACCACCGAGGAGCTGCGCCAAGAATTGCTTGCGTTCCGCGAGACCTACAACACGACCTGGCTGATCGAGCGCCACGGCTTCCTCACGCCAGCCCAATTCCGCGAAAAGCAGCTTCAAACTGCCGCCATCGCCGCGTAGGCTTTAATCCGGTGTCCAAAAAACCGCAGGCGGTACACAGGTCAGCCGGCTGTGCGGCGAGATCGACGGCAAGATCGCGGCCTTCCTCGACCGCCCTCTCGAGGGCGAATGGCCGTATATCTGGCTGGACGCGACCTATGTGAAGGCGCGCCGCGACGGTCGCGTCGTCTCGATCGCGGTGATCGTCACGGTCGGCGTCAACGGTGACGGCAGGCGTGAGGTGCCGGGTCTGGCGATCGGCGCGTCGGAGGCCGAAACCTTCCGGACCGACTTCCTGCGCAAGCTGGCGCGGCATGGCCTGCGCGGCGTCAAGCTCGTCGTCTCGGATGCCCATGAGGGGCTGAAGGCCGCCATCGCCAAGGTTCTGAATACCACATGGCAGCGCTGCCGCGTCCACTTCATGCGCAACGTGCTGGCGCATGCCGGCAAGCAGGGCCGCCGCGTCGTCGCCGCCTTCATCGGCACCGCCTTCGCCCAGGACGACGCCGAAGCCGCCAGAACCCAGTGGCGGCAGATCGCCGACCAGCTGCGCCCCAGGGTCAAGACGCTCGCCGAGTTGATGGATGAGGCCGAGAGCGATGTGCTCGCCTACATGAGCTTCCCGTCGGCGCATCGCCCGAAGTTACACTCGACGAATCCGATCGAGCGCTTGAACGGCGAGATCAAGCGCCGCACCGAGGTCGTCGGCATCTTCCCCAACGATGAGGCCGTTATCCGGCTCGTCGGCGCTATCCTGCTGGAACAAAATGATGAATGGGCAGTCCAGTGGGCTCGATACATGACGCTGGAAACCATGGCTCCGTTGAGCGACGATCCCTTCGTCAAGCTGCCCGCCGTGGCCGCCTGACATAACCGGCCAGCCCCGCCGGAGACCCGGAGCCACCCCGCGCTCCTACACCACCACCGGGGGCACGATCCAGGCCTGCTGCCGGACGGCGCATGGCCAGGGCTTTGCGCAGAGCGGCGAGAGCCAGGTCGCGATGCAGCCGGTCGTCGGTTGCCCAGCCAACGACGCGGCGCGCGGACAGGTCGCCGCAATGGATGGCGGCTTCGGGCGAGAAGAGAATCGGGTCGTCAGTCCACGCAGGATACGCGCCCAACGTAACATATCAAGAACCTACCAAGCCATCCTGCCTTGACCGGAGAGGGAGAATGTTTTGACATAGATCAATGTGACGGAGCAGTCCTATATTATTTTAGAAAAACATACGCCAGTACGGTTATGGGGCGGTGGCTTCGGTATTTTCATCCTGAAAATGCTGGAACTTTCCTCGATTATTGTCGTGACGGTAGACTAGCAGCGTCAGACCATTCCCGTTAGACGATTGGCCCTCAGGGCTTTGGATGGATCTTGGACCGCCGCAGTGTCGCTTGGGAGGAGTGTACCATGTCCGGACGTGAACTCCTTGAAGATCACAAAGAAGAGCCTCAGCCGCCTTTCCAGTGCGCCGGAGATCCGATCTTTCGTCATGTTCTGGTTTGTGTGGATACGTCTCCCTTTTCACATGCGGCATTGGCGCATGCCGCAGCGGTAGCCTTGGCGGTTGGCGCACGACTTACCGTGATGCGCATTCTCGAGCCCTTGGCAAGCCAGGCGCCAACGGACCCGGTCGAATGGACCCTGCGCCATCGCGACATCGAGGCAGAGCTCCGAGAGCGTGCGTCGCATTTCAACGACCTTTACGCCGACGCGGTGGTGATCGATGGTCCGGCCGCGGAAGGCATTTGCGCCTGGGTGCGCGACAACAATGTCGATCTGACAGTCTTGGGCGTAGGCGGCGAGAGCAACTGGCCGTTCGCCGGGCTGGGCGGCACATCGCGTCGCGTCGCGGAGGCCACCAATGCTTCAGTGCTCCTCGTCCCGTCGACCAAGGTCGATGACGCCCCCGTGCGGTATCGCCGGGTGATGACGCCGCTCGACGGCTCGTCCCGGTCGGAGTGCGCCTTGCCGATCGCCTTGGCGATCGCGGCCGCTCACGACGCCGAGGTCGTGCTCGTCCATGCGGCACCGAACATCGATCTTACCGAGACCGGCCCGCTCGAAGCGGAAGCCATCGCTTTGCGCGATCGACTGCGTCGTCGCAACGAGCGCGTTGCCGAGCAATACCTGAGGCAGGTGCGATCACGCTTACCGCGCGCTCCGGTCTCCACGCGAACGCGAGTATTGGCGAGCGGAGATCCCCGCCATGCGCTCGCGCGTGCCGCCGTGGATTACCATTCGGACATCATCGTCCTTTCCGCCACCGGTTTCAGCGGGCACCCGGACCTCTCAGTAGGCAGCGTCGCAGAGTATCTGATCAACCATGTCGACAAACCCATCCTCCTCGTGCGAGGGCAGGGGTGGACCCCGCCACGGGCCCTTCGGTGTGGTGAGGAAGCGGAGGCAGTGAGACTGCCGAGCCGAGCGCTGATTTGACCCTCGCCGCCCCGCTGGAGAGAACCACCGCGCCGGACAGCGCGCTCGCGCTTGCCGCCGCGGCACTTCGAGCGCGCCATAACGTCGGTCGGGACGCGCCCGCGCCGGCGCCTGCCTGGCGGAAGCTTTCTGAAATCGTCCCATGGCTGGATCGGGCCCGCCAGTCCTGCGTCGAGCCGCCACACCATGCCGCGAAGGCCTCCGAGTGGCTGCTTGACAACGAGTTTCATGTCCGACGCGCGGTCCGGCAGGTGCGCGAGGACATGCCGGCTTCCTTCTACCGCCGCCTGCCGCGCCTTGCCGCGCCCGAATATCGGGGAATTCCGCGAGTTATGGCACTGGCCCACGGCATGCTCGACGCCGCGCACATGCATATCGGCCTCGCGGGCGCCGCAGATTTCGTCAATGCCTATCAACAGGACGGGCCGCTCACTATTGCCGAGCTTTGGGCCTTTCCAGCGATGCTGCGCCTCGTCTGTCTCGAGAGGCTTGTTCTCGCCTTCTCCGAACTCGTACCCGATCTCGCGCCGCCATTTGAGCCGACCCCCGGATTGGCCCCGCACGAGCCACTTGACGCGACCGAGAGCGTCTCTCGTGCAATTTCCGCGCTCATCGCGGTGTCGAACACGTCCTGGAAGGCATTCTTTGAGCAGGTCAGCCGGGTCGAGGCGATCCTGCAGGCCGATCCGGCCGGGGTGTATCCGGAGATGGATTTCGACACGCGCGACCGCTACCGCAAGGCGGTGGAGGAAATTGCCAACGGCGCGCGCGTGTCCGAGTCGGATGTCGCCGAGGCTGCGCTAGAGCTGACGCGCGCCCATGCGGGCGCACGGCGCGGCGGGCATGTCGGATGCTGGCTGGTCGCCGAAGGCCGGGCGGCGCTTGAGCGGACGGTCGGCTTTCGCCCCACGCCTGCCGCCGCGCTGGGCCGCTGGGTGATCGGTCACCCCGGCGTCAGCTACACCGGCGCGCTGGCAGGCATCGGTATCGCAGCACTCGCGGTGCCGACCCTGCTGCTCGCGTCACTCGATGCAGGTGCCGCGGCCTGGGCGGCCGGGCTTGCCCTGTCGCTCACGCCCGCAATGATCATTAGCGTCACGCTCACGCACTGGATCGTCACCCAATTCGTTCCGCCCCGGGTGCTGCCGAAGCTCGACGTCGAGCGCGGCCTCGGCGCGGGCTGCGAAGCGGCGCTGGTGATGCCCGTGATCCTCCGTAAGGAGGGCGAGGTCGGGCCGCTGATTGAGCGTCTGGAGACGCACTGGCTGTCAAACCCGGACCCGCTGATCCGCATGGCGCTGCTGACCGACCTCGCGGACGCCGATACCGAGCGTACGCCCGAAGATACGCCGATCGAGGCGGCGCTGGTCGCGGGCGTGCGCCGCCTGAACGCGCGCTATCCGGAACAGGCCCCGTTCGCGCTGCTCCACCGGGCGCGCCGCTGGAACGCGGCCGAAGGCTGCTGGATGGGGTGGGAGCGCAAGCGCGGCAAGCTCGAAGAGTTCACCGCTTTCATTCTCGGCCACATGCCCGAGGCCTTTGTCTTGCGCGAGGGCGACGTCGACGCACTCAGCCGGGCGCGCTTCGTCGTCACGCTTGACGCCGACACCACGGCCTCACCGGGCGGAATCAACCGGCTGCTCGGCGCTCTCGCCCATCCGCTCAACCGCGTCGAATTCGACCCCGGGTCGGGGAAACCGCGCCGGGGCTACACCTTTGTCCAGCCGAGGGTCGAGATCTCGCCCGGCGCCGGCGAGCGCTCGCTGTTCACCCGCCTCTATACCGGCGACACGGCGATCGACATCTACAGCCGCGCGGTCTCCGACGTATATCAGGACCTGTTCGGTGAAGGGATCTTCACTGGCAAGGGCGCCTACGACGTCGCGGCCTTCCATCAATATCTGCATGGGCGCGCGCCGGAGAACGCGATCGTCAGCCACGACCTGTTCGAGGGTCTGCACGGACGCGCGGCGCTGGCCAGCGACATCGTCTTCTACGAGGACTTCCCGGCGAACTATCTCGCCTATGCCCGCCGCGCCTATCGCTGGGTACGTGGCGACTGGCAGCTTCTGCCGTGGCTCGCCGGATCGGTGCCGGTCTGCGGCGGGACGCGCGCGCCCAACCGGCTGTCGGTACTCGACCGCTGGAAGATCCTCGATAATCTGCGGCGCAGCCTGATCCCGCCGGCACTGATCGCGTTCGCGGCGGTGGCATGGCTGGCGCTGCCGGGCGAGGCCCTGATTTGGACGGTGCTCACAGTGGCCGCCCCGGGCGCCTACCTGTTCACCGACCTCGTGACCGGCCTGGCGCGCGGGCGACGCCGTGGCGCTGCGCGGGGCATGCTGCGCCGAATGGCCGATCACAGCGGGCGCTGGCTGCTCGCGATCGTCTTCATGGCATACGAGGCTGTGGCGGCGGCAGATGCGATCGCGCGGACTTTCTGGCGCGTCTATGTCTCGCGGCAGCGGATGCTGGAATGGACATCGGCCGCTCATTCTGCCGCGCAGGCCGCAGAAGGACGGATCGGGACCTGGGCCGAGATGGCTGCTGCGCCCGTGATCGCCACCACAATCGCTTTGAGCCTCGCCATCGTCGATCCCTCAGGGTTGCCTGGGGCTGCGCCGCTTCTCCTATTGTGGTTCGCCTCGCCCGAGATAGCCCGTCTCATAAGCAGGCCGAGGCCGCTGGTAGTGGAGACGTTGGGGGCTGACGACCAGATCTACCTGCGCCAAGTCGCTCGGCGGACGTGGCTCTTCTTCGAGACATTCGCCGGGCCCGACGACAACTGGCTGCCGTCCGACAACTATCAGGCGAACCCCCATGAAGAGATCGCTCACCGCAGCTCTCCTACCAATGTCGGCATGCTGTTCCTCTCGTCGCTGACGGCGTGGGATTTCGGTCATATCGGCCTGCACGACCTCGCCGCGCGGATGATCTGCGCGCTGGATTCGCTCGATCGGCTCGAGAGCTACGCCGGTCACACATTCAACTGGTTCGAGACGAAAACGTTCAAGTCCCTCGAACCACGCTACGTCTCCACAGTCGACAGCGGCAACCTGGCGGTGAGCCTGCTCACGCTGCGCGAAGGCTGCCGCGAGGCCGCCCGAGGACCGGCGATGTCTCCGGCGCTGTGGAGCGGCCTCGAGGATGTGCTCCGTCTGCTGCGCGACGCAGTTTCCGCCCTGCCCGAGCCGCATCGGCGCGAGATCTTGGGCCACCTCGATGCGACGCTCGACCGGCTCCCGGCGATCCGGTGCGCGCCGCAGACCTGGAGGGCAGCGCTGATCGAGATCGGCGCGAGCGACTGGCAAGAGATTCGGACGCTTGTCCCGGAAGCGCTCGACAATGCCGCTCAGACCGACGCGCACGAGATCCATCTCTGGCTCGAGCGTGCCGACCATCATCTCGTGAACATGAGACGCGATCTAGACGCGCTAGAGCCTTGGCGCGCTTTGACCGACGCGCCGCCGGCCGGTCTCGGCGCGGTGGAGGAACTCATCGACGCGCTGCCCGGACCCGACGCACGCCTCGATGAGAGTGCCGAAAGGATCGGCCGCGTGCGTGCCGCGCTGTCGGAACTGGCTCCAGCCGACGCCGACAGCCGGCGTTGGGTCGGTGAAGCGAACACGGCGCTCGACCGCGGGATGGCCGCCTGCACCGAATTGCGCAAGAGCCTCGAGAGCATCGCGCAGCGTGCGAGCGCGCGGGCGTTCGGCATGGATTTCCGCCTGCTTTATGACACGGAAACCCGAACCTTTTTCATCGGCTACAACCTCAGCTCTGACAGGCTCGACCAGCACCACTACGATCTGCTGGCGAGCGAGGCGCGGCTGGCGAGCTATTTTGCGATCGCCAAGCGCGACGTGCCTGTCGAACACTGGTTCCACCTCGGGCGGCCCATCACCCAGGCCGGCGGCGCGCGGGTGACGCTCTCCTGGAACGGGTCGATGTTCGAGTACCTTATGCCGGCACTGTTGTTGCCGAGCGATGCAGGGCGGCTTCTTGGGCAGAGCGAACGCGCCGCGGTTTCCGCGCAACGGCGCTATGGCGAGAAGCTCGGCCTGCCCTGGGGCGTGTCGGAGTCCGGCTACGCTGCCCGTGACGCCCTACATCGGTACCAGTATCAGGCCTTCGGGGTGCCGGGCCTCGGCCTAAAACGCGGGCTGTCCGAGGACTACGTGGTCGCGCCTTATGCCAGCGCGCTGGCGCTGGCCGTCGCACCGATCGCGGCCACCGCCAATCTCCGATGGTTGGAGAAGCTCGGGCTGCGCGGTCAGTACGGCTTTTTCGAAGCGGCTGATTTCACACCGGACCGACGGCCAATGAATGGCGGTTTCACCCCTGTACGGGCCTACATGGCCCACCATCAGGGCATGATCGCGGCCGCCATCGGCAACGCGCTGAACGACAACATCCTTGTGAGGCGCTTCGGCCGCGAGCCGCACATGCGCGCGACCGAACTGCTGTTGCAGGAGCGCGTGCCCTGGGAGTTCCCGCCCGAGCAGGCGACCGAGGCGGAAACGGCCGCGCCCGACCTCGCCCGCACACCAACGCCGATGCTGCACGGTTGGACCGCACCGAACGAGCCGAGGCCGCAGCTTCACGTTATCGGCAACGGAAGCCTCGCATCCTGGATTTCCGATGCCGGAGGGGGCGCGCTCTGGTGGCGGGGCCAGGCGCTGACGCGGTGGACGGGAGACGCCGCTTGCCGCGGCGGCGATGCGCGGATCTATCTCAGCGAGCGGGACAGCGGGGCGGTCTGGTCACTCGGCGGCCGCGGGCTGGGTCAGTCGACAGAGGTAAGCTTTCACGCGCATAAGGTCGAGTTCCACGAGCGTACGAACGGCCTGTCGACAAACCTCGAAATAGCGATTGCGCCGGGCGACGATGTGGAGATCCGCCGCGTCACCCTCTTCAACGACAGTGGCCAGACGCGCGAGATCGATCTGACGAGCTATGCCGAGGTGGTGCTCGCGCCCGCGGCCGCCTATGAGCGTCACCCTGCGTTCAGCAAGCTCTTTATCCACAGCGAGCAACTCGATGCGCTGGACGCGCTCGTCTTCACGCGTCGGCCGAGACGACCCGCGGATCGACCGCCGGTTCTCGTCCACAGCCTTCTGTCAGCCGATGCCGCAGTGACGCCTGCGGGTTTCGAGACCGACCGTCGGAGGTTTCTCGGCCGGCATGGCGACGCCGAACGGCCGCCGGGTGCGACCTCCGTGCTGGAGGGCGGTGCCGGATGGACGCTCGATCCGGTCATGGCGCTGCGCGCGCGGGTCAGCCTGGCTCCCGGAGCACGGGCGCATGTCGCCTTCGTAACGGTTGCCGCCGGCTCGCGTGAGACTGCGCTCGAAATCGCCGAGCGCTACGCGACCGCGCCGGCTCTCGATTGGGGGATGGAGGATGCTCTGCGATCCGCGGCGCTGGAGGCGCGACGTCTCGGCCTCGATTCGAGGGCGCTGGCCGAGGCGCAGGCCCTGTGTCGGGATCTCGTCTTTCCCCGACCGCCGACGCATGTATTGGCGGCTGCGTTGGAGACCGGCCTACCTTCCCAGCCGCAGCTCTGGAGCATGGGCCTCTCCGGCGATTTGCCGATTGTCCTCGTGCAAGTGGCAGATGATGCGCACGCGCAGCTGCTCCCCGCCGTGATCCGGGCGCATCAATGGTGGCTGCGGCGGGGCCTTCGCTCGGACCTGGTTATTCTGCGCGAAGGCGCTTCCGGCTATTTGGAGCCGATCCGCGAACGGCTGTCCGCCACCCTTCGCGAGGCAGGCGTCCTCGAGGGCCTCGGCGGTTCGGGGGGCGTTTATCTCCTGGCGGCGGACCGGTTCGGAGCGACGGAGCGGCGGACCCTCGAGGCTTCGGCGCGACTGTCACTCGACGGCGCGGCGGAATCGCTTGCCGACGCGGTGGCCGCGCCGCGCCCAGCGCGCATCGCACCACCCCGTTTCCAACCCGTCGGGCCGCCCCCTCCCGAGCCGACGCCGGCACCAGCACTCGTACGTCCTTCGGACAGCGCCTTCGACAACTCCTATGGGGGGTTCACCCCGGACGATGGGGACTATGTGATCCATCTTGAGAGCGGGCGCCGGACGCCGGCGCCTTGGTGCAACGTTCTGGCGAATGAGAGCTTCGGATCGATCGTCTCGGAGGCGGGGCTTGGCTTCACCTGGTGCATCAACAGTGGCGAGCATCGACTAACGCCATGGTCGAACGATCCACTGGTCGATCCGCAGGCAGAGGCGCTCTACCTGCGTGACGAGGAGACCGCCAGGATTTGGACGCCGACCCCACTCCCCACCGGCGGCGACTTGCCCTGCCAGATCCGCCACCGTCCGGGTGCGACGACGTGGCAACGCAACGGAGAAGGTCTGGAGCAGCGTCTCACCGTCTTCGTCCCGCCCGACGCTCCGGTGAAGCTCGCGCTTCTCAGCCTGTCCAACCCGGGTGGTCGCGGTCGCCGGTTGACCGCCACCTACTACGCCGAATGGCTGCTCGGCGCGCTGGCCAGCGTGGCGCGTCCGCATCTGGTCTGCGGTTACGATGCCGAGAGTCGGGCCTTGGTCGCCCGCAACGGCTGGAATCCGGAATTCGGCGACCGCGCGGCGTTTCTCGCCGCGAGCCGCCCGCCCCATAGCCTGACCTGCGACCGCGCAGCGTTTCTCGGCCGAAACGGTGATCCCGCACATCCGGCTGGCCTCACCGCCTGGAGCCTGGACGGCGCGCTCGATGGCATCGCCGACCCCTGTGCGGCGTTCCAGGTTCATATCGACCTCGCGCCTGGGGCGGTGGAGGAGGTGGTTTTCGTGCTTGGCGAGGGAACCGATTCTGTAGAGGCGGCACGTCTCGCCGCGCATTGGAGTAACGTCGACAGGGCCAAGACCGCGCTCGCTGCAAACGACGCGGTCTGGGAACGGCGACTTGGCGCTGTCACGGTCACCAGCCCGGACCCGGCTTTCGACCTTTTGGTCAACCGTTGGCTCATCAACCAGACCTATGCCTCGCGCGTGCTGGCCCGGGCCGGCTTCCAGCAGGCCGGCGGCGCCTTCGGTTTCCGCGACCAGCTTCAGGACATGATGGCACTTCTGTTCATCGAGCCGCAGCGGGTGCGCGCGCATATCCTCGACTGCGCGACACGGCAGTTCGAGGAGGGAGACGTTCTGCACTGGTGGCATCCGCCTTTAGGGCGCGGTGTGCGAACGCACTGCTCGGATGACCTGCTGTGGCTCGTCTATGCGACCGGCCGTTATGTCGTTGCCACGGGCGACGTCTCTATCCTCGCCGAGCAGGTTCCGTTTCTTTCCGCCCCACCGCTCGGGGACGACGAGGAAGACCGCTACGCTCTGTTCGTAGCGGGCGCCGAGCACGCGACACTGTTCGAGCATTGCCGGCGCGCGCTAGAGCGTGGCGTCACCGCGGGCGCGCATGGGCTGCCGCTCATCGGAACGGGCGACTGGAACGACGGCATGGACCGGGTCGGGAACGAGGGACGTGGCGAAAGCGTCTGGCTTGCTTGGTTCGCCGCAGTTTGCGCCGACGCGTTCGCTGACCTCGCTGTGGACTTCGGGCGCGACGATCTCGCCGGGCTCTGGAGGTCGCACGCCGCCGATCTGCGCCGTGCCGCCGACGCAGCTGGGTGGGACGGCGCATGGTATGCGCGGGCCTTCGCAGATGATGGTCTGCCCTGGGGCTCGAAAAACTCCGACGAATGCCAGATCGACAGCATATCCCAATCCTGGGCTGCGCTGGCCAGCGGACCATCGCCTGCTCGAACAGCAGCGGCCGTCGCCGCGGCGACCGAGCGGCTCGTCGATCCGGAAGCGCGGCTGGTGCGTCTGCTCACGCCGCCGTTCGACCGAACACCGCGCGATCCGGGCTATATTCGCGCCTATCCGCCGGGCGTGCGCGAAAACGGCGGCCAGTATACTCATGCGGCGGCCTGGCTGGGTCTGGCCCACGCACGGTTAGGCGACAGCGACCGCGCCTATGAGATTTTCGATCTGATCAACCCAATTCGCCGCACCGCCGACGCCACCGGCGCGGATCTCTACCGCGCCGAGCCCTATGTCCTGCCCGGCGACGTGCGCGGCGCCGATCCGGGGATCGGCGAAGCCGGTTGGACTTGGTACACGGGCGCCGCCGGTTGGACATGGCAACTCGCCGTCGAGGGCATCCTCGGTCTCAGCCTCCACCGCGGCACCGTCAGGATTTCCCCTCGAATCCCGAAGAACTGGGGCGGTGCGGAAGTCCGGGTCAAGGGGCCCAGCGGGATGCTGATCATCACCATCGAGGACCCCGAACAGCTTGGCACTGGCCGCGTCGAGCTTGCGGTAGATGGGCGCCTCGTGGGCGGCGATTGCATTGCTCTCCCAACAGGCGGCAGGAAACACCGCGTCACCGCACGCCTGCGCCCGGTTAGGGCGGCCATGGCGGCAGACCGATAAGGCTGGCTTTTCGTCCTGGCTGTGAATAATACCGACTCGGCTTAATTCATTCGGCTGGCCACCAGTGGAAATTGGTGTTGGCCTTGATGACGGCGGGGTCGTCGGTGAGGATTGAGCATCGGCGATCGAGCGCGTCGGTGAGTTCGTCGAGGGAGGCGAATGGTCGATTGGCGACGGTTTCGTCGGCGAGCGGCCGGAGGCGCTCGGCGAGCTGCAGTTCCGGGGTGTAGGGCGGCAGGAAGCAGAGCCGGATGCCAGGCGGAATGCGCAGCCGCTTGCTGACGTGCCATCCGGCAAGCCGTTACGGTAGCACCGAATCGCAACTCCGCGTCGGGCGAGCCCGAGGGCTGCCGCGATCGCATCGACGCCGCGTGACGTATCCTCGAACTTCTCGACAGGTCCAACTGGGGTGGCAACGGTACAATAATCCCAACTTCCGCAGTTTCGTTTTGAAGATGGCTTATTATCAACGGCCTGAAGGCCGTTTTCAGATTTAAGCACCACAGTTTCGAGCGGGTTCAGCTGGCGGGCGGTATCTCCTGGAAGACGGGCGACAGGGTGAGGTCGATAGCGCGGCAGATTGGATCGATCGTCGGGCCGGGAGCGGTTCGCAGTCGGGCGCGGCGGCCGTCCTGTTCGACTTCGATCTCACTGAGATCGGCCAGATCGTCGACGATGCGCTGCCATTCGAGCTTGCTGCGGCGTGCCGCCAGACGATCCATCAGTTCCTTTCGCAGGACCAGGGCGAGGAAGGTGCAAAAGACGTGGCCGCGGATGCCGGCATCGGTTTTGTGGAAGATCGGCCGGGTGGCGAGCAGCGCCTTAGCCGTTTTGAAGGCGTCCTCCACGGCGAGAAGGTTGCGGTATCGCAGGACGACTTGGAGGGCGGAGATTTTCGTGTTGGTGCGCAGCACGAAGAGGCCGTCGAAGCGGGCGTCGGCCTCGACCTTGGTACGATCGATGACGAAACCGTCGCCCTCGGGCTCTTGAGGAACCGGTGGAAGCCCTTGTTGGCGACCAGTGCCTGGCGGTCAAGCCGCAGAAGGGGCCCTTTATTATGGAAAGTCAGAGCGTTAAGATCGACCGCCGCTGGGCTATCGCTCTTAACGCTCTGATCTGACCGAAAAAGATAGCCTGAGTGGCCCCCCTTACAGCGGCACGCCCGACAATAGGGCGCGGCCGAGATTGTTTGCGACCGACTTCACGCCCGGCACGGTCTTCGCCGCGCTTTCGGCCGCTGCGGCCTGGGTGCGTTGGGTGCGTTTGCTCATGTAAAGCCGTACCTGTGTGTCGGTGACGTGAAGGCCGGGCATCGCGCTCGTATCGGTAAGGAACAGATACGAGCGGCATACCACCCTCGACACCGCCAGCCGGCCGAAAGCTCCCGAGCTGTCAAATCGCTTGCAACTGCGCCGCCCTTTTCGCGTCCAATCGCGACCCCTCACCGGCGTTGGTTCAGGCTTGTCCCGATAGCGAACAGGAGGGACCCGCGCGGAGCGGAGTGACCGCCACGAGTCCGACGGAGCGCAGCGCGGGGGGTGCCTGTTTGCCCACTGGCGCAAGCCGGGGTGGTAGGGCAACTCAAGTGCGGTTTTTAAATCGCCCGCTGTCGTTGCCGGTCTCGATGATGTCGCAGTGGTGGGTCAGGCGATCGAGCATGGCGGTGGTCATCTTGGCGTCACCGAACACCTGGGGCCAATCGGCGAAGGCGAGGTTGGTGGTGATCAGCAGTGAGGTGTTCTCGTAGAGGTTGCTGATCAGGTGGAACAGCAACTGGCCTCCGGGCTGGCTGAACGGCAGGTAGCCCAGTTCGTCGATGACGATGAGATCGTAGCGCAGCAGGTTCTCGGCGAGCCGGCCACTGCGACCGGCAGCCTTCTCCTGTTCGAGCTGGTTGACGAGGTCGACCAGGTTAAAGAAGCACCCTGGCGCGGGCGGCCGTCCGCAGCCGATAATCGTCACCTAGAAGCCGGCTTTGATTGACAGCAGGATCATGACGCGGTCGCGCAGCGGATATCTGCTGCGCCGCGCATGGCGCAAAGCAGCCTGTACTTGCAAGCGCGTCAGGACTTTGGCCTGTTTGCCTGCCATAGCCCGGCCTCAGTATTCTTCGCTCAGCATCACGGTCAGCACCTGCTGGGTGACGGTCGGATCGCTGGCGTCGGGCGAATGGTAGGCGAGATCACAATCAAAATAATCGACCTTAAAGATGATCCGGCGGCCGTTGACGGTCAGCACCGCGCAGTCGTGCTCGGCCCAGGGATCGTTGTCCTCGCTGAAGTCGTTGAACCGCGCCACCGCGATCAGCACCTCGCGCACGCCGTCCGGGCCGAGCGCTTGGATGCCGCGGGTGATCATGACGCGACCGCCGGTGCCCTTGCAGCGGAGCTGATTGTTCAGCTCGCGAATCCGGGCGGCTTTCACGGGGTCGGTCATTGCTCGATCTCCCGGGCCGGCTGGTCGTTGCTCGTTGAGGTAGCTTGCGTGTCGCCCAGCTCGACGAGCAGCACGTCGTCGCCCTCTTCCGCGGGGAACATGTCGAGATGCAGCAGCAGCCGGTCGGCTTCGTACTCGATCGGCTGCGGAAAGCCGGCCTCTCGCCAGGCTTCCCAGAACGTGGCGAACGGCCGGTGATCGACGTGGATCGTCACCGGCTGGCCTGCTTCGGTATCGACGCCGATAAGGCTGACGATGGTGCCGTGATCGACAATGCGGCTGACGCGGATGCGTAATGGCTTCATGTGCTCTCCTGGGTTGGTCGCGACACGACAAGGGCGCCGCACGCGGTCAGCGCACGACGCCCCTCGGCGCCCGTCGCGGTGAGTGCCGATAAATGATGCGGTTTTGGGTGAGCCGGCCGGAGCCAGCGTGATCAGGTCAGTGCGGCTTCGCTTGTGCCGCTGCTGGCGTCAGGGACAGGACACGCCTCGGCCAAGCGAGCCAATGTCATTGCGAAAGTACTGTCCTGGTCAATCGGCGCCGGGGTGGCGCAGCGCCACGTCGCGGCGCGCAACGTGGATCGGTTCCTCGGCCGCATCGTCCAGCCAGCGGATCGTCAGATCGTCGCCCTTGACGTCAACAACAACGCCTTGCCACCAGCCCGGACCGTAGACATGCGGCTGCTCGGCGAGCACCATCGTGCCGATCTCGATTTTCGCCCACAGCGCATCGGCGGCGGTGATCGCTTCGGTCGTGAACATGTCGCGCAAGGGGTAGACCGAATCGGCCCCCGCTTCTGCCCGCGCCGTGATCGTGACACCGCCCCCGACTAGCGTCGCCAGCTTGTCGAGCGCTGCGCGGCTGACGAATGGCACGAAGGGCGCGGCCGGTGGCGAAGATTTTGCCCAGCGGCAGCTTTTCGGCGATGCCGTGCAGCTCGTCATTGTCCGGGGGAACGCGGATCACGTGAAACCCCATCAGCTCGGCGGCACGCTGCACGAACGGCGCATCGCGCTCGTCAAAGCGCGATGCGTGCGCCCTACCGTCAACATCGATGCCAAGCACTACGATAATCGGCACTTTTTCGCCCATTTGGAGTCCTCCCGTCGTGAGCCTATTGCGAACACCGCGACCGGCGAGCGCACAGCGCGGCACAGTGAACATAACAAGAACATTATGGGTTACACAACATATTTGTGTATAGTCGGTTGACGCTCCCGTTTTGCATGTCGTTCGGCATGCTCGGAGCGCCTGGGAGCCTCTGAGGCGAGCGGCGGTTGTCGGCTCGGTCAGCGGACGTTTACTGGAGCGTCCAGCAGCGACAGCCTTGCGCCGAAAGCGGCCGTCGGCCCCTTCCCGTGATTATCGACCGCCGCCGCCCAAAACCGCCGATTGAAGCCAGCGGTAATAATGAGAACATCGCTGGAGCACCGGAATCGATCACCCAAACCTGCAAGCGGTCATTCCCTCATGGGGCGGCTTGCTCAATCGGCGGTGCTCGGCAGTTGCCGCAGCCACTCCTTCAGCAGCGCGAAATCGACCGGCTTGGTGACAAAGCCGAACGCGCCCAGTTCTTCCGCCCGCCGCCGCTCGTCATCGCCATAGGCCGTCACCATCATCACCGGCACCGCCGGAAACCGCCGCCTGATCTCCGGCCGCCAGCCCGATCAGCGACCAGAGCGCCCGCAGTGGTGCGGAAAAACGACCTCGCCGGCGCGTGCGGCAGCGACGTGGGCGCGGCGAGCGCGGCCGTCTTCCATTTGGGCGAGCGACGCCGTTGTTGTTAGGCAATCTTGACGAATCGTAATCCGGTGAATGTCGGGTAAAATGATGTTCTACGGACCGAACGTTAAAAGCAAAGGTCCGGTCGGGAGGACGCCCATGGACTCAGATAAAAAACGCGATCAGGCGGGCAGCGATGAGATCCTGGAGGAATTGATTTTCAATCAGGACCTTAACGAGGTTCATCTGCTGATCGATCTCGTTTCGAGCCGCGCCGACCGGACGCTGCGCGGGCTGTCGATGTCGGACCCGACAAACCCGGACAAGACGATGACGGCCGGAGAGATCATCGAAGCCATTGCCGAAATGCGATATCCGCCGGACGGCACAAGGGCGGCCAATGCCCGAAACGCCGCGATACTGCTGGTCGCAAAGGACCAGCTGAGCAGCCTCGCAGCGCCTGCGAGTGGGCTGTCGATCGCCTATACGAGGATGTTCATAAACCAGGAAGGCAGCATACTGTCGTTACAGAACCTGCGCCGATGGTTCAAACGCGAGGAGCCCCCCGCCCCGCAGCGCGATACCCGGATCCATCTGGCGCAAAACAGCTACCCGAGCCTGCAGGCCCACGCACACAAGTTCCGCCTCTGGCGCGATGGCTTGACGCTGTTCTTGCTGTTCTGGCTGGTCCTGACCGCCGTCGCGTACCGGGATGCCGGGCTTGGCCGCGCCGCCCTTGAGCGGCTCGACCAGGACTGGAAATCCGTCGTCGGCGAACTTAGCGCCGATCCTACGCTGATCGCCTGTACCCAGGAGGCCGACGCCAGCGCGGCGCCCCCGTCGTCCGATGACGCCGGACGCCGCCAGTTTGCCTGCCGCAAATACCGCTACCTGACGATCGTCGCAAAGACCGCGGGCACGCAAGTGAACGACGTGTTCCGCTGCGCGAATATGCATCCCATCGCGAAAATCGGCCACGTCTGGTGCTGGCACTGGCTACTGTCCGGGAATGCGGGGATACAGCCGCAGGAGGTGGCCGCCAAGGCCGAGCCGGCTGCGAACTCCCGACCCGAGGCGGTAGCCAACAAAGTATCGCCGTACGCCAGAGCAAACGTCACCTATTGGCAGACGGCGACCTCCTTCCTCGTCGTCTTCGCGACATATATCCTGCCGATGATGTTCGCGCTTCTCGGTACCTTCATCGGCACCTTCCGTGCGTTGCTGAACCGCATCGCCGCGAGCGAGTTGTCGCCGCGCGACCTGGTGCGGATGAAAATCGGCATTCCGACCGGGCTGGTCGCCGGCATTGCGGTCGGACTGTTTCTCAGCCCGACCTCCGTGCCGATCCAGGGAGCGGGCGGGGTTTCCGGCCAGCTGACGCTCACCGCGAGCGGCTTCGGCTTCCTTGCCGGCTACGCGAGCCACAGCTTCTTCGGGTTTCTCGACAACATGATCCGCAACGTCTTCCCGTTCGGCTCGAGCCCCAATCCGGCGGCCGCACCGCCGCCGGCGCAGGCGCGCGCGTAAAACCGGCGAGCGGCGCTAGACCGCATCCGCCTGAGCGCGGGACGACCCGTCTTACAGTATGCAGGTAACGAGGATTGCGTCGGATGGCCGGCGCCGAGCCTCATGCATCGGGAGACGAGATCAGTGCGGTCAGGTTATTGCGCCGATGCGGCCGGGCGAACGTGCTCGGCAGGCGCCGCGGCGTCAATATCGGGCGCTGGTCGGCCATTCCGGCATCCGTCGTTGCTTGATGGGCGAGACCGCCTCCAAGCGACAGGCGCCGTCCGACGAGATGGCCGCAGTGCAGCGTCTGATCGGCGAGGCGATGTTCGACGGCGCGCTCGGGTTCTCGACGGCTCCGAAGGACCGCGGTGACCCGGCCGACAGTCTATAATCTCGTCTCGCATCCGATCGCGTGGGCGGCGACTTGGGACCACGCTTGCTCGGGGTCAGAGCCCCAAGGGTCCCGGCATCACGCTGTCGTCGCCAATCCGAAAGGCCCGATGAATACAGCTCTTCGCGTCGCAGGATGGCGCCGATCCCGCCGGTGCCGGCAGCGCGATCGACATCGGCCAGGATGCGCAGCTTGTCCTGGCCGTAAACGTCCGGCGGCGGGGCCGATCCGTCAACTCGGGCGACGCGGTTACCGCGCCGGGGACAAGCGGCGGCCCCTGCCGCCTGACCTGCAGCCTAGCCGGTCCTGAATACGATCGTGCTCGGGCTGTTAACCTTGATCACGTGATCGGTTGGCGTCAGCGCGCCGTTCTCCCCTATTTTGAATTGCACGATCGTGCTCGTGTTTTTCTGGTCAGGCGGCCCGAAACCCTCATCGGCGTTGGCCGCGTAGAGGAATTTAGCCGCGGGATCGAGGCCAAAGAAGCGGGGCGAGTTCGCCTGGGTTGGTGCCCAGCCCACCGTTGTCAGCGTCCCGGCGTGTTGATCGACAGAGAAAGCCACAATGCTGTCGTTGCACCGGTTCGAAGCGTAGACGGAGCGACCGTCGGGAGCGACGGCGATCTCGGCACTGCTGAGTTGGCCGGTGTAGCTCGAGGGCGTGGCCGGTAGGACCTGGATCGCCTGCAAGCTGCCATGCTCCGCGTCGAAACCGTAGGTAACGACGGTCGAGGCTAGTTCGTTGACCACGTAGGCGAACGGCATCTTTGGATGAAAGGCTATGTGCCGCGGGCCGGCGCGCTTCTGCGTGACGACGAAGGGCGGATCGTTCGGGGTCAATTTCCCGCTCGCCGCGTCTAGCCGAAACACGAAGATCCTGTCGAGCCCCAGGTCGGGAATCGCGAGGAACTTTCCGCTCGGGTCGAAGACGGCGTTGTGCGGATGCGAGCCCTCCTGTCGGACGCGATCCGGCCCCGGCTCGCCCTTGAGGGCAACGAGGTCGGTACGCGGCCCAAGGCTGCCATCCTTCTCGATCGGCACCACCCCGACCGAGCCACCCGTGTAATTGGCAGTGATGATCCACCGCCCGCTCGGGTCGATCGACAGGTGCACCGGGTTCTTGCCGCCGCACGACTGCAAATTGAGGGCGGTAATGTGCCCGGTACTTTTATCGATCGCATAGCTCGAAACCACTTCGAGGTCGGAGTGCACCGAGTAGAGGAACCGCTGGGCCCGATCGAGCGCCAGGAAGGATGGGTTGACGATTTCCAGGAGCTGCTCGTGGATCCAGGTGCCGCTCGGGTCTACGCGGTAGACGTTGATGCCGCCGCCATGCCCTCTGCGCTTCGGGGTCGTGAAAGCGCCGACGTAGGCGAACATGGCGCCCGTGCCGTCCTTGGCCGTCTGCGCCTGCGCAAGCGGAGCGTGGAAAAGCGCGGATCCCACCGCGGCGAACGCCGCTCCACTCTTCAATACAGAGCGCCTCTCGATCCGCGTTGCCGCAAAAGCCGGTGATTTGTCCATTTCTTCCTCCCTATCTCCACCAGTTGGCATGATTCTAACGCACCATCATCCGACATTCACCGGGTTTCCCGGCAGTTTCCGGGCCAGAATTGGGCTTCTGACCGGCTTGGCAACAGAAAAAGGCGCCTTCGCCGCGGGCGAAGGGCCATCAACGCTTGTCCTCGGATCCCTGAGAAGGTGGCCACGATTGCCGATTGCCAGCCTCAGTTGATGCCGTAAAAGCCGAGTGCACCACCGGCCAGTACCTGGCGCTGCGCGTCGGCGGATAGTGGCCCGAGCCGATCGCGAAGCATCTGCGGCGCGCCGGGGAAGAAGCCGTCCTGATGCGGGTAATCGGTCGCCCACATGATCTTGTGCGGACCGATATAGTCGGCCAGCACCGCGATGCTGTCCTCGACCGGCTCGAATGAAATCCAGCAATTGCGACGGAACAGATCGCTCGGCCGCAGTTTCGGAGCGGTCTCGTTGAAGCCCTGATCGTCGAAATGCCGGTCCATGCGGTCGAGCCAGGGGGCTATCCAGCCGCCGCCCGATTCGAGGAAGGCGACCCGCAACCGCGGGTGACGATCGACGACGCCACCCCAGATGACGGCCATCGCCACCAGCATCATTTCCATTGTGTGCGAGATCATGTGACGGGCGGCACGGTCACCTTCAAAGCGGTCGACCCCGACCGTCGGCATCGCGTTGGTCGAGCCTTCGTGAAAGCCGATCGAGAAGTCGAGCTGTTCGGCCATTGCCCAGAACGGCTCGTAGATTGGGTCGCTGATCATCTTCTTGCCGTGATAGGGGTTCGGCCGCAGGAAACCGCCGCGCATGCCGAGTGCCTGGCGCGCATAGCTCATTTCCTCGGTCGCGAGTTCGACCGACTGCATGGGCAGCATCGCCACGCCGAACAGCCGATCCGGGTAGGGCTTGCAGTAATCGGCGAGCCAGCGGTTATAAGCGCGACACATCGCGGCGGCGAGCCCAGGCTCCTCGACGGCACCGGCGAACAGACCGAGGCTCGGGTACAGAAACGCGGCGTCGATCCCGTCGGCATCCATGTCGACGATCCGGGCATGCGGGTCGAAACCGCCCTTTTTCCCCTCCGCGTATTTTAAGCTGTCGAGCTTGACGGCCCCCTGCCGAACGCCGACCGAGCCGAGGCTGCCGATGCCGCGCGGGTTGCCAAGCAACTTGCCTTCGACGCCGAGCCGTTCCTTGCCGTTCTCGTCGATCACGAAGCGCGGCCGGCGCTCGCGGAAAGCGGGATCGATGTAATGGTCCCAGAGATCGAGCGGCTCGAGAATATGGCCATCGGCATCGACGACGTTATAGGTGCGGGTCATCTGCATTTCCTCCGAGGCTGTCGGATGATCGAGCATGCTAGCGCAGCCGGGCATCCAGCGTGAACGCCATTCAGTATGGCGAATGCAGGCACTCGCGAGCTTGGGACCTGCGGCACCCCGTTAAGGCCGGCGACCGCTGTTCTCGGGTGGGCCGACCTTCGCTCGGCGCGCGGGACCCGCCGGAGTGCGCCGGACGCAGGCATTGGCCCGGCCTCGATCGAACTGGTCAAACCGACCCTAAGCTGCCATTCCCGGCGATATCGCTACGTATGGCCACTCTGTCCGCAAGGGTGATTTCCAGGTGATTTCCGTCCGGCTCCTGGTGAGTCTGATCCGGTCTTGGGCGTCTTCCCCGCCAAAGATGGAGATCCGCGCAGCTTGAATCAGGTTCTTGCGACGAAGGCGAGCTTGAATTGCCCTTGAGCGCAACTTTCGATTTACTTAAGCTCGCGACGCCTGGCTCGGGAATCTCAGTGCAATTCGAATTTGGCGAACATTCCCTCGATGTTGACCGCCATGAACTGCACTGGCGCCGCGAACAGGTCGTGGTCGAACCACAGGTCTTTGACCTCCTCGCCTACCTCTTGCGGAATCGCGATCGGGTTGTCAGCCGAGACGAGCTGATTGCCGGAGTCTGGGGCGGCCGGATCGTGTCCGATTCGGCAGTAGCCACCCGCATCAACGCCGCCCGCCGAGCGGTGGGCGACAGCGGTGCGGCGCAGACGGTCATCCGCACAGTGCCGCGCAAGGGTGTCCGGTTCATCGCCGGGGTGCGCGAATACGAAACCGACGCATCGCGCGATGCGGGCGCCGAGGGGGAGCACGAACGGATACTCGCCACCATCCTGTTCACCGACATCGTCGAATTCGACAAGATGGGCGGCTGAGTTGGGGGATTGGCAGTGGCGCGCATTGCTGGAGCGGCATGACCAAATTTCACGCCACGAGATCGGCCGGTTTGGCGGAAGGGCAATCAAGACCACCGGCGATGGCTTTCTCGCCACCTTTGACAGCCCGGCCCGCGCCGTTCGCTGCGCCTTGGCCATCGCACAGAAGGTTCCGCCGCTCGGGATTGCCGTGCGCAGCGGTCTCCACGCCGGCGAGATCGCACCGATGCCCGGCGACATCACTGGTATCGCCGTCCACACTGCGGCACGCATTGCCGCGATCGGCGGGCCTGGCGACGTAATCGTGTCGAGAACGGTCCGCGATCTCGTGGCCGGATCGGGACTGGTCTTTGCGGACCACGGCATCCACCGTCTGCGCGGCCTGCCGAAGGAGCTTCGCCTCTACACCACGCGCGCCTCTGGTGGGGTCGCCGCGCCGCCGCTCGCACGACCGGCAAGCGTCGAACCCGCACCGTCATTCGCGAAGCCGTCCATTCTGGTGTTGCCGTTCCGCAATATGAGCGGCGATCCCGGTCAGGAATACCTTACCGACGCGGTGACCGGCGATCTCGCGGTCGATCTGTCGCGCATGCGGGATATCGTCGTCATCTCCCCCGCGACCGGGCTCACCTATAAGGGCAGCACTCTTGATATACGTCAGATCGGCCGCGAACTCGGCGTCCGCTACCTGGTCGCCGGCAGCATCGGGCGCAGCGGCGATCGGCTCCGAACCAATGTCCAGCTGATTGAGGCTGCCTCGGGCGAGCAGCTATGGGGCGATCGGTTTGAAAACGCGTTCGTCGAGTTGGAAGGCCTGGAGGACGCCATAACCGGCAGAATCGCCGCCTCGTTGAACGTGCAATTGGTGAGGGCCGAAGGACGCCGTGCCGAAAAAGCGCCGCAGCCGGACGCGCTCGACCTCAGACTCCGAGCAACCAGCCTCTTCTACGGATCGGTCGCGCCGGAGCATACGTGGGCAACCCGCCAATTGCTGCAGCGATCGGCAGCACTCGATCCGGGTTCGGCGGAGACCTGGGCGCGGTTGGGCCAGATGATCGCGTCAGACCATCGCGTCAACTGGAACAATACCGGCAAGGAGGAACTCTTCGAGGCCGAGGAGGCCGTGCGGAAAGCGCTGCTGATCGACCCGAATCACGCGCTGGCGCACGTCGCCCACGGTCTGATCGAGGGCGCGCACGGGCGCCATCATTCGGCGCTCGAGGCGTTCAGCCGGGCCATCGAACTCGACCGTAATTTTGCCCTTGCTTATGCCCATAAAGGCAACGAACTGATCTTCGTCGGCCGCCCGGCAGAAGCGCCGGCGCTGGTGGACCAGGCCGTCAGACTGAGCCCGCACGACCCCTCGATCGGCATTTTTCACTGGATCATCGGACGCGCGAACTTCTTCGCGGGCGACTATGACCAGGCGATCCCCTGGTTCCGGAAATCCATCGAGACGCGGCCAAATCTTTGGTTCAACCGTCTTTACCTGATTAGCGCTTACGCGCTCGTCGATGCGCTGGATGAAGCGGTCCGGGGTTTGGCGGAGTTCAATCGGCGGTTCCCGACGCCGGCTTGCACCCTGACCGTCGTCAAGCAGCAGGAAAGCGCGAATCCGAACAACAACCCGACGGTTGTTGCCGCGCGCGACAAATTTCACGAAGGCCTGCGTCGCGCTGGAATGCCCGAGCGCTGATTGCCTGATCAGACGCTGCCATGTCGGCCGCCCGTGATCGACCTTTTGCTTGCCGGGCTGCTTGCCGGAATTGCCGTTTGCGTGCGCGGCGGCGCTGCCGTAGAACGAACAGATTGCGCAGGAGGCTAGGCGATGAGCATCAGTCGGGGTGAATCGGTCGCTCGGGCGAGCGCGATCTACGACAAGCGCCTTACCCCGCAAAGTACGCGGCAAATGCGCGGCCTGCTTGAGGCGTCCCACCATGAGACCGCGGTATTCCACGCCACGAGCGTTCTCTGCGACTACCTCAACCGCTGGAACGAAGCCGGGCCGGCGGAAGTGGAAAAAGCCGAAGCCGCGGTGCTGCAAGCGCTCGGCAGCAACCCCAGCCACGCCCTGGCGCACTATGCAAAGGGGTTCGTTCATCGCACCAAAGGCGAGCACGAAGCTGCTCTTGCCTCGTTCTCCGAAACGCTCAAATACGCCCCGGATTTCGCCCGCGCTCATGCGCAAAGAGGCGCCCAGCTGCTCTATGTCGGACGCCCGGAAGAGGCGGTCGCGGAAGTCGAGAGGGCGCTGGAACTCAGCCCCCGCAGCGCGCAACGCGGCATGTTCTATTGGATCATCGGCCGCGCGCGATTTTTCATGGGTCAATACGCCGAGGCGATACCCTGGCTACGACGCTCGATCAAGCTGTGGCCGCATCTCTGGTACAATCGCCTGTATCTCGCCAGCGCCTATGCGCTGTCGGGCAAAAAGGCGGCTGCGGCCCGAGCCCTGCGCGAGTTCGAGCAGCAGTTCCCCGGATACACACTCGCCCGCGTCACGGAGCACGAAGGCACAAATCCGAATGACAATCCCTTTGTCGTCGCCGGGCGGGACCGGTTTCACGAGGGATTGCGCCTCGCCGGCATGAGTTCCGAGGTGGCATAAGCCGCGTCGTATCGCGGCGCTGGTTTGAATTTCCGCTCATCCATGTTCACGGCTCAGATCAGAGCCGGCCGGGCAGCACGCGTTGCAGGGGGGCCAGCCGTGCCTGAGGCGGGGAATCCGAACGTCGGGTCGCCCCCCCACTGGGACAGCCCGGTCGCTATCAAGCAATGGCCGGAGTGGGGGTGCGCC